>NZ_JAAIVB010000065.1 GCF_010974945.1 Noviherbaspirillum galbum | reverse complement strand
GCGGTGAGCACGCCGTTGGCCTGGCGCAGGCGGACGCGCTGGCCGAAGGCGTCATATTGACTGCGCTCGACGCCACCATCGGCATGCTTCTCTTCGATGAGGTTGCCCGCCGCGTCATAACGACGGCTGCTGACGTTGCCATTCGCATCGATCGCGCCGACCTGCCTGCCGAGCGCATCATAGCTGTAGAACAGGTTCGTACCGTCGGCTTAGGTGACTTGCGTTACCTCGTTGCTGGCGTTGTAGCGGTAGCGGGTAACGAGTGCGCCATTGCGGGCATCGGACATCGTCTGCACATTGCCCCAGCGGTCGGTGGTGATGTTCACCAGGGGACGCAGTCCGTCGGCGCTGGCTTGGGGTTTGGTGGTGATGACGCTGGTGCCGCTGGTGGAGGTCACGCTTGCTGGCAGCGCGACGGGCGCCACCGACATCGGCTGTGTCGCCACCTTGGCGGCAGTACTGGCCTGCAACTGTTTTTGTGCGAGATCGGCTTGCTCCTGCTGCTGCAGTGCGGCCAGGCTGTTGGCGACCTTTTCGCTGAGCAGCGTTGCGCTGGCAACGTTGTCCAGCGTGGCAGTGCCCGGTTGGGCAAGCTGCGCTGCAAGATCGACGAGGAAGCCGGCGCGGCCGCGCTGCATGACCTCGCCCAGCCGCTGAGCCAGCGGCGTTGTGTCAAGCGTGCGGCCCAGGCTGACCTGGAACAGCCGGCGTACGAAGTCGGCGTCGGTCTGCGTGGCGGGATACTGGCTTTGGCCAAGCGGCGTGTCGAGCAGGGCCTTTGCCAGATCGGCGAGCGTCTGCGTGCCGCTGGCGATGGCGCTGCTCCAGTTGGACAAGCCATCAATGTCCGGTCCGCGATTGGTCACCAGCACGTACAGCCGGATGATTTGCTGGCGCAGCTGCGCGGCCGGGGTGGTGGGCGCGTCCATGCCGGCGCGGATCGCGGCGCTGCCATTGGTGTAGCTGCTCAACAAGGTGCTCAGCGCACCGGCCGGGGTGTTCATCGACACGGCATTGATCATGACGCTGCGCAAGCCGTCCGCTTGCCGGCGCAGCAACGATGCGCGCAATGGCAGGTCGGCGGGCGCCAGGCCTGGGCCGCTCGTGAATTGGTTCAGCAGGTTGAGCAGCAGCTTGCCGCGGGCGACGGGGGCGTCGGCGCTGGCACGGTAGCCGGCCAGAGTGGCGCTCCAGGTCGACAAGGCGGCACCGTCGATAGTTCGGCCGATGACCTGGCCGTAGAGACGGCTGATGAAGTCGCTGTCGGACAGCCAGGCGGGATAGACGCCCTGCCCTTCGGGGCTGTCGAGCAGTTCCTGCGCGATGCGCTGGGTTTCGAGCTCGGGCGAGGCGCTGGCGGATACGCGCGCGAGCTGGGTCATCAGGCCGACAGTGTCTGATGCGCGATTGAGCGCGCCGAGGTAGGCCAGCGTCAGGCTCGCTGCCTGCTGGCTGGCCGGCGTGGGCTGGGCGCCGCCTGTGCCGGCCGCATTGAGGCTAAGTTGGCTGGCAAGGTCGTTGAAGGCGCCCGGCGCGGTGGCCGCTTGTGCCAGCGCGGTCAGGCCCTGCGTGACGCGCGCGTTCTGCAGCGCCTGCGCGGTGAGCGTCGGCATCTCGGCACCGCGATAGCCGGCAAGCACGCTGGCCAATTGCATCGCGACCTGTGCCGGTTGCTGCCAGGCGTACTGGTTGCTCCAGCGACTGATGGTGTCGGCATCGCCCGCGTTGTTCAGGGAGGCGGCGTTCAGCTGGCCGAGGAAGGCGGACGTGGAGTACGCGCCTGCAAACCGCTGCTGGCCTGCCGGGCTGTCGATCAGGGTGCCAGCCAGCGAAGCGACGGAATAATACTGGCCGCTTTGCAGCTTGAGTACCGCGTCGGTGAGTTCGGCCAGGCTGGGCGCGCGTGCGAGCAGCAGCGAATAGACCTGCACGATTAGCAGCTGCTGGCTGGCCGACGGGCTGAGGAAAACTGCGCCATTGACGCTGGCAACCTGTCCGTTGGTGGCAGCGCTGCTGGCATTGAGCAGGCCGGCGAGGATGGCGGCGGGATCGAAAGTGGGAGCGGCGGCATCGCGCAGCTGCCCGAGCGCGCCGGAGAGCTTGCGCAGCAGCGCCGCGCGGCTGCTCATGTCGGCCGTCGATGGCAGACCGAAGGTGGCAGTGTCCGGGTTGGTCATCAGGCCGCCCACGATGTCGCAGTACACCGCGCCGCGCGACCTGCCTTGTTGCTCGATGGCGCTGGTCCAGCGGCTGGTGGTGGCCGCATCCGCTGTGCGGCCCAGCACCTGCTGGTAGATGCTGGCAATGAACGCGGCGTTGGATTGTCCGGCGGGAAAACGCGCCTGTGCCTCGGCGCTGGCCAGCATGTTGGTCGCCAGCTGCGTCACGTCCTGGCCGGACTGCAGCTGCCATTGCAGGCCGGCGAGGTCCGGGGTGCGGTTGAGGATGGTTAGGTACAGGTTGGTGACCTGCGCGAGCCTGACGACGTTGCCATTTCCGACCAAGGTGCTGATGCCGGCGGCCGCATTGGCGCCGGACACGAACGCCTGCATGGCATTGACCAGGCCGCGTGCGCCGGCGGCTTCGCCATAGGTAAGTCCGCGCGCCGACAGGAAGGTGAACACATAGGGCGAACTGGTGAGCTGGCCCGTGATGGCGAGCATGCCGGCGTCGACGGCATCGACGAAACTGGCGCGCTGGGCCAAGTCGGCCGCCGGCATGTCTGTATTATGCAGCAGCGCTTTCATCATGCCGATGACCGCCTTGCCGCGCGCGGTGGCCGAGGTAGCGGGATTGGCGCGGTCGGCGGCAAGGGACGACATCCAGGTCGACAGCGTCGCGGCGTCGGGACCGCGGCCGAGCAGGTTCTGGTAGACGCGCGTGATGAAGTCGGCATCCGACAAGCCGGTCGGGAAAGATCCGCCCTGGGCTTCGGCGCTGCCGGCAAAGGCTTCCGCTACCGACTCGATGCTCTGGCCGTTCTGCACGCGCTGGTACCACCACGGATAGCCGGTGACATCGGGATCGCGCTTGAGGATCAGGCGGTACAGCCGCGTGAGCTGGACGGCGGTGTTACCCTCCGACTGGCTGGCCGCGGCATTAGACGTGGCTGCGGCGCTGGCGACATTGGCGGACAGCGATACCAGGTTGTCGGCGCTGCCGAGTTCCGCATTGATGCCATTTATGGCACTGACAGCATCGCCGCCCAGCGGGCTGGCCGTGGGTTTGTTGCCCGCAACGAGCGCATCGGCGGCGGACTTGAGCGCGGATTGAACGCCGATGTCCTTGACCTGACGATTGAGATTGACGGCGACGGCGGGGTCATTGCCGCCAAGATCCAGCGCATAGACCATTCCCGCAGCGATGCGGTTGGTCAGCAGCGCCGCATCGCTGCCGCCGGCGGACTGCACCGCGCCCAGGATGTTGCACAGGACCTGCCCGCGCGGCGTCCCGCTGGCGAGCTGCTGCGCCCATGTCATCTGGTCCACGCCGGAAGCCGAGGAGCCGAAGGCGTTGACATACACCTTGGCAACGAAGGCATCGTTGGCAAGGCCGTTCCAGCCCTGTTGCTGCGCCTCTGCGGAATTGAGCATGTTGGCGGCAATGCCGGCCAGGCTCGTCCCGCCGCGCAGGTAGGACGCCTGCAAGAGCAGGCCGTCATGGTCGGGCGCGCGGTTAAGGATGGCGGCGTACAGCGCGGTCGCCTGTGCATACGAGGTTTCCGCCGGCATGGCGCCTGCCGCCTCGCCGGCCGATGAAAGCACCGGCAGCAGCTTGGCCTGGGCGTCGGTGGCGACGGCGGCGTTGCTGATGCCGATCAGCGCGGCGCTGGTGGCGTTGTATAGCGCGCCGGCCTTCGCAGCGAGGGCGGCGGACAAGGAATCCGCGGCGAAGCTGGTGGCTGCGGTCGTGCCGTCCGCGGTGACCCGGGCGAGCATGTCGCGCGCCAGCGTGATGTCTTGTCCGCCGAGGTTCATCGCGAACACGAGGCCGGCATCGATCTTGTTGTTCAGCAGGTTGCGCGAGGCGGTGAGCGTGCCGTCGGTGCCATCGTAGGCAAGGGACTCGCCAATGATGGCAAGCGCGGTCTTGCCGCGCAGGCTGGCGTTGCCGGCCAGCGCGCCGATCCAGCGGCTGGATTCGGCGACGGTCGGCGCGCGGTTGAAAGCGAGGCGATAGACTTGGGCAACGAAATCCGCATCGTTGCGGTTCAAATACAGGGAGGGCGCCTGCGCCTCTCCGCTGAGGTAGAAACCCTGTGCGACGGCGTCGAGGCTGGTGCCTTGCTGTACCGCCTGCACCTGAGCCATCAGGCCGGACAAGTCCGGCGCCCGGTTGAGCAACACCGCGTACATCCCGGCGAGCATCTCGAGGTTGCGTTCGCCCTTCATGCCGGCGACGGCGTTGTCGATTGCGGCGGCATTGGCTTGGGCGGCGACGTAGCCGGCCTGCAATGCGGCAGCCATCTTCGCCACGGCAACCGACGGGTCGGCGTCGGCGGTCACGGCCGCATTGATGGCGGTCGCGGCCGCATCGCTGGCCTTCAAGTCATAGCCATAGGCGAGGCCGACGGCGGTGCGGTTGTTGACCAAGCGCTGCGCGTTGAGCAGCACCGGATCCGTGTCGTTGCTGCGGCTTGTTTGAAGCAGGAGGTCCAGCGCCACGCGGGCGCGTCCGCGGGTGGCAATGCTGGCGGTGCTGGCAAGAATCGCCGCGTCCGGTTCGCGGCCGAGCGCCTGGCGGCTGAAGCGGCCCAGGAAGTCGGCGTCGCCGAGCGAGGGCGGGTAAAGGGTCTTGCCTTCATCCGATCCGAGCAGGCTGGTCGCCACATCGCCCAAGGCGTCATCCAGCGCTTTGGCGGAATCGCTGCCAGTTTGCACGCGGGCCGCAATGCCTTTGGCAAGGTTGTCGGTCCACAAGGCGAGGCCGACGGCGTCCGGCGCGCGGTTGAGCAGGCCGGTATAGAGCAATGCCACCTGGCGGCGGTACAGCGGCTTGCTGGCCAGCACCATGCCGGCGGCCGTATCGCTGGCCGTCACGGCCTTCAACACGTCGCGCGCCTCGGCGGCGTTGTAGCCGCCGGCGCCGAGGGCAAAGTATTCGGCAACCTTCAGCTTGTTGGCGAGCAAGGCGCGGGCCGACGCGCGCTGCCCATCGCTCGAATCGGCGATTTCCGCGAGGATGGCGACGATGCCCGCGCCCCAGCCGCTGCTGGGCCCGCCCAGGCGCGACGCGGCGGCGGTCACGATCGGGTCGCCGGCGGCGAGCGTCAGGCCGAGGGCATTGGCGTAGAGGCGGCGAACGAATTCGGTGGCATTGCCATTGAGGCCGGCCCAGGGAGAAGGCGCGGTTTGCGCCTCCGGACTGTTGAACATGTTTTGCGCCAGCGCGGCCATCGACGTGCCGTTTGCAATCGCGCGCAAGGCGGATTGCAAGCCGGCGGTGTCAGGCGCGCGGTTGAGCAGGGCGACGTAGAGCGACACCAGCTGGTCGCGCTGCTGCGGCTGCGACACCGAAAGCCGGCCCTCCTCGATGGTGGCGAAGGCATCGGTGGCGCCGGACCGGATTTGCAGCGCATAGCTGTAGTCGCCATCGGGAATGCCTGCCATGTCGGCCAGGAGCATGTCGCCCATGTTGGCAACCGCGATGACGCTGGACTGGCCGCTGCCCGATTGGCATGAAAGCTGGTACTGCATCGCCGGGTCGGGCGGCGCGTTCAGGCGCAGTGTGTTGCCGGTATTGCCGACATGGCCGGTGCTGAACAGTTGCACCCACTGGCCGGACACGTCTTTTTTCCAGACCGTCACCTTGGTCATCTGTCCGTATCCGGGAATGACCTGGTTGTTGGTGCCGGTACCGCAGTTCCATGTCAGCGTCGCGCCGTCCTGGGCATCATCGGCCGGCAGGATCTGCGTCACGCTTCCCGCCACCGGGGCAAAGACCGTGCCGGTCGGCGACGTCACCGTACCGGACTGGTAATCCAGCTGGATCTTGACGTCGCCCGAGCCCAGCCCGGCCAGCGAATTCCAACCTAACATCACTTCGTTACTACCTTGCCATGAAGGCGCGCCCGTTCCGCGACCAACGAATTGCGGATTACCCTGCTGGGGCGGCGCGGACAAGGTGAGCTTGCCGCTGCTGAGCTGGGTGGGTGTGTTGAACAGGTTCGCCGCGAATTGCTGCGGCTGGATGCGTGCCGTCACGTGACCGAGGAGATCGTAGCGGGTGTCGTTGCGCACCAAGCCCGCCATGGCGGCGGCCTGCTTCGCGCTGGAGACGCTGGAGCCCAGGTCAGTGTCGATGCTGCGCAGCTCCACGGTCTGGTGCCCCTGCACGTCGAATTGCGCGATCTTGACCACGCCGTCACCGGCATTGGTGCGCCAGGCATGGCCGGCATTGTCGTAGTTGGTGAATTCGGTGAGCTGCCCATCGACGCGCCTTTCGGTGACTTCACCGAAGGCGTTGTAGCCGGTCTGGCTCGACACCGTTCCGTTTGCGCGCACCGCGTCGTGATCGGAGGCGGCGGGGGTGATCGTCTCGACCAGTTGACCGTCAGCGTCGTAGCGATTGACGGTGTAGACCGTTGCGGGATTCAGCCCGTCGGCGTCGCGCACGGTCTGCCATTGCTTGGCGAGGCGGCCCGCCGCGTCATAGGAAAAGTTGACCGCATTGCCTTCGGCGTCGATGCGCTGGCGGGCATTGCCCTGCTTGTCATATGACGCATAGGTGACGCGGTCGTCGCCCGACGGCGACACCGCGCGCCGCAGGTTCGCCGTGGCGATGTCGGCGCCGCCGGCGTAGTCGATGCGTCTGACGAGGTTGCCCAGCGCATCGCGCTGGTATTCCGTCATCGGCGTCGCGGCAGAGAGCAGGTTGATGGCGCCAGGCAAGCCGGCGCAGACCTTGGCATCGAGCCGGCCGCGCGCGGCGAGCGTCGCCGCATCGGTGACGGAAGCGGCGTACAACGCATCGAGCATGCCAGTCACGGCGGCGGTCAATGAAGTGACGACGTGTCCATCCTGGTCAACGTAGCGGCTGATGTCTTGCGCGCCGATTTCGGCCGCCGGGCTGTTCACGTTGCGCATCAGGCGCATCAGCGCCGTCTTCGCATCGATGCCCGCCGGATACAAGGTCTTGCCCTCGTCCGACTGGAAGAGAAAGTCCGCCAGCACCTTGCCCGACCTGTCGGCCTTGAATTGCGTCTGCAGTTCGTCGGCAGTCGGGGCGCGGCCGAGCACCGCAAGATACATCTTGGCGATGTCGATGCGGCGAATCGATGCGGCGGTTTCCAGCGTCATGGCGGTTGCGAGCGCGCCGGCATTGGTGACGCCCTGGCTGGCCTGGTCGAGCGCCAGTGCGGTCTTGTCGTTCAGCACGACCGCGTCGGTATTCATGGCATCGCTCGCCGTGCCGGCAACGGCAACGACGAACTGCCCAGCAGTCTTGCCCTGGGCCAGCCAGATCCGCCACGCGGCCAGGCCATTGAGATCGGGGTCGCGGCCGAGCAGCCGGTTGTAGACCCAGTAGATAAGAGTGTCCTGCGGGTTGTTCTGGAAACCGGGCAGGCCGGCGCGCGCGGCGACGGCTTCCGGGCTGTTCCACACCCGCTGGGCAATCTCTTCCAGGCTGACGCCCGACTGCAGCGCCCCCACCTGGGCGTCCAGTCCGGCCTTGTCCGGCGCGCGGCCGAGGATGGCGATATATAGCTGGGCCGCCTGCGCCCGCTGGCGTTGCAGCGGCGGCATCGCCGTAGCCGTCAGGCGCCCAAGCGCATCGTAGTAGGAATAAGTCACGTTGCCGGCGGCATCGGTGACGCTGGTGACATTGCCTGCGGCATCAAAGCCATAGGTGGTGACGGCATTGGCATTGACCTGCGCTTCGCTGGTCTTGCGGTTGAGCGCATCGTAGCCATAGCGGGTGATGCGATCATCGCCGCCAGCCACCAGCGCCGCAAAGGCGTAACCGCTGACGCCATTGAAGTCGCGATCGGCGAAACTGATCGCAGACGCATATTCGATGCGTTCCTTGAGGTTGCCCCGGCTGTCGTAGGCAAGCGTCGTCAGGTAGCCGCGTGCGGCGGCCTCTCCCGGCTTGCGGTCCACCATGCTGATCTCTGCGATACGCTGGCCCAGCTTGTCGTAGGAATACGCCGTGTCGGCGGACACGGTGAGCGCCGCGCCGCCCGCATTCGCGCCATACACGGACTGGCGAATCAATTCGCCGAAGGCGTTGTAGGTCTTATCGGTGGTACGTGCGGCGGTAAAGCTGGCGTTGCCCAGCGCGCCGGTCGCATCGTAGGCGTCGGCCGTCGGCTCGATCACGCGTACCGCGCGGCCGAGCCTGTCATATTGCGTGCGGATGATGCGGTCGGCCTGGTGGTCCTTGCCATTGAGCAGATCGGACACTTCCTTGACGGTATAGGCGCGGCCGTTGCGCGCGCTGGTATCGACGCCTTTGTCGAAACGCGTCAGCGCGGTCACGTCGCCGAAGCCGTCATAATCATATTTGGTCACGTAGCCAAGGGCATCGATCTCGAAACGAAGCCGGCCGAGCGCATCGACCACGCGGTAGCGGTATTTGCCCGAAGCATCGCGCGCGACGACTGCATTGCCGAGCGCGTCGTAGGTGACGGTGGACACCAGGGTAAAGGTGGTTTCGCTGCGGCTCGCATCGCCGTTCGCGCCATTCGTCGCGACGTTGCCGCCTTCGCTGGCATACACCCTGGCGTTGGGAACGAAGGTGGCGATCTGCCGATTGTCGGGACTGTAGCTCCACTGCGTGACGCGCTCTTCCGGCGTGCCTGCAGCTTCGGTACGGGAAACGACGTTGCCGAAGTTGTCATAGGCGGTGACGGTGCGGACCGCCTGCGTCACGCCGTCGACGGCAACGACGGGCTTGCCGGCGGCATCGCGCAGGAGATTGCCGGCGGCGTCGGTCTGCACGCGGGTAATGGCGAGCTGCGGCGAGGTTTCCACGGTCACGCGACCGCCGGCGTCATGATCGTAAGTCCAGGTGTCGCCATTCTTGTTGGTGAAGCTGGTCTTCGATCCGGCGGCGTCGTAGGTAAAGCTTTCGGTATTGCCCAGCGGGTCGGTGCTTTTCTTGAGCCTGCCTGCCGCGTCATGAATGAAGGTATTGACGCGCTTGCCATCGCCGCCCGCGTCGAGCTGAGGCTTCAGGGCGATTGCAACCTCGGACAGGGTCGCCGTCGGAGCCAGTGCCAACGGACTAACGAACTCGGTAGTGGCGGCAATGCGGCCGAGCGCATCGTAATCGGTGCGGGTGACGTAGCCGTTGGCGTCGATGGCATAGATCACATGGCCTTCGCTGTCGAACAGGCGGCGTTCGACGCGGTCCTGGCCGGCCAACGGCTGCAGCAGTTTCTCGACATCCGCCGGCCTGGCCGTGTCGTTCAATGCGGCAACGTCAAGCCGCCTGGCATAGCGGACGGTGGTGCCGGGATTACCCAAGGCATCGTAGCGGGTCTCGGTGACCGCGCCATCGGCGGCGACCACGAAGCGCGGGCGGCCGGCGGCGTCGGCGACGGTACGGGTCAGGCGCTCGGCGGACGCGAAGCCATCGGACGCTTGCGGGGCGGTGACCCGGCTCGACACCCGGTTGCCGACGCGATCATAGGCATAGGACGTGACGGTGCCGAGCGGATCGGTCACCTTCGTCAGGCGGCCGGCGGCGTCGCGCAGTTCCTCCGTGATCGCATCGCCGTCCGCCGTCCTCGCAACGGCTTGCATCGCGGTGATCGTCGGAAGCGGCTGGCTGGATGCCGCCACGGTACGCAGAGTGGCGGCCAGCACGGTGCGGGTAAGCTTGCCAGGCTTGTATGCTTGCAGCGCCACCGCCCAGTCGATGGTTCCGCCGGACGCGCGCTGGGCCGTGGCGGTAGCGATCAGCCGGTTGGCCTTGTCGTAGGCCATCACGGCATGCTGGTCGCGGTTGTCGTCGGCAGCCGGCTTCGCTAACTGGTAACCGGGCTCTCCAAGGCGTGCCGGATCGAGCGTCACCGGCGTGGCGTAGGCGCGTCGCTCGACGAGGTTGCCGTTGTTGTCGTACTTGAACTCGGTCATGGCACCGGTGCCGTCGACCTGCATCACCATGCGGTTGGCAGAGTCGAAGACCTGGTGGCTGACCTGGTCGTGTGCGGGATCGTAGAACCCGGCCTGCCGGACGACGGCGCGAACATCCTTCGTCGCGGGCAGGGTGGCGGCCGGCAATGCCTTGCTGTAGGAAATGGTGGCGGTGACGTTGCCGTTGCCGTCATAGCGCTGTTCCGTCACGCCTCTCAGGCTATCGACGGTGAACGCCAGCCGGCCATCGCCGTCGTATAGATTGGTAACGACCGCATCGTCGGCGGATTCGGGCAAGGGCGTCGCCAGGCTAAAGTCCGGCGCGGCAGTCTTCGCCACTTTCGTGGCATAGCGGCGGGTTTCGATCAGGTTGCCGGCGGCGTCGCGCATGGACCGGGTCGCGTTGCCCTCGGCATCGATCTCGATGCTTACGTTCTTGCCGGCATCATGGAAGATGCGGGTCACGTTGCCGGCGGCATCGGTGCGGCTCACGAGACGGTCGGCGAGATCGTACTCGTAGCTGGTCGAGTTGCCCGTCGCGTCGGTCTGGCTGCGGCGACGGCCAAGCTTGTCATAGGAGTACGTCGTCACGCGTTCGACCGCGGTTCCGGCCGCCTCCGTCACGCGCATGGTGTTTCCGTCAGCGTCGAGCGCATATTCGGTCTTCAGGTTCAACCCGTCCGGGTCCATGGTGACGGCGACCACCTTGCCGCGGCGGTCATAGGTGGTCTGCTTGACCACGCCATTGGGGTCCGTGATGCGCATCGTGCGCGACTTGCCGTCGTATGCATACGAAGTGGACAGCTTCTCGCCATCCGGATCGACGGTTCGGGTAAGGATCCGATTGAGGGCGTCGTAGGTGAAGGACACATTCACGCCATTGCGGTCGATGCTTTCCAGAAGGCGGCCGGCATTGTCGTACCGGTTCTCTTCCACCGTCGCCAGCGCGTCGTCGCGTGTTTTCCTCAATGCGCCGTCGCGGTTGTATTCGTAGCTGGTGGTCCGGTTCTGGGAATCGAGGATTTTCACCACGTCGCCGACGGCATTGCGCGTGGTGACCATCGTGACGCCTTCCGGCGTGGTCACGGTGACGCGCCGGCCGAAGTCGTCGTAGCTGGTGCTCGTGACCTTGCCCAGCGCATCGGTGTGCTTGAGCTCGCGCCCGAACGCATCCCAGGTCCAGCGCTCCGAGGCGTTATAGCGATCGGTGGTCTGGACCAGCCTGCCAAGCCGGTCGTATTCCCATTGGCGCAGGCCCTTGTCCGGGGACGACTGGCTGATCATGCGGCCGAAGGCATCGTACTCGGCATGGGTGACGCGCTTCAGGCCGCCCGCGTCTTCGGTGACGTCCTTCAGCAGGCCGCGGCGGTCGTAGAGGTAAGTCGTCTCGGTGGTGCGCGTGGCGTCGAGCACGCGCTTGCTGGAAGTGCGCTCGCCGAATGCATCGTAAGCCGAGTGCGTGAGGAAACCTTCCTCATCGGTCAGGTCTTCGACTTCGCCGCGCAGGGTGAAGCTGGTGGACACCTTGCCATCGCTGGCGCTGGCAAGGCCCGAAATGGCGGCGGAAAGCTTGGCATCGGCCAGTCCGCCGCTGAGTGAAGCCAGCGTGTCCTTGCCGAGCGGCGTCGCGACATGCACGGTCTGCGTGACCTGCCCCAGCGCGTTGGTGGTATACGAGGTCACCTGGCCCAGGGCATCGATCACGTGCGCGACGTTGCCGGCGGCGTCATAGTAGAACAGGGTACGATTGCCGGCGGCATCGATGGCGCAGGTCTTGCGTCCGCCGGCATCATAGACGGTGCGCGTGCCATATTTCGCCCAGGCTTCGTCGATCTGCGCCGCCGTGGCATTGCTTGGGAGGCTGCTCAACCAAGCGCTGCCTTCCCCGTTCATCTCGCCTGTGACGCGGCCCAGCTTGTCATAACGAATCGTCGTGGTGCGCAAGTCGCTGGTGTTCCATGCACGGTCGGTGCGCACCAGCTTGCCGATGGCATTGTACTGGTAATGGGTGATGGTGCCGTCGCTGTCGGTCAGCGATGCGAGCTGCCCCAGCTGGTCGTAGTCCCACAACTTGATGTTGGCGCGCCCGATGGAATACGCGGGAATGGCCATCGCGTCCGGGCTGGACTGGGCGAGCAGTGCGGCCACGACGCCGCCCTGAGCATCCATGACGATGGTTTGCGTGCGCCGGTTGTTCTTGAGATCGTAGCTGGTCTTCGTGACATAGCCTTCCGCGTTCACGGAGACAGTTTCCCGTCCCTGGCCGTCATAGAAGGTCCATGCATGGCTGTCCTTGTCGTTGCAATTGGCCGCGTTGCCGCGCCAGGCTTGCAGTGCCGCGGCGCTCATGCCGTGCAGGCTCATGTCCGCCTTGGCATAGGCAATCGTGTGCACCGCGCGGCCCGCGCCGTCGACATCCGTGCACTGGAGGAAACCGTTGCCGTCCACCACGCCGACCTGGCGGCCATCGTTGTCGTAGATGGTGCTGGTACGGCGGTCGTTGGCTGCATCCGGAACCGGCGTCACGGCGGCGTCGCTCGCGAGCGTGGCGGCGCTGATGGCCGCCGTCTTGACGGGGTTGGCATAACGGACGGTAGAGACGAGGCGGGAGGCGCCGTCGTAGGTATTGCGCGTCACGAAGCCGAGTTCGTCGACGGTTACAGCAAGCCTGCCGGCATCGTCATACAGTTTCCAGGTCACCTGGTCCCCGGCGGTAGCGACCGGCCTGATGGCGGACAGGTCGACGTTGGCAGGGTTTCCCTTCGCGTCGACGAGGCTGGCCAGTTTCGCGGCGCTCAGCGCCGTGGCGTAGCGGATAGTGCGCGTGACCTGATCGTTGCCGTCGTACTGCCACTCCGTCAGGTCGCCATTGCCATCGACGGCCGCCACCTGCCGCCCGGCCTGGTCGTAGAGCCAGTATTGCTTGACGCCGCTGCCATCCATCTGGAATCGCAGCCGGCCATCGGCGTCGTACTTGTATTGGGTGGCGCCCAGCGGGCCACCGGCAACCATGGCGTCGATGCTGACGACAGATACCAGCTCGCCCGCGGCATTGCGCACCGACATGGTGGACAAACCGTTGGGCGCAATGACGGTCAGGACATTGCCGCTTGCATCGTGGCGGTAGATCACGGAACGTCCCAGCGCATCGGTGCTGCTGGCCAGGCGCCCGAGCCCGTCATGTGCGTAGCGTGTAATGCCATCATTTCCATCGGCCACCGTCGCGTTGCCGTTTGCCGTCACGGTGCTCAGCAGCAGGCCGGACTGGTCATAGACGTAACTAAGCACGCTCTGGCTGCCATCGGCGATGCCGTTTCCTGCCTTGTCGGTGCTGGCGAAGCTGGTTGCGCTGCCGAGGTTGCCGCGCGCGTCATAGGTAAAGTCGGTGCGGCTGATGCGGGTGTTGTCCGCCGTCGCGGCCCATGCCGCCATGCCGCTTTCGGTCAGTTCCGAATTGTCTGCGGGCAGGCGATTGGCTGCGTAGGCAATGCTCGACGAACGCAGTCCGCGCGCGTTGTAGCGGTTTTCTGTAACACGTCCCTCCGGGGTGACGGTGAAGCGGAGGCGGTTGGCGGCGTCATAGAGGTAGCGCGTGGTTTGCGGCTTGCCATCCGCGCCGGTGACCGTTTCGGCGAGGAGCTGGTTGCGGTCGCCGAAACGCCTGCTGACGACGTTGCCCGCTCCGTCGCGCTGTTCGACCTGGTTGCCGTTGGCGTCGTAGCGGTAGGTGATGCGCTTGTTCCTGCCATCGGTCTGTGCCTGCAGGTGACCGTTCGCATCGTATTCGTAGCTGAGCGTCTGCGCCGGCGTGGCGACGGTTTTCAGCCGCCCCTCTCCGTCATAGCTGACCGTGGTGACCGCACCCAGCGCATCGGTGATGCGTGTCTGGCCGTTGTCATAGGCGAGCGTGGTGACGCGGTTGATGCCGTCGACGACCTGGGTGAATCGGGTCAGCCGGCCGCGCGCATCGTAGTCGTTGAAGCTGATGCTGGTGCCATCGGATTGCGTCACACCGGCCAGCTGCGTGGTAGCGCCGACGTAGGTGTAGGCCGTGACATAGGTCTTGCCATCAGTGACGCTGCCATCATCGGGCGTGAGGTCGACGGTCACGCTGGATAGCCGGTTGGCGCTGTCATAGGCATAACGCGTACGCGTCAGCGTGCTGCGGTCTGCGCGCACGAGCGCCGTTTCCATCAATTGCGTGCCGTTGTATTTCAGGCGCAGCGTTTCGCCGCTGGCGTCCGTTATCTCGGTCAGCAGGTTGCCGGTATAGGCATAGGCGGTGCGGTTGCCGTCGGCGTCGGTGGTCGCGGTGATGCGGCCGGTGCCAGCATTCCAGTCGTAACTTTCACGCGCCTGGGTGGCGCCGTCGGTCAAGGTCCAGGTATTGCCGGCGAAGGCCAGCATGTCGAAGGCGTCCTGACCGTCATGGTTCACATAGCAGTTGCGCTGTGCATCGAAGCTGAAGACGCGGGTGCTGCCGTCGCCGGAGGTGCACGCGATGGTGCTGCCAGCCGTGTTGACGTTGCCGGTGAGCGCGCCCAGCGTCTTGACCACGCTCATTTGCCAGTTGTCGCGATTGTCGTCGGTGCGCTTGCCGAGGCTGTTGTAGGTGCGCAGGAGGTGGGTGTCCAGCCCGGTGGCGGTCAGGACCTCGTCCTCCCGCTGAACCACCAGGTTTCCGGTGGCTGCATTGACGTAGATGGATTCTCCGGCCTGTCCGGTGCTGGCCTTGCCCAGCGCGCCGGCACTGGCGTTTTTCGGCGAGGTGCCCGCAAGGGCAAGGGATGAAGTTTCCAGTCCGAGGCCGTTACCGCCGACGATTGCCACCATAGAGATCTGCTCCTGAATGTTGCATGCCAGGCGCCGGGGGCGGCTGGCTGTAAATGGGTCAGGGGCTTGGTGACGGCGGGTTGGGGATTGGACGAAGAATTAAAGTTCCATTAATTAGTTAATGGGGTTAAGGGTAGATGGGTATCTTTGCGCAGCTCTTCGGAGGAGCGAAATGGGATTCCCGCCTTCGCGGGAATGACAGGGGTAGCCGGGGATGACAGAAGTAGGCGGGAATGACGGAGTTAGGAAGGTGCTCCCCGTGGTCGGGACAGGCTAGAGCCATGCCGATGCGGCAGGAGGTCGAGTCATCGAATGCTTCTCAGGTGGTAACTACCGTCGATGACGGCATCCCCTCAACCCATCGAACAAAGTCGCCCGGAGTGGCTACCACATGGGGGTTGAAGCAGCTTTCTTTGGGTACTTTCTTTATCTGCTGATAAAGAAAGTACCTGGGCCGCCGGGACCAGCCCCGGCAAGTCCCCACGGAGTGGGAACCGCAACCAGCTCACCGGAGAGAAGCCGGAACGCAAACAGAAATGAGAGCCCCGCCTCCACGGGAATGACGGAAACTGACGCGAACCACACAGCCCATCTCAATTAGCGCCACCAAATCGACCATTACACCAAAACCCTCAACCGCCAAAGCGAGGTCACTTCCGCCGCCCGCGCGGCATGCAAGGAATCCTCCGCATCCCGCGCCTTCCCATGCCGCGGCCGGATATCCACCCTACCCGCGACCGTGAGCCCCGCCTCCGCAATCCACCCCAGCATCTCATCGCGCGTACGCAACCCAAGGTGTTCGGCGAAATCAGACAATATCAGCCACCCTTCCCCGCCCGGCGCAAGATGCGCTGCGAGCCCCGCGAGAAAACTCCGCAGCATCCGGCTGTCCTGGTCGTATACGGCCGCCTCGATGGGAGAGCTCGGGCGCGCTGGCACCCAGGGCGGATTGCAGATCACGATGTCAGCCGTCCCGTCCGGAAACATGTCGGCCTGCAGCAGCTCGACGCGGTCCTGCAGGCCGAGACGCTGCAGGTTGTCCCGGGCGCAGGCGATCGCGCGCGGGTCGAGGTCGGTGGCGACGATGCGCTGCACGCCGCGTCGCGCGAGCATCGCGGAAAGCACGCCGGTGCCGGTGCCGATGTCGAAAGCGAGACGATTTCCGGGCAGTGGGGCTTGCGCCACCAGGTCGACGTATTCGCCGCGCACCGGGGAAAACACGCCGTAGTGCGGATGGATGCGCGCGCCGAGGGCGGGGATCTCGACGCCGTTCTTGCGCCATTCGAAAGCGCCGACCAGGCTTTGCAATTCACGCAGCGACAGCACGGATGGCTCGGACGACGCGGTGACGGGTCCGTACACCTGCTCGCAGGCCTCGCGGATGTCCGGCGCGCGGCGCAGCGGCACGCGGTAATCCGCGTCCAGCGGAATGAGCAGCATGCCGAGGATGCGGGCGCGTCTGGCCTGGGCCTGGCGGTGAAGATGGAAGGCTTCCGTCATCGATGCCGGCGCTGGCGCGGGGCGGGCCTTGCGCGGCTTCTGGCCGACGCGGCGCATCAGCGCATGCAGCAGCTGGCGGGCATTCTGGAAGTCGCCGCGCCAGAGAATGGCCCTGCCCTCGCAGGCATGGCGGTATGCGGCATCGGCGCTGATGCGGTCGTCGGCAACGATCACCGAGCGTGGCGGCGGATTGCCCGCTTCCGAACGCCAGAGGGCGGCGTGGCCGCTATCGTTTTCCGTCCAGTGCAATCGCGTTGCCGGCTCCTTGGCTTGCATGATGTGATGGGGTAGTGATGAGGTCCGAGCATGATACGCGCTTTGTACACCTGGCATCGACGTCAAGAGTTTTTTACACGCCGGGACGCCGCGCCCGCCCGGCAGGGAAAGGATTCATCCGCGACGCGCCGCTTGTTGGCCGCAGGTCATCGCGCGCGTGCAGGACCGTAATAAAATGCAAAGCATGCATCATGGGATACGACGACATGAAAAATAAGACCTTTCTCGCCTTGTTCGCGCTTGCACTGCTTTCCATGTCATTGGCAGCGTGCGGCGGATCGAGCTCCGCCGCTTCCGGCAATTCCCTCTCCTCCGGCGGCGAGTCGGTCGTTCCCGGCAACAACACGGGCAATGGCGGCGACGGAACGCAGGCCGCCGGTACGGCGATTGCCTATCGCACCCTGGGTCCCGCGCCGACGAACTCGCGCATCATGGAAGAACGCCTGTCGATCGTGAAGGATGCCGATGCCTGGAACCGGCTGTGGTCGGAGCACTCACCGCAGATCGGCGGCACGCAGGCGGCCCCGGCGGTGGATTTTGCCCGCAACATGGTCGTTGCCGTCTTCCTCGGCAGCCGCAGTCCGTGCGGCACCTATGCCATCGAATCCGTGGCGCAGAACAGCGCCGCCACCCAGCTGGACATGCGCTACCGCGTCACCCCGCCGCGCGCCGATACCGCGTGCATCGCGCTGGCCTACTTCCCCGCCTTCTTCCTTGAAATCCCGCGATCCTCGCTGCCCGTGCAGGCCAGCGCGGCGACGGCGCGCGCGGACGCCGACCTGCTCGTCCGCACCGGCTGGAGTTACGGCATGTGCCTGGACCGCTGCGAGGGCGAGGCCGAGATCACGCAGGCGGACGCCCTGTTGCGCGTCGGCACCGGCAGGAGCCTGTCGGGCGGCTATCAGGGGATATCATCCGCCGTCACCGCGCAGGAATGGACGGCGCTGGCGGACGCGTTCCGGCTCCTGCCCGACCTGCAGATCGGTTGCCCGGGCTGCGCCGATGAAGGCAGGGAATGGATCGAGGTTCGGCAGAACGGCGTTTCGCGGCGCCTCGAGCTGTCTTGCGGCACCAGCCTGCCGGCAACGTCGGCCTCTGCGGCGGGCGTGGTCGCGGCGGTGCGAAGCGTTCGCGGGCGGCTCGCGGCGGCGCTGGGTCTCGGAGAGCCTTGCGCCAGCAGCCTGATCGCATTCGACCGCATCGTCTCGCCGGTGCTGGCGTCCGCGATTGGCGAGAAGCGCACCGTCGTCGTCAGGGATGCCGCTGCCTGGACTGCCTTGTGGCAGCAGCATGCGGGCAGCCAATCGAACGCTCCCGCGCCAGCCGTGGATTTCTCGCGGCGCATGGTGCTGGCGGTGTTCCTTGGCAAGGAAACCCCGATGTGCGGCGGCATGAACATCGTGAACGTCGTGGGGCGCGCCGCACCGGAACGCATCGAGGCGCAGTACCGGGTATTGGATCCGGGACCGGACGTGGTCTGCGTGGCCGCGTCGATTAACCTGGCGTCCTTCGTGTCCGTGCCGGCCTCGCCCGTGCCGGTCGAGTTCATCAAGCTTCCCTGACGCAGGCCGGTCCCAGCCCTCGAAGAACGGCTAGTGAATGGTGAACATCGCCAGCACCGCGAGGGCCATGACGCCCGTGGCCAGCCATCCGAGTATCCGCAGGCGGTGCGGGATCACGAGCCGGCCCATGATGTCGACGCGGGTTGCCATCAACATCATGATGACCATGATCGGCACCGAGATCACGCCATTTACCACCGCGCTCCAGTAGAGCGCCTTGATGGGATCGATGGACGTAAAGCCGAGCGCGACGCCCGACAAGGTAGAGATGGCGATGATGGCGTAGAAGCGCGGCGCCTTGGAGGGCTCATGCTCGAGGCTGCTCTTCCATCGGAAGGCCCCGGCCATGCCGTAGGCTGCCGAGCCCGCCAGGACGGGAATCGCCAGCATGCCGGTGCCGATGATTCCCATGCTGAACAGCGCGAAGGCGAATTCCCCGGCGACGGGCTTCAAGGCCTGGGCAGCCTGGGCCGAGGTCTGGATGTCGTGCACGCCATTCAGGTACAAGGTGACCGCCGTGGTCAGCACGATGAACATGGCGACGAGGTTGGAAAAGGCCATGCCGATGGTGGTGTCGATCTGGATCCGCGAAAAGTCGGCGCGCGCCTGCTTGGGATCATCCTTGAGGGGCACGGCATCGGGAGAGGCTCGCAGTTCCTCGACTTCCTGGGATGCCTGCCAGAAGAACAGGTAAGGACTGATGGTTGTGCCAAGCAGGGCGACGACCGTGGTCACGTAATCGGATTCCCAGGTAAACCTCGGCAGCAAGGCGCCCGACAGCAGCTGGCCCCAGGGAATGTGCACGCTGAACACCGTCGCGACATAGGCGAGCAGCGCGAGCGTCAGCCACTTCAGCACGCGCACGTATTTGTTGTAGGGAATGAAGATCTGCAAGATCACCGACAGCACGCCGAAGCCGGCGACATAAAGCCGTTCCGGGCCGCCAGCCACGAGATGAAGAGCGTCGCCCATGGCGGCCAGGTCGGCGGCAATGTTGATCGTGTTTGCAAGCAGAAGCAGGCTGACGATGCCGTACATGATCCAGGGTGGATAGAAGCGGCAAAGATTGCCTGCAAGGCCGTGTCCGGTGACGCGACCGATACGCGCGCTCACCATCTGGATTCCCACCATCATGGGAAAGGTGAACAACAAGGTCCACAGCATGCCGAAGCCGAATTGCGCCCCGGCCTGCGAATAGGTGGCGATGCCGCTCGGGTCATCGTCCGCGGCGCCGGTGATCAGTCCCGGCCCCAGCTTGCTCAGCCATTTCTGGTCTTGCGCCTCGCCGGTTGACGGTGCCGACCCCGCGCCATGATCGGGGGACGCGGCCGTGACCGGGCGGGACGGAGAGGACTCCGGCAGCAAGGCATCGGATTTTTTCATGATGCAACTTGGATGGCGGGACGTAGGCATTTGTTCCTTCGGCATCATTTACCGCAAACAAGCGGCGTGCGTGTTGCGCTTGGACGGATGCCCCATGTTTGCTCACGGCGATGATTGCAGGAACGCTTTCATGCAGGCCCTATTTTTGCATGGAATGAAAGCATGCAAAGATGGAAGGAGAATGTATGCATGCGGAAATCACCGCACATCGCGGCAGGCTGATCATGACGTTGCTGGCGGATCACTCCATCCCCGGCGAGGTCATCACTTCACAGGATGACCCGCGCTTCCCGGGCCAGGTCATCATCGATACATCGCGGCAGCTCGGCATTTCCAAGGAAGCGCTCCAGTTGCTGCGCAAGTTGAACCCGGGAAGCGAGGATGTCGGCGACCTGAACTGGTTCCTGGTCGATGACAAGCCGATGTTCTTCTGGCGCGGCGGACGCTACGCCGTGTTTTCACCCGATTACTGCAGCGTCGGCAAGGACTTCGGCGTGCGCGGCCATGTAGAAATTCCGAACCGCGTTCCTGCCGAGGCTAGGGCTCAGCTGGATGCGCTGCCACGCGTGCTCAAGCCGAAACGCGGCCTGCTGACGGGCATGCAGCTGTAATAGCGGCGGCGCGCCCTCGGCGCGGTGCGGCTTTCGCATTACAATTCCGGGACCCGCGAGGCCGGTCCCTGGTCATCGTCGGGCTTTCTTACCGAGGCCGAGATGACACCGACATGGCGCACCCTGCTGGACGACGCGCTGAACGCGCACGCGGACCTGGCCCACAGCCGCTTCGTCGCCCTGGCGACCGTTGACCGCCACCAGCGGCCGGCGAACCGCATGGTGACCTTCCGTTTCTTCATGGACGATGACCGCCTCGTCTTTACCGCCGATGCCCGCTCGGAAAAGCATGAGCAGCTCGCGCGCCAGCCCTTCGCAGAGCTGTGCTGGTACTTCCCGCTGACGCGGCAGCAGTTCCGCCTTGCCGGAACGATGCGGATCGAGCGCGGCGACGGCGGTCCCGAAGCCAGGGAAGCGTTGCGCCGAAGCTGGCGAGAACGCTCCGCCGCCTCGCGGCAGTCCTTCACCTGGCCCACGCCCGGCAGCGCCCGGGATCCGCAAGCCGCATTCGACGCGCCTGAACCCGAAGACCCGCCGTCCCACTTCATCCTGCTCATGCTCGATCCGCGCACGGTGGACATTCTGGACCTCGGACCGCAGCCTCACACCCGGCAAATTTTTCACCGGGATGGCGCGGGATGGAAAGCCACGGACGTCAATCCCTAGGTTTCGCGCACACTGGCTCCCCGAAAAGGGGCAGCCGGGTTTGAGGTGCCCCGCTTCTGAAACATTTTCTTACCCGGGCGCCTTGCGGTCAGTCAAGGGCGACCGCGCATGTGTTTCCTAAACTTGGAATAAGTCGCAGAACGATGTTCCGCATCGCAGAACATTTCTGTCTGGCGAGAAACAATTATTCCAAAGGAGACAACGTGACCTTCAAGCGCCACGACACCAAGCGTGAAAGCACGCGCACCCTGATTGCGGCCAGCATCGCCGGACTGTTCCTGGCGGCGTGCGGCGGCGGACAAGACCAGACTTCCAGCACCACCAGCACCGCCAGTACCGGAGGCATGCTGCTCGCCGACAGCACCCTCAGCCTGCTGGATCCGCTCGCGCCCACCAGCGACCTCGGCGGCGCGGACACGCCGCAGCCGGACTATTCGAGCCAGTCCCTTTATAGCGGCCCCGGGCCGCGACCGGGGCCGGACATCCTCTACGCCGCTCCGCCGCGCGCGCCGCAACTGGAAAACACCGGCGTCTGGAAGGCGCGTCCGATCCTGGTGTCCGGCGCCAGCGCCTACCGCCGCGGCGAATTCCTCTACCAGGATTTCCTGTACGACGACCGCGGCGCCAAGGCCTTGCCCGATCCGAACGACAAGCGCGTGGGACAAGAAACCTTTTCCAACAGCGCCGGCACCTACACCTATCCGACGGACCCAGCCTACGCCGGCAATGCGGCGGACATCGTCGAACTGCGCATCAAGCCAGTCTCCGGCGCCACCGCCTTCCGCGTCACGATGAACAGCCTGCTCGACGCCGAGAAGCTGGGCATCACCATCGCGCTCGGCAATTCCGCCGCGCCGCAGGCCTTTCCGTTCGGCGCCAACGTCTCCGCGCCAGCCGAATATTTCCTCACGGTGCACGGCAACCAGGCAGTTCTGACCAATGCGCAGACCGGCACGGTGGTGTCGCCGGCACCCACGGTCAACATCGACATGCAGCGCCGCCAGTTCGAAGTAATCGTGCCCGCCAACGCCTGGAACCCGGGCAAGAACGTGGTGCGTGTCGCGGCCGGCGCCGGCCTGTGGGACACAGCCAACAACCGCTACCTGCTGCCGGCGGTCACAGCATCGGCGTCGGCACCGGGCGGCTCGGGCCAGCTGACCGCCCCGCCCGCCTTCTTCAACGTCGCCTTCCGCTTCGGCGAACCGACCGGCTACTGGCGCGATACCGCCCAGGCCGACGCGCTCGCCAAGGGCGACATCAGCGGCTTTTACGCCAACGTCGATTTCGCCAAGCTCGCGGCGAACGTCAACGACGACATGCCCGGCCAGCCCCAGGGCGTGCCCGTCAGCGGACCCATCAACCGCATCTTTGCCAGCCGCGTGGAAACCCGGCAGGGCGTGGACTTCAGCGTGGGTTGCGGCAGCGCGCCGAGCTGCAAGGGCGAATACCTCGGACAGCTCCAGCCTTACACCGTCTACCTGCCTTCGAAGACGCCGCCCAAGACCGGCTATGGCTTCACGCTGCTGCTGCATTCGCTGGGCGGCAACCATAACCAGTACTTCGGCTCCAACAACCAGTCCCAGCTCGGCGAACGCGGCCAGGGACACATCGTCGCCACCGCGCTCGGACGCGGTCCCGACGGCTGGTACGTGGAGGACGCCGCAGCCGACACCTTCGAGATGTGGGCGGACATCGCGCGCAACTATCCGCTGAATGCCGACATGACCAACATCAGCGGCTACTCGATGGGCGGCCACGCCACCTTCAAGTTTTCCACGCGCTATCCCGACCTGTTCGCCAAGGCGCATGCCGTGGTCGGACCGCCGGCGCTGGGCATCTGGGTGCCGCCCACCGAACCCACCGGCGGCGACGCCACCAACACCTACAACCTCTTGCCCGGACTGCGCAACATTCCGATCATGATGTGGGTGCAGGCGGCCGACGAACTCGTGCCCTATGCCGGAACCAAGACGCAGGCGCAACGGCTGGACGACCTGAACTACCGCTACCGCTTCGATACCTTCACCACCGGTGAGCACCTGACCCTGGCGCTGCATGACAACTTCGCGGAAAGCGCCAGCTTCCTCGGCGACGCCATCGTCAACCGCAATCCGGCGCATGTCACCTATGTCGCCAATCCTGCGATGGACGTGCCGGCGCGCGGCCTTTTCGGCAACCATGCCTACTGGCTGTCGAACATCGCGGTGCGCGACCCGGCGGCGGGTCCGCGCGGCAGCATCGATGCCGTCTCCCGCGCCTTCGGCGAGGGCGATCCGGTGGCATCCGCCACGCAGGCGGGCGCCGGCGCCATCACCGGCAAGCTCGGGGTGCAGGCGTATGTCAGCCAGTTCAAGACCTGGTCGCTGCCGACGGTGGCGCTTGCCGCGGACCGGCTGGACATCGTGGCGCGCAATGTCGGGTCGGTGTCGGTGAATATGCAGCGTGCGAAGCTGACCTGCAACGCGGCGCTGGTGGTAGATACGGATGGGCCGTTGACGGTGAATCTGGAAGGGTGCAACCGGCAGGTGAAGTACTGAGGGGAGCGGGGTGGGTCTTGAAGCGGTAGCGGATCTCGCTCTGTCATCCCCGCGCAAGCGGGGATTCCATTTCGGTCGTCCGAAGAAGAACCCGACCGACTCCCTGCCCCCCTCGCAAACACCACATTCCTCGCATTAATTCTTCTGGACGCCCCCAAGTCCGCATCGCATCATCCGCCGACGCCGAAATTCATCCGCCTCACCCCGATCCCTTGCGCCGCGTAATTCATGCTACCGCCCGTTTTCTATCATCGCCCGCTCAGCGGGTCCACGTCATCTTCGCCACCATCCGGAACACCGCTCGACTTCGCGCATCGATCTCCCGCCGACAGCGCCATCGCCGCCCGTTCTTTCTACGACGAACTGAACGCACGCCTGATCGGCCTGCCGGATGCATTGGCCCACGGTGACCGCCGCCACATCTACGCCATCAAGAGCTTGTGCGAGCCGGTCGGCGCGCCGGCACGCGATGCGCTCGCCGAATACTTCCATGCCAACAGCAACCAGCTCTCGGATGCGATCCTGAACGCCGTCATCTGCAGCCGTGCCGATGCACTCAGGGCGTATGGCAGCCTGGTGAGGATGGCTGACTTGCGCGGCTTCATGTTGCCCAAGGTGCTGAACCGGTTGCTGTGCAACCAGGCGATCCATGGCCGCATCTGCGACAACAGGACCGCGCAAGCCTATCACCAGCTGTTCTTCAAGCAGCGCCCCCACCGCTTTTCCGGCGAGCGTTATGCGCCGCCGGAGTTATCGCTCAACCGGCAGATCACCATGGACAATGTGGAAATCGTCTGCCGCCACTTCGTGACCTTCCTCGTTCGCTCGATCGGGCAGGGCATGGCGCCGAAGGCCTGCTATTCGCTGATGGGCCGGTCCCAGGACATGAAAAAAGCATTCGCCGAGGTGGGCATGGAGAAGCTTGAGGAGGAGCTCGAAGACATCCTGCGCGACAGCGCCAGCCTGCAGTTTTCCTGCAAGCGCTTCGGCGGGCTGCTGCATGACCTGGCCGCCTCGGTCGGGAAGGAAGGTCCAAGCACGTTCATCCTCGCTTCCTTCGTTCACGAACCGGCGGGCCTCGAAGGCCACCTCATGGCGCTCGTCATGAGTCGCGATGCGGACATAATGAGAATCGACGTGTACGACCCGAACGTCACCGGCAACGCCATGCATCTTAAATGCCGGACCGACAAGCTGTCCCGCCTCGGCAGCTTTGAACTCGGTGACTTCATCGACCGGCAGGCGCTGCAGATTTACTGCGGCGACCATGGCGTCATGTCGATCGTGCAGGTGGACGGCGAATTCGCGCGATCGCGGGCTGCATCATATCTTGCGGGTGATTTGCCGACGCGCATCGGTGCCGTTCGCGACGCCTTGATCTTGCAGAACAACCGGCTGCTGCAGACCCTGGCCGAAGAGCCGGCGGAGCCCGAATTGCACTCGGTACTTGCCGAGCATGCGCGGTCGATTTCCAGCGGCCTGGCCATGGCGCTCATGCACGGCAACGTGGATGGAATCAGGGCATGTCACACGTGGTTGGCGCGACTTGCCCCGCTAACATCCGAGTTGAAGCAAGCCTTGCGCGATCCGCGCGACGGCGGCGATGCCACGCTCTTCCTCGCCCTGACTGAAGAAAACGCTGACGCCGTGATGGCCTATTTCGACCTGGTCAACAGGCTTGCCGATGGCGAGCCGCGCGTATTCGCCGAGATGCTAGGCAAAACGAATGACGAGGGAACCAGCCTGCCGGATTGGGCGCTGAGGGAAAACCAGCCCGAGGCGATCACGGCCTATGGCCGCGTCATCCGCCATGCCGGCATCACGGATCCTGGCCTGCTGGCGTCACTGCTTCCTGCCAGGACTCCATCGGATACGCCGTCCGCGGCGTACTCGGCATACGCAGCCTTGTACGTGTCCACCAAGGCCGGGGCATCGGATTAACTTGGCGGCAGTGATGCTATCGCCGCCTTCACTTTAAAAATGCTTGAGCCGCATTCATCACGGCCTCCGGTGAAAGGGAGGGCCGTCTCTCCTCGCCCAGCGTGTCGCCAACATAGAACTCATGATTGATTCCCGCCTTCACCCAATTCATTTTCCAGAGCACCCTGGCATGGCCTGGCGAAGTTGCGAGCGACAGGGTGCCACTGGTTCCCGGGAACAGTTCTCTCTGGAATTCTTTAATTAGGAACAATTGCGCGCCGTCCGCTTCCACGTTCCAGAGCGTCAGCAGAATCGTGCCCAGGGTCTTGTGCTCGAAAAGCAGGGTCACGCGGTGAGGCGATTCCGTGAAGACAGCCAGAGGCGCCATCGACGGAGGAATTGCCAGCAGGTCCTCAGCAAAGGCTGGAAGCGGCGTCATGGATTTGCCCTGCCTGGCATGCCTTGCGGCGGCGTCCGGAAACCTGATGTAGTCGTAGGGCGCGTTGATGAGCAGGTAACCCGCGTCCGAGCGCCGGGTGTTTTTCCAGTAAAAGCGCCGCTGTTCGTCGGTCAGATTGTCGATGACGACAATACCGGGCCGCGCTTCAGCGACGGATTCCATGACTTCACTGACGTCGGGCGCTCGGGGCGGACTCGCCCGCGCCGCCTGGATGAAGACCAAGGCCAGCATGATGAGACCAGACTTCATGGATTGAGCCAATCGTGGAACCTCCTTTGCTGCAAATTGAAATTGAATACGCGAATGCGCGAGGCTCACAAGCATCTTGCATCACGGTGCATTCTGGACACCATGCAATAGTGGCAACAAGGAGTGAAACGTGCCACGCAAAACGTTTTTCTTGGTGACGTTGATCCCCGGAGGCCGTGTTCGGTCGAGCCCGTCATGCACGCGTCAGCAAGTTTCGTTGTGGATTAATGAATGGGATTCCCGGCTGCGCGGGAATGACAGAGCCAGAAGGTAGCGAAACCCGACACGAGCAACTTCCTTCATGGACTAATACATTGACGTGGATGGAACACGCCTGGCCTTGTTCCCCACTGATGGCAATCCTCGGCAATTGACGGCCGGGCTCATTCTTTGGACCAGATAATCCGTTACGAAAGCCAGCCATGACGATTCACGCACTTTCCGTTTCCAGCCACCCTCTTGGCAGGACACCGAATGACTTGCAAGGCGACGAACTGACGCCAGAGGTCGCGGTACAACAGGGCCGGGTCGACGCACACAGGGATACGTTCCGCACCGGGCGTATCGTGGATTCCGCATGCTCCATCAAGTGGCTGGCGCCACAACCGACGAACATCGCCATCGTGCAGCAGGTGCGGGCGAAAAGGACAAGCTGGAACAGCTTGCCGGGGGAACTGCAGGAAAAGATCATTGGCAATGTGGCTGACCAGTCGATTCTCCTCCACCTCTTCGTCCCTCTTTCCCGCGTAAGCAACTCTTTCAGGAAGATGGTCGGCGCTACGATCGAAAACGCGCCGGAACGCAAGAAGAACCTTGTCGCACACCAAAGCGATTCTGTGAAGCAGTCGATCAACAAGCTGGCGAGGAGCCTGACATCGACGGAATTCCGGCCCGCGCTCCGTGCCCTTCTCGAGCGCAACAAGAACGTGGCTGTTCGCCTGGACGACTTGGGCTCCCACGACAAGCGCCGCATTTTTCTCGAGGTGATTGCAGAGGTCAACCGGTCCAGGCCCTTCGATTCGGTTCATGTCGACCTCGACGCTTCGAATCTCGGCTTCGACGACATCCTGAAAGTCGCCTCGCATCCTGCGGTGACTTCGCTTGACTTGAGCAGCAATCGAATCGACGCCGGAAAGGCGATACTGCTGGCGCAATGCCTGCGTGCGCGGGAATCCCGCCTGGAATCGCTGACACTGAACTTCAACAAGATTGGCGCAGCCGGCACGACTGCCCTGTCTAAGCTGGCGCTGGATACGCTCAGCCTGATTTACTGTGACCTCGACGATTCTGGCGCCTCGGCATTGGCGAACATGCAGGTACGTGCACTTCGTCTCGACGGCAATGACATCGGCCTGTCAGGCTTGAACGCGCTGTCCGCCAACCAGGGCATTCGGCAACTCGGCCTCGCCGGCATCGACCTGGCATCGGCGCCGGATGCCTGCACGGCCCTGTCGAAGATGCGGCTCGTCGACCTCAATCTTTGCGGAGGTCATATCGGCAATGAAGGATTGAAAAACCTGGCGCAAGGGGAACTCATCACGTCACTCAAGAAGGTCTCGCTTACCAGCAACGAGCTTGGTCCTGAATCGGTGCCGCGGCTCCGCAGATTCGTCAGGCTGGAATCGCTCCGGTTGTGCGGCAATCCGCTCGGCAATGCAGCGATTGGCTTCGTGGATATGCCGCTGGAAGAGATTGACACCTATGTATGCGGCCTCGACGACACCGTAAAGCAGGCACTAGAGGCTAGCCCATTCATCAAGCAGGTGCGGACTTGACCCGCGCCGCATTTTATCTCGCGCCTGCCCACAATAAAAAACCGGCGACACGCTAGCGCGCGTCGCCGGTTTTCATTCGGCATGCCCCGCCTCGTCGAGGCGGGCGGAAACAGTGCTTAGACCTTCACTTCGTTTGCCACGTCGCTGAAGTCCTTGATCTGGTCGAAGTTCATGTAGCGATAGATCTTGTCGGCATCCTTGGTGATGACGCCGGTGTGCTCCAGGTACTCGGCCTTGGTCGGGATCTTGCCCAGCGTGGAGCAGACCGCGGCCAGTTCGGCGGACCCCAGGTACACGCGGGTATCGAGGCCGAGGCGGTTCGGGAAGTTGCGGGTCGAGGTCGACATCACGGTCGCGCCCTTGCGCACCTGCGCCTGGTTGCCCATGCACAGCGAGCAGCCCGGCATTTCCATGCGCGCGCCGGTGCGGCCCAGCGTGCCGTAGTGGCCTTCGGCCGTCAGCACCTGCTGGTCCATCTTGGTCGGCGGAGCGATCCACAGGCGGACCGGGATGTCGGTCTTGCCTTCGAGCAGCTTGGAGGCAGCGCGGAAGTGGCCGATGTTGGTCATGCAGGAACCGACGAACACTTCGTCGATCTTGTCGCCGGCGACTTCGGACAGGGTCTTCACGTCGTCCGGATCGTTCGGGCAGGCGACGATCGGCTCATGGATGTCGGCCAGGTCGATCTCGATCACGGCGGCGTAGTCGGCATCGGCGTCCGGCGACAGCAACTCGGGCTTGGCCAGCCAGGCTTCCATGGACTTGATGCGGCGCTCCAGCGTGCGCTTGTCCTGGTAGCCGTTGGCGATCATCCACTTCATCAGGGTGATGTTCGAGTTCATGTACTCGATGATCGGTTCCTTGTCGAGGTGTACCGTGCAACCGGCGGCGGAGCGCTCGGCGGACGCGTCGGACAGCTCGAATGCCTGTTCGACCTTCAGCTTCGGCAGGCCTTCGATTTCCAGGATGCGGCCGGAGAAGATGTTCTTCTTGCCCTTCTTCTCGACGGTCAGCAGGCCCTGCTTGATGGCGTACAGCGGAATCGCGTTGACCAGGTCGCGCAGGGTCACGCCGGGCTGCATTTCACCCTTGAAGCGCACCAGCACGGACTCGGGCATGTCGAGCGGCATCACGCCGGTCGCGGCGGCGAACGCCACCAGGCCGGAACCCGCCGGGAAGGAAATGCCGATCGGGAAGCGGGTGTGCGAGTCGCCGCCGGTGCCGACGGTGTCGGGCATCAGCAGGCGGTTCAGCCAGGAGTGGATCACGCCGTCGCCCGGACGCAGCGAGACGCCGCCGCGGGTCGAGATGAAGGTCGGCAGTTCGGCGTGCATCTTCACGTCGACCAGCTTCGGATAGGCCGCGGTGTGGCAGAAGGATTGCATCACCAGGTCGGCGGAGAAGCCGAGGCAGGCGAGGTCCTTCAGTTCGTCGCGGGTCATCGGGCCGGTGGTGTCCTGGGAGCCGACGGTGGTCATCTTCGGCTCGCAATACGTGCCCGGGCGGATGCCTTGGCCTTCCGGCATGCCGCATGCGCGGCCGACCATCTTCTGCGCCAGGGAGAAACCCTTGCCGGTGTCGGCCGGGTTCTTCGGCAGGCGGAACAGCGCGGACGGCGCGAGGCCCAGCGCTTCGCGCGCCTTGGCGGTCAGGCCGCGGCCGATGATCAGCGGAATGCGGCCGCCGGCGCGCACTTCGTCGAACAGCACGTCGGACTTGACGGTGAACTCGGCGATGACTTCGCCGTTCTTGAATGCGCGGCCTTCATAGGGACGCAGTTCGATCGTGTCGCCCATCTCCATCTTGGAGACGTCGAGTTCGATCGGCAGCGCGCCGGCATCTTCCATGGTGTTGTAGAAGATGGGAGCGATCTTGCTGCCGAGGCAGACGCCGCCGAAGCGCTTGTTCGGAATGAAGGGGATATCTTCGCCGGTGAACCACAGCACCGAGTTGGTGGCGGACTTGCGGGAAGAGCCGGTGCCGACCACGTCGCCGACGTAGGCGACCATGTTGCCCTTGGCGGTCAGCGCCTCGAGCTGCTTGATCGGGCCGACCTTGCCCGGCTCGTCCGGATTGATGCCCGGGCGCGGGTTCTTCAGCATGGCCAGCGCGTGCAGCGGGATGTCGGGACGGGTGGTCGCGTCGGGCGCGGGCGACAAGTCGTCGGTATTGGTTTCGCCGGAAACCTTGAACACGGTCAGCGTCATGCTGGCCGGGACTTCCGGACGGGAGGTGAACCACTCGGCGTCGGCCCAGGACTGCAGCACGGCCTTGGCGTTGGCGCTGCCCTTGTCGGCCAGTTCCTTGACGTCGTGGAAGTAGTCGAACATCAGCAGGGTCTTCTTCAGGCCCTCGGCGGCGATGGCGCCGACCGCGGCGTCATCCAGCACGTCGATCATCGGCTTGATGTTGAAGCCGCCGAGCATCGTGCCCAGCAGCTTGGTGGCCAGTTCGCGGGAAACCAGCGGGCTGCTTTCCGTGCCCTTGGCGACCTTGTCCAGGAAGGCGGCCTTCACGCGCGCGGCATTGTCGACGCCGGCGGGAACGCGGTTGGTCAGCAGGTCAACCAGGAATTGCTCTTCGCCTGCGGGCGGATTCTTGAGCAGTTCGATCAGATCCTTGGTCTGGGCTTCGGACAGCGGAAGCGGCGGAACGCCGAGGGCGGCGCGTTCGGCGACATGGGCGCGGTAGGTTGTTAGCATGGCTTGACCTTTTTATGACCTTGCGGGTGGTGGCGGGATGGCGAATTCAACATGACTTCTGGAAATGTTCGCCGGAAATGATTCAACTCTCATATCTTATATAAGACTTGACCTCAAAAGCAATCCCAATTTTGCAAGGAAGGGCCATTCTCGACAGTTTTTCTCGGGATTGATGGGGTTTTTTGTCGCTCTGGCACGGGAGTAGACCGACGGAGGGTAGCCAGCAAGAAAATCCGCCCGGCGGCATTGGCACGGCGACCGCGCCTCCCCGTTACACTATGCCCATGCCCTCCTTCACCCTTTCCAGCCCTGTCGGCTCCGACACCGAAATCAAGAAAAGCCGGTTCATCGGCCTCGTCGTGCCCGTCGCCAGCCGCGACGAGGCCCTGTCCATCGTGGCCGCCCTGCGCGCGGAACACCGCGGCGCGGCGCATGTATGCTGGGCGCTGCTGGCGGGCGGACAGTCCGGCATGTCGGATGACGGCGAACCGTCCGGCACTGCCGGCAGGCCGATGCTGGATGTGCTTCGCCACCATGATCTCGATGGCGTGCTCGCGGCGGTCGTGCGCTACTACGGCGGCGTGAAGCTGGGTGCGGGCGGCCTGGTGCGCGCCTATGCCGACGCGGTGGCGAGCGCGCTCAAGAAGGCGGAACTCGCGCCGCGGATCGCGCAGGCGACCTTGACGGTCGACGTGGATTACGCCGAAGAGGCAAGGATCAGGCACTGGATCGAATCGAGCGGCCATGCGCTGCTGGACAGCGCGCATGGAACGCATGCGAGGCTGACGATGCGCATGCCGCTGGCGGACCTGGAGAAGGCGCGCGAACAGCTGCTGGAACTGACGCGCGGGCGTTGCCGCTTCGTCGAACGAGATGACTGAATGGGATGACTGAACGGCGGTATTGACCACCGGTGCGCAGACATCGCGCGGCCTCGCCGGACACGCTTGCGGACACCGTGAAAAACATGGCTGCAAACGTCGCCGGAAATGAAAACGGCCCGCATGGTTGCGGGCCGTTTGTTTTACCTGCCGCACGTTGCCAGCACCCTCGAACCATGGGTTCAAGGGGTCGGATCCGGCATGGCTTCGGGTTCATCGGCAAGCGACGATCGCTCCCGCCATGACACTTTCCAACCAATGCGCGTAGATCGTCCAAAGGATGTTTTGGCACGTTTGAACGCGTCAGGTGAGGTGCATACTACGCCGTTGAACGGTATTGTCAAGGCGATGAAGCACATTCTTTTTTCTCACGTTTCCTCACTGTCAGATACGATGCTCCGACCCAACTTTTGCATGCCCGGCCGGTACGAAATCGACGCGCAATCCGTCGCGCGCGCACGACGTCCAAGCATCTCGCGCAGGCTCGCGCTGACATGCGCCGCGCTACTTATTGCGACGGCTCAGGCCCGCGCCGACATGGTCGAGAACTGGTTCAACGATCCCTTCTTCCAAGTGAGCAATGGCTTGCCGCAATGCCCGGTTCCGCGTGGTCCGTTCCGCACCGAAGCGGAAAAGATTGCCGAGTCCCATGGACGCGTGGAACGCGGCACGAGCTGCTGGCTGGCCGGGAAATGCGAGCATGCGAATGCCTATGCATTCGACGCGGACATCGCCAGGCATGTGCGCGAGAGATTCGCCGGCGCACCTGGCTTCGCGAAGGACAGCTTGTGGGTGATGGTTAACCGCAGGATGGTCTGGGTGCAGGGCTGCACCTCGGGCGCCGCGAGCCGGGGACGCCTCGAAACGCTGCTGTCATCCCTGCCCGATGTCGACCAGGTGTTCTTCGACCTGATGCAGGGAACGGCCGGAACGCCGCCCTACAGGACGCTGGCGCCCGACCGGCAGCGTTGAGATTGATGGCAGTCCGCCCGGCTCGCCTTCAGGCGGATGCGGCCTGCTGCTGCATGGTGTTCAGGGTCGCCACCAGGTCGGCGAAACGCTGGCCCTGTATCGCGACGTGCCGGCGCAGCAGTTCGGCGGTATCGTCGCCCCGCCCCTCCAGGATCGCCTTGACGACGGCATCATGCTCGTCGAAGGAATTGCCGATGCGGCCGCGCACGCGAAGCTGCAGCCGGCGGTAAGGACTAAGCCGGCGATACAGGTTCTGCGCCTGCTCCGCCAGGAAGGCGTTGTGGCTGCCGGCGTAGATGAGCGAATGGAATACCTCGTTGCGGTAGTAGTACTCGTCGGGGTCCTGCATGTCTCGGGCGGCGCGGCAGGCATCGTGCGCGCTCAGCAGGGCCGCATGCTCGGCGGGCGACATGCGGCGCGCCGCGAGCCGGCCGCACATCGCCTCGAATTCCGCCATCACCTCGAACATTTCCACCAGCTGCTGCGGCCCGATCTGCGCCACGATGGCGCTGCGCCGTGGCCGCAGGATGATCAAGCCGCTCGACGCGAGCTGGATGAAGGCTTCCCGGAGCGGCGTGCGCGAGGCGCCGAACTCCTCGGCGAGGGCCGTCTCGTCGAGCGAAGCGCCCGGCGCCAGGTCGCCGGTCACGATCCTTTCCTCGATCTTTTCACGGAGCAAATCGGAAAGTTTTTTCATGGGAGGGCCGATCGATTGAATTCTCAAAACCTGTTGACATTGTATGCACTTCATCGCATCCTGTATACACAAACTTAAGACGGGCATACAAAAGACCCGTTTCCGTATTTAAATACAGCTGTCCTGCGGTATGACAGTTCGACAGTCCAACAACTAGGAGAGACCATGTTTTCCATCAAGCGTCGTTTCGTTCTGAGCGCGGGTGCTGCCATCGCCGCCGCTTCCCTGATGTCCCTGCCGGCCATGGCGCAGACCACCACCATCAAGATCTCGCACCAGTTCCCGGGCGGCACGATGGAACAGGGCGACTTCCGCGATCGCCTGACGCGCATGTTCGCCGCCGAAGTGGAAAAGCGCACCAAGGGCAGCCTGAAGTTCGAAATCTATCCCGGCTCGTCGCTGATGAAGACTAACGCGCAGTTCTCCGCCATGCGCAAGGGCGCGCTCGACATGTCGCTGGTGCCGCTGTCCTATGCCGGCGGCGAGGTGCCAGAGACCAACATCGGCCTGATGCCCGGACTCGTCACCTCCTATGAGCAGGGCGCGAAATGGAAGGACGCGGAAGTCGGCAAGGAACTCTCGCGCATCCTGAACGAGAAGGGCGTCGTCATCGTGTCTTGGATCTGGCAGGCGGGCGGCATGGCGTCGCGCGGCAAGCCCATCGTCGAACCTACCGACGCCAAGGGCCTGAAAGTACGCGGCGGCTCGCGCGAGATGGACATGATCCTGAAGGAGGCGGGTTCCGCCGTGGTGACCCTGCCCTCGAATGAAATCTATGCCGGCATGCAGACCGGCGCGATGGATGCGGCGCTCACGTCGTCCACCTCGCTGATTTCCTTCCGCCTAGAGGAAGTATCCAAGGCGCTCACGACCGGGCGCGGCAAGTCCTACTGGTTCATGCTGGAACCGCTGATGATGTCCAAGGCCGCGTTCGACCGCTTGAGCAAGGACCAGCAGGCGGCGGTGATGGCGGTGGGCGCCGAGATGGAAGCGTTCGCCTTGAAGGCGGCGAAGGCCGATGACGTGCAGGTGGCGAACGTGTACCAGAAGGCGGGCGCGCAGGTGGTAGACCTGAACGACGCCACCGTCAAGCGCTGGCAGGACATCGCCCGCACCACGGCATGGAAGGATTTCGCGGGCAAGAACGAGAACTGCTCCAAGCTGCTCAAGCTCGCGGAGAAGACCCTGTGAGCGCGCACGGCTTCGAGCTGGAGACGGCCAAGCCGGCCGCGCCGCCGTCAAACCCGGCGGTGGGTGCCGCCGGCGCGGCGCTCGACCTCCTGAACCGACTGCTCATGCGTCTCTCCATGCTGGCGATGATCGCAACCTCGCTGGTGCTGACCTACTCCGTGGTCACCCGCTACCTGTTCCGTTCCGCCACGGACTGGCAGGACGAGGTGGCGGTGTTCATGCTGGTCGGCGCAACCTTCATCTGCGCCGCCTGGGTGCAGGGAGCGCGCGGCCACATCGGCATCGAGGCGCTGTCGTCCATCCTGCCGCCGTCGGTCAATCGCGTCAGGCTGTTCCTGGTCGACCTGTTCTCCCTTCTGTTCTGCGCGTTCTTTTCCTGGAAATCATGGACGCTGTTCCATGAGGCGCTGAACGAAGGCCAGACCACGTCGTCCACGCTCGGATCGCCGTTGTGGATCCCCTACTCCCTGATGGCCTTCGGCATGACCCTGCTGACGCTGCAGATCCTGCTGCAGATCGCCGCCCAACTGACGCAACGGAAGACCGCCCCATGAGTCCGCTTACCATAGGCATGCTTTACGCCGTCGCCACGCTGGTGATCATGTTCTCCGGCATGCCGATCGCCTTCGCGCTCGGCGCGGTGGCGACCGTGTTCATGTACTTCTTCATGCCCGCCTCGTCTCTGGATACCGTCACGCAGAACGTGTACGAAGAGATGGCATCCATCACGCTGCTCTCCATACCCTTGTTCATCCTGAAGGGCGCCGCCATCGGCAAGTCGCCGGCCGGCAGGGACCTGTACGCGGCCATCCACGTGTGGCTGCACAAGGTGCCCGGCGGCCTTGCCATTGCGAATGTCTTTGCCTGCGCGCTGTTCGCCGCGATGGCCGGTTCCTCGCCCGCCACCTGTTCCGCCATCGGATCGGCGGGCATCCCGGAAATGCGCAAGCGCGGTTATTCGCCCGGCTTCGCGGCCGGCGTGATCGCCGCGGGCGGCACCCTGGGCATCCTGCTGCCGCCGTCGATCACAATGATCCTCTACGCCGTGGCCGCCGAACAATCGCTTGGCCGCCTGTTCCTGGCCGGCATCGGCCCGGGCGTGCTGCTGGTGGCGCTGTTCGCCGGCTATGCCGTGTACCGCGCCCATAAGGAATACCGCATGGCTTATGCCGCCTACCAGTCCAGCGGCACCGCCTCGGCCTATCTCGAGAAAGAACACTTCACGCTACCGCAGAAAGTCGAAATGCTGCCGCGCGTGCTGCCCTTCGTGGTCCTGCTGATCGGCGTGATGATCGCCCTCTACGGCGGCTACGCCACGCCATCCGAGACCGCCGGCCTCGGCGCCCTGCTCGCCCTTGCCCTGATGGCGGCGGTCTACCGCATCTGGAAACCGAAGGACGTCGCGCCGATCCTCAGCTCCACCATCAAGGAATCGACCATGCTGCTGTTCATCATCGGCATGTCGCTGCTCTACTCCTACGTGATGAGCTACCTGCATATCAGCCAGTCGGCGGCGCAATGGGTGGTCGGCCTGCATCTCTCGAAGTGGGTGCTGCTCGCGGTCATCCTGCTGATGGTGGTGGTGCTCGGCTTCTTCCTGCCGCCGGTGTCGATCATCCTGATGACCGCGCCGATCATCCTGCCGCCCCTGCGCGACGCCGGCTTCGACCTGATCTGGTTCGGCATCGTCATGACCATCGTGATGGAGATGGGACTGATCCATCCGCCGGTCGGGCTCAACATCTTCGTCATCAAGAACATTGCGCCGGACATTCCGTTGCGCGACGTCATCTGGGGCGTGATGCCTTTCGTCGGCCTGATGCTCGTCGCCGTGGTGCTGCTGTGCGTCTTCCCGGAAATCTCGACCGGCCTGCCCAACATGGTGATGGGAGTGAAATAAATGACGCGGGCTGACTGGGATACTCAACGCAGCAGCCGGGCGCGCCGCCTGGAGCGTGCGCGCGCCAGCCTCGGCGACGCGCTCGCCGGCAAGCTGGTCGCTACCGGCCGCGTCGCCGACCTGCTGCACGCGGTGATCGAAAGCGGCGACAGGGTCTGCATCGAGGGCAACAACCAGAAGCAGGCGGATTTTCTCGCCCAGGCCCTGACCGCCCTCGATCCGCAGCGGGTCAACAACCTGCATATGCTGCAATCCGTGCTGGCGCTGCCGCAGCACCTCGACATCTTCGAGAAGGGCATCGCCAGCAAGCTGGACTTTTCCTTTTCCGGACCGCAGGCAGCTCGCCTGGCCCGGCTGGTGGCCGCCGGCAAGCTCAACATCGGCGCAATCCATACCTACCTCGAGCTGTTCGGCCGCTACTTCATCGACCTCACGCCGCGCGTATGCCTCGTCGCCGCGCAGGCCGCCGACCGCAAGGGCAACCTCTACACCGGCCCGAACACCGAGGATACGCCGGCCATCGTCGAGGCGACCGCCTTCCGCAACGGCATCGTCATCGCACAGGTCAACGAGGTGCTCGACGAACTGCCGCGCGTCGACGTGCCCAGCGACTGGGTCGACTTCGCGGTGAAGGCGCCGCAGCCGCATTACATCGAACCGCTGTTCACCCGCGATCCCGCCCTCATCTCCGAGATCCAGGTATTGATGGCCATGATGGCAATCAAGGGCATCTACGGCGAATACGCGATCGAAAGGCTCAACCACGGCATCGGCTTCGACACCGCCGCCATCGAACTGCTGCTGCCGACCTATGCGGAATCGCTCGGCCTGCGCGGCAAGATCGCCAGCCACTGGGCGCTGAATCCGCATCCGGCGCTGATTCCCGCCATCGAAGCCGGCTTCGTGCAGTCGGTGCATTCCTTCGGCTCCGAACTCGGCATGGAAGACTACGTGCGGGCGCGGCCGGACGTGTTTTTCGTCGGGCCGGACGGTTCGATGCGCAGCAACCGCGCGATGTGCCAGGTAGCCGGTCATTACGCCTGCGACATGTTCATCGGCTCGACCCTGCAGATCGACCTGCAGGGCAATTCATCCACCGCCACCCTCGGCCGGATCTCCGGCTTCGGCGGCGCGCCGAACATGGGCGCCGATGCGCGCGGCCGCCGTCACTCGAGCGCCGCCTGGCTCAAGGCCGGGGCGCAGTCGCGCGAAGGAAGCAGGCTCATGCCGCGCGGGCAGAAGCTGGTGGTGCAGATGGTCGAGACCTTCCGCGAACACATGGCGCCCGCCTTCGTCGAACGGCTGGATGCCTGGACGGTCGGCGAGCAGGCCGGGATGCCGATTCCGCCGGTGATGATCTACGGCGAGGACGTCACCCACATCCTGACCGAGGAAGGCATCGCCAACCTGCTGCTGTGCCGCAACGAGGAAGAGCGCGAACAGGCGATCCGCGGCGTGGCGGGCTACACGCCCGTCGGCATGGGGCGCGACCGGCGCATGGTCGAGAACCTGCGCGACCGCGGCATCATCCGCCGGCCGGAAGACCTCGGCATCAACAAGCGCGATGCCACGCGCGACCTGCTGGCCGCAAAGAACATGAAAGACCTGGTGCGGGCTTCGCATGGCCTGTACAAGCCGCCCAGGCAATTCCGGAGCTGGTAATGGAAACCTTGCATTTCACCTTCTCGGGTGGCGACAAGGCCGTGCGCGACGCGCGCCTGGTCGGCGTCGTCAGCTCGGGCAACCTCGAGATCCTGATCGAGCACGCGCCGCTCGCCGGCGCCTGCGACATCGAAATCCACACCGCGGCGCATGGCTTCGGGACGATCTGGGAAGCCGTCATGGCCGACTTCCATGCCCGCTGGCGGCTTGCCGACACGCGCATCGCGGTCAACGACATGGGCGCCACTCCTGCCGTGGTCAGCCTGCGCATGGACCAGGCGGCGGAGATGGCCATGGGAGCGACGACATGAGCAGCTACCGCGAAGCAAGCGCGCGCGAACGCATCGCCGCCGTGCTCGATGCCGGCACCTTCGAGGAATTCCTGCCGCCCGCGCGGCGCGTGGTCAGCCCTCATCTTGCCCAGCTCGATTCGCCGGTCTCCTTCGACGACGGCGTGGTCGTCGGCAAAGGCAAGCTCGATGGCATGACCGTGTTTGCCGCCGCGCAGGAAGGCGGATTCATGGGCGGCGCGGTCGGCGAAGTACATGGCGCGAAGCTCACCGGGCTGCTGCGGCGCGCGGTCGACGAGCGCGCCGACGCGGTGCTGCTGCTGCTCGATACCGGCGGCGTGCGCCTGCATGAAGCCAACGCCGGCCTGATCGCGGTTTCGGAAGTCATGCGCGCCGTGCTCGACGCGCGCGACGCCGGCGTGCCGGTCATCTCGCTCATCGGCAGCGCCAACGGCTGCTTCGGCGGCATGGGCATCGTAGCCCGCTGCACCAATGCCATCCTCATGTCCGAGGAAGGACGGCTCGCCATGTCGGGGCCGGAAGTCATCGAGACCGCGGCCGGCGTCGAGGAATTCGACTCGCGCGACCGCGCCCTCGTCTGGCGCACCACCGGCGGCAAGCATCGTTACCTCCTCGGCGACGCGACCACCCTCGTCGCCGACGACACCGGCGCCTTCCGCCAGGCTGCCCGCGAGGCCGTCGTTGCCGCCCGCGAGCGCGACGCCGCGCTGACGCTGGAAGCGCTGGAACGCGAACATGCCCAGCTTGCCAGCCGCCTCGAACGCTTCGAGGGCATGCGCGACCCGCTGGAAATCTGGCAGGCGCTCGGCGTACCCCGGCCGGAAACCATTCCCATGCTGGAAGCCGAGGAATTCCTCGGCGTGGCAAAGCCTTTCCGCGAAGGAGTCGGCGCATGAATTGGCAAGAACTTGCATCCGCCCTGTTCCCGTCCGGTCATGCGATCGAGGAAAGCAAGCATATGCTGCAAGGCACGGCGAGCGTGGGCGGGCAGACCGTGTGCGTCGTTGGCACCACCGACCACGTGCCCATCGGCGTGGAGATCGCGCTGGCGCAGGCCCGGGTGATCCTCGACACCGTGCGCGATCATCCGAAGCGGCCCATCGTCATCCTGGTGGACACCGAAGGCCAGAGGCTGCGCCACCGCGACGAAATGCTGGGCATCAACGGCTACATGGCGCATCTCGGCAAATGCGTCGACATCGCCCGCCGGCGCGGCCATCCCGTGGTCGCCCTGGTCTATGACCAGGCGCTGTCGGGCGGCTTCATCACCAGCGGACTGATGGCCGACGCCTGCTATGCGTTGCCGGAATCCACGATCCGCGTCATGGGCTTGCCCGCCATGGCGCGCATCACCAAGGTGCCGGAGGAACGCCTGACCGAACTTGCCAGGAGCAATCCGGTGTTCGCCCCCGGAGCAAGCAACTATGTGCGGATGGGCGGCGTGGAAGCCATCTGGGAAAACGACCTCGCCGCCTGCCTCGAAGCCGCGATTGCGCGGGCCGGCGGCCCCGACCGGCGCGCGGCCCTCGGCGCGGAACGCGGCGGCCGGCGCCTCGCGGCGACCGTCACCGATGCGGTACGCACGGGCGGCGATGTACAACCGGCATGACCTCGCCTGGCTGTCGGCCAGGGGCTGGCAGCGGGCAATGGATGCCTCTGCGCAAACCGGCCAGGACGGGGACACCATCCTGCGCCAGTGGCGTGACAATGCATTTCCTCTGATCGTGCGTCGGCGCGAGCCTGGCATGCTAGAAAACGAGGTCGCCCTGGCCATCGCCGGTCCGCCGCGCGAAGGCCGGAAGATCCGCATCGCGTTGCGCGCTGCCATCGATGACATCGTGACCGTCCAACCGCCGCGCGCCCTCGCGGATGCGGCCGGCGCCATTCCGGATACATGGCATCCAGCCTTCCGGTCCTTGCTGGACGAGGCCGCCGCGGAAAGACTCGACCTGGCCATGTTCGGCTCCGTGGCAATGCAGGCCATCACCGGTCTCCCTTGCCTGGGCGCCGGATCGGACATCGACCTGCTTTGCCGCCCGGCGACGCGCGGCCAGCTCGACGGCTTCGTGTCCCTGCTACGCCGTCATGCCGGCGCCCTGCCGCTGGATGGGGAAATTATGTTCCCGGACGGCAATGCGGTGGCGTGGAAGGAGTGGGCCATCCTGGACAAACTGGCGGCAGGGTCGCGCGTGCTCGCCAAGTCGATCGATACGGTGGCCTTGCTGCCGCCGGCCCGGTTGCTTCAAACGCTCGACACCTTCGGAGGCAATCATGGCTGACGCCTTGCCGAGGCCAGGGCCATCGCTGCCGGCGCCATGCCGCGCTCCGCGTGAACTCGCGCGCCTCGCGGTCCGTCACCTGTACGAGGAAGTGACCTTGTATCCCAAGCCTGGCTTGGTATCGCTGGTCGACACCGGCAGCCATGAGGACATGGATGCCTCCACCTTCGTGCGCAGCCTGTTTTCCCTGCGCGCCTATTTCGCCGACATCGCGCGCGCCGGTGCGGAACTGGCGCCCTTCGCCGCCTTGCGCCAGCTTGGCATGGATGCCGAGCGGCGCATGCTGCTCGCCACCGGCGGCATCAACACGCATCGCGGCGCCATCTTCACCCTCGGCATGCTGTGCGCGGCAGCCGCCGCATCGCGCATGCCTTCCAGCAGGCCTGAACCAGGCGACATCCGCGATGCCTTGCTGAGTCATTGGGGCGCCGCCCTCGCGGACCATCGTGAACCGGACCGCAGCCATGGCGCGCTGGCCCGCGCGCGCTACGGCATCCGCGGCGCGCGCGACGAAGCGGCGGCGGGCTTTCCCGCGGTATTCGAGATCGCCTTGCCGCGCCTGCGCGCCACGCTGAACGGCGGTCGCGGCTGGCGCTGCGCGCGCGTCGATGCCTTCTTCGCCCTCATGGCCGGGCTCGAGGATACCAACGTCTACCATCGCGGCGGCCTTGAAGGCGCGCGCCTCGTGCGCCAGGAAGCGAACGCCTTTCTGGCGGCGGGCGGCACCGCGCAGCCTGACTGGGAAGCGCAGGCAATCGCCTGCCACCGGCGCTTCGTCGCGAAGCGCCTCTCGCCCGGCGGTGCGGCGGACCTGCTGGCTGCCGCCACCTTCGTGCATGAAGCGACGCGATCGGTGTCGTCCAACCATCCATGAGCGGCCGCCTTGCCCTGCTGTGCCCGGGCCAGGGCGGCCAGCATGCTGCCATGTTCGATTTCGCCCGCCAGCATGCAACTGCCCGCGCGGCCCTGTCGCGCTGGGATCTTCCCGCCGCATGCGGCCACGCCGGAGCCAGCCTCGACGACGTGCTGCGCGATCCGCAGGCCTTGTTCGACAATCGGTCCGCCCAGGCGCTCGTCGTTGCCTCGACGCTCGCCACCTGGATCGCGCTCAAGGACGCGCTGCCGACGCCGGCAGCGGTGGTGGGCTACAGCGTCGGCGAACTCAGCGCCTGGGCCGTCGCCGGCGGACTGGATGCGGACGAAGCGATCAGCCTTGCCCGACGCCGCGCGGCGCTCATGTCGGACTGCGCCGACGGCGGCCCCGTCCAGGCTCTGGCGGCGGTATCCGGCCTGCCTGGCGAACTTCTCGACGGCGTCCTGGCGCAGACCGGCTTCTCGCTTGCGATCGAGACGCCGGCAAGCGTGATCGTGGGTGGCCTGCAGCGCCAGTTACCCGCACTGCGCGAGGTCGTCGAGCGGCAAGCCGGCAAGCTGACGGTCCTACCGGTGAACGTCGCCTCCCACACGCCGCTGATGCAGCCGGCACAGGCTCCCTTTCATGCGATGCTGGGTTCCCTGCTGCGCGATGCCGGCATTCCGGTCATTGCCGGCGTCGACGCGGAGCGGCTCACGTCTGCCGACGCCGGCGCGAATGCGCTGTCGCGCCAGCTTGCCGAACCCATCCGCTTCAAGGACTGCCTCGATGCCGTCGCGGAGTCCGGGGTGACGGCGGCTTTCGAACTCGGTCCGGCGAGCGCGCTCTCGCGCATGCTGCGACAGGCGCACCCGCACATTGCCTGCCGCTCGGTCTGCGATTTCCGCACGGTCGACGGGGCAATCCAGTGGATGGGGCGAGCCCTGGAATAAAGGCCCGCCAGCGCCCTCAAGCGGCAGTTCCCGTAACACATTACCATTTCATCTTTTCTCTTTCGTCGCCAATGCTGCTCGCACTTCTCTTCCTGGCCGGCTTGTGGGCCGGCCTCCAAAATTCCCTCGCCGGCGGCGGCTCTTTCGTCACCCTGCCCGCGCTCATCCTGTCGGGCATGACGCCCCTCGCCGCCAACATCACGTCCACCGTCGCGCTCTTCCCCGGCCAGGTCACGACCGGCCTCGCGGGACGGAAGCTGGTGAGCGGCGCCGGATCGCTATCCTTCAAGGCATTGTTTGCCGTCAGCGTGCTCGGCGGCGCATTGGGCGGACTGCTGCTGCTCAAGACGCCGTCCAGCGTCTTCACGCTTCTCGTGCCCTGGCTGGTGCTGTTCGCCACCACCGTCTTCGCCTGGGGCAGCTTCTTCCGCAAGCACAGCGAGGAGCCGGTTCACCTCGGGCCTGTCGCCACCGGGGTCGCGCAATTCTTCATCGCCATCTACGGCGGCTATTTCGGCGGCGGCATCGGCTTCCTGATGCTGGCGGCGCTGACCATGGCCGGCGTGCCGACGCGGCATGCGGGTGCCACCAAGAACGTCCTTGCCGGCGTGATGAATGCGGCCGCGGTCGCCTTCTTCGTGACTTCGCCGCAACTACACTGGCCGCAGGCGCTCATTCTCGGCGGCGGGGCGATCGTCGGCGGACTGATGGGGTCGTGGGCGCTGCATCGCGTGAACGAGAAGGTGCTGCGGGTGGCGATCGTATGCATCGGGGTGGCGCTGACTATCGGCCTGTTCGTCAAGCCGATTCATTGAGCCGGACCTTCGCTGGCCGTCAGGCCAGCATGTCGCTCCAGATATTCCTGGCCCAGTCGCCGGCATACCGCCCTTCGAGCTCGCTTGCGCCTGGTGACAATCCGCCGGACCCCGGCACCACGATCAGGCTCCGCGCCGCGGCATCGTAGGCATGCACCGACGCGACATGGATTGCTTCCTTGCCGGTGACGAAGCTGTAGCAGGTATTGTTGATCACCGGCGAGCCGGCCATCTCATGTCCCTCGAACGCAGCGACGATGGCCCCGGCGCATACCTTGGCGTGCTGGTTCGCCATGTGCCCCGACTTCGGCATCAGCGGCGCCACCTGGATGGCATCGCCCAGCACGTGCACGCCGGGCATGCGCGTCGACTCGAAGGAACGAAAGTCGACATGGCACCAGCGGCCGTTGGCATTGGCGACGCCGGCCTGCAACGCGATGTCGCCGGCCCGCTGCGGCGGTATGAGGTTGAGCACGTCGGCCCGTACCCTGTCGCCAAGCTCGGATATGACGGCGGCATTGGGCAGGTCGGCATCCGCGAGCCGGAACTGCGGCTGGTATTCGATCATGCCCGGATAGCGCTCCGCCCAGATGCGCTTGAACAGCGCGCCCTTGGAAACGACGTCGTCATTGGCATCGAGGATCAGCACCTTGGAACGCGGCTTCGCGCGTTGGAAGTAAGTGGCGACCTGGCAGGCGCGTTCATAGGGGCCGGGCGGGCAACGATAGGGTTGCGGGGGCACCGTCATCACGAACACGCCGCCATCCGGCATGGCTTCGAGCTGCCTGCGCAGGGCCAGCGTCTGCGGCCCGGCCTTCCACGCATGTACGACCTGGTTGCGGGCGGCGGGCGAGGACAACGCCGGCAAGGCGTCGAACATGAACTCCACGCCGGGCGAAAGCACGATGCGGTCATAGCGCAGCACCGTGCCATCGGACAGCGCGGCTTCCCGCCGGTCGTGCCTGACCTCGGCCACGCTGGCATGGACAAGCCTGACGCCGTAACGGCGCGGCAAGGCATCGTAGTCCAGCGTGAGGTCGTCCAGCGTGCGATGGCCGCCGAGCACGAGATTCGACAAGGGACAGGAAACGAAGCGGGGATTGGGTTCGACGAGCGTGACGTCGATGCCACCTTCGCTCCAGAGGCGCAGGTATTTCGCGGCCGTGGCGCCGCCGAAACCGCCGCCCACCACCACGACCTGCGGCCGGGCGCAATTGCCGATGCTGGCGCAGCCCGCCAGCGCCCAGGTGGCGGATGCGCCCGCCGTCTTGAGGAATGCGCGCCGCTTCACTGTTGGCTCCCCTTGGCGGATTCGCGCGATTGCGCCGCGAGATACGCCGCGATGGCGTCGATCTGCTCGCTGGAATATCCCTTGGCGAGCTGCTGCATGATGGTGCCGGGCCGCGCGCCACTGCGGAAGGCCTGCATCTGGGCCGTGAGTTCTTCCCGGCTTCTTCCCGCCAGCGACGGGATGGCGTTACCCTGCGCATGGCCATTGGTGTCATGGCAGCCGGCGCAAGTGGCGGCGATCTGGCGGGCGAACTGCCGGTCGGATACCGCTTGCACGGGTGCGGTCTGTGCAAGCGCCGCCGGCATGCCGGTCATGATCAGCAACAGGGCAGGAAAGAAGGTCTTCATCCAGGATCCTTTCATGGCCGCACGGCGGGCGACTCCATCGCCATGCCGCGCGCGCGCCACTTGAGAAAGATTTCGAGATCGGTCATTTCCGGCGCATCGACAGCGTAAGGCGCCGCACGCACGCCCGTCATGCAATTTCGCAAACGCCGGCCGAGAGAACCGACCGCCTGCCATTCCAGCCTGTACAGCGGATAGCCGTTCGGATGCCCCTGCGGAATCGGCGTGCCGCCGAGACGCAGGCCGGCGCGCTCGTCGTGGCACTGGGCGCAGGAGAGATTGAGCTGGCCGAGCCGCTGGCGGAACAAGGCCTCGCCGCGGTCACGATGGGTTTGCAGGCGCGGATCCTGCTGCACGATGGGCATGCCGCGCGACTGCAGGGCGACGAAGCTTTCGAGCTGCAGCATGCCGTCGCTTTCCGGCGCGAGCGCTTCCGCCCGCTGGCGCTGCGTGCGGCACTGGTTGATGCGCTGCGCAAGCGTGAGCGGCTTGCCGAGGGCCGGGTCGAACGCCGGATAACGCGCAGCGACACCCTTCATGCCACGCTCGGCCTCGCCATGGCAATCGGCGCATGAGCGCTGCGCCCGACCCGTCCTGGTTCCCCACATCAGCTCGCCTTCCTTGACCCACAGCGTCGCCGGGTTCTGGGCATCGTCGCGCTGCATCGCCTGGATGGCCGGTCCCATGTCCTCGTAGCCGGAACGGCGCTCGGCGGACAAAGAGGGAGAAGCCGCGAGCACCCCGGCCAGCGCGAGGACGCTGGCGAGGAGCGCGACGGGCAAGACCTCGTTAGCCATTCACCGTGAGTTCCATGCGTTCGGTCTGGTCGAAGCCATTGTCGCCTTCCCACCGGAAGCTCAGGACAGCGCTTTCGGTAGCGACCGTGTGAAAGGCAATGTAGGGATTGGCGGCAATGGCCGGGTAGAGGTCGGCGCTGAAGACTTCGATATCGCCATAGCGGCACGAGAAGTGGACAATGATGTTGCGCGGCAGGATGCGGCCGTCCGCGCCAGGCCGGTATCCGGTTTCCATCGGATGGGCGATCAGGGCGCGGATGTCGATGATCTCCCCTTTCCTGGCCGTCTTCGGCATGGTGATCAGGGCGCGCGCCATGGTCACGCCTCTCCTTCGATGCAAGCCGCCAGGGTAACGATCACGTCCACGGTCTGGGCCTGGAAGCTGCCGTCGCTGAAGCGCGCGATCGCGGTCAGCTTCTGGGAGGTTGCGAGGCGGATGCGGGTGGAAACCTCCGCCTTGCCGGCACGCGGACCGAGCCTGAAGCGCGCGACATCGGACTGGGGATTGCGTTCGTTGAACACGGCGATGTCGGTGACGTGATTGTCGGCGCTCATGGGGCTGTCGACCCGCACCGACAGCGGAACCACGTTGCCATTGTCGACCAGCGGCGCCACGTCGAGCACGACCTTGCCCGCGCCCAGCTGCGCGCCGCCGGTGAAGGCGCGGATCGCCGCGTCCAGCGTCTGCGGCGTGGCCGACGCCGGACGCACGAGCAAGCTCATGCCGGCCGCCAGCACCAGCCTGCGCATGGCGTTCGCGCCGGTTGCTCCCTTGGTGTGATGCGTCAGTGTCATTGCAGGGTCCGCAAATAGGCAACCACGTCTTCGATCTGCCGAGGCGTCAGCAAGGGCTTGCCGGCGAGCGCCGGCGCGACGCGGTTGAAGCCTTCCGTCCTGGCATAGGAAGGCATGATGGTGTCGGGATTGAAGGCGGCGGCGTCCATCATGCGCAGGCGCAGCTCGCCTTCGCTCCAGCGCTTGCCCGCACCCGCGAGATCGGGTGCGAGGTTGCCCTGGAAGCGTTCTTCGGCGATCGGCGCGGCATGGCAGAGCAGGCAGAGGCCCGCCTGCCTGCTGGCGACGATCGCGCGGCCGCGCGCCGGATCGCCCGGCTCATCCGCCTGCTGCGCGGCCGCGCCGCCCGGCGCGAGCAGCAAGGCGAAGGCCGCGCCCAGGGATGCCGCCATGGCTCCGGTCATGTCCGCTTGAGACTGTGGTTCTTCAGCGGAAGATCGCGGATGCGCTTACCGGTGGCGGCAAAGATGGCATTGAGCACAGCCGGCGCGGCGACCGCGATGGTCGGTTCGCCGACGCCGCCCCAGAAGCCGCCCGAGGGCACGAGCACGGTTTCGACGCGCGGCATCTCGTCCATCTTCATGACCGGGTAGGTGCTGAAGTTGTCCTGTTCCATGCGGCCGTCCTTCAGCGTGCATTCGCCGTACATCATGGCCGACAGGCCGTAGACGAAGGAACCTTCCACCTGCGCCTCGATCTGCTGCGGATTGACGGCATGTCCCGGATCGGTGGCGGCAACGATGCGATGCACCTTGAGCTTGCCGTCGTCGCTGACCGACACTTCCGCGACCGCGGCGACATAGCTGCCGAAGCCCATGGTCTGCGCCAGGCCGCGATAAACGCCCTTCGGCAGCGGTTTGCCCCAGCCGGCGCGTTCCGCGGCGGCATTGAGCACGGCGAGATGTTTGGGATGGTTGGCCATCAGTTTGCGGCGCAGCGCCAGCGGGTCCTGTTTGGTCGCGTGCGCCACCTCGTCGAGGAAGCACTCGAGGTAGATCGCGTTGTGGTTCAGGTTGACGCCGCGCCAGAAACCCGGCGGCACCGGCGGGTTGCGCATCGCATGGTCGATCAGCAGGTTGGGAAAGCTGTAGCCGATGGAGGCTTCGGGACCGGGCGGGTTGAGACCCTGGAACGCCACCGGATCCTTGCCGTTCTGGATGTTTTGCGGCGCGATGCCGGCGAGGATGGACTGCCCCGACAGGCGCATGTGCAGCGCGGTGACATTGCCCTGGGCATCGAGGCCGGCGCTCAGCTTGCATTGCGTGACCGGATGGTAGCGGCCATGCAGCATGTCTTCTTCGCGGGTCCAGATCATCTTGATGGGCGTGCCCGGCATTTCCTTCGCGATCGCCACCACCTGGCGCACCCAGTCGTGCACCGCGCCGCGCCGGCCGAATCCGCCGCCGAGGTGGAGCTTGTAGACCTCGCACCTGGATGGCGGCAGGCCGGCCGCTTCGGCGGCGGCCGCGAGCGCGGCTTCGCCGTTCTGGGTCGGCGTCCACACTTCGCAGCGCTCCGGCGTCCAGCGTGCCGTGGCGTTCATCGTTTCCATCGTGGCGTGGTTCTGGTACGGATAGGAGTAGACCGCCTCGATGCGGCGCGCGGCACCCGCAAGCGCGCCGGCGGCATCGCCGTTCTGGTTGCCGACGACGGCGTCGGGCGCATCCAATCCCTCGCGCAGCATGCGGGCGATGTCCGCGCTGGAGAGTGAGGCGTTCGGGCCGTTGTCCCATTCGATCGGCAGGGCGTCGAGCGCTGTCTTGGCGCGCCACCAGGTATCGGCCACCACCGCCACGGCGCTGTCGCCGACCCGCACAACCTTCTTCACGCCCGGCCGGTTCATGATTGCATCGGCCTTGATGCTCTTGATCTTGCCGCCGAAGACCGGGCAATCGCGGATCGCGGCATTGAGCATGCCGGGCATCGCGAGGTCCATGCCATAGACCTGCTTGCCGGTGGTCTTGTCGATCGTGTCGAGGCGCGCGAGGCGCTTGCCGGCGAGCTTCCAGTCCTTGGGATCCTTGAGCTTGATGTCCTTGGGCGGCGCGAGCCTGGAGGCTGCTCCGGCGACCTTGCCGAAGGTGGTGCTTCGGCCGTTCGGATGGCTGATGACGCCATTGGCGACGCGGCATTCGGCGGGCGCCACCTTCCACTCCTCGGCCGCCGCCTGGACCAGCATGGCGCGCGCCGTGGCGCCGCCCATGCGCACGTATTCATGCGATTCGCGGATGCCGCGGCTGCCGCCGGTGGAGAAGTTGCCCCAGGCGCGGTTGCGCGCGAGGTTCTGGCCCGGCGTGGGATATTCGGTGGTGACCCTGGCCCAGTCGCATTCCAGTTCCTCGGCGACGAGCTGCGCCAGGCCGGTGAGCGAGCCCTGCCCCATTTCCGAACGCGCCACGCGGATGACGACCGTCTCGTCGGGCCTGACAACGACCCAGGCATTCACCTCGGGCGTGCCGGTGCTCGCCTGCGCATTCGCATTCCGCAGGAAGGGCACATGGAAGCCGACGACCAGGCTGGCCGCCGTGGCGGCGGAGCTTTTCAGGAAGCGGCGGCGGGAACGATCCGGCTGGGTGGCTTGCGTGGCGGGGGCGCGGCTCATGTGGCGCTCCTTTCCACGTGCTGGATGTCGAGGCCCGCGCTCTTCGGATCGATGCCCCGGGCGGCGACCTTGATGGCGGCGCGGACCCGGTTGTACGTGCCGCAGCGGCAGATGTTGGTCATTGCGGCATCGATGTCCGCGTCGGTGGGATTGGGCTTTTCCTTGAGCAGCGCCGAGGCGGCCATCAGCATCCCGGACTGGCAGAAGCCGCATTGCGGAACGTCGAGCGCGACCCAGGCTTTCTGCAGCGGATGCGAGCCATCGGGCGACAGGCCTTCGATGGTAACGATCTTCGCATTGGCAGGAACCGTCGAGACCGGGCGCACGCAGCTGCGGGTCGGTTCGCCATCGATGTGGACCGTGCAGGCGCCGCACTGGGCGATGCCGCAACCGTACTTCGTGCCCGTCAGTCCCAGCTGTTCGCGCAGTACCCAGAGCAGCGGCGTATCGTCCTCCGCCTCGAACTCCCTGGTCTTGCCATTGACGTTCAATGTTGCCATGCATTGTCTCCTTGTTGTGATCGGTACGGGCGGAGGCTTGCGCCTGGTGCGGCGCAGGCGGGATTGCGCAAGAAATATTACGCCTTTCGCAAGCGGCTTGCTGGCCACATGGAAAACTTTCCCGGCGTGCGTCCGTCGCGCGGTTTCCAAAAGAGGACATGTTCGGACAGATGAAATTGATACAATTGACAGTTGTTCACTTGCTGTCGTTCAGCTACGATCTGGACCGGAACTTGCCAAGTGGAAAACGGCATCCAACCCCCTTTGTTCAACTGAAGGAAACCTATGATCGACAACGTCAAGCGCCGCACCCTGGTGCGTTTCGCCGCGCTCGCATGCACCGGCATCGTGCTGGCCTCCTGCGGAAAGAAGGAAGAACCCAAGCAGGCGGAAACAGCGCCGGCCAGCGCACCGGCAGCCGCCGCCAAGGGCGAACCGCTGAAGGTGGGCTACATCTACGTCGGTCCCGTCGCCGATGCGGGCTGGACCTTCGCCCATGACCTCGGCCGCAAGGCGGTGGAAGCCGATCTCGGCGACAAGGTAAAGACCACCTTCGTGGAAAAGGTACCCGAGGGCGCCGACGCCGAACGCGTCATCCGCGACCTCGCCGAACAGGGCAACAAGCTGATCTTCGCGACCTCCTTTGGCTACATGGAGCCAATGCTCAAAGTGGCGAAGCAATATCCGGACGTGAAGTTCGAGCATGCCACCGGCTACAAGACCGCGCCCAACATGTCCATCTACGACAGCCGCACCTACGAGGGCGCGTACCTCGCGGGCGTGGTGGCCGGCAAGATGACCAAGTCGAACAAACTCGGCGTGGTCGCCTCCTTCCCGATTCCCGAAGTGATCCGCAACATCAACGCCTTCACGCTGGGCGCGCAGTCGGTCAACCCGAACGTCAGCACGCGCGCGGTGTGGGTGTCGAACTGGTTCGATCCGCCGAAGGAACGCGATGCCGCCCTCTCGATGATCAACCAGGGCGTGGACGTGCTGATCCAGAACACCGATTCGCCCGCCACGCTGCAGGTCGCGGAAGAGAAGGGTGTGTATGCGTTCGGTTGGGATTCCGACATGTCGAAGTTCGGACCGAAGGCCCACCTCGCCTCCGCCGTGATCAACTGGGCGCCGTACTACAAGAAGTCGGTGCAATCGGTCATCGACGGCACCTGGAAGAGCGGCGAGACCTGGTGGGGCGTGAAGGAAGGCGCCATCGACCTGGTGAACCTGAACGCCGCGCTGCCTGACGACGTGAAGAAGCTGGTCGCCGACCGCAAGGCCGACCTTGCCGCCGGCAAGGGCGTGTTCAACGGCCCGCTGGTCGACCAGTCCGGCAAGGAGGTCCTGCCCGCCGGCAAGTCGGCCGAAGACGCCTTCCTGAAGGAAATGAAGTTCTACGTGAAGGGCGTGGAAGGTTCACTGCCCAAATAAGCAGTGCCTGCCCGGGCATCCCCGCCCGGGCGCGCCATGCCGGCCTCCCGCAACTTGCCGGGAAGCCGGCATCGCAGCGAAGTATGCCCCGCCGTTCCCCCCTTCCCGCATTCCCCCCGATCCTTGCCCTTCGCGGCAAAACGCTCTCATTCATTGCCCGGTGCAGAGGCAATGTTTTCCTTGCAGGCAGAGGCTCCGCCATCCAGGCCATCCTTTCCGAAACTCATTGCAACCCGTTGATTTTTCAATGTTTTTCGCGAAAATTCCGCTGGCATTCCGGGCTCCCGTCCCCATATCCAACACATAGCCTGGTCAGTCTCCGACATGCCCGGGCCGGGTCCCGCAATTTCCTTTTTGCCAGCAACGATGACCACATCCGACTTGAACACCGACCTGTACCAGCTCACCACCCGCGTGCACCGCCATATCGGGTTCCAGAAGATCCGCATGGGCGCAATGCTCTGCGTTCTCGAGGATACCGGCGACTGGCGCGGCCGCGCCGCCGCGCAGACCTTCCGCGGCTTCCTGCTCGAGGAAGGCATCCACCCGCAGGCCGCGCGCCAGTACATGAAGGTGGCGCGCCGGTTCATCCTCGAACTGGAAATTTCGAAGGACGACCTCCTGACGATCAGCCGTGCCAGCATGCGAGTCCTATGCGCCGCCGCCGAAGTTGCCAGCGAGGAAAACCTTGCCGAACTCATCGACCTCATCGCCACGCTGCCGCGCCCCGAGGCGATGGAAGAGATCAAGGTGCGCTATGGCTACGATGACCGCGCCCGCCCGCAGGTGCCCGAGATCAGCCGGCCGGTCGGCAAGATCCTGTCCGACATGGGCGAGCTGACGCACCTGCAGCGGGCCGAGCTTTTCTCGAGGCTGGGCCTGGGGACAGCCGGCGTGCCGGCTTCGCACGCGCTGGACTGAAGGGGACCGGGCAGCATGCCGGCGCCGCGCGGAATCAGCCCTCGTGGCGATAGCTGCCCGCCGGCTTCGGCGCGCCGCCGGGAAGCAGGGAGGCCTGGATACGCTCGCCGAGATCGGCAAGCTTGAACGGCTTGCTCATGACGTGCAGGCGCGCATCGTCGTCCGGCGACCGGGGCAGCTCTTCCATGTAGCCCGTGGCGAGCAGGACCGGCAGCGCGGGGATGCGCTGGCGCAGTCGGTCGACGAGCTGGAAGCCGTTCATCCCCCCGGGCATGATGACGTCGGTGAACAGCAGGTCGATGTCGCCATAGCGCTCCACCAGCGTCAACGCTTCCTCTCCGCTGGCGGCGGTGATCACGCGGTATCCCCGCGCCGACAGGAACGATTCGACCAGCTCGCGGATATCCTGGCTGTCGTCGACCACGAGGATGGTCCTGGGGTTGACGACGGCATCGGGACTCCATTTCGCGCCGCCCCGGTCGCCCTGCCTTCTCGCGGCATCGGCGTTCGCGGTGCGCGCCACGCGCTCCGTCGCGGGAAAGATCATGCGGATGGTCGTTCCCTTCACGGGCTTGCTTTCGATCTCGAGCCGCCCCTGCGACTGGCGCACGAAGCCATAAACCATCGCGAGGCCGAGCCCGGTGCCCGGGCCCTTCGTGGTAAAGAAAGGCTCGGTGGCGCGCGCCGCGACCTCGGGCGTCATGCCGCTTCCCTCGTCGATCACGCAGATGACCACATACGTCCCCGGCGGCAATTCATGCGCGTCGACCCTTTCCTGTTCGTCGAGGATGGACGTGCCGATGGTGACCTTGCCGCCATCAGGCATGGCGTCGCGGGCATTGATCAGCACGTTCAGCAGCGCCATCTCGAAGTGGATGGGATCGAGCGTGCAATGAGGCACGTTCGGCTTCAGGTCGAGCGACAGGTCCACCTTGTCGCCGAGCGTGCGCACCAGCATGTCGCTGAATTCGACCACCACGGAATTGAGGTTGACGCGCTTCGGCTCGAGCCGCTGCTTGCGGGCGAAGGTCAGCAGCTGGGTCGTCAGCCGCGAGGCTTTCTGCACGGCGGCGCTGGCGCGGGAGATGGCTTCGGAAGGATCGTCGCCGGCCGCGACCTGGGCCGTCGCCAGCTCGTGATTGCCCGACACGATCTGCAGCAGGTTGTTGAAATCGTGCGCCAGGCCGGCGGTCAGCTGGCCGATGGCTTCCATCTTCTGCGCCTGCAAATAGGCCTGCTCGGAAAAGCGCCGCCGGGTAATGTCGAGCTGGGAGGCGAAGTAGTAGAGCAACCTGCCTTCCCTGTCGAACACCGGGCCGATGAACAGCGCGTTCCAGAAGGGCGTGCCGTCGGCCTTGTAGTTGAGGATGTCGACCGCGACCGCCTTGTGTTCGGCAAGCGCCGTGCGGACTTCGCGGACGGTGCCAGGATCGGTGTCCTTGCCTTGCAGGAAGCGGCAGTTGCGGCCGATGATCTGGTCTTCGGGGTATTCCGTCAGGTCAAGGAAGGCCTTGTTGGCAAAGACGATGGGATTGTCCGGCTGGTTGGGGTCGGTCACGACCATCGGCATGCGCGTCATCTCGACCGCCGCGAAGAAGATATTGCCCCGGTCTTCCAGTCCGGGCTCGGTGATGAAGCTCGATTGCCAGTGATGGAAGCCGGGATTGCCCTGGGGGGAAAAGCTGTTGCCTTCCACCTCTCCCGATGCCGGGATCCCGGCGCTCTGGTTGCCTCCCTCCACGTCCAAAGGCTTGCCATTCCTGCTTTCTTTTCCGCTGCCAATCGCCATCAGTTTTTCCGCGTGTTGCGAACCCTGCCGCAGAACTGAGCGCGTCGGGTTTCCATTTGAAGATTGCCCCATCCGGCTCGGGCCACGAACCAATGACAATGATTTGTCTCCTTTTGCTCCGTCAAAAGCGTGAAAGCTTCTGAAAAACCATGTATAAACATTTGTTTCATACCGCACGGCAATTTCCAGGCGCGCTACGGCTTCGTGCAGCGCGCCCGCTTTCCCTCGTGACATCTCGCCATGGACAAGATTTCCCGGCTGATCGGGAGGCACGCATTCCGGTCACACGTGTTTTTCAACGCGCGCTTCTGCGGTTCGAACCGTTTTGTCAACGACGGAAAGACAGGGCATTTGCACATCGTCCGCTCCGGCGCCATCGTGCTTTCCCATGCGGAGTCGGCCGACCTTCGGGTGGATGGGCCGGCGCTGATTTTCTATCCGCGCGGGCTGAGCCACGCGCTCGATGCCATCGGCGAGGCGCAACTCCTGTGCGCGGAAGTCTTTTTCGAGGGCGGCAACCATAACCTGATGGCGCGTGCCTTGCCGGAAGTGATCTGCCTGCCGCTGGGTCAAGCACCCACGCTGGCACGCAGCATCGAAATGTTGTTCGAGGAAGCGGAGACGCCGGAGACAGGGCAGGACATGATCCTCGACCGTTTGTGCGACGTGCTGATCGTGCAGCTGATCCGGCATGATATGCAGCACCGGAACATGCCATCCGGCACGCTGGTGGGCTTGCTTGACGGACGATTATCGAAGGCTCTCGCTGCCATCCATGAACATCCGCGCCAACCCTGGCCCATCGAAGCGCTGGCCCGTACCGCTGGCATGTCACGCAGCAAGTTCGCGGATTATTTCCATGAAGTCATCGGCATCCCGCCGGGCGAGTACGTGACAGAGTGGCGCCTGTCGCTGGCCAAGGACTTCCTGCGCAGGGGCGTGCCGGTGAAGGATGTCTGCCAGCGCGTTGGATACGCCAGCCAGCCGGCCTTCACCCGCATGTTCACGGAACGGATGGGCCTGTCTCCGCGCGCGTGGCTGCAGCAGGCCGGCGAAGACGCACTCGCCGAAGGGTGAGCCTGACGGGGATGCCGCAGGAAGCGGTGATGCCCGCCATCCCCGGTCTCTCAGGCCAGCGCCGCCTCGAGCACGCGCGCGACGTGGACGGCTTCGCGCTGCGCGCCATCGGCAATCTGGTGGCGGCAGCTCGTGCCGTCGGCCACGATCAGCGCGTTCGTGCCGGCTTCGCGGACGGCTGGCAGCAGGGACTGTTCCGCCATCTTCATCGACACATCGTAATGCTTCGCCTCATAGCCGAAGCTTCCCGCCATGCCGCAGCAGCTGCTTTCGATCAGCTTGACCTGCAGGCCGGGAATGAGGCCGAGCACCACCTGCACCGGCTTCACCGCGTCGAAGGCCTTCTGGTGGCAATGGCCGTGCAGCAGCGCGGTCGATTGCGGCAAGGCCTTGAGCGCGAGCTTCAGCTTGCCGGCCCTGGCTTCGCGCGCCAGGAATTCCTCGAAAAGTAGTGCGGATTCCGACAGTGCCCTGGCCTCTTCGCCGAAGCCGTAGGCGAGGAATTCATCGCGCATCGTCAGCAGGCAGGAAGGTTCGAGCCCGACTACCGGCACGCCGCGCCGGACGAAGGGCAGTAAGGCATCGAGGGTGCGGCGTGCCTCCTGCTTCGCCTCGTCGACCTGGCCCGCCGCAAGATAGGTGCGGCCGCAGCACAGCGGACGCGACTCCCCCGCCGCCCGCGCCAGGTGCACGCGGTAACCCGCCGCCTCCAGCACGCGCAGCGCGGCATGCGCGTTTTCGGCTTCGAAGTAATTGTTGAAGGTATCGGCGAACAAGACTACCTCGCCTGCCTCGGCCACGCCTCGGGTTGGCTGCGCGGCCTTGGCGCGTGACAAGAAGGTGTCGGTGCGCCATTGGGGAAGCTTGCGCCTGGCGCTGAAGCCCAGCCATTTTTCAGTCAGGCCGGCGACGCCGGGGATCGCATCGCGCAGGTTGAACAGCGGCGCGAGACGCGAGGCCAGCGGCGCGTAGCGCGGCAGCCCGGCCACCAGCCTGTCCTTGAGTCGCATGCCGTGCTTGCGCCGGTAGTGGTACAGGAATTCCGTCTTCATGCGCGCCATGTCGATGCCGGTCGGGCAGTCGCGCTTGCATCCCTTGCAGCCGACGCACAGGTCCATGGTGTCGTACAGGGCATCGGAGGTGAAGGCATCGGGGCCGAGCTGGCCGGAGACCGCGAGGCGCAGCGAGTTGGCGCGACCCCGGGTCAGGTGCTGCTCGTCCTTGGTGACGCGGTAGCTCGGGCACATCGTGCCGCCGTCGAACTTGCGGCAATGACCATTGTTGTTGCACATCTCGATCGCCTTGGCGAAGCCGCCGGTGGCATCGCCGCCGGTGCCGGGCGCGCTGACCTGCTCGGTTACGGGATCGGCCTTCACGTTCCATGCCGACCAGTCGAGCGCAGTCTTCAATGGAAGCTCGGCATAGCCCGGCTTGAAGCGGTAGAGGGAGGCATCGTCCATTTTGGTGGCGCGCACGATCTTGCCGGGATTCATGAGTCCCTGCGGATCGAAGGCATCCTTGATCTCGCGGAAGGCATTCATCATGCGTTCGCCGAACTGCCAGTCCACCCATTCGCTGCGCACGAGGCCGTCGCCATGTTCTCCGGAGAAGGCGCCCTTGTACTTGCGCACGAGCGCACCGGCCTCTTCCGCAATGGCGCGCATCTTGGCGCTGCCGTCGCGGCGCATGTCGAGGATGGGCCGCACGTGCAGCGTGCCGACGGACGCATGGGCGTACCAGGTGCCGCGGGTGCCATGCCTGGCGAAGACTTCGGTGAGGCGGTCGGTGTACTCGGCGAGGTGCTCCAGCGGCACCGCGCAGTCTTCGATGAAGGAAACGGGCTTGCCGTCGCCCTTCAGGCTCATCATGATGTTCAGCCCGGCCTTGCGGACTTCCCACAATTCCTTCTGTTCCTTTTCGTCGGGCATTTCGACCACCGTGCCCGGCAGGCCGAGGTCGCCCATGAGCGCGACCAGGTCCTTCAGCTTGCGCACCTGCTCCGCCTTGTCTTCGCCGGCGAACTCCACCAGCAAGATGGCGTCCGGCGAACCGATCAAGGCCTTCTCGATCGTCTGGCGAAACGCCGGGTTGCCGCGCGCGAGTTCGATCATGGTGCGGTCCACCAGTTCGACAGCGACCGGCCGCAGCCTGACGATGTGCCGCGTGCTGTCCATCGCCTTGTTGAAGTTCGTGAAGTTGACGATGCCGAGCGCCTTGGACTTGGGCAGCGGCGCCAGCTTCAGCGTCACCTGGCGCGAATAGGCGAGCGTGCCTTCGGAGCCGACCAGCAGGTGGGCGAGGTTGACGCTGCCGTCGGCGGTGTACGGCCGCTCCGATTGCGGATGGAATACGTCGAGGTTGTAGCCGCCGACCCGGCGCAGCACGCGCGGGTAGCGTGCCGCGATTTCCTCATGTTCCCGTCCGGCGATGGCAGCGATGGTGTCGATGAGTCCGCGCATGCGTCCCGACGCGCCGGCGCGCATCGCGTCGAGAGATTCGAAGCGGGCGCCGGTGCCATCGGACAGCCAGGCATCGATGGCGAGGACGTTGTGCACCATGTTGCCGTAGTGGAGGCTGCGCGAACCGCATGAGTTGTTGCCTGCCATGCCGCCGATCGTGCACTGCGCCGCGGTCGATACATCCACCGGGAACCACAGGCCATTGGGCTTGAGCCAGGCGTTCAGGTGGTCGAGCACGATGCCGGGCTGCACGGTGACGGTCATCGCTTCCTTGTCGAAGTCGACGACCTTCTTGAGGTACTTGCTGTTGTCGATCACCAGCGCAGCGCCCACCGTCTGGCCGCACTGGCTGGTGCCTGCGCCGCGCGGCAGCACCGGCACGCGCGCGTCGCGCGCGATGGCCATCGCCGTGGCGACATCGTCTTCAGTGCGGGGCACGAATACGCCGACCGGTTCGATCTGGTAGATCGATGCATCGGTCGAATAGCGCCCGCGCGACAGGCGGTCGAACAAGACTTCGCCCGCGGTCTCCTTCGCCAGCCTCGCCGCCAGCTGCTGGTTGTCCAGCCGCGATTGCACGTCGGCGGAAAGCAGGACGTTGGAAGGGACCGAAGCGTTCATCTTGAAGTTCTCCTAAGGGGAATCAGGCGGGGCCGCCCGCAGGGTTTCCTGCGCCTCGCGCATCACGGCGATGACGGCGTCGCGCTTGTTGTGCAGATGCTGCTGCAGCACCTCGCGCAGGGCCCGCGCGTCGCGCCTTTCCAGTGCCTCCAGCATCGCGCCGTGTTCCTTGACGGCGGCGTCCCACTTGTCCTGGTTGAAGTTGGACCGGAAGCGCAGGCTCTGGATGCGCGAATTCATCTGCAGGTAGGTATCCGTCAGCACGGGATTGCGCGCGGCGGCATTGATGCGATCGTGGATCGCGTGGTTGAGCTTGTAGTAGGACGGCAGGTCGCGCCGGGTATGGGCGGCCAGCATCTCGAAATGCAGGGCCTTGATTTCCGCGATTTCCCCGTCGGTGGCGCGCGCGCAGGCAAGTTCGCCCGACAAGGCCTCCAGCGCCGCCATGACCTCGAAGGTCTGCTCGATCTCGACGATGGACATCTGCGCCACCACCGCGCCCCGGTTGGGCTGCAGCACGATCAGGCCCTCCACCGCGAGCGTCTTGAACGCCTCGCGCAAGGGCGTGCGCGACACGTTCAGCTGCTCGCAAAGCATTCGCTCGTTGAGCCGGGTGCCGGCGGCAAGCGTGCCTTCCACGATCATGTCCCGCAGGCGGGAAGTCACCGCGGCCGACAGGCCCTGGCGGTCGATCTTGGGAATGGGCGAGGAGGAGTTAACTGGGCTGTCCATGATTTCGTATATTGTATACCAAAGTTTTAGATTGACTCAACCGGGCAGAACACAGGCCGGCAACATGCAGCCTTGCCGCAATGCCATTCTAAGGGCGAAATTCGGCGTGAAATCCGCGCGAAACTGCCGAATTTCCATTTCCGGGACTGCAAATACTTGACATGACGATGGTTTGGTATATTGTATGCAAAATGCTTTTTCTTCCCGTCCACCCAACTACCTGCCCGAACATGGTAAAACTCAACTCCCATCCCGCCGGCCGCCACTTTCTGCAGATCCCGGGTCCGTCCACCGTTCCCGATCGCATCCTGCGCGCCATGGATTATCCGACGATTGACCATCGCGGACCAGAATTCCAGGCGCTCGGCAAAAAGGTACTCGCCGACATCAAGACGATTTTCCAGACCGCGAACCCGGTCGTGATCTATCCGGCATCCGGCACCGGCGCCTGGGAAGCCGCGCTCGTCAACACCTTGTCGCCCGGCGACACCGTATTGATGGTCGAGACCGGCCACTTCGCCACCCTATGGAAGAAGATGGCGGACAAGCTGGGCCTGAACGCGGAATTCCTCGGCGGCGACTGGCGACGCGGCGCGGATGCCGCCCAGATCGAGGCGCGCCTGGCGGAAGACAAGGAACACAAGATCAAGGCGGTGTGCGTGGTGCACAACGAAACCTCGACTGGCGTCACCTCCGACATCCCCGCGGTCCGGCGCGCGATCGACAAGGCGAACCACCCCGCCCTGCTGCTGGTCGACACCATTTCCTCGCTCGGCTCGATTGATTACCGCCATGACGAATGGGGCGTGGATGTCACCGTCAGCGGTTCGCAGAAAGGCTTGATGCTGCCGCCCGGCCTGTCGTTCAACGCCGTGTCCGACAAGGCGATCGCGGCATCCCAGCGGGCCGGCCTGTCCAAGGCGTACTGGGGCTGGGGCGAGATCCTGGAAGCGAACAAGAACGGCTTCTGGCCTTACACCCCGGCGACCAACCTGCTCTACGGTCTGTCCGAAGCCTGCGACATGCTGGCGGAAGAAGGATTGCAGAACGTCTTCGCCCGCCACCAGCGCCATGCCGCCGCCACGCGCGAGGCGGTGAAAGCCTGGGGCATGGAGATCCTTTGCCAGAACCCGGCCGAGTACAGCGGCGTGCTGACCGCGGTGGTCATGCCCAGGGATGCCTCCGGCCAGCACTACAACGCCGACGCCTTCCGCAAGGCGGTGCTCGAGAACTTCAACATGTCGCTCGGCCAGGGCCTGACCAAGCTGTCCGGCTGGGTATTCCGCATCGGCCATCTCGGCGACTTCAACGACCTGACCCTGATGGGCACGCTGGCCGGCGTGGAAATGGGATTCGAAGTGGCCGGCGTACCGCACCAGAAAGGCGGCGTGCTGGCGGCAATGAAACACTTGACGGCAACCGCAGGCAACAACGAAAAGCTCGCCAAGGCTGCCTGAAGAGGGCCGGCAAGCATATCTTTCCATTGAGGAGACAACGTGAAACTCACTCGCGCGACCACGCACGTGCTAATCCTGCTGTGCGTCATGTATTTCATCACCTATGTTGACCGCGTCAACGTCAGCACCGCCGCGGCGGACTTCGGCAAGGAATTCGGCCTGAGCAAGACCCAGCTCGGATTCGTCTTCTCGGCGTTCGCCTATCCCTACCTCGTGTTCCAGATCATCGGCGGCTGGCTGGGCGACAAGTATGGTCCGCGCAAGACGCTGACCGTCTGCGCCATCATCTGGGCCGGCTCGACCATCCTGACCGGCCTGGTCGGCGGCTTCGCCTCGCTGATCGTCGCCCGCATGCTGCTCGGCCTCGGCGAAGGCGCGACCTTCCCGACCGCGACGCGCGCCATGGCCAACTGGACCTCGCCCGACAAGCGCGGCTTTGCGCAAGGCATCACCCACGCGTTCGCCCGCGTCGGCAATGCCGTCACTCCGCCGCTGGTCGTGGCCCTGATCGCCTCCACCAGCTGGCGCGGGTCCTTCGTCGTCCTCGGATGTGTGAGCCTGGTCTGGGTGGCATGGTGGGCATGGGCATTCCGCGACAACCCGGCGGACCATCCGAACATCACGAAGGAAGAGCTGGCCAAGCTGCCTGAATACGGCCATTTCAAGGACCGTCCCAAGGTGCCATGGATGCCGCTGTTCAAGCGCATGATGCCCGTGACGATCACCTACTTCTGCTACGGCTGGATTTTGTGGCTGTTCCTGAGCTGGATTCCGCAGTACTTCCTGCACAGCTACAACCTGGACCTCAAGAAGTCGGCGATCTTTTCCGCAGGCGTCTTCTTCGCCGGCGTGATCGGCGATGCGCTCGGCGGCATCGTGTCCGACCACCTGCTGAAGAAGACCGGCAGCCTCAACACCGCCCGCCGCAACCTCGTGGTGATCTGCATGCTGCTGACCCTGGCCTCGCTGGTTCCGCTGATGTTCGTGCACGACCTGGTGATCTCGGCGATCTGCCTGAGCCTCGGCTTCTTCTTTATCGAATTCACCATCGGCCCGATGTGGTCCATCCCGATGGACATCGCGCCTAAATTCTCGGGCACCGCGAGCGGCATGATGAATACCGGTTCCGCGCTGGCCGCGATCCTCAGCCCGGTGGTCGGCGGACTGCTGATCGACAAGACCGGCAACTGGGAGCTGCCCTTCATCGTATCGATGGCGCTGATGGTGCTCGGCTCTATCGTCGCCTTCGCCATGCGTCCGGACAAGAAGTTCGATGAAACGCTGCATGCACCCCTGCAGCCCCGGCCGGCTTCGGCCTGATGATGGAATGGCGCCCGGGATGCTTAGGCATCCCGGGCGCCAAGCTGCGCATTCGACTAACAACATCATCCCCGCTTGCTTCTATCATCCCCGCGCAGGCGGGGATCCCATTGCGCGCTTCTCCGGACGACCGAAACGGGATTCCCGCCTTCGCGGGAATGACAAAGGCGACGATAACGACTCTCTTCCCACCAATGACTTTCACCAGGACCTCCCAATGAGCACCGGCCGCGTTCATCTGACCATCCAGGACAACGTTGCTTCCATCCTGATCGACCGCCCCGAGGCGCGCAACGCGATGACCTGGGCGATGTACGAGGAAATGGGCCGCATCTGCAACGAACTCGCCGGCCGCGCCGACATCCGTGTCGTTACCTTCCGGGGGGCGGGCGGCGAAGCCTTCGTCGCCGGCACCGACATCGAGCAGTTCCAGTCCTTCCAGAGCGGCGAGGACGGCATTGCCTATGAGAAGGTCATCGATGAAAGGATAGGCCAGATCGAACGCCTGCCCATGCCGACCGTCGCCATCATCGACGGCTGGGCGATCGGCGGCGGACTGGCGATCAGCGCCGCCTGCGACTTCCGCATCGCCACGCCGAAGTCTTCCTTCGGCCTGCCGATCGCCCGCACGCTGGGCAACTGCCTGTCCATGGCCAACACCGCGCGCGTGGTCGCGGCGCTGGGCGTGGCGCGCGCCAAGCGCATGCTCCTGATGGCGGACATGATTTCCGCGCAGGAGGCTGCCCAATCGGGCTTCGTTACCGTCCTCGCCGAACAGGATGAACTCGACGCCAAGGTGCAGGAAATATGCAAGCACCTTTCCAGGCTCGCGCCGGTCACGCTCAAGGTATCCAAGGAAGCCATACGGCGTGTCGTTGCCGAATCCGTGCCGGAGGGCGACGACCTCGTGCGCCTGTGTTACGGCAGCCGCGACTTCAAGATCGGCGTGACCTCCTTCCTCGAAAAGAAACGGCCGGAATGGACCGGCTCCTGAATCACGCATTCCGATATTCCGACCGACAGACAATGACAACTCCGCAGAAAGAACCCCACCCCGGCCCGCTGGCCGGCATGCGCGTGCTCGAGCTTGCGCAGATCATGGCAGGCCCGACCTGCGGCATGATGCTCGCCGACATGGGCGCCGACGTCATCAAGGTGGAAAAGCTGCCCGGCGGCGACGACTCGCGCGGCTACCGCGAGCCGCGCGTCAACGGCGTATCCGCGCCCTTCATGATCCTCAACCGCAACAAGCGCGGCATCGCGCTCAACCTCAAGCATGCGAGCGGACGCGACATCCTGCTGCGCATGGTGAAGAACGCGGACGTGCTGACCGAAAACTACCGGCGCGGCACCCTGGAGAAGCTCGGCCTCGGCTATGAGGTTCTCAAGGAAGTCAACCCGGGCCTGATCTATTGTTCGGTGTCCGGCTACGGCCGGGACGGCCCCTACGCCGACAAGGGCGGTTTCGACCTCATCGCGCAAGGCTTTTCCGGCCTGATGTCGATCACCGGCGAACCCGGCGGTCCGCCGGTCAAGACCGGCAACTCGATCGCAGACATCAATGCCGGCATTCTCGCGGTGGTCGGCATCCTGGCCGCCTACGCGCACAAGCTCAAGACCGGAAAAGGCCAGGTCGTCGACACCTCGCTGATGGAAGCCGCGATCCAGCAGACCTACTGGCACGCGGCGATCTATTTCGCCACCGGCCAGTCGGTGGGACCGACCGGATCGGCGCACCTCCTGACCGCGCCCTACCAGGCCTTCGAGGCGAGCGACGGCTGGATCAACATCGGCGGCGCCAACCAGGCGAACTGGGAACGCATCGCCGAAGTGCTGGGACATCCGGAGTGGCGCGAGGATCCGCGCTTCAAGGACAACAGCATGCGCATGCAGAACCTGCAGGCGCTCACCGGCGACATGGCCGCGGTGCTGCGCACGCGCACGCGCGACGAGTGGATCGCCGCCTTCGACGCGGCCGGCGTGCCGGTGGGGCCGGTCAATACCATCGGCGAAGCGCTCAGCCATCCGCAGACACTCGCCCGCAACATGGTGGTGGACCTCGAGCATCCCCAGGCGGGCGCGACCAAGGCGCTGGGCTGCCCGGTGCATTTTTCCGACACGCCGACCCGCATCACCCGCCATGCGCCGATGCTCGGCGAACATTCGCGCGAACTGCTCAGGGAATACGATTTCAGCGACGCCGAGATCGACAGGTTCGTCGCCGAAGGCGTGATCGAAGAGGTATAGAATCATCACTGAACCGGGCCGTCCCCTGGCCCGGTCCATCCGATGTCTTCATCCCGATTCGTCAACGAAAGGAATCAGCATGCGTCAATCCAAGGTTGTCATCAGCTTTTCCATCGCCGGCGCCTTCCTCGCCGGGGTCGTGGCCTCTCCCCTGTTATCCCATGTCCTGCCGGGCGCGCATGCCGAGGGCGCACCGCTCGCGCCGGCAATGATCGACCTGATGGCGCTGAAGCATGACGATCTTGCACGCACGCCGAATCCCGAGATGAACAACCGCCCGCTCGTCACCACCGACAACGCCACCATCGCGGTGCAATCGGGGAACGTGGCCAAGCATATCCATCCGAAGACGGACGAGATCCAGTACATCATCGAAGGCAGCGGCGCCATGTGGCTCGGCGGCGAGCGGAAGGAATTCAAGCCGGGCACCCTGATCATCATTCCGAAGGGCACGGCGCATGCCGGCACGATCGTCAGCAACGGGCCGGTGAAGGCGCTGGCGATCAAGATTCCGCTGCAGCCCAAGGATGATGTGGTATTTGTGCAGTAGAAGAGATCATTTCCTTCGTTCGCGGCAGCGCCGGTCGTTTGCGATTGCGCTTGCATCTGCACCTGTCATTCGTCTGCACTTGCGTCTGTCATTCCCGCGAAGGCGGGAATCCCATTTTGGTTGTCCGGAGAAACGCGAGATGGGATTCCCGCCTTCGCGGGAATGACAGAGGTGGGCGGGAATGGCGGAGATGCGCGGGAAGGACGGCACCCTCCCTTCACCGACTCATCCCCCGCGCCGCAACCGGCCATACCGCTTCCACCACCCCGTCGCGGAACCCGATCAATTCATCGTACAGATTCAAGGTCGGATCGCAGTGCCCGGGAACGAGCATCAGCATGTCCGCCAATTCAGGCGCGGCCGTGCCCGCATCGACCGAGACGATGCCATGCTCATCGTTCGCCTGCAAGTAAACCAGTCCTTCCCTGCCAAATACCCGGGGCAGGCCGCTGTCCACCGCGACCGACTTCAATCCGGCATCCACGACCACGCGCCCTGGACGCGCGCGGCTCATCACGCCGGCGGCGATGAACAGGCTGTGCTCGAACCTGAGCGCCCCGGACCAGTCGTTGCTCCCGTAGTCCGCATCCATGAAGACGTAAGATCCCGGCTGCACCTCGGTGTACACGCCGCTGTGCAGGTCGAATTCCGCGCTGCCGGTGCCGCCTCCCGTCACGATGGGACAAGCCTGGCCGGCATGCTCGATGGCGAGGACGAAGACGGCCGCGCGTTCCGCGGCGCGCGCCGCCCCGTCGCGCCGGGCGGCATGGCTGCGCTCGTGCTGCACCCCGCCCTGGTAAGCCTGCAGGCCGGCGAACGCCAGCCTGTCGCAGCCCGAGATGGCATCGAGCAGGCGCAGGCAGGCGTCGGCGTCCGCGACGCCGCAGCGGCCCTGCCCGACGTCGGCCTCGATCAGCACCTGCAGTCGCGCATCCGCCTGCACGAGCGCGTCCTGCAGCCAGGCTACCTGGACCGCATCATCGACGCAGACGCTGATGCTGGCCTGCCGCGCAAGGCGGCGAGCAGCGCCGCCTTGCGCGGACTGCCGATTTCATTGCTGATGTGGATGTCATCGACGCCCGCCTTGATGAAGGGAATGGCTTCGCTGACTTTCTGGCAGCAGATGCCGACCGCACCGCGCGCGACCTGCTGCATGGCGATCGCGGGACACTTGTGCGCCTTGGCATGGGGACGCAGGTGGCGCCCGGCGGATTGCGCCGCCTTCTGCATGAGGTCGAGGTTGTGCTCGAAGGCGTCGAGGTCGAGCAGCAGCGCCGGCGTGTCGACGCTGTCGAGTCGCTGACCTGGCGTGGCCGCGGGCGGCAATAGTTGATCGTTCATCTTGATTCCGGATGGGTGTGGTCAGCGCCGATTCTACTCCGCGCGGCGCGCTCTGCCGCGCGGCGCCTGGCCGGGTCCGGACGGTCCCGGCAATTTTTGACTCAGATCAAATACACGGCAGGGGCCGGCTCAGTAAGCTGTGATTCATCGATGCAAGACATCCGCTTGCGTCCTGACACAACCATCGGGAGGCTTACATGACATACAAGACCGTGCTGGTCCACGTCGACAATTCACCTGCTGCCGAGATGCGCATCCGCCTGGCGGCCACGATCGCCGCGCAGCAGCATGCCCACCTGGCAGGCTGCGCAGCCACCGGCATCACCCGCATGAGCGACGACGCCGGCGCCATCGGCTATCTGGACGCAACCGCCAGCCAGTACCTGTCGCAGGCCGGCGTCGCGCTGCGCGCGCGCGCGGAGCAAGCGCTGGAATCCTTCGACCGGATCGTGCGCAATGCCGACGTCCGCAGCCACGAAGCGACGCTGTTCAACGATGACGCGGCGTCGGCCATCAGCTTGCGGGCGCGCTACAGCGACCTGGCGGTGATCTCCCAGTTCGACCCGGAAAACAACGCGGGCGCCCTGCAGCCGGACTTTCCCGAATACGTGGTGCTCAACTCCGGCCGCCCCACCCTGATCGTTCCCTTCGCGGGCCGGTTCGAGACCGTCGGCCGCCGTCCCCTGATCGCCTGGGATGCCGGCACCGCCGCCACCCGCGCCTTGGGCGACGCCCTGCCCTTGCTGAAGTCGGCGAAGGTCGTCGACGTGGCGGTCTTCAATCCGGAGAAGTCGGGCAGCAAGCATGGCGCCCAGGCCGGCGACGACATCGCGCTTTACCTGGCGCGCCATGACATCCAGGTAGAGGTGCGCCGGGTGTCGACGCCAGTGGATACCGGAAACGCCCTGCTGTCTCTCGCGGCCGATCTGGGTTCGGACATGATCGTGATGGGGTGCTATGGACATTCGCGCTTCCGCGAGATCCTGCTCGGCGGGGTGACGCGGACCGTGCTGGAGACGATGACGGTGCCGGTTTTGATGTCGCATTAGGCGGGACGCGCGGTTCTTCCGCGCGCCTTGACGACTCAGCCCCCCTGCCGGAAAAACACCCGGTACGCCGACGGCGTCGTGCGGAACGCCGTCTTGAAATGCTGCCGCAGCGAGATCGCCGTGCCGAACCCTGCTTCCGCGGCCACGACATCGATCGACGCATCGCTGTTCTCCAGCATGCGCTGCGCATGCCCCAGCCGCTGGGCGAGCAGCCACTGCTTGAACGACATGCCGGTCGCCTGCCTGAAGTGGCGCGTGAAGTTGCGCCGGCTCATGGCCGCGCGCCGGGCGAGCGCATCGATGCTGTGTTCCTCCGCGAGGCGGCCGTTGACCCAATCCAGCACCAGGGAAAACCGGTTGTCGCTGTGCGAGGCGGGAACGGGCCGCTCGATGAACTGGGCCTGTCCTCCCTGCCGGTGCGGGGCAACGACGAGCCGCCTGGCAACGCGGTTGGCCGTCTCGGCTCCGCACAGCTCCCGCAACAGGTGCAGGCAGCAATCCAGTCCCGCCGCAACGCCGGCCGAGGTCAGCACATCCGGGTCGGCGATGTATAAGACGTCCCGGTCCACCTTCACCTTAGGAAAGCGCGTGGCCAGCAGCCCGGCCGCCGCCCAGTGCGTCGTTGCCGGCTTGCCGTCGAGCAGGCCGGCCTCGGCCAGGGGAAAGGCGCCGAGGCACAAGCCGACCATGCGCGCGCCGCGCGCGTGCGCGGCGCGCAAGGCGTCGAGCAGAATCGGCGACGCCTTGCGGCAGTCATCGTGCCAAGTGGGCATCATCACGATGTCCGCGCCGGCCAGGGCAGACAGGTCGGCGTCGATGGCGATGCCGAAGCCGGCGGAAGTCCGTATCGGTGACGGGTCCATGGAACAGGCGAAGACGTCGAAGAGGGGCTTGCCCTCGGGGTCGTTCAGCTTGCCGAAGACCAGCGATGGCACGGACAGGTGAAAAGGCGTGATGCCGTCGAAGGCGACGACGGCAATCCGCGTGGGTCCGGGGCGGGTGCTTGAGGATGGGGATGGCATGGCCCGATTGTAGCGGAAGATGGCCTTCGGGCCACTGCCGTCAGGCGGCGAACCGGCCGACAATGGCGGCCATCGGGGAGAGATTTCCCTGCCGACCCACCCACCTCCAGGAGAAAGCCATGTCGTCATCACCCAGGCGCGCACTGCTCGTCATCGATGTGCAAAACGAATATTTCACCGGCAGCCTCAGGATCGAGCATCCGCCCGTGTCGGTATCGCTGCCCAACATCGGGCGGGCCATGGACGCGGCATCCGCCGCCGGCATCCCGGTGATCGTGGTCCAGCACGACCTGCCCGAGACCGCGCCGGTTTTTGCCAGGGGATCGCGCAACTGGCAGCTCCATGAGGAAGTGGCGCGGCGTCCCGCCGACCACCATGTCATGAAATCGATGGCCAGCGCCTTCACCGGGACCGACCTGGCGGCGTGGCTGTCCTCGCACGGCATCGATACCCTCGCCATCGCCGGCTACATGACGCACAACTGCGACGCGGCGACGATCTTCCATGCGTCCCATGCGGGCCTGAAGGTGGAACTCCTGCAGGATGCCACCGGCTCGCTGCCCTACGAGAACGCGGCCGGCAAGGCGAGCGCGGAGGAAATCCACCGGGTGTTCTGCACGGTGTTCCATTCCAACTTCGCGGCGGTCGCGTCCACGGAAAACTGGATTGCCGCCGCGCGGGAAGGACAGGCTCTGGGGCAGGATAACGTCTATCTGTCCAACCAGCGGGCGACGGCGTCAAAGGCGGCGCAGGCCGCCTGACCCGGCATGATGTCGCGGCCTTTCCTTCAGGCGGCCGATCCCGCGTTGCGCCGCTCGAGGCAGGCCGCGATCGAGGTGTAAACCGTTTCCAGGCTGACCGGCTTGAGGAGGTGGTCGTCGAGCCCGGCTTCCTTGCTGTGGCTCAGGTCGCTGGCCTGTCCATAACCCGAAACGGTAATGAGCACCGCGCCGGCGGTCTGCGGATCGGCGCGCAGCCGGCGCGCGACTTCCCAGCCGTCGATCCTGGGCAATCCGACATCGAGCAGGACCACGCGCGGCAGGAATGCGCGCGCGACGGCAAGCGCCTGCTCGCCGTCCCTGGCCTGCGCCACCCGGTGGCCGTCCGCTTCCAAAAGCATGGACAGCATGGCAATGGCGTCGGGATTGTCGTCGACCACGAGGATGGTGGTCGGCGCCACCACGGGCCGCGCCGGCAGGCCTACCGCCATGCCGCGCATGGCCTGGCGCCGTTCGGTGCGCGGCAGGCAGACGGTAAAGCAGGACCCGGTCCCCGGCCCGGCGCTTTTTGCGTGGACCCGGCCGCCATGGAGTTCGACCAGGCGCTTGACCAGCGCCAGCCCCAGGCCGAGGCCGCCTCGCGAGCGATCCAGCGTCGTCGTGCCTTGCGAAAACAGGTCGAAGATGCGCGGGAGGAGTTCCGGGTCGATCCCCGGGCCATCGTCGGACACTTCGATCTCGACCCAATGCTTGTCCTCGCCCGTGGCGCGGGCGCGCACCTGGATATGCCCGCCGGGCTGGGTGTATTTCGAGGCGTTGTTGAGAAGGTTGGCGATGATCTGGGTCAGCCTTGCCTGGTCCGCGGTGAGGTCGACGTCCTGCGCCACGTCCACTTCAAGCGCCTGGTCGCGTTCGCGCAGGAGCGGGCGAACGCTTTCGATCGCGGAGAATACAGGCAGGGCGACGAGGATGTTTTCCTTGCGCAGCTCGATGCGGCCCTGGGTGACGCGCGATACTTCCAGCAGGTCGTCGACCAGGCGCGCCATGTGCTCGGTCTGGCGGCGGATGATCTGCAGGGCGGCATGATGCCGTTCGACCTGCCCGCCGCCGATTTCCATCAGATCGACCGCGTAGACGATCGGCGCGAGCGGGTTTCGGAGTTCATGCCCGAGCATGGCGAGGAATTCATTGCGCCGGCGGTCTGTGTCGAGGAGGGATTGCTCGGTCTCCTTTCGCTCCGTGATGTCGACGTTGATACCGACGATGCGCGACGGGTGTCCGGCATGGTCGCGCAATACCCGGCCGCGGCTCATCAGCCAGCGCACGTGGCCTTCGGCGGTCACGATGCGCATCTCGGCATCGAAGTCGGTGCCGTCGCGCAGCGACTTGGCCAGTGCCACGTCCACGCCGACCCGGTCCTCGGGATGGATCATTTCCATGAGCGTCTCGCTGCGGGCGCGTCCGTCGGCGGAGGCGGGCAAGCCGAGAAGGTCGAAAAGCTGCCCGCTCCAGTGGGTCTCGCCGGTCAGGGGCGCATATTCCCACACGCCCATGCGGCCTGCGGACAAGGCCATGTCGAGGCTGGCCTGTGCACGGGCCAGCTGCTCCGAACGCTCGCGCAAGGCCGCTTCGGCTTCCTTGCGGGCGGTGATGTCCAGCGATGCGCCGACGAGGCCGATGACCTTGCCCTCGCCATCGCGGAACGGCGCCTTGGTGGACAGCCACACCGCCCGGCGGCCATCGGGAAAATCCACCTGCTCTTCGATGAATTCCACAGCGCCGCTTTCCATGATGCGCCGGTCGGTGGCCATGACCGCGGCAGCCTGTTCCTTGTTGTCGAGGAATTCCATGTCGGTCTTGCCGAGATAGGATTCGGGCGGCATGCCCACGAGCTCGGTGACGCCGTGGTTGGCCACGAGCAGCCGGCCTTCGCGGTCCTTGGCATAGACCACGCCGGGCACCGCGTCGACGAAGGCGCGCAGCAGCTGCATGGCGCGGTCGCGCTCGGCTTCCACCGCGCGGCGGCGGCCGATGTCGAGCAGCACGCCGGGGAAGCGCACCGGCGTGCCATCAGGCGCATGGTCCACCCGGCCGTTAGCCTCGATCCAGCGGTAGACGCCGTCCCTGCTGCGCACGCGGTATTCGCGGCTATAGGGACCGCCGCGGCGGATGCCTTCCTCGATGGCGATACGCAAGCCGGGCAGGTCGTCCGGATGAACCGTCGCGATGACCTCTTCCATCTGCAGTCCGGTGCGGCCGAGCGCCGGATCGATGCCGAAGCTCTCGGCAAAACATTCGTCGACCGTGATGAGCCCCGTGACGAGGTCCCAGTCCCAGGTGCCCGCGATCGCGCCGGCCTCGAGCGCGAGCTGCACCTTTTGCGCGGCAACGAGCGCCTCGCTGGTTCGCGGGTCGAGCGAAGCGTCATCGGTGTTCTTGATGTCCATGGAGAAAGTCCTGATCGGTGTCCAGGGAAAGATGTTTTTCTTCAAGGCCAAGGGTAACCCGGAATGCGCGGTGGTTGAACACCCGCGCCTTGATGCTTGTCGCATTGAGTAAGCGCAATGCCGGGACCGGAAAAGAAAAACCCTCCACGCGATCGACGCGTGGAGGGTTGCATGACGAAGGTCTGCCGGTCAGGTACGCGCCGGCAGCACGGTGCCCACGCATTCTCCCAGGCCGATCCGGCGCAGTCCCTCGCCCTGGCAATAGGCGCGCAGGCTGACGGTGTCGCCATCTTCGAGGAAGGTGCGCCGTTCGCCGTTGGCGAGCACCAGCGGCGTCTTGCCGCCCGAGCTCAGTTCGAGCAGGGATCCGCCCTGCCCGGCCTGCGGACCGGAAATCGTTCCCGATCCGAGCAGGTCGCCCGGCTGCAGGTTGCAGCCATTGACGGTGTGGTGCGCCACGAGTTGCGCGACCGTCCAGTAGGCATCGGTGAAGTTCGACGACATCAGCTTCTGCGGCCCCTGGCCGGCCTGCCGCATCGCGGGCGTCTGCAGCCAGACCTCGAGCACCATGTCGATGGCGCCGCATTCGCGGTTGAACGGCGAATCGAGATACGGCAGCGGCTGCGGGTCGCCCTCCGGCCGGCGGAAAGGCTTGCGGTAGGGCGCGAGCGCGTCAAGGGTGACGACCCACGGAGAGAGCGTGGTGGCGAAGCTCTTCGACAGGAAGGGGCCGAGCGGCTGGTATTCCCAGGCCTGCACGTCGCGGGCGCTCCAGTCGTTGAGCAGGGTCAGGCCGAAGATGTGATCCTCCGCCTGCTCCATGGCCACCGGCTCGCCGAGCGCATTGGAGGCGCAGACGAAGATGCCGAGTTCGAGCTCATAGTCGAGCCGCTTGCTCGGCTGCAGGCTGGGCGTTTCCTGGTCGGGCGCCTTGAGCTGGCCGCGCGGCCGGTGGAACTGCTGGCCGCTGATGCCGATGGAAGAGACGCGGCCGTGGTAGCCGATCGGCACCCACTTGTAGTTGGGCAGCAGCGGATTGTCCGGACGGAAGAGCTTGCCCACCGTGGTCGCATGATGGATGCCGGTGTAGAAGTCGGTGTAGTCGCCGATGCGGCAGGGCAGCCCGAGCTCGACGGCGGCTTGCGCATGCAGCGCGCCGCGCAGTTCGCCGGCGCGCTTGCTGCCGTCGCGCAGTGCCTCCGACAGCTCGGCGCGCAGGGCCCGGCGCTGCGCCGGCGTGGCCGCCATGAGCGATTCCATGCTCGCGCAGGGCTGGCCGCCGAGTGCGTCGAAGCGCGCCGCGGACAGGTCGAGGACCTGGTCGCCGATGGCCACGCCGACGCGCCATGCGCCGTCGCCCTGGAGGCGGAAGCGGCCATAAGGCAGGTTCTGGATCGGAAAATCGGTGGCCGGATCGTTGGCCGAGGCTACCCAGCTCGTCAATGCGGGATCATGCGTCTTGTCCATGCGGTCCTCTGTTCCTCAAGCCTTGGCGGCGGCAAGCTGTTTTTCGTGCAGGAAGGCGGCGTGCCGCGGCGCGCGCTTGGTCTTCGACCATTCCTCCAGCATGTCCCACTTCACCTCGTTGAGCTTGGCGAGCTGTGCCTCCTCTTCCGGGTCCGGGCAGGCCAGCTCGACGCGGTGGCCGCTCGGGTCGAAAAAATAGATGGAATGGAAGATGCCATGGTCGGTCACGCCAAGCACGTCCACGCCGTTCTTCTCGAGGTGCTCCTTGAATTCGAGCAGCTCGGCGCGGTCCTTGACCTTGAAGGCGATGTGCTGCACCCACTGCGGGGTATTCGGGTCGCGGCCCATCTCCGGCTGCTGCGGCAGCTCGAAGAAGGCCAGCACGTTGCCGTTGCCCGCGTCCATGAAGATGTGCATGTAGGGATCGAAGGCGCCGGTGGACGGCACATGGTCTTCGGCGATCGCCAGCACGAAATCCATGTTCAGCATTTTCTGGTACCAGAGCACGGTTTCCTTCGCGTCCTTGCAGCGGTAGGCGACGTGATGGATGCGGTCGAGTTTCATGGTCATGTCTCCGTTGTTGGCATCAGGCCGGCGTCAGCACGCCGCGCTGGATCTGGTCGCGCTCCAGCGATTCGAAGAGCGCCTTGAAGTTGCCTTCGCCGAAGCCCTCGTCGCCCTTGCGCTGGATGAATTCGAAGAACACCGGGCCGAATACCGGCGCGGAGAAGATTTGCAGCAGCAGGCGCTTGTCGCCATCCTGCGTGGACCCGTCGACCAGGATGCCGCGGGTCTTGAGCTGGTCGATGTTTTCACCGTGGCCGGGGAGGCGCTCGTCGAGCATCTCGTAATAGGTGTTCGGCGGGGCGGGAACGAAAGGCGAGCCGGCAAGCTTGAGCTCGTCCAGGGTAGCCTTGAGGTCGTCGGTGAGCAGCGCGATGTGCTGGATGCCTTCGCCGTTGAACTGCATGAGGAATTCCTCGATCTGGCCGCCGCCCTGCTTGGACTCCTCGTTCAGGGGGATGCGGATCATGTTGTCCGGCGCCGTCATGGCCTTGGAGGTCAGGCCGGTGTACTCGCCCTTGATGTCGAAGTAGCGGATCTCGCGGAAGTTGAACAGGTGCTCGTAGAACTTCGCCCAGAACGACATGCGACCGCGGTAGACGTTGTGGGTCAGGTGATCGATCACCTTCAGGCCGAAGCCCCGGGGATTGCGGTCCACGCCGGGCAGGAATTCGAAATCGATGTCGTAGATGGACTTGCCTTCGTCGAAGCGGTCGATGAGGTAGAGCGGCGCGCCGCCGATGCCCTTGATGGCGGGCAGGCGCAGTTCCATCGGACCGGTGGGAATCTCGACCGGCTGGGCGCCGAGTTCGAGCGCGCGGGCATAGGCCTTGTGGGAATCCTTCACGCGGAACGCCATGCCGCAGGCGCAGGGGCCGTGCTCGGCGGCGAAGTACGCGGCCTGGCTGTGGGGTTCGTTGTTGATGATGAAGTTGATGTTGCCCTGGCGGTAGAGCGCCACTTCCTTGGATCGGTGCATGGCCACTTTGGTGAAGCCCATCTTTTCGAACACCGGCTCGAGGACGTTCGGCGTCGGCGAGGCGAATTCCACGAATTCGAAGCCCATCAGGCCCATGGGATTGAAATCGATCTCGGACATGGCATGTTTCCTTGTTGAATGAGTGGCCCGCCGGGCGGGAATCTGCGGAGTCAATTCTTGTATGTTAGTGCATGCCGATCGCAAATACTGAGCGAATTTGGCTTGCTCTTCCTGACTTTACGCATAAAATGTGCATCAAAATACAAATCTGAGCACAACGATGTCATCCATCCAGGTAGACCGCTACGACCTCGAGATTCTCAATGCCCTGCAACGCGACGGACGCGCGACCAACGGGACCATCGGCGAGAAAATTCATCTTTCCACTTCGCAAGTCAGCCGGCGCATCCAGCGCCTGGAAGAGGCCCAGGTCATCGGCCAGTACGCCGCCCTGCTCAACGCGGAAATCGTCGGCCTCGGCGTTGAGGCGTTCACCTTCGTCACGCTCGGCCGCCACGGGGACCGCCATGGGGACAGCCACGCCGAGTCCTTCGAACGCGCGGTAACCGACATGCCGCAGGTGCTCGAATGCATCTCGGTTACCGGCGAGTCGGATTACATCGTGCGCGTCGTGGCGCCCGACCTCGCCACGTTTTCGGATTTCATGATGAAGAAACTGTTGCGCCTGCCGGGCGTGATCAACGTGAAGTCCACCATCACCCTCAAGAAGGTGAAAGGCACGCACGTCCTGCCGCTGGACCACATCACCCAGCCGGCGCAGACCGAGCGGCGGCTTGTGTTCAACCGGTGATTCCCTTCGGCCCGACCCGCGCTTGCTCACTTTCCCCCTTTACTTCCCGCCCTTGCCGAGCCACTTGCCGAACACGTCCTGGTATTCGCCGTTGTGCTCGATCAGGTTGAGCCATGCATCGACGAAGGCTTTCATCGGCACGTCGCCGCGCGGCAGCATGTAGGCCTTCTCCGCGTATTGCAGCGGCTTGTCGGGATTGACGGGACACAGTTCGGGATGCTGCTTCGCCTGCCAGCGGGTTTCGCTGGCGTCGGTCACCATGACGTCGGCTTCGCCGCGGACGATCTTTTCGAAGATTGTGACGTTATCGGGATGCACGGTCAGGGTGGCGCGCTTGTAGTTCGCGCGCGCGAAGCGTTCGTTGGTGCCGCCGGGGTTGACGATGGCACGCGTTCCCGGCTGGTCGATCGCCTCGAAGGAAGAAAACTTCTGTGCATCGGCGCAGCGCACGATGGGCGACTTGCCGTCCACCATGTGGGACTGCGAGAAGGCCGCTTTCTTTTGCCGTTCCAGGGTGATGGAAACGCCGCCCATGGCGATGTCGCATTTCTCGAGGAAGTCGTTCATCAGCGTCGGCCACGACGACTTCACGAACACCGCTTCCACGCCCAGCGCCTTGGCCAGGGAACGTGCCATGTCGATGTCCATGCCTTCGAAATTGTTGCTGCCGTCGGCAGCAAGGTAAGTGAACGGCTTGTAGTCCCCCGTGGTGCAGACACGCAGCTTGCCGCTCTTGATGACGTCGTCGAGGCGGGATGCCTCGGCATGGGCGGGCAAGGCCGGCAAGACGGCGGCCAGGGCGATGGCAAGGATCGTTTTGTTCATGTTGTCTCTCATCTTGTCGTTGTTGCCAGCCATTCTATCCTGTCGTCTTGCCGGACATGGTGTTCGCGCGGGGCGGGAGCCCGCGCCATGCCTGGTTTAACTGCGCCATTGCCGATAGTTCCAAAAAATCTTGAAACCTAGCTGTCCATGAGATCGCGCAAGCCGCCTTGCTTTTTTCCTGCAGGCAAGAATAATCCGCGTTACACTCGTTGCTTGTTGCCAAAAAGCAATTGAGGTGAGCCATGACGCTGTCCCTCCTGCCACAAGCAAACCGCCTCGCCCCGCCGGCCAAGATCCAGCGGGGCCTGCCATGTCTGGCTTGACGATGATCGACCGCGTGGAACGCGCCCTGTCGCGGCGCGGACTGGCGCTCGCCTTCGAGCCCGCGCTGGAGGCTCGCTTCGAGACCGATACATGCCGCCAGCGCGAGCGCATGCTTCTCATCAGCGGCGCGATCGCCATCGCCGTCTATGACGCCTTCCTGATCAACGACCTGGGCATCCGGCCCGAGATATTCGGCCTTTCCCTGCTGCTGCGCCTCGGCGTGATGACGCCCATCGGCCTGCTGGTGCTGGCCCTGCTCCACCGCGGCAACCTGCGACCGGCGTTTCGCGAATCGATGATGAGCGCCAGCGTGGTGATCTCGATGTGCCTGTCCAACGTCCTGTTCCTGCTGTCGACCTCGCCCGAAGCGATGTTCGACCCGTTTTCCTTCGGCCTCATCATCCTCGGCGGGAACATCGTGTTTTCGCTGCGCTTTCCGTTCGCCCTGGCGTCGACCTGCCTCAACCTCGTCCTGGTGGCGGTCTTCCTGTCGCTCTCGACCGAGATGCACGGCGTGTTGAAGGTGTTCGTGATGATGGTCGGCGCGTCGACCGGGCTGTTCACGCTGGCCGCCGGCTTCCGCCTGGAGGCAAGCGAGCGGCGCTCCTACCTGCTGATGCTGCGCGAGAAACTGAGGGCGGAGACGATGCAGGAGCACAACCAGATGCTGACGCTGATCTCGCACACCGATCCGCTGACCAAGCTGGGCAACCGCCGCCAGTTCGACAAGGCGATGGACAGGCTGCGCGCGGATACCGCCATGCACCACCTGCCGGTCGGCATGCTCATCATCGACATCGACAATTTCAAGGCCTTCAACGACCTGCACGGCCATCTCGAGGGAGATGCCTGCCTGTGCCGGGTGGGGGAAACGATCGAAGCGCAGGTCCGGCGCGGCATGGACGTGGTCGCCCGTCTCGGCGGCGAAGAATTCGCGGTCCTGATGCCGGAATGCGACCGGCGCAGCATCGAGCAGGCGGGCGAACGCATCCGCCTGAGCATCGAGACGCTCAGCATACGGCACGGCGGCACGCCGGGCAGCCCGGTGGTCACGGTGAGCCTCGGCATGGCGCTTGGCGTGCTGGGTGCCCCGGACTCCGGCCGCCTGCTCTACCAGCTTGCGGACAAGGCGCTCTACGATGCCAAGCGCGGCGGACGCAACCGCGCCGTCCTGGCCGACGCCAGCCCGGCTGCAGGGGATGCCGGGTCAGTACCGGCCGCGGCCGCCAGCAGCTTCCCGGCTTAGGCCGCGGGACCGCCTGCCGCGCGGGTCAGTCGCGGGCGGGGATCTGCAGGCCGCGCTGCACAGCCGGCCGGTTCACGAAACGCTCCAGCGCTTCGCCGACCCTCGGGAAGCTGCCGAATTCCACGAGCTCGCCCGCGCCATAGAATCCGACGAGGTTCCTCACCCAGGGAAAGGTCGCGATGTCGGCGATGGAATAGTCGTCGCCCATCAGCCACGGTCCATCGGCAAGCCGTGTTTCCAGCACGCCGAGCAGGCGTTTCGACTCGCTCGCGTAGCGGTCTCGCGGACGCTTGTCCTCGAAGTCCTTGCCGGCAAACTTGTGGAAGAAGCCGAGCTGGCCGAACATCGGGCCGATGCCGCCCATCTGGAACATCAGCCACTGGATGGCTTCGTAGCGCCGCGCCGGATCGGCGGGCAGGAAGCGGCCCGTCTTTTCAGCGAGGTAGATCAGGATCGCGCCCGACTCGAACAGGGCGAGCGGCTTGCCGCCGGGGCCGTCGGGATCGAGGATGGCGGGAATCTTGTTGTTGGGGTTCAGGGAGAGGAATTCCGGCGACATCTGGTCGTTGCGCTCGAAGCTGACCAGGTGTGGCTCGTAGAGCAGGCCGGTTTCCTCCAGCATGATGGACGCCTTCACGCCATTGGGCGTCGGCAGGGAGTACAGCTGCAGGCGGTCGGGATGTTGGGCCGGCCATTTGCGGGTGATGGGAAAGCCTGACAGATCGTGCATGCGTCTTCCTTCGCGGGGATCATGGACAATCCGTCAATATACCGGCGCGGCGGACTTTCCGCTTGCCGGCAAGCCGCGCATTACCAGGCGTCGGCGGCGATCTCGCCCAGGCCCTGGAAGGCGGGCCGGCAAAACAGGAAGCCCTGCATCAGCTCGACGCCGATCTCGCGAAGGTAGTCGCGTTCCTCGGGCGTTTCCACGCCTTCCGCGACGACCTGGGTGCCGATGAGCCGGCTGGTGAGCAGCACGCCCTTGACGATCGCCTGGCGCGGTGGACTGCGGTCGATGCCCCGGATCAGGTCCATGTCGAGCTTGAGGATGGATGGCTGGAAGTCGCTCAGCAGGCCCAGCCCGGAGTAGCCGGCGCCGAAATCGTCGATCGCCGTTTTGAAGCCAAGGTCGCTGTACTTGCGGAAGATGTTCAGCAGGTGCGCCTTGTCGAACACCTTCTCGCTTTCGGTCACTTCGAAGATGATCTTTTCATGCGGAAAGGAATGCTCCTTCGCCGCCTTCAGGGTGCTCTGTATGCAGGCTTCGGGGCGGTACACCGCGTTCGGCAGGAAATTGATGGAAAGGTAGCTCGTCATGCCGAGCCGGGCCGCGGTAGCCACCGCCTTCACCCGGCAAGCCTGGTCGAACTGGTAGCGGTTGCCGTCATTGACCCGCGAGAGCACGGTTTCGGCCGGTTCGCCCTGCGGTCCGCGGATCAGCGCCTCATGCGCGAACACGGTGCGCGTGCGCACGTTCACGATCGGCTGGAAGGCATATTCGAAGTCGAATTCAAGAGGATGATCGGTGCGGCATCCGGCGCATCCCGACCTGGCCGGAACGGGTCGGCTGCCCGGGGCGGCCGGATTCACCAGCGGTACGACTTTTTCCATCAGCATGGCGGCTCCCAGACCGGTCGGCATTGGCGTCCCTTGGGACGGATCAATAGTGTTTCCAAAATGTAACTAAGAATCTCGGAAGCGTCCAGCGACGATGCGCCGGAATCGTGCACCCTCCGCGGGTATTCACCCAAACCTTGCGACATCTCAATTATATTTTCAAAATGACAACGCTGCATGCAGCCCTCAACCGCTTTCCGGCACCGCGCAAAGCCACCCCCTGTCCAATATTGTGAATCTGGTATAACGTCCTTACGCTTGGAGGCGGGGGTACGGTCGTGCTTCCGCCTTGTCCATCCCTACCTGCCGAGGTTCCGCATGCCCTCCTGGTTGTTCGACCTGTCTGCCCGCAGCTCGTCCTTCATGCCCCATGGTCACTGTTACCTGTGGATCCCGAGCATCCTCTGGACCCACGTCATCTCGGATCTGCTGATCGGCACTGCCTACGTCGGCATCTCGTTCATCCTCTACATCCTGGTGCGGCGAATCCGCCTGCCCTTCAGCCCGGTATTCATCGCCTTCGGCCTCTTCATCGGCTTGTGCGGCATGACCCACTTCATGTCCGTCTGGACGGTGTGGAACCCGGACTACGTCCTCGATGGCCTGGTCAAGGCGGCGACGGCCGTCGCCTCGGTGGCCACCGCGATCGGCCTGGTGTTCGTCCGGCCGCAGGTGGAGGAAGTCGTCAACGCGGCGCGGCTGTCGGAAGAAAGGCGCATCCATCTCGAAAGCGCCCATGCCGAGCTGGAAGCCTTGTACGCGCGGGTCAAGGAACTCGACGAGGCGAAGTCGCGCTTCTTCGCCAATGTATCGCATGAGTTGCGCACGCCGCTGACGCTCATCCTCGGCCCCGCGGAACGCCTGCTTGACGACAACCGGCTCGACGACGAGCAGCGCAAGATGCTCACGAGCATCAGCCGCAACGGCAAGGCCCTGCTGAAACAGGTCAACGACCTGCTCGATGTCTCGAAGCTGGAGGCCGGACGCATGCAGACCCGCTTCCTGCGCTTCGACATGTCATCCTGGCTGGGCCGCCTGGCGTCGCAGTTCGAGGTGGCTGCCGGCGCGCGCAACCTCGATTTCCGGGTCGACCGTCCGGACACGCTGGTCGCGGAGGCGGACGCGGACCTGATGGAACGCGTCGTGAACAACCTGCTGTCGAATGCCTTCAAATTTGTGCCGGACGGCGGCGCCATCCGGCTATCCCTAGAAGCCGACGACCGGAGCGTGCGCTTGCTGGCCGAGGACAACGGCCCGGGCATCCCGACCGAAGACCAGGCGACGATCTTCGAGCGCTTCCGCCAGGTCGACGACAGCGCCACCCGGCACCATGGCGGCACCGGCCTGGGCCTGGCAATCGCGCGGGAAATCGTCGAGCTACATCATGGATCCATCCATGTCGAATCCCGCCCGGGACAGGGTGCGCGCTTCATCGTCGAGCTGCCGCGCCATGCGCCGTCCGGCAGCCCGGTGGAAGACCGCAGCCATGACGAGGTCGCGGTCGGCGAAACGCTGGCCCTGACCTCCCTGCCGGTCGCCACCGACGGCACCGCCAACTATCCAACGCCGATCATGGCGCCCGGGCAGCCGAAGGTGCTGGTGGTGGAAGACAACGCCGAGATGCGCGGCTTCATCGCCGCGACGCTCGAAGGCTGCAACGTCATCACCGCCGCCGACGGCCGCGAAGGCTTGCTGGAAGCCGCCGCCCTGCGGCCCGACCTGATCATCACCGACATCATGATGCCGCGCATGAGCGGCGACCAGCTCGTGCATGCCTTGCGCGCCGACAAGGATTTCGACGCGGTGCCCATCCTGCTGCTGAGCGCCCGTTCCGACGACGCGCAGCGCATCGATCTGCTGCGGGGCGGGGCGCAGGATTACCTCATCAAGCCCTTCGTCCCGCAGGAACTGGTGGCGCGGGCGCACAACCTGCTCGCCCACAAGCTGGTGGCGGATGCGCTGCGCGAAGAACTCGCCGGCACCTCGGGCGACCTGGTGCAGATGGCGCGCGAACTCGGCGTCCGCACCCGGCAGCTTCGGGTGGCCCTCGACACCGCCGAAGTCGCGCGCGAACAGGCCGAGCGTGCCAGCACCGTCAAGAGCAGCTTCCTCGGCATGATTTCCCATGAATTGCGCACGCCACTCACCACGATCCAGCTCAATGCCGGCCTGCTGGCCGAACCGGGGGGTGGCAAGGAAGGCGTTTCCGCGCGCCATCTGCATCGGGTGGAGCGCCTGTCCCGCGCCGCCAGCCAGATGTCCGCGCTGATCGAAGGCTTGCTGCAATATGTGCGGGCGTCAAGCGGGCAGCTGTCGGTACGCAGGGATACCATCGATCTCGTGCAACTGGTGCAGGAAGTCGTCGAAGATCATGCGGGCAGCGTGCCGGATAACGTCGAACTCGTCTTCGACCTGCCCGATGCCAGCCTGCCGCCACTCGAATGCGATCCGAGGCTGCTGCGGGTGATCGTCAGCAACCTGGTGTCGAACGCATTGAAGTTCACCCGCACCGGCGCGGTCATCGCGCGCGTCGGCGCCGGGAACCAGTGGCACACCATCGAAATCTTCGATACAGGGATAGGCATTCCTGCGGAAGACCTTCACCGCATTTTCCAGCCGTTCGAGCAGCTTGAACCCTTGCACCGGAAGAGCATCCCGGGCGTCGGCCTCGGCCTTACGCTGGTCAAGGAAATCCTTGACGCCATGGAAGGAAGCATCGCGGTCGAGTCGGATGCGGGACGGGGCAGCACCTTCCGCGTCAGGCTGCCCAGCCGGGCAAGCTCGCGGCGGCAGGAAGCGGCATGAATCCGGCGGCGAGGTCCGCCGGAGGGCCGGGGCGAGCCGTCCCGGAAAATTCGTAGCAACAGGGATTTTGTTGCGATAGGTCGAGATTAATAATGTTTGTATCAAGCATCATGCTTTGATTATGTTTACTCCCGGAATCACGGGAAACGACAACGACATGAAATGTAAAGCCATTCTGATCATCGAGGATGAGCCGGATTTGCGGGAAACGCTGAAGGACCTGCTTGAAATCAGCGGATTCAAGGTATTGACCGCCGCCAATGGAAGAGAAGGACTGGAGCGGATACAAAGCGCCGGCGAACCCTGCCTGATCCTGCTCGATCTCATGATGCCGGTGATGAATGGCTGGCAATTCCTCGAAGCGCTGCAGGATGAACGCTTCCTCGATTACCGCACCTCGATCGTGGTCGTTTCCGCGGCGGCCGATACTGCTGACGTCGACAAGAAATACGGATGCGTGCTGATGCGCAAGCCGGTCAACATCCACGAGCTCATCAACCTCGCGCACGAGCATTGCGATGCCGCCTGAGGCTTCGCCTTCCGCCACGGAATTGAACTGACGCCCGCCATGCGGCGCGCATGCCGCGGCGCGACAGGGTATGCTGGGCCTTTGACCTCACGAATCCCTGCATGGAACTCATCATCCGACGCGCCGTCCTCCCGGATGGCACCCGCACCGACATCGGCATCGACCAGGGACGCATCGCCGCACTCGCGCCGCGCCTTCCGGCGCAGGGCGCGGAAGAGATCGACGCCAACGGCCAGCTCGTCACCCCGCCCTTCGTGGATGCGCATTTCCACATGGACTCCACCCTTTCCTACGGACTGCCGCGCGTCAACCAGTCCGGCACGCTGCTGGAAGGCATCGCTCTCTGGGGCGAGCTCAAGCCGACGCTGGTGCAGGAAGCGATCATGGAGCGTGCCCTGGCATATTGCGACTGGGCGGTTGCCCGCGGACTGCTCGCCATCCGCAGCCACGTGGATGTCTGCGATGACCGCCTGCTGGCGGTCGGCGCCTTGCTGGAGGTGAAGCGCCGGGTCGCGCCCTATCTCGACCTGCAGCTCGTGGCCTTCCCGCAGGACGGCCTGCTGCGCAGCCCCGGCGCCTTCGACAACCTGAGGCGCGCCATGGCCATGGGCGTGGACGTGGTCGGCGGTATTCCTCACTTCGAACGCACCATGGCCGACGGCGCCGAGTCGGTCCGCCTGCTGTGCGAGTATGCGGCCGAACAGGGTTACCGCGTCGACATGCACTGCGACGAAAGCGACGACCCGATGTCGCGCCACATCGAAACCCTCGCATGCCAGGCGCAGCGGCTGGGCATGCAGGGCCGCGTCACGGGATCGCACCTGACGTCCATGCATTCCATGGACAACTACTACGTCAGCAAGCTGCTGCCCCTGATGAAGGAAGCCGGCGTGGCCGCGATTGCCAATCCGCTGATCAACATCACGCTCCAGGGCAGGCACGACACCTATCCGAAACGGCGCGGCATGACCCGCGTGCCGGAGCTCATGGCGGCGGGCATCGACGTCGCCTTCGGTCACGATTGCGTGATGGACCCGTGGTACGGCCTCGGCTCCGGCGACATGCTGGAAGTGGCGCACATGGGCCTGCATGTGGCGCAGATGACCGGCCAGCAGGGCATGCACGCGAGCTTCCTGGCCGTGACCGAAACGCCGGCGCGCATCCTCGGGCTGGAAGGCTACGGGATCGCCCTGGGCTGCCACGCCGACCTTGTCATCCTGGACGCATCGAGCACCGTGGAAGCGATTCGCCTGCGCGCAAGCCGGCGCCATGTGATCCGGCGCGGCAAGGTGATCGCCAGCTCGCCGGCGCAACAGGCGGAACTGCGCTTGCCGGGGCGGCCCGCCGTTACCGACTTCCGGCTAGCCGAGCATCACCGGGTGGTCAGAACGGGCGACGCCTCGTGAGTGTTTCCCAGTACATGCGCCAGTCTCCCATGAAGGAATAAAGCGGATGCTGGAATGTGGTCGGCTGGTTCTTTTCGAAGACGAGATGGCCGATCCAGGGAAAGCCGTAGCCCAGGACGAACGCCGCGGGAAGCAGCCATGTCTTGCCGGTCAATATCCACAGCGCCAGGCAGGCGATTTCCAGCGTGGTGCCGGTGAAATGAAGACGCCTGCACGTCGGATTGCGATGCTCCAGCAGGTAGGACTCATAGTATTGTGCAAACGTCATCGCGTCCCCGCTCGTCTTGCTGTTCATGCCATCGCCTCCCATGCGGAACATGCAGAATGTGTCCCATGGGAAGTTAGCACAAGTCATGCATGCGGTGAAGCCAATACTGCCGCCGTCCTGCTTCGCGGCTGGTCATGGCCGGAGCGGCGGCCGCGCGCCAGCTGGATGCGGAAGGTCGTTCCGACGCCAACCCTGCTTTCCACCTGGATGACGCCGTGGTGCAGCTCGACGATGCGATGCACGACATACAATCCAAGGCCGACGCCCTTGATGTTGGGCCGGCCGTGATTGGCGCGGAAATACTTTTCAAATATGTTGGGCAGGTCGCTTTCCTCGATGCCCATGCCACTATCCTTGACCTCGACCTCCACCAGGGTGTCGGTGAAGCTAGCTTCGACTTCCACCCGGTCGGCGTCGGGCGAATACTTGACGGCGTTTTCGATCAGGTTCGAGAAGGCGATCCGCATCATCTCCCGGTCCACCTTCATGACCGGCAGCGCGGACGGCGCGGACAGCGCAATCTGGTGCGTCGCGGACGATGCGCCGATGTCGCAGGCCACTTCGCGCAGCAGGGCCAGCACGTCGACCTTTTCCTTGTTGGGCATGAGGTCGGGCATCTGCAGGGTTTCCTCGGTCAGGAAGTTGTCCACCAGGCTCTGCACCCGCTGCTGCGCGCGCTGGATCTTTTCCAGGCGCTGCGCCACAGGGGCCGGCAAAGCCTCGAGATCGACGCGCGCCAGGTTCTTCACCGCGGTCTCCATGATCGCCAGCGGGTTGCGCAATTCATGCGACACCATGGCGACGAAGCGGCGCTGGGCGGCCGCCGAATCGAGTTCGGCCCTGGCACGGATCGCCAGCCGCTCGACTTCATAGCCGCGCGCCAGCCGCCGGATGCGCCAGCGATAGGCTAGGAAAGCCATGGCGCAGGCAAGAACCAGCAGCAGGACTATGAACCACCAGGTTTTCCAGATGGGCGGCCTGATGACGATTTGCAGTTCCGCGTTGCGCGCGCTCGGCACGCCATCCTTGGAACGCGCCTTCACGCGGAACACGTAGCTGCCGGGATCGAGGTTGGTGTAGGTGGCGGAGCGCTGGCGGGCATCGGCCTCGTGCCAGCTTTCGTCGAATCCCGCGAGCTGGTATTCGTAGCGCACGCGTGAGGGATCGGCGAAATCCATGGCGCCGAACTCGATGGAGATCATGGCGTGGTGATGATCGAGCACCGCCTGCCGCGCCGACTCCACCGGACCGTCGATGCGGAAGCCATGGTCGTTGCGAATATCGCGCGCCGACCGGTTCGACAGCAGGAGATCGGTGATCCGCACTTCCGGTGCCGCCGGATTGTCGCGCAGCCGGGCGGTATCGACCACGGTCACGCCCTGGTATCCGCCGAACACGAGACCGGTGCCGGCGGCGCGCGAAGCCGCACCGATGCTGTAGCCGCCATCGACCATGCCATCCGTAGCGCCGTAATGGCGGAAGCGCGTGCGGCCAGGATCGAGCCGCGTCAGGCCGGCATCGGTGCTGAACCACAGGGCGCCTTCCGCATCCTCGGTGATTGCGGCCACCGCGGCGCTCGCCAGTCCCTCGCGCAGCCCATGGCGTTCGAAGCCTAAGCTGCCGTCGGCCTGCCTGACCATCCGGTCCAATCCGTTCGCAGTGCCGACCCAGAGGTCGCCGCGCCGGTCCTCGTGCAAGCTGGTCACGACGTCGTCGCTGATGCTGAACCCGCCTGCCCCGTCGGCGCCGACATGCCTGAATACCCCGCCGCCGTCGCCGGGTCCCTCGTAGCGGTTCAGGCCGCCGCCGCTGGACCCGATCCAGAGCCGGCCTTCATGATCGACCAGCAAGGCGTTCACGCCCCGCCCGTTGCGCAGGCTGTCCGGCCGGCCGGGTTCGTGCGTGAAGCGGTTCAGTACGCGTCCACCCGGTTCGACGCGGAACAGGTCGCCGGATGCCGCGATCCACAGCTTGCCCTCATGGTCGCGCGCGATCGCCCGGATGAACATGGGCCCGGATGCCATGCCGCTGAAGCGGACCCGGGTGACTTTGCGTGTCGCGGGATCGAAGCGGCTCAGCCCGCGGTCGGTGCCGATCCAGATGGTGCCGGACGCATCCTGGTACAGCGATTCCACGTCGTCGCTGCCGATGCCATCGGCGCCCCACGCATTGTGCCGGACCACGCCGACCTCGCCGGTGGCCCGGTCCACCACGTTCAGGCCGCCCTTGAGCGTGCCGACGTAGATCTTGCCGCCCTGCCCGGCCAGTACCGCGTTGACGCTGTTGTCGCTCAAGGCTTGCGGCTCGGCGGTGCGCCGCACGATGCGGTCGAAGGCCGCGTTCCACAGGTTGAGCTGGTTCAGGCCGGCATTCCAGGTGCCGATCCAGAGTACGCCGGACCGGTCTTGCAGCAAGGTGGTGACGAGATCGCTCGACAGGCTGTGCGCATCCGCCGGATCATGGCGATAGCGGCCGAACCGCCCCGTCCGGGCGTCCAAGCGGAACAGTCCCTGGTCGAGGTCGGCGAACCACACCGTGCCGGCATCGTCGCGCACGATGGCGCGCACCCGGCCGCGCGGGCCGCCCTCCGCCGTGCCGAAGCGCTGCCGCTTCCGGTATCCGTTCGTCCAGTGCTCGATGCCGCCTTCGGTGCCTATCCATAGTTCCCCGCTGGCGCCGGGCAGCAGGGCGCGCACCTGGTCCTGGGGACGGGGCAGCATTCCGGTTACGCCAGGCATGAAGCGCTCGACACTCTTGCCGTCTGGCCGCAGCATGTCGAGGCCGTTCTCGGTGCCGATCCAGACCTGTCCGTCCGCATCCCGGGCAAGCACATGCACGCGAGCATGGCTGAGGCTGTGCTCATCGCCGTCCACCGGCCGGAGGAAGGTTGGCACGCTTCCTTCGCCGGCGACATGCGCCAAGCCGTTGATGGTGCCGGCCCAGATTCCGCCCTTGCCGTCCGCGACGATGGCACGGGTATCTTCCGGCAGTATCGTGATGAACTTGCCATCCCGCGCGCTGAAGCGCTGCAGGCCGCCGCGCGTACCAACCCAGAGCCGGTTGCCCTCGTCGACGTGCAGGGCATACACCATGTCGTCGGCGAGGCTTGCCTTGTCCGCGGGATCATGGCGGTAGCTTAGAAGGCGATTGCCGTCGTAGCGGTTCAGCCCGCCCTGGGTCGCGACCCACAGGAACCCAAGCCGGTCCTGGGCGACGGCGAGCACGGTGTTGTGCGACAGTCCCTGGCTGGCGGCGATGCGCTCGAAGCGCGGATTGCGGGCGGAAGCGGCGAGGCCGGCCGCGTGGCATGCGACCGTGGCCAGCGCCAAAGTCAGCGTGAGTGCCAGCGCCAGCATGACGCCGCGCAGCGACGCGCAGCCGGCGAGGCATGCATGCCAGCCAGGCGCCTGCCGCCCGCGCGCCGGCAAGCATTGCGCTTCGCTGGCATGGCTTTCCATGTGTAGGGTATGAATGGTGAAATTGATATTAAAAGAGTGAACGTTCGCCCTTGATTTGGCATTTAGCTCTAGCGCCCGGCATCGAGGAGGAAGGTGCACCGCCAGGCGCCGCAGGCATAGCTTGTATTGACGCCCATATCCCGGCACCGGGCCACGAACATTAAGGCCAACGCACCCGAGCTAATAAAGTTCCGGAAAGCAGCCTCCGGGTCGAATGCCTGCAATGCGCGGAATGTTTGCGTCACCATGCATGGATGCCCCGATGTGCCGGCCTGGCCCAGGGCGGACAGGTCGCCGATTCCCGGAGCGCGAGGACATTCGCCTTACTCAATTTGCCCAAGAATGAAAGACATGCTGATTGCCATATTCAACGACCCCAAGTCCGCCGCCGTCGCCTGGCCGGATGTCGAGTCGCTCCTGATCGGATTGGGAGCGCGCCGCGTGGAGGGCCGCAAGGGCCGCGTCGCTTTCCTGCTCAACGACAAGCGGGCCGATTTCAAGCGTCCTCCCCAGGGAGGCAAGGCTCCCTACAACCATCTGCGCTTCGTGCGCGAGTTCCTCATCGCCGCGGGGATCGCGCCATGAACAAGCCCTTCACCTACCGCGGCTATGCCGCCACCGTCGACTATGACAACGTCGACAAGCTCTTCGTCGGCCGCATCGCCGGCATCGACGATATCGTGGTGTTCTACGGCGCGACGACGGAAGAGCGCGTCGATGCCTTCGAGGAAGCGGTGGATGAATACATCGCGATGTCCCGCAAGCTGACGCGCTCGGCGCAGCGCGTCAGTGTTCGCGGACTTGGCCGCCCCAAGGCGCGCCTGCTCGACTGATCTTCGTTTCGCCGGGCTGCCGCCCGGCGTCCATTCCCTCCCTGCCCGATCCCCTCTCAATCCATCGGTTCCTCGAGCTCGTCCGAGAACAGCGAGGAACATGGACCGGCATCGGCTGACTTGCTGGCACGAATGAGAGGGGCTTCGCGGGCGAGCACCGACAAGGCATAGTCCTCGGTGTTGCGGCGGATGGCCTGCCGCAGGCAGTAACCCTGCTTGTAGACGTTGAGCAGCGTGATGCGGGATCGCGTCAAGGCCTCGAGCTTCGACCTGAGCTGGAAGATGGCGACGCGGATGTTGTTGGGCGAGGTGGACTTGCCCGCTGCCTGGAACAGCATCACCAGGTCCTTGAACGGAATCACCGTGCCCATCTTGCGCAGGAAGGCTTCGGCCAGCGTGTATTCGGTGGGTGTCAGGCGCAGCGACTGGTCGTTGTAACCGATCGACCGCGTCTCGGGAATCAGGGTCACCGCACCGAAGCGCACCAACCCCTTGAGGATGCGCTTGCGCAGGAACGCCGACAGGATACGGCGCGACAAGTCTTCCACTGGCACGGGCCAGAACACCCAGTCGGAAATGAACTCCGGGAAGTCGAGGGTGTCGCCGATGGATTCATGCGACTGGAAGACGAAGATGACCGGCGCGAGCGTGCAGGAAAGCTCGGAATTGCGCCGCAGGAAGGACACCAGTTCCTCCTCCAATGTCTGGATCTTGCTGATCATCGCGGTGTTGCGCGCCTCGATCAGCAGCGCGGAGGGCACGTCCTCGCAGCACAGGAGGTCGCTCACGGTCAGGTCGGTGGTGGTGTAGGTGAGCTTCCATTCGAGCTCGTCGCGCCTGAATTTCCTTGGAAAGGCGGAGTCCTCTTTCTTGCTCTCTTCGAACAGGCGGCGGAACAATTGTTTTCCTATGATTTTCAGGTTGATATGCACTTTCTCTCCCTCGGGCTTGTCGTAGCCCGTAAGAGTCTGCACTCGGGCAACTTCCAGCAACCTGTATTAAAGTTGTTAATTAAATAACTTTCGTGGCAAGAAAAACTCTCGGTTAAGCCAGCCCAGCCGGCATGGACGCTTCCGTCCGTGCGTCGGCGAGACCGGCCGTTACCGGCTTCGTCTCGACGGCATCGCCGAGGAGAGGCAGCAACCGCGCCAGCGCCGCGAACTTTTCGTCGCTCGCGGCGCCGATGCCCGCCGCCAGTTCCGGATGGCGACAATCGATCACCTTCGATTGCAGGTCGAGCCGGACTGCTCCGCCGGCGTCCCGCGCCGGCACCAGCCGCTGGCAGATCACGCCCGCCAGGGATGCGGCCAGCAGCTTGCGCTGGACCGGCGCGGGCAGCGCGTCTCGCATCCTGCCGATGCCCGCCAGCGGATCCTGCGCGCGCACTGAGGCCAGCACCAGCAGGCCCGACGCGGCGGCGTGCAAGGCCTCCCGCATCGCCTCCTCCGTTTCCAGTTCGCCGATCAGCATCGCGTCCGGCATGCAGCGCTGGGCTTGCCGTATGCCTTCCGCGATGCTGTCCACGTCGGTCCCCACCTCGCGATGGCTGACCATGCCGGCATGGCGCGGATGCAGGAATTCGACCGGCTGTTCAAGGGTCAGGACATGGATGCGGCGCCGCGCGACCAGCGCGGACAGCATCGCCGCGAGTGTGGTGCTCTTTCCGGCGGCGGCGGGACCGGTGACCAGCAACAGTCCTCGCGAGGTCGCGGCCAGCAGGTGCCCGGCCGACGCCGGCAGGCCCAGCGCCTCCAGCGATGACGGGACGGTCCGCACGGGACGCAGTACAACGCCGAACGCCGCTCCCATGCGCTGGCGCTGCACCGTGCAGCGCAGGCGATGCGATACCCAGCGGCCGTCGATGAGTTCGGAGAGCACGGCGGCACGGCGGACGGTGCCCTGCCGGGCGAGTTCCGCCACCCAGCGGGGCTGGCTGCCGCCCTGCCCCGGATGATGATCGCCGTCGCGCAGGAGGCCATGCAGGAAGCGCTCGATCTGGTCGTGCCCGGGAATGCACGGCACGCCGCCGTGTTCGGCCGCGACCCAGCAGCCGGGCGCCTGCCGCAGCATGACCGGCATGCCGGACTCGAGGAAGATGTCGGTGAAGCCGCCGGGTCCGTCCAGCAGTTCGACGAGGAACCGCGTCAGCGAGGCGCATTGGCCTGGATTTGCGGCGGAGGATGTGCCGTGCGCGCCGTCGCACTCGCGGATCTGATGCATGCTCGATAACAAAATCTGCTTTGTGCGGGGACGCAGGCGGCAGGTTCCATGCCGTGGCGCAGGGCAGCAAGCGGAGCCGGGGAAGGGTACGCGCAGATTTATTTGACAAGCGGAAACGTCACTTGGTATATCTTGGCTTTGCGCCGCGACATACGCCGAAGTCTTCCATCATGAACGGAAACCCCAGCCAGCACGGATCGAACCAGGAGCGCGCCACCGTGCGCCGGCTTGCCGACGAAGCCAAGATGATCGTCTGGGAAGCGACGCTGGAAGGCTACTGCACCTACCTCGATCCCTCCTCCAGGCAAGTGATTGCTGCGGCGGGTCGGGTACAGACCGCCGACTGGATCCGCTTCATCCATCCGGAAGACCTGCCAGGGGCGGCGGCGGAAGTGCGCGGCGCGCGCGCGGCGCAGCGCGAATACAAGGTCGAATACCGCATCCTGCGCAGCGACGGCAGCACCCGCTGGGTGATGGGCACCGGCGCGCCGCGCTTCGATGCGGAAGGCGCGCTGTGCGGCTATTTCGGCAGCATCGTCGACATCACCGAACACCATGAAGCCCAGGCGCTGCTCCAGCGCAGCGAAGCCGAGCACCGGCTCCTGACGGAACACGCGCGCGACCTGATCTCGCACAGCGATGCCAGCGACGTGTACGTGTACGCCTCGCCATCGCACCGAGACATCCTCGGATACGAGCCGGCGGAGCTGATCGGCACGCATCTCTACCGCTACATCCATCCCGACGACCTTGGCCCGCCGCCCGCCGGACAAGAAGACGAGCGCAGCCAGGCGAACGGTGCCGCGACTAGGCAGCGCGGTCTGGTGAAGATCCGGTTCCGGCACAAGGCGGGGCACTGGGTCTGGCTGAGCGCCAGCACGCGGACCGTGCGCGACCGCGACACCGGCGCCAAGATCGGCATCGTTTCCGTCGCCCGCGACATCACCGCCCAGCTCGATGCCGAGCGCGAACTCGCTCGGCGCGAAGAACGTTTCCGCAGCCTGACCTCGCTTTCCTCCGACTGGTACTGGGAGACCGGCCTCGACCAGCGGTTCAGCTTCCTGTCGGAAGGCATCTACAAGCGCCTGAACATCGATCCGGAAAGCCTGCTGGGAACGCGTTTCGAAGCCAGCGTGGCCGACCTCAACAGCCCCGGCTTCCAGGATTGCATGGCGGCCACGGCGCGCCGGGAGCCGTTCAGGGACGTGGTCTATCCCGTCACCTCGCCGGACTATCCCGGCGTGATCCGCTTCATCCGCGTCTCGGGCGAACCGATCTTCGAGCAGGGCGAATTCCGCGGCTACCGCGGCGTCAGCCGGGACGTCACGCGCGAGGTCCGCACCGCCAAGGCGCTCGAACGCCTGGCGACCAGCGACGTCCTGACCGAGCTGCCGAACCGGGCGCTGCTGCAGACCTGCCTCGAGCAGCGGCTCTCCGGCGCGCGAGAAGGCAGCGTGCAGGCCGTGTTCTTCATCGACCTCGACGATTTCAAGGAAGTCAACGATTCGCTCGGGCATGGCGCGGGCGACCAGCTGCTCAAGGAAATCGCGCGCCGCCTCGTGATGTGCCTGCGTCCCGACGACATGGTGGCGCGGCTGGGCGGCGACGAATTCGTCGTGCTCGCCGAATGCAGCGAAGGCGCCGACGCGGCGCGGCATATCGCGGAACGCGTCGTGGGCATCCTCGATGCCCCGGCGATCATCGAGGGACATGAAGTCAAGGCAAGCGCTTCCATCGGCATCAGCATGGCGCCGATGGACGGCGTGACCAGCGACGTTCTGCTGCAGAACGCGGACATCGCGCTCTACCGCGCCAAGGCCGCGGGCGGCGGAAGCTTCCGCTTCTACACGCCCGACATGGGCGAGGCATCGCGCGCGCGCATGGCCATGCAGTCGGCGCTGCGGCATGCGCTCGAACGCGGCGAGTTCGAGGTGTATTACCAGCCGCGCGTGGATCTGCGGACCATGGAAACGACCGGCATGGAGGCCTTGCTGCGCTGGCACCACCCCGTGCTCGGCGAGGTGCCGCCGGCCCAATTCATTCCGCTCGCCGAAGAGATCGGCATGATCGACGCCATCGGGCACTGGGTATTGCAGCAGGCGGCCGTCCAAGCCCAGGCCTGGTGCGTGCGGTTCGGCCGGGCGGTGAAGATGTCGGTCAACCTGTCCGCGCGCCAGCTGCGCAGCCGCCGCCTCATGCAATCCGTCAGGCAGGCCTTGCAGGCAAGCGGCCTGCCGCCGCAGCAACTGGAACTCGAGCTCACAGAGACCGCGCTGATGGACGACCCGGCGATGGCCGCGACCTTGCTGACGGAACTCAAGTCGCTCGGCATCCGCCTGTCGGTCGACGACTTCGGCACCGGCTATTCGTCGCTTGCCTATCTTTGCCGCTTCCCGCTCGACAGCCTCAAGCTCGATCGCTCATTCCTGCAGATCCATCCCGGCGACGTCAGCCCATGGCGCCTTGCCGAAGCCATCATCAACCTCGCGCATACCTTGAAGCTGTCGGTGGTTGCAGAAGGCGTGGAGACCACCGAACACCTGCACTTCCTGCGCAGTACCTCCTGCGACGAAATCCAGGGTTCGTGCGTCAGCGACCCGGTGCCGGCCGCGCAATTCGAAGCCTTCATGGAAGCCGGCATCGCGCAATCCGCCCTGTCCTTGTGACGCCGTTCGCAGGCGCCGTCCGTGCCGCGGCATTAGACATGACGAACGTCAATGCAGTTGGCAGCAAGAAAATTACCATGCGGGCATGCTCTCTTCGATGCCAATCGATCCCATGCCGCCAACGGAAGCGGCGCACGGGGATGCCTTCAAGACGCCCGCGCCGCATGGCGCCGGAAGCCTGTCTCCGCTCGATGCGACGATACGCAAGGCCATCCGCGGCAAGCGCGTGCTGCGCCTTGGACTGCGCGATGGACCGGCTACCGTCGAGCCGCACGGCCTTGGCCTGAACCATTCAGGCCAGCTTGCCTTGCTGTGCTATCGGATCGAGAGCCGGGGAAATGGAAGTCCGGGCTGGAAGGTGGTGAGGCTGCGCGACATCCATGTCGCGGTCGATACGAGCGGGAGGTTCCATGCGCCGCGGCCGGGTTACCGCCGCAATGACGGAACCTTGATTGCGGTGTTCGAGCAGCTTTGATTTGGCTTGTCGTGGCTCGGTCGCCGCGCAAGAACCGCCACGGCGGCCATCTCCAAATTTCCGCCCACGCGCCAGCCTAATTCTCTCCGTGCCTGCCCTGCCCGTGGGCCCCGTGCCCTGGCTTGCCGCCCCGCGCATTCATCCTTGCCGGCCCCTGTTCTCCATACACCAGGTCACCGCGCTTGAGCGCATGAAAATCCGAAGAGCCCGGCTTGATGCCGAGTTCCTTGGCGATCATGCCCCATCCCTTGCCAACCCCGGTCCCATGTTCGTAGACACGCAGGACGCGGTCGACGGGTTTGCCTGACATCTGCGACAACTGGAAGATCATGAACGCCACGCCCGGTTCGGAAACTGAACGCTGGATAACCTGAACCTCGCTTGCCGGCACGCCGAACTGCGCGCCGACGGTCGCATAAAACCCGGGCAGGTCGACCTGCGCGCGCACGTTGACGTCTTCGATGAAGGCTTCAAGCCCGTCGCGCGCCAAGGCCGGACCGGAAAAGGCAAGCAGAAGTGCCAGGGAACTGATCACGCGTTTCATGGGTTGCATGTTGTGAACCACTCGCAAATAACAGGTGATGCGCTTGCCCGCCGGCCACGCGCCATTGATGAACGCCGGAAGCCGGGAAGCAGCCGCGAATGCGCCGCATATACCGATAGTATGCCAAGTCGATCCCGATCCTCCAAGATGTCCGCGCATTCTTTTCGCGATTGCCCGGCCAACCTGTCCGGGACAGTGCCGCATCGGATAAGATCCCTTATTGAAGCGCCGCCGCGGACGCGTCATGCCGAGACATGACAGGCACGCGAGTATTGGCAAGGCCACGTATAAAGGCAAGGGCTGACTTTTTCGCAGGGTTTGATGATTCAGGCAAGGATTCCAGGGGGAAGGAGCATCGAGGAGCGGTCGCGGCGCCGGTTCTGGACAGCGATCTGGCTGTCCCTGGCCCTGCACGGCGCCGTGCTGTCCCTGCGCTTCGGCGAACTCGGCCTGGGCCTGCCGGGAAAGGACAAGCCGCTCCCGCCCGGGCTCTCCACGCCGGGCCTGTCCGTCACCCTGTCGCCGCCCGCGATGCCCCTGCCCTCACTGCCGCCACTGCCACCACTGGCCGCTCAACCTTCGCCGGCCGACGCGCCGCGAAGCTTGCCGGATCCGCCGACGTCAGCCATTGCCGCCCTGGCACCCAAGCAATCCGACAAGCCCGAGACACCGGGCGCCGTTCGATCGAACCCGGGCTTACGGATGGTGGACATCGCTCCCCCTGCTCCGCTTCCCTCGCCGCCCGTGGCTCCGCTGCCCGCCGTGTCGCCGCGCAAGGCGGCCCCGCCGCGGGCAGCCGTCCGGCGAAAGGCAGCCAGCCCACCGCGCCGCGCGCCTCCGCCAGTAATCGCCCTCGCTCCCGACAAAGACAAGGACTTCGTCCTGCCTGCCCCTGCCCCGGAACTCCAGCAGCCCGCCCCGGCGAGCAAGGAAGAACCCGTCATGGAGGCCCGCGAATTCGCGCCCCGGCAGGAAGACGAGGCAGTCTCCCGCAAGGAAGATACCGAACGGGCGGAACGCGCGAGGCGCGAGGCAATGGAAGCGCGGGAGTTCGCCGAGCAGGAAGCCGCGCGCGCCGAGCAGATCAACCAGGAACAACTCAGGCAGGAGCAGATTCAACAAGAGCAGCGCCAGCAGGAATCCATTCGCCGCCAAGCCATGGAAGAACGCCAACGCGCCGAGCAACGCCTGGCAGAGGCGGAGGACCATGCGCGCAGGGAGCGCGAGATCGAGAGACAGCGGACCGAGGCCGCTCGCCTCGCGGCGGAAACCGAACGCCGCCGCGCGATGCAACTGGCCCAGGAAGCGCAGGCCATGGCGCAGGTGGAAGCGCAGCGCCTCGCCGAGGCGGAGATCCAGCGACGTCAGGAACAGGAACGCGAGCTGCAGCGCCAGCGCCAGCTCGCCGAGCAACTGGCGCAGCAAGAAATGCAACGGGACGCGCAGCGCCTCGCGCTCGAAAGCGCGCAGCGCGAACGGCGCGAGCAGGAAGCCAGGGAAGAGGCGGCGCGAATCGCGGAACGGCAGCGCCAGACCCTCGCGGAAGAGGCCGCGGCCCGCCAGCGGGCGCAGGCAGAGGCGCAAGCACAATCACAGGCCCAAGCCGATACCCAGGCCGCCCGCCAGCGCGAAGCCGATCGCATGGCGGCGCGGGCCAGGGACCTGCCGGGGAAGGATGGCGGCCAGGCAGGCGCGCAGCCCGCGCAAGGCATGCCTGCCCAGCGCGGCAATGCGCCCGGCAGCCTTCCCGGGGGCGGCGACCTCGCCAGCCGCGCGCTGGACCAACTCCGCCGGCCGGAGCCGCCGCGCATGGACGCGCAGGCCGCCCGACCCGTGCCGGATGGCGCCGACGCGCCGCGCCGTTCCATCCTCGGCAAGGCGCCGCAGGATGTCGGCATGATGATGTACATCGAAGGCTGGCGCCTGAAGATCGAGCGGACCGGCCGCCTCAACTACACCCAGACCGCCGTCGACAAATCGCTGAACGACGCCCTGGTCACCGTCGTCGTGCGCAGCGACGGCAGCGTCGAGGACATCGTCTTCCATCGTTCCAGCGGCCGGCAGGAACTCGACGACGCGATCCGCCGCATCATCCGCATCAATGCCCGGTATGCCGCCTTTCCGCCCGAGCTGGCGCGGCGTTATGATGTCATTCCGATCCGCCGCATCTGGAATTTCGAAGACAAGCTCCGCCTCCTCGAGGAAGTAAGCTTTTGACACGCTCGTTCCACGGCCGGATGTTAACCCGGCAGATTCCTGAAACCATTGCCGGAAAAAACGATCTCAAGCCGGTCCGCGCTTCCAGCGTACCGGCGCGCCAGTGCGCAGGGACCGTCATGGACTTGCAAGAAAAGGAATCCGCTTGAACCCGACCATCTTCATCAGCATGGCCTCCTACATGGACCCGATGCTGTTCTTCACGATCAACGACGCCTTCGCCAAGGCCAGCCGGCCGGAGACGATCCGCATCGGCGTGGTCGACCAGCATGTCGACGACCATCGCGCCGCAATCCGCGCCTTGCCCCATGCGCAGCAGGTGCGTTACATGCATGTCCATCCGGAGGATACCCAGGGGGTGAGCTGGGCGCGCAACATCGCCTTTTCGCTTTACGACGGCGAGGCCTATCTGCTGCAGGTCGATTCGCATACCCTGTTCGAACCGGGCTGGGACGACAAGCTGCGCGACCAGCATGCGACGGTGCGTGAACGTTTCGCCAAGCCCATCCTCACGACCTATCCCTATCGTTTCGACATCATCGACGGACAGCCGCGCTACGAGCCGAACGCCGGCCACACCGCGCTGGTGCTGCGTCCCCATGCGGACACGGTGCTCACGCCGGCCGATACCGTGATGCGCTTCCAGGGACGCCACCTTTTCACCGACGAGCACGTGCGCGGCTGCCATATCGCCGGAGGTTTCCTGTTCTGCGCCGGCAGCTTCGTGGAAGAGGTGCCCTACGATCCTTACCTGTACTTCCACGGCGAGGAGCAAAGCCTGGCGGTACGCGCCTTCACGCGCGGCTGGGACATCCTGCATCCGATGCAGATCCCGCTTTATCACCTATACAAGAACGAAGGCACGCCCCACGATTCCCACCACTGGCATGGCGAGGTGGAACGCCGGCGCTCCTTCCCTTCCGCCTATCTCACCGAAAGGGCCAAGCAGCGCCTGAACAGGCTGCTCGCGGGTGATGGCTTGCCCGGCGCCTATGGACTCGGCAAGGTACGCAGCATGGCGGAATTCACGGCGCTGAGCGGCATTGATTACCGCAATGGCATCATCACCGATCCCTTCGACGGCAAGCTCTGCTGATCGGCCCGCATTGACCCTCCCCCGTGCGCGCCTTCAGGCAAGTTCGACCAGCACCGGCTGATGGTCGGAGGCGCGACTGGCATCATCCGCCTGGAGGCGGCTCAGACGCGGCAGCAGGTCTTCCGTCACGAAGATGAAGTCGAAGCTGGAGGAACCTTCCGGCCATTGCTCCCTGTCGTACAGCCCGATGGTCGGAGGATGCGGGACATCGGGATGCAAGGCCGTCCAGGCGTCCCGGTAGGCAGGAATGCCGCTGTCGAACGGCGCCTCCACCCAGGCCTTGTCCGGCGAGTCGGGCGGCATGTTGAAGTCGCCCGTCAGGATCGCGGCAGCGCCGCGCGGCGGGATGAGGAACGGACCATCGGCCAGCTTGCCGGCATGCGTGCTCATCGCATGCCCGACGGCCTCCTCGTGCATGTCACGCAAGCGCCCGACCTGCGCATGACGCTGCCGCTCGGAGTAATACTCGAGATGCGTCGTCGTCACGCGAATCAGGCCCAGCGGGGTATCGAGGGTCGCTTCGAGCGCCATGCGCTGCATGCTCTTGATGCCATCTTCCGCCGGCCAAGGCAGCATGTTCCGGAACACCTGCAGCGCCGGAAAACGCGACAGGATCATGTTGCCGAAGCGGCGGCGCCGGCCGGCATCGTCGGGTGCCTCGGTCGCCACGCCTTCGATGGCGATGAAGCCGGGCAGCAGGCTTGCCAGTTCGCGGAACTGGTCGCGGCCATCGCATCCCGCCAGCTCGGGATAGCCGCTGGAGACTTCCTGCAGGCACAGGACGTCGAAATCGGCGAGCGCGCGCGCATCCTGGACGATGCGCTCCAGGTCGACCTTGCCGTCGACGCCCCTGCCCCACTGAATGTTCCAGGTGATGAGTTTCATTGTCGGAAAACCCCCGCTGCCGGCGCGGCCCGGATTGATCGGCACTGGCAGGCGCGCACGTTGCTCCCTGCCATTCATCCTAGGTCAGTTCACGAACACGGTTCTTGCTTTTTTTAAAACGGCATGGAGACGGGGGGGCGGAATATCCCCCGGAATGTCTTGCCATTGCGCACATCGTTGCTTCCCATGCCACCGTGCACGTGTGCCGGCGGTCACGACGTGATGATGTCGCGCCCGATCTCGCGGATGGAGCGCACGCCGGTCAGGACCATGTTGGTGCGCATGTCCTTCTCGAACAGCTTGAAGAGGTTTTGCACGCCGGCCTTGCCGTGGGTGGCGAGCGCATAGATGAATGCGCGGCCAAGCAGCACGCCGTCCGCGCCCAGGCCGAGCATGCGGATGACGTCGGTGCCGGTGCGCACGCCGCCGTCGGCGAAGATGGTCATGTCGCCCTTGACCGCGTCGGCGATCGCCGGCAGGGCGCGCGCCGACGACAGCGCGCCGTCGAGCTGGCGGCCGCCGTGGTTGGAGACCACGATGCCGTCCGCGCCGAATGCCTTGGCGTCGCGCGCGTCCTGGGCTTCGAGAATGCCCTTGATGACCATCGGTCCCTGCCATTCGTCGCGTATCCATTGCAGGTCGGACCAGCCGATGCCGGGATCGAAGTTGTTGGCCAGCCAGCCGATGTAGTCCTCGAGCCCGGTGGCGTGTCCGCGATAGGCCGAGATGTTGCCGAGGTCATGCGGACGGCCAAACAGGCCGACGTCGAAGGCCCAGCGGGGATGCAGCATGGCCTGCATGATGCGCCGCGCGGCGGCGTTCGGACCGCTCATGCCGGAATGCGCGTCGCGGTAGCGCGCGCCGGGCACCGGCATGTCGACGGTAAAGACCAGCGTTCTGGCGCCGAGGTCGCGCGCGCGCCGCAGCACGTCGCGCATGAAGCCGCGGTCCTTGAGCACGTAGAGCTGGAACCAGATCGGCTTGCTCGACGCGGCGGCCACTTCCGCGAGCGGACACAGCGACACCGTCGACTGGATGAAGGGAATGTTGCGCTCGGCGGCGGCGCAGGCTGCCTGCACTTCTCCGCGCCGCGCATACATGCCCGCCAGCCCGATCGGCGCGAGCGCGATGGGCAGGTCGTATCTTTCGCCGAACCACTCGGTCGACAGGTCGAGCTGCTCCGATCCCTTGAGCACCCGCTGCCGCAGCTTCACCTGCTGCAGGTCGTCGATGTTGGCGCGCAGCGTCTGTTCGGCGCCGGAGCCGCCGTCGAGGTAATGGAACAGGAAAGGGGGAACGCGGCGGCGCGCGCCTTCGCGGTAATCGGTGGCGGAGGAGATGATCATGTCGGTTGGATTCTTGCTCTTGCGAAATCACGATGGAAGGACTGCCTTGGCTCCATGATAGTGGATGTCTTGCCGGCATGCGTGTCACCGCGGCAAAAGCCTTTCCTGCAGCCGGCGCCGGGCCGGTTTAGACTTGATGTTGACGCAACGCCATGCTGGCCTTGCGAAAACGATGAGGGGAGACAACCATGCAGGCATTCCGTTTATTGTTTCGTGCGGGCGGTTGGGCCGTGCTGTCGCTTGCCGCCGCCACCGCCGGGGCAGCCGGTGCATCGGGATATCCGGCGCCGAAGGAGGGCAACTGGGTAGCGCGGGATTTTCGCTTCCACGATGGCGAGCGCCTGCCTGAACTGCGCATCCACTACCTCACCATCGGCGACCCCGCCGGCGAACCGGTGGTGGTGCTGCATGGCACCGCGGGCTCGGCGGCGCGGATGCTCACGCCGTCCTTTGCCGGCGAACTGTTCGGGCCGGGCCAGCCGCTAGACGCGAGCCGTTACTTCATCATCCTGCCGGACGCGATCGGCGCGGGCGCCTCGTCCAAGCCCTCCGACGGCATGCGCACCGCGTTCCCGAAATACAACTACGACGACATGGTCGATGCCCAGCACCGCCTGCTGACCGAGCATTTCGGCCTGCGGCACGTGCGGGCCATCATCGGCAACTCCATGGGCGGCATGCATGCCTGGATGTGGGGTACGCAGCACCCCCGCTTCGCGGACATCCTCGTGCCGATGGCATCCCAGCCGACCGAGATGGCAAGCCGCAACTGGATGATGCGCCGCCTCATCATCGACGCCATCCGCAACGATCCCGACTGGAAGAACGGCCAGTACACCACGCAGCCGCGCAGCGCGCATTTCGCCTCGGTCTTCTTCGGCATCGCGACCAGCGGCGGAAACCTGGCCTACCAGAAGGCGGCGCCGACGCGTGAAAAGGCGGACCAGCTGCTGGACAAGCGACTCAAGGCAACCGACGGCACCGGCGACGCGAACGACATCCTGTATCAATGGGAATCGTCGCGCGACTACAACCCGTCGGCGGGACTGGAGCGCATCGAATCCGCCGTGCTGGCGATCAATGCCGCCGACGACGAACGCAACCCGCCCGAAACCGGACTGATGGAACGCGAGATGAAGCGCGTGAAGCATGGCCGCTACTACCTCATTCCCGCCAGCGAGGAAACGACCGGGCATGCGACCACCGCGAATGCGCGCTTCTACAGGCAGCCGCTCGCGGACATCCTGCGCAGCGCGCCGCGGCTCGGTCAGCAAGACTGATCGTCGTGGCCATCTTCCCGGCCATCGTTCTTTTCAATGCCTGCTTCCCGCGACAACGCCACGCCGCAAAGCGGGCAGTACAGGAAGGGGAAGCAGCACAAGGCAAACACGAGCGCATCCGGCATGGCATAGGCGCGGGAATACGACGCGCCTTTCTGCACGAGCTCGAAACGGTAGAGGCCGACGACGTCATCGACCTGCGACTGGCGGACGATGCGGGGACGCCTGCGCGGCGCGGACGAATTCCGTGCATAGCCGTGGAAATGCAGCCAGCCGACGTAGTGGTCGCACTGCCGCGGCGAACCGCCTCCGGGTTCGCTGGCATCCGTTTGCAGGCGCGGCCTTTCGTCCACATTACCCTCCAGTAAATGACTGCACTGTACAAAACAACAGTGTATTTGCAAGAGTGGCATCCAGGAAGTTTGGTTCCGATCAAGCGTGATTGATGCCGGGAGTCAATGCGATTCAATGCCGGCCGTCGAGGCGGCCTTGAGCGTCATGGCGGGAGGCATCGCAAATTTGCGCGTGAACGCACGCGGTCGGACTTATCATGGTAGTAACGACTACAGCGATGGCATTGCCGCGGCCGGCTCATCGGATTCATGGAGAGCCTGTTCCCAGCCGTTCCTGATTCCACATTTCCTGACCGACCGTGAAAGGCAAAACCATGAATGACCTGGAACGCAATGGCGGCGCGCAGCGCAAGGTGCTGCTCGCCGGAGCCACCGGCCTGGTGGGCAAGTCGCTGCTGCAAGGACTGCTGGCGGACGACTCGGTATCCTCGGTGCATGCGCTGCTGCGGCGGCAGGTCGACATTTCGCACCGGAAGCTCACAACGCACCTCACCGACTTTTCCTCCCTGCCTGCGCTGCCACCGCTGGACGAGGTCTACCTCGCCCTGGGCACGACCATCAAGGTGGCGGGGAGCCAGGCGGCGTTTCGCGCGGTGGACTTCGATGCCAACCTCGCGGTGGCAAAGGCGGCGCGCGATGCGGGGGCAACCCGGGCTGGCCTCGTCAGCGCCATGGGCGCGGATGTGCGTTCATCCCTCTTCTACAGCCGCGTCAAGGGAGAGCTGGAGGATGCGCTCGCCGGCCTCGGCTTCAGCGCGCTTGTGATCGCGCGGCCATCGATGCTGGTGGGGGACTGCGAGGCGCTGGGCCAGCCGGTGCGTTCCGGCGAAAGGATCGCCTTGCATGCCGGCAGGCTGCTGCGTCCCTTCATTCCCGCGAACTACCTTCCGGTCAATGCCTCGGACGTCGCGGCAGCCCTGCTCGCCCGCGTGCCTGCGGCGCGCGGCCGCGAAGTGCTGCTTTCGGGCGCGATGCAGCCGGCGCGCCGGCATTGATCCGCACGCCGGCATAACCGCGACACTCTCTGCGTTCGCGCAAACAACGAACTTCACATCCCGTTGTCGAACCTGTGTAACCACCAGACACAGCAACCAGAAACACGGGAGGACGGGATGTTGACGCTACGCCGCACCGGCCAGGCGCTGATGGCCCTGAGCGCGGCCGCATTCACCACCTGGGCCGGCTTCATCGCCTTGATCACCACGCGGCAGCGTGAAATGCTGTTCGCGCCTACCCGGCAGCGCGAAGTCGCCCGCTGCTCTCCCGTCGGCCACCGCACGCGCCAGGTGGTGCTGCGTTCGGCGGACGGCACGCGGCTCTGCGGCTGGCTGATGACGCCGCGCGTGCCAGGACCGCATCCGGCGGTCGTGTATTTCGGCGGACGCTCGGAAGAGGTGTCGTGGGTGGTGCGGGATGCGGAACATCTCTTCCCCGGCCTACAGGTCCTGGCCGTGAATCACCGCGGCTTCGGCGAATCGCAGGGCATTCCCGGGGAACGCGAACTCGTCGATGATGGCTGCGCCTGCGTCGACTGGCTATGCGCCGCAGGACGCGTCCCGGACGGCAGCCGCATCGCCATCGTCGGCCGCAGCCTCGGCTCGGGCATCGCGGTGCAGGTGGCGGCAAGGCGCGCGGTGGCCGCCGTGGTGCTGGTCACGCCCTTCGACTCGGTGCTGGCGGTGGCACGCCGGCGGATTCCCGCCGCCCCGGTCGGACTCATCCTGCGGCATCGCTTCGAATCGGTCAAGGTGGCCGAACAGGTACGGGCACCGGTGCTCATCGTGCGCGCCGAGCGAGACGACGTGGTGCCGCATCCGCATACCGACGCGCTGGCGACGCGCCTGCCGAAGCTGATCGACGATGTCGTCATCCCCGGCTCGGATCATGCCAACATTCCCTTCATCGTCACCACGCAGTTGCTGGTGCGCCGTTTCCTGAGGCAGGCGTTCGCGCTCGCGGAACCGGCGGAAACGCATGCCGCGCCGGGCGCCGGGAACGACCTCAGGGACGCGTCATCCTGCAGCTCGTCGGCAATGCCGTCTCATTCAAACTCAGATAACGCTCGGTCTTGAAACCATAGCCGCTGCCTTCGTTATCGAAGCGAACCGCGCCGTCGGCGGTCTTCTGCATCACGGAAACATACAAGGGCTGGAGCAGCTGGTGATCCGCGGCGCGCATCACCGCTTGATGAAAACCGTTGTCGACAGCCGCGCCTTCAAGAGCGCGCGCGACGGATGTTGCATCCGCCGTGCCGGCTTTCTCGATGGCACGGGCCAGCATGTCGATCATCAGGTGCATGCGAAGGTGCACGTAGTCGTCCTCGGGTCGCGGGTAGCGCTTGCGAAACGCCTGGTAGAAGGCGTCGCTGGCCGATCCCGGCAGGCCGGCGTTGGGATGCCACTCCGCGACCGCGCGCACCTTGCCCACGCCCGCTTCCCCGATGGCGGCCGGCGCGCCGAGGCCGTTGCCGTAGAAGGTATAGAACTTCACCGGCAGGCCGGTTTCGCGCGCCGCCTTCACCAGCAGCGTCAGGTCGTTGCCCCAGTTGCCGGTGATGACCGTGTCGGCGCCGCTGGCACGGATCTTTGCCGCGTAGGGCGAGAAATCCTTGATCTTGCCGATCGGATGCAGCTCGTCGCCGACGATGGCGATGTCCTTGCGTTTCTGCGCAAGCTGAGCGCGCGCAACCCTGGCGAGATGCTGGCCGAAACTGTAGTCCTGTCCGATCAGGAAAACCCGCCTCGCGCTGGCATCGTTCTTGATGACTTCGGTCAGCGCGTGCATGCGCATGTCGCTGTTCGCGTCGAAACGAAAATGCCAGAAGCTGCATTTTTCGTTTGTGAGGGAAGGATCGACGGCGGAATAATTCAGAAACAGCATGCGTTGCGCGGGCATGCGCTGGTTATGCTTTTCCACGCCGTCGACCAGGGCGGCGGCCACGGCCGAACTGTTGCCTTGAACGATGAACGATACCTTCTGGTCGGCATACTGACGCAATCCGATCAGCGATTCATCTACCGTTTGTTTATTGTCGAAGGTGAGCAGCATCAGCGGATGCCGCCCATCCTGCAACCGGACGCCGCCATGCGCATTGATGTTATCGATGGCAAGCTGCAGGTTCCGCACGACGGCCGCGCCCGCATTGGCGAAAGGACCGGACAAGCCTTCGATCATGCCGATGCGGACCGGATCGGGCGCGGCATGGGCAAGGGATGCCGCGGCGGCGAGCGCGGCGCAGGAAAGAAATGACATTCGCATAGGGCCGCGATTCTAACATCCGGCCTGAGGAAGGCCATGCCTGCAGATATTTAAATGCGGAACGGGATCGTTTTTCACGCACCGCAGTCTACGTCCATTGATCGTTGAGAAAACTTAAACAATGTCTCGGTAGGTCTTGAGTGACCGACTTAAGATTGGCTAACGTTGCAATTCCATTACAAGGAGTGATGACATGCAATCCCTCACCTCAGCCAAGGAAGCCATCAAGGCCGAACTTGCTCATGTCCGCCAAGGGGCCGAATACTATATGAATCTCGCGAACGCGCTCGAGGAGGCTCTCGAAAAACTCGAGAGCGTCGAAGGCAGCGGCGACGATGACCGCAAGGGCGGACAACGAGGCCGCCGCGGCACGCGTTCCGCAAAAACGGCTTCCTCCTCAACCGGCGCCAGCAAGAGGACCGTTGCCGCGCGCGCAGGACGGGGCGCGGCGAAACAGGCGGCCAAGGGCGCGGGACGCGCGGCGAAATCAGCCGGCGGACGCTTGCCTAAAACCGGCATGGACTTCTGGATGAAGCTGCTGTCCCAGGAACCGAAGTCGGCAGGCGACATTCTTAACGCGGCAATCTCCCAACTGGGATTGCAACCGGATGGAGACCAGAAAAAGAAACTGGTGCAACGGCAAACCTATGCATTGAATACCCTGGTCAAGGAAAACAAGATTGGCGACGAGGGAAGCCGGCGCACCCGGCGCTTCTTCGTGCGCGGCGGAGAACAGGCAAGGCAGTGATGAACTGCACGGCGCAACGCGATGCTTGCCCGCACGGGCCTCTGCACCGCGTTGTGCCTGGCGATGGCCTGGCGGCGTGTCCGGTGGCGCGGCCAGTCCTGATGCAAGGCAAGTCCCCGTCTCGCAAGCATTTAACTTCCGGACCGTCCTGAACTTCAACCACCCTTCATTTCCCTCTTCCGGGATTTTCCTCGATCCCACCTTCAGCCGCCCTCAAGTTTGTCATTCCCTCGCCGGCGGGAATCCCGTTACGCAACACCTTCCCGCCGCCATCCTCGCATCACCGCCTTCCGGCAAAACTCCGCTTCCCTCATTTCGCCATTTGCCGACATAATTCGACATATTGCCTATTGGCATTTCCGCTAGACTTGCCTCACCTCCGAGCCACAAGCATCCCCTGCCATCATGCTGAAACACGCCTTGCCCGCTCCCTTGCCGCTCGCTATTCTGCTCTCGACCTTGTACGGCGCGCTGACCCTCGGTCCGGCAATGGCCCAGACGCCGCCCGCGCAGCCGGGAGGCACGGATGGCGCGCCCGCCGACGCCTCGCAGCGCGTGACGATCACCAGCGGCCGCCAGAGCGATACCGAGCAGCGCCGCAATTCCACCGCCGCGAAGATGGTGTTCGGACGCGAGGAACTCGACCGGCAGGGAGACAGCACCGTCGCCGACATCCTCAAGCGCCTGCCCGGCGTGACGATCTCCGGACGCCCGGGCCGCGGCGGCGACATCCGCATGCGCGGCCTGGGGAACGGCTATACCCAGATCCTGCTGAACGGAGAGCGTCCGCCGCGCGGATTTTCGCTCGACACGCTTTCGCCGGACCAGATCGAACGCATCGAGGTATTCCGCGCGCCAACGGCGGAGTTCAGCACCCAGGCCATCGCTGGCACCATCAACATCGTGCTGCGCGAGGAATTCCGGCAGAAGCAGACGCAGATCCGCGTCTCGGACAGCATCGAGCAGGGCAACCACCAACCGAGCGCATCCATCACCCATCCCGGGCAGATCGGCGCGCTGTCCTATCAGCTTTCAGCAACCGTGTTCGAGCATCGGCATCGCAGCGAGGATGCGACCGACAACCTCGGCATCAATGGCAGCGGCGCCACGGTGCTGGCCCAGCATATCGACGATGACAGCACGCGCAGGAGCAAGGGCATCCAGCTTGCGCCGAACGCGACCTACCGCTTCGGCAATGGCGACACCGTGGGATTGCAGGCCTTCCTGATGCAGATCGAAAGCAGGACCGACGGCGACAGCGTGCTGACGCAGACGGTGGGCACGCCGCCCTACGCCACCGCGAAGTGGAATTCCAGCAGTTCCTTCAGTGTGGGGCGGCTCACCGCCAGCTGGCAGCATCGCTTCCAGCCGGGCATGCGCCTCGACGCCAAGCTCACCACCGGCGCCAACCACAATGACAGCGACACGCTGCGGCTGCAGCGGGATGCGGGCGGCACGCTGGTCAATACCCTCGTCGACACCAGCAACACCAGCGACCGCAACGTCGGCAGCAATGGCAAGCTCAGCATATCGGCCGGGGATGGCCACCTGATCGCCACCGGCTGGGACATCGACTGGAGCCGCCGCGAGCAGACCCGCGTCTCGCTCGACAACGGCCAGCCGCAATTCTTCGATTCCGGCGAAAGCCTCTCCGCGCGCACGCGGCGCCTGGCGGCCTTCGTGCAGGATGAATGGGAAATCACGCCGCAATGGTCCGCCTACATGGGGCTGCGCTGGGAAGGCATCCAGACCAGCAGCAGCACGGCCGCGGGACCGATCGACAACAGCAGCAGTGTCTGGAGTCCGATCCTGCAGGCGGTATGGCGCGTGCCCGGCAAGGAAAAGGACCAGGTGCGCTTCGGCGTCACGCACAGCTACCGCGCGCCCGGCCTGTCCGACCTGGTCGCGCTGCCGGTGATTTCCAGCCTCAACAGTCCGACCAGCCCGGACCGCATCGGCAACCCAAGCCTGCGCCCCGAATTGTCCACCGGCCTGGACCTAGCCTATGAACACTATCTTGGCAACGGCGGCATCCTGAGCGCGAACGTGTTCGCGAGGAGCATCCGCGACCTCATCCGCCGGCGCATCGCGCTCGAGGACGGCATCAACGGACCGCGCTGGGTATCGCGGCCGCTGAACATCGGACATGCCATCACCAGCGGCCTGGAACTCGAGGCCAAGTTCGCCTTGCGCGAGCTCCTGCAGGATGCGCCGAACATCGATTTCCGCACCAACTACAGCCGCTTCTGGTCGCGCGTCGACGAGGTGCCCGGCCCGGACAACCGGCTCGACCAGCAGCCGAAGCAGACCGCGAACGTCGGCCTCGACTACCGGCTGGCCCGCCTGCCCCTCACGCTCGGGGGAAGTCTCAACTGGACGCCGGCCTATGAAGTCCAGGTCAACGAGACGCAGCGCATCAGCACCGGCAACAAGCGCCAGCTGGACCTGTACGGACTATGGCGCTTCAATCCGCTGGCGCAGGTCCGGATCTCGGCGAACAATCTCATCAACAGCAATTACTTCAGCGGCAATGCGGTATCGACGAGCAGCTACAGCCAGTCGTCGAATACCACGGCACGCACCTACACATCGCTGACCATCCGGCTGGAACTCAAGATCTGAGAGGCGCGCCGCCCTCCAGCTTCGCGTCAATACGTCCGGTCCGCATCCGTGGATAATCACGGGGATGCAACTACGGCATGTGCCGGAAGAAAGCGGGGAAGCAGATGCAGGCAAGACAACATGGCATCGCCGGCACGATGTTCACCATGGCGGTCGTCATCATGGCGGCGCTGGTTCTGCGGCAGTTCCTGCTGCCTCTGGTCTGGGCAGGACTGATCTGCATTGCCACCTGGCCATGGTTCCTGAAGCTGCGCGCGCTGCTGAACGGCCGCACGGCGGCCGCTGCGCTGCTCATGACCCTCATCGTCGCCACCCTGCTTGCCTTGCCGGCAATGATCGGCTTGCAGCAGATCATCAAGGAAGCGCCGGTCGTCGCCCAGCTCATTGCCGATGCCAACAGCCAAGGCGTTCCCGCGCCGGATTTCCTGCGGCACATTCCCTTCGCCGGGAACGAGATCTGGCAATGGTGGCAGACCACGCTCGCGCAACCCAGGGGATTGAGCCACCTGTTCACGGATCATCCGGAAATGCATGTCCATTCCGCGACCGAACTGCTGCGGCGCTTCGGCAGCCAGATCCTGCATCGCCTGCTCGACTTCGGCTTCGCGATGCTTTGCCTATTCTTCTTCATCCTGAACGGCGAAACGCTGCAACGGCAGACGGAGCGCATCGGCATCCGCTTGCTGGGCGACAAGCGCTGGAACCGGTATTTTCCCGGACTGCCGCTGGCGGTGCGCTCCACCGTCAACGGACTGGTGTTCGTGGGACTGGGGGAAGGCGTGCTGATCGGCATCGGCTACGCCTTCGCCGGCCTGCCTTCTGCCGCGTTGTGGGCAGGCTTCACCGCCATGCTGGCCATCATTCCCTTCGGCGCGCCGGTGGTCTTCCTTGGGGCGGCCGGCATACTCGCGTCCCAGGGACGGATGGTTCCCGCAGTGGAAGTCGCCGCATGGGGAATGGTCGTTTTGTTCATCGCGGACCACTTCATCCGCCCGCAGCTCATCGGCAGCGCCACGCGCCTGCCCTTTCTCGCGGTGCTGTTCGGCATTCTCGGCGGCATCGAGCTTTTCGGGCTGGTGGGATTGTTCCTCGGGCCGGTGATCATGGTGCTGGCGGTGACCTTGTGGCGCGAAGCGTCCGCCCCTACGCCCCTCCTGCCTTGATTTTTTGATTCACCGCGGCAAGCGCGCAGCAAGGCCGGATTGCCAGCCGATCAAGAGGTAAACGCAACGGCCGCGGCGCGGAGAAGCGCCGTTTGCCGCGTTCGTGACGGCGGTCACAGTGGCGCCCCGACCCCGCGCTTAAAGTGAAAGCGCATCATGAGTTCTCCTGAGAGTGTTGGGCCCGCTGGCGCAAGCCGGCGGGCCATTTCTTTTTCAGGTCAAGCCCGTGCGCCGTCATGCCCCGCGCATCATTCCGGCAGCGGGATCCATTCCGTTTCTTCCGGCACCTTGCCGAATTGCTGCTCGCGCCAGCGCGCCTTGGCTTCCTCGATCTTTTCCCGCGAGGAAGCGACGAAGTTCCACCAGATGAAGCGTTCGCCATCGAGCGGCTCGCCGCCGATGAGCGCCACCTTGGACGGTTCCTCGGCTTCGATCAGGACCTCGCCTTCGCCGGACAGGAAGACCATGTGCCTCGGCGGCACCGGATTGCCATTGAGGCGGACATTGCCTTCCACCACGTACACGCCCCGCTCGGCGTGCTCGGCGCTGAACGGCAGCGCGGCGCCGGCTTCCAGCTCGGCGGCGACGTATACGGTGTCGGAGTAGGTTTCCACCGGCGAGGTGGCGCCGTATGCCGTCCCGAGAATCACGCGCAGCGTCGCGCCCGGCAGCGTCACGCGCGGTATCGTCGATGAGGGATGATGGCTGAAACTCGGCTCGGCCTCCTCGAATGCCTTGGGCAAGGCGATCCAGATCTGCAGGCCGTGCAGGCGCACGCCGGTCGCGAGATCCTCGGGCGCGGTGCGCTCAGAATGCACGATGCCGCGCCCCGCGGTCATCCAGTTGACGTCGCCGGGAACGATGCGCTGCTTGGAACCGAGGCTGTCGCGATGCAGGCCCGCGCCATCGAACAGATAGGTGACCGTCGCCAGGCCGATATGCGGATGCGGCCGCACGTCCATCCCCTGTCCCGGCGGCAGGTCGGCAGGCCCCATGTGATCGAAGAAGATGAAGGGTCCAATGGTCTTCTGGGGAAAGGCCGGCAGCAGGCGGTGCACGTCAAACGCGCCAATCGAGCGCACATGAGGTTTGATGAGTTGCATGAGGTTCTCCTGGGATTTTTGCATTATGCCCCGGATCGGCATTACGATCATGCCTCCACCTCAGACAAGGAATTCCATGGCAACCGTTCACCTGCACAGCGATCAGGGCTACCAGCAAGTTCTTCGTTCCCGGACACATGCGTTCCGCTCCGACGAGCCGGCCGATGCGGGCGGCACGGATTCCGGTCCCGCTCCCTATGAACTGCTGCTCGGTTCGCTGGCGGCATGCACCGGGATCACGCTGCGCATGTATGCCGACAGGAAGGGCTGGTCGCTGGGACGCATCGAAATCGATGCCCGCTTCGCGCGCGCCGAGGACGGCACGGAAACGATCACCCGCAAGGTGCGGTTCGGCGAGGCGCTCGACGAAGAGCAATGCCGCCGACTTGCCGAGATCTGCGAAAAGACGCCGGTGACGAAGACCCTCAAGCGCGCCATGGCGATCAGCACAGAAATCGAACGCCGCTGAAGCATGGAGGTATTGCTCCTGACGATCCCCTTTTCTGCACTTACCATTCCTGCCTTCCGGTAATTCGCATTGAGCAAGTACAACAAGCATCTTAACTGTCTTGAAAAAGACAATCGCGGCGGATAGACATCATAGAAGCAGTTCCGTGCATCGAACGATGCATCGTTGACGCCAGCCATCGATGAGCCCTGTGCCTGCACGCCTCTGCCCTGAAAGGGAGAACAGAAAAGCACATACCGACAGGAGACTCAACATGACTGCAGTACCGGCAAAAGAGCATCAAGACGTACCGGCCAGCATAAACTCATCGAACGCATCCGCCACAGTCCGCTCCAGCAGAACGGCACGGCATGCCGGCAGCACGCCCGGCGGCTTCCGGCACGCCCTGCTTCCCATCGTTTCCGCCGTGCTGCTCGCGGCCTGCAACAGCGGCGGCAGCGACAGTGCAAGCGATTCAACCAGCACCACGCCTTCCGGAGGTTCCGGCACGACCCTCCCGGTGGTGACGGTGCAGGAACTCAATACCCTGCAGGGGAATACCAAGGACCTGAGCGTGGAATTGCACGAAGGCACGAACATGGCTGTCGCGCCTTCGCCGGATGGCAAGCAGCTGGTCTTCAGCGCACAGGGCGCGCTCTGGCTGATTCCGATTACCGGCGGCTCCGCCACCCGGTTGACCGGCTGGGAGCTCGAGCCGACAGGGCCGGTCTGGTCGCCGGACGGCAAGACCATCGTGTTCCAGAACTATGCGCCGACCGGCAACTATCACTTGTGGGCGATCGACACCAACGGCGCGAATCCACGCGAACTCACGACGGGGCCCTTCGACGATCGCGAACCGACGTGGCTTCCAGATGGCAGCGGCCTCGTGTTCGCCTCGGACAGGAGCGCGGACGGACAGTACAAGATCTGGAGCTTCACGCTGGCCAATGGCCAGTACCAGCAACTGACCAAGGGACCGGGCGCGGAAGGCTTTCCGGTCGTGTCGCCGAACGGCAAGCAGATCACCTTCGCCGACACGGGCAAGGTGTACATCATGGACATTCCGAACGGCGTGGCGGTGCCGGCCGGGAATGGCACGATTCCCTCCTGGAACAGGGATGGCACCGGCGTCATCTACCAGTCCGAGGCCAAGGCGCTCAACATCGGCGGCAAGGACGTGGTGCTCAACGAAGACCTGTTCCCCTTCCCGCTGCGCTGGCTACCGGACGGCCGCTTCGTTTATGCCTCGGACGGCAAGATCCGTATCCGCGACGCCGCCGGCGGAGCCCTGAGCGAAGTGCCCTTCAGCGCCAAGCTGACGGTGCGGCGGCCGGTCATCACGACGACGCGCGACCGCGGCTTCAATGCGCTCGCGGAGCGGCAGGCGATCGGCATCAGCGCTCCGACCATCTCGCCCGACGGCAAGAACATCGCCTTCGTCGCCCTCAATGACGTATGGATCATGGAGATCGGCAAGGACCCGGTGCGCCTGACCAACGACACCGACCGCGACGGCAATCCGCAATGGACGCCGGACGGCAAGGCGATTTACTTCTCGACCGAGAAGGGGAATGCAGGCGCGCTGGCGATCGACCAGATCGACATCGCGACGCGGCAGCGCACGCGGCTGGCCTCGATCACCGGCAAGTCGATGGTGACGCCGAAGATGTCGCCCACCGGCGACCGCATCGCCTATTCCACCTTGTCGGGACAGCTCGAGGTCTGGGACATGGCGAGCAAGACCGCACAGGTCGTCATTCCCTCCGTCAGCACGCAGGTCAGCACGCCCTCATGGACGCCCGACGGCAGCAAGGTGGTGGTGGTCGACAACGAGCGCATCAACAACCGCTTCCGCGAAGGCTACAACAAGCTGCGGGTGATCGACGTCGGCGCGAAGACGGCGAAGTTCTATGCCGTCGCGCCCGCGCCCCAGCAGATCTCGGAGCGCGACGAAGGCGCGGCCGTGCTTTCCCCGGATGGCAGGCAGGTGGCCTTCATCATGGACTCGGTGCTGCACGTCATGCCGGTCAATCCCGACGGCTCTCCCGCCGGCGCGCCGAAGGCACTCACCACCGACGTCGCCGATCTGCCTTCCTGGGCCGGCGATTCCGCCACCATCCTCTACAAGTCGGGCACCGCGCTCAAGACCATCCAGGCGGACGGCTCGGGCAGCCGCGACGTCGCGGTGAACATCCGCTGGAAGCAGGCAGTGCCGACGGGAACGACCATCGTGCGGGCAGGCAAGCTGTGGGATGGCGTCAGCGACACGGTACAGAACGACGTCGACATCGTCATCGCCGGCAACCGCATCACTGCCGTCCGGCCGCACCAGGCGAACGCCCAGCTGAACGCCGACAACTACGTCGACGCCTCCAGCCTGACGGTCATGCCCGGCATGTGGGACCCGCACGTGCATCCGCTCACGCTATACCAGGGCGGGCAATACGGACAGATCGCGGCACTGATGCTGTCCTACGGCCTCACCTCGACGCAATCGGTCGCCGGCCCGCTGCACCAGAGCACCGAGATCCGCGAGGCGCTCGAAGCCGGCAACCTGATCGGGCCGCGCCTGTTCGTGTCGCCCCCTCTGTGGGAAGGCAACCGCCTCTTCTACAACTTCGCCCGCACGTTGCGGACGCCCGAGGTCGCCGACAAGGAAATCGCCAAGGCCAAGGCGTTCGGCGTCGATTTCCTGAAGTCGTATGTCAGGGCACCCATCCCCATCATGACCAAGATCGCGCAAGCCGGCCTGGACCTCGGCATTCCCACCGGCACGCACATGCTCTCGCCCGGCGCCGCCACCGGCCTGGGAGGAACGACGCACTTGTCGGCGACGCAGCGCATGGGGTACGGCTGGGCCAAGTCCTTCGTCAACGCCATCACCTACCAGGACGCCTATGACCTGCATGCGAAGGGCGATTTCCACCTGATCGACACGCTGTTCTCGGCGCAATCGCTGGTCGCCCAGGATGCGGGCATCGTCAGCGACGACCGCTTCATCCTGGTCCCGCCCAACTTCGTGACCGGCCTGCAAACCGCCGTCCAGCCGACCGCCGCGCAACTCGACACCATCAAGAAGGACGCGCAGCAACAGTTGAAGGTGCTCAACGCCGGCGGCCTGCTGGCAAACGGCACCGACTCGCCGCTGGTGGTGCCGGGAATATCGCTCCACCTCAACCTGCGCGCGGCCGGGCTGGTGATGTCGAACGTGCAGGCGCTGAAGACGGTGACCATCAACGCGGCACGGATGAGTTACCTGGACAAGGACCTCGGCACGGTGGAAGCCGGCAAGCTCGCGGACCTCGTGGCGGTCAGGGGAAATCCGCTGGACGACCTGGCGGCGGCGGCCAACGTGGAATACGTGGTCAAGAATGGAAATGTGCTTTCCAAGGCGCAGATTCTTGCGCCGTTCAAGACTGCGACGGCATTGGCAGCGCGCAAGCGGGCGATCCTGGCGTATCAGCAGATGTGCAGGAAGGTGCCGCATGAGTGTGAGACGGGGATGCATGCGGATTGAGTGAGGCAGCGGGAATGCGTGGGTCGTCTGCGTTTGACCTGCGCATTCTTGCGGTTCTTGCTCACTGACGTCTGGCGAGGGCATTCTAGCGACCCTCCGTCATCCCCGCAAACCTCCGTCATCCCCGCGCAGGCGGGGATCCCATTTCGCTCGTCCAAAGAACCGCCAAATGAACTTCCCTTGGAGCGAATCCAACGCCCCGGAGACCTGCCAGCACACTCACTCTTCCAACACCCCTACCTCGGCGGCACCACGCTTGATGGCGGCGGCGGCGGCGGCGGACTACCGGGAGGCGGTGGCGGATACGGCGCCGCTGCCGGCGGATACGGCGCCGGCGCGGAAGTCATTGGCGCCGGATAGCTCGGTTGCGCATAGCGCTGCTGCCGGTAGCCCTGGTAGGACTGGGACTGGCCGCCCGGCACCTGGTGCCCCTTGGCGTACATGCACTGCATGTAGCCGATGTCATAGCGCCGCTGCAGGCCGCGGGTGGATGCATCCGCCGCGCCGGTGCCCGCAAGTCCGCCCATCGCCATGCCTGCGCCGGCCCCGACGCCCGCGCCACGGCCGCCATTGATGGCCGCGCCCGCGACCGCGCCGAGCACCGTGCCCACGGCGGCGCTCTTCACGCCGCTGTCGGCGGACACCGACGCGGCATTGGCGCCATTGACCTGCTGGGAGGCGTATTGCCGGCAATCCTGGTCATCGAAGCGGAATTGCTCGAAGCTCTTGCCGGAGCCGGGCATCACATAGACGCTCGGCCCTTCCGGGATCGTCGTGCACGCCGCGAGGCTGAGTCCGGCAAGACCCAGCGCGGCGAGTTTCATTGAAGTGTTCATGATGAATGCGGACCGTCAGGGTTGAGGGGATGGCTGGGCCGGAACCTGGCGCCATCCGCCGGGGCATTGCTTCACGTAAGGATAATAGCCCTCCGGCTTGGCGCAGAAATACCAGACGCCGGGGGCCGGCGAGGACGCCATCGGCGCGGGGGCGGACGGCGGCTGGCCTTCCATTCCGTCCGGCGCGCGCTGGATGTAGACCGGCGCGCTTTCCTGGACGATCACGGTGGATGGGTAGACCGGATAGGCCGGCTGCGGGTAATACCACGGGCCGTACCATCCCGGACCGAGATAGAGGCCCAGGCGCACGCCGGAACCATGATGATGTACCGGCCAGGCAAAGGCCGGGGCGGCGATAGCCGTGGCCAGCAGTGCCAGGCTGGCAGCGGCGGCTCGAACAGCTTTCATGATTTCTCCTCGGAAAAGTCAACGAACGACTCCGGCGGACGAGGCCGGTTTTTCATGGCGCGCGCGGCGTCATGGCTTGCTGCATCGTCATGATAACGTCTGGATGTATCCCCGATATGTCGAAGTGTAATCCGTGCCGCGCCCGCAACAGGGCACGCCCGGGTCCGGGGAACCAGTCGCCGGCATCTTGTCGAATCCTACACGGGCGGCGGCCCGCGATGGCGGTCATCCGCCGCCAGCCAGGGCCGCGCCAACTTCTCCCCCTCTCCCGAAAGGACGATCCATGCCCAATAAAGAGTTTGACAACGCCGCGGCCGCAACCGCACGGCTGCAACGCAAGATCCAGGAAGAAACCGATGCCAGGGAAGGCATGCGCGACGGCGGACAGCAGGAATCCGGCCCGGTGCAGGCAGGACAGCGCGAGCAGCCTGCGCCGCCTTTCCCGAAGAAGCGGCTGGCAAAACCGGGCACGGAATCGGAACTCGATCCGGCACCGCAGTTCATGGCGCCGGGCTACAAGGGCAGCGGCAAGCTGGAGGGCATGACGGCCATCGTGACCGGCGCGGATTCCGGCATCGGGCGCGCGGTCGCGGTCCTGTTCGCACGGGAAGGCGCCGACGTCGCCGTGCTTTACCTCAACGAACACGGCGATGCCGAGATGACCAAGCGCTGCGTGGAGAAGGAAGGCCGCCGCTGCCTGCTCATCGCGGGCGACGTCCGGGATTCCGCCTTCTGCAACCAGGCGGTGCAGCAGACGGTCGACGCCTTCGGCAAGCTGGATATACTCGTCAACAATGCCGCCTTCCAGGAGCACGCCCTGTCGCTCGAGGAGATCACGGACGAGCATTTCGACATGACCATCCGCACCAACCTCTACGGCTATTTCAACATGGCGCGCGCCGCGCTGCCGCACCTGAAGGCGGGGTCAAGCATCATCAATTCCGGCTCGGAAACCGGACTGTTCGGGCAACCCATCCTGCTCGACTATTCGGCGACGAAGGGCGCCATCCACGCCTTCACCAAGGCGCTCGCCACGAATGTCGCGCCGCGCGGCATCCGCGTCAACGCGGTCGCGCCAGGACCGGTCTGGACGCCGCTGAATCCGGCGGACCAGCCGCTTGACCAGGTGGAGCAGTTCGGTTCAAGCACGGACATGAAGCGCCCGGCGCAGCCGGAAGAAGTTTCGCCGGCGTATGTCTTCCTCGCCGCGCCGGTCTGCTCCGCTTACATCACGGGCGTGGTGCTGCCGGTGATGGGCGGCGTCACGGGCAGCGCCTGAACGGGAGGATGGCGATCGGGAGTGTGCCGCCGCGGCCTTGCACGCGGCCGGCCTTCCCCGGCAGGGCGAGCTCAGAGCCTGATCTGGCTGAAGCGCTGGATGACCGCGGCGAGCGCGTCGAAGGAGACCGGCTTGCGGATGCGTTCCGCGGCCCAGCCCGGCATGGGCACATGGTCCGAGATGGCCGACATGATCACCACCGGGATATCGAAGGACAGCCCCGGAAATTCCAGCAGCGCCTGCTCCATGAATTCCCAGCCGTTCATCACCGGCATCATCAGATCGAGCAGGACGAGTCCGGGAATCAGGCCTTGCCGCAGCAGCGCGAGCGCTTGCGCCCCGTTCTCCGCACCCGTGCAGGAAATGCCGTGCAGGCCGAGCAGATCGACCAGCGAATTACGCAAGTCGTCGTTGTCGTCCACCAGGAGAATCATCTGATCAAACATGGGCTGTCACCAGAGTGCCAGGAGCCTGGCAAACGTTTTTTGCATCGTCGATGATCGGGCGCATCGCGCTTGCGACCATGTGTTAAAGCATGGTAACAGGGCAAATTCGATTTAGAAAATTTGCGGGTTTTACCTTGTCCAAGACACCTCGTTACGACCGATAAAAACACAGTTTTCCCCGACGAAAACAGGTTCGGCTGGAAGAGGTTGGTAAAAAGCCGGAATCATTTTCCTGTTTCGCCGTGTTCGATGAGCCGTCAAAGCGGCGCCGTGGATGCGGCAAAAAAAATTTTGCAGGATGAAATCGTGAGAATCGCCGCCGTCTTGGACAATGTCAGGAGGAAACGGCGGCGATGCCGCGGCAGGCTTTCTGCCTCCGCTTCATTGGCGTGAATGACGTCAGGACGATTTCCGGACCAGCAAGTCGATCTCTTCCAGGGCGAGCGCGGCAAGCGCCTTGAGCAAGGCCTCGCCCTTCGCCGCCGTTCCAAGCCGGGGACGGCCGAGCACGCCGTCGCGGGTGTACTGGGTCATGCCGGAAATGCCTTGCAAGGGGCGATCCCGCAGGACGTGTTCCTCAGGCAGGCGGTCGGCCCGTACCTCGCCCGGCGCGGCATGCAGCAGCAGGCTGGTTTCGATCTCTCCCGCATGCACATCCTCGCCCCACTCCGACGCAATGCCGGAACGCTCGCAGGCCCGGCGCCAGTTCACCGGGCGAGGAAACCAGAGATGCCGGAAGCGGTCGCGGTTGCGGGACAGCACCCAGTTTTCCAGGACATGATTGCCACCATGGCAGTTCACCACCGCGACGATTCCCCGGGCCTGGGCGGCGAAGTCATCCAGCACCGCGACCAGGGTGTCGGGTAGCAAAGACACCGAGTCCGCATGCTCGTGGGAACAGGAAAAGGGAATGGCGGGAAAGACCTGCACGCCCATGGGAAAGCGGGCGGAGTCGGCCTGTATGCCCTGCGCGATGGCCGCCGCGACGCTGGAGGCGATCAGGGTATCGGTCTGCATCGGCAGATGCGGTCCATGGTATTCATGGCTCCCAAGGGGCAGCAGGGTGATGGGCGGATGATTCAACTTGACTCCGGTGCTCGGCGTTTCAGGCGGAATCAAGCATACCCCAATCGATGCGAATCGGGAGGTTTTGCCTTATCCATGGCCGGCGCGGGCGCTGCGCGACAGCACCAGGTCGGCCAGTGCCTGCCCGCTGCCGCTGCGGCGGCCCGCCAGCAACCGGCGCACCATCTGCCCGACATCTTGCCCGTTCCCTGCCTCGCCGAGGATGATCGCGCGCGCGTAACGCGCCGAAATGCAATCGGCATCGAGGCGCAATGCGGTCCGCGCGAAATCGGCCGCCTCGCCGTGACGTCCTTCGCTGGCCAGCACGACCGCGATGCCGCCATGGCTTTCAGCGAAATTGCGGTCGAGCGCGAGCGCCTGCTCGAAGCACACATGAGCCGCCTGGCGCTTGCCAAGGAGAAGATGGCACCAGGCCAGCGCATGCCAGGTGCCGATATGATCCGGCAGCCGATGCACGGCCCTCGCGAGCCGCTCCTCCGCCTGCTCGAGCCGATGCGCCAGCAAGCTGGCCGTTCCCAGGCCGGACCAGATGCGGCCGTCGTCCGGCAGGCTTGCCTGCGCCTGCAGGAAATGCGCCTCGGCGCGTTCGCCATCGGCCTCGCCCAGCGCGAGCGTTCCCAGCACCGCGTGCGCCTGCGCCGAAGCAGGGTCGAGCGCCAGCACGGCGGCGGCGAACCGGAATGCCTGGTCCAGATCTTCGTGGTCGAGGCAGGCCAGCGCGGCGGTGCCCAGGAATCCGGGATGTCCGCCGAGGCGATCCGCGTGCTGCTCGGCGATCTCGACCGCCGTTCGCACCTGCTTCAGGCCGTGATGCGCATGGATGGCAAGCGTCACAGCTTCCGGGCCCGCTTCCGGTTGTGCCACGACCGGCGCGAGCACGGCGCACGCCTGCTCGAGCAAGCCGAGCTTGGCCTGTGCGCTGGCGAGGTGGTGGCGAATCACCGGGTCTTCATGACGAAGCAGCAAGGGTTCGAGCACCGCGACGGCTTCCCGCCACTTGCCGGTGGCGAGCAGCAGCTTTCCTTGCCGGTGAAGGAAGAAATCGTCGTCGGGCAGGCGGGCGAGCGCCTCGTGCAGGGTTTGCTGCGCGCGGTCATGCAGGCCGGCGGCAATCGCGGTGTCGATCAGGCGCGCCAGCAAGCCCTTGTTGTCGGGATCCTGAGCGAGGTAGATGGCAAGGCGGTCGAGTTCGCCGGCGGCGGCGTGCTGCAGATCCAACTGACCCGGCGTGCCGGCGAGCCTGCGAAGCGAGGTATCAAGCGAGGTATCGATAGTCATGTTTCGGCGTAAAGTTGCATTGGTTGCCCAGCTAATGAAACGTCCCCAGCAGCGAGCGCGCAACCAGGTTCCAGCCGTCCATCAGGACGAACATCAGGATCTTGAGCGGCAATGCGATCGACGCCGGCGGCACCATCATCATGCCGAGCGACATGAGCGCGGCCGACACCACCAGGTCGACGAGCAGGAAAGGCAGGAAGATCACGAAGCCGATCTGGAATGCCGTGCGCAATTCGGACAGCATGAATGCCGGCACCAGCTGCAGCATGCCGATGTCCTCGATGGCTCGCGGTTGCGGCGCATGCGCCAGTTCGACCATCAGGGCCAGGTCCTGCTCGCGAGTCTGGCGCACCATGAAGCCGCGGATCGGCTTGAGGGCCGCGGCCGCCGCCTCTTCCGTACCGATGCGGTGGGCAACGAAAGGTTCATAGGCAGTGCTCCTGATCTCTTCCAGCGGCGCCGACATCGAAAACACGGTCAGGAACAAGGCCAGGCTGACGATGACGGTGTTGGGCGGCGTTTCCTGCATGCCGAGCGCATGCCGCAGCATGGACAGCACGATCACGATGCGCACGAAGGAAGTCATGCAGATCAGGATGGCCGGCGCGAGGCTGAGCACGGTCAGGGCAAGCAGGATGTGCAGCGCGGACGACATCTCGCCCGCCGCCCCTGCCCCGCCCACGCGCACCTGCACGCCGGGCAATTGCAGCAAGTTGTCCGCGTTCGCGGCAAGCGCCAGTGCCGGAAACAGCATCAGCGCCATTGCGCAAGCGGCAACCATACTGCCGGCGGACCAGTACTGGCGCAACGGCATGTCTCGAAGCGGATCAGCCATGCTCATGTTCGCTTTCGTCTTCCTCCGGATGGTGCTGACGGGGCGATGCGGCGATAGGCACCAGGCGATCGCCCGACTGGGCCAGCAGGTGATGCTTTCCACCGAAGGCCACGACATGCAGGAAGGCGCCATTGACCCGGGTGGAATAAACCACGTCCACGGGCGGCGCGGTCCGGTTGCGCCGGAAACCGGCGGAACGCTTGCGCAGGACGACGAACGCCCCCGCCGACAGGGCCAAGGCCAGGACGAGCACCATCGCGCTTACGCCGAGGCCCGCATCGCCGTCCGCGTTCCGCTTGAACGGAATCGCTTCGTGCGGCGCCACAGAAGCGGTCGTTGCCGTCGTTTCCCTCGTCGCGGCCGGTGAAGTCCTGCCGGGATCGGCATTCTCCGCCTGTGCCCAACCTCCGATGGCAAACATCAGCAATACCGCCGGCCTCACCCGGCACAATGCCGACCGCATCATGGCCGCGTTCCGCTCAACACCTGCGTGATGCGCACGCCAAAATGATCATCCACCACCACCAGTTGGCCAAGGGCGACGAGTTGCCCATCCACCATAATGTCGACAGGCGCATCAGCCGGCCTGTCCAGCTTGAGCACCGACGACTCCCGCAGCGCCAGGACTTCGCCGAGGGTTGCCTGTGCTTCCCCGGCAATCACGCTCGCCTTGACCCGCACGCCATGCAGGGCGCCGAGGTGATGTTCGTTGACGACCGGCCGCCCCGCCGCCGCGGGATTCAGTTCCGGTAGTGCCGCCATGTGTGCCTGGGCCTGGTTGTCCGTATCCATCATCATGGTCAGTTTCCTTTCCTGGCTGGATTGCCATGTCCGGCATCGTTGCCGTTCGTTATTGAAGGTGTGATCAAGGAAGCGATTTCGATGGCCATCTGTCCATCGACCTTGCCCAGGTACGCGCCGCACAAGATTTCTCCGTCGGCGGCGAGTACGTCCAGCGGCTGTGCTGCCTGTCGCGGCAGCCGGATCACGTCGTCTACCGACAGGCTGGCGAGGTTGCCGAGATCGATCTCGAATTCGCTGATGCGCACCGGCAGGGGCACCGGGGCGGAGGAGAATGATTCCAGCGCCGGCGCCTTGCCACCCGCACCCGGCGCGGCAATCGGCGGATCGCGGCCGAGAAGAGCGTCCAGTTGTCCGGCCGGCAGCAACACCAGCCACGAGGCCGCATGATGCCCGTCGGCCTCGCCAAGAATGATCCTCGCCAGCACGTCGCCGCTGGCATGGGGACACCGCCCCGGCGCGTCGCACGGAACAAGCCGCTCGCAAGCATGCTGCCCGCCGCCAAGGCGGCGGCCCAGGTCGCGCGCTGCCTCGCGCGCCACCTGGCTCGCAAGGTCTTCGGCAACGTCTGCAACGCTTGCAACGACTGGGTCGATGGCATCCTCGCCGAAGAGAAGACCGCGCAGGGCGCTGGCGGCGTCTGGCGAGGCATGGACGCGCGCGGCGCCCGGCAAGCGGGTATCCGCGGCCTCCCAACCCTGCCCGGGCAAGCCGGTCGAGACCTCCCAGGCACGCTCGCAGAGAACCGCCATGCTGTGATGCGCGATGCCCCAGTCATCGCACCAGGACCGGACGATGCCCTCGATGCGGTCGTTCACCGCACGCAGGGCGCCCTTACCAAGCAGCAGGAAGGGGCGGCAGGTCATCAGCGATGACCTTTCATGTCGAAGAGTTCCTGGATGAGGTCGTTGGCGGTGCTGACGACATGAGAGGACGCCTGGTAGCCGCGCTGCATGACGATGAGCTGGCTGAACTGTTCCGCCATGTCGACGTTGGATCCCTCGAGCACCCCGCTGCTGATGCTGCCCAGGCCATGCGACTGTGCACCGCCGATCTGCACGGCGGCGGCGTTTGCCACGGTGAAGGCATTTCCGCCCGTCGCGATGAGGTCGGCGCTGCTGTTGACCTGGGCGAGTGCCAGTCGGCCTATCTTTGCCGTCTGGCCGTTGGCGTAGTTTCCGACCAGGTAACCTTCGCTGTCGAAGCTGGTGCTCGACAGGGCGCCGGCAGCGTAGCCATCTTGGCTGGTCGCGGCCAGCGTCGAGCTTTGTCCCGCGGCGAACGCGGTGGCATTGGCGGAAAAATCAAGGCTGAGCTTCAGCGGAGGCACGCCGTTGGGCGCGTAGGTCAGCGCCACAGTGCTGCTGCCCGGCTTGGGCAGGCCGTTGTCGAAGGTCACCGTGCCGCTGCCCACCGACGTGGCGCCGTCCGTCACGTCGACCTGCCACGCACCGGGCGTGGCCGCGCCGCTGTTGGTGAACTTCACCGTCAGCTGGTGTTCGCCGCCGACCGCATCGAACACCTTGACGTTGTTCACCGTGAAGCTTGGCGCGTCCGTCGAGAGATTGCCTGAAAACGATACCTTGCCGGTCGCCTTGGCCGAACTGGAGCGCGCGCCATTCAAGGTCAGGTCCACCAGTTCGCCCTTGTCGTTCAAGCCCTGCACATGCGCGCCGTCGATGGTGCTGGCGAGGGTGCCGTTGCGGTCGAACTGGAACTGGCCGTCGCGCGTGTAGCGCAGGCCTTCGCCGCTCTTCAGGACGAACAAGCCTTCGCCGTTGACAGCGAGGTCGAGCTGGTTGCCGGTCTGCTGCAGGTCGCCGGGCTGGAAGTTGACGACCGGCGACAAGGTGCCGACGCCGCTTCCCGCGCCTCGGCTGTCTGGCGAATTCGCGCCGCCGCCCTGCTGCTGCAGCAGGCTGGCGAACTGCAGCTGGGATCCCTTGAAGCCGGGCGTATTGAGGTTGGTGAGGTTGTTGCTGACCGCACGCAATGCCTTTGCATAGCTGGTGAGGCCGCTGCTTCCAATGAAGATGGAATCGAGCATGGAAAAATCCCTATCGGATGGTATTGATCTGGTTGATGGCAACGTCAGTCAGGTAGGAGCCATCCGGCATCTGCAAGGTCAGGCGCGCTTCGCCGTTCTGGAAGCCGATCGCCTTGACGGTGCCGGTCTGGGTCCCGCTGTCGGTCTTGATGTCGGCAACGCGTCCCAGCATGCCGATGGAATGGCTCGCCGCCTGCATGGCGACGAGCTGGTCGATCTTCTGGTTGAGCTGCCGGCTTTGTTCGAGGGACGTGAATTGCGCGACCTGAGCGATGAATTCCTGGTTGTCCAGCGGCTTCAGCGGATCCTGGTTGGTTAGCTGGCTGGTAAGAATCTTGAGAAATTCCTGGATGCCGATGCTGTTGAGCTTGGACTGTGCGTCGGCGGCAGCGATGGATTCAATGGCCATGGATTGATGCTCCTGGAGCTGGTTGATAGACGAGTTCGGATTCTTCCGCCGCGGGCCCGCCATGGTCGCCGCCCAGATGCAAGCCCTCGTCATGCGTGGCGATCGATGCGGCGCCTGCCTTTCCAGGGGATACAGTGGCGGAGATCATTTTTCCGTTCACGTGGATGGCGCTAATACTTTCGCCGCTGCGCAGGAACTCTTCTTGCAAGGCACGCGAGACCGCTTCCGCATCCGCCGCATCGAGGGCCGCATCGCGTATCCAGGCTTGCACGCCGCGCGCATCGCGATAGACGTGAACGTTGCGGGCCGGAGGGGCTTCCCCCGCCGTTCCGCCAAGCTTTCCGGACGAAGCCTTCGAATCCAAGGATTCATGGCTAGTCTCAACCGCGGTCTCAGGCAGGGCAAAGGGTGCGCCTGCGGACGGAGAAGCGCCACGCGGGTAAGGCTGGCCGGCGATAGGCAGCCCGACCGGGACGGTAAGGATTGGCGATATTGCAATGCTGGCCGTGCCGGCCGCAATGACGCTCGGCGATGGCGTCGCTGGCACTGAAGGGTTTCGGGCATTGGCGTTTTCCGCTCCAACAAGCATCCCGGGCCATACCGGATCGGTGGATGCGGAATGCGCGGCTACCGGTGTCCCGGCGTCGATGGACGAGGACGCCGCGCCGGCATGCGACACGTCCATGCGCACGGCGCCACCAGCCATGACAGCCCGCCCGGCCTTAAGACGTTCGCCGAACGGCGCTCTTCCAGGCTCTTCCGCGGCCCTGGCGGTCGATGCATGAGGCATGGCATCGAAACTATCTTGCCGAACTGCCGGCCGTTCGGAAATGGCGCTGGTTGAGCCCCAAGATTTCTGCGCTTCAGCCTCGCCTCCGGTTGGCCTTCCCGCATCCGCCAGTTCGGGGTGACGCGGCCCGGCGTTCACAAGCCGGGAAGCCGTTGCGGCAGACGGCTGCCCCACCGCACGCGGGATATTCGCTTCGCATTCGCTGTCAGCCCGTTCGTTGGGAAATGCAATGGCTGGAATCAGCCGCGACGGCAGTTCGCCGCCATTACCGTCATCGTTTCCGCCGGACCGTGCCTTGCCGGCATCCTCGGGAACCCGACCTGGACCTGCCTGCCTTCCGGACCTCGCCTGCATGCTGCCCAGCCAGGCATGCTCCAGCGCGAGCAGCCAAGCCTGGCGGCGACTTACATTCCCCGCAGGACCGGCAGCAACGTCTGCCGGAATGGCGAAATCGGTGCGCCCTATCCCGGCTTGTACTGGCTTGCCGTCAATGACGTTCATCGGCACTCTCCTTGTATTTCGACAACACCAGCCAATGGTCATCGGCGTCGCGCATTTCCCGGGACTGGAGCGATGCCGCGAAACGGTCGGCGGCCTCCTGCTTGTGCTGCTTCAGCCGGTCGAGCGCCTTGCGCAACGCGAGGATCTGCTCGATCAGCCGGTCACGATTACATTCGCTTTCCTTGAGTTCGGCGGCGACGCGCCCGCGGCGGGCGGATAGCTCGCGCAAGTAACGGCTCGCGATGACAAGGCGGCTGGCGCAAGGCAGAGCACCAGCCACAGCATCCTGCCGCGCATTGTCGGAAGCGGCGAGCATGTCGCCATCGATGCCATCGACCCGGCTTTGCAATGCGGCGATGGCAGTTGTAACGACGGCCAGGTCGGCGCTCAATTGCTGGCACTCCCAGTCCCGTTGGCGCAACAGGGGTTCGAGCGCGTAGCGAAATCCTGCCGGCCCGCTCATGGCGCGCCTCCCGAGGCATGTTTCAGTCGAGCGAGGGTATCCGCGCGCGGACTGGCATCATTCACTTCCTGGCGCAATACCGCCGTCAGGACGGGTTGTCTGGCAATCGCATGGTCGATGTCTGCTCGGCTGCCCTGGCGATACGCGCCCATTTCAATCATGGGACGATGACGGGCATGGGTCGCCAGCAATTCGGTCACGGCGCGCATGATCTGTCGTTCGCTGTCCGTCGTGAGATCGGCAGCCAGGCGGCTGACGCTCTGCAAGACGTCGATGGCGGGGTAATGGCCGGCATGGGCCAGCTCGCGCGACAGCATGATGTGGCCGTCCAGGGTGGCGCGGACGATGTCCGAAATCGGTTCGTTGAAATCGTCCCCTTCCACCAGCACGGTGTACAGCGCCGTGATCGAACCTCCCGATTCCGAGGTGCCGCAACGTTCGCACAGCTCCGGAATGTCCGCGAACACGGAGGGCGTGTAGCCGCGCGCGGTCGGCGGCTCGCCGGCCGCGAGCCCGATTTCGCGGCGCGCCATGGCAAAGCGGGTGAGCGAATCCATCATGAGCAGCACATGACGCCCTTGCTGGCGGAGATGCTCCGCGTGCGCGGTTGCGGCATGGGCGGCGCGCACTATCGCCAGCGCCGGCTGGTCGGAGGTTGCCACGATCACGATGCTGCGCCGCATGCCTTCCGCGCCAAGCTGCTTCTCGATGAATTCCCGCACCTCGCGACCGCGCTCGCCGATCAGGGCGATCACGTTGACGTCGGTCTTTACCTGGCGAGCCAGCATGCCGAGCAAGGTGCTCTTGCCGACGCCGCTGCCGGCGAAGATGCCCGAGCGCTGGCCCAGCCCCAGCGGCAGCAATCCGTCGATGGCGCGAACGCCGGTCTCCAGCAGGCGGTCAATGCGCGGCCGGGCCAGCGGATTGGGGGCCGTGCCCTGCAAGGCTTGCCGCGCCGTGGCGTCGCCATCGATTGCCGGGCCGTCGTCGAGCGGCTTGCCGAAGGCATCGATCACGCGTCCAAGGAATTCCTCGCCGACCGGGATGTCATGCCTCCGTCCGGCGGCCACGACGAGACATCCGCTTGCGATTCCCTTGACGTCGCCATACGGCATCAGCACGAGGCGGCCTGGCTGCACGCCGACGACCTCGGCCTTGATCAGTCCATGCGCCGCCGGACCGGTGGCGTCGACATGGATGTCGCAAAGCTCGCCGATCGCCGCGTCGGGTCCGCGAGACTCGATGCACTTGCCGCTGACACGGACGACGCGGCCGGTACGCCGCGTCAATGGCATGGAACGAAGCGCCTCGAGGCAGGCCTGCGCGAGACGCGGCTCAGGCATGGGATGGGTCATCGCCGCCCTCCTTCGCATCATTGCCATGCCTCGCCCTTGCCGCAAGCATCCCCGCGCGGAACGCTTCCAATTGAATGTCCAGCCGGGCATCGAGCGTTCCCCGGGCCGTCTCGATCATGCACCCGCCGGCAGCGATGGCAGGATCGGCCTTCCACTGCGCCTGCGCCAGGTCCGCGGGAAGCGCGGTCCCCTGCTGCAGCAACGCGAGGTCTTCCGGATGCAGCCAGACCGTCAGGAATTCACCGTCTGCATGCGGACCGGATGCCATGCCGGCCATCGTTTCCCGCACCATCGCGACGACGACACCCCGTTCCATCGCATGTTCGCCGAGTATGCGGCAGACGGCGGCGAAGGCCAGCGCGATGACATCCTCTTCCGACTGCTTGCGCAGCGTTTCGACGGACTGGCGCAAGGCCGTTGCCAGCGTCGCAACACGTGCGGCCTGCATCCTTGTCGCATCCTCCAGGGCAGACTGAGCCTTCTTCATGCCATCGGCATATCCGCGCTGTTCGGCTTCCTTGCCCGCCCGTTGCCATTGCTCGCGCGCCGCCGACTGTTCCGCCTCCCACCGTGCCGCAGCGCGCAAGCACGCTTCTTCTTCCTTCTGTTCCTTGCTTTGCCGCTGTTGGTTATTCAGGCACGACTGCGCCAAGGCATCGGCGACTTCAGGCACCGGCGACACGCCGTTCACGGCCGTTGCCGCGATCCGGTTCGACGCGCGGCCGATTGCACGCGATTCCGCGGAAAAGGCCGGCTTGCGAAGGATCCTTACCATGGCAAGCAACCCCTTATCCGTTGCCAGCAAAGGGAAAGGCTGAATGTCACGCTCGATGACTCGCGGCGAAAATCGTGACGCCCCGCATACGCCGCATCCCGATCCTGCAATGTCTTCGCAAGTAGCGTCAGCAGGAACGACTGGCGCGATGGCGCCACGTTCCGCTTTTCGCTGGCATGCCGCAGGACCGCATTCCGCCGCGCACCGGAAAGACGTTCGAGGAACTCTGCTTTCCAGGGCCAGGACGCCAGCATCAGCACGTCGCCTATCAACGCGCAAGGTTCCTTTGCCAGCGAAGCATGAATCTCATCGGCACTCGCTCGACGAATCTGCTCCAGCGCCGAGTCCTGGATTGGTGTCGCTGGCTGTCGTGCTGTTCGCGCCTCCTGTCCAGGCACGAAACCGAGCGCATCGAGTTCGCCAAGGTAATCGCGCAGGATGGCGCGGTCATGTTCGGGAAAGGCGCCAAGCAGCCATTCGCGGTCGCTCTCCGCATAGCCGTGCAAGGCGGCGGCGGCCTGGCGGTATCCCTGCATTCCATCCACGACGTTCATCGCCTCACCTCCCCGGTCAGACCGGCCTGTCCGCCATTAACCCATTGCTTCAATCGAACCAGGGTTTTCTCGCGCTCGGCGGCCGTCATGGCCGGCGCAAGCGGCGAGCCTGCCATCGAGATCGCGGGCGTGTACCTGGCCGCGCGGCGCCGGAGCGCCAGAAATAACGCCAGGCCACCGAATCCGGCAACGATGCCAGCCATGGCAATCCAGTGCGTGCCGGCGGATGTGATCCTCTCCCTGGACTGCCCTTCCGATCGGACTGACGCTTCCTCATCAGGGCGAACCTGGTCCGTGGTCGTCTTCGCGTCGGCCGCGTTTGCAGATGCAGCATCGCCAAGCGGATAGACGACGATGGCGTCTCCCCGCTGGGCATTGAATCCCGCGGCCGAGCCGACGACTTCCTTCAGACGCTCGAGCTGAGCGGGGTCGAGCTGGCGCTTGATGACGATCGCCACTGTCATGCGGCGCAAGCCGCCCGGCGGGATCACCGTCTGCTCGACGCGGCGGTTGCCCGGCGTCGCGCCGTCCGGAAGCGGGTTGAGGTTTCCGGCAAGCGACATTCCTTCGATCGACGGAACGGCGTTCGACGCCGGCCGCTCGCGGCTGCCTGCCGTTGCCGCACCGGCGTCGGACTTGCCGGTTTTGGACTGCACCCCTTGTTCGGTCACGATGCGCCGATGATCCCCGCTCAGCGCGACGTCAACGATCGCCGTGGCGGCGCCGCGGCCGAAGGCGTTTTCCAGCACCAGATTGATCTTGCGCGCGAGGTAATCCTCCGTCTCGCGCTTGCTCTCGATCTGCACGCCGGAAGCAAGGACCTCTCCTTCCGCCTGCGCACGCCGGGTCAGGGCGACGCCGTGCTGGTCGATGACCGTGACGTCGTCTGGGGCGACGTCCGCGACGGAGGCAGCGACCAGTCTCTGGATGCCGGTGATCTGGTTCGCCGCCAGCGTCTTGCTCGGCTTCAGCGTCAGCGTGACCGATGCCTTTGAGCGCGTCGTTGCCTTTTTGAACAAGCCTTGCTCGGGCACCGCGAGATGCACGCGGACGGCCTGCACATCCTCGATGGAAAGCAGGGTGCGGGTCAGCTCGCCTTGCACTGCCCGCTGGTAATTCACCTTTTGCACGAAATCGGTCATGCCGAAGTCCGCATTGTTGAATACCTCGAAGCCGATTCCGCCCTGCAGCGGGATGTCCTTGCCCGCCAGTTTCATCCTGCTCTTGTGCACCTGGTCCTTGGGGACGAGGATCGCACCCCCGTTGTCGGACAGCCTGTATGGCACCTTCATGCGCTCGAGTTCGGCCGCCATCGCCGCCGCGTCGCGCTGCTGCAGGTCGGAGAACAGCACCTGGTACTCCACCCGCATTGTCATGTAGCCAAGCGCGGCAACCAGTGCCAAGATCAGCAGCATGCCTGCGGCAAGCCCGGCCTTCTTGCCGGCGGGCTGCCTGTTCCATAAAGCGATAAGGTTTTCCATGGCGATTCCTGTTAGGGGACGGCGTCAGACCTGCATGCGCATGACTTCCTGGTAAGCCTCGAGCAGGCGATTGCGCACCTGCGCCAGGAGCTGGAACGACAGTCGCGCTTCTTCCAGCCTGATCATGACGTCGTGCAGGCTGGGAGCTTCTCCGGTCGCAAGCATCTGTACCGCATGGTCCGCGCCAGAAAGCTTGTCGTTCACTGCCGAAATCTGGTCGAGGAAAAGACGCGAAAATTCCGGGCCTTGCATCGGCGCCGCCCCATCCGCAACGGCCGCCGGCATGTCGAGCCCGAATGCCTGTGCCAGGTTGGCCGGCAATGCGTCCGCCGCGCCGGATATCGAAGCGATCTGTTCGAATGACATCATTGGCCTCCAATGTCGAGGGCACGCGCCGCCATGGTGCGGGCAGCGTTCATGGCGGTCACGTTCGCCTCGTAGGCACGCAGCGCGGTGACCAGCTGCAGCATTTCATCCTGGTGATTGACGCCGGGGTAGGCAACGTAGCCCTTGTCATCGGCGTGCGGATGCCCCGGGTCGTAGGCCAGGCGCGGAATCGTCTCCAGCGGCACCACGCTCGCGCCGGTCACGCCTCCCGCGCCGGCCTTCCCCTCCTGGTTCGAAAGCATGGCATTGAATTGCGCCGCAAAGGCAGGACGGGCTTCCTGGGCAACGACGCGCAAGGGCCGGTAGACCTTGTCGACGGATGGAGCGGAAACATGCATGTTCGCAATATTGGCCGCGGTCGTTTCGACCCGCAGCTTTTCCAGAGCCATTCCCGAGGCGCTGATCTGGAACAGGGCAGAAAATTCCATCAGCGTTTTCCTTCCGTGACGGCGATGTTGAGGATGGAGAAATGGCGGTTCAGTGCCTTGACCAGCGCCTGCAGCTGGAGCGTGTTCTCGGACAGCCCGGCAACTTCCGCATCCAGGGCGACGGGGCCATCGCCCCGCGTCACCAGCCGGTCGAGGCCCGCACGATAACGTGCCAGGATGGCACCGGCATCGCCGGAGGGCGTGGAAGCGGAGATCCCGGAAGCGCCATCCGCCGCGCCGGCCAGTTCCTGCCGGGCCTGGGCGAGGTGAGCCTGGAAGTCGGCGCGCAGCGGCCGGAAGCCAGGGGTGCCTGCGTTGGCAATGTTGTGCGCGATGGCACGGTGCCGCGCTTCGGCGGCGTCCAGCGCCAGGCCGACGAGGCCAACCGTGGTCATGGGAATGATGTCACTCATGGCATGCGGTCCTTATGGTCATTGCACGATCAGCTCGGCATGGAGCGCGCCGGCCGCCTTCACCGCCCGCAGCACCGAGATGATGTCGCGGGTATTCGTCTTGATGCGCGTCAGCGCCTTGACCAGGTCCGCGACGGTATTGTTGTTGGGCGCGATATAGCCGGTCTCCGCGCCTTCCTCCGCCTGGACGCGGCTGTTTGCCACGACCACCGTGCGCACGTCCTGCCCGGTCTGCCGCACGAGGACCGGCTGGGAGGCTGTCTGCTCGGTATTGATGGATACCTTGAGATCGCCATGCGACACCGCAACGCGCGAGATCCGCACATCGCCGCCCGCGACCACCGTTCCCGTGCGCTCGTTGATGACTACCTTGGCGCGGCGGTCGGGTTCGACCTGGGCGTTTTCGACCGCCGCCAGGAAATCGCCGAGCCGGCGACCGCCGCGGTCCGGCACGCGGATATCGATGCCCGCGGCATCGCGCGGGTCGGCAATGTCTTCCCCAATGGCGGCGTTGATGGCGCGCGCCACGCGACTGGCCGTGGTGAAGTCGGGCTCCGCAAGCACGAAGGTGAGCTTGCGCGGCATGTCGGGTACGCCGTCGGCAACGCCCACCTCGATGGTGGCGCCGCCCGGCACCGCACCCACCGTGGGATGGTTCTTCTGCTGCATGGTGCCGTTCATGTCGTACTTGTAGCCGCCAACCGAGACCGAACCCTGGGCCAGCGCATACACGCGGCCATCCACGCCCTTGAGCGGCGCCAGGATGAGCGAACCGCCGACCAGGCTGCGGGCGTCGCCGATCGAGGTCACGGTGACGTCGACCATGTCTCCGGCCCGCGCGAACGGCGTGAGGCTGGCGGTGATCATGACCGCAGCGACGTTGCGGCTCTGGATGTCGTCGGTCGAGGCCGAGATGTCGAAGCGGGACAGCATGTTGGCGATCGATTGCCGGGTCGTCTTGTTGCGCGGCGAATCGCCCGTGCCCGCCAGACCGGTGACCAGGCCATATCCCGTCAGCGCATTCTCGCGCCAGCCCGAGAGACGGCCGATATCCTTGATGCGCACGGGTTCAGCCTGCGCGGGAACGATGCCGCCCATGGCAGCCAGGACCAGGACGAAGAAGGCAGCGGCGCGGCGCAATGAGACGGATGAGTTCATGAATGGACGGTGCATGGCATCACATCCCGAACCAGGTAAGCATGCGCTGCCACCATGCCGAACGTTGCCGTTCCGCGATGTCGCCATCGCCCACATAGCTGATGCGGGCTTCGGCGACGCGAGTGGATTGCACCGTATTGCCGTCCGACACGTCCTGCGGCCGCACCTTTCCTTCGATTCGGATCTGCTGGCGCTCATTGTTGACGTCGAGAACCTGCTCGCCGGCGATCGCGAGGTCACCGTTGTCGAGAACGGACACGACGCGCACGGTGATGGTCCCCAGGACGCGTCCTTCCCGTTGCGTCCTGCCGCGTCCGTCAAGCTGGTTGTTGAACTTGATGCCGCCGCGCGTGCCGGCCGACATCCCGGAGTCATGTCCGAGCTCCAGCCGGGCCTGCACACCGGCGTCGCGCGCGGCCGAGGTGTTCGCCGAACTGGTGGCGCTGGCGTTTTCATAGATCAGCACGGTCAAGGCATCGCCGGCTTGCCGGGCCTTGCGGTCGGCCGTCAGCGGCTGATACTTTTCCTCCTGGTACAGGCTGACCGCGCAGGCAGCGCAGGCCTGCATGCCCAGCAGGATGGCGATGGCGACCGCGCGGGCGCGAGGCATGCGGCTCATCGCTGCTGCTCCAGGGCGCGCGCCAGATGACGGTCGACGACCCGTGCCAGCATGGCCGGACCGTTCGCATCGGTCGCGTCGATTCTCGACACGCGCTTCACCAGCAGGCGCTCGCCTTGCCGCGCTTCCTGTTGCGCGATGACGGGCAAGTCGAGCGTGACGGGACCTTCGACGACGCGCAGGTTCAACTGATCGCCGGCAATGACAGCATCAGCTGGCAGCAGGTCATGACTTTGCAAGGTTTCCCCTTGATTCAGCGAAACACGCAGGCGCGTTCCGGGTGCGACGCTTGCGAGAGGCGGCAAAGTCGAGGACTGCGGTGCAAGCGGATACGCCACGATCTCCTTGCGCCACCCGAGGTCCGAAGACCGTATCGCCTGGCCCGCCTGCAGGTCATGCAGCGCATAGGCGACCTGCCTCTCGGCGTGCACACGGACGGCAACCATGAGGGAATGCGCCACGCGCCCATTCACCATCGCATCGATCCAGACAATGATCTTTCCCGCGGAGCCCTGCCGGAGATTGCGCGCCGCGAGAATGGCTTCTCCCGCCGGCAGGCGGATCTCTGCCGCCGGCGGGATGGCCTCGACATCGAGCATGGAGTAGGCATCTCGCAGGGAAGAATGCACATGGGATTCGGCGGCGACGATCACCCGTGACGCGTCGAGAGACTGCGAAAGGCAGCGACGCTGGCCGACATCCTCCCTTTCCTCCGGCGTGCAGGAGACGATGGCATGGGCCGGTGCCGTGCCCGCAAGCAAGACGGCCATCACCAGAGTTCCGGCGAACACGGAAGGAGTGCAATTGAAGAAAACTGTCATGATGAGATATCAGCGGCGAAGGTTGTTGCTCATCGCGAGCATGTCGTCCGAAGCCTGGATCACCTTGACGTTTATTTCATAGGCGCGCTGCGCGACCATCAGGTTGACCATTTCGTCGACCAGCTTGACGTTGGATGCTTCCAGGAAGCCTTGCGCCAGCGATGCCGTCGTTTCCTCGCCGGGACGGGCGTAGATCGCCTCGCCCGAACGCGCCGTGGCGCGGTAAAGATTTCCGCCGAGGGCATCCAGGCCGCCGGCATCGGCGAAGGTGGCCAGCTCGATCCGGCCGACTTCATAAGCCTGGTCCTGCCCCGACTGGCGCACCAGAACGGCACCGTCCGCGCGGATGGTGATGTCTTTCGCGTCCTGACCCACCTGCACATGAGGGCGCAGCGGCATGCCGGCGTCGGTGCCAAGCAGTCCATCCTTGCCGACCTTTAGCGTGCCGCCGCGCAGGTAGGCGACACCGCCGTCAGGCGCTTCGACCTCGATGAATCCGTCGCCGCGGATGGCGACGTCAAGCGGATTATCCGTCTTGCGCAGTTCGCCGGCAGCAAGCGGACGGGAGATCGAGACGAGGCCGACGCCGTTGCTCCGGGAGACCGACGCTGCGCGCTGGGACGCGTCGGCGCCCGTCGCATCGGCGATGCCCCTTGCCATCAGTTCCTGGAAATTGACCTGGCTGCGCCGGTAGTTTGGCGTGTTGACATTCGCCAGGTTGCCGGCGATCGTGTCGACGTTCAATTGCTGCATCTGCATTCCCGTCGCGGCAATGTAAATGGCGTCATTCATGCTTAAAATTCTCCCAGTTTGCGAATCGCCTTTTCGAGCGCTTCGTCATAGCCTTGCACGACTTTCTGCAAGGCCTCGAAATGCCTGACGGTTTCAGCGAGCCGCGCCATTTCCTGCGCCGAGCTGACATTGGAGTTCTCCAGGGCGCCCGGCTGGATGCCGACCGGTCCTGCGTCCGAACCCGCTTCAGTGACACGTGCGCCGCCCTGGGCATACAGTCCCTGCCCAAGCGGCAGGAGCGCGGATGCATTGGCGAAACGCACCAGCTTCACTTGACCCAGCAGCTGCTCGCCCTGCGTCACTTCACCGCGCCGATTGACAGACATGCCTGACGACGCGCCGGCGCCTGCCAGTTCACCAGTCGTTCCCATTACCGCATCTCCCTGTTCCGTCACGAGCTTGCCGGCAGCATCCACGTGGAAGTGGCCGTATCGGGTGAATGCCGGGCCTTGCGGCGTCGATACCTCGAAGAAGGCATCGCCTTCGATTGCGAGGTCCAGCGGACTTGCGCTCGGGCGGATAGTGCCAGCGGCGGGATCGATCACCGCGCTCGTGCCTGCACCCATGCCAGAAGCGGATGAGGCAGATTGCAACTGTTCCGCGAAGGGCCTGGTCACCGTCACGCGCCGCTTGTAGCCGTTAGTGCCAGCATTCGCCAGATTGTGACTAATGTTATTCAAACGTTCGGTGTCGTTCTGCATGCCGATGGCAGCGATGCTCATCAGGTCCATGTGTTGTCCTTTTTCTCATAGCGCGCCGCCGGCCTTACAGCGCCACCGTCGCAAACGATTTCAGATTGATGGTGTTGGGTATCTCGGTCATGGAGAGCACGCGCATGTGCGGCAGCACGCGCTCCGAGAGCATCCGGACGTGACGCCGCAGCTCGGGCGAGCAAAGCAGGACAGGCAGCGCATTGCTCTTCATCATGCGCTGTGCCTGCATCGCGAGCCGTGACAGCAGCTGTTCCGCAAAGCGCGGCTCGATAGCCAGCGATCCGCCGGCATCGGCGCCGCGCAGGCATTGCAGCAGGCCTTGCTCGACGGCGGGATCCAGGGTCATGACCTGCAGTGCCTTGTTCTCGCCCATCAGCGACTGGCAGATGGATGCGCCCAGCCGCTGTCGCACTGCTTCCGTGAGCAAAGCGGCGTCTTTGTTCAATCTCGCGCTGTCGGCAAGCGTTTCGAGAATCGCTTCCAGATTGCGAATCGAGACCTTTTCCCTTAGCAGATTCTGCAGGACCTTTTGCACGTCGCCTGTCGACAGGACGGTGGGAATGAGTTCTTCGACCAGTCCGGGCAATTGCCCTCGCACCCTTGCCAGCAAGCGATCCGTTTCCGCCCGGGTAAGCAGCATGGCGGATTGCTGCTTCAAGATTTCGTTGAGATGCGTCACCAACATGGTCAAGGCATCGACGAGGGTATAGCGTGCGGTGCGCGCCTCGTCAGCATTCTTTTCGTCTATCCAAAGGGCCGGCAGGCCATAGCTTGGCTCGCGGGTTTCCAGCCCCGCGATCTCGCGCAGTTCGCCGCCGCTGCGGATGGCGAGCATCATGCCGGGCATGATCTCGCCGCGGCCGGCCTGCACGTCGAAGATGCGGATATCGTAGGCGTTCGCCGCCATGTCCTGTTCCGTGCGAAGCCGGACCGCGGGCAGGAGCATCCCGGATTCGAGCGCATGCTGCCGCCGCAGCGCTTCGATGCGTTCGAGAACGACGCCGTTGCCGACAAGGGGAGCGAGCGCGGTGCCGAGGCGAACCTCGATGGGGACGATCTGCAGCAGCGCATCCTCGCCCTTCTTGTCCTGGGTTGCCTCCTCGCCGCTCGACGCGGCGTCGTGCGCCCCCTCGCCCTTGCGCCGCTTCGCCGCCAGGCCGCCCGCTAGCAATGTCGCGGCCACCACCGCTACCGGCAATGACGGGATTCCCGGCAGGACGAGGATGCCGCCCAGCGCGGCGGCAACGATGAAGAGCGTCTTCGGGAAGGCGGTGATCTGCCGCAGCACCTGGTCGCTGAGATTGCCATCCGAGGCGGAGCGCGTGACGATGATGCCGGTGCCGACGGCGATGACCAGCGCCGGCACCTGCGTCACGATGCCGTCGCCGACGGTGAGCAGGGTATAAGTCTGCAGGGCTTCGTCCCAGCGCATGCCTGTCTGCATCACGCCGATCACCAGGCCGCCGATGATGTCGATCAGCATAATGATGATGCCTGCAATGGCATCGCCCTTGACGAACTTGCTGGCGCCATCCATCGCGCCGTAGAAGGCGGACTCCCTTTCGATGTTCTTGCGGCGGCGCTGCGCTTCTTCCTGGTCGATGAATCCCATGTTCAGGTCGGCGTCGATGCTCATCTGCTGGCCCGGCATGCTATCCAACGTAAAGCGCGCGGCGACTTCGGAGACGCGCTGCGCGCCGTTGGTCACGACCACGTATTGCACGACCACGAGGATCAGGAACACGATCATGCCGATCACGAAGTTTCCGCCGACGACGTAGGCGCCGATGGAAGCGATAACTTGTCCGGCGTCGGCATCGGAAAGGATCAGGCGCGTCGCCGCCACGTTGAGTGAAAGCCGGAACAGCGTCGCGATGAGCAGCAATGAGGGAAACGTGGAAAACTCGACCGGCCTTCCGGTGTAAAAGGTTAGCAGCAGGATCAGCAATGCAAAGCTGAAGTTCGACAGGATGAGGAAATCCAGCATGCCCGCCGGTATGGGAGCGAACAGGATGGTCAGCACCCCGACCACGAGCGCCACCATGGCAAGGTCGGAATTGCTGGCGAACAGCGCGCGTAGCCTGCTCATGATTCGCCTCCGGATCGCCGCTTCGCCTCGCGCATGGAATATACCCACACCAGGATCTTCGCGACTTGGGGATACCAGCGCTCCGGCACGAAGCCCTCGTCGCCGACCTCCTTGAACAATGCCCTGGCTAGCGTGCGGTTCTGCACCACGGGTATCTGGTGCCGCGCGGCGGCTTCCCGCATCTTGCGCGCGAGGCCACCCGCACCCTTGGCGATTACCTTGGGCGCGGCGCTGTCGCCATGCTGGTAAGACAGGGCGACGGCGAGGCGCGTCGGATTCGTGATCAGCACATCGGCGGAGGCAACCCGGCGCAATCCCTGGCTGCGCTTGAGCATCTCGCGCCTGAGCTGGCGAATGCGCGAGCGGATGCGCGGATCGCCTTCCCGCTGCTTGGACTCGTCGCGTATGTCGCGCCGGCTCATGCGCATGCGCTTCGCATGGTCGCGGCGCGAGTGAATGAAATCGATGGCGGCGATCAGCGCCAGGCAGGCGACGATCTTCACGGACAAGCCGTTGCCTAGCTTGAGCAAGGTCGGCAGGTAGGATCGCGGATCGAGCGCGGTCTGCCGGACGAGTTCGGGAACGGCATGCTTGATGGCGGTCCAGGCGACCGACGAAAGCACCCCCAGCTTGATCAGGCTTTTCGCCGCTTCATAGACGATGCGCCAGGAAAAGACGCGCTTGAATCCTTCGAGAGGATGAATGCGATCGAAATCGGGCTTGAGAGGGTGAAAGGAGAACACGGCGCCGGCTTGCAGGAATCCGGCCGCGATGGAGGTCAGTGCCAGCGCAAGAAACAGCGGCCCGAGGAGGTGAAGGCCATCCATCAGCGCCTGGCCGAGCAGCGGCAGCGCCTGCTCGCTGCCCCAGCGCGGGTCGCCGGCATGACGCAGCAAATCCTGCTGCAGGCGCAGGAGGCCTCTCAGCATGTCCCAGCCCGTGGCATAGCACATCAAGGCCATGGTCGCCAATACGACCACCGCGCTCAAGTCCGCGCTCTTGGGGACGTTGCCCTTCTTGCGCGCTTCCTGCAGCTTGTAGGGCGTCGCTTCTTCCGAACGGTCCTGGTCCTGGTCAGCCATTCATGCCACCTGTTCCCAGAAACGGAATATCGATTCGTAGGCACGTCCCATCAGGGGTGCGAGCGTTACGACGGTCGCCGCCAGCACGCCGAGCGCGACGGCGATCTTGACCGGCGCGCCCACCGCGAAGATGTTCATCTGCGGCAGCGCGCGGGAGGCGAGCGCCAGCGCCGCCTCGGCCATGAAGAGGCTGAACATGACCGGCGCCGCCAGGCCGACACCCAGCGAGAACATGACGCCGAACTGGCGTGCCAGGGCGTCGCCGGGGAGATCGAGGAGCAAGGTGCCGGGCGGCACCTGCTGCACCGAAAGCGCCAGCCCGCGCATCAACGCGAGGTGGCCGTCGAGGCAGAAGAACACCGCGACGGCGACGAGATGAAGCAGCGTGGCGAAAAGCGGCGTGCCCGCGCGGGTCACCGGATCGAACACCGTGCCGAGGCCGAGGCCGCTTTGCACGTCGATCAGCTTGCCGGCGATGGCAAAGACGCCGAAGGCGCTGGACACGCCGAAGGCCAGCAGGGCGCCAGTCAGCACCTCACCCGCTGCGGCGGCAACGACGGGAAGCATGGCGGGGCTGGGCAGCGCCAGCGATGCCGGGAGCCGCGCGCCTTGCATGCACAGGACGGCGGCGATCGCCAGCGCGCACAGGACGCGAATGGTGGCGAGCGTTGCGATGCCTGAAAAAAGAGGATTGACCAGCATGAATGCTCCGAGCCTCAGCCAAAGCAGGAACACTGTCATTGCCCAGACCGGATCGATGTGGAAGATGAGCGCGTCCATGGCGCCTCAGAGCAAGGACGGAATGCTGCTGATGAGGGAAGTGGAGAACGCGATCAGGCGCTTCATCATCCAGGGACCGAGGGCGACCAGCACGATGACCGCCGCGATGATTTTGGGAATGTAGGTCAGCGACATTTCCTGGATCTGGGTGATCACCTGCAGGACGCTGACCAGCACGCCGACCGCGAGCGTCACGCCGAGCAGTGGACCGCAGATCAGCAGGGCATTCCAGAGCAGGTTTGCCATCAGCTGCAGGGCGACGTCGGACTTCATGCCTGCCCCCGCGGGAGGCAGCGCATGCGGCGCGCACGGCAGGTGTCCAAGGTCGTCGTCATGGCAGGCGGAAAGGATGAGTGGCGGGCGGGGCTGCCCGTCTGCCTTCGAAAGATACGCAAGCCGCGAACCCGGACACAGAATTATTAATCATGCCGATCGCCGCCTTAACGTTTCTGCACATCAGGGAACCGTTGCCACTGTCGCGGCACGCGCCGGCGAAACACTTCTAACGCTGCTTGCTTGCTCTTATGGAAACATCATGATGTGGCCTGTTCCGCGCAATTACCGCTTTACAACGACAATCAGCAATAGCCAATAACCGCCACCAACCGAGGAGATGCCATGATCGACGCCAGCAAGTTCAATGTTTCCCTGCCCCCGTGCTCCTGCCCGCCGCCCCTGCCCGCAAGCCGGTCGCTGCCGCCGGCCTCCAAGTTCACGATGGCCCGCGAAGCGAGGCTCCACGAGGCGGCGAGCCGGCATGCGGCGTCCCTGATGCAGCGTCCCGCGATCCCGGACCTGGTGCGGCCCGACCTCCCTGCCTCGACCCCGGTTTCCAAGTTTTCCTTCGCGCAGCGGGCAAGCGTGGCCGAACCTCCCCGGCAAGACGACGCGCTATTCGGGCACTGGCCGCCGTTCAACGCCGTGCCGGCTGGCGGCCGCCCGCAAGGCGAAGTTACACCCATCGGCAAGGTCAGCGCGAAGGAAGTGGAGGAAGCCATCGCCATCGGCAATCCGGTGTTCGCGCGCTACTTCGACCGCCATCCCGCCTGCCGGGAGGATTTCTGCGCCAAGTTCGCGAAGGAGCTGGAAAAGTATGCCGACAAGCCGGGCGTTGCGGCCCTGTTCTTCCAGCCGGAAGTCTATCCGCCCGCCTGCCAGATCCCGCATGCCTTCAACGCCGGCATCGAACGCCGCAATGGCAAGCTCACTTTCGACTGGGCGCACCAGGAATGCACGCCGGATCCCGACAACAAGGGAGAATTGCAGGGACGCTACTACGGCACGATCGACACCAGCTTCCTGTTCGACGGCACTGCCGGTCCGCTGGAAAAATCGATCATGCGGAACGGATTGCCGCGGGTGCGCATGACCGACGCAGCCCATGTCCACAAGATCCGCGAGTATATCGGCTTCCTCGAGGGCGTGCCGCATCGGTATGGCCACTTCTCGAGCGAACAAGATCCGCAGTCGCAATGCTTCGGCACCGCCAATCTGCTGATCAAGATGATGACGCAGGGCGACACGGTCCCGCACGGCCAGGACATCCGGCCCTTCCTGCCCGCCATCCTGCTCGAAATGGTGAGGGAAGGCTGGCTGCCGCGCACGGTGCCGGACCAGATCATGAACGTTTCGTGGCGGGACAGGGAAACCCGGCAGATGCAGTCCCGACATTTGGAACAGGACATGCCGCTCAGCGACAAGAAGCGCGTCATCCTTGCGCTGACCAGGCTGGTCGGCGTCAACATGGAAGGCAAACCCTGGGATGTGGAACCGATGCAGCATGCTCCGTTGTCAAAACTTTGATGGCGCGACACGATGCCTCGTGCCGTTGCCGGAATCGAGGATGGTTCCTGCGGCGGCGTGGCCGGACGAAGCCGCTTGCCCCATGTCCAGCGGAGAAATGACCTGAGATTGATGTTGTTAGTGAATGTTAATTGCTATCGACGCACGCTGCCCTTGAATGCATCATGAAGGCATCGGACTCATGCGCAGTCAACAACGGCATGCGCCGCAATTTCGCAACACCCGCGTTTCAAGCGGGATGCTGACTGGTAAACTAACAACTCAATCGCCGTTCCACTTGGATGACCATGCATTTCGATCCCGCCGTCCTGGCTGTCCGCTCGTGGGCGGTTCCCGCCCTCGGCGCATTGCTCGACCTGCACCAGGACTTCGACCCGCCGCGCCACGTATCGCTGGAAAAAGTCGCCTGGACCAAGCGCTCCTGCTGCATCGACCTGGAATACGGCACGCAGAACTTTTCCGGCGACGTCAAGCATGCCAGCCGCTTCAGCGTCGCCATCCACATGAATGGCATCGTCTCCATCCGTCCGAAGGATCCCGCCAGCAAGGAAGCTGCGGCGCTCGGCCAGTTCATTGCCGGAGAAATAAACCGCCAGGCGAGGCTATGGCAGGAGCATTTCCAGGCCTGGTGCGAGGGCATGCCCGAACCCGGCACGGCGGTCGTCTGCAGCATGGCACACGGCATCGCCGGCTTTCCGGCGCATGGCATTCACGCGGTCGTGCATCGAACGCATGTGCAGCCACGATCGGTGCACAAGATCGTGCTGACCACCAAAAACGCGGAAATCGAACTGACCCCGAACGGAGACCATGGACTCTGCTGGTTCGTGCGGGATCCGGCCCGGCCGCGCGAAAGCGCCAGGCTGGTACAACTGATGGATTTGCGCCCGGCGACATCCTCACCCACCATGAGCAACTGGTGGACGCGAAGCTTGGGCGGAGCCCAGGCCTTGCTCTGGTTCGGGCTGCTTCCGCTCGACATCGGGTCGCGCTTCCTGGAACATCTGGAGCGCAAGGCGAAGGACGAGTCGAAATTTTCGGATATCTCCTGACCAGCCCCATTCGCCCCATCGTCAAACCACCTATCGCACAACACGGCGACTCCGGGAACCGAAGCAACGGTATTGAAGCCGAATGGGGCTTCCGTCATCACTTCGGACCGGAGCGAATCAGTCCACCTCCCAGGCTTACTTCGCCGGACCGCCAGTCTTCATCAGCCCTGCCTGCTGCAGCATGCGGGCGAGCAGGTAGAGACGCGGCACGATCGCATCGACGGTGATGAATTCATCGCGCGCATGGTAGCCGGCGCCGGCCAGGCCGAAGCTCTCCACCACGATGGCCTTGCCGGAACGCGCCGCGAAACCGGCATCGGTCGCGCCGCCCGTCATCGGCAGCAAGGTCAGCTCGCGCTGCATTTCCGCATACACGGCCTGGCCCTGGGCGGCAAACTCGCGGCTGGCGGGGCTCGCGACGAAAGGCGGCCGTCCGCGCTCGATGCTGATCTCGGTGACGGTATCGGGGATCACCGGCGTCTTGACGCGTTCCTTGAGCTCGCGCTCCAGGCGTTCGAAGCCGTCGGAAACGGTCAGGCGCATGTCGGCGGTCGCGGTCGCGCTTTCCGGGATCTGGTTCACGACGCGGCCGGCCTGCGCCATCGTCCAGTTCATCTGCGTGCCCGGCACGGCCTTGGCGGCATCCTGGGTACGGATGAGCTGGTGCGACATTTCCAGAAGGGCGTTGCGGCCGAGTTCCGGATTGGCACCGGCGTGCGCCGACTTGCCGCGTACCTGCATGGTGACCTTGCCCGTCCCGGCCGCGCCCAGCAACAGGATTTCCGGCTTGATGGCTGACGGCTCGCAGGAAAATACCACGTCGTGCTCGGCGGCCAGGTTGGCGATAAGTTCGCCGGAGCCGACGGACCCGACTTCTTCGTCGGAATTAAACAGCACGGTGATGGTCGCGTAGTCCTTCCAGCCGGCATCGTTGAGCATCTTGAGGCCATGCAGGATGACGGCGATTCCGCCCTTGTCGTCGGCGATGCCCGGACCATAGATGCGGTTGCCTTCGACGCGGTAAGGCTGCGAAGCGAGTATGCCCTTCGGATAGACCGTATCCATGTGGGCGATCAGCATCAGGCGCTTCGACCCGGTCCCCTTGAGCGTGCCGATGACGATTTGCCCCGGGCCGGTGGTGCTGTTGCGCCGGTCAACCTTGGCGCCGAGCTCCTTGAGGCGGCGCTCGGTGTAGTCCGCCATGCGCGCGATGCCTTGCGCGTCGGCGCTCGGCGACTCGATGTTCACCATGTCCTTCAGGCTGGCAATCACGGCATCCTGCTCGGCTCGCGCCGCTTGCAGCAGGCGCTCGTCCGCAGCGGCAAGGGCCGGCTTCATCGAAACCAGCGCCATTCCCAGCGCCGCGGCAATGATGGACTTGCGGGCCGCGCGTTGCACGAAGGAATGGGCTTTCTGACGCAAAATCATGGGGGGTTCTCCTCGACCGTGTTGTTCGAATGGAGAACGATTATAGGCGTGTCGCCGCTTGCGCGTGGAACGCCTCCCCTTGGAACGTCCAGCTCAGTGGCGGGTATCTTGCGTGCCGGCGTCCGCGGCCACGGATGCGATCAGCTTTTCCACCAGAGGCGATGGTGCCGGGTTGGCGTCATGCTGGCGATGCCCGGTTTGCGGCGGGGAATCGGCGGTATCCTGCGTGCTGGTTCCGGCAGCGACATTCGCGGCGTCCGCATTCTCTGTCCGGGCCGGGGATGGCACTTCACCCTCGGCGGCGGCGCCTGCGGTCGACTGAGCCGCCTGGTCAACGCCGGCAGCCGTTTCGTCCTGCAAGGCCACCAGGTTCTGCGTGGCGATGTGCTGCACGTTGAGCCAGTAGCCGCGCACTTTTTCCAGCGATCCCCTGGCCTGCTCGCCAATGAATGCCTGGGCTTCCGGCAGGCTCTTGATCTGCAGGACCTTGCGCAGGTCGGCAGCCGATTCCTCGAGCAGCTTGTAGCTCGCCTGCCGGTTCAGTTCGACAAGCTGGATGGAGGCATTGAACATCTTGCCGAAATACGACTGGAACAGGCCGACCTGCGCCTGAATCCCCTGCTGCATGCCTTGCTGCAGGCGCTCGGGCGCGCCAGTGGAACTTGTCCTGGCCGTGTCGGCCGTCGTGGTGGTGGTTGCCATAGGTTTCCTCTTCGATTGATGCGAAATTGTCTTTAGGGTTCTGCCAGCAGCACGGAAATGGCGCGCAGTACGTCCGGGTGATGCACCAGTCCGAAATGACTGACGCCGCGGATCTCGATGTTGCGTTCCTCCGCCAAGCCGTGGTCGATGCAATTGCGCCAGTCGATCAGGCCGTCGGTGCGGGAGTAGATCGATGCGCAACGCACCGATGGCGAACGCGCGAAGCGGTCGGGCAGGGTCGGGTCGAAAAAACTGCGCATCGGGGCGGCGCCGACCCACATGCGGTCCACCTCGGTGATGACGTCGCGAATCGGCGTGCCCAGGGTGATGACCTGCCTGACGTCGTCGTGGAAGCGCTTGGCGAGCTCGCGCGCGTAGAGACCGCCCAGGCTCCAGCCGACGAGCGACACCTTGCTGTCGTGCGCGCGCCGGATGCGCAGCAGCTGGCCTTCAAGCAGGCCGAGCCAGGTATCGAAGGCAGTGCAGGGCCACACGCCCACGCCGAGTTCCCAGTCGTACACCTGGTAACCCAGCCGCGACAGCCGGGTCCGCAGTTCGGTGGTGGAGGTTCCGCTGACGCCGAGCCCGGGGTAGACCAGCACGGGATGCCCGTCGCCCTGGGGCAGCGCGTCGTTCACCCAGGAATGCCCGGCGATGAAATTGCAGACCGCATGATACGGTTCCAGCGCAAGCAGCAATGTCGACGAGGGCATCATGGGCGATCAGCGTTCTCCGCCATCGGAAGCCGAAGGCGGGTCTGCGGCGGCGTCTTGCTCAATGCACGCTGCCTGCGGCGCGTGCGCCGTCGGCCGACTGGATCGGCGAGGCCACCTTTGCCAGCACCGCCTTCTGCCTGTCGGTGGCCTTCTGGGTTTCTTCGGCGGCGCGGCGGGCCACCTCATCGACCACGGCGGAAGCCGTGCGGCTCGCCTCGGGCACGTGGGTCTCGGCGGTCCGCGCGAACTCCGCCTGGGTGCGGGCCGCGATGTCGGTCAGGTGCTGCTGGTAGGCGCGCAGGCGTTCCGCCGCGGGCTGGACCTGGCTGGTCGCCACGCTGAGCGCATCGATGGGATTCTGCGCGGCGAACACCTCGCGCGTGCTGCTCAGGGTTTCCTGCAGGGCGGTCTGCGCGATCTGGATGTTCAGCTCGTTGATCTTTTGCACGGCGTCGAACATCTGCTTCGACAGGTCGGAAAAGAAGGCAAACTGGGCTTCGAGATGGGCCTTGGTGGACGGTGCGACTTGCTGGGTGAAGTAAAACATGAGTGGCTCCTGCTGAGTGATGATGAAAAGACGGCCGGGTGAAAGACAAGATCGGGGCGAGTTCGAGGCGGGTCAGCGGCGTTGTCGCATGGCCCTGCGTCCGCGTCAGCCCGGCTGTTTCGGGGCGGCTTGCGCCTTGGCGGCCCCTTCCGCTGCCTTTTGCCGGGCGGCGGGCCCGGCTTCCTTCTCGGCGCGGGCTACGCCCTCGACGACCGCGCTCGCGGTGCGTCCGGCATTGGGCACATGCACCTCCGCGGTCTTCGCCAGGGCGACCTGGGTATCGGCCACGATGTTCACGATCTCCTGCTGGTAATGACGTACCCGCTCTGCGGCAGGCTGGGCCTGCGCGGCGACGATGGAAACAGCTTCGTAGGGATCGCGGCTGACCGCGACCTGCCTCACGCTCTTCAGCGATTCGTCCCACGCGGATTTCGCGATGCGGGTGTGGAGCTCATTCAGTTTCCACGCGCCCTGGAACGCCTGGCGCGAAAAGTCGTTCAGCATGGCGTATTGCGCGTTCATGAAATCCTGCAGTGCGGGTGTGATGGGTTGTTGAAAACCGAGCATGCAACACTCCTCTATGATGAGATTGAAAGGATGCATCGACATCAGGCAGCGTGGCCGGCGTGCGGCGCGGCGCTACCGGTGAAGTAGAGGTTGCCGGTTTGTCCAAGTTCCCCCGGAACGAAGAATTTTCGCGGCATTGCACCATGCCATTTTCCGCAGTAAAGAGATGTCATGCGGGTGCAATTTTTGTTGCGTATGCGAAGAGCGCTTGACCGGCCGTGCTTCAAAGCCGAAACCGTTCAAATGGAATCGTTAACATCGTTATTTGCGGATATGCGCGCCCTGATCGATACTTGCCGCCTTTCTGCTTCCCTCGGGTTATGCATGCGCGCCAGCATTTCCATTCCTTCGATGCATACTTCATCCATGCTCATTTATCCACAGGAGCGTTTTTCGCGCGTGCACGTGCTTGACGCCTCGGCATGGTGGACGGTGCCCGGCCTGGAAGGCGACATTCGCCGCTTCCTGCACAGCCTCAGCCAGCGTACCCTCATCGAACGGTTCAACGTCAACGATGCATCGCGGCTGGAGGGATTCATCGGCATGTGCCAGAAGCAGAACTGCACCCTGTTCATCATCCATGGACAATTGGGCGAGATCGTCGCGCTCGGCGACCTGCATGTCGCACCGAACGGCGGCACCGCGGAATTCGCGCTGGTGGTGGCGGATGCCTTGCAAGGCCGCGGCCTCGGCCAGCGCGTCTCCGAAGCGGCGATGGCGCATGCGGCAAGGCAAGGGCTTGCATTGGAAAGCGTCATGCAGGGAAGGTACGCGCCGCGCCTCGCCCGGAAGATGGGATGCCCGGCAGAGGAGGAAGATGGCTTGCTCAAATGCGTTTACCGGCCGCGGACCATGCCTCTCGACATCAACGATTTCATTCTGGAGGAGCGGCAGCATTCATGCATCATTGCCTGACATCCGGCCACTCCGCCCCCTGGCGCTGCACGCGCATCGCCAGGGGGCGAGAGCGTGCACGCCGGTGCAAGATACCGTCCGGCTGCCGCGGCCGGCCGCCGGAAGCCCGCGTCAGAATACCCCTTGCAGGGAAATCGAGAACACCTTGGAATCGCCGAAGAATGGATAAGGGTAATTCGACCGGTCCTTGGAGATGTCATATTGCAGCTTGAGTGCGGTGTTCTTCATGAAGTCCCAGCGCAGCGACAGGTACTGGGTGTTGCGGCCCTCGATCGGCTCGGCCACCGTGCGGTAGCGCGAGAAGGTGTACATCGGCGTCAATTTTCCGAAGTTGTAGCCAATCCCTACCAGCGCGTACTTGTAGATGTTGTTGATGCCCTTGGACAGGTCCACCTGCTCGAAGCGGTCCACCTCGGTCTTCACCAGCCAGTTCTTGTAGTCGAGGTTCGCGGAGATGCCCATGATGCGGGTCGGCTGGTCCTTGTATAGGTCGGTGCGCACGCCGCCCGCGTCCTGCCAGACCGAATCCTCGTGGCGCATCGCCATGACCCTGACGTCGACGATGCCGTTGTTCACCGCGACGTAGCTGCCGAGGATCTTCTTCCAGGATTCATGGGTCGGCGTGGTGTAGTAGATGCGCGTGTCATAGGCGTCGTCGCGCTGGGTGAAACCGCCGGCCCAGGCATGCGCGGTCAGTGCCCATTCGCTTTGCCCGAGCTGCGTGCGGTAGGTTACGTTCGCGCCGTCGTACGCATAGATGGGCCAGCCATACACGTCCGGCGCCGGCCTGACCCAGGGATAGGCATAGCCGATGTACAGGTAGTCGCTGTAGTAGTAGAGCGGAATGCGCTGGCGGCCGGCCTGGAAGGTCCAGGAAGAATCCTGGGACGGCGTCCAGGTGAGGTAAGCCCAGTCGACGGTGGGACGCGAACCGTCATTCGGGTTCAGCATGCGGCTGACGAGCTGCATCGTCGCGGAAAACGTCGGCGTAAATTCCTTGCGCAGCTGCACGCCGACGAGTGTTTCCTGGTCCAGCTGGAAGCCTTTGCTCTTTTCATAGACGCTGGTGTATTCCCAGCCTTGCATGCTGCACGGGCAATTCCACTGCTGGTAGGACCACGGCGCGGAACTGCCTTGCGCCGCGCCGCTGAGCACCTTGGCGCCGGTGATGTTGTAGAAGCCGGTCAGCTTGAAGGTGCCGGCGTCGTCCAGATCGATGGCCTGGGCCAGGGCAGGCGCAAGCAGCAACGCGATCAAAGTCTTTTTCATGGATGGTCTCCTCGATGTCAGTGCGTTCGGGTCGTGCGTGCTCATTGCACGGTGGCGACGACTTTGACACTGTCATCGACTTCCGATTTGTCGATGTAGCTGATGGCGTTGGGATTCTGGTTGACCGCCTTCTTGATTTCCGCCGCCGTCTTCATCTCCTGCGGCGCCTTGCCACGGCCGGAAAACACGAGCTTCGACCATCCTGCCTTCACTTGCGACGGATCCTTGTCGAGCACCTTCTTGCAGAACTCCGCCCGGATCGGCGCTTCTTCCAGGTGCTCGATGGGGGTGAACATGGTGGAGGTGCCAAGAAAGAACTGCGCCGCCTGGGTACTGAACATGCGGGTCGCTGGATTGGCGGGGTTGACGATGATGACGATATCGGCGGACGCCGGGATGGCGCTGAAGATGCCGACCAGCAGCAGCGCTTCCCGGCAGAAGAATGGCGTTCTGATCACTGTGTTCCTCCCAAGTTTTCCAAGGCATGCGCCGCGCGTTGCATGCGCCAGGCAATGCGGCAGCGGCGCCCGTGCCGCCACGCCCTTGCGCTGGGAATGCCGGACAGGCCTGAGCCATCTTAGGAAGCAGGGTGGAGCGTTGTTAGAAAA
>NZ_JAAIVB010000064.1 GCF_010974945.1 Noviherbaspirillum galbum | reverse complement strand
AGGTTGCCCCGGCAGACGTCCGATCGTCGCTCACTCAAAATACTGACTAGGCCAGTCCTTGCGAACTGTCCTGTATTCTGTGCAAGCACTTGATATATTGTGAGACACCGGTTACCCGGCGTGCACCTCCATCAAGCGCCCACATCTATCGACATTGTCTTGTTAAAGAACACCCCCGTTAATTTAGCGCATGCCGAAGCATGCAAATCCACGGGCCGGCGAAGCGTTGTGTCCGCCTGAATTATCTATCTAGAGATTACCTCGCTGGTTTCAAGATGAAGCCAGGAAGAAATTTCGCCGAAACGATGCGGAACTCGTTTTTTCCGCTTGCCAGAGGAAGGAGCGATGTCCTTCGTGACTCTTCCGCCGCATGCTGTTGTTTTGCTCACGCGGCTTAGTCCTATATGGGACCAACCTGGAGCATTTCAACTGCGTGCGGCCGTCATTGCGTTGTGAATGACTTCCCGCTGAACAATGACAATCACTCCGTTGTACTGCCTGGCTGACTGCATGTGTGCTGCGAGGGAGCCGAACTATAGCAAACGATATCGGGGTACGCAAGTTTTTTGGCGTAGAAAGTCAAAATTTCCCGGGCTCAATTCTTCTTGGCACGAGTATCGGGCATTCTCATCCCAGAGTAAGTTGCCATCAATGCGATCGTTACCTGATTTTTCCGCTGGTACGTCCTGTAGCGTTCCAACTGGAAAGGACTGCAAGGATTGGAACCTATTTTTTCAGCGAGAATATCCGATGAAACCGAAGGGCGGCGGCGCTTCCCCGGTCTGCTCCCCGCACTGGTTCGGAAAGTATGGACGATAGCTGCGCATGACTTCACAAAGGTTCCGAGCGGCATCCAGTTGCCCACCTCTATCAGTGCTCATACTTGAACATCCGGCCAGCAAGATGACGTAGATTAAGAGCATCGGTAATCTCATCCTGCCCTCCTTCGACGATGACGTCGCTTCTCCCTGCTTCACTCCGATGGTGCCTCCTTCTTGCGAGGGCGGCGACTACGTGTTGGAGCCTTTCGCTTCGCGGGAGTTTCCGTTTCGCCAGCAACGGCAGTCTCAATGGCACTGAGATTGCCGTCGCCTGAGGTTGCCGGCAGGAGGGATGGCACTTCGACCACAGGCCCCGGCAAGGTCTGGCTCTCTGGTGCCTCGGCGGACTCCGCTTTCTTCCTCGTGGATTTCCGTGCGCCGCGCGTCCTGCGCCGCGGTTCCGGATTTTCCGGCGGTTCCTGGGCAATCGCTTCGGCCGCATCGCCATCCATCGCGACTCTGACTGCAGCATCGGCGAGATCGGCGATGGCTGGCTGGTCAATCACCAGATGTTCCGAGATCGGCTGTTCATCGGAGGCTTGCGCGGGTTCGGGTGCGGAATGAGTACGGGCGTGCCTGCCTGTGTGTTTTGCATGGCCGGACTGCTCCGCCGCCATTGACTCGGTCATTGCCACCGGGCTGGGAGCGACGTTGCCGGCGCTGCCACCCATGCTGCTCCGATAGACATAGGCACCGGATCGTTCGTCGCGACCGAACTCGAGCAGGCCTCGCTTCTGCGCCTCTTCGAGCAGGTTGCCGAAGGTGCGAAAGCCGTAGAAGGTCTCGCTGAAATCCGGCTTGCGGCGCTTGATGGCCTCCTTGAGCACCGAAGCCCAGATCTTGCCGCTGTCTCCCCGTTCGGAAGACAGGGCATCGAAGGTCTCCGCGGCGATGTCGATCGCCTGGCTTCGGCGCGCGTCCATTTCTTCACGGCGGCGCTTCTCGTCATCGGGCGAGCGCTTCGCCGCCGGTTGCGCTTCGCGCACGTCGCGCTTTGCTGCAGCACGCCGGCTTTCGCGGACGAGATCATCGTAGAAGATGAATTCGTCGCAATTCGCCACGAGGAGATCCGAAGTGGATTGCTTGACGCCAACGCCGATGACCTGCTTGGCGTTCTCGCGTAGCTTCGACACCAGCGGCGAAAAATCGGAATCGCCGCTGATGATCACGAACGTGTTGACATGGGACTTCGTATAACAAAGGTCGAGCGCGTCCACGACGAGGCGGATGTCCGCGGAATTCTTGCCGGACTGGCGCACATGAGGAATCTCGATCAGTTCGAAGTTCGCTTCATGCATGGTGGCCTTGAAGCTCTTGTAGCGGTCCCAGTCGCAATAAGCTTTCTTGACGACGATGCTTCCCTTGAGGAGCAAGCGTTCAAGAATGGGTTTGATGTCGAATTTGTCGTAATTCGCGTCTCGCACGCCAAGTGCGACGTTTTCGAAGTCGCAGAAGATCGCCATGCTGACGGTATCGGGGAAGGTTGCCATAAGTGTGTTTTTCTTGAAGAAAAGGGACGGCCGCGCCGTCCGTGTCGTGCCTTGGATGGATCAACCCGCCGCCTTGCCCTGGATGACCGCTTCCGCGGCGAACCTGAGCAGGTCGAGGTCGGTCGGTTCCTGCCATTGCTGCTGCGCGAACCACATCGCAAAGGCGGTACGAACGGGAGTGCTGCTCAAGCCGCGCGCCAGGTTTAATCCCTTGGCGCCGTCGCTGGCCTTGAACTGGTCCAGCCACTCGGCCTGGGCCTCGGCGTCGAGTTCGCGGTACAGGCCCATTGCTTCCTTGGCGCGCTCGACGAAATACCGCTCGCGGATCGCTTCGATGGAGGCATCGGCTTTCGACTTGGGCGGCAGCGCCTCGATTGTCTTTTGCGCGACCGCGGTGTTGCTGACATAGCCTTGGCGCAGCGCCTGCTTGAAGTATCCCGCCGGCGAGGTCAGCTCGGGCGCCTTCTTGTTTCGCAGCCTGGCCTCGACCAGGTCCAGCGTCGCCTTGAGTTTTGGCTCCTCGGTCGTGGCCAGCAGGTTGCAGGCGTCTTCCTGGGACAGGCCCAGTGCCATCATCCGCTGCACGAGTTCAGCGTCGACAACCGGCGGCGCAGACAGGGCGAGCGATTCCTGGTTGGCAGGCGCGACGCGGAATTGCAGGCTGGCGACCTTGCGCCCGTTCTTGTGCTCGATCAGCTCGACGTTGATGTCGGTGACGGTGTTGATTTCGGTGATTGCGTATTTCAAGACATCACGCTTGAAATACTTGTATTCGGGTATGGTCTCTCCAACGGGGTTGCCGGTCAAGACGCCGTACCACCATTCCCATTCGGCCCTGTTCGTGACACGCGAAGGGTTGGTGGCGTACCGGCGGCAGATTTCGTAGAGCGCCAGGCTTGCGCCGCTGCGCAGCAATGCTTGGTAATAGACGGACAACTTGGTGTACGAGCCCGGCGCCATCACCATGTTTTCGACCTCGGGCGGAAAAGCGAAGCCAAACCACAGCATGCCGCCCTGCTTTTTCAATCCCTTGGGATTGACCAGCTTGACCGACGACACGAGCCGCTCGCTCGTCCACTGGATTGCGTCTTCCGAGTAGATTCGTATGTTCTGCAGTTCTTGCACCTGTTCCTTGAACAGCTCGGTGTCCCGGCTGTCGTACGCCGCGTCGCGGGCGAGTTCGGCCATCGGGATCCAGTAGTAGTTCTTTGCAACCTCGGTGTCGATCGGCGCGTTCTCGCCCTTGTTGCGGATGCGCTGGGCGTGGTACACCATGACATTGAAGATCTTGCGGGACAAGAGCGACAACCGGCCTTCGGATATGCGCAGTCCGATGGCTTCATTGGTCTTGCGGAACTCCTTGAGTTCCTGGCTGTTCGCTGCGAGCGCTTTGCCGGGCTTCTTTTTCGTCGCCATGGGATGGTGAACGGTACGGGGTAATTTTCCTCACCTTCGGATGTTGCCTGAAAAGTGAACGGGTAGCAATCACCTTGTCCTAGCATGGCTTGATTCCCTGTAAAAGCTCACCATAGCCGATGCCATCTACCCTGTATCCACTCACCATACCTCCTGCAAAGGCTCACCCAGATTGGATAAGGTCCCTGATTACACTCACCTTGATCCCTGTGGAGGCTCACCTTTGTTCCCGTCGAAGCTCACCTCACCGGCTGGAAAGCCAAGGCTGGCGCGGGTTTCACAGTCTTTAAGGTTTACAAGGTTTCAAGGTGTTTACTTTCAAATCCTCAATCCCGGCGGAAGGCGGTGACGGCAAGCAGGAAAACTGAGGCAAGGAGTAGGTTGATTTGAAAGCAAGTGCCTGTAAAAGCTCACCATTCGATGTCATAGGTAGCGAGATCTGGCTTCGCGGTTGGGTGAAGTGCGTTTCGGCGCTCGGAATGAAGAAAACGGCCTTGGCCAAGGTGTCTAGGGCTTTTAAGAGCGTGGTTTGGGTATATCAATCTGCTTTGAATCCCTGTAAAAGCTCACTTTAACGGTTTGGTCCCTGTAGAGCCTCACCTTTCAGCACTATCTGGCCGACGTTGAGGTTAGTGTGTGCGGGGCGGATAAAGACTCGCAGAAGCGTATTTGTTTCAAATCGGCAAACCAACTCGCGCGAAAAAGACAAAAGGTGAGCTTCTACAGGGACTGTGATTCCCGTAGAAGCTCACCTTTAGCTGGTGAGAGCAGGTCCTTTTCTAGCGATACCCGTAAAAGCTCACCTTTGCGTCGGCGCAGAGTGCGGCAATAGCATTTTTCTGCACGACATGGCGTTTCGGTTCAACAAAGAGTGGAATCAACTGCCTACGGGGCTGCCAAGGCGGTTCTGTGCTTGCTTGACGGCCCGGGGCATCGTTTCTAGTCCCTGTAAATCCTCACCATTCCCGCTTCAGGTTGGCCTAAGCGAGGGCAAGAACCCATACCGACCTGTCTCTTCGTCGTTACGAGTAACGTTTGAAATTCTTCAAGATTTTCCGAATTAGATAGTATCATGCCATAAATTCGGAAATTTTCAAAAAAGGGAGAAAAGATGGATAACAGTACAACTGGGCTCGCGCAAGTGTCCATGCACGAGCTTGCCGAACTTGCAGGCACGGCCGAGGATGTACTTGCCCAGGTAAGGGAGGCGATGATCGAGCCCCATCCCCGCAAAGTGGCACCGACTTTCAGTAGCGCCATGATCGCCGATTTATGCGGCGTCGACAAAACGCAGGTGAAGTATCTGGCGCAGAAGCATGGACTGCCACAAGGAAACAAGCAACCCGGTTCCAAGGCCAAGGATTATTCACTGGAGGACGTCATCACCTGGGTTCGCACGGTGGCGGGCCGTCCGCAGCGTCCCCAAACACAGCAAGGGAAGGTCATCGCGGTCTGTAATTACAAGGGTGGCGTAGCGAAGACTTCCACGACCGTGGCCCTGGCACAAGGCCTGACCTTGCGGGGACTCAGGGTCTTGGTCATCGATTGCGACGGACAAGGGACCGCGACCCAGCTGCTGGGCATCAGTCCCGAGCAAGATGTCGACGTCGAGCAGACGATCATGCCTTTCATTCATGGCGATGAGCCGGACCTGGGTTACGCCGTGCAGCCAACCTACTGGCACAATCTTTCCGTCATTCCGGCATCGAGCGGATTGCTGGCCGCTGAATTTGCCATCCCTGCCAAGGCAATGTCGCAGCGTGGCTTTCGGTTCTGGGAAATGCTGAAGTCTGGCGTAGCGCCCTTGCGCACCGAGTTCGATGTTATTTTGATCGACACGTCGCCCAGCCTTTCGCACCTGACCGTCAACGCCATGATTGCGGCTGATGGCTTGCTGATGCCTTGCCCGCCTGACGCCCTTGACTTTGCTTCCAGCGTCCAGTTTTGGGGAATCTTTTCCGAATTGATGGAGGGTTTGCCGGACGCCATGGACAAGCGCTATGACTTCATCTCCGTCATCTACACGAAGGTCCAAGCCAATGAAATCTCCCGAATCGTAAAAACCTGGATGCACCAGGCCTACGGACGCCACATCAATGGCATCGAGATCCCCGACAGCACGGCGGCGCGGACCGCCTCGGCGCAATTGAAAACGATCTATGACCTGAGCAAGCCGGACGGCAGTGCGGAAGCCTATCGCCGCTACAAGGATCCCCTTGACCGGCTGGCTGACTACGTACTGGATCAACTAGCGCTCGCATGGAGGCAGAAATAATGAGTATCTACGACAAGATTGGTGCAAAGACGGCCGGCATCAAGGCGAGGACGGTTGAAAAGACGGGTGACAAGACGCCCCGTACGGCTCCTGGGATGTTCTTGAACGCGACGCAGCGCATGGATGCCGCAGAGGCGAAGATCGAGGAACTGGAAGCGCAGCTGAAAGAGGCCCGTACGCAGACTGCGGAAATCGCTCTCGACGAACTGCATGAAGTCGACGGACGGCGCCGCAAGCTGACCGGACAGCAGTACCACGAGCTTCGCGAAAACCTGCGCCAGAATCCGCTGGTGACACCGATTACCGTGCGACGCCGTGCGGAAGGTGGCTATGAGATCGTGTCCGGCAACAACCGAGTCGCCGCCTTTCGGGAGTTGGGCCGTACTCACATACCCGCCGCATTGCTCGAAAGCGACGATGACCAAGCCGAGATTAATTCCTTTTACGCCAACCTTCTGCAACCCGACTTGCCCGATTTTGAAAAATACCAAGGATTCCGAAAGATCCTTGAGCGGCGGCCTGACTTGACCCAGGCCCAGATCGCGGAGGGAGCAGGAGTTTCGCGTTCGTTCATTTCCCAATTGATGGCGTTCGACGATTTGCCGGCTGAAGTCCTAGCTGCGTTGTCGGACCGGCCGAATCTGATTGGGGCCAACGCGGCACAGGATCTTGGGGCGCTGACGAAACGAGGACGGGCGGATCAGGTGACACAATCCGTCTACCGCTTGGCACGAGGTGAAATCGATCAGTCCACTGCAGTACGTGAGGCTAGCCTTGACCCTGCGGTAAAGGTAGAAGCAAAGGCAAAGCCGGAGCCAGTACGCATCAAGATGGGAAAGAAAACCTACTGTGCGCTACAGCGTGCAGACAGGGTCTTGCGTATCCAATTTCAGACCCCGGAAGAAGCGGCGGCAGTACAGGATGCAATATGCGAAGTGCTGGAGCGTCGCGCGAAAGAACTCAAAGAGGCTGAGGATTGATAGTATCACTCCCAATAAAATCAATAAGTTAGGAAAAGCAATCTATATCGGCATTCTTTGGCGACATCGACGCAAGCCTTTTGCATGCCGCAACACCATTGGCCCCAATTCACTGGGGCCTTTTGTTTGGTGAATCGAGCGTAATGGTATTGATCGGCACGTTTTGCCTTGATCGATAGTATCACCCGCTTATAAAACAAGGGCTTAGCGAAAATCGAGATTCGAGCGTGCGCCTTTGGACATGCCTAATCCTTATTCCATGAAACCAAGATCTGTCATTCAGCCGATTGTGGCCCTTACCTTCAAACTTTCAATGGTGAGCTTCCACGGGGATTAGGCGATGACCCAGTCGGTCAGTATCACTGCCTCCCGATATCCTCGTGCTTGCGACAGCTAGCGAGCTTGGTTATGGCTCAAAAATCAAAACAGGGCAGTTTCCGGATTGGTCGCATTTGAGCATCACCTCCTCCACATCCGAAAACGCGTCCTCACCCTGTCCAACAATGAAGAGCGAAGGTGAGCTTCTACAGGGAAGATGTTCACGCAAAATCACATTGAATGAAAAGGTGAGCTTTTACGGGTATCGCAGACGCCTAGTCGCCTCACGCCCAAAGGTGAGCCTTTACAGGTACCTCAAGCCAACCATTCACTGATTTTCCCCGTACAGAGTATTGCCTAGCGCATATACTTATCATCCATCAAAAAAGCAGTGTACACTTGGACCATCTTGCCGTACTGCAGCCATATAGTCCATGCAATCAACCACTTACATCCGATTCTTGGCAACGAGTCTTAAGCGCCTAGCCTCGAGCGCAAGTTCCCTTCGAGGCGCTGCGTACAAAGAGCTCCAAAATCCCTGCTACTTCTCAAGCATGCCAAACCCGATGGTGGGACGCTAGCCATGAAGCATCCCGCACCTCCTCGCAAATTACATCGCGGCCACATCGCATTCATGCGCGCAGTGGTGCAGGGCCTGGATCCAAGACGAAGCTGGGAACGTTATCTGCAAGGGGAGGGCGAGCATGCCTCCTCGCACCGGATACGGCAGACCATCCGATGGATCCGCGACGAATTTGCCTCCGCCGCGCGTCGTCACGCACGGCATGGCCTGGCGCGCCTCGTCCAGATCGATGCCTCCACGGTGGAAGACTCGCGTCATGTGCCGCCTCTCGCGGACTTCGTGCACGAGCACAATCTGGAAGATTTTTCGGAAGAGGAGCAGCTTTCGCTTTACCGGGAGCGCCATCCCTTCGTCGCGCGCAGTCATGGCCGGCGCGCACGCCTGGTGGCGCGCCAACTGGAGGCACTGGCCTGGTTCGAGCAGCGAAGCGTATCGTCTCCACTGCCCGACGATCCGCTGGCGTCTTGGTTGGCGCCTAACCTCGTGGCTCGACTAGAAGCAGCGGATCTGCACACGCTACGGGCTCTCGTCGAGCGAATCAACCGACGCGAAGGGCGATGGTGGAAAGGAATCGATGGCATCGGTGCCGGCAAAGCCGAGCGCATCGTTGCCTGGTTGCTTGACCACGAAGCGACGACCGGCCTGGTCCTGGGTGCCCGTGTCTGGGCAAGGCAACCAGGCAGTTCGGCCAACCAGCACGGGCAAGCCGATGCGGAGGAGCAGGCCATCGTGCCCTTCGACCGGCTGACCGTTCCGAACCGCCTGGATGGATCGCGCGGAAGCTTGCGGGCCCCGGCGCACCTCTGCGAGATCGGCGCAAGTACCGACCGTGACGCTATCCTGGCCTGGCTGCATGCGCTTCGCCGGTCACCCGGTGTCCAGGCGCCCGACGAGACCGCATGCCGGCAGACAGGCGAGGTCAGCGGCGCCCGCGTGGCGGCCGAAGCGCCGATCACCTTGCCCAGGTCTCACACCTGCCGCGCCTACTTGCGGGAAGCCGAGCGCTTCCTGCTGTGGGCGCTTCATGAGCGTGGAAAGCCTTTGTCGTCGATGACCAGCGAGGATTGCGAGGCATACAAGCAATTCCTCGCCGACCCGCAGCCTGCGGAACGCTGGTGCGGTCACCGAGCGACGCCGCGCCACAGCCCGGGCTGGAAACCATTCGAGGGACCGCTTTCCGTTTCCGCGCAGCGCCATGCAACGACGGTCTTGAAGGCGCTCTTCAACTTCCTGCTCGAGAAGCGTTACATCGTCGCCAACCCCTGGAAGGAAATGGCTGCCAGTACCTCCCGCGCCATTCATCCTTCGCAGCGCAGTTTCACCGAATCACAGTGGGATTTGCTGCAACGCGAAAGCCGCGATCTGCTTCCGACACCGGCCAATGCGCGGTTGTGCATGGCACTGCGGTTACTCCAGGAGACAGGATTGCGCCTGAGCGAAGCAAGCGCCGCGACCGCCGATGACCTTGACCCGGCAAGCGGCGGCACGGCCGTGGCGGCGAATGGCTGGACCCTGCGCGTGCGGGGAACCAACGGCCGGATCAGGCGCATCCCTCTCTCGGACGCCTTGATGGCACAAATTGCCGAGTATCTGGATGCACGCGGCTTGCATGCCGACGTTCGACACGAAAGCAATGCCGGCGCGTTCCTGCTCGGCGGGGCGGGGCAGGGAGGCAGGATCCGCCGCAAGAAGGGCGCCGCCGATAGCGAAGCCGTCCCGACCCAGGAGAATGTCCGGCACGCGAAATCAGGGGTGAGCGCCTCGGTGCTGGCGCGCCAGCTCAAGGCATTTTTTGCCGCGTGCGGCGCATGCATCGCCGAACACGATGAACAGGCCGCCCGGAAGTTCGCAAGCGCCAGCGCACATTGGCTGCGACACACGAACGCGACGCAATCTATCGCCGGCGGCATGCCCATTCCTGTCCTGCAGCGGCGGTTGGGGCATGCGGCGCCATCAACTACTGCGCGGTATTCGCGTCCCGCGCCTGAGCAGCCGAGCCCTCAGGATCGCTGAGCCGGCCGACGAGAAAAACTGGTTACAACAAGCTGTGAATCAGATCCCGCAACGCCTGTACCGCCTCTGCATCGCCCAGTTCGCGGCGCCAGGCCGGAAAATTGACCGTCTCGCTCGCGCCAATCAACTTTGCCGACTTGAGGCTGGCTTCGATCAGGGATTCGGTGAGCAAGCCCTGCGATACCTTGAGAACCAGGAAGGGAGTAAGGCTGCACGACGGCGTCGCCCTGACGAACTGAAGGAGTTCCGCCCAGCGGCTTTCATCGAACTGCAGGGTGCAGATGATGAGATCGCATTCTCCGGCGAGAAGAAAGGACTCGGCATCCTCGACGGTGTGGCAGAAAGTCGTTGAGGCATTCAATGGCTCAAGGACAGCGAGAAACATGTCCCGCACTGCCGGGTTTGCTGCGACGAGGATGTTTTTCCTGTTCATTGGATTCCGGTAACCCCACCATGAGACAGTCACTTCGCGATTGTAACTGTTATGCCAGGGAACTTAGCATCTTGAACAGGACAAAAAAAAACCCGCCGACCTTTCGGTGGCGGGTAAATCCAATTCAAGGAGAGTTGGAGGAGACAGTTCCTACTTTAGTGCGGTGCAACATCAAAGTCCAATTCATTTTCATGATGACCTGATATTCACCAACTCCATAATGGAAAAGCCCGCCTGGCTTGTGGCCGGCGGGCTTTATTGTCTCGTCTCTCGTCCTTGTGTCTGGATTTTTTTGTGAAGCTGCGAAAGCATACAGCGAATGTGCACAAAAATGAAGCATTCATGTGAAATCATTTTTAAGAGTAGCGACATCGGAGCGTCATCATGATTCCCTTGTGAAATTTTTGCCGTCCCGGGCTACTGGACCCGGATAATTGCCCGCAGATCGCGATACGGCTGCTACCTTGAGTCGCGCGCAGGCGCGGTCAAATAATGCAGCCGGCGTCGTGCCGCAGGATCTCAGGCAAGGCTTTCACGCTCAACGAGCGCAAGCGGTGGCCGACACGATCAATGGCAGGCCAAATCTCTTCAAGGAAACGAAAGGCAGCAAGGTAAATGGAAAAGCTGATCGCGCAACTGAACAGGCTTTATCTTCCCCGAGGCGAAATATCCCCCGACGAATTATTGCGTCACCTGCGCGGCGAGCAAACGACCTCGGTCAGCCTGGCGGCGCCGGATCGACACCTGCGCGCCGTGATGATTCCCTTCGACAGAATGGCAAGGAACGACGAGCTCGACCACTGGCATCAGCTATGCGCAGTCGCCAACGTCTTGCACGCCGACCTGGAGTTGCCGACGCCTGCGGTCAGCGTATCGGGCAACAAAGGCTATGGCCTGTGGATGTCCTTCGAGACACCGATGCCCATGGAGCGGGTGAGCCGTTTCCTCGACCTGCTCCGCAAAGCCTACTTTCCAGACATGGCGCTGCCGCCCAATGTCCTCGATGCACCGGTCGAGATTCCTCCCTGCCTGAACCAGCACACCGGCAAATGGGCCGCCTTCATCCATCCGGGAATGGGAGCGTCCTTCGCCGAGGATGCAGGGCTGGAAATGGCGCCGCCGCCGGCCGGACAGGTCGCCTTTCTGGAACACCTTGAAAGCATCGGTTCGGAACGGTTCGCGCAAGCGCTCGACATCCTGCAGCGCGCCATCGATACACATGCGTCCGGCGTCGCGACGAGCACGCCACCGGTCGAGGCGGCCAGCCCTGGCAAGCAGTCAGCCGCTTCAGGTTCAACCCCCGCAGATGATCTCCTGCTCAAGGACGCGACGCTGGAAGACATCGTGCGCTTCCTGCACGCCAGGAACATCGAGCCAACCTTCAGGCACCTGATCCCGCGTCAAGATTCGCACAAGGGTTCGCAGCAAGACGAGCCGTGACCAGCGGGAGGCCGCATAGGAAGAACCCTGCCGGTAGTCTGTCCCGAGCCGTCATGCTCCGGCCACGTCATCAAGCGGATAAACCGGACGGCGCACCTTCTTGAATGAAAACAGCGCATAGTTCGAGCTGGTCGGACCGCCACTGTCGGAGTCGCACTCGACCAAGCCCTTGCCGAGCGGCTCGAACACCGGGCGGCAATACATGCGCGACTTGAGCACCAGGTAGGACTTCTCGGCAGGATTGATGCCGACGCAGGTATAGACGCCGACGTCATAGGGTTCCACCCGCTCCTCCGTCACGACGATCTGGGCGGCGCCGATGTCGAACAGCACCGTGCGTCCCATGTTGACGATGGACCCGGTATAGATCGGCCCGCTGACCCGGAACCGTCCGTCGCCGATCTGCCGCACGATGCCGGTCATCACCGGCGCCTGCTTGGTCAGTCCCAGCGCATCGAGCCGGGTCTTGTTGCCGAGCGCCACGGTCGCCGTGCCGCCCACGCCAACCTTCACCAGTTCGGCGACCGCCTCCGGATCCCATATCGGCCCGGCGGCGATATTCGCGAGGCCTGCGGCCAGCGCGGCCTGCAGCACGTCCATCGTGTCGCAGCTGCCGCCCGACATGACGTTATCGCTATGGTCGAGCAGCAGCACCGGGCCGCTTCCCGGGCCGGCGGCGAGTTCCTTCGCACGCTGCAACGATTGGCTCAATGGCTCGCTGGCATAGACGAAATCGCGGCGCTCATTCCAGATGAGGTCCGCGATGCGGTCCGCCACCGCCTCGGCATGGGCTCGGTCCCGGTTTGCCACGACCACCGCCGAGACGCCGGCATCGTTGAAATCCGCCAGCGAAAAACCGGCCAGCACCGAAACCGCCAGGATGTCAGGTTCGGCTTCCGCAGCCACCGCCGCATTGACCGCGCGCTGCATCGCCGAGGCCGAGGTATTGCTCATCAGCGTGTGCGACAGCAAGGGCAGCTGCCGCCAGGTCATTACGGGGGCGATGCGCTTCTCGAGCATGTCGACCAGCAAGCGGCCCGCATGCGCTCCGGTTTCGTACATGTCGATGTGCGGATAGGTCTTGAAGCTGACGATGATGTCGCAGTTTTCCACCATCTTGCGCGTGACGTTGCCATGCAGGTCGAGCGCGACGCAGATGGGCACGCCGGGAGCCAGTTCCCTGATCCGTTGCAGCAGCGTGCCTTCGCCGTCGTCCGCTTGCCTTGCAACCATCGCGCCGTGCAGGTCGAGCATGATCGCATCGCAGCCTGCCTCGACGGCTTTCAGGATGGCGGCAGAGATGGCCTCATAGGCTTCGGCCTCGACCGTGCCGCTGGGATAGGCCATCGCCGCGACCGGCGTCGTCATGGTCGCTCCCGGAATGGCTTCCGCGATCTCGATGAAGGCGCCCATTGCGGTGCGCGCGCCTTTCTGGTCGCGGTAGGCGTCGCCGTCCCACATCGGATTGAACGCCTCGAGCGGCGTTGCTATCGGCGAGAAGGTATTGGTTTCGTGATTGAAGCGAGCGATAACGAACCTGTATGACATGGCCGTGCTCCTGTCAGGTTGATGGGGCGGCAACTATTTCATGCCGCGCGACGTGGATAGCATGGCCTGCAGCAGCACGTTGGCACCCGCCGCGAGGTGCGCGGGATCCGCGTCTTCGATTTCGTTGTGGCTCACGCCGTCCTTGCACGGCACGAAGATCATGCCGGCCGGCGCGACCCGTGCCGCGTAGATCGCGTCATGGCCAGCGCCCGACACCACATCCATGGTCGAGTAACCCAGCATGGCGGTGGCCGCCCGCACCGCATCGACGCACGTCGGATGAAACGGGCAGGGCGGATAATGAGAGACCTGCTGCAAGGCGATGTCGAGGCCGGTTTCGCGCCGGATGCCTTCGATGTAGTCATGCAGTTCCTGGTTCATGCGGGACAGCAATTCCTCGCTGACGTTGCGCAGGTCGATGGAAAACTTCACCTGGCCCGGGATCACGTTGCGGCTGTTGGGGCTGACCTGCACCATGCCCACGGTACCGCGGCCATAAGGCGGCGTGCGGTTGGCGATGGCCACGACCTCCTGCATGATGCGCAGCGCGACCTGCAGCGCATCCTTGCGTATCGCCATCGGCGTGGGGCCGGCGTGCGACTCGAAGCCCGTGACCACGCAGTCGTACCAGGTGAGGCCGAGCACGGCCGGCACGACGCCGATCACGCGGTCGGCGTTTTCAAGTACCGGGCCCTGTTCGATGTGGGTCTCGAAGTAAGCGCCGATCGGGTGGTCGCCGGGAGTCTCCGGCCCGATGTAGCCGATGCGTGCGAGTTCATCCTTGACCGTCTTGCCGGCGGTGTCGGTCGCGGCATAGGCATGCTCGAGGCTGAACGCGCCGCAAAACACCCCGGAGCCCATCATGACCGGCACGAAGCGCGAGCCTTCCTCGTTGGTCCAGACGACGACCTCGAGCGGCGCCTCGGTCTGGATGCCGTGTTCGTTGAGCGTCCGGACCACCTCCAGGCCGGCCAGCACGCCATAGTTGCCATCGAACTTGCCGCCGGTGGGCTGGGTATCGATATGCGATCCGGTAACGACCGGCGGCAGGGCATCGTTGCGTCCGGGACGGCGCATGAAGATATTGCCGATCCGGTCGACCGTGACCGTCATGCCTTCCTCGCGCGCCCATCCCGTGACCAGATCGCGCCCCTGGCGGTCGAGTTCGGTCAGCGCCAGCCGGCATACACCGCCCTTGGCGGTTGCGCCTATCTTTGCCAGCGTCATCAGGCTTTCCCAGAGGCGCGCCTGGTCGATGCGCAGGGTGTCGAGCGAGAGTTCGGTATTCATTTGTGATCTGCCTGTGGTGTCGGGGTGGAGACATTGACGCCGAGATAGCGGTCCTTGATGGAGTCGTCGGCCAGGAACTCGGCATTGCCCGCGCAATGGACGATGCGGCCCTGCTCGATGATGTAATGCCGGTCGCCGAGCTGAGTGCAGACCGCGAGGTTCTGCTCGACCAGGATGATCGGCATGCCGGCCTTCTTGATCTGCGTGAGCTGCGCCACGATTTCCTCGACGATGACGGGGGCCAGGCCTTCGACCGGCTCATCGAGCATCAGCACCTTGGGATGCGTCATCAGGGCGCGGCCGATCGCCAGCATCTGCTGTTCGCCGCCCGACAGCTGCGAGCCGCCATTCTTGCGCCGTTCCTTCAGCCGGGGGAAGATCCGGTACACGTCGTCGAGCTGCCAGGGAGAATCCTTGCGCGCCGCCATGGTGAGGTTTTCCTCGACGCTGAGCAGCCTGAAGATGCCGCGGTGCTCCGGCACCAGGCAGATGCCCCCGGCCGCGATGCGGTATGCCGGCAGGCCGGCGATGTCCTTGCCCATGAAGCGGATGCTGCCGCCGCGCGGCGCGACGACGCCCACGATGGTCTTGAGTGTGGTGGTCTTGCCGGCGCCGTTGCGGCCGAGCAGCGTCACCAGCTCGCCGGGGCCGACCTCCAGCGACACGCCTTGCAGGATGTGGCTCTTGCCGTAATAGGCGTGTACCTCGCGGACTTCGAGGATCATGCCGCGCCTCCCGTGATCATGCCGCCGAGATAGGCCCGGCGGACGCGTTCATCGTTGCGGATCTCATCGGGCCGCGCTTCCACCAGCACCTGTCCGAGCTGCATGACGGTGATGCGGTCCGAAATGTCCATCACGATGTCCATGTTATGTTCGATCAGGACCACGGCGCATTCGTTGCGCAGGCCGTGGATCAGCCGCTTCATTTCGCCGATGTCGTCGATGCCCATTCCTGATGTCGGCTCGTCGAGGAAAATCACCTTGGGCCGGCCTGCCATCGCCATTCCCACCTCGAGCCGGCGCTGCTGGCCATGCGACAGTTCACCGGCGGGGCGGCTTGCGACCGCGGCCAGGTTCAGGCGCTCGAGCAGCGCTTCCGCCGTGTCGCAGGCAGCGGTCAGTGATTCCGCGTCCCGCCAAAGACGGAAGGCCTGGCCGGGGTGGCGTCCCTGCGCGGCCAGGCGCAGGTTCTCGCGCACGCTCAGGTTCAGGAACAGGCTGGTGACCTGGAAGGAGCGGGCGATGCCCTTGAGCACCCTGCGGTAATCGGGAAGGTGGCCTACCTCTTCCCCGTCCAGCAGGATGTTGCCCTCGGTGATCGGCACCGTCCCCGTCAGGGAATGGAAAAGCGTGGTCTTGCCCGCGCCGTTGGGGCCGATCACGGAATGGACCGTGCCCGGCATGATATCGATCGACACGCCATTGACCGCCGTGAACTTTCCATAGCGCTTGACGATGTTGCGCGCCGAGAGGATGGGGGCGGTCATTGCTTGCCTCCTTCCTTCAGCGCCGCCGGAGGCTGGTCGCCGTGTCCTGGACGCACGATGCCGGCCAGCCGCATGCCCAGTCCCCACAATCCCTTCTGCATGTAGAGGCTGACCGCAATCAGCAGCAGGCCGAGCAACATCAGCCAGCGCGGCCACAGGGTCGAGAGCCAGTCGCCGACCAGGACGTAGAATGCCGCGCCCAGCACCGAGGCGAACAGGTTGCCGGTGCCGCCGAGCACGGTCATGATCAGGATGGATTCGCTTGCGTGGTACTCGATGTTCGAGAGCGGCGCAATGCCGGTCAGCATCGCATGCAGCGCGCCGGCGAGGCCGGTGACCGCGCCGGAGATCACGAACGCGATCAGCTTGAACGATTTGATGTTGTAGCCGATCGCCGCCGCCCTCGCCTCGTTGTCGCGGATGGCAAGCAAGGTGCGGCCGAACACCGAGTCGGCGATGCGCTGCAGCAGCGCGAAGGCGATGAGGAACAGCACCGCGACCACGCCATAGTACTGCCATGGCGTGGCTGTCGGCATCAGCGTGGCCCCTAAAAGCGAGAGCTGCGGCCGGGGGATGTTGAGCAAGCCGTTGTCGCCGCCGGTGATGTTTTTCAGGGTGTAGGCGAGGAAATAGAACATCTGGGCAAAGGCTAGCGTCAGCATCACGAAATACACGCCGCGCTGGCGGATCGAAAACCAGCCCACGACCAGCGCCGCCAGCGCTCCTGCCAGCATGGCGAGCAGGAGCGCGGCCAGCAAGGGCGCCTTCAGGTGCAGCAGCGCCAGGCCGGCGGCATAGCTGCCCAGCCCGAGGAAGATGCCTTGCCCGAAGGACATCAAGCCGGTGTACCCGAGCAGCAGGTTGCAACCTAGGGCAGCCAGCGCGAAGATCAGGACTTCCGTGGCAAGCGAGGCGGAACTCAGGGTTGCCGGCAGCAACAGCACCACGGCGAGCGCGAGCAACAGATAGCGGTAGGTCTTGAGGATCTTCATCATGCCCTTTCAGGTGCGGCCGAACAGGCCGTTCGGACGCAGCAGCATGACCGCCGCCATGGCGACATAGATCATCAGGCGGGCGCCTTCCGGCCAGATGGTGCTCATCAGGCTTTGCACGATGCCCACCAGCAGTCCGCCCGCGAGCGCGCCCCAGAAACTCCCCATGCCGCCGACGACCACCGCGACGAAGGCGATGCCGAGCGCTTCCACGCCCATGAAGGGCTCGACGCCGCGGATGGGCGCCGCCAGCACCCCGGCCAGCCCCGCGGTCAGCGCGCCCAGCGCAAAGACCAGGCTGAAGACCCGGTTGATGTTCAGGCCGAGCAGCGACACCATCTCGGTGGATTCGCTGCCCGCACGGACGATGGCGCCGAGGCGGGTGCCGTCCAGGAGCCACCAGAGCAGCAGCGCCATGGCGGCGGTAAAGCCGATCACGAACAGGCGGTAGGTGGGATAGACGAAATCGCCGAGGATGAACACGCCTTGCAGCTCGGACGGCGGCGCCACATTCTGGCCAAGCGCGCCCCACTGCAAAATGACCGCTTCCTGCAAGACCAGGGCGACCCCGACGGTGAAGATGATGTGGAACTCATGCGGCAGCTGGTAGATGTGGCGCAGCAGCGCCTTTTCGGCCACCCATGCGAAGGCGCCGACCAGCAGGGGAGCGAGCAAGAGCGTCCACCAGAAGTTGAGGCCCATGTCCACGGCCTGGAAGCAGACGTAGGCGCCGATCAGGAAAAAGGCGCCGTGCGCGAAATTCACGAAGCCGAGCAAGCCGAAGACGATGCTCAAGCCCACGGCCATCAGGAAGTAGAGCATGCCGATCCCGATGCCGTTCACGATCTGAAGCAGATAGATGCTCATGCAAGGACAACCATGGAAATGCCCCTTCTCTGAAAAAGCAACCGCGCCAGGCGCGGTTGCGGGCGTGCGTCTTTACTGCGCCAACGTCAGCTCATCTTGCACTGGGTCTTCTCCAGCGGCAGGAAGGATTTTCCGGAAGAGATGATGTCGGCGAAATCCGTCTTGTTGCGCATCTTGCTCTTGCCCTTGCCCTTGAGCAGGTAGTAGTTCTTGATGACCTGGTGGTCGCCCTTGCGGATTTCCTCTGTGCCGGTCAGGCCCTCGTACTTCATGCCCTCCATCGCCGCGATGACCGCCTTGGGATCGGTGCTGTTGGCTTTCGCGATCGCGTCGAGCACGATTTTCGTGCAGATGAAGGAACCGGCCAGGCTGTAGTTCGGATCTTCCTTGAAGGCCGTGTTGGCGAGCTTCACGAATTCCTTGTTGAAGGGCGCGTCGATGGCGTGCCAGTACTGGGCGCCAAAGTACACGTCTTCGCACAGGTCCGCGCCCAGCGACTCGAACTGTTCCAGCCCCGAGGCCCATGCCATCACGATCGTCATGTTCTTCTTCATGCCGAAGCTCACCGCCTGCCGCAAGGTGTCCGAGCTCTGGGTGCTGAAGTTGAGGAGGAGCAGGACGTCGGGCTTGGCGGCGATCGCATTGGTCAGGTAGCCGCTGAACTCCTTCTCTGCGAGCGAGTGATAGCTGTTGCCGACATGCTCAATGCCTTTTTCCTGGAATACCGCCTTGGCGGCACTGAGCAAGCCTTCGCCGAACACGTATTGCGGCGTGATGGTGTACCAGCGCTTCGCCTTCGGCAGCTTCTCGATCAGCGGCCGCACGGTCTGCTCGATGGCGCCGTAGGTCGGAACCGACCAGCGGAAGGTCGACCGGTTGCATTCGCTGCCGGTGAGTTCATCGGCGCCCGCCGTGGTAATGCACACGCCGCCCGCCTTGTCGACTTCCTTGCCGATCGCCAGCGCCTCGGACGACAGGAAACCGCCGAGGAAGAAGCGGGTTCCCTTCTGCTGCGCTTCCTGTACCTTGCGGATCGCCGTGGCCGGCTTGCCTTCGGTGTCGATGACGGTGTAGCTGGCGCTCTTGCCCAGCACCTTTCCGTATTTGTCGATGGCGAGCTTCATGCCCATGTCGGCAAACTTGCCGTTCGCCGCGAACGCGCCGGACATCGGCACCGCGCACCCGAACTGGATCGCATCGGCTTGGGCAGCGGCGACTCCCAGGTAGCCAAGCATGGGTGCGGCGGCGGAATACTTGAGGAAATCGCGTCTGCTAGTCATGTTTTCTCCTTATTGGTCTTCGTCGTTCATCAGTCATGCTAACCAAGCTCCGGCGGCGTGCGCCGGTGCCAGTCCGTCACCTGCTGGAATGCGGCGCCAAGCTGCAGGAGCAGGCCTTCCTGCCACTGCTTCCCGACCAGCTGCACGCCGATCGGCAGGCCGTCTGCGGAGAACCCCGCCGGAAGGCTGATGGCGCAGGTATCCACGTAATTGATCGCGCGGTTGAAGGCGCCCAGCGGCGTGACGTTTTCATCGATGTCTTCCACCGGACAGGCAACGAACGGCAGGGTGGGCGTGAGTAGCGCGTCATAGGGCTGCATCCAGCGGCTGAAGCTTGCGATCGTCTGCTCGCGATGGGCAAGGATGGCCTGGTAGGCGGTGGCATCGACCGCCTTGCCGCCGAGGATGCGCTGGCGCACCCAGGGACCGATAGGCAAGTCCATGTCGTCGATGTAGCCGGCATGCACGTGGTGCGCTTCGGCCGCGATCAGCGTGCCGTTGCGGCGCATCAGGTCCGCGAAGTCGAAGGGCACGTCCACTTGCTCCACCGTCGCGCCGAGCGATTGCAGGGCCCGCACCGCGTTGTCGGTCGCGGCCTGCACGTCCGCCGTCACCTCCCACGGATACTGTTCGGGCCGCATGACGGCAATGCGCAGATGGCGCGCCTGCAGCGGTTCGCCGGACGGAGGCTGGAAGAAAGCAGGATGCGCCAGGGTGCCCGGATCGCGCGGATCGGGTCCGGCCAGGGCAGCGAGCAGCAGGGCGGCATCCTCGGCGGTGCGGGTCATCGGTCCGATCGTGTCGAGGCTGGGCGACAGCGGCACCGTGCCGTACAGGCTGACCAATCCAGAGGTCGTCTTCAGCCCGGTCAGCCCGTTGAACGCGGCGGGGGCCCGGATCGAGCCGCCGGTATCCGATCCGATCGCGGCCGGTGCCAGTCCCGCCGCGACGGCAACCCCGGAGCCGCTGCTCGAGCCGCCCGGCGCGCGGTGACGCCCGCGCATGTCCCAGGGATTGCGCGGCGTTCCCATCAAGGGATTGGAACCCCAGCTGCCGAACGCGAACTCCACCATATGGGTCTTGCCGAGAATGATCATGCCCGCGGCCAGCAAGCGCTCCACGACCGTGCTGGTGACGGTGCTGCGCCGGGACAGCCATGCCTTCGAGCCGGCAGTGGTTACCTGTCCGCGGATGTCGCACAGGTCCTTGACCGCGATCGGCAGGCCGTGCAGGGGCGCCAAGGGGATGCCGCTGCGCCGTTGCAGGTCGGCTGCCTCCGCCTGCAGCAAGGCTGCCTCTTCATGGATGCTCACGTAGGCATTCAAGGCGCTGTTGAACCGGGCAATGCGGCCGAGGAAAGCCTTGGTGAGCTCTACCGATGAATACTCTCGTTCCTGGAGACCGCGGGCCATGTCGGCCAGCGTCGAAAAGGCGATCTGCTGAGGCAGGGTCATGCTTCCATTTCCACGAAATGCGCCTCCTGCGGCGAGGCGCGGCTACGGATGGCGGGCGAAAAAACCAGAAGTAAACAATATGATTCCTTGTCGCAATGGCGGCATTGCGCACGATCAAACCGGAAAGCCGTTTTGCCTGGACCGATTCCGGTGCAGGAATGCAATTGGCGCACTTTCCATCACGGCGAGCGCTAAAGCGGCTTCCGCATGGCGAATGCGCTTATGTCGATTTTCGTAGCCTGGTTTCTGCCGGTGTCAGTTCTTCGGTCAGCAATTGGGACAGGCGCAGCGCCAGCGGCGATTGGTAGGCATGCTTGCGCATCAGCAGGGCGATTTTGCGCTGCAAGGCGGGAAGGTTGACGGGCAGGGGTCCGAGTCCGAGGCGGCGCAGCGGTTCCAGCGACCACGCGCTGCCAAGGCCGAGCATGGACGTGCCGCAGATAAGGCGCGCGCTGTTCATGGTGGTGGCGGTGGTCTCCACGCGGACGTTCAGCGCGGGCAGGCCGGCCTTCTGGAATAGCGCTTCCATCTCCGTCCTCAAGCGCGTATCGCGCGCCGGCAGCAGCCAGGGCTGCGCCCCCAGGTCGTCCAGGTCGAGGGTCGTCCGGCGATGCAAGGGGTGTTCGAGGTCGGCGATGACGTAAAGATTGTCGTCGTACAAATCGATCACTTCCAGGTCGGCGACGGCGGGACGCGGCGAAGGCGCGATGACCAGGTCGAGGTCGCCTTCGACCAGCATCTCGAGAAGGTATTGCATCAGCTTTTCGACAAGGTAAAGACGTGCCGCAGGGCGCTCGACCAGCAGGCGGCGAATGACCGACATGACCTTGTCGTTGTCCAGGCTCGGGCTGAAGCCGACCCGCAGCAAGCCGAGTTCTCCGGTCTTCATCTGGTGCATCTCGCGCATGGCATCGTCGAACTCGATGCGGATGCGATGCGCCCGCAGCAGGAACGCTTCGCCGGCAGCGGTCAGCATGACGCCCTTGGGATGGCGTTCGAACAGCGGCATGCCGGCGAGCGCCTCCAGCCGTGCGATCGCCTTCGTCAGCGCCGGCTGGCTGAGGCCGAGCGCCTCGGCGGCCCGTCCCACGCTGCGGTGCTCCGCGACGGCTTCCAGGTAATCGATGTCGTTGAGATTCATTGCCGGTCTACTGTGTCCTCGTCAGGGATGGATTGCCATCAAGGCCATAACTTCTTTTTATCAGGTTAAACCATTTGGTGCATTGTGTGAATCGCGTGCCGCGCCGACACTGACGCCAGAACAAAGACCCAACCAACCTGGATCCTGGAGGACAGACAATGGATATCTGCAGGCATATCCGCCGCGGCGCGCGCTACTGGCCGCAACAGCCGGCCGTCGTTTGCGGCGCCCGGAGCGTGACCTTCGCGCAACTCGACGAACGCAGCAACCGCCTCGCCAACGCCCTGATCGAACTCGGCCTCAGGAAAGGGGACCGCGTGGCGTTGCAGGCGCGAAACTGTACGCAGCTGGTGGAACTGGAAACGGCCTTGCTCAAGGCGGGCCTCGTCAAGGCCGCGCTCAACGCTCGGTTCACGCCCGCCGAAGCGATGGACGTGGTTTCCAACGCCGCCCCCAAGGCTTTCGTTGCCGGCCCCGGCTTCACGCATTACCGGAAAGGAATGCAGGGCCTCGAATCGGTCGGGCATTTCATCAGCATGGATGGCACCGGCGAAGGCATGCTCGACTACGAAGGCCTGATCGCCGCCGCGCCTGCCAGCGCGGTGAACGTTGCAGTATCGGCGGACGACCTTGCCGTCCTGCATTTTTCATCGGGGTCGACGGGCAAGATCAAGGCGGCCATGCAGACCTTCGGCAATCGCATGGCCTGCATCCGGAAGGTGCTGTTCCGCAACGAAGGCGCGCCGCGTCCGGGCGACCGCATCGCCCTGCTCGGGCCGGTCACCCATGCCAGCGGCATGCTGATGCAGCCTTTCCTGTACGCCGGCGCCACGCTGCATCTCTTCGAGAGGTTCGACCCGGCGGAATTCCTGGCCGCCGTCGAGCAGTTCCGCATCACGCATTCCTTCATGGTGCCCGCGATGATCAATGCACTGCTGCAGGATCCGACGCTCGGCAAGCGCGATCTGTCGAGCCTGCGCCAGCTCACCTATGGCGCCGCCCCGATGGCTCCCGCGCGCATCCGCGAAGCCTGGGATCGCATCGGCCCGGTGCTGGCGCAGGGCTACGGGCTCAGCGAATCGACCTCCGCGATCTGCACGCTGACCACGCGCGACCATGCCGAGGCCTTGCGCAATGCGCCGGATCGCCTCGCCTCCTGCGGACGTTCCTACGGCGAGTCGGAAGTCCGGGTGGTCGATGCGCGCGGCGAAGACGTCCGTGGCGATGACATCGGCGAAATCGTCGTCCGCGGCGACGATGTGTTCAAGGGATATTGGGGCGAACCCGGCCTGAGCGCCGAGGTTCTGGTGGACGGCTGGCTGCGCACCGGCGACCTGGCGCGCATGGACGAGCACGGCTTCATTTACATCGTCGATCGCATGAAGGACATGGTGGTGTCGGGCGGCTTCAACGTCTATCCCACGGAAGTCGAGGCCGCGCTCTACCAGCATCCCGCCGTCTACGAGGCATGCGTGATCGGCGTGCCCGACGAACGCTGGGGCGAAGCCGTGAAGGCGCTGGTCGTGCCGCGTCCCGGGGCCGAGGCGCGGGAGCCTGACCTGATCTCGCATTGCCGCACCCTGCTGGCGGATTACAAGGCGCCGCGCAGCATCGACTTCGTCGCGGCCCTGCCGAAGAACGCGAACGGCAAGATGGCGCGCAAGGAAGTGCGGCAGCCTTACTGGGCAGGCCAGGAACGCATGGTGAACTGACCGGGCGGCGCCCCCCCAACATGCGCCTGGCATCGCTGCGAGCATGCCAGGCGGAACACGAGGAATGACATGAGACACCTGACCACCCCTGTCTACGACGACATCCGCGAGCGCGCGATGCGCTTCATCCGGGAAGAACTGATACCGCTGGAACGCGAAGCCCGCCTCGGGCCGGAAGATCCATGGCCGCGACCGCTGCTGGGCCAGGTCTGGAAGCGCTCCTGCGAGCTGGGCCTGCTCACCGCGGCCATGCCCGAGGAGCTCGGCGGACCCGGCTTGTCGACCGTGGAACTTTGCCTGCTGAAGGCGGAGATCGCCGAGAGCGGCGCCTTGCTCGCCCTGCATGTGCTGGGCGAACTCAGCGGCCCGCCGCGCATCGGCAGCCTGATGCGCTTCGCCACGCCCGACCAGGTCGAGCGCTTCTTCAAGCCGGTCATGCATGGAGACAAGGGCATCTGCTTCGCCATGACCGAACCCCATTCCGGATCGGATGCCGCGAGCATCAAGACCAGCGCGGTACGCGACGGGGACGAACTGGTCATCAACGGCCACAAGCACTTCATCACCGGCAGCCCGTTCGCGGACATCGCCATCGTGATCTGCGTGACCGACCCGGAGGCCGGTCCCAAGGGCATTTCCGCCGTCTTCGTGGACCTCAATGCGCGCGGCGTGCGCGTGGACGAAAGCTGCGTGCCGATGTCCGGGCAGCACATGGACGCCGACATCATCTTCGACAACGTGCGGGTGCCGGTGGCCAACGTCATCGGCGGGTTCGGCAACGGTCTGCGGCTGGGCATGGCGCGCGTCAGTTTCAACCGCCTGCTGCATACGGCGACCATGATCGGCGCCGCGCGCATGGTGTACAAGATGTCGCTCGACTATGCCCGCACGCGGCAGCAGTTCGGCGGACCGATCGCCCGCTTCCAGGCCATACAGCACATGCTTGCCGACATGGCATCGAGCCTCTTCGCCTGCGAGAGCATGATGCTGCACGCCGCGATGAAAGCCGACCTCGGAGAAGAGCTGCGCATGGAAGCTTCCGCCTGCAAGCTGTTCATTTCCGAGCGCTGCTTCGAGATCGCCGACAAGGCGGTGCAGATCCACGGCAACGTCGGCGTGACGCATAACCATCCGGTGGAAATCACTTTCCGCAAGCTGCGGATGATGCGTATCCTTACCGGAACCAGCGAAATCCAGCGCAACACGATCGCGAAGGAAATCCTCCAAGGCTGATTCCCGGCCGGCTTCAAACAACGTGCCCGCATTGGCGCGCCAGACGGCAAGCGGGCTCCAATCGTGATGCAGGGCGGAGATCGTCCAGGAGACAGGAATGCGCAACACCAAGCTTCACTCACCCCAACCGTCGTCTTACCAACCGCTGCGCGCGTGGGCCATGGCCGGCATGCTCGCCGCCATGATGCTGACCAACTTCCTCGACAAGGTCGTCATCGGCCTGGTTGCGGTTCCGATGATGCAGGAACTGCATCTCACGCCAACCGAATTCGGCATCATCGGCGGCAGCTTCTACTGGCTGTTTGCCATCGGCGCGCTGATCGGCGGCTTCGTTTCCAACCGCGTGCCGGCCAGCCGGGTGCTGCTGGTCATCGCGGTTGTCTGGGCCGTGCTGCAACTGCCGCTTGCCGCGTCGGCGTCCTTCCTTACCTTCATCCTTTGCCGGGCGTTGCTGGGCGTGACCGAGGGACCGGCCTCGCCCGTGGCGACGCATGCCTTGTACAAGTGGTTTCCCAACACCAAGCGCAGCCTGCCGGTGGCATTGCTGCATCAGGGCAGTTCCGCCGGCCTCCTGCTCGCGGGACTCGTCATTCCCTTCGTCACCCTGCACTGGGGCTGGCGCGCCAACTTCTACCTGCTTGCCGCGGTGGGGCTGGCATGGTGCGTCATCTGGTTCCTGTTCGGCGAGGAAGGGCAGGTGGAAGAATCGACGCTCGAGCCTGCGCGCGCCGAAGAGCGCATACCCTACCGTCGCCTGCTGAGCGACCCCACCGTCATCGGCAACTTCGTCGCCCACTTCGTGACCCACTGGGTCCTTGCCGCCTCGCTCACCTGGCTCAGCGCCTACCTGCAGAAGGGATTGGGTTACCAGCCCATCGAGGCCGGCCGCATGTTTGCGCTGTTCATCATGATCACCGCGCCGGTGAGTCTAGGCCTTGCATGGCTGTCGCAGCACTTGATGTCGAAGGGCGTCCCCTCTCGCCTGGCGCGCGGCGCCTTCATCGGCGTTGCGCTGATCGTGGCCGGCGTCCTGCATTGCGCGCTCAGCCTCGTCGACATGGGCAATCTCCAGAAATTCATCACGCTCGCCATTGCGGGCGGCATGACGCTGGTGATGAATTCCGTCGGTCCCGCCGTGCTTGGCGAAATCGTGCCGCGTTCCCAGCGCGGCGGCATGCTGGCGATCGGCAATGCCGTGGCGTCGGCCTCCGGGCTTGCGGCGCCGGTCATCATGGGGTGGCTCATCCAGATGTCGGGCAGCCAGGGCGGGCGCGGATACGAGCACGGCTTTTTCGTCGGCGGCCTGCTGCTGACCGCCGGCGGCCTGGTTGCGCTGGCCACGATGAATCCGCAACGATCGGGCCGCAGGCTGTGCCCGCCGGTTGCCGAGGCCTCTGCCGCATGAAGTTCCGCCGCCATGAGCCGTGATGCGCTCGCGCTGCTGGCCAGCGCGCTCATGGTCGCCGCCTATGCGGTGCGTGCGTTCGCGAGCTTGCGGCGCGACTCGGCGGCCACGGTGCAAGGCATCAGCCGCCATGCGCGCCTGCTGTGGGTGAAGAATGTCATGCATGACAAGGGGAAGGACGTCATGGCGGTGCAGACCTTGCGCAACTACGTCATGGCGGCCACCTTCAAGGCGTCGACCGCGGCAATCCTGATCATGGGAACGCTGACCTTGTCGGTGCAGGCCGGCCGGTTCGGGCTGAATACCGGCTTGCGCCTGCATGACCTGCCCGATCCCTGGTGGACGGCCAAGATAGCGGGCCTGCTGGCCATGCTGACCCTGGCATTCTTCTCCTTTGCCATGGTGATACGCAATCTCAACCATGTCGTGTTCATGATCGGCCTTCGCGTGGAAGACGCGACGGGCGTGCTGGCTCCCGAGCGGATCGCATACCGGCTTAACCAGGCGGGAAACCTGTACACGCTGGGCATGCGGGCCATCTTCATGACGGTGCCCATGGTCTTCTGGCTGCTCGGGCCGGGTTTCCTGCTTGCTGCCACCGCGGCTGTCATCGCTGTGTTTCATCTGCTCGACAAGCCCCTGGCTCCCGACCTTATTTCCAACGCCCGCGACTGACACTTGATCTCGATGCGAAGGATGCATCGAAGCGCCTCGGCAATCCCCGGTCGGTGCGATGCCTGGTGTCATGAATCTTTACACTTTCAAGCCCGGCGGAAAGAGTCGCCTCCGGCTCCTCATAAAAATCCCTTGTGTATCAGATGTTTACAAAAAAGGACGAAATCTGGTCCGGCTATTGCTATAGACCGCCGCTGCAAGGACGCGTAGTCGGGGATGCCATTTCATCGTTCAACAGAAGCGGCGGACCTGGTCCTTGTCAGGAAAAACTTCGTCAATTTTCATGTCAGCACCTAGGAGATTCACCATGCGTACCGTCATTGCCCTTTCCGTCCTCGCCACGCTGTCCTCTGCCGCATTCGCAGTCGATTCCGGCCCGGTCTTCACCGTCCCCGAGCCGGACAGCCTGGCGCTGCTGGGCATTGCCCTGGTTGGCATGCTCGCCACGCGCTGGAAGCGAAAGTAAGAGAAGCCAGGGTTGCAGCTGCCGCGCAGGGCAGGGTGCATGCGGATCGGCCTGATGCGATCCGGAACCCCGCAGCCGGCAGCTGACTACGCCCGCCGGGACGGCGCCGCCACGCTTTGAAGCATCCTGCTCTGGCGGGCGGATGCTGTCCAGGTGAGCACACAAGAAAACCACGAGCGCCTGACAACATTCCGGCGGCGAGCCGCGCCGATTTTTCGCCGATGTCTTTCCGATTTTTTGGCAACGACGCACTCCGGCGGCATGCTGCCAGGCGCTCCGATAAAAACCAGGGAGCACCATGTCTCAACCAACAGGGACGTTCAAAATCTACAATCCTTACGGCGTCAATGCCGCATCGGACGATCAGCTCGGAGGCTGGCCTTGGGACACCGTTCCCGCCATCACGCCTCAAAACTCGCAGGAGAGCCTGCGCAGCTACTTCGATATCTACATGACGGGGTCTTCCCTGGGCGGATACGCCAACACCTGGTATGACGCCTGGTGCATGAACCCGAATGTATCGATCACGGGCGGCTACGCAGCCAACATACTCAACAACAATCCCGCGATCGCGTCGCCGACCTACACCGCGACGCTGTACTCGAGCTACCAGCTCAACCTGCTGCCTTCCTACATTCCGACCGGCGCCACTTCGTCCGATCCCTCGAAGCTGGACGAGATCAACTGGCTGCTCAACCAGTCCTCCGCCTCCCTCGGCAGCCAGGTAGGCGCCACCGTCAACTACGGCGAAAGACAGGTCGCCATGTGGCACCTGCTGGGCTATACCAACGATTCGGTATGGAATTCGGGATACACCTTGTTGTCCCTGACGAAGGACGGCGCCATCGATGGCAACGTCGTCAACTCCCTGGTGACATTGGCCGATGCCCATGACGGCTTCGTCCCCGCCGCGGGCCAGACCCTGGGCGTCATCCTCGACCTCGGCCCCAACTACCAGCCCCTCATCCTCCACACGCAGGCATCCACGCTCGCGGGTACGGTGTATCACGACAAGGACAACAGCGGCAGCTTCAGTACCGGCGACGCGGGCCTGGTCAACGTCACGCTGACGCTGAAGGATGGCAGCGGCAACGTGGTCGGCACCACCGTGACCGACAGTTCCGGCCACTACAGCTTCGACGGACTGATGGCCGGCACCTACACCATCATCGAGACGCAGCCGGCAGGCTTCATCGACAACAAGGAAACGCTGGGCAGCCAGGGAGGCACGGCGAATCCCGGCGGCGCCAATGACGTCATCCTGGCCACGCTGGGCGTCGGCGTCAACGGCGTGAGCAACAACTTTGGCGAACTCCAGCCGGCGAGCCTCGGCGACCGGCTGTGGATCGACGCCAACGGCAACGGCAAGCAGGATGCCGGGGAAGCTGGAATCCCGGGACACATCGTGACCCTGATCGGCGGCGGCGCCGACGGCGTCATCGGCACGGCGGACGATACCACCCAGACCGTCACCACCGGCGCCGACGGCATCTACCAATTCACGAACCTCACGCCTGGCCAGCAATACCAGGTCGTGTTCGGCGACATTCCCGCCGGCACGGTCTTCACCACGGCCGACGTGGGCGGCAACGGCAACGACCTCATCGATTCCGACGCCGCGCCGGCCACCGGCAAGACGCCAATCGCTACCCTGGCGCAGGGTGAAAACAACACGACCCTCGATGCCGGCGTCTATACTCCGGCCAAGCTTTCCGGCTACGTCTACCAGGATCTGGGCAACGATGGCGTGCGCAACAGCGAGCCCGGCATTGGCGGAGTGACCTTGACGCTCACCGGCACCGATGGCGCCGGCAATGCGGTCACCCTCGCAACAACCACCGACGGCAACGGCTACTACCACTTCGATAATCTTGCGCCCGGCACCTACCAGGTCGTCGAGACGCAGCCGGCCAGCTACCTCGACGGCAAGGACACCGCCGGCAGCGCAGGCGGGAACACCTCGACCAACGACGTCATCAGCCAGATCTCGCTTGCCAGCGGCACCAACAGCATCGAGAACAACTTTGGCGAACTTCTCCCTTCGGGAAACATCGCGCTGGACAAGACCGTACGCATCGACCACGTCGATTGCCCGGCGGGCGTCATCGGCAGCGGCAGCGACGCCAATCCCGCCATGCCGGGCGTGCAGCCGGCGTCGGGAGTCAACCTGGGCGCATTGACCGAGTACCTGTTCTACTTCGGCAATGGCAGCACCGATGCGAACTGGCAGGGCGCGACCAAGGGCTTCGTCGGCGACGTGGCGGTGAATGGCATCCTCGCCAGCGAGCGCACATCGGGAGGCGTGCCGTACGCGGGCACGATCTTCACCAACGATGCTACGCTCGGCGCGTGGCAGGGCATCGTCAATCAGAACGCAGGCCAGGCTTCCGCGCAATACAACCAGACATCGCTGATTTCGGGATTGCAGGGCGACCTCGTGAATGCCCTCCACCAGATCAACGGCCTTGGTGCTACGCCCACCTCGACCTTCAACGGCACTGCCTATAACTTCTCCAGCATTTCCTCGACGGCGCTGAACGGCCTGAATACGCAGGATGGCGTCAACGAAACCATCGTCATCAACGTCACCTCCGACCTGCAGGTATCGAAGCTGATCAACATCACGGGCGATGCCGGCGACGTCTTCATCCTTCGCTGGGACACCGATGCCAACCCCGCGAATGGCTACCAGGGACAGGTGAAGTTCCAGAGCGGCGGCGGCATCAATCCTCTGGGTGGGCTGACGGCCGGCAGCTTCATCAATGCAGCCGGCGACATCAACGCATCGGGCGGCGGCTCCACTCCCTCCGGGCTGTCGGGTGCATTGTCGCAAATCAAAGCCATCGACGGCGGGCAGGCCGTGGCGGGCGGCGGCTTCTTTACGGGCTACTGGCTGACCACAGGTGCGCCGACGACGTATGATGCTTCGACCGGTCTCTGGGTCGGCGCGACTGCTCCGCTCAGCAACGGAATCTTCGTCGGAGGATGGTATTCGCTGGCGACGAAATTCAGCATGACTTCCGGCACCAGCGGCGTTCATGTCTGTCCGGATGCCTGCACGGTAGAAGTCAGCTCCCAGGTGGACAATCCCTTCAACCCGAATAACATTGGCAGCGGCAGCGGCAGCGCCAGCGGGACGATCGATGATCTCGTGACTTATACCTACAAGGTCACCAACACCGGGTCCGTCGCGCTCACCAACGTCGTCGTGCGCGACGACAACGCAACGCCTCAAAACGCCGCCGATGATTTCACCGCCACTGCTGTCATGGCGAACGGATATCACGTCGGCGACACCAACCAGAACGGAAGCCTCGACCCGAACGAATCGTGGTATTACCAGGCAAAGGACTATGCGTGCCACAGTGGTGACTTCACGAACATCGCGTCGGTCACGGCGACGGAAGTCGGCATTGTCGGGTCGGTGACTGCCAGCGCGCAGGCGGCCGTGCACATCGCTTGATCGGGCGCTGCGGCACGGATTGAAGGATGGCGGCCCGCTAGGGCCGCCATCTCGACCGGCACGTTGCGGGCAGTCCGATACCGCAGTTGGTCAGTGTCTTTCCTCAGAGCGCGACGATCAGCCGCGGCGCGCATTCATCATGATCCGCCTTCGCGACTTGCCGAGGACACCGCTTCCCCGTTGTTCAGTCAATAAGCAAATTGAAACGAGCGGAATAGTTAAACGCAACCCTCTCCAAATCCAATTGACCATACTGGCCTGGCATTTTCAACAATTGGAAGGAGACCAAATGAAACACTCTCGTCCGCGCGGCGCGTTCGCACGGGTTCAACAACGTGCGGCATCCCTGCTCACGTTTTCCATCGTGTGCGTCAGTGCCACTTTGATTGCCGCTTGCAGCGGCGGTGGAAGCACGACAACCGGCACCGGCAGCGCCACAGACAACTCTACCGTTACCAGTACCGCAACCGCGCTTACCGTCGTCAAGGCCGCGGTCGATTGCTCGCAGCTTGCATCGGTCGATGTCAGCGACATCGGCGGCACCGGCAGCAAGATCACTTCCGCGACCGTGAGCACGGCAACGGTCGATGGCACCACGGTGAGCTACTGCAACGTGAAAGGCGTGCTGGCCCCCGCCAACAACTTCCAGGTGGCCTTGCCGGTCAGTACATGGACGCAGCGCTTCGCCGCGCTTGGCTGCGGCGGCCTGTGCGGCAGCCTCAGGGACGCAACGAGCCAGGCCAATTTCAGCTTCAGCTACAAGTGCCCGCTCGTCCAGCAAGGCGGCTTCGTGACCGCCACCACCGACATGGGCCACCAGGGCAACGGCACGGACTGGACCACAGACATCCAGAAGCAGGCCGACTTCGCATACCGCGGCCAGCACATCACCACGCTCGCGGCCAAGAAGCTGATCAAGGCCTACTATGGACAAGCGCAGAAGTACTCCTACTTCATCGGCTGCTCCGATGGCGGCCGCGAAGCCTTGATGGCGGCGCAGCGTTATCCGGCGGACTACAACGGCATCGTCGCCGGCGCGCCCGCGGCCCACTTCCAGATCCAGAATTCCGTCTTCCACGGCTGGAGCGTGGTGGCCAACAGCACCACGGGCAACAGCAGCGGCAACGCGATTCTTTACCCGGACAAGATCGCCCTGCTGCACAAGGCCGTGGTGGCCGCTTGTGCCGACACGCCGGACGGCCTCATCTCCGATCCGCGCGCATGCAATTTCAATCCGGCATCCATCGAATGCCCGGTTGGCGCAACCGATACCAGCAAGTGCCTGACTTCTGCCGAAGTCGACGCGGCGTCGAAGATCTATGGCGGCCCGACGGATGCCAGCACGAGCGCGCCGATGCAGGCCGGCCGCCCGCTGCTGGGTTCTGAAGTCAACTGGCCCGGCGTGGAAGCCCCGGGCACCGGCACTGCGGCGGGAACGCCCGTTCCGGTCACCACCGGCATCTTCAGCTACAACATCGTTGCCGGCGCCTATAACCTGATCTTTACCGGCAGCCCAACCATGCCGACGATCGATACCTTCGGCTACAGCGACAGCAATTTCTACGCGACCTACCTGGCGGCGAATCATCTGCTGAACGACGCGACGAATCCCGATCTGTCCGCGTTCCAGAAAGGCGGCGGCAAGCTGATCCTGTGGCACGGGCTCGCCGACCAGCATATTTCTCCCCGCTATACGATCGCTTATTACGAGGCAATGCAGAACCAGATGGGACAGGCCGTTGTCGATCAGTTCAGCCGCATGTATCTCGTTCCCGGCGTGGGCCACTGCGGCGGCGGCGAAGGACTGGCGAACATCGATCTCGTCAGCCAGGTCACCGCCTGGGTCGAGAAAGACGCGGCGCCCGCATCGGTCGTCACCTACAGGACGGATACCGCGGGCACGGTGACCGCATCGCGTCCCGTATATCCATACCCGGCCGTGGCTAGGTATACCGGAAACGGCGACTGGCATGACGCCGCGAACTACACCAGCGGCTCGCCCCTGTATAACGTACGCACGCCGTCCTGGCCCGGTTCGATCTTCTACACGCCGTATGCACCGAAGCAGCAGGGCGTAGCGACGCCGTCCTGAGCGGCTTGCACGAACCGGCCCTCCGGTCGAAGCGGGATTGCCCATGCGGCAATCCCGCTTTTTGTTTTGGAACGAAGAAGGCAAATGCGCGGCATCGATTGAAGTCGCGCCCGGCAAAGCAACGTCCAGAAAAGATAACGCCTCCAAGGCGGAGGCGTTATCTTGATCGAGGATTCTGCGCAATATAGTGGGCAGGCGCGGAGCAGGCGCTCCGCCGTATGCTACGGGTCAGTCCTGCGGATCCTGCTTCTCCTTCGTCCGTGCAAGGATCTTGTCCGAGGCGTCGCGCCAGTCCGCCAAGGTCTTGCCAATTGCCGCACGTGGGCCGAACAAACCTTCATCCGACAGATCCGCGACCCAGTCCTGGCGTTGCGCCGTGCCCGATGCCGACCACGGCGCGAGGCCGGCATCTTCCACCGTGCGCGCCACCTCGCGCATTTCTTCCGCCCGCCGGCGTCCATGTTCGATCACGCGTTGGAAGAAGTAGGTTCCCTGCCTTTCCCAGTCCATGCCGGGAAATGTTTCCCGCAAGGAAGCGATTACCGCATCTTCCACGCCATATGCGCGGGCCGTGGTGAAGCTTTCGATCACCATCGCTTCCAGGCCCTTGATCATCACGCTGCGGCACATCTTCACTGCCGATGCGACGCCCGTTTCCTCCGACGCTACCTTGCTGGCGAAGCCGATCGCGTTGAGCAGGGGATGCAGCGCGGCGGCGTGGGGTCCGCCGAGCAGGAGCGGCACGCGCTGGCGATAGGGCGGCACCGAGGTCATCACCGCGCCTTCGACATACCGTCCGCCGCTGGCCGCAATGACTTGCGCCGCCTCGCGCTTGGCGTTCGGCGACGCGGAATTAAAATCAAGAAAGAAGGCCGCCTCTCGCATTCCCGGGGCGCATTCCCGGGCAACCGTCACTGCCTGGCTTGCCGTCACCGCCGACACCACGAGGTCGGCGCCGGCCGCGAGTTCGGCCGCGCTGGAGGCCAAGGACACGCCCTGCGCCGCCGCATGCGCCTGCAGCGCCTCTCCGGCCGCCTTGCCCAGCTTGACATCGAACGCGCTGACCGTAATGCCTTGCGCGCGCAAGTCTTCCGCCAGAATGCGGCCGACTTCGCCATAGCCCAACAGGCCGACCTTCCACTGCCCGGGATTGTTTTCCATGTTTTCCGCCAATCTGCGCAGTTCAGTCGATGTATTTCAGGCCGGCCGCTTCGAGCGGGCCGCGCATGTCGTACATGTCCAGGCCCAGCACGCCGGCGGCAAGCTTCGCCCGCTTCTCGCCTTCGAGGTCTTCGCGCTTCTGCGCGATACCGGCCACGCGCTGCGCATCGGCGGCGGGCACGACGACGACGCCATCGTCATCGGCAACGATCGCGTCTCCGGCATTGATCAAAGCGCCGGCGCACAGCACCGGGATATTGACCGACCCCAGCGTGGCCTTGATCGTTCCCTTGGCGCTGACGGTCTTGCTCCACACCGGAAACCCCATTTCCTTGAGCACCCGGACGTCGCGCACGCCGGCATCAATGATCAATGCCTTCGCGCCGCGCGCCATGAAGCTGGTGGCAAGCAGGTCGCCGAAATAACCGTCGGTGCACTCGGCGGTAATGGCAGCCACCACCACGTCGCCGGGCTGGATCTGCTCGGCCGCAACGTGCATCATCCAGTTGTCGCCGGGGTGCAGCAGGACCGTGACCGCGGTGCCGGATACTTGCGCGCCGGGATAGATGGGCCGCATGTATGGCTTCAACAGGCCGACGCGGCCCATGGCCTCGTGCACCGTGGCGCTGCCGAACTTGCCGAGCTGCTCGACCGCGGCTTTGTCCGCACGCACGATGCTGCGCTTGACGACGCCGAGCTGGTTTATCGGGGGAGTTGTCATGATCAATATCCTTTCTGCTTCAGGGCCGCGTCCAGGCGCGGAAAGACGCGCCGGGCATTGCCTTCGAAAATCTGGAAGCGGTCTTCATCGGAGAGACTGGCAGCCTCGATGTAGCGCTTCGTGTCGTCGTAGTAGTTTCCGGTCTCCGGGTCGATGCCGCGCACTGCGCCGATCATCTCGGATGCAAACAACACGTTCTTTACCGGGATCACCTTGGTCAGCAGGTCGATGCCCGGCTGGTGGTACACGCAGGTGTCGAAGAAGATGTTGTTGAGCAGGTGTTCCGCCAGCAAGGGCTTCTTTATTTCCTGCGCCAGGCCGCGGAAACGTCCCCAGTGATAGGGCACGGCGCCGCCGCCGTGCGGGATCAGGAACTTTAGCGTCGGAAAGTCCTTGAACAGGTCGCTGGCCAGGCACTGCATGAAGGCGGTGGTGTCGGCGTTCAGGTAGTGCGCGCCGGTGGTGTGGAAGCAGGCATTGCAGCTCGTGCTGACATGGATCATCGCCGGAATGTCGTACTCCACCATCTTTTCGTAGATGGGATACCAGTGGCGGTCGGATAGGGGAGGAGAAGTCCAGTGGCCGCCGGAAGGATCAGGATTCAGGTTGATGCCGACCATGCCGTATTCCTTCACGCATCGTTCAAGTTCCGGAATGCAGGTGCGCGGATCCACGCCCGGCGACTGCGGCAGCATCGCGGCGCCGATGAAATTGTCGGGAAAGAGCTGCGAGACGCGGTAACACAGCTCGTTGCAGATCGCGGCCCAGGTGGCGCTCGTTTCGAAGTTGCCGATGTGATGCGCCATGAACGACGCGCGCGGCGAAAAGATCGTCAGGTTGGAGCCGCGTTCATTCATCAGGCGGAGCTGGTTCTTCTCGATCGACTCGCGCAGCGCATCGTCGCCGATCCTGAGGTCGGATGCGCGCGGGCCTTGGGCTGGCGTGTTCAGGTTCGCGATCTGATCGTTGCGCCAGTCTTCCAGGGCCTTGGGGGCCGTGGTGTAGTGGCCATGACAATCGATGATCAGGGGCTTGCGCATGTTGCTTATCCTCTCCAGAGCGTTTCGGGAATCATGACTTCGCCGCGCATGATGGGGCGGGCGGTGCGCAGCAGGGCGGCGCGCGTCACTTGTTGCGGGGTCGAGGCGTCGAGTCCGAGCTCGACGCTGAATTCGCCGGTCGGATGTTCGACCGATATGGTTTTTTCCAGGCCTGCCGCGACGCTGGCGATGCCGGCGGTAATCGATCCTTCCAGCACGCAGGCCGTCGCCACCGTGACCGCGGCGAGCACGCCGATGGCGTCGTGGCAGACATGCGGGATGAAGCAGCGGGTAGCGATGCTGCCGCCATCCTTCGCAGGCGCGACCAGGCACATCTTCGGGTAGTTCCTTGCCCTCACGTCGCCCAGGCCCATCAGCGGGCCGGCGGCAAGGCGCACGGCCTCGAGCCTGCCTCGCAATTCATCGTTGCCGTTGAGTTCGGCGGCGCCTTCGTAGCCGCTGATGCCGAAATCCGCCGCGCGCACCAGGACCATCGGCATGCCGTTGTCGATCAGCGTGGCTTCCGCGGTGAACGGCGGCACGCCTTTCGCCTCCACTTCGACGCGGTCGCGCACGCGGCCGCTGGGCAACAGGGAAGGGCACACAGAACCGGCGGTGTCGAGGAAGTTGATGCTGATCGGCGCCGCGGTGCCGGGAACGCCATCAATGCGGGCATTGCCGGTGTAGCGCAGGAGGCGGGCAGGCGTCTGCACCGTCACGTCGCATTGCATGCCGGTGTTGAGCGTGAGGATGCGCGCGGTCGTCGTGCCGTCGCCAGTCGGGAAGATGCCCCGCTCCAGCGCGAACGGCAGTACCGCCGCGAGCATGTTGCCGCAGTTGGGCGTGACGTCGACCTTGTCGGAATCCGGCTGCAGCTGGGCAAACAGGAAATCGAGATCCACGCCGGGCGTCGTGCTGCGGCGAACGATGCCCACCTTGCTGGTCAGCGGATGCGCGCCGCCCAGGCCGTCGATCTGGCGCGGATCGGGCGATCCCATCGCCGCAAGCAGGAAACGGTCGCGCGCACCGGGATCGGAGGGCAGGTCCGATTCCAGGAAGAAGGGGCCGCGCGAGGTGCCGCCCCGCATCAGGATGCATGGCACGCCATGCAGGTCGGATTGAATGTCGGTAGTCATGAGAGAGCCTGCTTGCGAAAGACGTGAACAAGTATTCATGCCTTTCATTCGGCCTTGGTTGCTTTGTTCATGCGGTTTTGTTCTAATTTCCTTATTGCTTACCGCGGCGCAAGAATGCATGCCCGAAGGGGCCGCCCCATGCGCCGCCGATCACCGATGGAGTGGTATGGGTCTGGTCAGTCTGCGTCACCTGCATGCGTTCAACGTGGTTGCGGTCACCGGCGGCATCCGCCGTTCCTCCGAATCGCTCTACCGCGCCTCGTCGGCGGTCGCGCGCTCCGTCGGCGCGCTGGAGGAGAGCCTGGGCGTTCAACTTTTCGAACGCAAGGGGCGGGGAATGTTGCTGACCGCCGCGGGCGAGGTTGTCCGCCTGCGCGCTGAGCGCATCGAAGCGGAACTGCAGGAAGTGCGCGACGAGGCGTCGCGCTACCGCAATGGCGGCAAGGTTGGCGGCATCGAAGCCTTGCTGAGCGAAAGCAGGCTCCAGGCAGCGGCGCTGCTGGCGGAAGTGCATCACATGCCCAGCGTCGCCAATGCCATGGGCATGTCGCAATCCGCCGTGAGCCAGGCCGTCTCCCGCCTCGAGGACATGCTCGGGCAACCTCTCTTCATGCGCACCGCGCACGGCATGGTGCCAACCGATGCGGGGCGGCGCTGGACGGAGCGCTTCGAGCGGGTGCTGGCGGAACTGCGCAACATTCCCGACGACATCGCCGCCCTGGCGGGCGTGCTGAAGGGCACGGTGACTATCGGCGCCTTGCCGCTGGCGCGCTCCCTGCTGCTGCCCAAGGCCATCTCCGCCATCCTGGAAAAGCACCCGCAATTGAGAATCCGTTCCCTCGAAAGCCCCTACGAAGAACTCATGGCCGGGCTGCTGAGCGGAAGGGTCGATTTCATCGTCGGCGCGCTGCGCACGCGGGCCGGGCAGGGCGTCGAGTCGCGTACCCTCATCGAAGACAAGGTGGCGCTCATCGCCCGAAACGGCCATCCCCTTGCCCGCCAACGTCCGCTCGGCCTGGCGGACATCTCCGGCTATCCCTGGGTGCTGTCACGCGCCGGCACGCCGCTGCGGGAAGCGCTGGAGCGCTTCTTCACCGAACGCGGAACATCCTGTCCCGAGCCCGCGGTCGAAACCGGCGATCTCGCCCTGCTGCGCGGCCTGCTGGTGTCGAGCGACATGCTGACGGTCCTGTCCGCCCACCAGTTGCATTACGAGATCCAGACGAAGCAGCTTGCGGTCCTGCCCTTCGAGATGGACATGGATCGCCGCATCGGCGTGATGACCCGCAAGGGCGCCCATCTTTCCCCCGGCGGCCGCGCCCTGCTCGAGCTCATCGAGCAGATCTGCGCCGAGTGGACGCGCTGATTTTCCTGCGCGCGGCGCGCAACTCTATGAACCTTCAACGCAGAGGCGCGCATCCTGCTGCTCCAGCGCCGCAAAGCCGTTCCCCGCGCCGCAAGCCCTCCGGGAAACCGAAGACCGATAAGGAGATTGCAACGCTGCGGTAGCCAAAAGCAATACACCCTCTTCATGCAGATCGTACACTGCGCTTCCAGTAGCCCTTGATTATTCGCCAAAGGGCGCCCTGGCGACCGCGGAAAGACTTTCGCGGCGCAGCACGCAATTCATGTGCTTGAAGAGGAGACTTAATGAATACCGCGCAAACGCTCGACGTCCGGGCGTACATCAACGGCCGGAAAATGTCCGGCTATCAATGGCTCTTGCTGATCTTGTGCTTTCTCATCGTCGCGACCGACGGCATGGATGTGGCAATCATGGGCTTCCTGGCGCCCGACATCACCAAGGAGTGGGGCATCACCAAGGCCGCCTTCGGCGCGGTCATGAGCGCCGCGCCCATCGGACTCGCCATCGGCGCGATCCTGGTCGGGCCCCTGTCCGACCGCTATGGACGCAAGACGCTGCTGATGTGCGCCGTTGCCTGGTTCGGCGCATTCAGCTTGCTGAGCGCCACCGCCAACGATGTCTTTACCTTGTCGCTGTTCCGTTTTCTCACCGGCCTGGGCCTGGGCGCCGCCATGCCCAACACCACCACGCTGCTTTCCGAATACGTTCCCGAGCGCTCCCGCAGCACCTTGCTGGCCATCATGTTCACCGGCTTCAACCTCGGATCGGCGCTGGTGGGCTTCGGCGCCGCTGCCCTGCTGCCGCAGCACGGCTGGCGTGCCGTGCTGATGGTTGGAGGCATCATTCCCCTGGCCTGCCTGCCGCTGTATCTCTGGCTGGTGCCGGAGTCCGTCCGCTTCCTGGTCGTGCGCCGCTTTTCCGCCGATCGCATCGGCCGCACGCTGCGGCGCGTGGTCGGCGGCGACGTTCCCGCCAACGCCAGCTTCGTCGTCAGCGAGCCGTCCGTCCAGAGCGGGCAGCCGGTCGTGACGCTGCTATCTTCCGCTTATCGCAAGACCACGCTGTCGTTGTGGAGCACCTATTTCATGGGCCTGCTCGTCATCTACCTGTTGAGCGGATGGTTGCCGACGCTCATCAAGGACGCCGGCCTGCCGATCGAGCGCGCCGCCAGCATCACCGCCCTGTTCCAGCTCGGCGGCACGGTGGGCGCGCTGGTCGTGGGCTACCTGATGGACCGCGTCAAGCCCAACAAGGTGATCTCTGCCGCCTACGTCGGCGGCGCGGCCTTCATCCTGATGCTGTCTTCCGGCAGCGTGACGTCCTCGATGTTCGCGACATACGTCCTGCTTGCCGGCTTCTGCATGAGCGGCGCGCAGACCGGTCTCAACGCTTTCGCGCCGCAATGCTATCCGACCGCGGTGCGGGCAACCGGGGTAAGCTGGATGCAGGGCATGGGCCGCTTCGGCAGCATCTTCGGCTCCTTCGCCGGCGGCGTGCTGCTCACCATGGGCTGGGGCTTCGCCTCGGTGATCGCCATTCTTGCGATTCCCGCCACCATCGCCGCGCTCTCCATCATCATCAGCAGCCTTGGCCGCCGCCAGGCAATTGTCGCTTAGGAATCAAACATCATGGCAAGGATCATCGGCGCGATCGCATCGTCGCACACTCCCACCATCGGCTTCGCCCTGGATGCCGGCAAGCAGAACGACCCGGCATGGGCGCCCATCTTCAAGGCTTACGAGCCGGTGCAGCGGTGGCTGGAAGACAAGAAGCCGGACGTGATGCTGGTGGTCTACAACGACCACGTCACCTCGTTCTTCTTCAATCATTACTCGGCGTTCGCGCTCGGCATCGGCAAGCAGTACGAAGTGGCCGACGAAGGCGGCGGCCCGCGCCAGCTTCCGCCGGTCAACGGCCATACCGGACTGGAACATCACATCGGGCGCTCGCTGGTTGCCGACGAATTCGACATGTCCTTCTTCCAGGACAAGCCGCTCGACCACGGCTTCTTCTCGCCGCTTTCCATGCTGTGGCCGCACGAGAAGGAATGGCCCGGCACGGTGGTGCCTTTGCAGGTCGGCGTGCTGCAGTTCCCCGCGCCCTCGGCGCGCCGCTGCTACAAGCTCGGCCAGGCGCTGCGCCGCGCCATCGAAAGCTATCCGGAAGACCTGAAGGTGGTGATCGTTGCCACCGGCGGACTGTCGCACCAGGTCCATGGGGAGCGCTGCGGCTTCAACAACACGCCATGGGACCAGCAATTCCTCGACCTGTTCGAAAGCGACCCGGAAGCGATCCTCGCCATGACCCATGCCGACCTCGCCAGGCTCGGCGGACTGGAGAGCGCCGAGGTGGTGATGTGGATGATCATGCGCGGGGCGATGTCTTCCCGCATGAATTGCCTGCACCGGCAGTACTACCTGCCCTCAATGACCGGCATCGCGGTGGCCTTGTACGAAAACCTGGCCAACACCGATCCCGCGCTCGCCGCGCGCGCCAACGAGCAGCATCGGGCGCATATCCTGCAACAGGTCGCCGGCATCGAGGAGTTGCCCGGCACTTATCCCTTTACCCTGGATGTCAGCGCACGCACCTACCGCGTCAACAAATACCTGCACCAGCTCGTCGACCCCGCGTTCCGCGAGCGGTTCCTGTCGAATCCGGAAGCCACCTACGAGGAAGCCGGCCTAAACGAGACCGAGCGCCAGATGATCAGCCAGCGCGACTGGCGGGCAATGATCCGTTATGGCGTGATCTTCTTCCTCCTCGAAAAGCTTGGGGCAGTGGTCGGGGTATCCAACCTTCACATCTATGCCGCCATGCGCGGCGAATCGCTGGACGATTTCCGCAAGACGCGCAATGCGCCCGGCGCGTTGTATTCGGTCGCCGGCAACAAGCCGGGGACGGCGGAGTGGAACAAGGAAGGCGGCTCCGGCGAGCAGGGCAGGAAATAGGCAAAAACCAACACGAATTGCGCGGGACGCGCGCCGGCAATGGCGCGCGCGTCGAGGATTGCCTGCGGCATGCGGGCAGGGGGAAGTCTTGCCCGGCGGACGCGCTTGCCCCGGGCCCAGGACTCCGAAGTGCGGACGGTTCGCAGTACCGATTTTTTTGAGGAGAGAGCAATGAAAACGAAAAAGGCCTTGGCCGCGGGTGCTGCGCTGGCAGCGATGTCCTTGATGGGGATCGCCAACGCGCAGACGTCGGTGAACGTCTACGGCATCATGGATGCCGCGGTCGAGTACTACACCAATTCCAACGCGACGGGCGACAGCCTGTGGCGCATGCCCAGCCTGGGCGGCGGCATGTTCCCATCGCGCATCGGGTTCAAGGGCAGCGAAGACCTCGGTGGCGGCATGTCGGCCATCTTCACGCTGGAAAACGGCTTCACGCCCGATACCGGCAGCCTTGGCCAGGGCGGACGCCTGTTCGGCCGCCAGGCATGGGTAGGCCTGTCCAGCCCCTACGGCCAGCTGACCCTCGGCCGCAACTACAATATGATCTACCTGTCGTCCTTCGACGTCGACATCTTCGGACCGTCGCAGTATGGACTGGGCTCGCTGGACGCGGCGATTCCCAACGGCCGCAGCGACAACTCCATTGCCTACAAGGGCACGTTCAACGGCTTCACCGTCGGGGCGACGTACAGCCTGGGACGCGACACCTCCGCGGCGGGCGGCCCCGCGGGCACAAACTGCCCAGGCGAAAGCGCCACCAACAGCCGTGAATGCCGCGAGTGGTCCACCATGCTGCGCTACGACGCGCCGTCCTGGGGCGCGGTGGCAGCCTATGGCCGCCTGAACGGCGGTCCCAACGCCTCCGGCGGCATCAACAGCGCAGACCGCAGCGACAGCCGCCTGCACGTGGCAGGCTACGCCAAGTTCGCCAGCTGGAAAGTGGGCGGAGGCGTGGTTGCGCGCAACAACGAAGGCAGCGCCACCACCCCGCGCAGCAACCTCTACTATGTTGGCGCGGCATACCGCCTGACTCCCCAGGTGACGATCGACGGCCAGCTCGCCAAGCTGGACTATCGTGACAGCCCGAATGATTCCACCCAGCTTCTGCTGCGTGGAATCTATGACTTCTCCAAACGCACCTCCGGCTATGTGGCGGTCGGCCGCATCAACAATGGCGGCACCGCTGCGGTTGCCTTGTCCGCCGGCGGTTCCGTCGGCGCCGGACTGTCGCAGACCGGCCTGATCACCGGCATCAAGCACGCATTCTGACATCCGGAGCCAAGACGTCCTTGGCTTTTGCGCCTATGGCCGGGCCATGCATGCCCGGCCGGCGACGACGACCACATTACAACATTCACGCATGCGGCTGCCGGCAATCCAATCATGTCCGCGGTCCGAGCATGGGAGAGGGACGATGAACAAATCAATTTTGGCAGCGCTGTTCCTGCTGGCCGGTGTCAACGCGCATGCGCAGGCGCCGACCGACGACGATGTCGTCAAGCTGGTGAAGAAAGCGATCGCGCAGGCGAAGCAGAGCGGCATGGAGCCGGCCTGCCGGCAGTTCGCGGATCCAACGGGTGGATTCATCCAGGGTGAGCTTTACGTTTATGTCCATGACCTCAATGGCAAGATGATCTGCCACGCGACGAACCCCAAGCTCAATGGCAAGGACATGATCGACATGCACGATGTCGAAGGCAAGAAGTTCAACCGCGAGATGATTGAACTTGCCAAATCGAAGGGCAATGGCTGGATCAATTACAAGTTCCTCAATCCCGCCACCAAGACCATCATGCCCAAGTCCTCTTATGTCGAACGGATGGACGGCTACATCGTCGGCGCGGGCGTCTACCGCGCGAAGTAAGCGCAAAAAGCCGATGCTTCCATGTGCTTTCAGTTTTCGATAAGCAAATTGGAACGCTGGCATCCCGACAATGCAACCCTCGCGTTCCGGTCCCGCTCGATACTTGCATGGCGCCGCAGGTTTTCAAGCCGCGTGCCTTCGAACAAGACAAAGGAGACGGATCATGCATCACCCCTCGGTGGCCTTCCGGCCATGCGCCGCACGGACATGGAGGCAGCCATGCTGACGAGCGCCATCGGTGTCCTGTTCGATGGCGTCGCGTATGGCAGCCTGCTGTTCCTGATCAGCGTCGGGCTGTCCGTCACGATGGGCCTGATGAATTTCGTCAACCTTGCCCATGGCGCATTCGCCATGGCGGGCGGCTATGTCAGCGTGGTGGTGATGAACCGGCTCGGCCTGCCTTTTCTCGCATCGTTGCCGCTGGCCTTCATCGCGAGCGCGGTGCTCGGCTTCGCGCTCGAGCGCACCCTCTACTGCAGGCTCTACAAGGCGACGCATCTCGACCAGGTGCTGTTCTCCATCGGGCTGGCCTTCATGGCGGTTGCCGCAGCCTCGTACGTGTGGGGGCCGTCGCAGCAGCCTGTCCACCTGCCGGAATTCCTGCGCGGTCAAGTCGAGGTCCTCGGCATGGATCTCGGCGCGTACCGGCTTTTCCTGATCGGCGTCGTCGTCGCCGTCACGCTCGCGATCGGCGGATTGCTGGAGCGTACCCGCTTCGGCGCGCAGATCCGGGCCTCGGTCGACAACCAGAAAGCCTCGGCCGGCCTCGGCATCAACGTTAGCCGGGTGTTCAGCCTGACGTTTGCGCTGGGCTCCGGCCTGGCCGGCCTGGGCGGCGGGCTGGGAATCGACGTGCTCGGACTCGATCCGACGTTTCCCATCAAGTACATGGTCTACTTCCTGCTCGTGGTCAATGTCGGTGGCGCCGGCACCATCAAGGGTCCGCTGATCGCCGCCATGATCCTCGGCGTATTCGACGTGGCCGGCAAATACTATGTGCCGGAAACGGGCGCCTTCGTGATCTATGCGCTCATGGTCGCGCTGCTGATGCTGTTTCCGACCGGCCTGCTCGGGAGGCGGGCATGAAACCGGATTCCCTCACCCTCATGCCGAATGACGCCATGCCCGCCGACACGTCCATTGCCTTGCCGCGCGACCGCTGGCATCCGCTTGAAATCGCATTCTGGCTCTTGCCGCTTGCCAGCTACTTTCTCTTTCCCGGTTACCTGGTGCTTGCCAGCCAGGTGATGATCGCCGGCCTGTTCGCCATGTCGCTCGATCTCATCCTGGGTTATGCCGGCATCGTGTCGCTGGGGCATGCGGCGTTTTTCGGGCTGGGCGCCTATACCGCCGGCCTGCTGTCGGTACATGGATGGGGCGAGCCCATCAGCGGCATGCTAGCCGGCGCCGCGGTCGCCGCCGCCTTCGGCTTCGCCGTCAGCTTCCTGGTGGTGCGCGGACAAGACCTTACGCGGTTGATGGTCACGCTGGGCATCGGACTCATGCTCTACGAGGCCGCAAACAAGGCGGCTTTCCTGACAGGAGGTGTGGACGGCCTGTCGGGCATGAACGTCGGCAAGCTGTTCGGCGCCTTCGAATTCGATCTTGAGGGAAGGGTGGCGTTCTGGTACAGCTTCGGCGTGCTTTTTCTCCTGTTCGTGCTGATGCGCCGCGTGGTGCGCTCGCCCTTCGGGCTGTCTTTGCGCGGCATCCTCGAAGGCGGACGCCGCATGCCGGCCATCGGCGCGAACGTGTCCTGGCGCCTGACGTGCGTGTACACGCTTGGCGCGGCCATTGCCGGCGTGGCGGGCGCGCTGCTCGCCCAGGTCACGCAGTTCGTGGGACTCGACAGCCTCGGATTTCCGCGTTCCGCCGAACTCGTCATCATGCTGGTCCTCGGCGGCACCGGTCGCCTCTACGGCGCGTTGCTGGGCGCGGCGATCTTCATGGTTGCGCAAAACTTCGTCGCCAATCTCAATCCAGCCTACTGGCAATTCTGGCTGGGCCTGCTGCTGGTGATCATCGTGCTGTTCGCGCGCGGCGGCGTGCTGGGCGGACTCGAAAGTTTGCGCGATAGGACACGGGGCGTGGCCGCATCGAAAAGGAGCTTAGGATGAACCAGCATCACGACGCTTTGCTGCGCACCGAAGGACTGACCAAGCAATGGGGCGGTTTCGTCGCCAACAGCAACGTCAGCCTGTCCTTCCCGCAAGGCGCGCGTCACGCCCTCATCGGCCCGAACGGGGCTGGCAAGACGACATTCATCAACCTGCTGACCGGCGGCTTCCTGCCTTCCAAAGGCAAGGTCTTCCTTGATGGCGCCGACATCACCAGCATGTCGCAGCATGAACGCGTCAAGCGCGGCATGACGCGCACATTCCAGATCAATACTTTGTTTGCCGGCCTCACGGTGCTCGAGTCGGTGATGCTTGCGATCTGCGAACGCAAGGGCTTGCAATATGTCTGGCACAGGACTGTTTCAAGGCAGCGCGAAGAGGTGTCTGAAGCCATGTCGCTGCTCGCAATGCTGAAGCTGGATCGTGACGCCAATGTCATCAGCCGCAATCTGCCCTATGGCAAGCAAAGGCTGGTGGAGATTGCCCTCGCCCTGGCTACCAAGCCCAAGGTGTTGCTGCTCGACGAACCGGCAGCCGGCATCCCGCAAGCCGAAAGTGCCGAGCTGTTCAATGTGATTGCGCGCCTGCCGCGCGACGTGACCATTCTCTTCATCGAGCACGACATGGGACTCGTATTCCGCTTCGCCGAGCGCATCACGGTGCTGGTCGCGGGCGCGGTGCTGACGGAAGGCACGCCGGACGAGATCGCCGCCGATCCGCGCGTCAAGGAAGTCTATCTGGGGGAGGCGGAACATGCCTGAATTGCTCGCGCTCGAGAACGTCCGCGCCGGCTATGGGGAATCGGTGATCCTCGACGGTATTTCGCTGGACATGCAGGAAGGGGATAGCCTGGCGCTGCTGGGCCGCAATGGCGTTGGAAAGACCACCTTGCTGGTGACGCTGATGGGCCTGACCGAGCTGCATGGCGGTGCCATACGCTGGTGCGGCAACGACATCTCCCGCATGCAGACCCACCGCCGCGCTCATGCGGGGCTCGGCTGGGTGCCCCAGGAACGCTACATGTTTCCTTCCCTGACGGTGGAAGAGCACCTGACGGTGGTGGCGCGTCCGGGCGAGTGGGACTTGAACAAGGTGTACCAGGCCTTTCCCCGCCTGCAGGAACGGCGCGCCAACATGGGCAACCAGCTGTCCGGCGGCGAACAGCAGATGCTGGCCATCGGCCGCGCGCTGATGACCAATCCGCGCCTGCTGCTGCTCGACGAGCCGATGGAAGGCCTTGCGCCCATCATCGTCCAGGAACTGGCGCGCGTGATCCGTCGGCTGGTCTCCGACACCGGCATGTCGGTCATCGTGGTGGAGCAGCACGCGCGCCTCGCCCTGTCGCTGACCGGACGGGCCATCGTGCTCGATCGCGGCCGCGTGGTGCACGCCTCGGACAGCGGCAGCCTGCTCGATGACCGGGACACCCTCGACCGGTTGGTGGCCGTCGCCGCATGAACGAGGTTTCAACTTCACCATCCCATGGAGAGATAAGCATGCATTTTCATCGCCTGTTCAGCAGCATCGCTACCGCCGGCGCAATCGGCTTTAGCGCATTCGGCGCCTACGCGCAGGAAACCATCAAGGTCGGCGTGATCGCGCCGTTCTCGGGACCGTTTGCCAACCACGGCGAAATGATCGAGGGCGGCATCAAGGCGTACATGGCGCAGAATGGCGACTCGGTCGCCGGCAAGAAGATCGAGATCATCAAGAAGGACACCACCGGCCCGCAGCCGGACGTGGCCAAGCGCCTCGCCCAGGAACTCGTGGTGCGCGACAAGGTGGATTTCCTCGCGGGCTTCGGCCTGACGCCGGAAGCCATGGCCGTGGCCCCCATCGCGCAGCAGGCGAAGAAGCCGATGATCATCATGAACGCCGCCACGTCGGCGATCACGACCAAGTCGGTCTATATCGCGCGGGTCTCGCATACCTTGCCCCAGCTTGCCGCGCCGATGGGCCCGTGGGCCTTCAAGAACGGCATCAAGAAGGTCGTGACCCTGGTGACCGATTATGGTCCCGGCATCGACGCGGAATCGGCATTCAAGCAAAGCTATACCTCCGCCGGCGGACAGGTGCTGGAATCGGTGCGCGTGCCGCTGAACAATCCAGAGTTCGCCCCTTTCGTCCAGCGCATCAAGGACGCCAAGCCCGATGCGGTGTTCGTGTTCGTTCCCGCGGGCGAACAGGCCATCGGCTTCATGAAGAGCTATCGCGAGCGCGGCCTCGCGCAGGCGGGCGTGAAGGTGATCGGCACCGGCGACCTGACCGATGACTACGTCCTGCCGGCGATGGGAAATGCCACGCAGGGTGTCATTACCACCTTCCATTACTCCGCGGCCCACGAGTCCGTGGAAAACAAGAACTTCCTCGCCCAGTTCGCGAAGGCCAATCCCAATGCCGGCCGTCCCAATTTCATGGCGGTTGCGGGCTATGACGGCATGGACGCGATCTATCGCGTGGCCAGGCAGCTGAACGGCAAGATCGACGGCGACAAGGCGATGGAAATCCTGAAAGGCATGAAGATCGACAGCCCGCGCGGCCCCGTCATGATCGATGCGCAGACCCGCGATCCGGTCCAGACGGTGTACGTGCGCGAAGTGAAGATGGTCAACGGCCAGCCTTACAACATCGAGTTCGACAAGTTCGTCGATGCGAAGGACCCGACCAAGTAAGATATTGCGCTGCAACTAACCCGGTTGTCTCCCCCGAGGGCTTGAGGTGGGTACCGCTTGCGGCGCCCACCTTTTTTTATGGTGAGCTGCCTGCCTCGTCAGCCGTCAACCACCGTGGCATGTTCCGTCGGCAAGATGATCTCAAGCAATTCGCAATCGTCCGACCAGCCGAGGACCCGGTGGCGGATGTTCGGCGGCTGCATCCAGCATGACCCCTCGCGCATCGTCTGTACGCCCACGCCTTCGAACTCGCTCTTGAACCATCCCTTGAGCACGTAGATGAGCTGGAACTGCACGTCGTGATGGTGCCATTGGCTCAGGCTTTCCGAGTATGGCGCGGTCATGCGGATGACGTGCGCCGTGGCGAGCCCCCTGGTCGCCATCGCGATGCCGAGGTCGCGATAGGCGGAATAATTGCGCAAGCCTCCCGTCCTGAATTCGGCGTCGTCGAGGTGGCTGACTGTGAATGTTTGTGCGGGCGAGGAAGAGGCGTTCATGGCGGCTTGTCCTTGGGTTGGTCAGGAAAGATCAGAGCATGGTTTGCCGCGGCACGCAACGGCCTGGAGGCGCTTGCCGCACGGTGCATCGACCGGCTGTTTTTGCGGCGTTGTTCCCCGCCCTGAATCCCTTCGGCAAACGGTGTATTCTAGTGGCTGTCCTTCAGGCAATGGTTGCGCCGGCCAAGCCCGATGCAGCGGATTTCCACTTGAAGGACCAGTGAACTTAGATGGCGGATCCCCGGTCTGCCATCTACCTCAACATGACTAGAAGAACCAAGGAGACAAGATCCAATGAAGATCGAATTCAAGCATGCCGCAGGCATGACGCTGGCCAGCGCATTCTTACTCGCAGGCTGCGGAGGCGGGAATAGCGATGACCGCGGCTCGCTGATCGAGACGCCCCAGATCCTGGGCACGCTGACCGCTGCGCAGGTCGATTCCGGCACGGCATCCAGCGGCCTGCAGCCTATTTCGGGCAAGGCGAAATGCGACGTCCAGGTCGTCGGCCTGAACTATGCGACGGTCGGCGTCAACAACGAAAAGACCAACGCTTCCGGCGTGTTGCTCGTGCCGGCCGGCGCCTGCGCCAATGCCAGCTATCCGCTCGTTGCCTACGCCAAGGGAACCGACGTGCAGAAGCCGCGCACCCTGGCCAGCGCCTCCGATCCGGAGACCTTCCTGCTCGCGGCGATGTACGCGGCGCAAGGCTATGCGGTGGTGGCGACCGATTACCTCGGCTATGCCAAGTCCGGCTATTCCTATCATCCTTACCTGCACGCCGAATCGGAAGCCAGCTCGGTGATCGACTCCATTCGCGCGGCGCGGAAGGCGGCGGGCTCGCAGAACGTCAACCTGTCGGGCAAGGTGATGCTGACCGGCTACTCCCAGGGCGGCCATTCGTCGTTCGCGGCGCAGCGTGCCATCGAACGCGACAATGCGAACGAAATCAACGTCGTCGCCGGCGCCCACCTCGCCGGTCCGTACAACCTGTCCGGCTCGCTCAAGCTGACGCAGGCCATCGCCGGCTACCAGTTCTTCGTCCCCTTCCTGGTGACGTCTTACCAGAAGGTGTATGGCAATGTCTACACCAGCACGTCGCAGGCCTACAAGGCGCCGTATGCCGACTACATCGAATCGCTCCTGCCCAATCCCACGCTCACCTATACGACGCTGGTGACGTCCGGAAAGCTGCCGGGAGGAACTCCGAACGAGGCACGCGACGCGGTCTTCCAGTCGGCGTTCCTTACCGACGTGCAGACCAACGCCAACAATGGCTTCTACCTGGATGCCAAGAAGAACGACCTGCTGGGATGGAACCCGAAGGCGCGCACGATCCTGTGCGGCGGCGCGGGCGATCCGACGGTGTCGCCTGCGGTGCATCGTGACGTTGCCCAGGCCGACTTCAACAGCCGCGGCCTGACCAACGTGTCGTCGGTTGACGTGGACGCGCAGGTGCAGGCGGCATTCGGCGTCGCAGGCAAGGCGCCGACCGACCCGACCTCGGCCGCGTTCGCCACCTACTACGGCAGCTACCACGGCACCTACGAGCCGCCGTTCTGCCACCAGGCGGCACGCGCGCTGTTCGACAAGCTGAAGTAAGAGCCAGAGGACGATCCCCGCGGCGCTTGCCTCGCGGGGATGTCATCTTCCAAAGCGCTCGCGTCCGGTTGCTCGCTGATTCATGAGCGGCTGGGCGCGAGCGTCATTTTTTGAACGGGAGACACCATGGGACTCCTGACCTTCTCCATCAACCTTACCCTGGACGGCTGCGTCGACCACCAGGAAGGAATCGCCGACGACGAGACCCTCGCCTACTTCACCCGCCTCATGGACGAGGCCGGCGCAATGCTGTGGGGCCGCGTCACCTACGAGATGATGGAGAGCTACTGGCCTGCGGTCGCCCGCGGCGACGAGGAGGCGCCGCCGTCGATGCGCGAGTGGGCGGTCAAGCTCGAGACCAAGCCGAAGTACGTGGTGTCTGCGACGCGAAAGAAATTTTCCTGGACCAACAGCCACCACATCGCCGGGGACCTGCTCATGGGCGTACAGAAGCTCAAGGACTCGACTCCGGACGGCGTGCTGCTTGGCAGCGGCAAGCTCGCCACCGAGCTGGACCGGCTGGATCTGATCGACGAGTACAAGTTGCTTGTCCACCCCAGGGTCGCCGGCCACGGCCCGACCCTGTACGCGGGCGGGCTGCCCGGCACGCGGAGGCTCGAATTGATCTCATCGACGCCGTTCCGCAGCGGCGTGGTCGCGATGCACTACCGGCGCGCGCGTTGAACGTTCGCTTCCCGCTTGATTGTCCCTTGACGTTGGCTATGCTGCTAGGTGCATGCCCAGGATTCATCTCCAGGCAAGCCCTTTGAATGCGACTCAAGCCGGCAAAAAGAGGAGCCAAGCCATGAAAAACCAGCCATTCGTCGTCACGCCGGACGCCTACGATCGACCACTCAATGTGGTGGGTGAAAAAATCACGGTGTTGGCATCAAATGCCTTGACCCAAGGCTACGAGATATTCCTGCAGCAGGGCGATGAGGGAACAGGGCCCCCACCGCACAGTCACGACTGGGACGAATCGTTTTACGTGACCAAGGGCAATGTCGCAATCCGCTTCGACGACCAGACCGTCACTGCAACGCCGGGCACGCTCGTTCACCTGCCCGCGCGCACGGTTCATTCATTCCAGTTCGGCCCGGGAGGCGGCGAGATGATCTCGGTCACCAGCCACAACGGCCAGGCTGCAAACCTGTTCAAGACGATCGACCAGGAAATTCCCGCTGGCTTGCCCGACGTGCCCAAACTGATCACTGTCGCCGAGCGATGCGGCGTAGCCATTGCGGTTTGATGCGGCTGCTCGGGCGTGCGACCCTGTACCTGCTGCGCAGTCGGGGTTTCCAGCGTGACATGCCCAGGCGATTCTTGAACTAAGCACCATAAAACCGTCCAAGCCTTTACATGGAACAGGACACCACCGTTGAAGCATGGAACCGAGGATCAGGCGCATCGTGATTGCCATCTTGCTGGCCCTGCTGCCGCTGCATGGCTTTGCCGTGGCGGCGCGCCTGCCATGCGCGATGGTTCACACTGCTGCGGCAAAGGGTCCTGCCGCCAAGCCGGCGGTGCGTGACCTGCGGCACCGGCAAGTGCAACGGGCGCTACCGGCTTACGCAGATGCGCGCAATGCGCTTCCCCGAAACGCGGCCAGCATCTCGACGATGAAGCATCGCATGCAGCAGGGAAGCGACGCCTGCTCCCTGCATTGCCATGCCGCGTTCGCATTGCCATACTCCTTCCCGCATGCCGCACCCGACACCAGTTCGGACGCGATCCACGTCGTCACGTCGGCGCCGTTGCCGAATTCCCTGCCTTACCGCCTAGAGCGCCCACCAAAGCCGATCGCGCTCTAATCCTCCACGCAAAACACGCTGCGCGAACACGAGGCTCGCCGACACCGGGTCCCCCGTCTGTGCACCAATGCGTCCGCTTGGCAACCGCCTGCCGGTGCCGCGCAGCGTTTCTGATCCGCCCGGGAAAGATTTCCCGCGGCATGCCTTTACCGTTTAAAAGGAGATTCAAATGGCACAGCAACAATTCGCATCCTGTATCGAAGCCTGCAACGACTGCGCCGACGCTTGCGACAACTGCGCCGCGTCCTGCCTTAGGGAACAAGACGTGAAGATGATGGCGCACTGCATCGCGCTCGACATGGATTGCGCGCAGATCTGCCGGATGGCTGCGGCGTACATGGCGCGCGGCAGCGAGTTCGCCGACCTGGTCTGCCAGGCGTGCGCCGAAATCTGCGATGCGTGCGCCGACGAGTGCTCGAAGCACCAGATGTCCCACTGCCAGGAATGCGCGCAGGCATGCCGCCGCTGCGCCGACGAGTGTCGCCGCATGGCGGGCGGCGGGCAGCAGCGCACGGCGGGAACGACGGGGGCAAGGGCGCATTGATGCCATTCGCTTCGGAGGCCGCGCGAGCGGTCTCCGTCGCCGGCAGGCGTTCCGGCGCGCGGAAGGGTTTCGGTCTTGACCTTCCCATCGCTGGAACGTCTACAGTGATCTCTCACGCAACGAGGAGGGTTTGATATGTACGAACTGCAAGTGGATGGCATGACCTGCGCCGGCTGCGCCGGACGCGTTACCCGGGCCGTGCGAGGCGTGGATGGCGCTGCCAAGGTGCATGTCGATCTGAAGGGCAAGACGGTGCAGGTCCAGACGTCGGCGCCGCTGGACGTAGTGCGGTCTGCCATCGTCGGGGCCGGATATCCCGTGACTTCGGAAGATCTCGATTAACGACGTCGAGGATGGGCGTCCGCCCGTGCTCGATTTGCTGGATGGATACATCATGGGAAGCAAACTCGATTTGTTCCATGGCCGGCAGCACGACAATACCGGGCATGGAGATCCGCATGGACGCCATGAGCATGCGCCGCATGATCATGCGCATCACGCTTCGCCGGGGGAAGCCAGGCATGCCAGGCAAGCCGAACCGGCCCCCGCCGGGACGATATACACCTGCCCGATGCATCCCGAGGTGCGCCAGCCCGCGCCGGGCACCTGCCCGAAATGCGGCATGGCGCTCGAACCCGAGATGCCGTCGCTCGAGGACGAAGGGAACCCGGAACTCGCCGACTTCCGCCGGCGGTTTTGGTGGACCCTGCCGCTGTCGGCCGCGGTGTTCGTGCTGGCGATGTTCGGCCATCTCCTGTTCCCGCGAGGACTGGCCGGGCAGAGCTGGATCGAGCTGGCCTTGAGCACGCCGGTGGTGATATGGGCCGGCTGGCCGTTCTTCGTGCGCTGGGCGCAGTCCATCGCCACGCGCCATCCGAACATGTGGACGCTGATCGGCACGGGCGTGTCGTCGGCCTACGTGTACAGCGTCGTCGCCACGGTCGCGCCGCGGTCGTTCCCGCCGACTTTCGCCATGCATGGCCGCGTCAGCGTGTATTTCGAGGCGGCCGCCGTCATCATTTCGCTGACCCTGCTAGGACAGATCTTGGAATTGCGCGCCCGCTCGCAAACCTCGGCGGCCATCAAGTCCCTGCTCGCCATGGCGCCCAAGACCGCGCGCAGGATCAATCCCGACCGCTCGGAGGAGGACGTGCCGCTCGCGCATGTCCACATCGGAGACCTGTTGCGCGTGCGTCCCGGCGAGAAGGTGCCGGTGGATGGCGTCGTGGTCGAAGGGCAGAGTTCGCTCGACCAATCCATGCTCACCGGCGAGCCGGTGCCGATACACAAGCAGGCGGGCGACAAGCTGATCGGGGCGACCATCAACACCAGCGGCAGCCTCGTCATGCGCTCGGAAAAGGTCGGGTCCCAGACCATGCTCGCGCAGATCGTGCAGATGGTCGCGCAGGCGCAGCGGTCCCGCGCGCCGCTGCAGCGGCTGGCGGACGTGGTGGCGGCGTATTTCGTCACCGCAGTGGTGGCGATCGCGCTGATCACGCTGCTGTGCTGGGGGTTCTTCGGGCCGTCGCCAAGCTGGGTGTACGGTTTCGTCAACGCGGTGGCGGTGCTGATCATCGCCTGTCCGTGCGCGCTCGGGCTGGCCACGCCGATGTCGATCATGGCGGCGACCGGACGCGCCGCAACGCAGGGCATCCTGTTCCGCGATGCGGCGGCGATCGAAGCGATGCGTACCATCGATACGCTGATCGTCGACAAGACAGGCACCCTGACCGAAGGCAAGCCGGCGTTCAACGCGGCGATGCCGGCGGCGGGACGCACGGAGGAAGACGTCCTGCGGCTCGCGGCGAGCATCGACCAGGGCAGCGAGCACCCGCTCGCGCATGCGATCGTCGCCGAGGCGCGGCGCCGGAACCTGGAGCTCGGGACGCCTCACTCCTTCGAGTCGTCCAGCGGCATCGGCGTGCGCGGCGCGGTCGGCGGCAAGGCGATTGCGCTCGGCAACACCGCGCTGATGGAAGCCGAGGGCGTCGACTGGCAGCCGCTGAAAGGCGAAGCCGAACGATTGCGTACTGATGGCGCCAGTGTCATGTACCTGGCCGAAGAGCGCCGCCTGGTGGGACTGATCGCCGTATCCGATCCCGTGAAGTCCACCACCCTCGAGGCGCTCGACAGCCTGCGCGGAAGCGGCCTGCGCGTCGTGATGGCGACCGGCGACGGCATCACGACCGCCAGGGCGGTCGCGAATCGCCTCGGCATCGAGGAATACCACGGCGAGGTGAAGCCCCGCGACAAGCTGCGCCTAGTCGAGGCGCTCCAGGCCAGGGGCCGGAAAGTCGCGATGGCCGGCGACGGCATCAACGATGCCCCGGCGCTGGCCCGCGCCGACGTCGGCATTGCCATGGGCACCGGGACCGACGTTGCCATCCACAGCGCGCATGTCACCCTGGTCAAGGGCGACCTGCGCGCAATCGCACGGGCTCGCCAGCTATCGAACGATGCCGTGCGGAACATGTACCAGAACCTCGGATTCGCATTCGTCTACAACGCCCTGGGCATTCCGCTGGCGGCGGGTTTGCTCTATCCGCTGACCGGCCACCTGCTGTCACCCATGGTGGCGGCGCTGGCGATGAGCCTGAGCTCGGTGTCCGTCATCGCCAACGCCTTGCGGTTGCGGGCGCCTGCCAAGGCAGCCTAGTCGCCGGACGATTCCGCAGGCCTGCAGACGCCTTCCCCATGAGGCGCCGCGCGGAAGGCCGGCAGCTTTTCCGCTTCCAGCGAGAAAGCCTGCAATAGAAGGTAACGTTCCTTGGGAGCCGCATCCGCGGTCATGGCCTGGATGAAGTGCCAGGCCACCGCCGCGGTGATTCCTCCCTGCGACAGCGCCCCCGACTCTAGCACCGTCGCCTGCGGCCGGTCCATCTCCTTTTCCATCGCGTCGCAAGCCGCGCGCAGCTGATCGGTGACCCGCTCCAGCCAGGGCGCATGCAGCTTTTCGGGAGGACGCAGCATGTGCTCGTATACGATCTGCACGCTTTTCTCGCAGGCGGCAAGCGCCAGCCCGGTCAGCCGCAGGTCGCGCACCAGCGCATCGGCCTGCGCCGGCCTGAGCGAACGCGGATGGGCAACCGACTCGGCATACTCCAGGATCAGGGTCGAGTCGAGCAATACCGTGCCGTCGTCGCACACCATGGTGGGGACCTTGATGACGGGATTGATCTGCCTGAAGGCTTCCATGTGGCGGAACACGGAAAGGGACTCATGCTCGAAGCGCAATCCCAGCATCTGCAGCGAGATGGCAACCCTGCGGACGTAGGGGGAATCGAGCATACCGACGAGTTTCATGATTGCGCCTCCATGGTGACAAGGTTGACCGGCTGCTGGGATGCAGCATGGCTTGACTATAGCCGACATCGTACGATGACGTCGCTGCCCGGTGGGCAAGTCATGTCCGCCAATCAATCATCCGGGTCCGGGCCGATCGGCTTGAAGGGCTTGCGGAAGCGGGCGAGGAGAAAGTCGATGAAGGCGCGGGTGCGCACGGGCAGGTTGCGCTGGCCAGGGTAGTAGGCGAACAAGTCCGCGGAAGGCAGCCCGAACTTCGGCAAGACGATTTTCAGCCTGCCGCTTTCGATGTACTTCGCTAGGTCCCATTCGGAACGGATCGCGATGCCGTGGCCGTCGAGCGCCCAACCAAGCACGATGTCACCGTCGTTGCTCGACAGCACGCCGTGTACCTTGATGGCCTCGCTATGGTTGCGGCTCACGAAGCGCCAGATGCCGTAGGTATCGTCGTTCTGACGATGGATGATGCAGCGGTGACGTGCCAGGTCCGCGAGGGTTTTCGGGGTGCCGTGCTGCTTGAGATAATCCGGCGACGCGCAGAGGTAGCGGCGGTTCGACATGATCCGGCGCGCGCTGAGCCGCCGGTCGGGCAGCGTGCCGAAGCGGATCGCGAGATCGAAGCCGCTTTCCACCAGGTCGATCGGCCGGTCCGTCACCTCGACCTGCACTTCTACATCCGGATACTCCCTGGAGAACTCGGAAACGAGCGGCGCGATCGTCGTGCGGCCGAAGCCGAGCGTCGCGTTCACGCGCAACAATCCGCGCGGCGTCGCCCGCCCGGAGGTGACTGCCTGCTCCATCTCGCCGATCTGTTCCAGGATGCGCGTCGCATGGGCAAGGAAGGTTTCGCCCTCGCTGGTCAGGCTGATGCTGCGCGTCGTCCGGTTGACGAGCCGGATGCCGAGGCGGCTTTCGAGCTGGGCCAGCCGCTTCGTGGCTGCGGGAGGCGTGATGTCCAGGCCGCGCGCGGCGGCGGACAAACTGCGGTGCCTGGCGACAAGCACGAAGAATTCCAGGTCGGCGGAAATGTTGTTCTTCACTTTGACTCACTTATGAATTGAATCGGGGTGAATTTTAAACGGCTTCATCGGGCGTAATCTCACGTCTTCTGCACTTTTTTCGTTGCCCGTCGAACAGCCCAGCACTGACCTGCACAGCCCCGAGGAGATTACCCATGAAAATCGTCGAGATCCGCGAAAAGACCGTCCCCATCAGTTCCCCGATCCGCAACGCCTACATCGACTTCAGCAAGATGACGCTCAGCCTCGTGGCAGTCGTGACCGACGTCATCCGCGACGGCAAGCCCGTGGTCGGCTATGGCTTCAACTCGAACGGCCGCTACGGCCAGGGCACGCTGATGCGCGAGCGCTTCATTCCCCGCATCCTCGAGGCCAGTCCGGACAGCCTCGTCGATGCCACCGGCAACAACCTGGATCCGGAAAAGATCTGGAATTGCATGTTCACCAATGAAAAGCCGGGCGGCCACGGCGAGCGCTCGGTGGCCATCGGCACCATCGACATGGCGGTGTGGGACGCGGTGGCCAAGATCGAAGGCAAGTCGCTGTTCCAGCTTTTGGCAGACCGCTATGGCAACGGCAAGCCCAACCGCAAGATATTCGTCTATGCCGCCGGCGGCTACTATTACCCCGGCCAGGATCATGAAAAGCTGAAGGACGAGATGCGCAGCTACATCGACCGCGGCTACACGGTGGTGAAGAAGAAGATCGGCGGCGCGTCGCTCGACGAAGACCTGCGCCGCATCGATTCCATCCTCGGCGTGCTTCAGGATGGCCAGAAGCTCGCCGTCGACGCCAACGGCCGCTTCGACCTCGATACCGCGATCAAGTATGCGAAGGCCTTGTCCCAGTACGACCTGTTCTGGTACGAAGAGGCGGGCGATCCTCTCGACTACGAACTGCAGGCCACCCTGCGCAACTACTACGACAAGCCGATGGCGACCGGCGAAAACCTGTTCTCGATGCAGGACGCGCGCAACCTGATCCGCTACGGCGGCATGCGCCCGGACCGCGACTGGCTGCAGTTCGACTGCGCCCTCAGCTACGGCCTGGTCGAGTATCTCCGCACGCTGGACATGCTGCGCCAGCACGGCTGGTCGCCGAGCCGCTGCATTCCGCACGGCGGCCACCAGATGTCGCTCAACATCGCCGCGGGCCTCGGCCTCGGCGGCAACGAATCCTATCCCGACCTGTTCCAGCCCTATGGCGGCTTCCCAGATGGCGTCAAGGTGGACAAGGGCTACATTACCATGCCCGACCTGCCTGGCATCGGCTTCGAAGGCAAGGCGGACCTCTACGCCGAGATGCAGAAACTGTCCGCCTGAGGCGGAGCCGGGCTGTCGCGCGGCGGCCCGGCGATCGCCATGCTTTTCCCTTGCCGCCCGCATCATCCCGTTGCGATGCTGCCGCACGATCCGCCAGATCGAATTGGCAGTGCCGCCCCGGCAACGTACAATCTGCCCACTAGAGACGTGGTCGTGGCGTTTGGCAGTCAGTCGGAGAGCGGGAAATGCATTTGGATGTCAGAACGGTTTACCTGATGCTTGCCATTGCGGCATTGGCATCGTCGGCGTCTCTCTTCCTTGCTCAGCGAATGAAGATTTCCGTCCACGGCATCAAGCACTGGGCCTGGGGCTTCGCTATTGCCGGCAGCAGCGGCTTTCCGCTCGCGGCGCGCGGGATGTTGAACCCGGCATTGTCCGTCGTGCTGGGCAACTGCATGCTCATGCTGGGCTATTCCTTCATCTGGACGGGCATGCGGCAGTTCGTCGGCGCCCCGGTGCGCAAGTGGTGGGTGCTGGTGGCGCCCCTGCTGGCCCTGCCGGTGCTGAGCCTCTTTTTCCTGGATGACGGCAACGTCCCGGGGCGCATCGCTTTTCTTTCGACGCTCATTGCAGGCCTGAGCGCATTGCCCGCATGGGAACTTCTGCGCCGCAATGACGAACGCCGTCTCGGGCAGCGCTGGGTTGCATGGATACTGCTGGCCCATGTCGGCTTCAACGTCTGCCGGGCAGCGTATTACGGCTTTAGCACGAGCGTCCCGGATGCCTACGCGCTGGCGGCGTTTCCGACGGCAACCGGCGTTGAGGCTTTCCTCTACATGATCTTCCTGGTGCTCGGCCTGATCATCATGATGAGCAACACGCTGCAGATGGAACTCAACCGCCTTGCAAGCCGGGATCCGCTGACCGACACCTATAACCGGCGCGCATTCCATGAGATGTTCGAGCGGGAGTTGTCCAACGCCGAAAGGACGGGCAGGCAGCCGGCCCTGCTCCTGATCGACATCGACAATTTCAAGCAGTTGAACGACAAGCATGGCCACGCCGTTGGCGACCTCGCGCTCAAGCATTTCGTCACGCACGCCGGACTGTGCCTGCGCAGCCAGGACGTTCTGGCCCGGTTCGGCGGCGAGGAATTTGTCGTCGTGCTCCCGGAGTGCAGCCTCCATGCGGCCCACGTCGTCGCGGAACGCATCCGGACGAGGATCGCCACGCATCCGATGTCGACCGCGAACGGGGACATCTCTTTCACCGTCAGCACGGGCGCGACGACCGCGATAGCGAAGGCGCCTGACCTGAAGGAAGTATTCGATCGCGCCGATGCGGCGCTCTACCAGGCGAAGATGAGCGGCCGGAACTGCACCGTCACCGCCTGACGACGAGCTTGGCATCGTGCCGCTCTCGTAGCGGTGCCAAAGTCATTGCAACTGGCGCCACAGTGATGGAACTGGATGCAATAGTTAATGCGACTGACCTACGGATCGCCGAGAGTGATGTATGCAATAAACCGAAATTGGGGTTGAACCCGACGCGGCGGGACGGGCGCTGCCTGACTAACCTGTGCCGGTCACCTTCGCTCCACGAACGTCGGCTTGTTGACCCGAAGCTGCCTGTGAACGGGAAATCTTGACCTGCAGAAATCGGCCAGAAGCAGACGATTGGAGGCTGACTATACAAGTACGAATTCCATGATCTAGCTAATCAATATCCAAATGACGTAAAGTAATTTTCGCTCCCCTTACAGGCTTTGCTGTGTTGCAGATCCAAATTAGCAATGCTCTTCCGAGTACAATTCAAGGACTGAGCGTCAATCGCCTTGTGTTCCACGAGCTAGGGGTTGAATTTTATTCATACCATCAAGCCAGAGCGGCCTTCAGGATTCTCATGGTTATTACACAAAATGCGTCCAGCAATGTCTTTATCTCCACCGGAATCCCTGGACTCGACAACATTCTTGGCGGCGGTTTGACCAAGGAACGCCTCTATCTCTTGGAAGGCGATCCAGGCGCAGGCAAGACCACCATGGCGTTGCAGTTCCTGATTGAAGGCGCTAGGCTAGGGGAGCCGGTTCTCTACATTACCCTGGCTGAGAACGACATCGAGCTGCACTCCGTTGCACAAGCTCACGGTCTTTCGATGAGCGGCGTCACCGTGCATGAGGTCATTCCTGAGGAAAGCATCCTGGATCCGGACGAGCAATATACCGTTCT
>NZ_JAAIVB010000063.1 GCF_010974945.1 Noviherbaspirillum galbum | reverse complement strand
ACGGCAGCCTTCCCCTGCGCGCTTTCCTGTGTCCTCGACATCTGCGCCGACGCGACCGCCGCGAGCGCGCCGGCGACCTGGGCGATGTAATGGCTGCCGACGAGCTCTTTCTTGGCGAAGTCGATCGCGATGTATTTTTCGCGGATCAGGATGCCTGACACGAACAGCACGGCGGTCAGGTCAAGCATGTAGATCAGCGCCAGCTTTCTGGCTACCGTAAGACTGCCGACGAGCCTGCCGATCGTTTTCATGGTCCACCCGAATGTGCGTTTCAGGTTTTCCTGGCTGCAATTAACGTGCCAAACCGGTGTGGTTCAATACTGTTTGTAGGGAAGGAACTTGCCCGACAAGACCACGTTGACGCGGTCGCCTTTCGGATCGGGCTCGCGCTGGATGTCCATCGAAAAATCGATGGCGCTCATGATGCCGTCGCCGAACTCTTCGTGAATGAGTTCCTTGATGGTGGTGCCGTACACGTTGACGATTTCATACCAGCGATAGATCAGCGGGTCGGTCGGTACGGCGGTGGCGAGCGATCCCTTGTAGGGAACGATCTGCAGCCAGGCGGTCTCTTCGTCGGTGAGGCTGAACAATTCCTTGGCGGTCGCCGCCTGGTCTTCGTCGAGCGTCATCTGGCCGAGCAGCGCGGCGGTCGTCCACTCCTTGCTGGCGCCGATTTTGGCGGCGATGTCCGCCCATTTCATTTTCTTCGCAACCTTGGCGGTCATGATCTTCTTCGTGACTTCGATGCGGTCCATCTCGGCTCCCTGCTGTCATGGAAAGCCGGAACAATGCAAGCGACATGCCCGGCCCGGCTGGAGTGCTTGAGCCCGACCGGCGCATGGGTTGGAGGCGGCCGTGAACGATTTCGGTGCGCGCGGGTGCGCTGCCGATGCAGCGCGCACCGGTTTGGCCGCTGCCGCCAGCGTGGCGCAGCGCTACTGCCTGCTCGCGATGTACCTGTCGATGATCTTCTGGATGGCGCCGCTCTCGTGCCCTTTCTTCAGCACGACGTCCACCTGCGCCAGGAATTTTTTCTTGTCCATGCTCTTGGCGAAGGCGAGGTAGTTCGGGTCTCGCGCGAAGGGCACCGGCAGGATGACGAACTTGTCGCGGTGCTGCGCCAGGTCGACGCCGGCAACCTTTCCCCGCAAGGCTTCCTCGAAGCCGGCACGGCCCACCGTCACCAGCACCGCGTCGATGCGGTCGTGCAGCAGCATGGCGAGCTGCGCGCTCGCGCTGTCGCCCGGCACGGGTTCGAAGATCTTGTCGCGGACGGCCTGGTCGTAGGCGTCGCCATGGCTGCAGTTGCGGCAGACGCCGATGAGCTTGCCCTTGAGGTCGGCCACCGTCGAAAAGGGAAATTCCTTGCCCGCCCTGGTCACCAGCACCAGTTCGTCATGGAAGAGCGGCTGGGCCGGATAATCGAAGATGACGAGCCTTTCCTTGTTGACCGACAGGCCGATGATTCCCGCCTCGCCGTTGGAGGCCATCTTGAGGGCGCGGCTCCAGGGGTAGAGCTCGAGGTTGAACTGCTGTCCCATTTCGTCCTGGATGTAACGCATGATCTCCACCAGGATGCCCTGCGCCATGCCTTGCTGGTCCTTGAAGACCTTGGGCGGACGCGATTCGTTGGCCGCGATCAGGATGGCTTCGGCATGCGCCGGCTTGACGATCAGGCCGGCGGAGAGGCTGGCGCAAAGCACGAGCAGGACAGAGGCTGCCACCTTCTTCATCGGAATCCCTCCCAGGGCATGCCATCGCGCACGTGCGAAGGCCGGCAGCCGGACGGAGCCTGCGCGGATGCCGTTCATTGCAGAGTAGCATCAATCCAGGCATTGTCACGTGCCCGCGAAAAGCCAAGCCGACGTATTCGGCAGTTTTCCAACGCATGCCGCAACCAAGGAATGACGAAATTCCGGATTTGTCCATGACAAATGCATTATGATGGCGGGGCGCCGCGCCCTTGCGCCCGCCAACCACACCATATCCATACCGAGGGAGACACCCACCATGAAGCCGCCCATCCTGCTTGCAGCCGCCCTTCTCGCCATCCAGGGCATTGCTGCCGCCAGCGACCGCCTGCCCACCATCCCGCCCGAGAAATACAGCCCCGAGCAGCAAAAGGCGGCGGAAGAATTCCTGGCATCCCGCAAGGTGCCTGTCTTCGGTCCCTTCGAGCCCCTCATGCATAGCCCGCAAGTGATGAACCAGGCGCGCGCCATGGGCGATTACCTGCGTTACAACTCCGCGCTCGGCAATACCCTGAGCGAGCTCGTCATCCTGATCACGGCGCGCAAATGGACCCAGGACTACGAATGGTATGTGCACTATCCGATCGCCCTGAAGGCAGGCATCAAGAAGGAAGTGGCGGATGCGATTGCGGAAGGCCGCCGGCCCACCGGCATGAGCGAGGACGAAGAAATCGTGTATGACTTCTCGACCGAACTCCACGAGAACAAGCGCGTCTCCGACCGCACCTTCGACCGGGCCGACAAGCGCTTCGGCAAGAAGGGCGTGGTGGATCTCACCGGCATCAACGCCTACTACACCTTGCTTGCCATGCAGATGAACGTGGCGCAGTACCAGATTCCGAAGGATGGCAAGAAGCTGTCGCGCTACCCCGACTAAGGATCATCCGACAGGCCGGCGGTGGCAGCACGGAAAGGCGCGTGTCCCTGGGGAGCGCGCCATCCGTGCATCACGTACCTTTGCGTGCCATCGCCGCCATGCGGCAACGATGCGGCAACGACTTATTTTGCGGCAGCCGGGCTGCTCGACGTCGATGAGGAAGAAGACGAGGACGAGTTCTTGCGGTCGCTCTTGCTGCCGGAACGGGAATCGGACTTGCCGCTGTCCTTCTTGTCCGAGTCGGACTTGGCATTGGCGGACGCGCTCGCTCCGCTGGACTGGTCGCTGGACTTCGACGCCTTGGACGTCGAGGCGGACTTGGCGGCCGCACCCGACTTCGCCATGCCGTTCACCGTCAGGCCGCTTTCCGAGAACTTCGCCGAGTTCTTGTCGCCGACCCCTTTCACCCGCTTCTCGAAGTCATCCCAGTCCTTGAACGCGCCATTCTTGCTGCGTTCGTCGATGATGCGCTTCGACATCACCGGTCCGATGCCCTTGATGCTGTCGAGCGCGGCCTGGTCAGCCTTGTTGACTTCCACTTCCGCGAATGCGATTCCCATGCTGAACAGCAGGGCCATCACCCCCAGGAACAGTTTTCTGAACATGGCACTCTCCTCGTCGTTGGATTAAAAAAGGTACAACAAAACTTGGAGAACCGCATTATTGGGAAAGTTCAACGTCCCCGGCGCGGGTGCGCCGCACCGTTTGACCGAAACTGGTCTAGCATCCTGCCATCCCCACTTTTCCTTTTGCGACATGGATATCTTCTACAGTCCCGAACACCGGGCGCACCGCGGCGAATTTGAATTCTTCCGGGGCGAGCTCGTGCCCTGCTTCGAAAAACCCGAGCGCGCCGATTACATCCACGCCGCCCTCGTGCGGCAGGAACTCGGCAACATCGTGGCCCCCGGCAGCTTCCCGCTGGACGCCATCGAGCGCGTGCACGCGCCGCGCTACCTGCGCTTCCTGGAGGGCGCCTGGGATGAATGGGCGGCGCTGGGCAATACCAGGGATGCCATCCCCGCCGTCTGGCCCATCCGCGGTTTCCGGCATGACGTCGAGCCCGACAGCTTCATCGCCCGCCTCGGGATGTACTCCTTCGATAGCGGCACGCCCTTCACTGCCGGTTCGTGGCAGGCGGCGAAACTCGGCGCCGACATCGCCTTGAGCGCGCAGCGCCGCATCGCCGGGGGCGCGCGCGCCGCGTTCGCCCTGTCGCGTCCGCCGGGCCACCATGCGGGCGCCGATTTCCTCGGCGGCTACTGTTTCATCAACAATGCGGCAGTCGCGGCGCAAGCCTTCATCGACGGCGGCGCGCACCGCGTCGCCATCCTCGACGTGGACTACCACCACGGCAACGGCACGCAATCCATCTTCTACGGCCGGCCGGACGTCCTGTTCCAGTCCATCCATGGCGACCCGAAGACGGAATATCCCTTTTTCCTCGGCCACGCCGATGAAACCGGCGAAGGCGCCGGCGCCGGCTTCAACCAAAACTATCCCTTGCCCGCCGGCAGCGGCAACGACGCCTGGTTCGCGGCCTTCGACCTCGCCGCGTCCCGCATCCGCGCCCATGCGCCCGATGCCCTGGTCGTGTCGCTCGGCGTGGATACCTACGTCGGCGACCCGATCTCGAAGTTCAGGCTCGATGCGCCGGAATACCTGCGCATGGGAGATGCCATCGCCGCGCTGGGCTTGCCGACGCTGTTCATCATGGAAGGAGGGTACGCGGTAAAGGAGATCGGCGACAACGTGGCAAGCGTGCTGCGCGGCTTCCGCGATCGCGCGGGCTGATGTCCGGGGCTGTCAGCCAGCTGCAACCTCTCTCCAGGACCGGACTCCAAGCTGCATGCCGCTTTCCGCATTCCCGCGGGGAAGCCCAATCAGCATGGTGATGTCATGGCAGGAAGAATCGCAAAAGCAACGATATTCATGATGGCGCTCAGCCTGGCGGCGCCCCCATCCTTCGGCGCCCGGGTTGGCGGCGGCCGCTCCGTCGGACGACAGGCGCCTCCCGCCGCGATGCGGCAGCGCAGCGCACAACCGCCGCGCAGCCAGCCCGCGCCGGCCGCTCCCGCGCAGCGCAGCCAGGACATGGCGCGCCAGACGGCACCAGTTGCGCCCAATCCTGCGCCGGTGCGTCCGCTGCCGCGCCAGGCCGGCAGCCCATGGGGCGGCATGCTTGGCGGCGCCCTGGTCGGCCTCGGGCTGGGATCCCTGCTTGGCAGCCAGCATCGCGATCCGGCACAACAGCCGCCGGTCCAGAGCGAAGGCGGCAATGGCGATCAGGACGCGGGCAGCGCCAGCGGAGACTGGACCCAGCCGGGAGCTCAGAACCAGGTTGCGCAGCAGGAACAGCAGCAGGGCCGCTTTGGCACGGCGCTGCTGCTCGGCCTCGCCGCGCTCGTGATCTATTTCCTGGTGCGCCGCGGACGCCGCCGGCAAGGCCGTTACTGAGAGCCGGCGCCGGCGCTGTCGCCGTTGCCGGAAACGACCAGGTCAATGGCAGTCCGGCACGTCCTGGTCGAGATAGACCTCGAAGGCGATGCTGCGCGCCGCCTTGTTGAGCAGGCTCTGCTGCACGCGCCTGGCGGACCAGTCATTCACGGCCTTCTTCAGGGCGGCGATGGTCCGGGTTTCGCCGGCCGGAACGACGAAGGCCAGCATGCCGGACGGCCCGCCGCGCAGGCGCGCGGAAAACTTTTTCCATTCGGGCATCTTGAGTAGCTCTTCGAGCAGCGCATCGTCATGCACGGCGGCATCGCAGGCGCCGGTGCGCAGGGCAATCAGCGAATCTGCCGGGGCGCGCTGCGGCATCTCGACCGCGCCGTAGCGGGCCGCCAGCGTGCCGGCATGATTCCCGCCTTCCGTCACGCATACCTTGCGCCCCTTGAGTGCTTCCCACGAACGTATCGTGGTATCGCTGCGCATGATGGCCATCGGCGCGGCGGCATATCCCGTTGGAATGGCGACGTGGCCGGCCGGCACCCCGCCCGTCGCGGAAAGCGTGGTGAGCACGAGATCCGGCCTGGGCAGCACCTTGCGCCGGCCATGGCCGGATTCGAGGGTGGTCAACGGCAGCCCCATGCCTTTCGCCAGTTCTCCCGCCAGCGCCTGGTCGATGGCTTCCGGCGTGCGGAACTTCGTGCCCGCCTTGTACTCGGGAACGGCTGCGTCGATGGCAACCAGCAGCCGGCCCCGCTGGCGCGCCTGCTCTAGCGCTTCCGCCGCGCCGCACGCCGAGGCGGCAGCCGCCAGCAAGCCGGTCAGTACCAGGGCGGTGATCCGGAAACGGCGTGACGACATGGCAGGGCGACTCCTTAGACGTACTGGTAGCGCAGCACGCGGTGCTTGAGGTTTTCCAGCAGCAGCTGGTCGATCAGCGGCGCGAGGATGGCGATCGCAAGGATGTTCGTCATGACGCCCACCATGTCGGCGGTTTCCCCGGCATAGGACAAGGAACGGCCGAGTCCCTTGCCGAAGCCGACCAGCATCTCGCAGGAGATGAGCGCGCGCCAGGCGTTGCCGAACGCGAGCTGGGCGCCGGTGATCAGCTCGGGCATGACCGCCGGGAGGTACACGCGCTTGAGCAGGTCCCATTGCGAGGCGCCCATGACCCGGGCCGCGGAGACATGCACCTTCTGCACGCTTTCGGTGGCATTCATGACCGACAGCGCGGCGGGAAAGAAGGCCGAGATGGCAACGACGACGATGATGGGCATGTTGCCGAATCCCATCATGATGAGGAACAGCGGCACCCAGGCGATCGACGGAATCGACTGCAGGATGATGATGGCGTACTTCAGCACCTCGCGGAAGAATGCCAGCACCGCGCCGACCAGCCCGAATCCGATGCCGAACAGCAGGGCCGAACCATAGCCGCCGCCCAGCCGGGCGAGGCTGTCCGTCAGGGCGGTGCGGAAGGCCGGCGTCTGCAATTCCTGCCACAGCCGCGCGGCGACTGTCGGCACGCCGGGCATGAGGAAGGAAGGAAGCACCCATGCGGCGATCTGCCAGATGAACAGGATGAAGACGACGGCGAGGATCATCGCCAGTTTTTTCTTGTTGCCGGTGATGCGGGTTTGGGTGCTCATGGATGTTGCAGGGGCTGCGCGAAAGATGGAGGGATGCCGCTATTGTAGTGGACCTTGCCACCTGACTTCATACCTGACTTCGCGCCGATGCGCCTGACGCCGGTTCAGCAGACGATCACGTTTCCGGATTCGTTGCGCGCCCGGCTCTTGACCACGCCCAATCCCAGCCTTTCCGCATCGACGCCTTGCTTCTTGGCCAACAGGCAAGCCGCCAGGGTGGGATTGCGGCTCCAGGCGACCAGCATGTCCTGCATGCGCGCGAGATCGCCCTGTTCCGGGACGCCGAACATGCGTGCATGCGCCTCGCGTTCGGCCCCGGTCAGCAGGCCGGCTTCCTTGCGTCCGGCAAGCCGGTTCCAGGTCTCGGCGCCGTCCGGGGTCAGCTCGAAGGCGATCACGGCTTCCATGTTGCCCTTGGCGTCCGCGGCCAGCACTTCGCAGCGTTCGGCAACGTAGTCTTCGATCGCCGCGAGCGCGCGCTCCCGCGCCCTTCCCAGGTCGCCGTCCGTGCCGATGAATACCTGCGGCCGGGTCCGGACCAGGTTGGCCGCGATGGCCAGCCGCACGTCGTCGCTCAACAGCTTCCGCAGCATCGCAATGCTCGTCACGCCCACGACGAAAGCGGAGTTGGACGGCTTGTACACGCCGCGCGTGCTCACGTGCGCGGACAGCAGCCTGACATCGCTTTGCAGCTCGAAGGGCGAATAGCCGACGAGGGAACCGAGGAAGCTGCCCGCATCGGCATTCTCGAGCGATGGCATGCCGCGCACCGAAAGCGATCCCTGCACCTGCACCACCTGCTCGCGGCTCGACCCGAGGAACTCGCGATAAGCCACCCGCTGCTTGACGTGCGCCACGCTCAGGCCCAGTCCGGCGGTCTTGACGAGAACGCCGGACAATCCCGCGCCCTTGTTCCGGAGGCGCACCTCGGTCTCGCCGACGGACAGGCTGAGCTGGGGCTGCATCGCCAGCTGGCGCAGCGCCATGCCCGGCCCGCCCGGCGCAGAAGCACGCGTGAGTTCGCGGATGTGGCGTCCGAGGCCATGCCCGCCCGACAGCATGGGATCGCCGCGCGCGCCGGCATCGATCCGCCTGCCATCGACTTCGAGGCTGCCGTCGCGCTCCAGGCTGAGCGCGACGGTCCGTTCGCTCAGCTTGCCGGCGCCGGCTTCCACGCCCGCGCCGAAGGCGCTGATTCCGCCGATGTTGCCGATGCCCGCGCCGAAGGTGAGCCCCACGCTCGACAGGGCGTTCGCGCTGATCTTCAGCGCCTGGCGCGCATCGGTCGTCTGCATGGCGACGGATACCGTCTTGGTGCGCCCGATGTTCAGGCCCAGCGCGAAGTCGACGCTGCCGGCGCTCAGCGCCAGGCTGGCCATGGAGGTATTGCCGGCGACGCGCACGGCGTTGCCGCTTTCGAAGGCGATCGCGTCGCCCAGCCGCGTGCCATGCTCGCTGATCGCCTCGAGGATGGCGCCGGGATGCCGGCGACGCTGGCGATGCAGGAAACCGGCCGCCAGGTTGCGGGTGCGCGAACGCCTCAGCCGCGTTCGCCATCCGCGCTCGATGCTGCCCAGCATCACGCGCATCTTCCTGCCATCGATGCCGTCGAGGCATTCCTGGATGAACGCCATGCTTCGCCTCAGTCGGACCAGACGCGGGCTGCGCGCCGCGAAGCGCGCGCCGAGCCGTGCGGCGGACGCATCATGCATCATGCCGTCCATGCCATCGAGCGCCTGGCGCAGCGCGCCGAGAAAAGCGCCGGATACCCGGTCGTTCTCCCGTGGCGGAAACGTCGGCATGTCGGGCAGCATGCCGCAAGACAGGCGCGCAAGGCGTTCCGTGCCCGAGCGCATCGCCTGCAACGCCTCGTCCATCGCCGCGCGGTCGAACGGTTTTTCCTCCGCCTGCGCCAGCAAGGTCTTCAATCGGCAGGACGCCTCGAGAAAGTCCATGCGCGCCTGCATGCGCCGCTCGCAGGCGCGAACGACCTCGCGCATGGCGCGGCCGCGCGCCCGCGGGCCGGCATGGTCCATCGCTTGCTGGACCCGGACGTAGGCCCTTTCGAGGATCGCGAGCTCATGCCGGGGATCGGCCAGCCGGTCCGCCTGCTTCTTCGCCGTGCCATCGCCGTATGCCTTGCCGCAGGCCTTCTGCAGGCGCCTGCGATGCCAGTCCACGCGGGCGCGAAAGTAGGCGAGCGGCATCGGCAGCGCCCAGTCCAGCCAGGGCAGGCGCAGCGTGCAATGTTCCATGATGCGGGTGGTCCAGGCATGCTCGAGCGCTGCCGCGCGCAGGATGCCGTCCTTGCCGTTCGACGGCACCCTGTCGAGCAGGTCGCGCAGCCTGGCAACCGGTTCCCTGTCCGCACCGGCTTCGCGTTGCGGCGCTTCCTGCCGGGTGCCGGCATCCTCGTCGAGCTGGCGATTGAATTCGGTTTCGATCCGCCCGAGGATGTTGCGGCCGCGTGCCGGATCCGATGACGGACAGACGAGCGTTTCGCGGCGCAGCGGCGTGTTCATGAACCAATTCAGCGCCACGCGCCGCGTATTTCGCGCGCATGCCGCGGGAAAGCGCTCCTGCGCGATCCGCGCCGCCTTGCCGGCAAGGTCATCGGCGACCTGTTCCGGCAGCGGGGCGCAGCGCAGGGCGAACAGGCTGGGCTGGTTCCAGTGCTCCAGCATGACCTGCTCGCAGATCAGTTCGAGCACGTCGTGGCCGTGCCAGCGCCTGCGTTCCACCGGCGTGGCGCCATGGGCGTCCGTGCCGAAGCGGAACAGCTCCTGGTGCATCTTCAAGGCGCACGGCGCAATGACGTGGCCCTCGGCGGCGCGACCGTGATAAGCGGTCTTGCCGATGATGTCCGCACCGGCATCCACATGGTAGAAGGGGCTTTTGCGGAAGAAGCCGAGCACGGCGCGCCGCAGCCGCGGCAGGCTGGCGCGCGTTATCCAGGTCCTGACCTTGGACTGCCGCAGGTCGGCGGCATGCAGGGGGGTGCCGCGCGCATCCGAAAGGAAGCCATTGCGCACGGCATTGATGGCGCCGCGCTGGTAAGCCGTCAGGGCCGGGTCCTTCGCGTAGCCGCACAAGCTTCCTGCGCGCTCGCCCTGGCTGCCTTGCAAATGATCGTTCCATGCCCGCCAGGCGCAGAACGTCAGCCGATGCTGCAGCAGCATGCGCCATGCGGGGTTGCCGGCGCAGCTTCTTTCCAGCTCGGGGGTCGCGACCGTCTCCCTCGAAAGCATGGCGCACGCGCTGGAGAATTCCGCCTCCCCGTGCTCTGGAAAAGCTGCCATGAAGGCGTTCCTTGCCATGCCATGATGCACGTGGAGCAAGAGGTAGGTGCGCATCAGCTCGCACTCGACCAGGTCCAGCGGGCCAAGCAGGTGCTGCAGGAACGCGTAGAGCGCGCCGGCATGCTCCATGCGCGAAAGCCGCGTCGCCATGTCGACGAAGGCATTGATCGCAGGTGCGGTGGCCGCGTCGCCGGCAAGCGCCACGGACAGGATGCGCATGAAGCGCAGGTGAGGCGCCCGGCCCGGGGCGGCGGGCTGGGCCGCGAGGAGGGCGTCGATGCCATCGCGCAGCGCCTGCAGGCCGGCCATGCCGGTGCCCAGCTTCTCGCAGGCGGTGTCGAGCAGGCCGGGAATGGGCGGCAAGGCAAAGGGCGTGATGAGATCGGGCGGATGCAGGGCGGGCGGTTGCGGATCGGGGGCGCCGGACACCTCGACCCGGTCGCCTCGCCTGACGCCGGTGCGATAGGCGTATTCGGGGCGCGACTCGCCGCAAGACCATTGGGCATAGCAGATCGGCAGCTTGAAGACCGCGCGGTCTCGTTTCGCAAGGTGGGCGAAGGTGAAGGGAGGCCGCGTGCCGTGTGCTGCGGCGCGCTTTCCGTCGGCGCGCCTCGCTACCTGGAGGTTGCCGCCGTTCCGGTGCGTGATCCGCACGCGCCGTCCGATGACGGAGTGTCCCCGCGCGTCCATGGACGGCTCCACGCAATGGCCGTGTCCCAGAAGCGGAGTCTGGAGCGAACGGTGATGGCCATTCGCTGGCCGGTGTTGCAACAGGCTGGTCAGTCCGCTCATCGATGAATGGGTCGAACAATTAGAAATGACGATTCACGAACATCTGCTGCTTCCACCAAGGAGGTTCGCAAGGCATTGACGCCGGATAATGTCGGTGATTTGCGGAACCGCCACTTTGATCATTATCAGCTTGTGGCGCAGGCATTCCGCCCAAACAAAACGCCGTTGCCGAACGGGATCCTCTCCGTTCGCGCAACGGCGCATGCTGGCGCATTCCGGGCCGCGGCCATCCGCCGCGGCACCCGCGAATCGTCAGAGCTTCCTGTCCTTCTGCCAGCCCAGTTCCAGGATGGACTTGACGTCGAACGGCTTGCCGTCCTTCGTCTTCAGCGCGCCCTGTTCCTCGAGGATGCCCGCGATTTCCTGCATGCGTGCCTGCTCCTTGGTCGTTACCGCCGGGCTGAACACCTGGGTCTTGATGGCATCGGTGATCACCGCCTCGCGCGGCAACTCGCCCTTCTTGAGGGTCTTGAGCGTCGGTTCAGAGATGAAGTAGCTGGCGATGTACTTCGAGGCGTCGGCGGGCTTCTTCTGCAGCATGTCGATCGCATCCTTCTGTGCGTCCAGCGACTTCCAGACGGCATCCTTGCGCTTCTTCAGCGTGTCTCCGGAAGTAATGACCACCATGCAGGGGAAGGGCCAGACCTCGCCGACCTCGTAGATCTGCTTGACCGGCGCGATCAGCTTGGCGATGCTGGCCTGCGGCTCGAAGAGGAAGGCGGCATCGACGCGCTTGGCGGCAAGCGATTGCACCGCGACCTGCGGACTCACGCCCATGACATTGACGTCGTCGGGCTTGAGGCCGGCCTGCTTGAGGACCACGCCCTTCAGGACGGTGTCGGCGGTGCTGCCTTCGGCTTGCGAAGCGAGCGTCTTGCCCTTCAGGCCGTTGATGTCCTTGATGCCGGCATCCTCGCGCACGATCATCGCGTGGTAGCCATTCTGCGCACCGCCGACGACCTTCAGGTCCGCGCCCTTGGACGCCCAGGCGATCGCATTGGTGAATCCCAGCACGCCGGAATCGAGCTGGCCGCCGACGATGGCCTTGATCAGGTCGGTGCCCGACTTGAATTCGATGAGCTCGACATCCAGGCCGTGCTTCTTGTACAGGCCGGCTTCCTGCGCCAGGATGGCTTGCGCATCATCCATCACGCGCAGGTAGCCGACCTTGAATTTTTCTTCCGCCATCGCCTGGGTGGCGAAGGCAAGGGTAATCGCCGCCGCGGCGGCAAGCTTGGTGAAACTCATACTCCAGCTCCTTCCATCAGGGGAACGTCATCGTGTTCGGCACGGATGCCGAGCAGCTCCAGGATTTCACGACGCATCGCCGCGAAATCGGAGAGGTCGTGGGTCTTTTCGATATGCACCAGGTTGAATTCCTTCAGCACCTTGGCCGGGCGCGGACTGAACACCAGGATGTGGTCGGCCAGGAACAGCGCCTCGTCGACGTCGTGGGTCACCAGCAGCACGGTCGGGCGCGCTTCCCGGATCAGGTCGCGCAGCACGTCCTGCAGCGTCATGCGCGTCAGCGCGTCGAGCGCGCCGAAGGGTTCGTCCAGCAGCAGCACTTCCGGGCGCGAGATGAAAGCGCGGGCCAGCGCCGCGCGCTGCCGCATCCCGCCCGATACCTGGTGCGGGTAATAGGCCTCGAAGCCTTTCAGCGCGACCTTCGCCAGCCAGGCTGCCGCCTGTTCGCGCGCCTCCTTCTTGGCGACCTTCTGCAATTCCAGGGCCATGGCAACGTTCTGCTCAAGGGTGAGCCAGGGATAAAGCGCGTTCTCCTGGAACATCAGGGTGCGCTCGGGCCCGGGTCCCGTGATCGCCCGGTCGCCGATGCGCACGCCGCCGTTGCTTGCTTTCTCCAGGCCGGCGGCGATATGCAGCAGGGTGGATTTTCCGCAGCCGGAAGGACCCACCAGCGCCACCAGTTCGCCCTGCTCGAAGGTACGGCTGAAGTTTCCGATCACGTCGAGGCCGGAAAACTGCTTTGAAACATTGTCGAAGGAAAGCTTCATCTTCAATTCAATCTGACGAGGGAAAGCCGCGCCCGGCTTGCCTGGGGGCAGGCAAGCCGGGCGCGGTGCCATGGCTTATCAATATTGGGCAAGGATATGCATTTGCCATGCCATAGACAACAACATTTACCGACTAAGCTTATGTCGCGTGCACATAAGCTTCGCCTCCAGCGAAAGCTCAGACCTCGACCACGAAGGCCGGATCGAAGCAAGTGTTTTCCCAGCGGATATCCTGCAGGCTGGCGGCGTCCCGCAGGTTGAGCGCGTAGCCGCGGGGATTTGCGAGGATGCGCGTGCCGTTCACGGCGTAATCGAAGCTGTCGTGCACGTGCCCGTGTATCCAGAGCCGCATCTTTCCCATCAGGCCGGACAGGTCGCTGATGAAGCCGGCGTTCAGCAGCGATCCCGCGTAGCGCGGATGCAGGGAGCCGGCATGCGGCGCATGGTGCGTCACGACCACGGTGGGGCCGTCGAAGGGTTCGTCGAGCTTGCCTGCCAGCCACGCCCGCGAGGCATGGTGGATCCGCCGCGCGTCTTCCGCCCGGAATTGCCCGGCGGCAGTGCGGATGGCCCGGTGGTCGTGCAGGGTCCTCTCGACGTCGGCCATCGCCGCTTCCCGGCAACCCGGGATGAACTCGAAGTCGGTCCAGAGGCAGCAACCAAGGAAACGAACGCCTTGAAGGCGGAGCTCGCCGTTTTCCAGGTGATGCACCCGGCCTCCGGAAGACGCTTCCCCCAGGCGTTCCAGGGTCTGCTCGTAGGTTCCGTCATAGAACTCGTGGTTGCCGTGCACGTACACCACCGGCACCGGCCAGTCGGCGAAGCGCTCGATGGCGCGCGTGCCGCCATGGATGTCGCCCGCGATGACGAGCACGTCGGCGTCGGCAGGCGCAATGATGCGCTCGCCGGCAAAGCGCCGGTCGATGAAATCGAGATGCAGGTCGGAAGCGAACTGGATCTTCATGGGCAATCACGCATCGTCGAGTCCGCCGGTGCGCCTCAGCTGCCGGCGCAGCGCCTGGTTTTCTTCCCGGCGCGCCCGCTTGGCGGCGCCGATGGCGCCATGGGCGCCGGCCTGCCGGAATTTCGCCGTCACCACGTGCGGATTGCGCGGTTTCGGCGGCTTGATGCTGGTCTTCATGGGGATTTCTCCTGTGCTGTCTGCGTGGCATGCTCCTTGTTTGAACGGGAGTGCGGCAAAAAGATGCGGCGATTGTCCTTGTCGAGGCCAATCATGTCAAAGCGGCCATGACCCGGAGAAAGAGGCTGTCTCATTTCCGGCAACGCCGTAGGCCGTCCCGCGCAGGGCAGGCATGGCGTGACCGTCACTTTGGTTTTGCAATGCAACATGCAACAGCCGTCAAAAATTTTAACTGGTTGTTGCCAGGATGCAACCATGCAGCTACTATGGAACGATACGCATAAACACGGGCACAGGAAGCGAACGGAAGCGCGCGTTACGCTCCAGCCCCGTTACACGGAGATGGAGTGGGCCCGTTCATGGAATGGTCGAGCCGTATGCAAAGCAATGTGAGCCGCAACCGGCACCTGGCAGCGCTTAGCCTGGGCATTTGCCTCGGCCTCCTCGTGCTTGCCGCGCCGTACGTCGCGGCCTGGCTTCGCTATACGACCGCCCCCATCCTCGTCCTCCTGATCTGGTTCGTCATGACCGCCGATCGCGCGCAGTCCGACGTGGCCTTGCGAGAATCCGAAAAGAAATTCCGCAATTTCTTCGAGCAGTCGCTCGTGGGCCTGTATGTGATCCAGGACGGCCGCGTCGCCTACGCGAACAACAAGACCGCCCAGCTGCTGAGCTACGACGGTCCCGACGAGCTGATCGGCGTGCCGCTGGAGAAACTGACGGCGCCCGAGGACCTGCCCAAGCTGCTCGAGAACCACCGCAAGCGCCTTGACGGCGAAGTCACGAGCATCCGCTACACCTACCGCGCCCTGCGCCGGGACGGCCAGCGGGTGTGGGTGGATGTGCAAGGCAGCGCATGCATCTACGAAGGGCGTCCCGCGGTGATGGGCGTGGCGCTCGACGTGACCCGGCAGGTGGCATTCGAGCACCAGTCCCGGCTCGCCAACCGGGTCTTCGATTCCACCAGCGAAGGCATCGTGATCACCGACGCGGAATGCCGCATCGAAGCCGTCAATCCGGCGTTCACGCGCATCACCGGCTATGGCGCCGAGGAAGCCGTCGGCAAGCTGTCCCGCATGATGACCGGCCAGGGCGCGCAGGCGAAGATCAACCGCGACATGCTGGCTCACCTTGCTTCCGACGACCACTGGCAGGGCGAGATGCGCGACCGCCGCAAGAACGGCGAGTGGTATCCGGCCTGGCTGTCGATTTCCACGGTGCGCGACGCCGACCGGAACATCACCAACTACGTGGGCGTCTTCACCGACAATACCCGCCGCAAGCAGGCCGAGAGCCGGCTGCAATTCCTGGCCAGCCACGACAGCCTCACCGGCATGATCAACCGCAGCGGGCTGATGGCCAAGTTCAGCGAGGAAATCCACCGCGCCGCGCTCGACAACCGCCAGCTCGCCCTGCTGTTCATCGACCTCGACCGCTTCAAGACCGTCAACGATACCCTCGGACACCTTGCCGGCGACCAGCTCCTGGTGGCCGCCGCCGAGCGCATGCGCCAGCAGCTCAAGGGAAGCGACGTCGCTGCCCGCCTCGGGGGTGACGAGTTCACCGTGCTGCTCAACGATCCCCAGTCCTCGGGCGCCGCGGCCAAGCTGGCGGAACGCCTGATCGCCGCCATGGGTCAGCCGTTCATGATCGGCGGCCAGGAAATGTTCGTTACCGCCAGCATCGGCGTCGCCTGCTATCCCGCCGACGGCACCGACGCCCCGACCCTGCTCAAGAACGCCGACGTGGCGATGTACCGCGCAAAGCAGCGCGGCCGCAATACCTTCCAGTTCTTCACGAGCGACATGAACACGCTCGCGTTCGAGCAGTTGCTGCTGGAAAACAGCCTGCGCCGCGCCATCGAGCGCAGCGAATTCGAGCTGCATTACCAGCCGCAGCTTTCCACCGCCACCGGTCAGCTTGCCGGCATCGAGGCTCTCATCCGCTGGCGTCATCCCGAACTCGGGCTGGTGCTGCCGGGAACCTTCATCACCATGGCGGAGCAGAATGGCCTCATCGTGCCGATCGGGGCCTGGGTGTTGCAGGAAGCCTGCCGTCAGGGCAAGGCCTGGCACGATGCCGGATGGGAATTCGGCCACATCGCTGTCAACCTGTCGGCGCGGCAGTTCGCCTCGGACGACCTACTGGACACGATACGCGCCGCGCTGGACAAGAGCGGCCTGCCGCCTTCCATGCTGGAGCTCGAAATCACCGAAAGCACGATCATGCAGAGCCCGCAGGAAGCCATCAGCCTGCTGGGCAAGCTGCGGGACATGGGCGTGGCGCTGTCGATCGACGACTTCGGCACCGGCTATTCCTCGCTTGCCAGCCTGAAGCAGTATCCGCTCGACAGCCTCAAGATCGACCGCAGTTTCGTCAAGGGCACGCCGGACGACGCCGATGACGTCGCGATCACCGAAGCCATCATCGCCATCGCGCGCAAGATGGGCCTGAAGGTGGTGGCGGAAGGGGTGGAAACCACCGAGCAGGCGGAATTCCTGCGCGCGGCGGGCTGCGACCTTGCCCAAGGGTTCCTGTTCGGCAGGCCGGCTTCGGCCTCCGATCTCGAGCGGCAATGGCGCGGCGTCCGCCTCGCCTCGGTTGCCTGATCCTGCCGTCGCCTTCGCCGCACCCACCCGGGCAAACCCGCGCGAGCGTCCTTTGCTTCAGCTCAAAATCTTGCCGCGCCGCGCACGCAAGCCTGCCGGAATTGGATAGGGTCGCACAGTGCAACCCCGTTATCCATCCATTCCCTGACGCATGTTCGGACCACAGGCAGATTATGTGCTGGCCCATCCCGCCAGCTTCATGGCCCGCGCCATCAAGGCCTTCCGCGCCAACCAGGGCCTGCTGCTGGCCGGCGCGGTGGCCTACTACGCCCTACTTTCCATCGTTCCCCTGCTCATCCTGATCGTCATCGCGCTGTCCCACCTGCTCGATGCCCGCGAGCTCCTGCTGACCCTCGGCCGCTACCTGGAATGGATCATCCCCGGGCAATCCCGGCCGATCATCGCCGAGCTGGCGAATTTCCTGGATCATCGCGAAGTCGTCGGCTGGTTCCTGCTGCTGACGATGATCTTCTTCAGCTCGCTGGCCTTCACCGTGCTCGAGAATGCCATGTCGGTCATCTTCGTCCACCGGGTGGCGATACACCGGCGGCATTTCCTGGTGTCGGCGGTGATTCCCTACTGTTACATCCTGCTGCTCGGCATGGGCTTCCTGCTGGTGACGCTGGTGGCCGGGGTGCTGCAGACCATCGGCCAGGAAAGCGTGCTGTTTCTCGGCCGCGAGTGGTCGCTCAGCGGCGTATCCGGCGTGCTGCTTTACCTGCTGGGCCTGGCGGGTGAAATCTTCATGCTGACCTCCGTCTACCTCGTCATGCCCGTCGGCCGGCTGTACCTGCGCCATGCGCTGGTGGGCGGCGTGACCGCCGCGCTGCTCTGGGAAGTCACCCGCCACCTGCTGGTGTGGTACTTCACCACCCTCTCCCAGGTGAGCGTGGTCTATGGATCGATGACGACCGCCATCGCCGTCCTGCTCAGCCTGGAAATCGCCGCCACTTTGCTGCTGTTCGGCGCCCAGGTCATCTCCGAGTACGAAAGGCTGGGACGCCTCGACCGCGACCAGCCGCCGGAGGGATTTCACACCTGACGCCGTCCCGGTTTGTCACGGCGGAAGTACTTCCGCCAGGCAAATGACAGAGGTTTGGAGTCGATCAAAGCAGCCCGCATGCGGCTTGCCTATATTGAAACCATCTTTGTCCCGGAGGTCGTATGCAACAAGCTGATGCCGTCGTCGTCGGACTCGTCGTGGCGCTGGTGCTTGCCGCCGTCGCTGCGATTTTCCTGATCCCGCACTGATTCCCGCCATCTATGCGCGCCGCGCCGCTGGCACGACCGGCGGCGCGGCGTTTCACTTGATGAGTTGCAGGCATTCCCGGAACCGGGGATGGGTGCTGCGCTCCAGCCATTCGAAGATCATCATTTCCGTCGTCACGATGTCCACCCCGGCAGCCGCCATGCGCCGCAGGGCCGCTTCCTTGTTGACGTCGGCGCGCGAGCCGATCGCGTCGGCCACCACCATCACCCGCATCCGCTCGCGCAGCGACAGCGCGGTCTGCAGGACGCAGACATGCGCCTCGCAGCCGGCCAGAACGGCAATGTCCCGGTCCGGCGACAGCGCCGCCAGCAGGCCGGGTTCGGCGCTGGCATCGAAGGCGTCCTTTTCGACGACCACGCCGCACAGCGCTTCGATCCGCGGATGGTTCGGCCCGAGCGACGCCGGGCTCTGCGCGGTGCCGACGATCGGGACGCCGAGCAGGCTGGCCGCCTTCGCCAGCTTGACAGTCTGGTAGAGGACGGTTTCCGCGCCGGCGATCGCCGGCATCAGGCGTTCCTGGAAGTCGATGAGCAGCAGGTTGGCGCGCGTGGACTGGCAGAGCCGGGACATGGGATTCCTTTTCGCTCAGCTTGCGGAGGCGGGAAAGGCCGGCCCGGCCGTCGTGCCTGTGATACCTGTGGTGCCTGTGGTGCCTGTCGAACCCGTGGTGCCCGTAGATCCGGTCGTTCCCGTGGTTCCCGTCGTGGCGCCGGCCGCGATCGGCACGGGCGGGATGAGCTGGGCGCGGATCTCGCCGTTCGGGAACGACAGGCTGTGCAGGTCGATGTAGTAGCCGCCGGCATTCAGCTGGAGGATCTGCGACGCCGTCATGCGCCCACTGCCCAGCCAGGTGTCGCCGCCGGGCGTTGCCTGCGACAAGGTGAAAATTACCGGACCGTTGATGCCGGCGATCGCATCGTGGATATGCGCCGACGTCGGCAGCATGCCGCTGACTGATACGCTGACGGTGAAGTCTCCACTCACCGGGTTGATGGCAAGGACGCCGCTGCCGGCGGCAAGGCTGGGATTCGGCGGCACCGCCGCGCTGCCGTCGAGCGTGAACGGAAACGTGACGCTGCTGGCCGGCGCCGCGGCAGCCGCGGCGGGAAGGGCAGGCACGTTGGCCGCGCCCGTGGCGGCCGTCACTCCCGGATTGCCGCCCCCGCCTCCGCAGGCGCCGAGCAGGCCGATGCATAGCAGGGCGGCGAGCGCCGCGCGCCCGCGTCCGAAGAACCTCATGATTCCTCCACCTCGTTGGATGTTGCTCCCTGCGGATGACCGGAACCGGTCATGCCCATGACATGTGGACGGCCGCGCCCCGCCGGTAATTCCCGGACCGCGCCGTTTGCTTGAGGCGACTCAGCACCTGCCGGCGGGCAAGCCTCAGGCGGCGACCAGCACGCTGCACTTCACCTTTTCCACCAGCACCGCGTCCATCGCGCCGCGCCACCAGCGCATGGCGAAGCTCTTGTGGCGCGAATGCCCGACGATCACGAGCTCGACGCCGAGCTTGTCCACCAGCGAAGCGATGACGGTGGCGGGTTCGCCGACCTCGAGGTGGGGAATGACCTGCAGTCCTGCTTCGGCCAGCATCGCGCGGCCGGATTCGAGCACCTGCTGCATCGCCTTCTGCTCGGCCTGTTCCTCCTCGACGGTGGGCACGGCGGCGGCGAATTCGGCGGCGATGACGATCGGCATGGGCGTGATCACGGCCAGCAGGTGTACTTCGGCTGAGCCGCCCGGGGCCAGCCGGATGCACTCCTTGAGCGCGACCCGGCTTTCCGGCGTGCCGTTGTAGGCGACGAGAATCTTGCGGTACATAATTGCCTCCGTGGAGAATGCCTCAGGAACAGGAACCGACGTCGCGATGATAAAGCATGTTCGTACGCTTCAACCCGGCTTTTCTCAAGACCGCCCGTGCCGGCTTTCGCCCCCCGCTTTCATTGTAGGGCGAACGCGGTCGGCCGCAACGTGCTCCGGTAACGCAAAGTTTTGTGGCAGCCCGGGAGCGCTTTGCGCATAATGGGAGTCATCCCCATGCCAGACAAGGTCAACGCATGCTGAAATTCGTTGTCATGGACACCAACGCCATTTCGCGCAACCTGCTCGCCTCGGTGCTCGCCAACGGCGGACACGAGGTGATCGGCGAGTTCAATACCACTCCGGCCTCGATCGCCACCATGGTCAAGCTGCAGCCGCAGGTGGTCTGCATCGACATCGGCGACGCCGACGGCGACGGCCTCGGCAAGCTCGACCTGATCCGCGCCGAACTGCCGAAGGCGCTGCTGTTCATGGTGTCCGGACAATTCGCGGCCGAGGCGGTGCAGGCCGGCGCCGCGCGCGGCGTGCACGGCTTCATCGTCAAGCCGTTCAAGTCGGCCACCGTGCTGACCACCATCCGCAACGCCATCATCAAGATCGCCAGGCGCCACAAGGAAGGCGCGGAGCAGGACTCCTGACGCCGGCCGGCGGGCCGGAGCCCGCCACCAAACTCATCGTTACCTGCCGAATTGCGCGAGCCGGCGCTCCATGGTTTCGCCCGCGGTGCCGGGCAGCCGGTCGAAACGATCGCCCATCTGGCGGTCCAGCATCTGGATGCGGGTTGCGGGCGCGGGGTGGGTCCTGAACAGCAGGGCGAACTCGCCGGCGCTGCCGTTTTGCGCCTGCAGCATCTGCAATACCGCCGGCAGGCCGAAGGCGTCATAGCCGGCGCGGGCGGCGATCACCACGCCGAGGCGGTCCGCCTCGAACTCGTCGTCCTTGTCCAGGCCGCTGACATACAGCTTGCGGCCGACGTTCAGCAAGGCCGCGCGCGCTTCCGGATGCGGACCGTTCGACCCCCTGTTCGAGGCGCCGATGACATCGCTCACCAGCGCCATCCCGGCCTGCTTCTGGACCGCGCGCAGATGGTGCTTCTTCAGCACGTGCCCGATCTCATGGGCGAGCACGCCGGCCAGCTCCGCCTCGTTGCGCATGCGCGCGACCAGCCCGCGGGTGACGAATACGTAGCCGCCGGGCGTGGCGAAGGCGTTGAAGCCGGGGTCGTCGAGCACGCCGAAGGTCCAGGGCAGGTCGGGGCGCTCCGTCTGTAGCGCCAGCCACCGGCCGAGCGCATTCACGTATTGCTGCAGCGCCGGATCGGGCGCCAGCGGCTTGGCCCCGAGCAGTGTGGCGGCGAACTCCTGGCCGAGCCGGATTTCTTCCGATTCGTCGGTGTCCTTCGCCGCCTTGGTCAGGTTGCCCAGCGTGTTTTCCAGGTTCAGGTTGCCGAGCTTGCTGCCCAGCTTGTCGCTGAGTTTGTCGAGGCCGGGAATCGCGAACGGCAGTTGCGCCATGGCGCCCGTGCTGGCGCACAGCAGCAGCGCGGCGAGGGTGGATCGGATGTGTCGCATGTCAGCCTCCTTCCATCTTGCGCAGGCCGGATTGCGCCGGCTCGCCGAGATAATCCACGCGCGCCGGCGTCAGCCGGCTGCGCTGGGCGAAATCCTGTGCCGCGTTGCGGTCCGTGCCGAAGCGCTGCAGCTTCTCGAACTCGGCCGGATTCGCCTGGGCGCGCTGCAGGTCCTCTTCCGACAGGCCGCGCACGCCGGTGGTCACGGTCGCCGTGTTGGACGTGCGGCCGGCGGTAAGCAGGCCATTGATGGCGTTCATCGCGCCGGACGCGCCTCCGGCAGGCGCCGGCGCGGCAATCGCGTTCTCGGGCCGCAGGCTGAGCATTCGCACCCAGCCGCTCTGGCCCGCGCCGGTCTTCACCTGCCGCCAGGCGCCCTGTCGCGCCATGACCTCGACGCGGGTGTTTTCCGGCAGCCTGGCGACGATGTCGGAATCCGCCTGGCCTAGCGACTGCAGTTCCGCCGCGCGCGTGGTGACGGCGCTTTCCGCCTGCGCCAGGCCGGCGGCGAGCGCCAGCGTCATCACCCAGATGGGTGCTCTCCTCATGTGCTTCTCCTTGGTTCGTATAATTCGACGCGCGCCGCCCTGCCCTTGACCTCGAAGTTGCCGCGCCTGACGAAGGCAGGGACATCGCCCTGCCCGCCTTCCGCGGCTTCCATCGTTTCCCGCGTGACCAGCACCCTCGCCACGCCCTTGGTCAAGCCTTCCACGCGGCTCGCGAGGTTGACCGTGTCGCCGATGGCGGTGTAGTCCAGCTTCTGCGGCGCGCCGATGAAGCCGACCACCGCCGGGCCGGTATGGATGCCGATGCCGACGTCGAAATCGCCGACGTCCGATCCCTCGTCGATCAGCATCTGCCGGAATTCGAGCAGCACCCTTTCCATGTCGAGCGCGGCCGCGATGGCGCGCGACGCGTGCGCCGCGTCGTCGACGGGCGCGCCCCAGAAGGCCATGATGCAGTCGCCGATGAATTTGTCGAGGGTGCCCCCGTGGCGAAAGATCACCTCGACCTGCCGCTCGAAGTAACGGTTGAGCAGGGCCACCACTTCCTGCGGGGAGCGCTGTTCCGACAGCGTGGTGAAACCCCGGATGTCCGAGAACAGCACGGTGATCTTGCGCTCCTGGCCCGACAGGCTTTCCACTGTTTCACCCTGCTCCACGATCTGCTGCACCACGTTGGGATTGAGAAATCGCCGGAACAGCGACACGGCCTGCTCGCGGGTCCGCCGCTCCCGCAGGTAGCCGGCGAGGGCGGCGCATACGAACCAGGTCCAGGCAAAGATCAACGGTGTGGCAACCGGCAGCAGCAGGTTCCGCTCCACCATCTGGTCGGCCAGCGCGAGCGCCGCGGCGGAGACCGCCAGCAGCGCCGCCCCGGTTGCCACCGGGTTGAGGCGGCGGGCGAAGCTCCAGGAAACGAACAGCAGCAAGGCGGCGCCGAGCAGGAAGGGCCCGAAGGGCGACCCGGTCCGCAGGCTGCGTCCGCTGATGAGGTTGTCCAGCGCCACCGCCAGCACGTCCACGCCGGGATATCCAGCCCCGAGGGGCGTGAGATGATGGTCGAAGGAAGACGCCGCCGATGCGCCGACCACGATCAGCTTGTTGCGGAACATTCCGGCGAGGACTTCCACCTCGGCCTCGCGCATCGCCGGCCGTTCCTCGGTGAGCAGCTTGTACACGTCGCCATAGGGAATGCGCCGGTGTCCCCGCGCCGGCCAGCGAAGGCGAAAGTCGGCGCCATCGGGCAGCACCGCCCCGGAGGCGGCGGCGACGCGCGCCGGCAAGGATGGCAGCCGCATGCCGCCGTCCTCTGCGTACAATCGGTAGCGCCGCAGTACGCCATCGCCATCCTCGAGGCGGTTGATCAGGCCCAGCCGCCAGGCGGCTGGCTCGATCGCCATCGGGAGCTGTACCGTTGCGGGACGCGCGGCCGGCGCGCGCGGCGCGGCGGAAATGCCGAAGGCCTTCGCAAGCAGATCCGGGCGCACCGGCACGAGGCTGGGCGAAGCCGGCACCTGCATCGCCGACACATAGACCTGGGGCGTGGCCGCGATCACTTCCGACAGGCGGGCATCGCTTTTCGGACGCTTCAGGTCCTGCTCCGAAAAGGCAACGTCGAAAATGATGGCGCGCGGCGAGAATTCCGCCAGCGCCTCGATCAGGTCGGCATGGATTTCGCGCGGCCAGGACCACAGGCCTGCAATCTTCTGCATGCCGCGCATGCTGGCGTCGTCGATGTCGATGATGACGATGGAAGGATCGGCGGAATAGTTGCCGGCATGCCGCTGCAGATAGATGTCCGCCGTGCGCGCTTCGATGGTGGCGAGCAACCTGGCGCCGAACAGCTCGCCCGCCAGGGCGGCCGCGAACGCCAGCGCGAGCACGACGTAGAGGCGCGCCGGCGCATGGCGCGACCTGGCTGTGGTGAATGGAGCGGACGAAGGAGGCATGCGGCGGCGGCACCCGTGCCGCTCGATGAATGATGTTGGTGACAGGCAATGTTATCTGCAACGCCGCTTCCGCCGCAAGGACATTTGCCGTCCGGGCAAGCTCGGCCGCGACAGGAATTTCCTGATTCCAACCGTCATCTTTTTTGATGACAAGCAAATATGTTGATGCATCAATCCGCCATCAAGGCAGTCCTACTCCTTACCCCGTTGCGATGCGCATCGTCGTCGCGCGCAGCGGGGGATTTCTTCACTCCAGGAGTCGAACATGTTGCAGATCCCTTCCAGTTCAACCTTGACGCAGACAGCACGCTGCATGTCAGCCATGATGCTGCTCACCCTGCTCACCGCCTGCGGCGGAAGCAGCGGCGGCACGGCACTTGCCGTCCTGGGGACGCAACCTGAGGCGCCAGCCAGCACCGGCGTCGTTCCCACCGCCGTCGGCGGCGTGTCGGAAACCGCCACGCCCGCGAGCAGCGGCAGCGGAGGCAGCAGCGGCACTACCGGCGCGAATGGCACGAATGGCACCACCGGCAGCGGCGGGGCAGCGTCCGGCATGACGGACACGGCGCCGGTTGTCACTCCAAACACCCCGCCCTCCACCTCCGCTTCCACCAGTACCGCGGGCTTGAGTGCAAGATTCAGCTTCCCGGTCGGCATCGCCATCGACGGCGCCGGCAATCTCTACGTTGCCGACCGCAACAACAGCACCATCCGCAAGATCACGCCCGCGGGCGTGGTATCCACCTTCGCCGGCGCGCCGCAGCAGGCCGGAAGCGTCGACGCGACCGGGGGCACCGCGCGCTTCAACCTGCCTTCCGGCGTCGCGGTCGACCGTGCCGGCACCGTCTACGTGGCCGACACCGCCAACCACACCATCCGCCGCATCGCCGCCACCGGTGCGGTGGTTACCATCGCCGGACAGCCGATGAACAACGGCAGCAACGACGGCGCGGCGTCCGCTGCACGCTTCAATTCGCCCTCCGCCATCGCGGTGGATGGCGCGGGCAACCTCTACGTCGCCGACACCCTGAACTACGCGGTGCGCAAGATCACCCCCGCCGGCATCGTCTCGACCCTCGCCGGACAGGCAGGCGAGCCGGGATACGTGGACGCGCAGGGAACGCAGGCCCGCTTCATCAAGCCGGAAGGCATCACCGTGGACGCGGGCGGAAACGTCTTCGTCACCGATACCGATTTCTTCCCCTCATGCCATCTTTGCACGCGCACCAATTCGACAGTCCGCAAGATCACCCCGGACGGCATGGTGAGCACCATTGCAGGCACGCCCCTGACCATCGGCAGCGCCGACGGCACCGGTGCCGCCGCGGCCTTCGCCTACCCGGCCGGCATCACGGTCGATGGCGCGGGAACGATGTACGTGGCCGATACCAACAACTTCACGATCCGCAAGGTCACGCCCCAGGGCGCGACGAGCACGCTGGCCGGGATGGCGGGCATGGAAGGCAGCGTGGATGGAACGGGGGCTGCGGCGCGCTTCGCCTATCCCAAGGGAGTGGCGGTGGATGCCGCCGGCAACCTGTACGTTACCGAGGCTTTCACGGTGCGCAAGATCAGCCCGCAAGGCGTGGTGTCCACCTTCGCCGGCAAGGCTTTGACGTCGGGCAGCGACGACAGCGCACCCTAGCGCGCAATGACCGGAGCATCCTTGTCTCCGGTCTTGCTTTCGGACTTCTTCTTGTTGCGCTTGTCCACGCTGCCGGTCGCGGAATCGATCTTCGGATCGACGCTCTTGGGCGGCGTGGCGATGGACTTGGAATCGGTCGTCGGCGGCACGACGACCGCCCCCGAGTCCGATGGCGTTTTGGTGCCGTTATTGCCGGGAACCGGCATGCCCTTCTCCGGCGCGGCCTGCATGCCGGGGTCGCGCGGCATGGGCAACTTGTCTTGCGAGAGAGCCTGCTCCATCGCAGCCAGGGAGGCCACGGCAGCCAGGGCGGCCGCCATCCGTGCCAGCTTGTTCAGTCGACGTTTCGCATTCATCGCCATCTCCAGGGTGGGATACGATCATCTCAATGGCGCGGCGGATCCTGTCTCCTTCGTCACCGTCTCGCGCGGTTCGCCACGGCGTGACAATTCTTCCTGCAAGGCCCGCATTTCCTCGCCAAGCTCCTGCCGGCGCACCGCATCCATCAGCTTGAGCACCTTGGGAAACAGGTGCTCTTCCTCCTCCTTGTGATGATGCTCGGTCTGCTCCTTGAGCACCTTGAACTTGGGATCGAAGGTCTGTTCGGACGGCTTCATCTCGAGCAGGTCCGCCAGCAGGCGCTTGAGCGAGAGATGCTCTTCAAGCGACTCGAGGAGGATGTCCTCGGTGCGCGCGGCCTTGACCGCCGGATAAAAGATGCGCTCTTCCGACGCGATGTGGACCGTCAGCTGGTCGGCCACGCTGGCGAACACCTGTTTCTTCTCGCCTTCGTCGGCATCTGCCACCTGGTCCATCATTTCTTCCAGCAAACGATGCTGGGCCGTCAGGTATTGCACCGCGTCGATGCCATTCTGTTCCATGCCTTGTCTCTCCAGGTTGTTTCGCACAGGTTAGAGAAGCCGGAGGGGCACAGGTTCAGCCCGTTCCCGAAGGAATGGCGCAAGGAACGCGGGACGCTTTGCGCTTACAATGGTCGCCCCTGCCCTTTCCACGATGAAAATGAACCGCCGACCTCTCGATGCGACCGCCATGCTGACGCTCCTCGTCCTGTGCATCTTGTGGGGCCTGCAGCAGGTCGCCGTCAAGGCGGTGGCGCCATCGGTGAGCCCGACGCTGCAGCTCGGGCTGCGGTCGCTGGTGGCGGCGGCGCTGGTGTATGGCCTCATCCTGGTCCGCGGGCCGCGCCTCGCGCTACGCGATGGCACCTTGTTGCCGGGGCTGGGCGCAGGCTTGCTGTTTGCCATCGAGTTCCTGTTTGCCGCCGTAGGCCTGCAGTACACCACCGCCTCGCACATGTCGGTCTTTCTCTACACGGCGCCCATCTTCACCGTGCTTGGCCTGCAGCTGATGGTGCCAGGCGAGCGGCTGAGCCCGCGGCAGTGGGCCGGCGTGCTTGCCGCCTTCGCCGGCGTCGCGGTCGCATTCTCCAACGGCTTTTCCAGCAGCGAAAAAAGCATGACGGACATGTTGCTCGGCGATGCGCTGGGCGTGCTGGGCGGCCTGTTCTGGGCCGCGACGACGGTGCTCATCCGCTGCAGCGCGCTCTCCGAAGCGCCGCCGGCGACCACGCTGTTCTACCAGCTCGCCGGCTGCGGCGTGCTGCTCAGCGCGATCGCGGTCGGCAGCGGACAGCACCATGGCATGCAACTCACGCCGCTCGCATGGGGCAGCCTGTTCTTCCAGTCGGTGATCGTGGCCTTTGCAAGCTACCTCGCCTGGTTCTGGCTGCTGCGTCGTTACCTTGCCTCGCGCGTCACGGTGTTTTCCTTCCTCACGCCGATGTTCGGCGTCGGCTTCGGCGTGCTCATCCTGCACGATCCGGTGGACATCCGCTTCGGCATCGGCGCATTGATGGTGCTGGCGGGCGTGGTGCTGGTCAATCTCAGGCGCCCGGCATCCTGAGCCTGCACCGCATCGCGCACGTCTGATTGCCATCTCGACAGGCATTTCCGCTGCCTGCGCGCTTGATATTGAACTGCCACGATTCGCCCCAACATCACGTGAACAACGCGCGCGATGCCGCCGCTCAAGCAAGGGAAAGCCATGCGAATTCGTGTAATCGTGATACTCGTGCTGCTCGGATTGCTCCACGCCTACATCGGCTGGCGCATCCTGCCCGGCCTGCCGGTCGAACCGGCGTTCAAGATCGCCGGCGGCCTGCTGCTGGCTTGCTCCCTCGGGCTTATCCCCGCCGGACTGCTCGCACATTCGGTGCGCCAGCCCTGGGGCGACCGCCTCAGCTGGGTAGGCATGCTCGCGCTGGGCGCTTTCTCCTCATTGCTGGTGCTGACTTTCCTGCGCGACCTGGCGCTGCTGGCGGCGGCCGTGGCCGGCTGGCATGATCCGCTGTTTTCCAAGCGCACGGCGGCAGCGGTTCCCTTGCTGGCGGGCGCCATCACGCTCATCGGCTTCTTCAACGCCCGCCGCGTCGCCTCGGTGGTCAGCGTCGACATTCCGATCAGCGGCCTGCCCAGCGAATTGCACGGCTTCACCATCGCGCAGATCAGCGACATCCACGTCGGCCCGACCATCAAGCGCGGCTACCTCGATGCGATCGTCGACAAGGTGAACCGGATCGAGGCCGACGTGGTGGCGGTCACGGGGGACCTCGTCGATGGCAGCGTCCGCCACCTCGCGCCGCATACCGCGCCGCTGGAACGATTGCAGGCACGGCATGGCGCCTACTTCGTGACCGGCAACCACGAGTATTATTCCAACGCCCATGAATGGATCGCCGAAGTGAAGCGCCTCGGCCTGAACGTCTTGCTCAACCGCCACGTGGTGCTCGAGCACGAAGGCAGGCAGGTGGTGCTGGCCGGCGTGACCGACTACACAGCGCATCACTTCGACCCCTCGCACAAGAGCGATCCGGGCAGGGCCATCGCCGGCGCGCCGCCCGGGGCGGCAGTGAAGATCTTGCTGGCGCACCAGCCGCGCACCGCCCGCGCCGCGGCCGATGCCGGCTTCGACGTGCAGCTTTCCGGACACACGCACGGCGGGCAATTCTTTCCGTGGAATTTCTTCGTGCCGATGCAGCAGCCCTATGTCGCCGGCCTCAACCGGCTGCGGCAGCTCTGGGTCTATACCAGCCGCGGCACCGGCTACTGGGGCCCGCCGAAGCGCTTCGGCGCACCGTCCGAGATCACGCGCCTGCGGCTGGTGAGCGCATAAGTTACCTTGGCCGCCTCACTTGACCATGGTGTTGGTGCGGAACAATTCCTTGAGTTCGCGCGGCTGCGAGCGCCAGTACTGCGGCGGTGCATCCACCTGGGCGCCCAGGGCCGCGGCGGCATGCCATGGCCAGCGCGGATCGTAGAGAATGCCGCGCGCCAGCGCGATCATGTCCGCCTTGCCGGACGCGATGATGTCCTCGGCCTGCTGCGCCTCGGTGATCAGTCCGACCGCCATCGTCGGCATCCCGGCTTCCCGCTTGATGCGTTCGGCGAAGGGTACCTGGTAGCCGGGACCAAGTTCGATCTTCTGCAGCGGCGACAAGCCGCCGCTCGAGACGTCGATGTAGCCGCAGCCGCGCTGCTTCAGGGCTCGCGCGAACGCGACGGTCTGTTCCACGTCCCATCCGCCATCCACCCAGTCCGTCGCCGAAACGCGCACGCCGACCGCTTTCTCCTTCGGGAAGTTGGCGCGCACGATATCGAAGATTTCCAGCGGAAAGCGCATGCGGTTTTCCAGCGTCCCGCCATAGCCGTCCTCGCGCCGGTTCGACAGCGGCGACAGGAATTGATGCAGCAGGTAGCCGTGCGCGGCATGCACCTCGATCGAGTCCAGCCCCAGCCGGGCCGCGCGCCGGGCCGCCGCGGCGAAGGCGTCGCGCACGCGCTGCAGGCCGGCCTCGTCCAGCGCCAGCGGCGTCTCGTCATGACCGGCGAAGGGGATGGCGGAAGGCGCGACGGTGCGCCATCCCTGCGGCGCGGTCGATGGAATGGATTGGCCGCCTTCCCAGGGCACGTGCGTCGAGGCCTTGCGTCCCGCGTGGGCAAGCTGGATCGCGACCGGGATGGGCGAATGGCGGCGCACCGCCTGCAGCACGCGCGCCAGCGCGGCTTCATTGTCGTCCGACCACAGGCCGAGATCGCCCGCGGTGATGCGGCCTTGCGGTTCCACCGCAGTCGCTTCGATGATCAGCATGCCCGCACCGGACAGCGCGAGGTGCCCGAGGTGCATCATGTGCCAATCGGTCGCGGAACCTTCGCTGGCGGAGTACTGGCACATCGGCGCAACGACGATGCGGTTGGTCAGCTGCAAGGACCCCAGCTGCATGCTCGTGAAAAGATGACTCATCTATTGTTTTCCCGATGATGTTGAGGAGACGGTTAAGGAGGCATTAAGCAGGATTGCCAATAAGGACATGGTCGCCCACAATGGCGGCCAAGCCGACTGGATGAAAACCACCATGCATATGCAGAACAACAAGAATTTAACCACTATTGCGTCTTACGTGCTGGCAGCGGTTACGCTGCTGGTCGTGATGAAGGCGGGCCTGCTGGCCTCGCTGTTCGCCGGCCTGCTGGTATTTTCCCTGGTGCACATGCTCGCGCCCGCTCTCGGGAAAAACATCAGCAGCCAGCGCGCCAAGGTGATCGCGGTGACGGTGCTGGTCGTGCTGATCGTGCTGGCGCTCAGCGCAGCGATCTGGGGCGCGGTCACCTTCTTCCAGAGCGATGCGGGCAGCATCGGAAACCTGATGCAGCGGCTGGCGGACATCGTCGAAGCGTCGCGCGGCAAGATGCCGGAATGGTTGCGGTCCCATGTCCCGGCCGGCGCGGATGCCCTGCGGGAAATGATTTCCAGCTGGTTCAGGGCCAATGCCTCGAATGCCCAGACCATGGGCGAGCAGGCTGGCCGCACCCTGGCCCATGTACTGATCGGCATGGTGGTGGGCGCGATGGCGGCGTTGTACGACACCACCTATCCTCCCGACTACAAGCCCTTGTCGGCGGCGCTGCATGCGCGCATCGCCAACCTGCATGCGGCTTTCCAGAACATCGTGTTCGCCCAGGTCAGGATCGCCGCCATCAACGCCATCCTGACCGCCATCTACCTGATGGTGATCCTGCCGCTGGCGGGCATCCACCTGCCCCTGGCGAAGACCATGGTGGCCGTGACCTTCCTCGCCGGACTGCTGCCGGTGATCGGCAACCTGATTTCCAACACCGTGATCGTCATCATCAGCCTGTCGCATTCGCTCGAGATCGCGGTCGCGTCGCTGGTCTTCCTGATCATCATCCACAAGCTGGAGTATTTCCTGAACGCGAAGATCATCGGCTCCCATATCGACGCCCGCGCCTGGGAACTGCTGGCGGCCATGCTCGTGATGGAAGCCTTGTTCGGCCTGCCCGGGGTGGTGGCCGCGCCTGTCTTCTATGCCTACCTGAAAAAGGAACTCAGCGACAACGGGCTGGTGTAGCGGGCTGACGCCGCCTTTCCGCTTCCTCAGGCGTCGCCGACGGTAACGACCACCATGCCGGTGCCGCCGCAATTCGGGCAAGTCTTGCCGGCAAGATTGCCTTGGCCATCGCATTCCGGGCAGGTGACTTCCCCGGTCTGCGGCGTCCCCGGCGCGGCTTCGTCGCCCGGATGCAGCAGTTCGGTGGCCCGTTCGGTCTTCTGCGGCGTGGGATGTGCGTTGCTTGCCATGGCGCTACTCCTCGAAAAGAGACGACGAAGAGACGAAGGCGAGCAATATGCAGGCCAGTCGTGCATTCCACGCCGCCCCTCCCCGCACCGCCCATGCCCGGCTGTGTCTCGCGAGAGAATTTGCCGCCTCGCGTAGAAATTCCACCGGGACCCGCAACGGGCCAAATATCGCTACGTTTCCGTTTTTCCGAAGTTTTCCTTCTGATTACTTCGATTTTTCCATTGACGGCGCTTCGCTATGATCCATTCGTCGTCAATGACTTTCCGGCCGCCGGCAAGGCGCCCGGCATGAAGCGGTTTCTTACCCTGGAGGATGCATGAAAAAATTGTTGGTGACCCTGATGATCGCGGCCAGCGCGGCGTCCATGGTGGCCGTGGATGCGAATGCCAAGCGCATGGGCGGCGGCAGTTCGATCGGCAAGCAGTCGCAATCGGTGAGCCGCCAGCCCGCTGCGCCGATGCAGCAGCAGGCCGCACCGCAGCCCGCCAGGCAAGCCGCTCCCGCCGCGGCTCCCCAGGCACCGGCGGCGAAACCGTCGATGCCCTGGAAGAGCATGCTCGGCGGCGCCCTGCTCGGTCTGGGCCTGGGCGCACTGTTCTCGCATCTCGGCCTGAGCGGCGCAATGGCCGGCATGCTGAGCTCCCTGTTGATGATCGCCTTGCTGGCAGCGGCCGGTTACTTCATCTTCCGCATGCTGCGCAGGAAATCCGGCGATAGCGCGGGTCCCCGTCCCGCCTATGCCGGCGCGGCTGGCGCCGCCACGCCGGAGATCGGCTCGCGCCTCGAACCGGCATTATCTTCGCCCGCGGCGCGCCAGGCGGAATTCGCAGGCGGCGGCGCGGCAGCGAACGTGGCTGAGGCGGTCCCCGTCGTCGACGTGCCCGCGGGCTTCGACGTGCAAGGCTTCCTGCGCCACGCGAAGACCTACTTCATCCGCCTGCAGGCGGCATGGGACAAGGCGGACATTAACGACCTGAAGGAATTCACCTCGCCCGAGATGTACGCCGAGCTGAAGCTGCAACTGCAGGAGCGCGGCCCGTCGACCAACCATACCGACGTGGTATCGCTCGACGCCGAGCTGGCTGCCATGGAGCAGATCGGCGACCAGTACATGGCCAGCGTGCGGTTCAGCGGCATGATCCGCGAAGCGGAGAACGCCCCGGCGGAAGCCTTCGCGGAAGTGTGGAACCTGGTCAAGCCGGCATCAGGCCAGGGCGGCTGGGTGCTCGCCGGCATCCAGCAGCTGTCCTGACGCAGCGCACAAGCTCCTCATCCGCTCTCCCTCCCTCGGAGCGGATTTTCACCCGCACAAGGATTCGCCTTGTGCGGTTTTTTTTTGCGCCGCCGCGAGTGTCCGCCGTGGCCCGTCAGGGCAGATGGGCGCGGATCAGCCTGCCGGCAATCGAGAAGTCGGGCGCGATTTCCGGCAGCGGATCGCCCGGCCCTACCCAACGGGCTTCCGCGATTTCGGTGGGATCGACCTGGATGTCGCCGCCGGCGTGGTCCGCCGTAAAGGCGATCATCAGCGAGTGCGGGAAGGGCCATGACTGGCTGCCGAAGTAGCGCAGGTTGGTCACGTTCAAGCCGACCTCTTCCATGACCTCCCGGTGCACCGCTTCCTCCACCGATTCTCCGGGCTCCAGGAAGCCTGCCAGCGCGCTGAAGCGGTTGGTGGGTGACATGGCATTGCGCGCCAGCAGGATGGCGTCGCCCCTGCGCACCAGGACCATCATCGCGGGCGAAATGCGCGGGTAGGCGGTCATGCCGCACTGTGGGCAGCGGGCGCAGCGTTCGTGATCGAGATAGGCCGTGGCCGTGCCGCAGGCGCCGCAGAAGCGGTGGGTGCGCGCCCATTCCACGATCTGGTAGGCGCGTCCCGCCAGGGCCACCATGCCATCGTCCCAGATGCCGAACAGGGTGCGCAGCTTGCGGAAGGCGTATCCGGTTGGCGGCGCGACGGACGCATCCAGCCAGGCCGCATGGCAGTAGCGATCCTCGAGCATGCCGACGGCGTGCATGCGTTCCGGCGGCAAGGCCAGCAGGGCGGCGTCGGTTGCCGGCGGCAGCGTCAGGTCATCGCCGCGCAGCAGCAGCTCGTCGCCGCGGAACAGGAAGGTATGCGGCTGTTCGTGCTCCAGCCGGCGGACGAGCGGAGAGAAGGCTTGAGGGGTTTGCAGCATGGTCGGGTTCCGGGTGGCGATCCTGACATGATACCGATTTGCCACCCGGCCGGTCGTTGCCACCGGCGCCTGCCCGGAACGGGACGCTAGTCCACCACCACCGCGCGGTAGCGGTTGACCTGTCCCGACTGCACCAGCGAAGCCCGGTTGCCCCAGGCATTACGGATCGACGACACCACCGCCGCCACTTCCTCGTCGCTGAGCATCGCGCTGAACGGCGGCATGCCATAGGGGCGGGGGTTGCCGCCCGTGCTCGGCGGATAGCCGCCATGCAGCACCATGCGGATCACGTTCGTTGGGGAGGACAAGGTCACCGCGCGGTTGCCCGCGAGCGGCGGATAATGCGGACCTTCGCCCTGGCCATTCGCGCCATGGCAGTCCACGCAATGCTTTTCGTACAGCGACGCGCCCAGCGCCAGCTGGGCCTCGTGTTCCGGCCCGGGAGACGGCGCCTTTTCCTCGGATGGATGCTGCGGCAGCGACTTGAGATAGACCGCCATCGCGCGCACGTCCTCGCCGGACAGGTGCTGCAGGCTTTCACGCACCACTTCCGCCATCGGGCCGGAAACCGCGCCCTTCATCGACACGCCGGTCTTGAGCAGGTCGGCGACTTCCTCGACCTTCCAGGCGCCGAGGCCGGCATCTTTTTCCCCGGTCAGCGGCGAGGCGTACCAGTCGAGCATCGGGATCATGGCGCCGCTCAGGTCCGCCTTGGCTTGGGTGGCGCCGAGGATGTTGCGCGGCGTGTGGCAGGCGTTGCAATGCCCCAGTCCCTGGACCAGATAGGCGCCACGGTTCCACTCGGCGTTTTGCCCGGGCTGAGGCTCGAACACGCCGGGCCGGAAATACAGGGCGCGCCAGCCGGCCAGCAGGATCCGCTGGTCGAAGGGAAACTGCAGCTCCGGTTTCCTGCTTGCCTGGCGCACCGGCGGCAGGGATTGCAGGTAGGCGAACATCGCATCCGCGTCGGCGCGGCTGACCCGGGTGTAGTTCGGGAAGGGAAAGGCCGGATACAGCAGCGTGCCGTTCTTGCCCTTGCCGTCATGCAGCGCATGCCAGAAGTCGTCGGCGCTCCAGTCGCCGATGCCGGTGTCCTTGTCGGGCGTGATGTTGGGGCCATAGAAGGTGCCGAAGCCGGTGCGGATCGCCCTGCCGCCCGCATAGGGCATGCCGCCGCGCGCGGTGTGGCAGGCCACGCAGTCGCCGGCGCGCACCAGGTATTCGCCGCGTGCGATCCAGGCTGCCTTATCGGCCGGGACGGGCGTGGCGGCGACGGGCGCGTCGTTGCGCGTTCCGAGCCACGCGACCAAGCCGGCGGCGACGGCAACGACGACCAGCAAGGTCAGGATAAGGCGTTTCATCGTCCGCTCCCCTGCACGCTGCCGCAGGCCACCGGCAGCTTGAGCGTCTTGGTGGACGGCGCGGGATCGGCCGGCATGGATTGCGAGGCCAGCCAGGCGGACACCGCCGACACCTCTTCTGGCGCGAGCTGCTTGGCGATCTGGCCCATGCAGTCGGGAGCCGCCGCGCGCCGGGTGCCTTCGCGCCAGGCGCCGAACTGCGAATTGATGTAATCGCGCGGAATCCCCAGCAACGACGGAGTGGAGGGCACGACGCCGGTCAGCGCTTCGCCGTGGCAGGAAGCGCAGGACGGGATGTTGCGCGCCGGATCGCCGTTCACCACCAGGGCCCGGCCTTTTTCCAGCAATTGGGGCGTTGCGCCTTCCACCGACTGGGCGGGCGGGTAGGGGGCATGCAGCGCGGAAAAATACTCGGCGATTTCCTTCAGGTAGTCGTCGGACAGGTGCTGCACCAAGTGGGTCATGAGCGGATATTGCTGCCGCCGGCCATCGCGGAAGTTGACCAGCTGGTTGTACAGGTAGCCGGCCGGCTTGCCGGCGATGCGGGGGTAGTAGCCGTCGCTGGCGGCGCGGCCTTCCTTGCCATGGCAGGCCATGCAGGGCGCGGCGCGCTTGTTCATGTCGCGTTCGTCCGCGGCGTGGGAAGACAGGGCGAACACCGCGCACAACAGCGCCGCGGCAAACGCCGGCAAGCGGATCGTTGCGGCGGGACGGCGTGGCGGCGAAGAAGTCTCGGACCGGAAAATGGGCATGCTGGATGGATGCAGGTTGGCGAGGGATCGAAGGCGCGAGCCGCCCGTCTCTGGAAAGACGCGGTGGCTTGCGGTTGGTTCAACAGGCTTCGGGACGGGGCGCTGCCGATCAGGATGGCTTGACGCGGCGGGGCAGCACGTCCTTCAGCGCCTTGTGCGCATCCAGCAGCATGGTTTCCGTCACGTCCCAGCCGACGCAGCCATCGGTGACCGAGCAGCCGTAGACCAGCTTCGAGAGGTCGGCGGGAATCGACTGCTTGCCGCCGACGATGTTGGACTCGATCATCACGCCGACCAGCGACTGGTTGCCGAAGCGGATCTGGTTGACCACGTCGGCCATCACCAGCGGCTGCAGGTCGGGGTTCTTGAAGCTGTTTGCGTGCGAGCAGTCGACCACGATGCTGGCAGGCAGCTTTGCCTTGGCCAGCGCCTGCTCCGCCATCGCCACCGACACGGTGTCGTAGTTCGGCCGGCCGTCGCCGCCGCGCAGCACCACGTGGCCATGGCGATTGCCGCTGGTGCGCACGATGGCGACCGAGCCCTGGCCGTTGATGCCGAGGAAGGAATGCGGATGCGAAGCGGAAAGGATGGCGTTGATGGCGATGCCGATGTCGCCGTCGGTGCCGTTCTTGAAGCCGACCGGCGTCGACAGGCCGGAAGACATTTCCCGGTGGGTCTGCGACTCGGTGGTGCGCGCGCCGATGGCGGTCCAGGCGATCAGGTCGCCGAGGTATTGCGGCGAGATCGGGTCCAGCGCTTCGGTGGCGGTCGGCAGGCCGAGCTCGCACACGTCGAGCAGGAAGCGGCGCGCGTTCGCCATGCCGCGCTCGATGTGGAAGGAATCATCCATGTCCGGGTCGTTGATGTAGCCCTTCCAGCCGGTGGTGGTGCGCGGCTTTTCGAAATACACCCGCATCACCAGCAGCAGGGTGTCCTTCACCTCTTCCTGCAGCGCCTTGAGCCGGCGCGCGTAGTCGAGGCCGGCGACCGGGTCGTGGATGGAACAGGGTCCGACCACCGCGAACAGGCGCGGATCCTTGCGGTCGAGGATGTTGCGCAGGGCTTCGCGGCTCTGCGTGACCACGGTGCCGGCGGCCTCGGACAGCGGCAGCCGCGCGTGCAGTTCCTCCGGGGTGGGCATGGATTCGAAGGAGGCGACGTTGACGTTTTCGAGATGGAAGGTGGTCATGATGGCATGCGGGGCGGAAGGAAAGCCGGAAGGAAAACACCGGCGCAAAAACCGATAGTGTAGCCGTTCAGGCATGACAGCCGTGCAATCCGGCGCTCCGGCGGGGCGGGAAGCCGGTGGACCGCCATGAAAACCGGCGCCCGACCCGCCATGCTTGCCGTTCCGCCATCGTCTTTGCCCGGCGGCTGGCGTAGAATCGCCTTCGTTCCCGATTCCCTCTCCACCGCGCCTCCGGCGCCCCGGTACCGCTCCGCCATGTACAGCCAGCCCATCGTCATGCTCGACTTCGAAACCACCGGACTCAGCCCGGCCTCCGGCGACCGCATCACCGAAGTCGCGGCCTTGCGCATCCGGGATGGCGACATCGTCGAACGCTATGTCTCGCTGGTGAACTGCCATGTCCGCATCCCGGCATTCATCACCCAGCTGACCGGCATCACCCAGCGGATGGTCGACGACGCCCCTTGCGTATCGCAGGTGATCCCCGAGCTGATCGACTTCATCGGGTCCGACACGCTGGCGGCGCACAACGCCAGCTTCGATGAAAAATTCCTGAACTCGGAAAGCCTGGCGCTGGGAATGCGGCCGCGCTACCGGCGCATGGTGTGCTCGCTCAAGCTGTCGCGCAGGCTGTTTCCCGGCCTGCCGAGCTACAAGCTCGGGATGCTGTCGAGCGCGCTGGGCATCCGCTTCAGCGGGCAGGCGCACCGCGCCGAGGCGGACGCGGAAGCTAGCGCCCGGGTGCTGCTGCACGCGGCGGATTATCTCGGGCAGACCTATGGCGTGGAGCGCATCGACCCCGAATTGCTGGAACGCTTGAATGCGCTGAGCGCCGCCCGGGTGCCACACTTCCTGCGCCAGGCCTTCTCCTGACCGGTCTCCGGCCGTTGGGCCGCTCGGAACTGCGGCGCGATGGCACTTTTCCCGCCTGCAAGGTCAAACCCTCAGAAGCAGGAGGGCGACATGAATCGAATCATGGTGGTGATGCTGGGAGGCATGCTGGCGCTTGCAGCGGGTAGCCAGGCACAGGAGTGGCATCCGGAATTGCATGCCCCGCAAGGGGCTGCGCAGGAACAGGCAGGGGGTCAAGTACAGGGGCAAGTGCAGGGACAAGCCCAGGAGTCATCCCGGGAGCGTGCTCGGCAGAATCCACCGAACCCCCAGGACATATGCGCCGCGGGAAAGGACAAGTGCGCCGAAGGCCTGTCGGCGAAGCGGCATCCGCATGTGCTCTCGCCGCCGCTTTCGGTCAGGGATGTGACGCCGCCCAAGGAGGCGCCGCGGCGCGAGGCCGCGCCGGTGACCGTGCCGAATGTCACGGTGCCGGCGCCTCCGCCCACCATCACGGGCTGCGATGGCGGCGGTTGCTGGAACAGCGAAGGCGGACGCTACAACGGCCCGGGCGCCGCGCCGGGCGGCGCGGTCACCAGCGGCAGCGGCCGCCTGTGCACGACCAACGGCGCCTTCGTGCAGTGCTTCTGATGGATCAGGCGATGTCCTTGCGGCTGTTGATGATCTTCGAGACGAGGCCGTAGTCGATCGCTTCCTCGGGCGACATCCAGTAGTCGCGGTCGATGTCCTTGAGCACCTTCTCGAGCGGCTGGCCGGTTTCCTCGGCGATCACGCGGGCGATGCGCTCGCGCATGCGGATGATTTCCTTGGCCTGGATCGCGATGTCCGACGCCTGGCCGCCCATGCCGCCGCTCGGCTGGTGGATCAGGAAGCGCGTGTTCTTGAGGCAGAAGCGCCTTTCCTTCGGCACGGCGAGGAACAGGTGGGTGCCGGCACTGGCGACCCAGCCGCTGCCGATCATGTTCACCGGCACGCCGATGAATTTCACCACGTCGTGGATCACGTCGCCGGACTCAACGTGGCCGCCGGGGGACGACACCAGCATGGTGATCGGCGCGTCGGACTGGTCGGCCAGCGCGATCAGGCGGCGGGCGGTGTCCTTGGCGAGCTTGTCGTTGATGCCGCCAAACACGAATACAAAGCGGGAATCAAAAATCTTTTGTTCGATGAACCGATCGTCGGTGATCTGTACCGGTGCGTTGTCGTTGTCTTCGTTCAGGTCAATCATGTTCGCCATCAATGAGAGTAAGCCGGCATGCCGCCGGCCGGGATCATCATGGTACTGCGATCGCCGGCCGTTTGCATGGTTTGCGTCGTCCGCACATGCGGCGGGCTTGCGTTACGTCAGGGAAAGGATGCTTCCCGCGGATAAAGGCCGTGGCTCTGGCCGAACAGGCGCACCAGTCCCAGCAAGGCATCGACGTTCGGCGTGGCCACGCCGACCAGCTTGCCGATGTCATGCACCGCGGTCACCAGCGCGTCGATCTCCAGCGGCCGCCGCGCCTCGGCGTCCTGCAGCATGGACGTCTTGAAGGCGCCGAGCTTGCGCGTGACTTCCATGCGGTCTTCGCCGCTTTGCGTGATCGGGCAGCCTATCCTGGCGCCGATGTCGGCGGCTTCCTGCATCACGGCCAGGCAGAACCGGCGCACCAGCGGATCATCGAGCATCCTGTCGCCGGTCGCGCCGGTGATGGCCGATACGGGATTCATGGTCATGTTGCCCCAGAGCTTGTACCAGATGTCGGAGCGGATGTCGGCGCTCGCTTCGGTGTCGAAGCAGGCCTCGGCCAGCAAGGCGGCGACCTTGTCGAGCCGGGCGCTGCGGCCACCTGCCGGTTCGCCCACGATCAGGCGGTTGCCGAAGCCCGGCTTCACCAGGCCGGGTTCCGGGCAGGAACTCGACAGGTGCACCACGCAGCCGATGACCTGCGAGGCGGGCATGGCCTTCGCGAGCACGCCCTGCGGATCGAGCGAGGGTAGGCGGGTGCCCGCCAGCGGCCCTTCGATCGCGTCGAAGAACCACCACGGCACGCCGTTCATTGCCGTCAAGATGATCGTTTCCGGGCCGAGCAGCGGCGCGATGTGCCGGGCCACTTCCTGCAAGCCGGTCGCCTTGACCGCAAGCACCACGAGGTCCTGCACGCCGAAGCGGCGCGGATCGTCGCCGGCCTCGACGGGAAAGGCCTTCGTGCCATCGTCCGACTGCAGGCGCAAACCGTGCGCGCGGATCGCGTCCAGCGTGCGGCCGCGCGCAATGACGCTGACGTCGTTGCCCGAAGCCGCCAGGCGGGCGCCGATCAGGCCACCCACCGCGCCGGCGCCGTACAAAGTAATGTTCATGCTGCTCCTTGTTGCTCTAGGTAGGGATGGAATGCCGCCGGCCGGGCCGCTCCCGCCATTCTTACTATATTCATGGGATTGGGCCACCCGGCACGGCATGCTATGGTAATGCGCCTGTCGAAATGCCGCCGGACCGGCGACCGGCAAGCTGCAACCGGCGGCCACAAGCCGCCAGCGCGTGCCGAAATGGCTTTACCTCGATATCCATGCCATGAAAACCATCCTCATCCTCGTGCTGCTCGCGTCCTGCCTGGTTGCCTGGCGCAGCGACAACGTGCTGGACCTGATCCAGGGCACGCCGCCGGCAAGGACGGCCTCCCCGGCGCAAATGCCGGTGCAGGTGCGGTCCGGATCGCTGGCCATCGACGCCGCGAACGAAGCTCGCGCGGCCCAGGCTTTCCTGGAAGGCCGGGACAAGCCGCAACGCTCCACCGCGCGCAAGACCTTCGACATCCTGTCCGGCGGGACGCGAGACTGACTCCCCCCATAATCCGCATGACCCCCGCCGCCCGCAATGCATTTTGCGGCGACATGTTGCCATCCGTTCAACGCTATTTCTTGAAAGTAATAGTAGGATATATCCTGACGCTGGCTTTCCCTGCCGGGCAACACATCGGCAGCGCGAGGGCGGGCGGACATCAAAATAAGAACGGCACTCACGGAATCGCGGCATGCGTGCGTGGGTTGCGCGGAGAACGTTGGGGGCGCCATCATGTACATCGATACCATCCATGACGCGATCATTGGCGGCGAGGACGAGCTTCGCCAGCAATTGCTGGAATACCAGGCCATCCTCGACAATGCCTCGCTGGGCATCATCTTTACCCGCGACCGCCGCTTCCGGCACTGCAATCCCCGCTTCTCCGAAATGTACGGCTGGCCCGGCAACGAACTCATCGGCCAGTCAACCTCCATCGTCTATCCGTCGGAACAGGCATTCGCCGCCCTGAGCAGCATCGCCGGTCCCATCCTGGGCAGCGGCCAGCGCCTCGATACGGAATTGCAGATGAAGCGGCGCGACGGCTCGCTGTTCTGGTGCCGGATGCTCGGCCGCGCGATTGACCCGAGCGACCACCGCAAGGGCACGATCTTCATCGTGGAAGACATCACCGAGAGGAAGAACGCCGAGCAGGCGCTGCTGCGCGCGCACGAAGAACTGGAGCGCCGGGTGCAGGAACGTACCGCCGAGCTGGCGATGGCCAACGCGCGCCTGCATGCCGAAATCCAGGAACGCAAGCTGGCGGAACAGCAGATCCGCTATCTCGCCCAGCACGATGCCCTGACCGGCCTGCCGAACCGGCGCCTGATGGAAGACAGGCTGGAGCAGGCCATCGAGATGGCGCGCCGCCACCAGGGGCGGGTCGCGGTCCTGTTCATCGACCTCGACCGCTTCAAGCCCATCAACGACAAGCATGGGCACCGGGTGGGCGACCTGCTGCTCCAGGCGACGGCCGCGCGCCTGCGCAAGCTGCTGCGCGCCGTCGATACGGTGTCGCGCTTCGGCGGAGACGAGTTCATCCTGGTGCTGCCCGAGATGCAGTCCGCGACGGCGGCGGTGGAAGCGGCGCAACGGGTGCAGGGCGCGCTGGCCCAGCCTTACTTCATCGAGGACCATGCGCTGAGCGTCACGCCCAGCATCGGCATCAGCCTCTTCCCCGAGCATGGGCAGGATGCGTCCCTCCTGATCGGCTGCGCCGACACCGCCATGTACCATGCGAAGAAGGCAGGCCGCGCGAACGTCCAGCTCTTCGATCCGGCAATGAAGACCTGATTGGCATGCGCATCGCGCGGCTTCCCGATCCGTGGAAAGCGCGCAACCATCGTCCATGCGGCGCGACGATTTGCGGCGATTTCCACGGGCATTGAACCCCAAGGACGGCAAACTGTGATTTACTTCAGGAATCTTATCGCGCCGACCAGACCTTGATGCTCTGCAAATGAAAGCCGACGAACCGATCAGCTTTTCGTCCTCCGTCGGGAGCGACGAACTGTTCCAGCGGCTCTTCCGCAGGCACGGTTCCATCATGCTGCTGATC
>NZ_JAAIVB010000062.1 GCF_010974945.1 Noviherbaspirillum galbum | reverse complement strand
AAGCACGTACGCGTGAGGAGCTCGATGAGGCGATTAGAAAAGCCATCAATACCATCAGCAACCGAGACTCCCGGGGCTGGTTTGCTCATTGCGGTTATCCCCTAAACCAATAGGTAATCCGCTGTAGTGTCTTGTTCCGCGTATGGCCATACAGGGAGCATACCAGTTGGAATCAAGTCAATTCCTTGTAGATAGAGGAGAATGCCATGCGAATGAAATTCAGCCTTTCCTGCATTGCTGCACTGCTTGCAGGCTGCGGCGGGAGCTCTGATACTTCTACAGACCCGACCGCCAATACTGCGGCAGCCCCGCAAGTCCTGGCAGCGGGCGCCTCCTCTGCCGGCTCGGCAGGCGAAGCAGACAAGAAGGGCGGTCCGAGCAACAACGCGAACAATAACGCGAGTACGCTCATATCCATTACCGGCGTAACCCTGACGAAAGGTCCGGATTATTCAAGCAGCAGGGCAACTCAGGCTGGATGCACTCCGAGGCAGTTCGTTGCGGGCTTCAGCTCACAACTTCTCACAAGCGGCGGCACGGATGGTTTCGATTGTGGACTCAACCTGCCAACGGCGACCATCGATCCGGGCACCTTCAGGATCAATACCGGCCACCCGGTGGTACTCAAGCTCGGCGAGGCAGCACTCAATGAGCGTGCATTGATCGCATTGGGAACCTTCCCCGTGGGCGATGGCAGAAGTCTTGCCTACCTCGGCATGATGCTGACATTCGATCTTGGAGGCATGCCGGTCACATTCAATGGAATGGCAACCAATTTCGTGGGCGGTACGGCCGCGTCAGGCAACCCGACTCTCATCGCCATTTGCGACAACCCCGCGACTGCAGACCAGTTGCCGCAGTGCGTCGATGATGCGGCTGAAGATTTCCGAGTGGATTTCGGAAGTCCGCAGACGATTACAGTTGACGGTAATGCCTATACGATTTCCATTTCGCCACTTTCATTTACCAACCGACGTGCGCCAATTAACATTACCGCGCAGATAACCATGGAGAAGGCGGTTCGCCCGACTCCAACACCGACACCGACTCCAACACCGACACCAACACCAACACCGACACCAACACCAACACCAACACCAACACCAACACCAACACCAACACCAACACCAACACCAACACCAACACCAACACCAACACCAACACCAACACCAACACCAACACCAACACCAACACCAACACCGACGCCAACTGGCGCGCAACTCTACGCGGCCAACTGTGCAAGCTGCCATGGAGACCTGGCGAATTCAACGAAACGCGGGAGGACCGCCCTTCAAATATCGAATGCGATCGCAACCGTCCCCGCGATGCAAAGCATTTCGTTGACTGCCGCGGAGATACAGGCGATTGCAGATGCCTTGAAATAGTTCGAAGTTGCCAGGAGAGCAAACCCGATCTGGGTGATGCACCGTGCCCGCTGGTCAGGTAGCCGACCAGCTGCACATATCGGCAGCGCTGCGGAAATCGATCCTCCTCGACGGTTTCCGCAGCAATCCAGCATTTTTCAACAGCCGCGGAAGCGATCAGGGTGCAACCCGGAAGTCGATGGTCTGCTTGCCGATCCAGTGGCCTTCGAGCTTGTCGCCCTTGACCGCCACCCGGATCAATGGCTTGGGGGACTCTGTACTCTCGGACTCGGTGAGTTCGATTTCGTTGCCGTTCACCTTGCCGCTCAGCGGGATGGGCTTCCGGTATTTGTTGTAGAAGTAGATGCCGGACAAGGAACCGTCGCTGTAGCGCTCGGACAACAACAGCGTGATGGCCGCCTGCCCGACGCGGCCTTGCAGGACCTGGCGATAGGGCTCGGCGCGCGGCGCTGCCGGCGGGCCGCCCATCAGGAGATATTTGCCGTATGCGGAAAAATGCGGCGCGAGGTCCGCGATCTTGTATGCGTTTTTCTGGTCGCCCACCTCGTCCAGCGCACGCATGGCGTGGTTGCTGCAGCGGCCGTTCAAAAAGGTAATGGACTCGCCGTCGATTTGCAGGGATGCATTCGCCAGCGTGAAGTACTTGCCGTGATCGGGCGAACGCATCGACTCCATGCAACTCTCGTACATCTCGATAGCGGTCGCGATGCGATCTTCTTCCTCGTCCTGCTTGCTGTCGGGCCTTGGCTGCGGCCAGGGCGTGGCGATACGCTTCTTCCTTCGATTGGCCGCGGCATCCTTGTTCAGGGCGGCGATGGCTCTCTTGTACTCGGCGAGGCGTTTCGCGAGGTTCTGGTTCAAGAGCGTCCTGCCGCCTGCCGGCGTGAATATATCCGATGCAAAGATCATGCGCCCGGTAGCCGCGTCGAAGTTATATGTGGTCGAGTAATGCTCGCAGTAAGCGCCGCAGCCTTCCGCGTCGACGTCGAGCGCCAGCACGCGCCCGTCGTTGCGCAACACCAAGAAGCCGAAGTCCGAACTGCCCTGGAGCCCGTCCTGTTCCTTGGGTACCTTGATTCCGTCGGAGTACCTGGCCGGGGCCGGCTGCTCGGCCATGTCGAGGAAGATGCGATGGTTGATGCGTGCATCGCGCCTGGCATCGCCGGATTCGACGTAGGGAAGTTTCCCTTTGTAAGCGACGGTCTTGACTTCAAATGGCGCGGACTGGGCTGCGGCAAGGAGAGGCGCCAAGGTTGCGACGATACCGGCGAAAAGTACGCGAATGAGCATGGTGATTGTTTGAAGACGTGTTGCAGCAGAATCTTGCCGGAATGCGCAAATGCAATCCAATGCCGATCAATGCAGGCTTTTATCGGAGGTATCGAGTGCCTCCCTGATGTGCGACGCGAGATCCGCGATGACGAACGGCTTCATGAGCGTACGGATGTGCTGCTCGGTCATCTGGCTGGACAGGGCGACATTCCCTGCATAGCCGGTAGTGAACAGGATCTTGAGGCCGGGATATCGCTTCAACGCCTCATCGACCAGTTCCCGTCCGTTCATCTCCGGCATCAGGACATCGGTGACCAGAAGCTTGATTTCCGGATAATCTGCGAGAATCTGCAACGCGGCCGCGCCGCCCTCCGCGCAGAACACGCGATAGCCGAGGTAGGTCAGCATTTCGCCGAGTAGCATGCGCACGCTGTCTTCGTCATCGGTGACGAGAACCGCTTCCAGATTTCCGGGCACGATCTCGGCCGGCGCCTTTTCCACGACTTCGGCGCTCGCATTGCCGGTGTAGCGCGGCAAGTACATCTCGATGATCGTGCCCTTTCCTGAAATGGAGTCGAGGATGACCTGCCCGCCGGACTGGCGCACGAAGCCATATACCTGGCTCAGCCCAAGACCGGTGCCGCGCCCGACTTCCTTCGTCGTGAAGAAAGGATCGAAGGCTCGCGTCATCACGTCCGGCGACATGCCGGATCCGGTGTCGCTGACCACGATTGCGACATAGGGCCCGGGCGGCACGGCGGCCAGGCTGGGTCCGGAGTGTTCGTCCAGTACGCAGTTGCGGGTTTCTATCGTCAGCCGGCCGCCGAGCGCCATGGCGTCACGCGCGTTGACGGCGAGATTCAGGATCACGTTTTCAAGCTGGTTCGGGTCGACATACGTCAGCCATGCATCGGCCGCGAGCACCGTATCGACGATGATGGCGCCGCCCAGCGAATGCCGCAGCAGCAGCAGCAATCCGCTGATCAAGTCGTTCACCGGGACAGGCCTGGGATGCAAGGGCTGTTGCCGCGAGAAGGCGAGCAGGCGCCGCGTCAGATCCGAAGCGCGGGTGATGCCGCCTTCCGCGAGCCCGAAGTATTTGCTGGCAAGCTCGTCGCTGGTCTCGACGCGGTGGCGAACGAGCTCGAGTGCGTTCGAGACAACGGCGAGCATGTTGTTGAAGTCGTGCGCGATGCCGCCCGTCAGCTGTCCCACCGCTTCCATTTTCTGCGCCTGCCGCAAGGCGCCTTCGGTGTGGGTGCGCCGCTCGACCTCCTCCACCACGCGGCGCTCCAGCGTTTCGTTCAGGTCGCGCAAGGCGAGCTCGGTTTGATGACGCTGGGTCACGTCGCGGAACAGGACCGCTACCTGGCGGCGTTCCGCCGGTTCGATGCGCAGCGCGGCCAGTTCCAGATGGCGTCCGGTGTGCACGAGTTCGCGCTGGAAGCGGACGGGTTCCCCGGTGAGCAACACCCGCCTGTAGATTTCAACCCATCCCGCCGCTTCGAGCGGGAGCATTTCGCGCACGCGCTGGCCGACCACGTTCGCGATTCCCGCATTGATCGCATAGGCAGGATTGGCCATGACGTGCACGTAATCGCTCAGGTGACCATGCGGACCATCGATGAATTCGATGACGCAGAAGCCTTCGTCGATCGACTCGAACAGCGTGCGGAACAATTGCTCGCTCTCCCGCAGCGCGTGTTCCGCCTGCTTGCGCTTGCTGATGTCACTGGCCGCGCCGATCCATTCTTCAATATCGCCATGCTGGTTCAGCATCGGGATGGCACGGGACAAGGTCCATCCTATGCTGCCATCAATTCGCCTCACACGATGCTCGAGCTCGAACATCGCCTTGTTTCGGATTGCGTCGGCAATCGCGGTATTTACGCGGTCCTGCTCGTCTGCCGGAATGTAGTCCGTGATCCACGAGCGATACGGCACCTGGGTATCCTTGATGAAGCCGCGGCCATCAAGCTCGCACATGACGTCCCAATCCGGGCTCATGCGATAGATCACATCGGAGGTGGCAGCCGCCAACCCTTGCAGCCGGGCCGCCACTTGCGTCAACTCGCGCTGCTGCGCGGTAAGCCGTTGCTCGACCATGACCTTCTCGGTGGTTTCGACGACCGTCGCCTTCACCGCCACGACCTTGCCTTCGGCGTCGGCCAGGGGCCCGTAATACAAATCGAACCAGGAATCGCGCATGACGCCGTCACGGTCAAGCTTGAAACAGGCGTCACGGAAAACGAGGCTCTGGCCTGCCATGACATCGTCCAGCATCTTGCCATTGAAATCCGCGGCTTCCGGCCAAGCCTCGCGCAAAGGGGTTCCCAAGACGCGGGGATGCCGGTGTCCGCAGATGTCGGCGTATCCGGCGTTGTAGAGAAGTATCCCTTCCCTGCCCCAAAGAATCGCGGTTGGAACCGGATCGAGCAGCATCGCGTCCATGACGCCGCGCAGGCGCTCCGGCCAGCCGGCGATCGGCCCGAGCGGTGTACGCTCCCAGGGGTAATGCCGGATTAAATCCGCGACCGCGTCCTGCCGGGCGGGCGAAGTGTTGTTATTCATTTGATCGCCTTTCACCCATGGTAATTAGCTCCCCCGCTAATGCCATAGACACGGTTTGTTATAGGTTTAGTTATTGTCGCACAAATCAATAAGTCCCTTGAGGCAACTGGAGTCGAATTTGTCAATAATCAGCCAATGACGAGATTTCTCATGGTGACCCGGCAAACCGTCTGCTGCAGTGTTGCGACGTCATGCCTTCAACGGACTACGCCGCAATCCGTCTTGAGAAAAAGTCACCGGATTAAGCCTGATTTGTTAGTTATTGCGGACGGTCCGTTAGTCTCACTAAACCCGCAAGCGCGGCCTGGTTTGTGCCAGAACAATGGCGTGACAAGCCCAACATGCGTGTATCTTTTATTTGCCGGTTTTTTGATCTCAACCCAGCTTCGCCGGGTCCAAGGAGCGAGCGTAGGTTGGGTTTCACCCTATACTGCGTGCTCAACATTGCATAAGTTTCATCATCGCATGCTGGTCATCTGCTGTGATATGGCTTTTTGCTTTCCGATCATCAGGCAAAAATCATAAAGGACATGAGTTGACCGCTTTCCACAAGTTGCAGACCGGCATGCCGGAGCTGGACGTCATCTTGCGTGGCGGCCTCCTGAAGGGCCGCATTCATTTACTCGAAGGAAAACCTGGCACCGGCAAGACCAGTATCGGCATGCAGTTCCTGGTTAAGGGTGCCGAGCAGCGGGAACGGTGTCTTTACATCGCCCTCTCCGAGACCGAGCAGGAGCTGCGCGGCACTGCAGAGAGCCACGACTGGTCCCTGGACGGCATCGACATTTGTGAAATCGTGCCCGTCGAAGCGAACCTCGCCGACCAGCAGAGCGTCCTGTTCCCGGCCGAAGTGGAATTGAGCAAGACGATCAAGCTCATCACCGACTGCATCGAAAAGTACAACCCGACCCGCGTGGTCATCGATTCGGTGTCCGAGATCCGCTTGCTGGCGGAAGATGCCATGCGTTATCGGCGGCAGATCATCGCATTGAAGCAATTCCTTTTGAAACGCGACTCCACCGTGCTGTTGCTGGATGACCTGACCGCCGAGCCGCGCGGCTACGAGCTGGAAAGCACCGTCCACGGCGTAATCTTGCTTGAGCAGCGCGAGCGGTCGTTCGGCTCCGTGCGCCGAAGCATGCGCATCATCAAGATGCGCGGGGCGGATTACCAGAGCGGCTGGCATGATTTCGCGATCACCAAGAACGAAGTGTTAATGTTTCCGAGCCTGATCGCCGACGAGCATCACAAGGAATTCGCGCACGAGCCGATATCCAGCGACATACCAGAGATGGACGACCTTCTCGGCGGCGGAATGGTGCGAGGCAATTCCGCCCTCATCCTCGGTCCGTCCGGTGCCGGAAAATCATCGCTGGCTCTTCAATATGCCAACGCCGCCGCCAAACGCGGCGAACGCGCCGCCTACTTTTCATTCGATGAGTCGTCGGAAACGCTGCTGGAACGCGCCACCGGTCTTTCCATGTCCATTTCCGATGCCATCAAGCGTGACTCCGTGCATTGGGAGCGGATCAATCCCACCCGCATTTCTCCCGGCGAATTCATCTGGAAAGTGCGCCGGCAGGTGGAAGACAGGGACGTGAGTATCGTCGTCATCGACAGCCTGAATTCATACATGGAAACCATGCACGAGGAGCAGGCCCTGATGCTGCAGATGCATGAATTGCTCTCGTACCTCAGCAACATGGGCGTGTTGTGCCTGATCATCGTCGGGCAGACCGGGCTGCTCGAAAACGTGCATGACCCGCTGGATGTCACCTACATCACCGATACCGTGATCCTCCTTCGCTTTTACGAAGCCGATGGCGCGGTTCACAAGGCCATCTCGGTCGTGAAGAAGCGTCCGGGCCGGCACGAGTCGACGATCCGCGAATTCACGCTGACAGACTCCGGCGTGCAGGTCGGACCGCAACTCCATGAATTCGAAGGCGTGCTGACCGGCGTTCCGCGCTTCATTGGAAAAGGGGGACATGAGGGTAACGTACCGAAATGAGTGTGCCATTCATTTCACTGGAACATGCCGTCGTCCTGGTTCTCGCATCGTTCGGCCGCGATGCGCAGACGCTGACCCAAACCATCGAGCGAACCGGCGTTGCCGCCCAAATCTGCGAATCCGGCGCGGCACTATGCGCGGCATTCAACGATTCCACGGCGGCGGTGCTATTGACGGAAGAAGCGTTGATCGATTCCGGCGACGCGCTGCAGGGTTGCCTCCAGGCGCAGCCGGTCTGGTCGGACGTGCCGGTCATCATCCTGGGCGGCGGCCGCGGCAGGGCGGGCACGCCGGAACGCTGGCAGTTTCTCCGGCAGTTCGGCAATGTCACCGTACTCGGCCGTCCCATGTCCAGCGAGGCGCTGATGATCGCGTTGGAAGCGGCTTGCCGGGCTCGGGCCTGGCAATATGTTGTGCGGGACCAGATGCAGAAACTCGAAGCGTATAACGTCGACCTGGAGCATCAGGTCCGGGAGCGCACCCAGGCATTGCAGGACGAGAGCAACGAGCGCAAGCGCATCGAGAGTGCATTGAATGAAGCCCGCCGCCTCGAAGCCATTGGACGGCTGGCCGGCGGCGTGGCGCACGACTTCAATAACCTGCTCCAGGTCATTTCCAGCGCATGCAACATCCTGCAGTACGTGAATGCCGATCCGGCGCGCACCGAAAGCCTCACCAATACCATCCTGCACGCCACGGAACGCGGCAGCAAGCTGACGCAGCAAATGCTGGCGTTCGGACGCCGGCAGATACTTTCCACCGATGCGCTGGACATCGCGCGGCATGTCATGGACATGCAGGAACTGCTGCAGCAGGCCCTGCGGGAAAAGATCACCCTGGAACTGCGGTTGCAGGCGGGCTTGTGGCATGCGAACGCGGACGTCACGCAACTCGAGGTTGCGTTGCTGAACCTCGCAATCAACGCCAAGGATGTGCTCCCCGCCGGCGGAATCGTAACGCTGACCGCGCGCAACGTCCATCTTCCGACAGCGCAGATTTCCGAAGTGGACGATCTGGCCGGTGACTTCATCTGGCTCAGCGTCACGGATAACGGGCCGGGCATGCCTCCCGAAATCGCCGCCCAGGCGTTTGAACCGTTCTTCACCACCAAGCATACCGGCGAAGGCAGCGGCCTGGGACTCAGCCAGGTCTATGGCTTTGCCAAGCAATCCGGCGGAACGGCCTGGATCAGGACCGGAAGCTACGGCACCTCGGTTTCGCTGCTGCTGCCGCGCGGGAGCAGCAGTGCCGTTGTCATCGACGACCAGAAGAGCGGCACGGATGAACGCGCGAGCTCGCTGCATGGTCTTCGGGTGCTATGCGTGGAAGATGACGATGCGGTCAGGGAGTTGACCGTATCCCAGCTGGAAACGATGGGCTGCAAGGCAGTGCCGGTCCGAAGCGCGGATGAAGCACTGAAGGCTGACCTGGATTCGCATGACGTGGTGTTCTCCGACGTGCAAATGCCGGGCAGGATGGACGGCATCGCGCTGGCGAGTGAAATTGCGACGCGACGACCCCGCATGCCGGTCATCCTGGCAAGCGGATATGTCGTCGCTCCCCACCGCCTAAACGCACTGCGCGTGAAATTCCTCGTCAAGCCGTACACGATGCATGCCCTGCGCACGGCCCTCCTGGAGTGCATGGGCGACGGCATATCCGGGTAGCGCAATGGCAAGGCTCATCCGCGCGCCGGCATTCAGGATTCGATACTGGCAAGCTCGGTATGCCCGAAACCCTTCTGGTAGTCCAGGACCGAAACGACCTTCGGATGGATGCGCACCAGAAGGATGTCGTCCGACTGGTTCGATCCCGTCCAATCCTTGAGCTGCGGGAAGCGGCGGATGAGGCAGTCGGCGGCGTGGCGCAGCTGCTCCGGGTCGGCCAGGATCTCGGCGGTGCCGCCGATGGACAAGCCCTGGATGTCGTTCCAGCTCTGGTAGTCCTTGTTGATGGTCAGCGACACCTTGTTGTTGCGGCTGATGTTCTTCGCCTTCTGGCTGTTCCTGCCGATGCCGACGTAGATCGTCATGCCGTCATTGGCGTAGCTGACCGTCGTGGCTTGCGGATAGCCGTCGGGCCTGACCGTCGCCAGCGTCAGGTCCTTTCCGTGGTCGAGAATGTCGAGGATGAATTGGCGGGTGGCGTTTTCCATGATGATGTCCTTTCACGGCGCGGTCAGCTCCAGGCGGGCCCGCAGCAGCGCGGCCGCGCCGGCGGTGGCGGCCGGCGCGATGCGTTCCGGCGGAACGAGATCCACCATCCGGCGTTCCGACCGCAGGTAGCGGCACAGGGGGCCGGTGATGGTCCGGTGTCCGTAGAGGTAAAGTTTGGTGCTCGACAGCAGCAGCGGCAGGTCCAGGCTGGCGGCCGCGCCGAGCAGGAAGGCGCTGGCATAGGCGGGCGGCTTGGCCAGAAGCTGGTCGAGCAGGCGTACGCAAAACGCGGCGCGGGAAAAGCCTTGCCGCTGCGCCACGATGCGACCGGCGTTCCAGGCGTCACCGTCCGGTTCCCCGGACGGGTCCAGCTGATCCAGTTGCTCCAGCGGCGCCATGCTCGCGGCGAGGATGGTATCGCGCTGCAGGGCCGCCAGCAGTTCGCCGGTGAGCGCGGTGCATGACCCGATGATGCCGCGCTCGTCGGTGCGGATCAGCTTGTGGTGCGAGCCGACATGGAAGAAGTCCGCGCGTCCGGTCAGGCCCAGCGCCGCCCGCAAGCCGAAAACCTCCGTTTCCTCGCCGCGCATGACGTCCAGCGAGCCGATGTCTTCCACCTGCGGCTCGCTGACCGTGGTCTTGACGCCCGGGATGAAATGCACCGGCCCCAGCCCCGGGATGTCGTCCGCCACGATTGCCCCGGCCAGCCGTTCGAAGCTGGCCGGGGCGGCAAGATGGGGCACTTCCCGCAGCCCATTGTCGCTGGTGATCATGCCGTAGGCGACGACGTCGCGGCAATCATGCGCTCGCCGCGCGTCGTCCAGCATGCCGGCGAGAGGCTGGCGCACCGCATCCTTCCCGCGCAGCGCGACGTCGCGTGCGCCGGCGATTCTGCTGGCTTCCCAGACGATGGCGCGGCCGTCCCAGACGCGCACGCGGGTGCGGGTGGTGCCGCCGTCGATGACCGCAATGCAGGATGCCTTCATGCCGCGCTCCCGGTTCCTGTCCGCCCTGTCATGATTCAGCCGGTTTCCAGCGGATCGGGCGCGCCCTCGTACAAGGCGAGCATGATGCGCTTTTCCCTGGTCTCGATCTTGCGCATGAATCCGCCCGGATCGTCGAGCGTGCGGAACGCCCGGAAACCCGCTTCAAGGAAGCGCTGGATCGGCGAGAACCCTGCCAGGAGCGCCGGCTTGCGCATCGCCGTCAATGCCGTACCCACGGCCGGGTATGTCACCAGCCGGCACAAGGCCTCGCCGAGCTTGAGTATGCGCGCCAGCTGCTCTTCCCGGTCTTCCCGCCTGCCGGTCAGGCGGTAGGCCTCGGCATAGTCCTTCGGGGTGAATGCCGTTCCCAGGCGGCGCGCCATGCCCGCGTCGAGCTCTTCGGACAAGGCGTCGAGCGCGATCGCACTTCCTGCCGCCGCCAGGGCTTCCACCGGCAGCAGGGCTTCCATGACGGGCAGGAGCTTTTCCAGACGGGCATCGCGTTCCGTCAGGTCTTCGGAACTGTAGAGGTCGGACAGGAAGAACCGCGCGGCGTCCTGGGTACCCGGCCCCGCCAGCAGGTCGGCATGAGTATGGCGCAGCCGCGCCGCCTGGAAGCGCCGCAGCGCGAGGCGTGCCGCGTGGACCTGCGGGCTAGCCGACGCGGCGCGCCGCTCCGCGCTCACGGTCGCAAGGTCGCGCCGCAGCGTGGCGGCGATTTCCTTGCGGTCCAGCGGACGCGGCGCGGTCGGCACGGTCTTCACGCACGCGGGACGCTGCGCTCGCTCGCCTTGCGCTTCGCTTGCACCGCCGTGCCTTCGATTCGCTTGACGCGGCTTTGCGCCGGGGCTGCGGCGGACTTGCGCGTGCTGCCGGACGCGGGCGTCAGCTTGCCGACATCGCGGCGCAATTCCTCGATGCGCTCGATGAGCCTGTCGATGTCGCGCTGCGTCGGCACGCCGATGGTTTGCAGGGCCTGCGATACGCGTTCCTCGAACACTGCCTCGAGCTTCTCGCGCTGCCCGGCGGTGCGCTTCGCCGCGCCCTCGGCCATCTTGGTCAAGGCGTCGGCCATGCCGGACCAGCGCTCGGCCGCGGTCTGGCGCATGCGCTCCTGCAGCTGCTCGCCTTCCTTCACCAGGTCGCGGTAGATCGCGTTGCCTTCGTGCCGCGCCTTGATGTAGGCGCCGAGGCCGGCCTTCCAGATTTCATGCATCGATGCGCTGACCTCTTCCATCAGCTTGTCGTCATCGTCGGTGCCGGGAGCGGTATGCTTGCTGTTCATGGTGAAATTCCTTTCAGCGTGTGGGTGAAGTTCATGAGGCTGCCGCCGCGTCCGGCGCGGCGGCAGTGTGCTGGCCGGCGGCGGGCGAGGCCGTGTTTTCCTGGTCGCGCACGACGCGGCGCAGGATCTTGCCGATGTTCGATTTCGGCAGCGGTTCGTCGCGGAACACGATGTATCGCGGCACCTTGTAGGAAGTCAGGTTGGCGCGGCAATGCGCCATCAGCACGTCTTCCGTCAGCGACGCGTCGCGCCGCACGACCACGATCTTGACCACTTCCCCGGCGCGTTCGTCCGGCGCGGGTATGGCCGCAACCTCCAGCACGCCGGGGTGCATGGCGACGACGTTTTCCACCTCGTTCGGGAACACCTTGAAGCCGGAGACGTTGATGAGTTCCTTCTTGCGGTCGAGGATCTTCAGGTAACCCTCCTCGGTAAAGGTGCCGATGTCGCCGGTGCGCAGCCATCCGTCCTGCGTGAACACGCCCGCGGTCTCCGCCGGCAGGTTCCAGTAGCCGCGCATCACCTGCGGCCCGCGCACCGCGATTTCACCCGTCTCGTGCGGCGGCACTTCAGCGCCCTCCTCGTCCAGGAGGCAGACTTCGGTAGAAGGCACGGGCAGGCCGACCGAACCGGTGTGGAAATGGCCATCCAGCGGATTGGCGCACACGATGGGCGAGGTCTCGGTCAGGCCGTAGCCTTCGATGATGGGCATGCCGAAGCGTTCCTGCCAGCGGCGCGCGACGCTGGTCTGCACCGCCATGCCGCCGGCGACGATCACCTTGACGGCGGAGCAGTCGATCTCGTCGCTGCCCTCCGCTTCGAGCAGGGCATGGAACAGGGTGTTCACCCCGATCATCGCGGAGAACCGCAGGTTCCGGATTTCCTTGACGAAGCCGTGCAGGTCGCGCGGATTGGTGATCAGCACGTTGCGCGCGCCAAGCGCGAAGAAGCAGAGCGTGGTGGTGAGCGCGAAGATGTGGTACATCGGCAAGGGAATGACCGCGACTTCCTCGCCTTCCTTCAGGACGTGGCTGACCCATGCCAGCGTCTGCTCGACGTTGGCGGCGACGCTGGCATGGGTAAGCACCGCGCCCTTGGGCACGCCGGTCGTGCCGCCGGTGTATTGCAGGAAGGCGGCATCCTCCGGCCGCACGGTGATGTACTTCGGCGCGCGGCCGCGCCCTCTCGACAGGGCTTCGTTGAAAGGACGGGCAAGGTCGATGTGCCATTCGGGCACCAGGTGCTTGATGTGAGCAACGGTGAAGTCGGCCAGCTGCGCGCGCGGAAAATGCAGCAGGTCGCCGATCCGGGTGACGATGACGTGCCGCAGGCTCGTTCCCGCCATGGCTTCCTGCACCACGTGCGCGAACTGGTCGAGCACGACGATGACGCTGGCGCCGGAATCCGCCAGCTGGTGATGCAATTCGCGCGGCGTGTACAGGGGATTGACGTTGACGACCACGCCGCCCGCGCGCAGCACGCCGAACAAGGCCACCGGATATTGAAGCAGGTTCGGCATCATCAGGGCCACCCGCTCCCCACGGACCAAGGCCAGGTCGTTGATCAGGTAGGCCGCGAACGCCGCGCTCTGCTCGGCCAGCTCCGCGAAACTGATGGTGCCGCCGAGGCTGCTGAACGCGGGTTTTCCGGCAAAGCGCGCGCAGATGCCCGCCTGCAGTTCATTGAGCGTGGGCAGATGTTCCGTGTCGATCTGCGCCGGCACGCCTTGCGGATAACTTTTCAGCCAGATGTTGTTCATGATCATGCTCCGTCGATGCTGTTTCACCGGACGCCTGGCGCAGGCGGTCCGCCTTCATGCGTGATGCGCTCGGTCGATGCTCGCTGCCTGCAGGACGCCCTGACCGCTTCCCGTTGCGCGCCGGCCAGGCGGCGAGCAGCAGGCCGGTCAGCATGCGGTCGAACTCGGCCTGGAAACCGTCGATGATCGTCTCGGGATCCGGTACGCGCAGGACGTCGCTCATCACGCCGATGTCGATCTGCCCGGCGTAACTGAGCAGGCTGACGCCCAGCCCTATGCCGCCGGACTGGGGCACCCAGAACACCTGGCGCCGTATTTCCTTGCCGGCGAAGAAACGCCGCTTTTCCATGCCGTGCACGTTGCTGATGACCGCGCTCGCGTTCGCCGCCAAGGTCTCGAGCACCCGCTCCTTCATGGTTTCCGGCAACACTCCCATCGCCGCCAGGATGCCCATCGCGACCTGCGGCTGACGGGATTGCTTCAGCCTTTCCATGCGCTGGTGCACCTCCTGCAGCCGCGCGTATGGATCGGCCAGGTGCACGGGAAGGGCCAGGAATACCAGCCCGAAATGATTCCCGAGGCTGGCCGCGTCTCCGACATCCCGCAGGTCGACCGGCACCAGCGCCCTGATCTCGGCCGGTCCGGCCGCCCCGCCCCGTGCGCCTCCGAGCGCGTCGCCGCGGTCCAGCAGGTAAGTCCGCAGGGCGCCGGCCATGCAGCTGAGCAGCAGATCGTTGACGGAGCATGCCAGGCACCTGGCGACCGCCTTTGCCTCGTCGACGCTGAAGGGCGTGGACCACGTCACCCGCTTTTCCGCGCCGAGCCTGCCCTTGAGCAGGGTCGGCGTGTCCGGCGCCATGGCGGCGATCGTGGCCGCCTCGGCCACGAAGCTGGCATAGGCGCGTCCCATGTCCAACGCCGTGCGCGGTTCGACGGCGAGCGCGATGCCGCCGGCCAGCGCCCGGTCGGCGGCGCGCAACGCGTCGCCGAGCGCTTCGGACGCAGGACCGAAGATGCGTTCCCAGGCGCCGCGCTGCAAGGAGGGGAGCGCCTCTTCCGGATAGGCGCCGGCGGCCGCGGCCGTCGTCATGCCATGCACGACATGCATCAGCGCGAAACCGTCGCCGTAGCAATGATGGATCCTCAATACCAGCGCCGATCCCGCTCCCGGCATGTCGATCACGTGGAACTGCCACATCGGGCGGTCCGGATCGAGCGGCATGCCGGCCAGCTCGCTGACCTTGTCCTGCAGCCGCATGCCGCGAGGCAATAGCACATGGCGCAGGTGCCAGTCGAAATCGAAGCCGGCGTCGTCTTCCCAGGCCGGCGCGCCATCCTGTGCCACCCGCTGCAGGAAGCGCGGAAAGCGCAGCAGGCGGGCATGCAGGACCTGCGACACCTTCGCCATCGCCAGCCGCTCGCGGAATTCCATCATGCCGACGATCATCATGCGATTCGACGGACGATCCATCCTCAGCCACGCGGCGTCGATAAGGGAAAGCGGTTCGCGCGTCACCATGTCCTCGCGGGAAAAACACATCGGAAAAAGCAAGCCGGAAAAAGCGCGTCGGGAAATGCGGCCGGCATCCGGGCCCTTCTCTTGCATGAGGCCATTATCCGGCTCCCATCCGGCCGCGCTTGAACCAGATCAAAAAAAACGGGACGGCGCGGAGTAAGGTAGGCAGCTCCAGCCGCTGATGCAGGAGCCGCCATGAACCTTGCCACAGATGCCTGCCTTGCGCCGATCGCCTCCCTGATGCAACCGCTCGCCAGCAGCGTGACGCTCGACCAGACCATACAGGAGGTCGAGGCGCTGCTCGCGCAACGCCATGTCTCTGCCGCGCCGGTCCGGAGCACCGGCGGCAGCCTGCTGGGAATCATCACATCCGGCGACCTGCTGCGCTTCCATGCCAGCGGCAAGGACGCCGCGCAGGTGAAGGTCTGGGAAATCTGCCACTACCGGCCGCTCGAAGTCGCGCCCGACGTCAGCATCAAGGAAGTCGCCGCATTGATGGCCGACCGCGGCATCCACCATGCGGTGGTCGCGCAAGATGGGAAGGTGGAAGGAATCGTGTCCTCCCTCGATTTCGTCCGCCTGGTGGCGAAGGCTTGACGTCGGCCGGGCCGCGCGCCTCCGTCATTGATCGTTCCGCCCGCGCCCCGGCCGGCCCAGGCGGCGCTCGCATTCCAGGACGCGTTCCATGGTGGCGAGCAGGGAATCGGGATTGAGGCTGATCGACTCGATGCCGAGCCCGACCAGATACTCCGCGATGTCCGGGTAGTCCGATGGAGCCTGTCCGCAAATGCCGACGTGGCGACCATTGCGCTTCGCTCCCTCGATCGCCATGCGCAGCATCGCGAGCAGGCCCGGATCATGCTCGTCGAAGTCGGCGGCTACGAGTTCCGAGTCGCGGTCCACGCCGAGCACGAGCTGGGTCAGGTCGTTCGATCCGATGGAGAATCCGTCGAACAGCTCGGCAAAGGCATCGATCTGCAGGACGTTGTTCGGTATCTCGCACATCACGTAGATTTCCAGCCCCTGCTCGCCGCGCCGCAGCCCATGTCCGGCCATCTCCTGCAGCACCGCCCTCGCCTCGCCGGTCGTGCGGCAGAATGGAATCATGAGCTTGACGTTGTCCAGGCCCATGTCTTCGCGCACCCGCTTCATCGCAGCGCATTCCATCGCAAAGCCCTCGCGGTAGCGCGGATGGACATAGCGCGACGCACCGCGGAACCCGATCATGGGATTGTCTTCCACCGGCTCGAACCAGCGTCCCCCGAGGAGGTTCGCATATTCGTTGCTCTTGAAGTCGGACATCCGGACGATCACGGGCCGTGGATGGAAGGCGGCGGCGATCGTCGCCACGCCCTCCGAAAGCAGGCGGATGAAGTAGGCGGCCGGGCTGTCATGTCCCTGCGTCAAGCGCATGATTTCATGGCGCACCCGGTCGTCGTCGACCTGGTCCGGATGGAGCAGCGCCATTGGGTGCGCCAGGATCTGTTCGGCGACGATGAACTCGATGCGGACCAGTCCGGCCCCGTCGCTTGGCAGCATGCCGGCCTGGAAGGCGGCGTCCGGATTGCCGACGTTGAGCATGAGCGCTGTGCGCGGGCGCGGCAGCGACGACAGGTCGTGGCGTTCGACATGGAAAGGCAGCTTGCCCGCGTAGACCGTACCGATGTCCCCTTCGGCGCAGGACACCGTCGCTTCGTTCCCGGTGCGCAGCACGGACGTGGCGTCGCCGCAGCCGACCACCGCGGGGATGCCCATTTCGCGCGCCACGATCGCGGCGTGGCAGGTCCGTCCGCCGCGGTTGGTGATGATCGCCGCGGCGCTTTTCATGACCGTGCCCCAATCGGGCGTCGTCGTGTCCGCCACCAGGATGTCTCCCGGCGTGAAGGACGCAAGTTCTTCGGGATGGCGAATGACCCTCAGTTTCCCCTGCGCCACCTTGGTACCGACGGCCCTGCCCCTGGCCAGCACGGCAGCGCCGGCGCCTTTCTCCAGCTTCCACCTTTCCAGCAGCGCATCGTTCCTGCGGGCGGTGACCGTTTCCGGCCTGGCCTGGACCACGTACAGCTTGCCGTCGATGCCGTCCTTGGCCCACTCCACGTCCATCGGAACGGGATGGCCCGCGGCCTCCGAGTAGTGGCTTTCGATGCGCATGACGGCGTCCGCGATGCCGGCAACTTCGTCGTCCGTGATGCAGAACCGCTGGCGGTCTTCCTGCGCCGTCGGAATGTTGCGGGTCGTGCTGCCGCTCCTGCCCGCCGCGTAGACCATGCGGACTTCCTTGGCGCCGAGGGTACGCCGCAGCACGGTGCGGCATCCCTTGCGCATGGAGGGCTTGAACACGTAGAACTCGTCCGGATCCACCGTGCCCTGCACGACGTTCTCCCCGAGGCCGTAGGCGCCGGTGATGAACACCACGTTCCTGAATCCGGATTCGGTATCGAGCGAGAAGGCGACGCCGCTGGCGGCGAGGTCGGAACGCACCATCTTCATCACGCCGACCGAGAGCAGGACCCGGGAATGATCGAAGCCATGGTCGATGCGGTAGCGGATGGCCCGCTCGCGATACAGGCTGGCGAAGCATCGCCGCACCGCGTCGAGCAGGGCCGCCTCTCCATCGACGTTCAAGAAGCTTTCATGCTGGCCGGCGAAGCTGGCCTCGGGCAGGTCTTCCGCCGTCGCCGAACTCCGCACCGCGACGGTCATCGCGTCGCCGTACTGCATCTTCAGGCGGGCATACGCCTCGCGTATCTCGCCGGACAGGTCATCGGGAAGCGGCGAGCCGTAGATGAGCTCGCGCGCTGACTGCGCGCGGCGCGCCAGATCGTCGAGCCTGTCCGGATCCAGTCCCGTCATCAGCTGCCGGACCTGTTCCCATGCGCCGGACCGTTCAAGAACGTAACGGTATGCCGGCGCCGTGATGGCGAAACCGTTCGGGACGAGGATGCCGCTGTCCGACAGCTGGCGGTACATCTCGCCGAGCGAAGCATTCTTCCCGCCGGCCAGTGCGACGTCGCCGCGGCCAAGGTCGGAAAACCAGCGAATGTATTGCGCGGTCATCGTTCAGTCATCCTCGCCGCAAGGGCCGTCGTGATCCATCATTGCCTGTCCGTGCCTTTCCTGCATGCCATGCATGTGCGGATGATCCTGCATGCCGGCGGCGCGGGCCGAATGCCAGCCTTGCTGCTGGTCGACATGCCTTGCCATGCCGGGACCGGCGTCTTGTTGCGAGATCTTGTAGGGATAGCCGGGGGAACATCCCTGCAGCGATCCCGCGGCAAGCCCGATGGCAAGCACCGAGGCGGCGATGTAGACGACTTTCATGGCGGCTCCTTGGCACGCATGCGTGCATCCCCGGTGAACGCGCCGGGCTTTCCGCCATGGTAGGCAGGCCGCGCCGCCGCGTGAAGCCGGCTGCGTGATCCAGGTCAAATCTGCCGGGAAAGCGGACATGAAGCCACTCTGGCCTGCTGGCAATGCGGGGTCGCCTCGGTTGATCAGTGGATCAGTAGATCGACAGCATGCCGTTCGAAATGTGGCCCCGCCAGGTCTGGATGAGATCGCGATAGGCCAGTCCGACCGGCCGGATGCGCCGCTGCAGGTCGTAGAGGCCAAGCTCGTTGACGGAGCCCTTGTCCTCGACGAGCAGGCTGTCCCAGTCGACCTGGTCGATCAGGCTGTACCAGGTGAAACCGATGATGGGCACGCCGTCTTCCTTCAGGCGCACCAGGTTGCCCCACTGGCGCTTCAGCCAGGAACATGCGTCCTTCTCGCTGCCGTTGCTGTCCCGGTTGTTGGTCTCGGTGTGCATGACCGGCAGGCGGTAGCGGTCGTAATACTGCTTGGTAATCACGTAATAGCCGAGCATTTCATAGGCCTCGGTGCGCCCGTCCGGATGGACGATATGCTCGTTGGTCGCGTAATAATCGTTTCCCATGATGCAGACCGGGCGGATGTTGTGCTCCATGAAGAAACGAAAATCTTCCTTGCGCATGCCGTTCTCGAGCAGGAATTCATACGTGGTGGCGCACAGGTCGTAGCCGTAGCAAAGATCGAGCGACAGGAAGCGGCGCTCGTTGAGGCGGCGTGCCAGCGCCACCGCGTCCGGATCCGCCGGATGGAAATACTCCGACGATTCGCTCTGGATGAAGCGCGCCGACGGCTGCACCTTGAGGATGGCCTCGGTCGCCAGGATGTTGGCACGCCCGATGAGCCGGGTGGCGGTCACGAAGGCGCGGTCGCTGCTCAGGCATTCGTTCCACAGCCCGAGTTGCGCCGAGAAATGCGCGGTGACGTACATCTCGTTGATCGGCGTATAAAGCCGGACCCAGGGATAGCGCTGCGCGAACGCGCCCGCGTACTCGGCGAAATGCGCGGGAAAGTCGGGGTTCTGGAAATTCTGCAGCCAGTCGGGCACGCCGAAATGGCACAGGTCGGCGCAGGGAGCGATGCCCAGTTCCCGGATCAGGTTGAACGCCTCATCCGCATGTTCCCAGTGGTAAGTCCCGGGACCCGCATGGATGAGATAGTAAGGCGGCCCATAGCGCAGCAGGTCGATACCCAGGTCCTTCGCGAGGCGCAGGTCTTCCGCGACCCTGCCGTAGTGGCCGGTCTTGGCCATTTCGTCGACCCGCAGCGTGCCGCCGGCACGGGAAATCGTCGGGTAACTGTTTTCGATGCCTGTCGCGAACAAGAACGCCTGCATGATGCCCCCGGAAAAATCGCTGGCATGCTCCTGGGTCTATTGAACAATGGAACGATGCGCCGGGGGGCGGCGTTTTTGTCTGAGGTCAAAATTGTCCGAAACGGCCGCGCGGCGGTGTCGCAACCGCTTGCACGGCAACCGATTGTTCCTAGAATGGACAGGGTCAGGCACCGTCGCTTCGTTGCCGCAAGCCACCATGTTCACGCGCATTCTTCTTCCTACCGATGGATCCCAGGCGGCCAGGCTGGCGTCGGGCGCCGGCATCGAGTTCGCGCGCCAGGTTCATGCGGACATCGTCGGCCTGTTCGTCGCCCCGCTCTCGCACTACCCGATCTACCTCGAATCCTTGCCGCCCACCTACCTGAGCGATGACGAATACCGCTCGTCGATGAAGACGGCCGGCGAGACCTTCCTCGGGCAGATGCGCAATGCCGCACAGGCGGCGGACCTGAAATTTCTCGGCGACGTGACGTTCGCCGACGATACCGCGGCGGAAATCCTGCGCACCGCGCGCCGGCATGCATGCGACCTCATCTTCATGGGCTCGCACGGCCAGGGCGGCGGGGCGCAACTCCTGCCGGGCAGCGTTACCCTGAAGGTGCTGGCGGGCTCGCATCTACCGGTCATGGTGTACCGGCAGGCGGAGGGCGAAGGCAAGAGCGGATGACATCGCCGTCGCCGGCAACGGCGATATCCCGCCTCGGGGCGAACGATGCCTTCGCTTCAGCCTCCGATCGATTCCTGCCCGGCAAGCCTTTGCAACATCACGACCTGGTCGTGGTCTTCACGTCCACGCTGGCCTTGATGGCGTTCGAGTAGGGGCAGATGCCATGCGTAACCTCGACCAGCTTTTGCGCATCGGCTTGCGCCATTCCGGGCAGGTAGACGTCCAGCTCGGCGGTGATGCCGAACCCGCCTTCGGAGCGCGGTCCGATGCCGATGGTTGCGGTCACGGTCGTGCCTTCGGGAATCTTGACCTTGGTCTGGCCCGCCGCTACCCGCATCGCGCCCAGGAAGCAGGCGGAATAGCCCAGCGCAAACAGTTTCTCCGGGTTCGCGCCCTCGCCGCCCGGCCCGCCCAGTTCCTTGGGCACCGTCAGCTGAAGAGACATGCTTCCATCGGCAAGCGCCGTCTTGCCATCGCGGCCGCCGCCGGTGGCCGTGGCCGTGGTCTTGTACTTTGCGTCTACTGGCATCGTTTTGTCCTCAAGTGAATTGACAGGGAAGTTTCGCTCCCCGACAGGGCCTGGACGAATCCGGGGGAGCGCAGTTCAGACAAAACTTTTACTTTAAAATTTCCCGCGGCATCCACCCGTCCTGCATGAAGGCAGACAGGCAGGAGCCGAGCTCATTGAAAAAACGAAACATCCTTGGATTCCATACGCGCCATGCATCGCCCTTTCTTGCACGACATCCTGCAAAACCGCAACAACCAGGCCATCCTGGAGCGCTGGCAGGCGCTCGACCTGCCCGACGGATGGCTGGTGGCGGGATGCCTGTTCCAGACCGTGTGGAACCTGCGCTCTGGCAGGCTGCCCGAAGCCGGCATCAAGGACTACGACCTCTTCTACTACGACCCGCACGACCTGAGCAAGGAAGCCGAGCAGAGTACGCAGCGGCGGGTCGATGCCATCCTCGCCGACCTGGGCGCATCCGTCGACGTCGCGAACCAGGCCCGGGTGCACCTCTGGTACGAGGCGGATTTCGGTCATCCCTATGAGCCCTTGCGCAGTGCCCGCGAAGGCATCGACCGCTTCCTCGTGCCGGCGACCTGCGTCGGCGTGCGCCCCGGCGACATTTACGCGCCGAATGGCCTGGCACTGCTGTACGAGGGCAGGCTGACGATGAATCCGCTGGTGCCGCACCGCGACCTGTTCGAGCGCAAGGCGGCGTCGTACCAGGAACGGTGGCCCTGGCTGCGGATCGAGGCGCCGCCCGCTGAGCCTGGTTCCTAGCGTCCCTGCTGCGCGAAGTCGAAGGCGCTCGTCAGGTCTCCCATGTTCTTGCGCACGCCGGGCAAGGGTTCGAGCTCGAAGCGGCGCGTGATGAATTTCAGGATCGACGTGGTATCCATGGTGACATGGTCGACATGCCCGCGCTTCGCGAAGGGGGAAATGACGAGGGTCGGAATCCGCGTTCCCGGTCCCCAGCGGTCGCCCCAGCCCGCGCCGCTCGGCGGCGGCACGTGGTCCCAGTAGCCGCCGTTCTCGTCATAGGTGACGATCACCGCCATCTTCCCCCATTGCGGGCTGCGCCGCAGGCGTTCCAGCACATCGGCGATGTGCTCGTCGCCGCTGCGGATGTCGGTATAGCTGGGATGCTGGGTCAGGCGTCCGGGCGGCTTGTAGAAGGTGACCTGGGGCAGATTGCCTTCGTCGATCGCCCGCATCATGTCGTCGGCGTCCTTCAGGTGGCGTTCGCGGTCTGCTGTGCCGGGTGCGAAACGCTTGAAGTAGTTGAAGGGCTGGTGATGTGTCTGGAAATTGGGGCTGGATGGTTCGCGGTTGCCGATGACCTGCCGCTTCGCGCCGGCGGGCTGCCTGCCGTCGGCGTTGGCGGCATTCCAGGCGCCGGAATACCAGGCCCAGGACACGCCCTTGGACGACAGCGTGTCGCCGATGGTCGTCGCCACCTGCGGCGGCACCGGATGCTTGGCCGGGTCGGCGAGCGCGGGATCGCTTCCCGGCGGGATGCCGCTCGGCTGGTAGGGCGGCTGGGAGGTATTGACCACGAAGCCGTCGGGAGTCACGGTGCCGTCCATGGCTTGCACCGGGCCATCCATGACCGAGGCCGGCGAGGAAGGCTTTTTCCTGAGGCGTCCCTTGTCATCGAGCTGGGCGCGCAGGTTCGCGGGCGCGTCCTTGTAGACCGGCGAGCAGGCGCAGACCAGCCACTGGTGGTTGAGGAAGGAGCCGCCGAAGGCGCCCATGAAGAAGTTGTCGGCCAGCGTGTACTCGCGCGCCCAGCGCCACACCTTCAGCGACGAGCCGTCGTAGTAGCCCATGTTCCAGGCGCCGACGTTGGTCATGGCGACGAACATGTCGTTGCGCCCGCCATTGATCTGCTCGATGTTCTGGTAGAAGTTGTGAATGGGGTTCGGCAGGATCTGGTCGAAGGTCGCGCCGACCGGCGGCGCATCGATGCGGAAGGGCCCGTTCGGCAGACCCCGCGGAAAGCGCGCGATCGGCTGGCCGTGGCTGTCGTAGACCGGCGGCAGCGTGGCCAGCGGCTTGCCATCGTGGTCGAGCTGGGTCTTCTGCTGCGCGGTGGCGTTCGCCACGCCGTTCGCGCCGGGAAACATGCCGTACATGTTGTCGAAGCTGTGGTTCTCGGCATAGATCACGACGATGTTCTCGATGCGCCGCAGGTCGCTGTCGGCAACCTTGGCATCGGTGGCGGGTTGCTGCATGGCGCAGCCGGCAACCGCAATGGCGCCGGATACCCAGAGCAGCCTGAAGGCTGGGTTCATGTCGTCTCCTCGTGTCGGGTTCGCATGCCGGCTTTGCATCCGGTCATGGCATTGTGCGTCCATTTTAGCGGACTAATCTTGCGCCTGGAGAAACTTCGGTTCCGGACCCGGTTGCGACATTAAATGTATTTAAGCCCTCCGTTGTGTCATCACAAACGGAGGGCTTCTAACCGTCCACTACCATCCACACGATGCAGTCCTACGTGCAAGTCATGGCATCGGCCTTTTTACGATGGCATCGTCATGCGGCCAGCGTCGCGGTGCGACGGCCGAAGTCCTTGCGATAGAGAACAACCGCGGCAACCAATGCGCAAGCGGCGGCGAACGCCATCCAGTAGCCTGGCGCTGCCTTGTCGCCGGTGACCTCGATGAGCCAGGTGGACACCAGGGGCGTGAACCCGCCGAAGAGTGCCGTGGCAAGGCTGTACGCGAGCGAGAAACCGACAGTGCGGACGTGCGCCGGCATGACTTCCGTCAGCGCGACGATGGTGGCTCCGTTATAGCTGGCATAGAGGAAGGACAGCCACAGTTCGGTCACCAGCATGTTCTCGAAGCTTGGGTTCGTGACCAGCCACGACAGGATGGGATGGGCGGTGGCAATCGGCAGGATCGAGAACACGATCAGGATAGGCCAGCGGCCGATGCGGTCCGACAGCGCGCCCATCACGGGCAGCCAGAAGAAATTCGACATGCCGACGCAGAAGGTCACCAGCAAACTGTCCGCCGCACTGAGCTTGAGGACGTCCTTGCCGAAGGTTGGCGCATAGACCGTGATCAGGTAGAAGGAGACCGTGGTCATCACGACGAGCATCATGCCAAGCGTGACGATGCGCCAGTTTTCCGCGATCGAGGCCATGATCTGCCGAAAGGTCGGATGATGCTTCTTCGCCAGAAACTCATCCGTCTCCTGCAACGAGCGGCGGATGACGAAAATGAGCGGAATGATGGAGCATCCGATGAAGAACGGAACGCGCCAGCCCCAGGCAACGATTTGCGCCGGCTGCAGCCATTGGTTCAGCAGGAAACCGATCAGCGCGGCGAACATGATCGCCGCCTGTTGGCTCGCCGACTGCCAGCTGACATAAAAGCCCTTGTGGCCGGGTGTCGCCATCTCCGACAGATACACGGATACGCCGCCCAGCTCGACGCCGGCCGAGAATCCTTGCAATAACCGCCCGGTCAACACCAGGAGCGGCGCGATGATGCCGATCGATTGGTACGACGGCACGAAGGCAATCAGCACCGTGCCGCAAGCCATGATGCCGAGGGTGACGATGAGCCCCTTGCGGCGCCCGATACGGTCGATATAGCTGCCAAGGATGACCGCGCCCAAGGGCCGCATCAGGAAGCCGGCGCCGAAGGTGACGAAGGTCATCATCAGCGAAACATAGTCATTTCCGGCGGGGAAAAATTCCTTCGAGATATAGGTCGCGTAAAACCCGTAGAGGAAGAAATCGAACATCTCGAGGAAGTTGCCGCTCGTGACCCGCAGTACGGTAGTCAGCTTCGAGGCACGGACTGTGCTGGATAGGCTCATGTCTGCTCCTTTTACATGGCTATTGGTTGGTTACCTGGCGTTGCCGGAAGGCTCAAGTCCGGTCTCGCGCATGACCGACGCGGCTTCCGGGGACAAGAGGAATTGGATGAGTGCGTTGGCGGCTTCGGGTTCTTTGGTGCCGGCCACGATTCCGACGGAAAACAGCGTGACGTGCTGGACCTCTGGAGGCAGCGGCCCGACCACATCGATCCCGGCCACCGGCAAAAGCTCGCTGATCTGCTGAAAGCCGATTTCGGCATCGCCGCGGGCCACCACGCGCGCGACCGGCTCGGCCGGGATCATCCGGCTCTTGGTCTTGATCGCGTCGGCGATCCCTAGCTTTGGGAACAGGACAGTCGACAGGTACACGCCGCTGGCGCTGTCCGAATAGGCGATCGACCTGGCATTGATCAAGGCATCCTTCAGCGACGTGACGGTCGAAATGTCCGGCTTCCTGGCCCCCGCCTTGACCGCAACGCCGATGTTGGAACGCGCAAGCAGGGCCGCACTCCCGGGAGCGATCTTGCCCTCCTTGATGAGTCCGTCGAGCGCGCTGCCGACCATGATCACCACGTCGATGCTCTCGCCGCGCTTGAGGCGATTCGGAATCGCATCCACGGTATCGCCCATGGACGGGCCCCAGCCGGCAATGAGCGTATGACCGGTGCGACGCTCGAATTCAGGCGCCAGCCGACGATAAGCCTCGGCCAGCCCGCCGGAACTGACCACGCGCAGTTCCGCGGCGAACGCCTGTCCGGCGGCAAGAAAGAGCCACAAGACGGCGAACCAGGCGGTCCGCTTCCTGATGAGAGAGAAAAGGTACATCGTCACCTCCGGTATTTTTTATTGAGCGAATGCACAGGATCATGGTCACTATGCGACAATAAGTAAATTGCATAGTTATGATCGTTCGATGCATGAAACGTATTGATCTCGAGATTGGCGACCTTCACGCGCTCATGGCGGTGGCGGAAAAGCTGAGCTTCCGGGCCGCAGCCGAGGAAATGTTCATTTCCCAGCCGGCGCTGAGCCGTCGTATCGAGAAGCTCGAGGGGGCGGCAGGCGTACGCCTGCTCGACCGGACCAGCCGCCGCGTCGCCCTGACCGACGCGGGGCGGGTATTTTTGTCGCATGCGCGCGCCATCGCCGAAGAACTGGAAGCGGCGCTCCATGGCGCTTCCGACAGCGCGCAGCAGCGCGCCGGGTTGGTAACGATCGCCTGCGTGCCGTCCGTAGCGCATCATGTGCTGCCGAACCTGCTGAAATCGTTTTCGGAGCAATATCCGAAAGTCCGCGTCAAGGTGATCGATGAAAGCGGTGAGAGCGTGCTGAAAAGCGTGGTGTCCGCCGTCGCGGACTTTGGCGTGAATTTCACCGGCGCACAGGAAGCGGATATCGACTTTCGTGCCGCCCATACGGAACGCTATGTCCTGGCGGCGCGGCGCGATCACCGGCTCGCCAAGCAGAAATCCGTGACCTGGAAGGAACTGGTCGACGAGCGTTTCATATCGGTGTCGGCACGCAGCAGCAACCGGCTACTGCTGGATAACGCGCTGGCGAAACTGTCGAAACGCCCGCTCATTTCCTATGAGGTGGATCATGTGACAGGAGCCCTCGGCATGGTTGCTGCTGGTCTCGGCGTAGCCGTAGTTCCTGCGCTGGCCTTGTCGGCCGAGCATTATCCTTCGCTCGTGAGCATTCCCCTTTCCCAGCCCGTCGTCAGCAGAACGCTCGGTTTCATTACCCGCAAGGGCAGCGTTTTGTCGCCGCCCGCACAGGCCTTGCTGGATATGCTGCAACGGGAGGCAAAGCAAGGTTTTGCCTGAGCGGGTGCTTAAAGGTCCTTTGGATTAACTTAAACACCATTGATCGTGCTCCGTCATCGCCGCGCATACGGGGATGAAAGAGGTGGTTTGGGAGCATGCGGTCATGTCAAATAACTTCTATCGATCTGCCTCGAAGGCTCGTCCAGCTGGAAAAGGCGTAGGGCGCCAAATTAATTGCAACTGGCGCCACAGTGATGCAACTGGTGGCCATAGTTGACGCGACTGACCTACGGATAGCCGAGAGTGATATATGCGACACACCGAATTCGGGGTTGAAACCGACGTGGCGGGACCGGGGCGACCTGACCGACCTCTGCCGGTCGGCTTCGCTTCGGGAACGTCGGTTTGGTGGTTCGAAGCAACCTGCCAACGGAAATTCTTGACCGGCAGAAATCTGCCAGGAGCGGTTTTAGCCATCGCGTTCTCAATGGCGCTCCACCTAATGCAGAAACGAAACATTGTCTTACAAAGTTCATGACGCCATTGTCACCGGCTTACCGAATATGGACGTTCATCGAGCTGTATGTTGGTCAAAACATGCGAAACGCGCTTTAGAGCGTAAGACTAGCCCTAGATGAGTGGTTCTACCAATTGCTCATTTATTGAAATGTATTCGTCTGATAAGGTTGCCAAACACGATGCAAACTGCCCCTCTTTTCACCGCGGCATTTACCGCGCTCGCACTAAGCGGTTGCGTTTTCGCACCAGCACAACCAGCCTATGCCACCCCACCTGGTGTTGTGTATGTGGCTCCGACTTACCAAGCGCCTGCTGTCGGCTATGTATGGGCCTACCATCCTCACTATGGCTGGGGATGGCGCCACCCTTCTTATGGCTGGCATCGTGGCTGGAGGTAAGCATTTGAAGTAGCGCAGGGCGATTCTCAACTCGGTTCAAGGCAGCAGATAAGTAAATGTGATTGCAATTATGCTGTCATGAACAAAGACGTAGCCAGTCATCCGAGCTTGGCTCGGTCTGCAATCATGGCGACAGCTGAATCTGCAGACTATGACTACTTCGGAGAAAAGCAACCGTCCCCATTGAGGCGAGTTCGGCATGTCGTCCTCAAGGAAGGACGGGCGGATACTCACACAATAGCAGCCGATCTAATCCTTTTCGCTTGATGGTATCCTTCGCGAAACAATACGACTCGACCCTGACCTGACTTTGCCTCCCGCTCTCTGGACAATCCGCGCTGTACTCGATGGGGATGAGGCCGCAGTAGGCCAGCACCGCTATGACGAACTTGCGTCTCAGGAGGATCTGGACGCATATGCTCAATGGCTCAAAGGTGCGATCGTGCGGGGAAGCTATATCGGTCTTTTTGCTGAGTCGAGAAACGAAGTCATTGCCGGAGCAGGCATGCTGCTGCTGCAATGGGGGCCAACGCGAGGCGATTCTAATCCAATGCGAGCACGTATCGTAAACGTCTGGACGCGCCCAGATTGGCGACGAAACGGCATAGCCACTGACCTTGTCCAGAACTTGCTTGCCCAAGCAGAAATGATCGGCATCCGAACCATCGGACTCGCATCGACACCGGCGTCTGAAGCGCTTTACCGTTCCTTGGGGTTCGAGTCGTATCTGGCTGAGATGGTCCGCCGGAGGAGGTAAGCTGTCCGCTTTCGGGAAGAGGCAAGGACTGCTGTGGGTCGCCACGAGTCTTTCGCCGTCGCCCAAGCCAGATCCGGTATGTGCCCTATACCTGCCTGCATAACCATACGCTCGTGCTGGCGAACGCACCCAAAAGTGAACGCCCTTCATCAGCAATAGGCGAAGGGTAAAATGACTTGATCAACTTTACGACGAGAGTAAAGGAAGGCAGATGGGCTCGCTCTTCTCCATGGCTTTGATCGCGGCGGCTACAGGGGTAGTGTTTTGTGCCGCAGCTCTTGTATTCAGATTGTTCTTACCTTCGAGCGTCGCTGCCCGCTGCGCCATCGGCTTTGTCATAGGGAAAGGCGCAGATGCGGCTCTATCAGTTGGACTTCTCGCCCTGGCGATGGGAGTAGCTTCCCTACAATCAGGGTCGAGTGTGCTTGTGTACTTGGCTACCATTGCGGCCAGTGCTGGTCTTGGAGGCTTTGCACTTTCTTGGCAGCTAGCTCGGCGATTTCGTACTTGATACACCGCGAATGACCGCTATTGAGACGGTCGGGGGTGAACTGTGGGTCGGCAAGGGTCTCTCGCCAGCGGTCAGCCAAGGTCTGCAAAGCGACCTTTAGCAGCCGGCAGGCGGTGCCATCCTGCCGCCGAGTCCGGCCGGCAACGGACCGTCATGATAGCCGTCCAACATTTGAAATCCGATCGTGCTTTGATTACCATACCCCCAACTTCCGCATCAGTTCGGAGAAATGCCAGCGAGAAGGGGCTTCTGACGCAAGCTCGGAAGAATTGTCCTCGGCACCGTGAATATATTCTTCTGCGAGGTTTTTCCAGCCTTTTGTCACCGCGAACTGGCCGAATTCTTCAGGAGCTTCCAATACCATTAGCATTTCATCCTGCATGCCAGGGTCGCCATAAGCAAAGTCGGGGCCTTTGTAACCCAGCGAACGCAGTCTCGAGAGAATCTGCCTGATGATCATCAGATCTTCGTAGAGGGGCGTACCGCCCATCGACGATGCCATTTCGACATAAACGTCAACGATCGCATAACTTTGATCAACGATATGGATTGACTTGACGTCCCATTGTTGCCCGTGTGAATCAAAAATTTTAAACGGACCGCTGAGCATGATGTGGTGGTCTTTATCCATACCGGAAGAATACAGAAATGAGTCTCTTATGGCATGAAACGGAACGGTCGAAATCTAACTCTCTTCACAATATCGCTTAGTTGCTGCCCAAGCCAAACCATGCCGCTTGCAGTAGGTCATAGGTCAGCAGTGCGATAATCTGCGTTGTCGGCGACGTATTTTTCACGTGGCCCCTGCACAGGATACATTCTCTATCGATGGGTCGGTAAAAAGCTGAGACCCATCGTGCCCAAACTCAACGGTCAAAATCTGGCCGCCCGCACTTTTGAATCGAACCTTTCCATCATGAGCAACAATCCCGATATCAAGCCCGGTCAGTCGATCGAACTGCTGAAAGAGCTACATATTCTGACCAGCGATGGCAGGCTAAACCAGGATAGCCGCCGTAAGCTCAAACAGGTCTACCACCTCTACCAGTTCATCGAACCGCTGCTATTGGCTGTGCAGCAGATTCATGCCGATATCAGCCTCGTGGATCATGGCGCGGGCAAGTCTTATCTCGGTTTTATCCTTTATGACCTGTTTTTTAAAAAACTGCACGACAAGTCGCGCATCTACGGTATCGAAACCCGTGATGAATTGGTCAAGAAATCGCAGGAACTAGCGCAGAGATTGAAGTTTTCCGGCATGACGTTCCTGAATTTATCGGTAGCCGAATCAACCGATTCGACGCAGTTACCGGAAACGGTCGATGTCGTTACTGCGTTGCATGCGTGCAATACGGCAACCGATGACGCCATTCGTTTCGCATTGCAAAAACAGGCGAAGTTCATCGTGCTTGTGCCGTGCTGCCAAGCGGAAGTCGCTTCCATCTTAAAGGCGAACAAAGGCAAGGCACTGGGCCGGGATAACCTGACCGAATTGTGGCGTCATCCCATTCACACTCGTGAGTTTGGCAGTCACGTCACCAATGTCCTGCGATGTCTGCAATTGGAAGCGCACGGCTACCAGGTCACTGCGACGGAGCTGGTGGGGTGGGAGCATTCCATGAAAAATGAATTGATTATTGCCAGCTACAAGGGCTTGCCAACCAGGGGTCCTAGCAAGCGCTTGCAAGAGGTGATGCGGGAGCTAGGGCTGGAAGAAATGAGCGAGCGTTTTTTTACACCGCGACTTGCCACTGAAT
>NZ_JAAIVB010000061.1 GCF_010974945.1 Noviherbaspirillum galbum | reverse complement strand
GGCGCGCACGTAGTTGACTTCGTAGGAGTTGTCCTTGCCCTGCGGCGTGGAGTTGTCCGGCGTGCCGCTGGCGCTGCCGAACCACAGGTCCAGCATGATGTACATCGGGTCGCCCATGGTGACGTTCGCCACCAGCACTTCCTTGCCGTCGAAGTAATAGGTCTGCTTGTTCGGCTCCCACTTCACCGCGTACTTGTGGAAGCCTTCCGACAGGTCCACTCCGGCGTTGAACATCTTCGTGCCCATCATCTGGCCTTCGGTATCGCCCTTCCAGATCGTCGGCGCATACGTGGTCGGACGGGAAACGCCGGAGGCATCCGTGGTGCCCCAGCCGTTGCCGCCGGCATAGGCTTCCATGATGTCCATCTCGGGACGGCGGGTATCGACGTGGTTGAACAGCCAGAATGCCGGCCAGGTGCCCTTGCCCTTGGGCAGCTTGGCTTCCATTTCAAAGTAGCCATAGGTCTGGTAGAACTTGCCGTCGGTGTCGATGGTGCGGTCGAAGAAGCTGCCGCTGGCATCGCGCTGCGGCCAGATCTTCAGGGTGCCGTTCTCGACGGTGTAGTTCTTGGTGGCGTTGGAGCCGGCATACCAGATGTGGTCATTCCAGAGACTGCTGTCGAAGCTGTTGAACTCTTCGGTGAAGGTCAAGGCATAGCTGTTTGCATCCTGTCCATACGGTGCGGGCGCGGTGCTCGCAGTGGCCGTGGCGGTGGAAACAGTCTGTGGAATAGCGTCCGTGGTCGCGGTGTTCGCGCCAGTCGTGCCGGACGCGGCTGCTGTCGTGCTTGCTGCGCTGCTGCCCGATGCCTCTGCCGTGACGGCGGCGGCCAGGGTGGTTGCGGATGCTGCGTTGATCGAAGCGCTGGTTGCGCTGGAGGTGGTGCTGGAGTCTGCTGCGGCCGCCGTTGCGCTGCCGTCAGCCGAACCCCCGCCGCCACAGGCGGAAAGGAGAACGGCGGCACAGGCGCAACAGGACAGGGAAAGGGAGAAGCGATGGAGATTCAGTTTAAACAAAATTATTTCCTCAAAACATGTTTAAAAATCGCCGTCATGCTCAACGGCAAGTCCTTCTCAGAGGCTTGCTTGCCGTCATTGGTTCCGGGAAATTTAAAGATTCGGGGAAATAATTTTTTCGGGAAATTGGTGGGAAAAGAAGGGAATTGCGGGAACTTTGGGTTTTCCGGAAATTCCCCTCTGAAACAACTTTCCTTAGAGAAATTGGGGGAGTGGGGTGGTTGATGGGTTGGTTAAGGGGCGCGCGCGATGGGAGTTTGAATCGCCGGTTACTGATTGAACTGTTTGGTGGCTCCCTTCATTCCCGCGAAGGTGGAAATCTCAGTGTGCGTTTCTTCGGACGGCCGAAATGGGATCCCCGCCTTCGCGGGGATGACAGGGGTAGACGGCGACGACAGAGCTAGACAGGGATAACAGAGGTAGACGGAAACGGCGGAGGTAGTCGCGCTGCAGCGAGCACGATGCCGAAGGCGAGCCTGCGGTGTCCCTTCTGACGTCGCCGAAAGGGAGGGCGGACGAGCGGAAAAAGGAGCGTGGCTGTCTGAGCCGCAGGCGAGTTTCCACGCTTCCCGCTTGGCCGTCCTCCCTTTCGGGAACCCCGCAGGGGCGACGGCAGGGGTCGCTTTTCTTTGGTTTGTTTCGTGGGGCCCGCCTAGGGGGCGAGTCCAAAGAAATGAACTGGCCCGCCGGGGCCAGTCCCGGCACCTCCCCACGGAGTGGGAGACGCAACCGGGTCACCGGAGAGAAAACAGAACCCAAACCGGTATCCCCATCTGCGTGGCGATACCGGAACGCCCCCCTACCCCACGCGCCCCGCCCTCGCAATACCCCGCAACGTCCTCCCAAGCGGATAAGCCACATCCCACAAGGGCGCAATGGACCCCGTCTGCAGCCAGAACTGCCGCTGGAAGTTCTTGAACGGCGAAGCATCGAAACAGGTCCGGGGAATGGCATCGAGGGCCATGCCGTTGCGGTAGGACTGCCGCGACACGCCATACTGGAAACGCAAGCCTGATTCTTGCGCGATGGCGCGCCATTCCGGCCGCGACAAGCCCCAGGGCCATGCGAGATGCCGCACATGGGAAGCAGGAAGGCGCAACTCCGAGGCAAGCAGCCGCACCGAGGTGTCGAGATCTTCCCGAACCGCGGACAGCGGCTGCCCGGTGAAATTGGCATGCAGGTGCCCATGCGACTGGCAGTCGATCACCCCGCTCTCCTGCAGAGACCGGACCTGGTCCCAGGTCATGAACTTGTCGCGCTCCTCGTCGCCCGTCAGGGCGTCGTCGTGGCGGATGAGCGCCGTCGCAATGAAGGCGATGGCCGAGTAGTCGAGGGCGCGCAGCAGGCCGAGGGCTTCTCCATGCACCGATTCATAGCCGTCGTCGAAAGTGATGAGGAAGGTGCGCGGCGGCGGTTCCTTGTCAGCCTCCAGGTAATAGGAAAACTCGTCGCAGGTCAGCGTGCGCCATCCCTCCTCCCGCAGCGCCGCAAGGTGGCTGTAGAAGACCTCGGGCGCCGTCGAGGTGCTCAGGCCGGCGCGGTCGAGGCGGTGGTACAGCAGGATGGGAAACGGCTGGCTCATTCCTGCCCTTGCGCGTACCCGTTGGGATTGGTGCTCTGCCAGCGCCAGTGGTCGGCGCACATTTCCTGCAGTCCCTTGCGGGCGCGCCAGTCCAGCGTGTGGAAGGCCTGCGCGGGATCCGCGTAGCAGACCGCGATGTCGCCGGGGCGGCGCGCGGCGATGGCATAGGGCACGCGGCGGCCGCTCGCCGCCTCGAAGGCTCGCACCATGTCGAGCACGCTGTAGCCCTGGCCGGTGCCGAGGTTGACCACGAAGCTCTTGTGCGAGCGGAACATCTCGCGCAGCGCCGCGACGTGGCCGCGCGCGAGGTCCACCACGTGGATGTAGTCGCGCACGCCGGTGCCGTCGGGCGTCGGGTAGTCGTTGCCGAATACCGAAAGCTGCTCGCGCCGGCCCACCGCCACCTGGCTGATATAGGGCATGAGGTTGTTGGGAATGCCGCGCGGGTCTTCGCCGATCAGGCCGCTCTCGTGGGCGCCGACCGGGTTGAAGTAGCGCAGCCGTCCGATGGACCATTCCGGGTCGGAGGCGCCGAGGTCTTCCAGCACCTGCTCCACCATCAGCTTGGAGCGGCCGTAGGGATTCGTGGTGTGCAGCCGGGCGGATTCCTTGATCGGCACTTCCTCGGGGTCGCCGTAGACGGTGGCCGACGAGCTGAACAGGAAGTGCTTGACGCCGGCATCCCCCAGCGCCTGCAGCAGGGTGATGGTGCCGCCGACGTTGTTCTCAAAATACGACAAGGGCTTGGCGACGGACTCCCCCACCGCCTTCAGGCCGGCGAAATGAATGGCCGCGTCGACACGGTGAGCGCGCAGCAGCGCGTCGAGCGCCGCCCGGTCGCGCACGTCCGCCTCGTAGAAGGGCACGGTCTTGCCGGAGATGCGTTCGACGCGGCGGATCGCTTCCGCCGAGCTGTTGGACAGGTTGTCGAGCGCGACGACCGCATAGCCTGCCGCAAGCAGTTCGACGCAGGTATGGGAACCGATGTAGCCGGATGCGCCGGTGACGAGGATGGTCTGGGAAGGTGTCATGACTGAAAAACCGCTGTGAAGGTGAAACACCCGCTCCGGCCCGGCGCATTAGCCGCGGCACGCCCGGCGCGCCATGCACTGCGCGCTAGGGAAGAGGGTCATTGCCCTGGAGCCGGGCGCCGTTCCAGGACGGCGCCGGCGCAGGCTTACGCTGCTTCCATCGAAAAGGTTGCCGTGGTGTTCCTTACCTCCTTTGCGAGATGTTCCGACAAGCGGAATGCCAGCGCCGCCAGGGTGATGGTGGGGAAGTTGGCCCCGCAGGTGGGGAAGACCGAGCTTCCGGCGATGAACAGGTTGCTCATGCCGTGTACCTTGCAGTCGCGGTCGACCACGCCCAGCTTGGGCGAGTCGTGCATGCGGGTGGTGCCCATGTGGTGCCAGGTGCCTTCGAGGTCCTGCGGCCAGCTGCGTCCCTCGAGCGCGGGATCGAGATCCACCTGCGCCACGCCGCTCTTGCGCATGTCTTCCGCCAGCAGTGCGAGCGTGCGGTCGAAGGTGCGCTTGACGCGGTCGGTGAGCCGCCAGTCGACGCGGACGCGGTGCATGCCGAGCTGGTCCTTCTGCGTGGGCGACAGCATCACGCGGCTGTTCGGATCGGGTTCCGGCTCGACGATCAGCTGGAATTTAACCCCCTGGATCAGCCAGCGCGGCTGGAACAGGCGGGTATAGCCGTAGCCCAGCGTATCGAGGGGGTGCGCCATCATGGTGAGGATGTCGCGCGACAGGCTCCAGTCAGCCTGCTCCTTGCTCAGCAGCGCCTGCTTGCAGCGGAACAGCGCCAACGCGCCCTCGCTGCCTTCTCCCGGGAACACCGACGAGAACCAGACCCGCGCGTTGAGGATGCCCTCTTCCTGCAGGGTTTCCGGCGTCAGGGCGAACTGGTGGGCGATGCAGGTGCCATGCGCGGCGACGGCGGCATTCTGGTAGTGGTACTTCACGTCCGACAGTTTGTTGCGAGACCACTGCTTGGCGAACTTGATGTTGCCGGAGAACAAGCGCGGATGGTCCATGAAGAAGCGGCCGACGAGGTCGTTGCCATTGCCGAGGCCGGCGGGCTGGATCTTGTTCGAGGCCAGCAGCAGGCGCGCGTTCTCGATGCCGCCGGTCGCCACCACGAACTGCTTCGCGGCGACCTTGATGCGGCGCCCGGACAGCGTGGCCACGTCGATGTGGGTAACGGTCTTGGCCATGCGGTCGGTATCGATGTTGACCGCGTTGGCGTATAGGAAGACGCGGACGCGCTGCGAGCGCTTCAGCTCGTCGCGGTAGAGCTTGCCGAAGCGCGCCGGCGGGCTGAACTGCGAGATGGTGTCGCGGATCTTGCCGGTGGACAGCGGAATGCGGCGCACGTCCGGCCGGTTGATCGAGCGTTCCCAGAAGTCGGGGTCGAAGTTGTTCGGGCCGAGCTTGAGCAGCGCATGCGTGCGCTCGTAGTAGGGAGCCAGTTCCGACAGGCCGAAGGGCCAGCCGCTGTAAGCCACCCAGTCGCGCTTTTCGAAATCCCAGGGGTCGAGCGGCCGGCACCAGCCGCCCCAGCAGTTGCTGCTGCCGCCGAGAAAGCGGCTGCGGCTGCCGTCGGCGAAGTTGTAGCGCCATTCGCCGACGTCCTCGCCGCGCGCGAGGTCGCGGGTGTCGTCGTCCGGATTGAGGCCGCCGCTTTCGAGCATGACGACGTCGATCCCCTTCTTGTCCAGCTCCATGGCCAGCGTGATACCCGCGACGCCGCCGCCAATGATGCAAACGGTCGTCTCGACGACCGATCCTTCCTCAGTACGACGTGTATCGATGAACATTCTTGTTGTACACCCCTATCTAGATGTGTTACTCGCGCTTCGGGCTTGCCCTGTATGGCCTGTATTGCCTGCATGGCGTAAGCCGGTTCCCGAATGAATCGGTCGGTGAAGCAACGAACCTGACTCTTGTTTCCTTAAAAATAAGTGACGCCGGACCCGCGGATATTGATTTTCGTTATGAAGCCGGCGTTTATCTCCCCGCTTTCTGAGCGGCATCAAAACTTGAGCTCGGCATCGGGCTTGCTGGCGAGGATGGCGGCGCGGAACTCGGCCTGGATGCGCTGCAGCGCCGCCTCGTTTTCGCCCTCGAAACGCATCACCACCACCGGCGTGGTGTTCGACGAACGCGCCAGCCCGA
>NZ_JAAIVB010000060.1 GCF_010974945.1 Noviherbaspirillum galbum | reverse complement strand
GGGCGCTACAAGCAATGTTGCAACCATTTTCAGATGTCCCACCTGCAGCCGTTTTCAAATGTCCCGGTTATGCATCGGGGTTTCCAGCAAGCAGCCGCGACAGCGGAATGGACGTAAGGGCAGGGCACGGCTTCCCTACCTCGACCACCAGCAAGATCACCGCGCACGACGCGCTTCAATGCAGCAAGTTGCTGCGTAGCGCCCGTTCCACATCCTGCGCATCCAGTTGGCGTTGCCGTTTCTTCCCCGGCACTGCCTTCCCATGAGCCGGCCTCTGTCCACGATTGGTCCGTGCCGGCACATCGCCTTGACTGCGGCGGTCATCACGTTGTTGCTGCACCGCCTGGACCACCTCCAGCACGTGCCCGAGCCGCTTGTTCTCGACGATTGCGCCCTGATCCACCTGAGGTAAGCGATCATAGGTAACGTAAGGAACGCTGACACCCGCGGCGCGAAACTCGATCCGTCCATCAGGATATTCGTAGATATCAATGTACTTGCCGATCAGCTTGCGATTGGCCCGCGTGTCTTCGATCAGATAGATCGTCTTGTCGTATTGCAGCGTCAGCACGTGCGATACCTTGCGTTGTTCGCGCCAGGTAAAGACTGTGTCCAGATCCTCGCTTGGCAGCAGCGGGCGATGCGCATTCCAATCGTTGCGCGGCGGTTTGGCGAAGC
>NZ_JAAIVB010000005.1 GCF_010974945.1 Noviherbaspirillum galbum | reverse complement strand
CTACAGCGGATTACCTATTGGTTTAGGGGATAACCGCAATGAGCAAACCAGCCCCGGGAGTCTCGGTTGCTGATGGTATTGATGGCTTTTCTAATCGCCTCATCGAGCTCCTCACGCGTACGTGCTTTTACGCTGCGCAGTTTGGTTTTCAGTTTCGACCAGCACGATTCAATAGGTGAACAGTCCGGAGAGTAAGGCGGCAGGTAAATGAGCTCTGCGCCTTGCCTGGCAATCGTTTCGGCTATGCCAGCCACCTTGTGAGCACCAAGGTTATCCATGACGACAACATCGCCGCGGCGCAGCGTTGGTGCCAGCACCCTGGACACATAGGCCCGAAACACCGCTGCGTCGGTAGCGCCTTCAACGGTCATGACCGCATCGAGTGCGTAACAGGACAGGGAGCCGATGATGGTGACGTTGTGGCCGTAGTTTTTAGGGGTGGCATCATGAACTCGCGTGCCTGGCCTGGCCCTGCCGAAGCGACGCGTCATCTTCAGGTTCACGCCGGTTTCGTCAATGAACTTGAGCTTCTTGACCGGGCACTTGGCTATTTTCTTGTAATACCGCCACCGCTCCTGACATACCCGCGTGGTGTCCCGTTCGCAGGCATGTACTGCCTTTTTTTTCGGCGCAATCCCATTTCCTGCAACACCCGGCAAATTCTCGACGTGCTCACCAGCGGGCCATTGTCGCGCACCAGTTGCTGCCGCAGTTCGGCCAGCGTCATATCGGGTTGTTTTTCCAGGAAGCGGCGCAGTTGCGCACGAGCTTTGTCATCAAGGCGCGCGGGTGGTCCCGGATGATCCGGCTTACGCGGCGAGACATCGCCGGCGCGCCGGTACAGTCGGAGGATATTTTCCACAGTCGCTAGGCTGACCTGGAAATACTCGGCGACTTCGCGTTGCGATTGGGTACCACGTGCGCAGGCTTGAACGATTCTCCAACGCAAATCCATCGAATAGGGAACGGGCATGATGGCACCTCTTCCGCAGGCAGGTGGCGATAAGACCTTTTATACCCGCAGATGTTCTCTTTGCTCACCTACCCTAAAGCTACCGGCAATCCGCTGTAG
>NZ_JAAIVB010000059.1 GCF_010974945.1 Noviherbaspirillum galbum | reverse complement strand
ATGATGCTGCTGCCATTGAGCACGATGTCGCCGGAACTCACCGGGAAGCGTCCCGAGATCAGGTTGAACAGCGTGGACTTGCCCGCGCCGTTGGGGCCGATGATGGCGAAGCGCTCGCCACGGGGCACCTGCAGGTTGGCGCCGCGGATGATCTCCGACTTGCCGAAGCTCTTGCGCACGTCCTTGAGTTCGAGGGCATAGGCACTCATGCTGCCCTCCGGATCATTTCTTCGATTTCGGTATTCACTTCACCCCACACTTGTGTAAATCGTTTCCTTGTCTGCCAGAACGCCGCGCCGCCGATGGCGATGAGCACCAGCGCGACGATCCACGGCCCGGCCGTGGCGGTGTCGACCGTGGTGCCGAACAGCGGCATGACGGTGCCGTTGGCCGCTTCCAGCGTGTAGTGGTACAGCATCTCGATGGCCATGATTGCGCCCAGCAGGCCCACCAGCGCCGCGCCCACCACCGCGCTCATGCTCGGCAGCACCCGCCTGAACTTGCCGAACTTGGCCAGGCGCACGTTGAGCATGATGATGCCCGACACCCCGAACGGCGCGTACATCACGATCAGGATGAAGAACACGCCCAGGTACAGCTGCCAGGCCTTGGTGAAGTCCGACAGCATGACGGTGAGGAACACGCCGATGATGGCGCCCAGGATGGGGCCGAAGAAGAAGCCCACGCCGCCGATGAAGGTGAACAGCAGGATCGCGCCGGAGCGGATGGCCGAGACGTTCTCCGCGGTGACGATCTCGAAGTTGATCGCGCCCAGGCCGCCGGAGATGCCGGCGAAGAAGCCCGACA
>NZ_JAAIVB010000058.1 GCF_010974945.1 Noviherbaspirillum galbum | reverse complement strand
TGCGTGTCGTAGCCGATGAACTCGACCCGCTCGGGGTTGTCGCGCACGGCGTTGATGATGCGCCCCAGCGGCGTCTGCGTGAAGGCGTACATGCCGATGGTGGCAATGAACAGCCAGAAGGCGATCAGGTAGTAGACCTGGATCTGCGGGCCGAAGGTGATGCCGAACAGCGGCTGGCCGTAGACGCGGTTGGTGGAGATGCCGCCCTCGCCGCCGAAGAACTCGGGGAACATCAGCGAGGCCGAGAACACCAGCTCGACGATGCCCAGGGTAATCATCGAGAACGTGGTGCCGCTCTTCTTGGTGGTGACGTAGCCGAACAGGATGCCGAACAGCATGCCGGCGATCGCGCCCACCAGCGGCACCAGCCACAGCGGCATCCAGATCTTGCCGGCACTGGCCAGGTTCATGGCATGGATGGCGAAGAACGCGCCCAGGCCGGAGTACACCGCATGGCCGAAGGACAGCATGCCGCCCTGGCCCAGGAGCATGTTGTAGGCCAGGCCGAAGATGATGACCGTGCCCATGGTGGAGAGCACGGAGAGCGACGCGCCCTTGTTGAACACCAGGGGCGCCACGATGAGGATGACGGCATAGATGGTCCAGATGAACCAGCGGCCGAGGTTGGCGGGCTTGAAAGTGAGATTCTTGGAAGTCATGGCAGCGGAACGCATGGATCAGCCCTCCCGAGTGCCCATCAGACCGCGGGGGCGGAAGATGAGGATGAGGACGAGCATGAGGTAAGGCAGGATGGC
>NZ_JAAIVB010000057.1 GCF_010974945.1 Noviherbaspirillum galbum | reverse complement strand
CGGGCTTGAAAGTGAGATTCTTGGAAGTCATGGCAGCGGAACGCATGGATCAGCCCTCCCGAGTGCCCATCAGACCGCGGGGGCGGAAGATGAGGATGAGGACGAGCATGAGGTAAGGCAGGATGGCGGCGACCTGCGAGACGGTGAGTTTCCAGACCGGGAAGCCGAAGGTTTCGGGGGTGATCTGCGCGCCCACCAGGGACACCAGGTCGACGAAGGAATAGTCGATGGCCACGGCGAAGGTCTGGACCACGCCGATGAGCAGCGAGGCGAGCAAGGCGCCGACCAGCGAGCCCATCCCGCCGACGACCACCACCACGAAGATGATGGAGCCCACGGTGGCGGCCATGCCGGGCTCGGTGACGAAGGCGTTGCCGCCGATCACGCCGGCCAGACCAGCCAGGGCGCAGCCGCCGCCGAAGACGAGCATGAACACGCGCGGCACGTTGTGGCCCAGGGCCTCGACCATGTCGGGATGGGTCAGCGCGGCCTGGATGACCAGGCCGATGCGGGTGCGGGTGAGCAGCAGGTAGA
>NZ_JAAIVB010000056.1 GCF_010974945.1 Noviherbaspirillum galbum | reverse complement strand
CGCGCGGCACGTTGTGGCCCAGGGCCTCGACCATGTCGGGATGGGTCAGCGCGGCCTGGATGACCAGGCCGATGCGGGTGCGGGTGAGCAGCAGGTAGATCGACACGAGCATGAGGATGGCGATGAAGGCCATGAAGCCGCGGTACTTGGGGAACGTGGTGGAGAACAGGGTGAACAGCGGTCCGTCGAGTTCCGCGGGGATGGGGTAAGGCACGGCGGCGCGGCCGAAGACGAGCTGGACGAGTTCGACGATGACGTAGGACAGGCCGAAGGTGAACAGTAGCTCGGGCATGTGGCCGAACTTGTGGACGGTGCGCAGGCCGTAGCGCTCGATGCCGGCGCCGATGACGCCCACGACGAGGGGGGCGAGGAACAGGGCGGGCCAGAAGCCAAGCTTGGTGCTGATGGCATAGGCGAAATAGGCGCCGAGCATGTAGAAGCTGGCATGGGCGAAGTTAAGTACGCCCATCATGCTGAAGATCAGCGTCAGGCCCGAGGACAGCATGAACAGCAGCAAGC
>NZ_JAAIVB010000055.1 GCF_010974945.1 Noviherbaspirillum galbum | reverse complement strand
CGGGCTTGAAAGTGAGATTCTTGGAAGTCATGGCAGCGGAACGCATGGATCAGCCCTCCCGAGTGCCCATCAGACCGCGGGGGCGGAAGATGAGGATGAGGACGAGCATGAGGTAAGGCAGGATGGCTGCGACCTGGGAGACGGTGAGTTTCCAGACCGGGAAGCCGAAGGTTTCGGGGGTGATCTGCGCGCCCACCAGGGACACCAGGTCGACGAAGGAATAGTCGATGGCAACGGCGAAGGTCTGGACCACGCCGATGAGCAGCGAGGCGAGCAAGGCGCCGACCAGCGAGCCCATGCCGCCCACCACCACCACCACGAAGATGATGGAGCCCACGGTGGCGGCCATGCCGGGCTCGGTGACGAAGGCGTTGCCGCCGATCACGCCGGCCAGACCAGCCAGGGCACAGCCGCCGCCGAAGACGAGCATGAACACGCGCGGCACGTTGTGGCCCAGGGCCTCGACCATGTCGGGATGGGTCAGCGCGGCCTGGATGACCAGGCCGATGCGGGTGCGGGTGAGCAGCAGGTAGATCGACACGAGCATGAGGATGGCGATGAAAGCCATGAAGCCGCGGTACTTGGGGAACGTGGTGGAGAACAGGGTGAACAGCGGTCCGTCGAGTTCCGCGGGGATGGGGTAAGGCACGGCGGCGCGGCCAAAGACGAGCTGGACGAGTTCGACGATGACGTAGGACAGGCCGAAGGTGAACAGCAGCTCGGGCATGTGGCCGAACTTGTGGACGGTGCGCAGGCCGTAGCGCTCGATGCCGGCGCCGATGACGCCCACGACGAGGGGGGCGAGGAACAGGGCGGGCCAGAAGCCGAGCTTGGTGCTGATGGCATAGGCGAAATAGGCGCCGAGCATGTAGAAGCTGGCATGGGCGAAGTTAAGTACGCCCATCATGCTGAAGATCAGCGTCAGGCCCGAGGACAGCATGAACAGCAGCAAGCCGTAGCTTAATCCGTTCAGCAAAGTAATGACTGTAAACTCCACGCGTTACCTCTAGAAGTGGTTTTCTAAATTTCTTGTACGACCGTACTATTTTTCATCCGCAAAAAAGCGGCGTGCCGCCGGATGACGGCACGCCGCAAGGGATTACCGTTTAGCCAGGACGCTTCATCTGGCAGGACGTCGGCTGCGTCGCGACGAAGGTGTCAAGCTTGACGTCGGTCTTCCAGCCGTAGCCGGTGTTTTCCTGGTCGAACTTCACGTCCTTGCCGTTGACCTTCACCCAGGTCGCGATGTACAGCGGCTGCTGGAGCTGGTGGTCCGACTTGCGCATCTCGACGTCGCCGTTCAGGCTGGTGTCCTTCATGCCTTCCAGCGCCGACGCCACCTTGACCGGGTCGGTCGACTTGGCTTCCTTGAAGGCCTTGGACAGCATGTGGATGCCGGTGTAGGTCGCCATGGCGTAGTAGTCGTCGTTGTACTTCTTCTTGAAGCCTTCGACGATGTCCTTGCCGACGAACTTCTCGTTGTTGACGTTCCAGTAGCCGACATACTTCACGCGGTCCGCGCCGGCCGCGCCCATGGCCGTCGGCACGCCGGTGGTGCTGCCGTAATAGGTGTAGAAGTTGGCCTTGAGGTCGGCATCCTTCGCGGCCTTGATCAGCAGCGCCAGGTCGGCGCCCCAGTTGCCGGTGATGACGGTGTCCGCGCCCGAGGCCTTGATTTTCGCGACGTAGGGCGAGAAGTCCTTCACCTGGCCGATCGGGTGCAGGTCGTCGCCGACGATCTGGATGTCGGGACGCTTGCGCTTGAGGTAGTCTTTTGCCGCCCGCGTCACCTGGTGGCCGAAGGCATAGTTCTGACCGATGATGTAGACCTTCTTGATGCTCTGGTCTTTCGCCATGAAGGTCGTCATTGCCTCCATCTTCTGGTCGGAATTCGCGTCGAAGCGGAAATGCCAGAAGCTGCATTTGCTGTTGGTGAGGTCGGGATCGACGGCGGCGTAGTTGATGAACAGCACTTCCTTGCCGGGATTGCGTTCATTGTGCTTGTTGATGGCATCGACGAGCGCCAGCGCCACACCCGAGCCATTGCCCTGGATGATGTAGCGGTAACCCTGGTCGATCGCGGACTTGAGTTGGGTAAGGGACTCCTGCGGGCTGGCCTTGTTGTCGAAACCGACGATTTCAAAGGTATCGTTGCCCGCCCACTTCTGCTGGTTCGCCATCTCGGCGATGTATTGCCAGCTCTTGAGGAGGCCTTGACCCACTGGAGCGAAGGGACCGGACAGCGGATCGATGAAGGCCATCTTCACGGTTTCCGCTTGTGCCGCGCCATGCATGAGCATCGCCGCGGCAACCGATAACGAGAGAATCAGAGGTCTGCAGTAGGTAGCCATTTGTCTCTTCCTTATTGGTATGTTGTTCATACAGCATATCGGTGCTTCCACCCGATGTAAAGCCTTGCGGCCGGGGTGCCGGTCAGGACATTCGGAAAGTACTTAGCATAGCGATCTCCTTGAAAGAAACTTGCTGATGCCGGGACAAACCTGGTTGGAATGGTGACGCGGCGGCATCCTGCCTTGTGGGCGGTGCCGCCATGCTGCATGATGCCTGGCGCGCGCCGGGGCAGGCTTGGCTCCGGTGCGCGCGGGAAAGAGTGCCTTGCCGGCGCTATGCCGGCAAGGCCCTGACCCGTGTCAGGCTTGCCCGGTTCAGGACTTGGACGGACGCTTCATCTGGCAGGAGGTCGGCTGGGTCGCGACGTAGGTATCGACCTTCTCGTCCATGCGCCAGCCGTAGCCGGTGTTCTCGGCGTCGTACTTGACCTTCTTGCCGTCCACCTTGGTCCAGGTAGCGATGTACAGCGGCTGCTGCAACTGGTGGTCCTGGGCGCGCATTTCCACCTCGCCATTGATCGCCTTGTACTTCATGCCTTCCATGGCAAAGGCGACCTTGACCGGATCGACGGAGTTGGTTTCTTTGGCGGCCTTGGCGACGACGCCGATCAGGGTGTTGATGTCCTGCACGTAGAAGTCGTCGTTGTACTTCTTCTTGAAGGTGTCAACGTATTCCTTGCCGGAGAAGGTCTCGTTGTTCGGGATCCAGTAGGCAACCTGCTTCACCAGGCCTTCGGTGGCGCCGCCCATGGCGGTAGCCACGCCGGAGGTGCCGGCGTAGTAGGTGTAGAACTTGGCGGTCAGGCCTGCATCCTTGGCGGCCTTGACCAGCAGCGCCAGGTCGGCGCCCCAGTTGCCGGTCACCACGGAATCGGCGCCCGACGCCTTGATCTTGGCGATGTACGGTGCGAAGTCCTTGACCGTCGCGATCGGGTGCAGGTCGTCGCCGACGATCTGGATGTCAGGACGCTTGCGCTTCAGGTATTCCTTGGCGGCGCGGGTGACCTGGTGGCCGTGCGCATAGTTCTGGCCGATGATGTAGACCTTCTTGATGCTCTGGTCCTTCGCCATGTAGGAGGTCAGCGCCTCCATCTTCATGTCGGAGTTGGCATCGAAGCGGAAATGCCAGAAGCTGCACTTGCTGTTGGTGAGATCGGGGTCGATCGCGGAGTAGTTCAGGAAAACGATTTCCTTGCCCGGGTTGCGCTCGTTGTGCTTGTTGACCGCGTCGATCAGCGCCAGCGCCACGCCGGAGCCGTTGCCCTGGGCGATGTAGCGGTAGCCCTGGTCGATGACCGTCTTGAGCTGGTTCAGAGACTCCTGCGGGCTGCCCTTGCCGTCAAATGCATTAACTTCGAAGGTATGATTGCCGGCCCACTTCTGCTGGTTGGCCATCTCCGTGACCATGCGGAAGGTGTTCAGCTGGTTTTGCCCGATGGGGGCAAAGGCTCCCGACATCGTCTCGATCATCGCAATCTTGATCGTGTCGGCATGGGCAGCCGGTGCGGAAACGGCGGCGGCCACAGCCAATGCCATAACGAGGGGGCGCATCTTCTTCATCATCTGTCTCATCCTTAGTAGTTGGGGTCAATACACTTCATGTCCGATCGCGGCCCGGGGCCTTCGGCTTCTTCGAGTCGTCCCGCCTTCGCTCCCGCCACCCACTCCGGCGGGAAATGCCAGCGTAGGCAGTCGACTCTTGTTGAATGTTGATCATGCGCAATGAAATCACGCGGTGGGCAGTTTGTATTCCTTGAACTGCTCACGGATTTTATTCTTTAGCACCTTGCCGGTCGCGCCGATGGGCAAGGCATCGACGAAGGTGACGTCATCCGGCGTCCACCATTTCGCGATCTTGCCGTCGTAGTACTTGATCAGCTCTTCCTTGGTAACGTCTGCGCCCGGCTTTTTGACGACAACGAGCAGCGGTCTTTCATCCCATTTCGGATGGAATACGCCGATGCAGGCCGCCTGCTGGACCGCGGGATGCGCCATGGCAATGTTTTCGAGGTCGATCGAGCCGATCCACTCGCCGCCGGACTTGATGACGTCCTTGCTGCGGTCGGTGATCTGCATATAGCCGTCCGGCGAGATGGTCGCCACGTCCCCGGTCGGGAACCAGCCGTCCTGCAGCACTTCGCCGCCCTCGCCCTTGAAATAGCGCTCGATGATCCACGGTCCCTTGACCAGCAGGTTGCCGTAGGTCTCGCCATCCCAGGACAGTTCCTTGCCCTGGTCGTCGACGATCTTCATGTCCACGCCGAAGATGGCATGGCCCTGCTTTTCCAGGACCGCCTGCTTCTCGTCCTCGGGCAGCGACTGGTGATGGCTTTGCAGCGTGCAGGCGGTGCCCAGGGGGGACATTTCCGTCATGCCCCAGGCATGCACCACTTCAACGCCGTACTGGTGGCGGAAGGTCTTCATCATGGCCGGCGGGCAGGCCGAGCCGCCGATGACGGTGCGCTTGAAGGTGGAGAACGTGAGATTGTTCTGCGCGACGTAGGTGAGAAGGCCGAGCCAGACGGTCGGCACGCCCGCCGAGAAGGTCACCTTTTCCTGCTCGAACAGTTCGTAGACAGACTTGCCGTCGAGCGATGGGCCGGGAAACACCATCTTGGCGCCGGTCAGCGGCACGGAGTACGGCAGGCCCCAGGCATTGACGTGGAACATCGGCACCACCGGCAGTACCGCGTCGCGCGAGGACACGTTCAGGGCGTCCGGCATGGTGGAGGCATAGGAGTGCAGCAGCGTGGACCGGTGCGAGTAAAGCGCGCCCTTCGGGTTGCCCGTCGTGCCGGAGGTATAGCACAGGCTGGAGGCGGAATTCTCGTCGAATACCGGCCATTCATAGTCAGCGCTGTTGGCCTCGATCAGGTCTTCGTAGCACTGCAGGTTGGGAATCTTGGTCTCCGCCGGCATGCGGTCGCGGTCCGCCATCAGGATGAAGCCCTTCACCGTCTTGCAGTGCGCGGCGAAGGCTTCCACGAGCGGGATGAAGGTCAGGTCGAAGAAGAGGTACTGATCCTCGGCATGATTGACGATGTAGGCAATCTGCTCGGGATGCAGGCGCGGGTTGATGGTGTGCAGCACCGCGCCCGAGCCGGAAATGGCGTAGTACAGCTCGAGGTGGCGATAGCCGTTCCAGGCCAGCGTGCCGACCCGGTCGCCCATCTTCACCCCGAACTTCTGCAGGGCATTCGCCATCTTGCGCGAGCGCGTGTGGCAGTCGCGATAGGTGTAGCGATGGATATCGCCTTCGACACGGCGCGACACGATCTCGTTGTCGCCAAAGTAACGATCGGCGTGCTGGATGATGCTGGAGATGAGGAGTGGCTGGCTCATCATCTGGCCCATCAGTGGGCTCTTCGGGTAATTCGACATCATGTCTCCTGGGCGATCAGTTAGAGTCTTGCCACTAAATCAAAGAGACATGATTTTTGAACGACCGTACTAAAACCGTCAATGACTTTCGATGGTGCATTGCCGCATTGTCATCTACGCGACTTTTTCCTCCGTAACGGATCGGTAGATGCTGTTTTTCGGGCGCGCCATTACGCGGCGCAGCATCGGCTCGAAAAAGCTCAGCGGCAACGTGTCGTAATCGGGGTCGAATGCGGGGGCGTCGTACTTCTCGCAAAACTCGAGGGTACGGTCGTAGAGCGCCTGTCCGGCAAACTGGTCGCGCAGGTTCCTGTCCATTCCCAGGTGGTGGAAGAAGTAGTAGCCCTGGAAGACGCCGTGCTTCTCCACCATTTCCAGGTTTTCCGGGCTGACGAAGGGCTTGAGGATGGCGGCGGCGATGTCGGGATGGTTGAAGCTGCCCAGGGTATCGCCGATGTCGTGCAGCAAGGCGCAGATGACATATTCCTCGTCGCGGCCATCGCGATGCGCGCGGGTAGCCGTTTGCAGGCTGTGCGTCAGGCGGTCGACGGGGAAGCCGCCGCAATCGCCGTCGAGCAGGCGCAGGTGGGCCAGCACCCGGTCGGGCAGCGCGGCGGCGTAGGGGCGGAATTCGCCGGAAATGATTTTCCAGTCGTCGGCCGTGCTCTGCTGCATGTCGCGGAAAGTCGCTTTCGATTCCATGGTTTGTCTCCGTGAGGGTTGCGGCGCTTCGTGCGGGAAGCGCCGTCGTCTTGTCGTTCTTGGATTCTGCCCGGGGCTGCCCCGGGCCGTTTCGATGGGCCCGGGACGGACCTCAGGTGCGGAAGGACGGATCCTTGCGCTCGAGGCGGCGCAGCAGGCCGGGCCATGCCAGCATGCCGCCCTGCGCCTTGGTCACCTGCCTCGCCGCCTGCTGGGCGCCGCGCACGATGGTGTCGGGAATCATGGTCAGTTCGCCGCCGCCGGACTGGGCCCTGACCTGGATGGTGCAGGCTGCCTCGAACACGTACATGTTGACGAAGGCGTCAGCGATGGTCTTGCCCAGGGTCAGCAGGCCGTGGTTGCGCAGCATGAGATAAGTCTTTTCGCCGAGATCGGCCACCAGGCGCGGTTTCTCGTCCTCGTTCAGGGCAACGCCCTCGTAGCCGTGGTAGGCCAGGCTGGACAGCACGAAGATCGATTGCTGCGACACCGGCAGCACGCCCTCCTTCTGGGCCGATACCGCCACGCCGTTCAGGCTGTGGGTATGCAGCACGCATTGCGCGTCGTGGCGCACCGCGTGGATGGCCGAATGGATCGTGAAGCCGGCCGGGTTGACCGGGAACGGCGATTCCTCGACCTTGTTGCCCTGCAAGTCGATCTTGACCAGCGAGGACGCGGTGATTTCATCGAACATCATGCCGTACGGATTGATGAGGAACTGGTCCTCGGTGCCCGGCACGCGCGCGGTGATGTGGGTGAAGATCAGGTCGCTCCAGCCGAAGTCTGCCACCAGGCGGTAACAGGCGGCGAGGTCGACGCGGGTCTGCCATTCTTCGGGCGAGACCCGGTCCTGGAGGGAAGGAACGATGAGCTTTTCGGGGGCGTTCATATGGGGTCTCCTCTTCTCTGTCAGAATACGATGGTCCGTTGCCACGCGGCGCGTGGCGGCCGGCCTGAGCGCAGTATCAGGCTTTTGCGGCGCACAAAACTGTCAACTTCTTACCAATTGCCATGGTTCAATCCATCACCGGGCCTGCGGCGTCCCACGGACCGGACGGGCCTGCCGGGGCCGATGCTGCCGCGGGCCCAGCCGACGCGATCGACAAGCCGGCCCTGCTGCGCGCGAGCTGGCTGGAAGGCTTCGACGCCGCCGTGGTGCGCGATGCCGCCGCCTGCGGCACCCTGCGCCGCGTCTCGGATGGCGAACTGGTGCACGCGCGCGGCGCCGATGCCGACGGCTTCTATACCTTAGCACGCGGCTCGATCCGTTTCACCCGGACCACCGCCGATGGCCATGCCACCACCATCGCCATGCTCGACGCGCCCAACTGGTTCGGCGAAATCTCGCTGTTCGACGGCTTGCCCCGCACGCATGATGCGCATGCCGCCGGCGACGCCATGCTGCTGTTCCACGCCCGCACCGACTTCCATCGTCTCCTTGCGCGCCACCCGGCGATCTACGCCCGCTTCGCCCGCACCCTGTGCCTGCGGCTGCGCGCCACCTTCGACCTCGTCGAGGAGGCCGCGGTCGCGCCCCTGGCCCAGCGCCTTGCGCGCAGGCTGCTCGAACTGGCCCATATCCGGCCCTCGATCATGAATGTCACCACCACCGTCCGGGGACGCGACGTGCCGCTGACCCAGGAAGAGCTCGGCCACCTGCTCGGCATGTCGCGCCAGACCATCGCCAAGCAATTACGCCAGTGGGAACACGATGGCCTTGTGCAGGCACGATATGGCCGCATCTCCATCAAACAGCCTGGCGTATTGACCCGGCTCGCCTACCCTGACCGCCAGGGCTTGCGCGCTCCCCGGCAGGAGCCGCGCCCCAACGAGGATCTTCCATGAATGCCCCCGAACCGATCTTGCAGCCCGCCAGCGCGGAACAGCTTCCCCTCGGAAACGCCTTCGGCACCCTGCCTCCGGCGTTCTTTACGCGGCTGCAACCCACGCCCATGCCCTCGCCCTACCTGGTCGGCGCCAGCGCCTCGGCCGCGGCGAGCATCGGGCTCGATCCCGGGGATTTCCAGCGCCAGGACACCGTAGAAGCCTTTGCCGGCAACCGCATCCTGCCCGGCTCCGAGCCGCTGGCGGCGGTGTATTCCGGCCACCAGTTCGGCGTCTGGGCCGGCCAGCTCGGCGACGGCCGGGCCATCCTGCTGGGCGACGTGCCGGCACGTGCCCCCTCGCCTACCGGCCGCACCGAACTCCAGCTCAAGGGTGCCGGTCTGACACCCTATTCCCGCATGGGCGATGGCCGCGCCGTGCTGCGCTCGTCCATCCGCGAGTTCCTCTGTTCCGAAGCCATGCATGCCCTCGGCATTCCGACCTCGCGCGCGCTGTGCGTGGTGGGCAGCGACATGCTGGTGATGCGCGAAACCCCGGAAACCGCTGCGGTGGCGACCCGCATGGCACCCTCCTTCGTGCGCTTCGGTTCCTTCGAGCACTGGTTCTACAACGAGCGGCAAGATGAACTCCGCCTGCTGGCCGACCACGTGATCGAACGTTTCTATCCCGAACTGCGCGCATCGGACAATCCCGTCGAGGCCCTGCTGCGGGAGGTCACGCGTCGCACGGCCGAACTGATGGCGCAATGGCAGGCTGTCGGCTTCATGCATGGCGTGATGAACACAGACAACATGTCGATCCTCGGCCTGACCATCGATTACGGCCCCTTCGGCTTCATGGAAGCCTTCGATGCGCGCCACATTTGCAATCACAGCGACCACCAGGGACGCTACGCCTATCACATGCAGCCCAAGATCGGCCAGTGGAACTGCTTTGCCCTCGGCCAAGCCCTGTTGCCGCTGATCGGCGACGTCGACACCACTCAGGCAGCCCTGGCCAATTATGGAGAGGTCTACCAGGAGAGGTTCGACGCGCTGCTGCATGCCAAGCTCGGCCTTGCTTCCGTCGAGGAAGACGACGGCAAGCTGATCGACGCCCTGTTCGCGCTGCTGCAGGCCAACCATCCCGACTACACGCTGTTCTTCCGGCGCCTCGGCGAGCTCAGGCTGGACGACCCCGGCGCAGACGAACCGCTGCGCGATATGTTCATCGACCGGCCCGCGTTCGACGCCTGGGCGGGACAATACCGGGAGCGGCTGCGGCGGGAAGCGAGCGAAGACGGCTCCCGGCGCGCGCGCATGCATGCCGTGAACCCCAAGTACGTTCTGCGCAACTATCTTGCGCAAGTCGCCATTGAGAAAGCGCAAGATAAAGACTTTTCCGAAGTTGCACGATTGCTTTCCGTCCTGGAAAAGCCGTTCGACGAACAACCGGAAAACGAACACTATGCCAACCTGCCGCCCGACTGGGCGAGCTCACTCGAGGTAAGCTGCTCATCATGACAAGCAATGCAAAAGACAAGGTGGTCAAGACCGACGCCGAATGGCGCGCCACGCTGGACCCCATGGAATACCAGGTCACCCGGCACGCCGCCACCGAGCGCGCCTTCACCGGCCGCTACTGGGACCACCACGAACACGGGATCTATACCTGCGTGTGCTGCGGCACGCCGCTGTTCGAGTCGGATGCCAAGTTCGAGTCCGGCTGCGGCTGGCCGAGCTATTTCCGCCCGCTTGATCCGGAGAATGTTTCCGAGCGCGTGGATCGGAGTCATGGCATGATACGCACCGAAATTCTGTGCAACGTGTGCGACGCGCATCTCGGCCATGTGTTTCCGGACGGCCCGCCGCCCACCGGGCTGCGCTACTGCATCAATTCCGCCGCCTTGCGCTTCGATCCCAGGTAACCGGGCAACCACGTACGGCCTAGTAGAAAGAGTCACCCCCGATGAAGTTCTTGTTCGACCTGTTCCCCGTCATCCTGTTCTTTGCCATGTTCAAGTGGGGAGAAGGCCACCCGGAAAGCGCGCAGGCGATGGCGCAGCACTACCTGGGCGGACTGGTTGCCGGCGGGCAGGCATCGGCGGCCCAGGCGCCCATCATGCTGGCCACCGCGCTGGCGATCCTCGCCACGGTGGCGCAAATCGGCTACCTGCTGCTGCGCAAGCGCAAGGTCGACACGATGTTGTGGGTCTCGCTGATCATCATCACCCTCTTCGGCGGCGCTACCATCTACTTCCACAACGACACCTTCATCAAGTGGAAGCCCACCGTCCTCTACTGGTGCTTCGGCGGGGCCCTGGTGGTCGCGCAGATGCTGCTCAACAAGAACCTCATCCGCATGATGATGGAATCGCAGATCAGCCTTCCCGATGCAGTGTGGCAACGGCTCAGCCTGGCATGGGCGGCGTTCTTCGGCGTAATGGGCCTGGTCAATCTGTACGTCGCCTACAATTTCTCGACCGCGGCATGGGTGAACTTCAAGCTGTTCGGCTTCACCGGACTCATGTTCGCCTTTATCATCGCGCAGAGCGTGCTGCTGTCGAAATACATCAAGGACTCACGATGAACGATCGCCTGCAGCGCATCCGCAGCCGGCTGGAAGAAGCGCTTGCTCCACTGGAAATCCGGCTCGACGACGAGTCGCATTTGCATGCTGGCCATGCCGGCGCCGCCTCCGGCGCTGGCCACTACCGCGTCCACCTCGTTTCCGCGCAGTTCGAAGGCCGCAACCGGCTGGCGCGTCACAGGCTGGTGTATGATTGCCTGCAAGACATGATGCAAACCGATATCCACGCCCTCACCATCAACGCCTTCGCTCCGTCCGAATTGTCCAAAGACTCACGCTGATTTGGGCATCGGGCGCGAAACCGTTTTACAATCACTCTTTTTCGCCAACAGGAAAAAACATGACATTGAAACCCGCACGCTTGTTGATCTTGCTCGTCGCTGCAGCCGCACTGCCCGCGATGGCGCAAAACCTCGCCGTCGTCAACGGCAAGCCTGTGCCCTCTTCCCGCGCTGACGCAATGATCAAGCAACTCGCGGCGCAGGGTCAGCAGGACTCGCCGCAGTTGCGCCAGATGGTCAAGGAAGAACTCATCAACCGCGAAATCCTGATCCAGGAAGCCGACAAGCTCGGCCTGACCAACTCTCCCGAAGTCAAGAACCAGGTCGAATTCGCCCGCCAGTCCATCGCCATCCGCGCTCTCGTTCAGGACTTCCTGAAAAAGAACCCGGTCAGCGACGCCGAAATCAAGGCCGAGTACGACAAGTTCAAGTCCCAGGCCGGCGACAAGGAATACCACGCACGTCACATCCTGGTCGAAAAGGAAGACGACGCGAAGGCAATCATCGCCAAGCTGAAGGGCGGCGCGAAGTTCGAAGAACTCGCCAAGCAGTCCAAGGACCCGGGCTCCGCAGCCAACGGCGGCGACCTCGACTGGGCCTCTCCTGCCTCCTTCGTCAAGCCTTTCTCCGACGCGATGACTTCGCTGCAAAAGGGCCAGATCACGGAAACCCCGGTCAAGACGCAATACGGCTATCACGTCATCAAGCTGGAAGACGTCCGCGCCGCGAAGATTCCGACGCTGGAAGAAGTCAAGCCGCAGATCGCCGATTCGCTGCAGCAGAAGAAGCTGCAGGCTTTCCAGGAAAGCCTGCGCACCAAGGCGAAGATCCAGTAATCATTGGTTCAAGGCTGATTGAAAAGCGCTCCGAGGAGCGCTTTTTTCTTGGGCGGGTGGTTTTTCTGGGCGGTGCTGGGTTGTGCCGAGTGAGGGTGGATTGCCCGGTGGCGATTGGCTCCGGACGGCCGGAATGGGATCCTTGCCTTTGCGGGGATGACAGAGGTAGATGGAAATGACCGAGGCAGTCGCGCTGCAACGAGCACGATGCCGAAGGCGAGCCTGCGATGTCCCTTCTGACGTCGCCGAAAGGGAGGGCGGCCGAGCGGAAAAAGAAGCGTGGCTGTCTGAGGCGAAGCCGAGTTTCCACGCTTCCCGCTTGGCTGTCCGCCCTTTCGGGTACCCCGCAGGGGCGACGGCAGCAGGGTCGCCTTTCTTTGGTTTCTTTCTTTGGCGAGAGAAAGAAAGAAATTGGCCCGCCGGGGCCAGTCCCGGCACCGCCCCACGGAGTGGAAACCCCAACCGGTTCACCGAAGAGAAACCCAAAACCGCAATGCAATTCCCGACTTCACCGGAATGACGGAGCACTGCGGAAATCACGCAAGCCCGCGGCGGCCGGGAATCTACCCGTGAACGCCGCAAGCAATCATGTCCCTCACCCCACCCACTTCCTGGCATTCCTGAACATCCGCATCCAGGGCGAAAACTCCACCCACTCATCCGGATGCCAGGACAGCGTCGCGGAACGGAACACTCGCTCCGCGTGCGGCATGAGCACCGAGAACCGTCCATCCGGCGTGGTCACCGAGGTGATGCCCTGCGGCGATCCGTTCGGATTGTAGGGATAAGCCTCGGTGGCCTTCCCGTTGTTGTCGATCCAGCGCATCGCAACGAGCGCTTCCTTGATGCCGCCGGTCTGCGAGAAGTCGGCGAAGCCCTCGCCGTGCGCCACCGCGATCGGCGCCTGCGTTCCGGCCATGTCGGCAAAGAAGATCGACGGCGAATTCATGACCTCGACCATGGCGAAGCGGGCCTCGAACTGCTCGGACTTGTTGCGGGTGAACTTCGGCCAGGCATGTGCGCCAGGGATGATGGACTTCAGGTTGCTCATCATCTGGCAGCCATTGCAGATGCCGAGGGCGAAGGTATCGCCGCGGTTGAAGAAGGTGGCGAACTGTTCGGCGAGGCGGGCATTGAACAGGATGGTCTTGGCCCAGCCTTCTCCCGCGCCCAGCACGTCACCGTAGGAGAAGCCGCCCACCGCGATGAAGCCCTTGAAGTCGTCCAGACGGGCACGTCCCGCGATCAGGTCGCTCATGTGCACGTCCACCGCGGCAAAGCCCGACTTGTGCATCACGTAGGCCGTTTCGACATGGGAGTTCACGCCCTGCTCGCGCAGGATGGCGACGCGCGGACGCGCGCCGGTGGCGATGTATGGACCGGCCACGTCTTCCTGCAAATCGAAGGTGACCACCGGCGTCATGCCCGGGTCGGCGGTATCGAGCAGCCGCTCGTATTCCGCGTCGGCGCAGGCCGGATTGTCGCGCAGGCGGGCGATGCGCCAACTGGTTTCGCTCCAGAGGCGGTGCAGTTCCGAGCGCGGCTGGTTGTAGATCACCTTGGCGTCGCGCAGGAATTCGATCGCGCCGCGGTCGTTGGGCTTGCCGATGATGTGGCTGCAGGCGCCGAGGTTGTAGGAGCGCAGGACGTTCATCACGTCCGACTTCTGGTCGGCGCGCACCTGGATCACCGCGCCGAGTTCCTCGCTGAACAAAGCCTTGAGCGTCATCTCGTTGCGGCGCTCGGATACCTGGGTCGCCCAGTTCTTGGAGTCGCCCCAGTCGGAAGCATGTTCGCCTTCCATTGCCAGGATGTCGAGGCTGACCGAGACGCCGCAGCGGCCGGCGAAGGCCATCTCGCAGAGCGTGGCGAAGAGGCCGCCGTCGGAGCGGTCGTGGTAGGCCAGCAGCTTGTGCTCGCGGTTGAGTTGCTGGATCGCGTTGAAGAAGGCCTTCAGGTCGGCCGGATCGTCGACGTCCGGCGCCGCATTGCCGACTTGCTGCATGACCTGGGCCAGCGCCGAGGCGCCGAGGCGGTTCTTGCCGCGTCCGAGGTCGATCAGGATCAGCGCCGTCTCGCCGCGGTCCATGCGCAGCTGCGGCGTGAGCGTGGCGCGCACGTCCGGAACGGACGCGAAGGCGGATACGATGAGCGACACCGGCGCGGTGACCGACTTGCCGCCCTCGGCGTCCTGCCAGGTGGTGCGCATGGACAGCGAATCCTTGCCCACCGGGATGCTGATGCCCAGCGCCGGGCACAGCTCCATGCCGACGGCCTTGACGGTATCGAACAGCGCGGCATCCTCGCCCGGCTGGCCGCAGGCCGCCATCCAGTTGGCCGACAGCTTGACGTCGGACAGGTCTGCAATCTGCGCCGCGGCGATGTTAGTGATGGCCTCGCCTACCGCCATGCGTCCGGAAGCGGGGGCATCGATTACCGCCAATGGCGTGCGTTCGCCCATGGACATCGCTTCGCCGCGGTAGCCTTCGAAGCTCATCGCGGTGACGGCGCAATCCGCCACCGGCACCTGCCACGGGCCGACCATCTGGTCGCGCACGGTCATCGCGCCGACGCTGCGGTCGCCGATGGTGATGAGGAAGGATTTGTCACCCACCGTCGGCAGGCGCAGCACGCGCTGGGCCGCCTCGACGAGATCGATGCCGGTCAGGTCCACCGGCGGCAGCTCGCGCGCCACGCGGCTGACGTCGCGGTGCATCTTGGGCGGCTTGCCCAGCAGGACGTCCATCGGCATGTCGACCGGATAGTTGTCGTGCGCGGGATCGACCACCTTGAGCTGGCGCTCCTCGGTCGCCACGCCGACGACCGCAAAGGGCGCGCGCTCGCGTTCGCAGAGATAGCGAAACAGCTCCAGCGAGGACGGCGCGATCGCCATCACGTAGCGCTCCTGCGACTCGTTGCTCCAGATTTCCTTGGGCGCCATGCCGCTCTCTTCCAGCGGCACCTTGCGCAGGTCAAACACCGCGCCGCGGCGGGCGTCGTTGGTCAGCTCGGGGAAGGCATTCGAGAGGCCGCCCGCGCCGACGTCATGGATGGAAAGGATGGGGTTGTCGTCGCCCATTGCCCAGCAGGCATTGATGACTTCCTGCGCGCGCCGCTCCATCTCGGGGTTGCCGCGCTGGACAGAGTCGAAATCGAGGTCGGCGGTATTGGTGCCGGTCGCCATCGAAGAAGCGGCGCCGCCGCCCATGCCGATGCGCATGCCGGGGCCGCCGAGCTGCACCAGCAGGCTGCCCACCGGCAGGTCGTTCTTCTTCGTGTGCTTGTCGGAGATGTTGCCCATGCCGCCGGCGATCATGATGGGCTTGTGGTAGCCGCGCACCATGCCGCCGACATTCTGTTCATAGGTCCGGAAATAGCCGCCGAGATTGGGCCGTCCGAATTCGTTGTTGAACGCCGCGCCGCCGATGGGGCCGTCGATCATGATCTGCAGCGGCGAGGCGATGCGCTCCGGCTTGCCATAGATGCCGGCCTGCGCGCGGGGATCGCGCTGCGCGGGCGGCTGGGCGGCGTCGCGGGCATTCTCCCAGGGCTGGACCGCGTGGGTGATCATGAGGTTGGACACGGTGAAGCCGGTCAGGCCGGCCTTCGGCTTCGCGCCGCGTCCGGTCGCGCCCTCGTCGCGGATTTCGCCGCCGGCCCCGGTGGACGCGCCGGGGAAAGGCGAGATCGCGGTCGGGTGGTTGTGGGTTTCCACCTTCATCAGGATGTGGGTCAGCTCGTCCGACGCCTCGTAGACGTTGCCCGCCATCGCGCCCCGCGGGTAGAAGCGCGAGACTTCCGCACCTTCGATGACGGAAGAGTTGTCCGAGTAGGCGACGATCGTGCCGCCGGGATGAAGCTCGTGGGTGTTCTTGATCATCTGGAACAGCGAGCGGTCCTGGCGATCGCCGTCGATGGTCCAGTCTGCGTTGAAGATCTTGTGCCGGCAATGCTCGCTGTTGGCCTGCGCGAACATCATGAGTTCGACGTCGGTGGGATTGCGCCGGGACTGGGTGAAGGCATTCAGCAGGTAATCGATCTCGTCCTCGGACAGCGCCAGGCCAAGTTCGGCATTGGCGTGCGTCAGCGCCTCGCGCCCTCCCGCCAGCACGTCGATGGACTCCAGCGGCTTGGCCTCCAGTTCGCGGAACAGGCCGGCGGCTTCCCGCGCGTCGCGCAGCACGGTTTCGATCATGCGGTCATGCAGCAGCGCCGCGACCGCCGGTACCGCCGCCTCGGGCAGTTTCTTCGCGCCGCCGAGAAGACCGGATTTCATCTGCACCCGGTAGGCCACGCCGCGCTCGAGGCGCTTGATCTGCGCCATGCCGCAGTTATGCGCGATGTCGGTCGCCTTGCTGGCCCAGGGGGAAATTGTGCCGAAGCGCGGGATGACGACGAAGCTGTCCCCGTCTTCCGACCCGGTGAACGGTTCGCCGTAGGTCAGCAAGGCGTCCAGGCGGCCGACATCGTCCTGGCTGGGCTGCGCGGCGGCATCGATGAAGTGGAGGAAGCGCCCAGTGACGCCGACGATGTTCGGCTCGACGGCTTGCAACTGGGACAGGAGACGCTGGGTACGGAAGGCGGACAGGGCATTGGAGCCCGGCAGGATCAACATGGCGAGGACAGGATTTGAAGGGACGGCGGCTTGCTTCGTCGGCCGTCCGGGTTAAAGCGGGTGAATGCCGAAAGCGAGATTATACCCGGAGCGGGATGCTGGCAGGCTGGCAATGGCTTGACGGGTGGGCAAGATTCTTGTGATTCAGGATGGTATCGCGCTGTCATTCGCACCACCCTCTATCACGCCCGCGCAGGCGGGGATCCCATTTCGGTGGCCCGGAGAAGCGCACCATGCCCCATCAGTTAAAGAACACCAGCGTCTCCCCCACCCGCTGCCGCTTCGCGAAACCGGAACCGAGCGCCGCCTCGAAATCCGCAAGCTGGCGCTGCATCACCACGACCGCCACGCCGCCCGGATCGCGCGCCGCCTGCTGGGCGAAGCGGTCGGCCGAAAGCGTGATGGCATTGCCGGGCCGCAGCCTGTCGCCCCAGAACAGATCGTTGCTGCGGGGATCGACCACCGGCAAGGGCTGCTTCAGGTAGAACGGCAGCGAGGAAAGCTCCTCGAAATTCCGGTACAGAAAAACCTGGCGCTGGGGCAGTGTTTCCTGGATGAAGGCGGCAACCTGCCGCGTCGAGATGTAGGGGCCCATGGCATCGAGGGCCGCGATGAGCGACACGCCGCACCACATCGACACCGCAAGGTAGGCCAGGATGCCGACGCGCGGCGAGCGCCAGGCCACGATGGCCGCGCCGACCGCGAGCACGGCCATCACCAGGAAAAACAGCAGCGCGAAATGCAACTGGTGCATGCCCATGATGCTCAGCGAACGGTCGTCGGACAGGCCGCGCTTCATCAGCACGGCCATGAGGATGAGGGCCAGTCCCGCCATGACCAGGCCGGGCAGCATGGCGCCGCGCCGGGCCAGCCAGCCTTTTTCTTCCAGCTTCACCGCGAGATGCATGGCGGCGAACGGCATGACCGCGACGAGGTAATAATTCGCCTTGGCGCTGGAGACCGAGAAGAACAACAGGGGCATCAGCCAGGCCAGGAACAGGAAGCGGTTCAGGCCGGCACCGGCGGCATTGCCCGGAGTGCGTTCCCTCATCATCCCGAGAATCAGGAAGGACCAAGGAAAGAGATAGATCGCCATGCGCGGCAGGTAGTACCACCACGCGCCGGAGTAATAGTCATGCGGCTCCCGCTGGCCGAGGAAGCGCAGGACGTGCTCGTTCACGAAGTAGAACCACGCGAACACCGGCTCGGTCTTGCTGGCAACGACATGCCATGGGGCAGCCACCGCGAGGAAGGCCAGCAGGGCGCCGGGCTCGAACCACATCAGCAGCCCGCGCAGGAAGGCCAGCGGCGACTTGCTCGTGCCTGCCTGCCAGGCCACGACGACGAGGCCGAAGAGCACCAGCGCGACCAGGCCCTTGGCCAGCACCGCAAGCGCGAGGAAAACGTAGGCCAGCCGCAGCGACGCGGCGCGCCCGTGGTGCAGCGCCTTCCAGGCAAGCATCAGGCTGGCGGTCAGCATGGCGGTGAGGAGCATGTCGAACATGAGCACGTGCGACATCGCCATCACCCCGAGGCCGGAGATGAACATCAGCGCCGCCAGCCGGCCGGCCTGTTCATGCCCCGCCGCCCGCCCGAAGGCGAGCAGCATGCCGACGCAGGACAGCGCGGAGGCCGCCGGCACCAGGCGCGCCACCCATTCCGCCTGGCCGAAGACAGAGAAGCAGATGGCGGTCAGCCAGTAGAGCAGCGGCGGCTTCTCCATGTAGGGCAGGCCGTCCAGGTGCGGAATGACCCACTGCCGCCAGTCGCCGGACGCCAGCATTTCGCGCGGAATCTCGGCGTACAAGCCTTCGTTGTTGTCGAGGATGTCGAACCCGCCCAGTCCGCCGAGGGCCGCGGCCACGGCGACGAGCCAGACCAGCCAGAGCGGGATCAGCAAATTTGCGGCTTGCGGGCGGTTCGTCATGATCGGTCCCGGCCCCGATGTGATATTGTTTTTCAAGTTCAAGTTACCTGGCGTCATTGGGGCGTGCCCGGCCTGGAAAACAGTCATTCAACCGCCGTTCTCTTGCCAGCGCGACGTCATCCGTTCACAATCCCCAGGCAGCCAGGATCGCCCGGTGACAATAAAAGACCACGATTTTCGCATGAACCCTCTCATTTCCAAATCCATCCCCTCCCTGTCACGCTATTCGCGCCACGCGCTGGTGGAAGTCGCGCTCGAGGAAGCAAGCCGCTTCCCGTCGGTCTTCACCCGGCTCTACCCGGAGGCCGCGCTGGCCGCGGGCGAGCATGCCGACGCGATGCGCGCGGCGGGCGTGGAAGTGTCGCCGCTCGCCGGCCTCCCGGTGTCCATCAAGGACCTGCTCGACGTCGCCGGCGAGACCACCCTCGCCGGTTCCATCGCCTTGCGCTACCGCCCCGCGGCGAAAACGGACGCGCCGGTCGTGACGCGACTGCGCACCTCGGGCGCGGCGATCATGGGCAAGACCAACATGACGGAATTCGCCTATTCGGGCGTGGGTTTGAACCCACACCTCGGCACGCCGGCCAACCCGGCCGATCCGGAGGTGCCACGCATTCCCGGCGGCTCGTCCTCGGGCGCGGCGGTATCGGTCGCCACCGGACTGTGCGTGGCCGCGATCGGCTCGGATACCGGCGGCTCGATCCGCATTCCGGCCGCGCTCTGCGGCGTGGTCGGGTTCAAGCCCACCGCCAGGCGCGTTCCGGCCGCGGGGACCATTCCGCTCTCCTCCACCCTCGACACCGTGTGTGCCATCACCCGCTCGGTGGACGACTGCATCCTGGTCGACAGCATCATCGCGGACCATCCGCTCGTCATTCCCGAGCTGCCGCTTGCCGGCGTCCGGCTTGCCGTGCCGCAGACGGTGATGCTCGACGGCCTCGATGCGCATGTGTCGCGCGCATTCGCGGCCGTCCTGACCCGACTGTCCGAAGCTGGCGCGAAGATCATCGAATCGCCCTTCAGCCTGCTGGCGGAAGCGGACAGCCTCAATGGCTTCGCCGCGCCGGAAGCCTACGCCTGGCACCGCAAGCTCCTGGCGGAGCGCGGCGGAGAATACGACAGCCGCGTCGCCAGGCGCATTCTCAAGGGCGAGCATGTGAGCGCGGCGGACTACATCGACATGCACCTCCAGCGGCGCGACTGGATCTCTCGCATGGAAGACGCGCTCGGCCCCTTCGACTCGCTCATCATGCCGACGGTCCCGATGGTCGCGCCGCCGATCGCCGAACTGGCAGCTTCCGATGACGCGTTCTTCCGCGCCAACACGCTGTTGCTGCGCAATACCCATCCGATCAACCTGCTGGATGGCTGCGCGGTGTCCCTGCCCTGCCATGAAGCCGGCACGTTGCCGGTGGGCCTGATGGTTGCCGGGCCGTCGATGGCGGACCGCAAGGTGCTGGCCGTGGCGCGCGCCATCGAGAAGGTGCTTCAGCAGTAACCGGCAGCGCCGTCCCCGGACGTCAAAAAGGGCGTGCGACCTTGCGGTCCACGCCCTTTCTCTTTTCGCCCCGCCATGCGGCGAACCGCGATGGCGGGCAATGCGCCTTCTGACTTACTTGTAAACGCCCGCGCCGACGATCAGGTTGTCGACCTTCTCGACATAGCTGGACTTTTGCTCGACCGCCTTGGTGACCGGGTTGGGCCACTTGTAATCGACCCATCCCTTGCCCTTGGCGCTTGCGGTGTCGACGAAGCCCTTGATGATGAACTTGCCGTCGGCATCGCGCATGTCGATCAGGTTCTTGCCGACCATCTTCGGGTTGTTGCCATGCGAGACGTTGTTGCCGTTCATGTCGTACACGAAGATGTACAGGTCGCGGTCATGGAAGCTGGCGTTCCCCGTATCCGCGAAGTCGCTGAATGCCTTTTCGTTGCCGACCGACTTCATGTGCGCGACGGCTTTCTTCACCATCGCCATCGCTTCGTCGGCGGTGCCCCGTTCCGCTGCGACCGCGTTTGCGCAAAATGCTACTCCCAAGGCTGCCGCACCGATCCATTGCATGAATTTCATGAGTCATCTCCCTGTCGTATCGTTGTAGAAATCTCTCCGGTCGGCGGGCCGCGTGGTGTCATCTGGTCCATCTTTGCCTGCCAACCGGTGCCAGTATCGAGTGATGCCATCCTGCGGACAAGCGTGGCACTACTTAGCCCGTCCTCAGCAGGATTACGTAGCCGCCTGAACGCCGGCGACGATACGCAACGTCATGCCCGATACCGTCCCGACACTGTAATTCTTGCTTTAAAGAAAGCAAGCTGCGATGCAACAGAAGTTTCCTTTTCCCCACACCGCCGGGCCGGCTATCGTATGATGACGCCTTCCCCTACGAACCCTGCATCATCGCCATGCGCCTTTTCCGCCTGATTCCCTGTTTCCTGCTTGCTTCGCTCTCGCTGCTGCTGACGCCCGCCGGCGCGCACGCGGCGACTCCTTGCAGCGCCGCGACGCCGGTGGACGGGGTGTGCGAGATCAGGATCGCCGACCTGCACCCGACCCAGCCGAATGTCGGGCTCATCCAGGTGGAGGAACGAGCCGCGCGCATGAAGACGGGGCTCGACGGCGCCAAGCTCACGGCGTCCCGGCCCCTGCCCGTGGTGCAAGGCCCGGACCACGGCTTCTACCTGACGGACGGCCATCACTTCGTCAGCACCCTGCTTCGTGTCAAGGCTTCCACCGTGACCGCCCGCGTCATCGGCCGCATTGGCGACAAGGCAAACTTCTGGCGGCAGATGCAAGACCGCCATTGGGTTTATCTTTTCGACGCCACAGGCCGCCCGATCAAGCCGTCGGCCCTGCCCCGGCGCATGGACGGGCTCGGCGACGATCCCTATCGCTCGCTCGCCGGCTACGCGCAAAGCGCCGGTTACTTCGGCCGCAGTGACGTCTATTTCGCGGAGTTCTTCTGGGCGCGCTACTTCGGTCAGCATATGGACTGGCGCAAGGTGGACCGCATGAACCTGCTGTCCTCGCTGCAAATGGCTGAACGCCTCGCCTGCGCCCCCGAAGCGCGCAAGCTGCCCGGGTATGCCGGGCCGTGCAGGAACGCCAACTGATTCAAGCCGAACGGATGTTTGCCCCGGACAAGAACTCGCGCCCCGCCGCATGGTCTACCGTTCCGGTCGGCAAGCCGGGCCGTGCCTCCCGACCGGCCGATCCAGGCAACGAAGAATACAGACAGGTTAATACGTGACACAAAAACAGATTGTTGTCGTCGGCGGCGGCGTCATCGGCGTGTGCACCGCGTTCTTTCTCGCGGACGCCGGCCACGAGGTCGTCGTCATCGAGCGCAACCAGAACGTCGCGCAAGAGGCAAGCTTTGCGCATGCGGGCATCATCGGCCCGGGTTACGTCACGCCCTGGACCATGCCCGGACGCCTGCAGCGCCTCATGGCGCGCTGGCGCAAGACCGAGGCGCCCCTGGTCATCGCGCGCGGCGCAGACCGCGCGACCCGCCGCTGGCTGGGACGCTGGATGGCGGAACACGAACTCGAACGCTTCCGCATCAACCGCGAACGGCTGCAGCGCCTCGCCTACTACAGCCGCGCGGTACAGCAGCAGCTCGCGGAAGCCTGCCAGATCGATTACGAACAGACCGACGGCGTGCTCCAGCTATTCCGGACCGAGCACGACCGGAAGCAGGCCGAAACCGTGATCGCCCTGCTCGGGGAGCAGGAAATCGTGCATCGCCTGCTGACTGCCGACGAGGCACGCGAGATCGAGCCGGCGCTGGCCAGCGAGACCCGGCTTGCCGGGGCGCTCTACATGCCGGAGGATGCCTCCGGAAACTGCCCCCTCTTTACCAAGAAGCTGCGCCATGCCGCGCAATCGATAGGCGTGCATTTCTATCTCGGCAGCACCGTCAAGGCCATCGAGCCGCAGGGCGGACGGATTTCGCTGCAGATCGACGAAGGCAGCTTCCAGGCCGACGCCGTCGTGGTCGCGGCCGGCGTCGACAGCGCCCGCCTGCTTCGCCCGCTCGGCATCCAGCTGCCGCTGCATCCGGTGAAAGGCTATTCGGCGACGGCCTCGATCAAGAACTTCGACCGCGCGCCGCAGGCGGCGATCGTCGACGAAGCCTACAAGGTGGCGATCACCCGGCTGGGCAGCCGGGTCCGGGTCGCCGGCACCGCCCTGCTCGGCGAAACCCGCGACGCCCTCCACCAGGGCGCCCTGCGCACCTTGATGAAGGTCGGCAACGACTGGTTTCCCCAGGCCGCCAACTACACCACGGCCAACTTCTGGTGCGGCGTGCAGCCCATGCTGCCGGACGGCCCTCCGGTACTCGGCGCGACGCCGGTGCGCAACGTGTACGTCAACATCGGCCACGGCGCGAACGGCTGGGCGATGGCCGCCGGCTCGGGACGCATCCTCGCCAACCTGATCTCCGGGCAGGCGCCCGAGATAGACATCGAAGGCCTGACCCTGAGCCGCTATGGATGAGCTCGACTGCGTGGTCGTCGGCGCGGGTGTGGTCGGCCTCGCCGTCGCCCGCGAACTGGCGATGCGCGGCCGCGACGTGGTGGTGGTCGAGCAGCATGGCGCGATCGGCGCGGAGACCAGTTCCCGCAACAGCGAAGTCATTCATGCCGGACTCTACTACCCCACCGGCAGCCTGAAGGCCAGGCTGTGCGTGCAGGGCCGGGACATGCTCTACGACTATTGCGCGCACCATGGCATTCCCCTGCGGCGTTGCGGCAAGCTCATCGTCGCCACGCGCGAAGACCAGGCCGGGCAACTCGATGCCATCCTGGCCCAGGCCCATGCCAACGGCTGCGGCGACGTCGTGCGCGTCGGCGCGTCGCGGGCGCGGGAGATGGAGCCGTCGCTGTCATGCATCGATGCCCTGCATTCACCATCCACCGGCATCCTCGACAGCCATGCCTACATGCTCGCCCTGCGCGGCGACGCGGAGCGGGCCGGCGCGGTCTTCGCCTTCGGCAGCCGCATCCTGGGCGGCCAGGTGCGGCAGGACGGCGTCGCACTTCAGGTGGATGCCGGAGCCGGATATGGCGGCGCATCCGACGTCCTCGCCGCCACCGTGATCAATTGCGCCGGACTCTGGGCGCCGGCGCTCGCCGCGAGCCTCGATGGCCTGCCGTCCTCCGCGCAACCGGCGGCCTACTTCGCGAAGGGAAACTACTACGCCCTCGCCGGCAAGGCGCCCTTCACCCGCCTGATCTATCCGGTGCCGCAACCGGGCGGACTCGGCGTTCACCTGACCCTGGACCTCGGCGGCCAGGCCCGGTTCGGTCCGGACGTGGAATGGATTACGCCACAGGGTGACATCGACTACACCGTCGACCCGCGCCGCGCCGATGCCTTCTACGCCGAGATCCGCGCCTACTGGCCGGACCTGCCGGACGGCGCGCTGCATCCCGCCTATGCCGGCGTGCGTCCCAAGCTCGCGCCGCCAGGAGCGCCGGCTGCCGACTTCCGTTTCGAGCGCGCGTCCGGCGCGCGCTATCTCGGCCTCTACGGCATCGAATCGCCTGGCCTGACCGCCTCGCTCGCCATCGCGCGGCACGCGGCCGACATGCTCCGAGATGCCTGAGCGGCATCCGCAGGACGCGATGAATTAAGGCTCGGGGCGGCCGTCCAACGCATCGCGTACAATGCAAGAACCGCACGCCTTGCCGCCTGGCCATGCCTTTCCATCCACTTCATCCCGTGAGCGACGTTCGCGCCATCGAAAGCGCTGCGCTCGCCGAACTGCCTTCCTTCACCCTGATGCAACGCGCCGGCGATGCCGCCGCGGCCGCGGCCATGTCGCTGCTTGGCAATGAGGCGGTCGCAGCGGCGGCGGCCGAGCGGTCCGTACTGGTCCTTGCCGGACCTGGAAACAATGGCGGCGATGCGCTCGTGGCCGCTGCCAACCTGGCGGCGCTGGGAATCACGGTCGAGGTTCACTGGCATGGCAAGGAAGACGCCTTGCCGCCCGATGCGCGCATCGCGCTCGAGCGTGCGCGTGCCGCCGGCCTCCAGCCGCGTGCGGGCGCAAATGCAGTCATGGTGGCGTCGCGGCGCTGGTCGCTGGTGATCGACGGCCTGTTCGGCATCGGCTTGCGGCGCGCCATCGACGGCCCCTTGCGCGGCATCGTCGAGGCCGTGAATGCGCTTGCTTGCCCGGTGCTGGCGCTCGACGTGCCAAGCGGCCTCGATGCGGATACGGGCAACGTGGTCGGCGGCGGCGCTGCCATCCGGGCCACGGACACCATCTCCTTCATCGCGGACAAGCCGGGGCTTCACACGGGCGCGGGACGCGACCATGCGGGGCGGGTCCACGTCGCGGACCTGCAGATCGCGCTCGGGTACTTTCCCGAGCCGCGCTGCGGGCTGACCCAGCCATCGGATTTCGCGTCCTCGCTGCGGCCGCGCGCGCAGCAATCGCACAAGGGCAGCTTCGGCGACACCGTTCTCGTGGGCGGCGCAGCGGGCATGGCCGGCGCGCTGGTGCTGGCGTCGCGGGCCGCCCTGCTGTGCGGCTCGGGACGGGTCATCGCCGCTTTCGCCGGACCGCCTCCCGCGTATGACCCGCTCCATCCCGAAGTCATGTGCCGGGATGGCAGCCACATCGATTTCGGCGCCGCCATCAAGGGGGCGCTCGTCCTCGGACCGGGCCTCGGCACCACGCCGTCGGCCAGGGACCTGCTCGGCCGGGCGCTGGCCAGCGAGGCCGCCATGCTGGTCGATGCCGATGGCCTGAACCTGCTGTCGGCGCACGACGACCTTACGGCGGCGGTTGTCAGCCGCGCGACGCCCGCCGTTCTCACGCCGCATCCGCTGGAAGCCGCGCGCCTGCTGAAGACCGAGGTGGGCCGCGTGCAAGCCGACCGGCTGGCCGCGGCGCGCACGCTTGCCAGCCGCTTCCGTTGCATCGCCGTGCTCAAGGGATCGGGCACGGTCATCGCCGATCCGGACGGCGAGGCATTCATCAACCCGACCGGGAACCCGGCCCTGGCCACCGGCGGCAGCGGCGACGTGCTGTCGGGAATCACCGGCGCCTTGCTCGCCCAGGGCTGGCCGCCGCGCGACGCCGCGCTCGGCGGCGTCTGGATCCATGGCCGCGCCGCGGATGAACTCGCGGAAGCCGGAACCGGTCCTGTCGGACTCGCCGCCGGCGAACTGATCCCCGCGGCACGCCGCATCCTCAATCAACTCATCCACCTGCATGCCGCTTCTCGCTAACCGTCATACCAGCCATCGACAACTCTGGCTGGGCATCGCCTGTCTCGTTCTCGGCCAATGGACCCTCAGCCTGCTCGACACCGCGGGCAAGCTGCTGGCCCAGTCCGGCTATCACGTGGTGATGATCGCATGGATGCGATACAGCCTGAATACCGTCCTGATGGCGGTCACGCTCGCGCCCTGGTACCGCCGCCGCACCGGCAAGAGCATCCTGTCGTCGCATCGGCCGCGGCTGCAGGTATTCCGCGCGCTCCTGCTGCTGGTGTCCACGCTGGTGTTTTTTTCCGTGCTGCGCATCGTGCCGCTGGCCGAGGGAACGGCGATGAATTTCTGCGCACCGCTGGTGGTGCTTGCGGTATCGCCCTGGCTGCTCGGAGAAAAGAGCTACCCCTCGCGCTGGCTCGCGGTGGCCATCGGCTTCATCGGCATGCTGGTCGTGATGCGTCCCGGAGGCGGCATCTCGCCGGCGGGCGTGGCGCTGGGCGCGGCGTCGGCCGTCATCTTCGCCGGCGTGTCGGTGCTCAGCCGCAAGGCCAACAAGACGGACCCGCCGCTCGTCACGCTGTTCTATGGCGGCCTCGTCGGCATGATTGCCAGCAGCGCCGCGGTGCCGTTCTTCTGGGTGGCGCACATGCCGACGATCCGCGAATGGCTGATCCTGGCGTCCACCGGCGTCACCAGCACCATCGGCCACTACTTCGTGAACAGCGCCTACAAGCATGCGGAAGCATCGATGCTCACGCCTTTCTTCTACCTGCAGATCATCTCCGCGGCCAGCATGGGCTGGCTGGTGTTCGGCCAGTTGCCGGATGCGCTCACGGGCATCGGCATCGCGGTGATCTGCGCGAGCGGCGCGGGCATTGCTATCGTCGAGCATCGCCGCGCCCATCGGGCGGCGCTTGCCTGAGGACGGCGAATCGGGAGGGACGGCCCGGATTCAGGCGGCGCTTTCCGGCACGAGCCGGCCGGCTGAAATCGTGATGGTGCGGCCGCAGCGGGCAGCCATGTTGTTGTCGTGGGTCACCAGCACCAGCGTGGAGCCGCGCTCTTCGTTGAGCTCGAACATCAGGCGGATGACGGCCTCGCCGGTGGCCGCGTCGAGACTGCCCGTCGGTTCGTCGGCGAACAGCAGGGGCGGTTCGGTGACGAAGGCGCGGGCCAGCGCGACCCGCTGCTGCTCTCCGCCGGAGAGGTATTTCGGATAGTGCCTCAGCCGGCTGCCGAGGCCGACGCGCTCAAGCATGACGCGCGCCTTTTCCCTTGCATCGTTTTCGCGGCGCAGTTCCAGCGGCAACATGACGTTTTCCAGGGCCGTGAGGTGGGACAGCAGCTGGAAGGACTGGAACACGAAACCCAGCTTTTCCTTGCGGAGCGCCGCCCGTCCATCTTCATCGAGACGGAAGATGTCCACGCCATGCAGCTTGACGGTGCCCTGGCTGGGAACGTCCAGGCCGGCAAGCAATCCGAGCAAGGTCGATTTCCCCGATCCGGACGCGCCGACGATGGCCAGCGTCTCGGAGGGACGCACGGTAAAATCGATGTCATCAAGGATGGTGAGCTCGCCGGTGGCATCGGCCACGCGCTTGCCGAGCGAAACGACTTCAATCGCGGGATGTGTGGGATCCGTCATGCGGGCCTGACCATGAAGACGAGGAAATGAAGAGGAAAACCATGGAGCTGAACCGGCAAACCCGATGGCTCATGCGCGTGGCGATGGCAATGGTCTTGTCATTCTGCGCAGCGTGCGCCTATTCTGCATCAAAAACCGTGCTCGTGCTGGGTGACAGCCTCTCGGCGGAATACGGCCTGGCGCGCGGCAGCGGGTGGGTAGCGCTGCTGGGCCAGAAGCTGGAAACGGAAAAGCGGGACGTCAACCTGGTCAATGCCAGCGTGAGCGGTGAGACCACCAGCGGCGGACGCACCCGGCTGCCCGCCCTGCTCGACCAGCACAAGCCGGACATCGTCGTCATTGAACTCGGCGGCAACGATGGCCTGCGTGGCTTGCCGGTGCAGGCCGCCGAATCCAACCTCAAGGCGATGATCACCGCGGCCCAGGCGGCAAAGGCCAAGGTCCTGCTGGTGGGCATGCAGATCCCGCCTAACTATGGACGCGAATACACCCAGAAATTTTCCGGCATGTACCAAGTCCTCGCACGCAGCGAACGCGTCGCGCTGGTGCCCTTTCTTCTCAAGGGCGTCGCCGAGCAGTCCAGGCTGTTCCAGCCGGACCGCATCCACCCGGTGGCCGAGGCTCAGCCGGTCATCCTCGATAACGTCTGGCCGGAACTCAAGGTCTTGCTCGGCCTGAAATAACGGGGGCGTGTCCGCATCTCTTGCGGGCAGGCGTGCCGAATAGGCCAATCGCTTCCTTCCCCGCTAAGCGGGTATTAAAAGGTCCTTTGAATTAACTTAAACACTATTGATCGCGCTCTGTCATCCCCGCGCAGGCGGGGATTCCATTGTGCGCCTCTTCGGACGACCGAAATGGGGTCCCCGCCTGCGCGGGGATGACGGAGGTAGTTTGGGAGAATGCGGTCATGTCAAAAAATTCTGTAGATCCGCTTGGTTTTTGATGCGTCGGCGTTCAGCTCGCCGTGCTTTTCGTGAGACCCAAAAAAAGCCGCTTTCGGGAGAAAGCGGCTTTTCGTTTCCTGCGTCAAGAACGGCTTATTTCTTCTCGCCGACCTCGTCCTTCTTGATCGCGGATGAGGTGATCTCCACCTTGGCCTTTCGCTTCAGCGACTCGATGTAGGAAACCATTTCCTGCTGGGCGACGGCATTGCCGATCTGCTGCTGCTCCGCCTGGCGGCGGGCCGCATCGACCTTCTCGGGCTGCGCGACCTTGTTGATGCGGTAGATGCCATAGCCCTGGTTGCCGAGGTCGACGCCGACATAGGCCGGAAGCTTGCTCGCATCAGCCTTCATGACGGCTTGCACGGCGACCGGGTTCACGCCTTCGGCCTTCGCGCGCGACACCTGCTTCGCGGCGCCGAAGCCTTCGCCGGCACCGCTGGACTTGAGCGCGGCGAGCTTGTCTTCGCCGGCCTTCTTCGCAAGCTTGGCGGCTTCTTGCTGGAGGACGCGCTCGCGGATCGCGGCCTGCACTTCCTCGAAGGGCTTCTTCGTCACCGGCTTGTATTCGACGACATGGCCGGCGATCAAGGTGCTCGGCGCAACTTCCACCGCCTCGGTGTTCCGCTTGTTCTTCACCGCTTCATCCGAATAGATTGCGGTCAGGAATTTCGGCTGGTTGAAGGGCGCGTTGCCCAGCCCGGGATTGGGCTTGCGCGTCAGGCTGGCGGCCGTCTGGATCTGCAGCTTGAGCTTGTCGGCAACCGGCTTGAGGCTTTCGGACTGCTCATAGACGGTGTTCGAGAAGGTCTCGGCCATCTCGGAAAACTTCTTCGCGGCAAGCTGCTTCTTGATGTCCGCTTCGATTTCCTTCTTCACCTCGTCGTAAGGCTTGATGGTGGCCGGCTTCACGTCGGTCAGCTGGATGATGTGGTAGCCGAAGTCGGACTGCACGAGGCCGCTGATGTCGCCCTTGTTCATCTTGAATACGGCGTCATCGAAGGGCTTGACCATCATGCCGTGGCCAAAGAAATCGAGGTCGCCGCCTTGCGCGGCCGAGCCCGGATCGTCGGAGTTCGCCTTGGCGATCTTGGCAAAGTCGGCCGAATTCTTCTTGACCTGCTCGAGCAGCTTTTCCGCTTTTGCCTTGGCTGCGGCCTTGTCTGCCTCTGAGGCGTTCTTGTCGACCTTGACCAGGATGTGGCTGGCGCGGCGCTGCTCTTCCGTGCCGTACTTCTTGGCGTTCTGGTCGTAGTAGGCCTTCATGTCAGCCTCGCTGACCTGGATCTGCGACGCCACGACCTCATTGTTCAGCACGACGTACTCGGCCTTGATCTGCTCGGGAACCTCGAACTGCGCGATGTTCTTTTCGTAGTAGGCCTTGAGCATGTCGTCGGTGACCTTGACCTGCGACGCGAAGTCGCTGGACTTCATCACCAGTTCCTGCACTTCCCTTTCCTGGTCGTTCAGGTCGGAGAGGCGGCTGGCGACGGTGCGCGGCGCGAAACCGGTCTGGGCGACGGCGCCGTTGACCATCTGCATCGCGAGGTCCTGCCGCAGGCGCGCCTCGTAGGAAGCCGGCGTCATGCCTTGCACGGCAAGCAATCCCTTGTAGCGGTCACCGTCGAACTTGCCATCCGGACCGGTCAGGCCGGGGATGTTCATGATGTTCTGGCGCAGGGCTTGGTCGGAAACGGAGAGACGGCTTTGCGCGGCTTCGTGGCTCAGCACGCGCTGCGCGATCAGGCTGTCCAGCACGCCTTGCTTCGCTTCCGGCGTGTCGAACATCTTCGGATCGAATTGCGGGCCGAACATCTGGCGGAAGCGCTCCATCTGTTCGCGCATCGCGTTGTCGAATTCCTGCTGGGAGATGGATTGGCCGGCAACCTTGGCCACCGCGTTGTCGCGTTCGCGGAAACGGGTATAGCTTTCAAGGCCGAAGAATGCGAAGGACGGGAAAATCAGCAGCAGCAGCAGGAACTGCATCAGGCGCTGATGGGTACGGATAAATTCAAACATCGTTGAGCCTACCTTGAACAGAAGCAGGCAGTGTCGCACAAGAACATGAACCCGGGCTTAATTCTCGCTTTTTTCCCCGGCGCGTCCATCGATGGCGGGCCACTGCAGAAACATCGACCACATAAGAAAAAAGGCGAACTTGCGTTCGCCTTTTTCGTGTCTGGCGGAGTGGACGGGACTCGAACCCGCGACCCCCGGCGTGACAGGCCGGTATTCTAACCGACTGAACTACCACTCCTGAATTGGTGCTGCTGTCTGGCTGATCTGGTGGGTGCTGAGAGGCTCGAACTCCCGACCTACGCCTTGTAAGGGCGCCGCTCTACCAACTGAGCTAAGCACCCTGCGAACTGCTGAGATACCTTAGCCAGCCAAACGAAACGACGTTGTCACCCGTCGTGAAGACAGCGATTATACAGGGATTTTTACATCTTGCACTACTATCGGCACACGAGTTTCCATCCCTGCCGTGAAGGCTTCGTTGACTCAGTTCAACGCGTCCTTCAATGCCTTGCCGGGACGGAATTTCGCTACGCGGCTCTCCTTGATCTGAATCTCGCCGCCGGTACGCGGATCGCGTCCGGTGCGCGCACCGCGCTTGCCAACCGAAAAAGTGCCGAAGCCGACCAGCGTCACTGTGCCGTCCTTTTCGAGTGTGGTCTTTACTGCGCCGAGCATTGCGTCCAGGGCGCGTGTCGCGGCTGCCTTGCTGATGTCCGCCTTTCCGGCGATATGGTCGATCAGGTCCGTCTTGTTCAACATTGCCTCCTCACTGGTGGATAAAATGCCGCGCGCGCCGACTCTGCTGTTCGGCTTCGCATGCGCCCGGCATGAAATTTCTTGCCGTCGTACTGCTGGAAAACTTTCCGCCGGCTATTTAACTCGGTGCATGTCGAAGAGTCAAGCCGATCGTCGCGGTGTTACACGATGGGGCAAGAGAATTGCAAAACCCCGCGGACCTTGCGGCGCGCGGGGTATTGTCAGGGGTCAGGCAAGGTGCGCCTGAGGACAAGCCTGGCTTAGTGCTTCATGACGGTAGAGTCGGCCTGGCCGGTCGCGGCTGCGACCGCCGAGTCGACCGGCGTATCGTCGGTCAGCGGGGTGGGCTGGCGTTCGAGCGCGGTCTCCAGCACCTTCTCGATCCAGCGCACCGGAACGATCTCGAGCTTGTTCTTGACGTTGTCCGGAATCTCGGCAAGATCCTTTACGTTCTGCTCGGGAATCAGCACGGTCTTGATGCCGCCGCGATGCGCCGCCAGCAGTTTCTCCTTCAGGCCGCCGATCGGCAGGACTTCGCCGCGCAGGGTGATCTCGCCTGTCATCGCCACGTCGGCGCGCACGGGGATGCCGGTCATGACGGACACTAGCGCGGTGGTCATCGCGATACCCGCAGACGGACCGTCCTTGGGCGTCGCGCCTTCCGGCACGTGGATGTGGATGTCGGTCTTGGAGAACAGCTCCGGCTTGATGCCCAGGCGCTTGCAGCGGCTGCGCACCACGGTGCGGGCGGCTTCGATCGATTCCTTCATCACGTCGCCCAGCGTGCCGGTACGGATAACATCGCCCTTGCCCGGCATGGTCATGGCTTCAATGGTGAGCAGGTCGCCGCCGACTTCCGTCCATGCGAGACCGACCACCTGGCCAACCTGGTTTTCCTTTTCCGCGATGCCGAAGTCGTAGCGCCGCACGCCGAGGAACTTGTCGAGGTTCTTTGCCGAGACCACGATCTTGCGATCCTGCTTCTTCAGCAGCAGCATCTTCACGACCTTGCGGCAGATCTTCGACACTTCGCGTTCCAGCGAGCGCACACCGGCCTCGCGGGTGTAGTAGCGGATGATGTCGCGGATCGCGGATTCGGAAACCTGGATCTCGTCTTCCTTCAGGCCGTTGTTCTGGATCTGCTTCGGCAGAAGGTAGCGCATGGCGATGTTGGTCTTCTCGTCCTCGGTATAACCCGAGAGGCGGATGACTTCCATGCGGTCCAGCAGCGCCGGCGGAATGTTGTACGAGTTCGAGGTCGCCACGAACATCACGTCGGACAGGTCGAAGTCGACTTCGATGTAATGGTCGGCGAAGGTATGGTTCTGCTCGGGATCGAGCACCTCCAGCAGCGCCGATGCGGGATCGCCGCGGAAGTCCTGGCCCATCTTGTCAACTTCGTCGAGCAGGAACAGCGGATTGCGCACGCCGGTCTTGGCGAGGCTCTGCAGGATCTTGCCGGGCATAGACCCGATGTAGGTCCGGCGGTGGCCGCGGATCTCGGCTTCGTCACGCACGCCGCCCAGCGCCATGCGCACGAACTTGCGGTTCGTGGCGCGGGCGATGGATTGTCCCAGCGAGGTCTTGCCGACGCCCGGAGGGCCGACGAGGCAGAGGATGGGCGCCTTGACCTTGTCCACGCGTTGCTGCACGGCGAGGTACTCGAGGATGCGTTCCTTGACCTTGTCGAGGCCGTAGTGTTCTTCTTCCAGCACCTTCTCGGCATTGGACAGGTCGTTGTTGATTTTGGACTTCTTGCGCCACGGCAGGCCGACGATGGTGTCGATATAGTTGCGCACGACGGTCGCCTCGGCGGACATCGGCGACATCAGCTTGAGCTTCTTGAGCTCGGCCTGGGCCTTCTCGCGGGCTTCCTTGGGCATCTTGGCGGCGACGATCTTCTTCTCGAGCTCTTCGAGATCGGCACCCTCTTCGCCTTCGCCCAGTTCCTTCTGGATGGCCTTGACCTGTTCGTTGAGGTAATACTCGCGCTGCGACTTTTCCATCTGGCGCTTGACGCGGCCGCGGATGCGCTTCTCGACCTGCAGGATGTCAAGCTCGCCTTCGAGCTGGCCGAGCAGGTGCTCGTGGCGCTTGGCGACGTTGAAGATCTCGAGGATGACCTGCTTCTGCTCCAGCTTCAGCGGCAGGTGAGCGGCGATCGTGTCGGCGAGGCGGCCGGCGTCGTCGATGCCGGCCAGCGAGGTCAGGATCTCGGGCGGGATTTTCTTGTTGAGCTTGACGTACTGATCGAACTGCTGGACGATCGCGCGGCGCATGGCCTCGACTTCGGATTCATCGCCCGGCTCGGACTCGACCGGCGTGAGGTCGGCCACGAAATGCGTATCGGAATCGGTGATGTTGTGGATGCGCGCACGCTGGGAACCTTCGACCAGCACCTTCACGGTGCCGTCGGGCAGCTTCAGCATCTGGAGGATGTTGGCGACGCAACCGATCTTGTAGATGTCTTCTGCGGACGGTTCGTCCTTGGCAGCAGCCTTTTGCGCGGCAAGCATGATGCTCTTGCCCTGCTCCATGGCAGCTTCGAGAGCCTTGATCGACTTGGGACGGCCGACAAACAGCGGAATCACCATGTGCGGGAAGACAACGACATCACGCAAAGGCAATAACGGCAGTTGGGTGTGATCGGAATAAGTAGGAGTCGTCATGGCGAACCTTATTTAAGTGCTTGTTGTGGATGTTGGCCCTGGGGCCGAAATCTCAAGTCCAAGCCGTAACAAAAATCCATCAGGAAATACTGCTAATAAAAAAGGCCACACACGAAGTCGTCTTCGGGTGGCCTGATCCTGATGCCAGAAGTGATCCCTGCATTCAAATTGTACTTCTTCTGGGAAAAAACGGGACTTCAGCAAAGGTCCGAACAGAATGCTTTTTACTTGGCTCCGGACACTTTTGGCTGCTCGTGGTAAATCAGCAAGGGCTTGGCTCCATTGACGATCGTGTTCTCGTCGATCACCACCTTGGCCACGTTCTGCTGGTTCGGAAGTTCGAACATGACGTCGAGCAGCGCGTGTTCAAGGATGGAACGAAGGCCCCGTGCGCCAGTCTTGCGATCCAGCGCCTTTCTGGCAATCGCGTGCAGTGCTGCAGGCCTGACCTCCAGTTCGGCGCCTTCCATCTGCAGCAGCTTCGCATACTGCTTGATCAGCGCGTTCTTGGGCTCAAGCAAGATTTGGATCAGTGCTTCCTCGTTTAGTTCACTCAGCGTCGCCACCACCGGGAGGCGTCCGACCAGCTCGGGGATCAGTCCGAACTTGATCAAATCTTCGGGCTCCGCTTCCATCAGCAGGTCGCTGTTGGTGCGGTCGCTCTGGCTCTTCACGCTCGCGGAGAAACCGATGCCGCTCTTCTCGGAACGGTTGGAGATGATCTTCGCCAGGCCGTCGAATGCACCGCCGCAGATGAACATGATGTTGGTCGTGTCGATCTGCACGAAGTCCTGGTTCGGATGCTTGCGTCCGCCCTGCGGGGGCACCGATGCCATGGTACCTTCGATGAGCTTCAGCAGCGCCTGCTGCACGCCCTCGCCGGACACGTCGCGGGTGATGGAGGGGTTGTCGGACTTACGGGAAATCTTGTCGATCTCGTCGATGTAGACGATGCCCTTTTGCGCCTTCTCGACTTCGTAATTGCAATTCTGGAGCAGCTTCTGGATGATGTTCTCGACATCCTCGCCCACGTAGCCCGCCTCGGTGAGCGTGGTCGCGTCGGCGATGACGAAGGGAACGTTGAGCATGCGCGCCAGCGTCTGGGCCAGCAGCGTCTTGCCGGAGCCGGTCGGGCCGACGAGCAGGATGTTGCTCTTGGCGAGCTCCACATCATCCTTCTTGTTACCGAGGTGCTTCAACCGTTTGTAGTGGTTGTAAACTGCCACGGACAGGATGCGCTTTGCCGTCTCCTGGCCGATCACGTATTGGCCCAGCAGCTCATAGATTTCATGCGGCGTGGGCAGGTCGGATTTCGGTCCGGTGACCGATTCGATGCTCGATGCCTCGTCGCGGATGATGTCGTTGCACAGGTCGATGCATTCGTCGCAAATGAAGACCGACGGACCTGCGATGAGCTTCTTTACCTCGTGTTGGCTCTTGCCGCAGAAGGAGCAATAAAGCAGTTTTTCGCCACTGGAGGATTTTTTGTCAGACATAGGGCAAAGTGTGGTTGAGTGTGTGACCGATATTACCTGCGAAATCGGGATTCGTCACGACAGCGCTCAAGAATCCCGACACCCTGTGGCAAGAAGTGCCATTTCCGCGGCAGAATGCAAAAACGCCCGAACGCGCAGGCGCCCGGGCGTTTTTCTGCCGGATAAGGCGTTACGCGCGGTTCGTGAGAACCTTGTCAATCATGCCATATTCGGCTGCGTCGGCCGCGGACATGAAGTTATCTCTGTCCGTATCCTTCGCGATTTGTTCCACCGAACGGCCGGTATTTTCAGCCAGGATATGGTTGAGGCGCTCGCGGAGGTACAGGATCTCGCGCGCCTGGATTTCGATGTCCGCCGCCTGGCCCTGCGCACCACCCAGGGGCTGGTGGATCATGATACGCGAATTCGGCAGGGAGAACCGCTTGCCCTTGGCGCCCGCAGCCAGCAGGAAAGCCCCCATCGACGCCGCGAGGCCCGTGCACAGCGTGGACACGTCCGGCTTGATGAACTGCATCGTATCGTAGATCGCCATCCCGGCGGAAACGGAACCGCCGGGAGAGTTGATGTAAAGCGAAATGTCCTTGTCGGGATTTTCGCTTTCCAGGAACAGCATCTGGGCGACGATCAGGTTGGCGGTATGGTCGTTGACCGGACCGACCAGGAAGATCACACGTTCCTTGAGCAGGCGCGAGTAAATGTCATAGGCCCGCTCGCCCCGCCCGCTTTGCTCGATCACCATCGGCACCATCCCGAGCATTTCGGTATCCAGTGCTGAATTCTTGTACATGCCTGACATGTGCCTTTCCTTAAGGAGTGCGCAAAGCGTGGAAATCGGCGGCCCCGCGGCTTGCCGGTGATCCGGCGGCGGGGCCCTGGTTTCTTACGCTTGCGCGTTGTTACCCATCAATTCATCAAAAGCAACCGCCTTTTCGGCGACCTTTGCCTTGCCCAGCACGTAGTTAACGACGTTTTCTTCCAATACAAGGGCCTCGACTTCAGCCAGGCGGCGGCGATCGCTGAAGTAGTACTTTACTACCTGCTGCGGATCTTCGTAGCTTTGCGCAAAGTCTTCGACCTGGGCCTTGACCTGCTCGGGCGTGGCTTCCAGCTTGTTGGCCTTGACCAGCTCGGCGAGGATCAGGCCGAGGCGGACACGGCGCTCCGCCTGCGCGTTGAACAGCTCGCGGGGGAAAGGCATGTCGTTGACGTTCATGCCGCGCTGGGCCATGTCCTGGCGGGTCATCTCCACCAGGCGGTCCACATCCTGCTCCACCAAAGCCTTGGGCACGTCGAGTTCGGTGACCTTGATGAGGCCATCCATGACGCTGTCCTTGGTCTTGGACTTGGTGCGGTTGCTGACTTCGCGCTCCAGGTTCTGCTTGATGTCCTCGCGCATCTTAGCAAGATCGCCATCGGCTACGCCCAGGGATTTCGCAAAGTCTGCGTCGACTTCGGGCATGTGCGCCCATTCGATGTTCTTGACGGTGATGGTGAACTCGGCGGTCTTGCCGGCCACGTCCTTGCCATGGTAGTCCTCGGGGAAGGACAGCGGGAAGGTCTTGGACTCGCCGACCTTCAGGCCGACGACGGCGGCCTCGAACTCGGGGAGCATGCGGCCTTCGCCGAGCACGAAGGGGAAGTCTTCGGATTTACCGCCGGGGAATTCGACGCCGTCGATCTTGCCGACGAAGTCGACGGTGACGCGGTCGCCATTGGCGGCAACCGGTGCGCCGCCGTCGCCGTGGGCGCTCTGCTCGCCCTTGGTGTGGTAGTGGACGCGCTGCTTGCGCAGGATGTCGACGGTCTTGTCGATCTCGGCGTCGGTCACTTCGCAGGTGGTCTTTTCGACATCGACGGAAGCCAGGTCGCCGATCTTCACTTCGGGATAGACCTCGAAGGTGGCGTCGAAGGAGACGACGTCCTCGCCTGCGCCGGTCTTGGGTTCGATGCGGGGGAAGCCCGCGACGCGCAGGTTGTTTTCGTTGGCGGCATCGTTGAACGCGCGGCCGACCTTATCGTTGAGCACTTCAGTCTCGACCTGGTAGCCGTATTGCTGCGCGACCATCTTCATCGGCACCTTGCCGGGACGGAAGCCCGGGGCCTTCGCGGTACGGGCGCGGATCTTGAGGCGCTTTTCGACTTCAGCCTTGACGTCCGCGAGCGGCAGGGTGATCGTCATGCGGCGTTCGAGTTTTTCCAGAGTTTCGACTGCAGTTGCCATGTGAATCGTCCAAAAAGTGTTTGTTTTATGGTGCGAGGAGGGGGACTCGAACCCCCACACCATTGCTGGCGTCAGGACCTAAACCTGGTGCGTCTACCAATTTCGCCATCCTCGCGGAAATTTGCGTTGATCCCTCACAAAAGCGAAGGGCGACCCGGAAGTGAACAGTCGGTCGCCCTGCATTGTGTTGGTAGCTCTTCAACTTCAACCCAAGATTTTAACGGATTTTTCGCCCGCCTGTCCCGATTTTTGAGGAACAGGCGTGCCGGGCGGAGCATTCCGGAAGGTTCCGGCGCGCTCAGGGAATCACGGCGACCTCGGGTTCGGGCTTGCGCACGCGGAACCACGCCGCATAGAGCGCCGGCAGGAACAGCAGCGTCAGGCCGGTGGCGATGATCAGGCCGCCCATGATGGCCACCGCCATCGGCCCCCAGAACACCGAGCGCGACAGCGGGATCATGGCGAGCACCGCGGCGGCCGCCGTGAGGATGATCGGCCGGAAGCGGCGCACCGCCGATTCGACGATGGCATTCCAGGCTGGCACGCCTTCCCGGATGTCATGCTCGATCTGGTCGATCAGAATCACCGAGTTGCGGATGATCATGCCGAACAGCGCGATCACGCCGAGCTGGGCGACGAATCCGAAGGGCCGCTGCAGGAGCAGCAAGGCCATCGCCGCGCCCGCCAGCCCGAGCGGACCGGTCAGGAACACCAGCAGCGCGCGCGAGAAGCTGTGCAGCTGCAGCATGAGCAGGGTGAAGATGATGAACACGACCAGCGGGACGTTGGCGGCGATCGAGGCCTGCGCCTTGCCGCTGTCGGCGGCGGCGCCCGCGAGCTCGATCTTGTAGCCGGCCGGCAGCGCGGCGCGCAGTTTGTCGAGTTGGGGACTGATCTGGCTCGACACCGTCGGCCCCTGGATGCCGTCGACCACGTCGGACTGGACGGTGACCGCCCATTCCCTGCCCTCGCGCCAGATCACGCCCGGCTCCCACACGAACTGCACGCGCGCCACCTGCGACAGCGGCACGGCGCGGCCGCTGGCGGTCTGCAGGTTGGCTTCGTTGAGCGCCGTGATAGTGGAGCGTTCCTCGAGCGGCTGGCGCACCACGATGTCGATCAGCTTGTCCTTTTCGCGGTACTGGCCGATCGTGGTTCCGGTCAGGATGGTATTGGCGGCGCGCATCACCGCCTGCGAGGTCAGCCCGAGGGCGCGCAGCTTGTCCTGGTCGAGGTCGAGGCGCAGGACCTTGACCGATTCGTTCCAGTTGTCGTTGACGCCGACCGTGTTCGGGTTGGCGCGCATGACTTCCTTCACGCCATCGGCGATCACGCGTACCTGGCCCACCTCGGTGCCGGAGACGCGGAACTGCACCGGGTATGGTACCGGCGGGCCGTTGGGCAGAAGCTTGACGCGGCCGCGCACGCCGGGGAAGTCGTTCTTGAACACGTCGACGATCTTCAGGCGCAGGGCCTCGCGGGCCTTCAGGTCGGTCGGCAGCACCACGATCTGGGAAACGTTCGTCTGCGGAAATATCTGGTCCAGCGGCAGATAGAAGCGCGGGCTGCCGGTGCCGACGTAGGACGTGACGCTTTCCACGCCCTGCTGCCCGCGGATGAAGGCTTCGAACTTCTTCGCCTGGGCCTCGGTGGCGGCGAACGAACTGCCTTCGGGCAGCCAGAGCTCGACCATCAGTTCGGGACGGCTCGAGTCGGGGAAGAACTGCTGCTCGATGAAGCGGAATCCGACGAGGCCGAGCACGAAGGTGAGCAGGGTCAGCAGGATGGTGGTCTTGCGCCATTCGACGCACCAGTTCACGATGCGCCGGAAACGGCTGTAGAACGGCGTGTCGAACAATTCATGGTGGCCGTCCGCGCCGCTGTGCGGCTTGACCTTCAGCAGCACGTACCCGATGTAGGGCGTGAACAGCACCGCCGCCACCCAGGAAATCAGCAGGGCGAGCGCATTCACCGAGAACATCGAGAAGGTGTATTCGCCCGCTGCCGACTTGGCCAGTCCGATGGGCAGGAAGCCGGCGGCGGTGATCAGCGTGCCGGTCAGCATCGGCATGGCGGTCGAGGTGTAGGCGAAGGTCGCGGCGTCGAAGCGTGAAAGCCCTTCTTCCATCTTCCGAACCATCATTTCGACGGCGATGATCGCGTCGTCAACGAGCAGGCCGAGCGCGATGATCAGCGCTCCCAGTGAAATCTTGTGCAGGTCGATGTCGAAGATGCGCATGAACAGGAAGGTCACCGCAAGCACCAGCGGAATGGTCAGCGCCACCACCAGACCGGGCCAGATGTCGAGGCGGAAGGGCTTGGTATGCAGGCCCAGCGCAACGAAGCTGACGGCCAGCACGATCAGCACCGCCTCGCCCAGGGTGCGCACGAACTCGTTGACCGAGGAGGCCACCGCCTTGGGCTGGTTGGACACGCGCTCGAGCTCGATCCCGACCGGCAGCTTGGCGCGCAGGTCTTCGGTCACCTGCTCTAGGTTGTGACCAAGTTCGATGATGTCGCCGCCCTTCTCCATCGAGATGCCGAGGCCGATGACTTCCTTGCCGTTGAAGCGCATCTTGTCCTGCGGCGGATCCTTGTATTCGCGCTTGATTGTCGCGAAATCTCCCAGCCGGAAGGTGGTGCCGCCGGCGCGCAGCTCGAGGTTTTCCAGGTCCTTGGGCGAGAGTATGGAGCCGGTGACCCGCACCTGCAGGTTGTCCAGCGGCGTGACCAGCACGCCGGTCGATTCGACCGAATTCTGCGCGTTGAGCTGGGAAACGATGCTGTCGAAGGGAATGCCGAGCTGGGCGAATTTCTTGTGCGAGAACTCGATGTAGATCTTCTCGTCCTGCACGCCGAACTGCTCGACCTTGGCTACCGACGGCACCTTGAGCAGCTGCTGGCGCACGAAGTCGGCGTAGTCCTTGACCTCGGCGTAGTTGAAGCCGTCGCCCGACACGGCGAAGATCGAGCCATAGGTATCGCCGAATTCGTCGTTGAAGAACGGGCCCAGCACGTTGGCCGGCAGTGTCGAGCGGATGTCGCCGATCTTCTTGCGCACCTGGTACCAGGTGCCCTGCACTTCCTTGGGCGGTGTCGACTCGCGCAACTGCAGGATGATGAGGGTTTCGCCTGGCTTGGAGTAGCTGCGGATCTTGTCAATGTAGGGGGTTTCCTGCAGCTTGCGCTCGAGCTTGTCGGTGACCTGCTCGGCCATCTGCAGCGAAGTCGCGCCCGGCCAGATGGCGCGCACGACCATGGCGCGGAAGGTGAACGGCGGGTCTTCGTCCTGGCCCAGCCGGCCATAGCTGAGGATGCCGCCGATGAGCAGCGCGAAGATCAGGTAGCGGGTCAGCGGGATATGTTCGAGCGCCCAGCGCGAGAGGTTGAAGCCGCCCTTCATTTGGCGGCTCCGGCGCCGCTGTCCGCAAGCTGCTGCGACCCGCCGCCGGCGGTTTCAAGCACCTTCACCTTCTGCCCGGGCTTGAGCAGGTTCACGCCTGCGGTCACCACGGTCTGGCCCGGCGCGAGGCCGCCGGCGATGAGCACGTCGTTGCCGGCGCTGCCGGCGACCTGCACCGGCACGAGCTTGACCGCATCCTTTTCCACCACCCAGACGGCCGAGCCGCTCTTGTCCTTGTACAGCGCGCTCAGGGGCAGGCGGATCGCCTGTCCGCTGGCCTTGGCCGCGAACGAGACATAGGCGGTCATGCCGAGGCGCAGGTCTTCGGGCGCGTTGGGGACGGCGATCTTGGCGGTGAAGGTGCGGGTGGCGGCATCGGCGACTGGCGACAGTTCGCGTAGCTTCCCGGGAATGACGTCGTTCGGCCGCGCCCAGGTGCGCACGCGCACGTCGCTCACCGCGCGCAGCGCGTCGACGCGGTCCTCGGGAATGCCGATGACGATTTCCTTTTCCTTGGTCTGGGCCACGCGCACGACAGGCGTGCCGGCGGCCACCACCTGGCCGACCTCGGCGTCGAGCCCGGTCACCACGCCATCGACGTCGGCCACGAGGGTCGCGTAGCCGGACTGGTTTGTCTGGTTGCGGGATGCCGCCAGGGCTTGCTCGTAGCTGGCCTGCGCCGCCTTGAATGCGGTTTCCTTCGATTCCAGCACCGCCTGGCTGACGAAGTTCTTGTCGCGCAGGTCCTGGTAACGCTTCAGTTCGGCCTTGGCCAGGTCGCGGTTTGTTTCCGCCGCCCGCAGGCCGGCCGCAGCCTGGGCCTGCGCAAGCTGCAGGTCTTGCGGATCGAGCTGCATCAGCACTTGGCCGCGCTTGACCACCGTGCCCACGTCCACCTTCCGCGCGGCGATCTTGCCGCCTACCCGGAATCCGAGGCGCGACTCGTAGCGCGGCCGGACTTCGCCAGAAAACTCGGCGGCGCTGTCCAGGTTGCCGGAAGCGATCCTGACGACCTTCACCGGGCGTATTTCCTCGGCGCGTTCCACCGGCTTGGAGCAAGCGGTCATCAGCAGGGCGGCGGCGAGGAGCACGGGCAGGCTTGCACGGCGGAAAGAGGTTCGGGGAGCCGCGAAAAACGGCGAAGTACCGGCAATGAGCGATTTGGCCACGTTTTTTCCTTTACTATGCCGGCTGGGAGCAGACCGGGGACGCAATATCATGGTAGTCGGTTAATTTATCTTCAAGGAAACTAATTACTGACTAGCTGGTTAGTAATTATAAGCAGGTCTTTGCGGCTTGCATATGACTTTTTAGTCAGTTATTTCATGTCAGTAGAGCATTACGAAAATTTCCCGGTCGCATCGATCCTCCTTCCCGCCCGGCTGAGACCGGCGGTGCATGCCATCTATGCATTCGCCCGCAGCGCGGACGACATCGCCGACGAAGGCGACGCCCTTCCATCGGAGAGACTGGCCGCCCTGCAGAGCTACGAGGCGGAACTCGAATGCATCACCGCCGGCGCCGCGCCTGCCCTGCCCGTTTTCCGCCGCCTTGCCCAGGTCATCCGCGGCCACGCCCTGCCCTTGCAGCCTTTTCACGACCTGCTTTCGGCGTTCCGGCAGGACGTGGTCACCACCCGCTACGCCACGTTCGACGAACTACTTGACTACTGCCGGCGCTCCGCCGACCCGGTCGGCCGCCTCATGCTCCACCTTTACGAGGCGGTGGACGCGCGCGCGCTGGAAGAGGCCGATGCGATCTGCACCGCCTTGCAGCTCATCAATTTCTGGCAGGACGTGGCCATCGACTGGAGGAAGGAGCGCGTCTACCTGCCGCAGGAAGACCTGGCGCGCTTCGGCGTGGCCGAGGACCAGATCGCAAAGGGGATCGTCGACGACGCCTGGCGGTCCTTGATGTCCTTCGAGCTTGCGCGGGCGAGGACGCTGATGCAGTCCGGCGCCGGACTGCCCTTGAGGCTGCCCGGCCGGATCGGCTGGGAATTGCGGCTGATCGTCCAAGGCGGACTGCGCATCATCGAGCGCATCGAGCAGGCCGACCACGACGTTTTCCGGCGACGGCCGGTGCTCGGAACGCGCGACTGGCTGGTCCTGCTCTGGCGGGCCTCGCGCATGGGCGCGGGGCGCTGAATCGGCCGAGGCATCAAGCGAGGCATCAACCGAGTGAGCAACCGCGGCAGCAGATGATGCCGAAGCGATAATTCCGTTTGTCGCGCCGGCGGCAAGTCGGCTAGCATAGCGGCTTCCTTTCCGCCAACCGACCTTGATTCATGTCGCCAGACGAATACTGCCAACAAAAAGCCGTTCAAAGCGGCTCCAGCTTCTATTACAGCTTCCTGTTCCTGCCGCAGGAACGCCGCCGCGCCATCACCGCGCTGTATGCGTTCTGCCGCGAAGTCGACGACACGGTCGACGAATGCACCGACGTCGCGATCGCGCGCAACAAGCTGCAATGGTGGCGCAAGGAAGTACACACCATGCTGGATGGCAAGCCCAGCCACCCGGTGATGCAGGCGCTGCAGCCGCACGTGGCGACGTTCGCGCTCGACGGCGCGCACCTGCTGGCGATCATCGACGGCATGGAAATGGACCTCGACCAGACGCGTTACCTCGACTATGCCGGCCTGCGGAAGTATTGCTGGCACGTGGCCGGCGTGGTCGGCATCCTGTCGGCCAGCATCTTCGGCGCGAGCAGGCCGGAAACGCTGCAGTACGCGGAAAAGCTCGGGCTCGCCTTCCAGCTCACCAACATCATCCGCGACGTCGGCGAAGACGCGCGCAAGGGCAGGATCTACCTGCCGGTGAACGAACTCCAGCAATTCGACGTGAAGGCGGCGGACATTCTCAATGCCCGACATGGCGACAACGTCGTCAAGCTGATGCGCTTCCAGGCGGAGCGCGCGCGCCAGGCCTACGCCGAGGCCTTCGCCCTGCTGCCGCGGGAAGACCGCCGCGCCCAGCGTCCCGGCCTGATGATGGCGGCCATCTACCAGGCGCTGCTGCAGGAGATCGAGGCGGATGGCTTCCACGTGCTCGACCGCAAGGTCTCGCTGACGCCGATCCGCAAGCTGTGGCTGGCCTGGAAAACCTATGTCTTTGGCTGACCAGGCCTGTCGCCGGACGGAGAAGCCGGACGGGCGCGTGAACCCATGACGTCGTCATCTTCCAGGCGCGAAGTCGCCGTGGTCGGCGGCGGCTGGGCGGGATGCGCCGCCGCCGTGACGCTCGCCGCCGCCGGCCGCGACGTCACGCTGTTCGAAGCGGCCCGCACGCTGGGCGGACGCGCGCGCGGCGTCGAAGTCGATGGCCGCACGCTCGACAATGGCCAGCACATCCTGCTCGGGGCCTACACCGAGACGCTTGCGCTGATGCGCCAGGTCGGCGTCGACCCGGACCACGCCCTGCTGCGCCTGCCGCTGCAGATGCGGTATCCGCAGGACAGCGGCGGCATGGATTTCCTCACGCCGCGCCTGCCCGCGCCTTTCCACATGCTGGCCGGCCTCTTGCGCGCGTCCGGCCTGGCGCGCGAAGACAAGCTGTCGCTCGCGCGCTTCTCCACCACCGCCCGCTGGATGGGCTGGACGCTCAACAATGACTGCACGGTGTCGGAACTGCTCGACCGCTTCGACCAGACCGACCGCCTGATCCGCCTGATGTGGCGTCCCCTCTGTCTCGCCGCGCTCAATACGCCGCCGGAGCGGGCATCGGCCAAGGTCTTCCTGCATGTGCTGCGCGACAGCATCGGCGCGCGCCGGCAGGCATCCGACATGCTCTTGCCCCGGCTCGACTTGAGCGCGCTGTTTCCGCACCAGGCCTGGGCCTGCATCGAACGCCTCGGCGGCAGCGTGCAGTGCGGGACGGCGGTGAAATCGCTGCGCCGGGAAGGCAGGCAATGGCGGCTTGCCTTCCAGGACGGCAATGCCGTGCCCCGCCAATTCGACGAGGTCGTGCTTGCCTTGCCCGCGCCGCAGGCCGACGGGCTGCTTGCCGGCGTGGACGGTGCGCCGCGCCTGCCCGCCTTCGAGTACGAGCCGATCACCACCTGCTACCTGCACGTCCAGGGTGCCGCCCTGCCCCTGCCCTTTCTCGCGCTGGTCGACGATCCGGCCATCGGGCACTTCGGCCAGTTCGTGTTCGACCGCGGCCAGCTCGACGACCAGCACGATGGCGTGCTGGCGGTCGTGGTCAGCGCCTCCAGCGAGGCGATCGCGCTCGGACGCGACGCGCTCGCGCAGGCGATCGCCGGCCAGCTCGCAGCGGTGTTCCGCCAGCCGGCGCTGGCCAAGCCAGGCTGGTTTCAGGTGATATCGGAAAAACGCGCCACCTTCTCGTGCACGCCAGGCCTGGAGCGGCCCGCATGCGACACCGGCCTGCCCGGCCTGGTGCTTGCAGGCGACTACACCGCGAGCGACTATCCGGCGACGCTGGAAACCGCCGTGCGCAGCGGGCGCGAGGCGGCCGGCCTGATCCTGCGCGCGAAACCGCAATAGCCCACGGCCAGCCGCTTTAGTTTCGCCGCGCCGGCAGGCGGAACAGCAGATCGATGAAGCGCGGATCGGGCGGAGATATCCGCGAGCCGGCGAGCAATTCATACTCCTTGCGCGCCGTCCTTCCCCTGGCGTTGCGGGCATGCGGGTCGATGCCGCAGGCGAGCAGCTTGCGTAGCACGTCAACCGCACCCACCCTGGCCGCGATATGCAAGGCCGTTTCTCCATCTGCATCGCGCGCCGCGAGGTTCGCACCCGCCTCGATCAAGGCCTGCGCCACGCGCGGCGCGCGGTTCCATGCGGCGACATGCAAGAGCGGCTCCCCGCCCTCGGCCAACGTGTCGGGATTGGCGCCGGCCCGCAACAAGGCGCGCACCAACTCGGCCTTGTCATTTGCGGCAGCCTTCCTGACCGCCTCGACCAGCTCGGCATCCGCACCCGGCCTGGGCTCGCTTCGGGTGCGAGGGAGGATGCGGATGCCTTTGCTGTCGTCATCCAGCCAGGCTAGCAGCAAGCTGGCCAGGACAAGGTCAGCTTCACTGGCCCGGGCTTGCCGCAACACATGCTCCAGCACGGTCATGCCCTCCATGGTCGTCTGGTGGAGGTCGGTGCCCGCCTCGCGCAGGAGATCAAGCGTGCCGCGGTCGGGATGGCCGGCCAGCACGGCATTGAACAGGGCATGGCAACCGAATTCGTCCACCCGGTTGGGGTTGGCGCCATGGGCCAGCAGCAAGCGCGCGATTGCCAGGTCGCCGGATGCCACGGCGCTGGCCAATGGCGAAGCGATGGACATGCCGCCTGCGCCATTCGCGTCGGCGCCGCCGTCGAGCAGCAACGCCACCGCCCCGGCATCGTGCCGCGCAATAGCGTCTTCCAGCGCCGCGTCCATGTCCGGCGCGAGGTCCAGGGTAAACACGCCCTGCTCTTCGGATCCGGACATGCGCCCCGCGCCCGGCGTGCCGAACGGCGCCTCGCCGTCATCCTTCCGCTCAGTCTGTTCATCCAGTTCATTACGCGGATTCGCCGCCGAATCCGGGAGCGCGCCGTGCAATTCGTCCAGGCTGAGCAAGCCGGGCGGCAAGGGTGAAAACGGGGAAAAGGAGGAATGGGATGAACACCTGGGCATGGGCGGCAAGGTCCGGAAGATGCAGTCCAGCATGACCTGCGAGACCCAGGGTCCGACGGCATTGGCAAGCCGGCGCGGCGTCATGCCTTCGCCATTCGGCTGGAGCGCCGGCAAGCCGGCATTCAGGAGGAGGCGCGCGCAGCTGAAGTTGCCCAGTTCGGCGGCCCGGTGCAAGGCGGTATTGCCCTGGGCATCCACGGCGTCGATCTTGATGCCCTTGTCCAGCAGCGACCTGAGCAGAAGCGGATCGTTGCGCACGCTGGCGACATGCAGCGGCAACTCGCCTTCCAGCCGTGAACGCACCGGTTTGCCGCCCGTCGCATGCCAGTGCCGGCCGGGCGCAACGATGGCATCGATGGCACCGAGGAGATGCTGCAGCATCTCGTAGCGTGCGTCTGCATCGAACTCGGGATCCTGGCTGCGGACGCAGAGATCGAGCGCGGTCATGTTGCAGAGCTGCGGGCCAAGCACGTCCGCGCCGTGCGCCAGGAGGAGATTCGCGATTTCCGGATGCCCGTCGAGCACGGCGCGCAGCAGCGGCGCATTGTATCCATGCCCCGCGATGACCGACGCGCCTGCCGCGAGCAGGCAGCGTGCCGCATCGACATCGCCGGCTGCGCTCACCCGCGCAAGGAGCGGAGCGCCGTGCCTGTCGAGTTCGTCCTTGTCGCTGGCGCCAAGGCGCCTGAGGGTTTGCTCGAGGATGGCGCCTGGAAACTGGTCGTGCCCAGATGGATCGGGCATTCCATCGTAATCGGGATGTCGCGGTGATGGATATCGATTTCCGGGGAAAGTGATCATGTCGCGCTTGCCTTTATCGAAGGAAGGAACCGGTTTGTGATCGGCACCTTCCTCGGGTTGCGGCCGCGCTGTTGAGCTTTCTCTATTCCGCGTCGATATCCCGCGCCTTGTTCAAGGCTTCGTCGATGCGCTCCACGCCAACCACCTTCAAGCCTTCGATCTTTTGCTTGGGTGCATTCGCCTTCGGGATCAATGCCACCGAGAAACCAAGTTTGGCCGCCTCGCGCAGGCGTTCCTGCCCGCGCGGGGCGGGACGGATCTCCCCCGCCAGGCCGACTTCGCCGAACACCACCAGTCCGCGCGGCAAGGGCTTGTTGCGCATGGAGGAATGGATCGCCAGCAGCACGGCGAGGTCGGCGGCGGGCTCGGTGATCTTGACGCCGCCCACCGCGTTGATGAAGACGTCCTGGTCGAAGGCGGCGATCGACGCATGCCGGTGCAGCACCGCCAGCAGCATGGCGAGGCGGTTCTGCTCAAGACCGACCGAGAGGCGGCGCGCATTCGGCACGTGCGAGGTATCCACCAGCGCCTGGATTTCTACCAGCAGCGGGCGGGTGCCCTCCTGGGTCACCATGACGCAGGAGCCGGGCACCTGGTTGTCATGCTGGGAGAGGAACAGGGCCGAGGGATTGGACACCCCCTTCAGGCCCTTTTCGCTCATGGCGAACACGCCGAGTTCGTTGACCGCGCCGAAGCGGTTCTTGAAGGCCCGCACGAGGCGGAAGCTCGAATGGGTATCGCCTTCGAAGTACAGCACCGTGTCGACGATATGTTCCAGCACGCGCGGTCCGGCGAGCGCGCCTTCCTTGGTGACGTGGCCGACCATGATGATGGTGATGCCGGATTGCTTCGCCACGCGGGTCAGCTGCGCCGCGCATTCGCGCACCTGGGCGACCGATCCGGGGGCCGAGGTCAAGGCATCCGAATACACCGTCTGGATGGAGTCGATGACCGCCACCTGCGGCTTGTGCTCGGCGAGCGTGTTGAGGATTTTTTCGAGCTGGATCTCGGCCTGCAGCTGCAATTCCTTGGCGTCGACGGCGAGGCGCTTGGCGCGCAGGGCGATCTGCGAACCCGATTCCTCGCCGCTGACATAGAGGCACTTTTTGATGCGCGACAGGTTGGCGAGGGCCTGCAGCAGCAGGGTCGACTTGCCGATGCCGGGATCCCCGCCGATCAGCACCACGCCGCCGGCCACCAGGCCGCCGCCGAGCACCCGGTCGAATTCCTCGATGCCGGTGCCGAAGCGCGGCACGTCGATGGCCTCGATGTCGGCGAGGCTGAGCACCGGGGAGGTCTGCGCCAGGCCCTGGTATTGGCCGGAAAACCGGTTGCCGCCGGTGTCGACCACGGTTTCGACCAGCGTGTTCCACTGGCCGCAGGACGGGCATTGCCCCGCCCACTTGCTGGTCACGCCGCCGCACTCGGTGCAGGTATAGTTGGTTTTCTGTTTTGCCATCTTGAGCTTGTCGTTGCGGTCACGCGGCCGGCCGGATTTCATTCAATCAGTCAGCCACCACGCGCACGCGGGGCGCGAGCGCGCACATGAGTTCATAGCCGATCGTGCCGGCCGCTTCAGCCACTTCATCTATGGGCATTCCTTCGCCCCACAAGGTCACGGCGCTGCCGATCCGCGCCTCCGGCACCGGGCTCAGGTCGACGGTAATCATGTCCATCGACACCCTGCCCGCCAGCACGGTGCGCCGGCCATCGACCAGCACCGGCGTGCCGGCCGGCGCGTGGCGCGGGTAGCCGTCGGCGTACCCGCATGCAACCACGCCTACGCGCATGGTCCGGTCGGCGACGAAGCGGCTGCCATAACCGACGGCGTCGCCTGCGTGGATGGTCTGGATGCCGATGATCTCGCTGCGCAGGGTCATGGCCGGGCGAAGACCGAAGTCGGCCGCCGGCTTGCCGCCCGGCGTGCCGCCATACAACATGATGCCCGGCCGGATCCAGTCGTGGGCCAGTCCGGGATGGAGCAGCACCGCCGCCGAATTGGACAGGCTGCGCGGAGCGTCGAGGCCTTCGCTTGCCTGGTTGAAGCGCTCGACCTGCAGCGCGACCGGGCAGGCGGCGTTGCGCGGATCGTCGGCGTTGGCGAAATGCGTCATCAGGGTGATGCTGCGCACTGCCGGCAAGCCACGCAACTGGGAGTATGCTGCGCGGAAAGCGTCGGGCAGGAAGCCGAGGCGGTTCATGCCGCTGTTCATCTTGAGATGCACGTCAAGCCGGCCTTCGAGCCCGGACGCCGCGATCATGTCGATCTGCTCCTGGCAGTGCACTGCGGTGGCGATGTCATGCGCGGCGAGCATGGGCAGGTCGGAGGCGCTGAAAAAGCCTTCGAGCAGCAGGATGGGCTTGGTCCAGCCCAGCGCGCGCAATTGCTGGGCGGCTTCGGTTTCGATCAGCGCCAGGCCGTCCGCATCGGAGAATGCGCGCATGGCGCGCTCCAGTCCATGGCCATAGGCGTTGGCCTTGACCACCGCCCAGACGCGGGCATTCGGCGCGCGCGACCGGGCCAGGGCGAGATTGTGCTGCAGCGCAGCGGATGAAATCGTGGCAACGAGCGGACGTGGCATGGCATGCAGGAAATGATGACGGTTTAATCCGGAAACGCGAGAAAGCGACACGAGAAAGCGGCGTCAATCCGCTTCCCGAAGAGAATTTTTCATTTTACCGGACGCGTTGACTTACCGGACATCAATTACAATGTGGGGTCGATATTTCATGGTATAAAGCCTCCGGAGACACGGAGAGCTATATTTACAACATGCGGATGAATCGCGGTTTCTACACCATTATGGCGGCGCAGTTTTTCTCGTCGCTCGCCGATAATGCGCTGCTCATCGCCGCCATCGCTCTCCTGACGGAAATGAAGTCCCCGGCATGGATGACGCCGCTGCTCAAGCTTTTCTTCGTGCTGTCCTACGTCCTGCTCGCCGCCTTCGTCGGCGCGTTCGCCGATTCCCTGCCCAAGGGCCGCGTGATGTTCGTGACCAACCTGATCAAGATCTGCGGTTGCGGGCTGATGTTCTTCCACGTCCATCCCCTCGTCGCCTACGCGGTGGTCGGCTTCGGCGCGGCGGCCTATTCCCCGGCCAAGTACGGCATCCTCACCGAACTGCTGCCGCCAGAGAAACTGGTCGCGGCCAATGGCTGGATCGAGGGGCTGACGGTCATTTCCATCATCCTCGGCACCGTCATGGGCGGAGCGCTGGTCAATCCGCAGGTGGCATCGATGCTGCTGAAGATCGACTTCCCGATGATCGACATCGTCAACGATTCGAGCGAGGCGGCCCTGACCGTCATCATGACGATGTACATCATCGCCATGCTGTTCAACATCCGCATTCCCGACACCGGCGCGCGCTACCCGCACCAGGAGCGCAATCCGCTGCGGCTGATCGTCGAGTTTTCCGGTTGCTTCACCACGCTCTGGCGCGACAAGCTGGGCCAGATTTCCCTCGCGGTCACCACGCTGTTCTGGGGCGCCGGCGCCACGCTGCAATTCATCGTGCTGAAGTGGGCGGAAAAGTCGCTGCACCTGCCGCTCGACAAGGCTGCCATCCTGCAGGGCATCTTCGCGATCGGCGTCGCCGTCGGCGCGGCGGCGGCGGCGCGTTTCGTGCCGCTGAAGAAATCGTTGAGCGTCATGCCGCTCGGCGTGGCAATGGGCCTGATCGTGATGATGATGACGCTGGTGCACTCGGTGGCGCTCGCCTACACCTTGCTCATCCTCGTCGGCGCGCTGTCCGGCTATTTCGTGGTGCCGATGAATGCCTTGTTGCAGCATCGCGGCCACGTGCTGATGAGCGCGGGCCATTCCATCGCTGTGCAGAACTTCAATGAAAACCTGTCGGTGCTGACCATGCTGATGCTGTACGCGCTGATGGTGAAACTGAATCTCGACATCAACGTGGTCATCGTGCTGTTCGGCGTCTTCGTCGCCGGCACCATGATGCTGGCCATGCGCCGCCACGCCAACAACCAGCGGGACCACGACTCGCTCAGCCTGATCGGCGAGCACAAGCACTGAAGGTCAGCCAACGGGCAAGCTGCCGCGTCCTTGGGCTCAGCTCAGCTTAGCTCAGCCCATCGCCGCGGCGCGGCGGCTCCAGTCGTCCGGCACGATGAATCCCCGGTCGGTTTCCAATAACCAGCCATCCCGCCCGCCATCGGTTTCCAGCACCGACACCAGCACCGGCATGGTGTTGCCACCGAAATGCGCGCGGATCGTGCCGCGCAGTTCGTCCAGCCCGCATGTCTCGTTCTCGCGGAACTTGCCCGGCGCCAGCCACTGGAGGCGGGGCAGGATCACGTAGCGCAACGATGCGAGGTCGTCCAGGCCGTCCAGCACGTTCCAGAACCCGCGGCAATGACAGTGGCCGATACCTTCCGGAATGATGGTATCGGGTGTTCCTCCCTGGTAAAACAGCCACCCCTTCACCAAGGCCTGCGCGCGGTGCACCGGCTCGGGCAAATGGTTGATCGCATTCGGATGCGAGGACAGCGCCAGCTGCCGCTGCATGATCTTGCGCACCTTGGCGCCGAGGGTATCGGCGAGATTCGGCCCGACGAAGTAATCGGCATGGCGTCCCTTTCCGCAGGTTTCCAGGAGGTAGAGCTTGGTGGCGAATTCCCAGTGCACCGCCTCGGCGCCGTCGCGCACGATGAAGTCGAACTCGCCCACGGTTTCATTCTTTTCCCCACGAACCTGCACCCCGTGGGCAATCAGGCGGCCCTGCCACGCGAGGTAGAACGCCATCAGGCTTTCGGCATAGCGCCCGAGGCGGGTGAAGGGACCGCTGGGCAGCGCCGCGTGCAGGGCCTCCGGCGCGGCATCCAGTTCGGCCAGCCAGGCGGCGGTGGCGGCATCGACCGGACCAAGCGTCGCCACCTTGCCCTGCCAGGCAGCGGCGTTCGCATCGAGCAGATCCGGCGCGTCCAGTAACCAGGCCAGCGTGCGCACGTGGCGGTCCTGCAGGTGGTTCCAGCGCCGGTGGAAGTGGCGCTGGTAGCTCGCCGCGTCTTGCTTGCCGCCTGGCTCAGGCGGTGGCATAGGTCGCCATGGCAAGGCAGAGATCGGCCCAGGCCTTGCGCTTGTCGACGGTATTGCGCAGGAGGTAGGCGGGATGATAGGTCACGATCAGCGGCCGCCCGGCATACTGGTGCACCTTGCCGCGCAGGCTGGCGACGGGCGTGTCCGGATTGAGTCCCAGCAGGTGCACGGCGGCGCTCTTGCCGAGTGCGACGATGACCGCCGGCTGGATGAGCTCGATCTGGCGCGACAGGTAAGGCAGGCACGCGGCGGCCTCGTCCGCGGCGGGCGGGCGGTCGCGGCCGTTGTCATCGGTCGGCCTGCACTTGACGATGTTCGCGATGTAGGCGTTTTCGCCGCGCCGCAGCTGCATCGCCAGCAGCATGTTGTCCAGCAGCTCCCCTGCCGGGCCGACGAAAGGTTCACCGCGCAGGTCTTCCTGCCGCCCCGGGCCCTCGCCCACGAACAGCCATTTCGCGCGCTCGTCTCCCACGCCGAACACAGTGTGGTTGCGGCCCTGGCAGAGGCGGCACTTGGTACAGACGGAGACGCTCGCCTTGAGCCTTTCCCAGTCCATGCCGGCGACGTCCGGGTCGGACGGCCGGGTTGCCGACGGCAGGTCGATCACTTCGGTCAGCAGCGAACCGGTTTCCGCATGGGGGGCGTCGGCGAGCGGTAAAGCGGCGAGGGAATCCGGTGCCGCCGGTGCTTGCCGTGCCTCCTCCGGCAAGGCGGCAGGAGCAGCAGGAAGCTCGCGCCTCGTCCAGGCAGGCCCGAGGCCCATTTCCTCCAGGAAGGCGGTGCGCCGGTCAGGCTTCTGGTTCACGGGCAGCTCCTCTCATCACGATCGCATCTTCTCGGGCATTGTCCGCAGCCGGGTAATACCCCTTCCGGATGCCGACGCGTTCGAAACCATAGCGTTCATAGACCGCCAGGGCGCGGGCATTTGATGGCCGCACCTCGAGGAGGATGGAATCCAGCCGGTGGGCGCGGGCAATGGCAAATGCCTTGTCGAGCTGCAGGCGTCCGAGCCCCTTGCCGTGCAGGTCGCGCCGCACGCTGATGTTCAGCAGGTGCGCCTCGTCCACCGCCAGCATCAGCATGAAGTATCCCGTCAGGGCGCCGCCCGGTTCGCGCAGCGTCCATGCCTGGTAACCGCTGTAAAGGGAATCGAGGAAATTGCCGCGCGTCCAGGGGTGGGGATAGATGCTGTTCTCGATGACCATGACCTCTTCCAGATCGTCGACGGTCATGGGCGCGAAGCGCAGGCTGTCCAGCGCCGGCACCGCGTCTTCCAGGGACTGCACCGAACTCATGCCGTCACCTTCGCCATCCGCTCCGCCGTGGTCATCGCGACCTTGTTGCGCAGGTAGACCGGCTGGGCATCGCGCGCCGCCACCGTGCGCCCGGCCGCGAATTCGGCCTCGGCCAGCGCCGCGATCCAGCGCGCATGGGGCATCACCGCGGCATCCGTCCGCTGCGTGAAGGGATGCTCCGGCATGGCCGCGGCAATCAGCTTGAGCCCGTTGCCGCAGGCGTATGCTTCTCCGGCGGCGGGCACGGTCTCCGGTCGCGCCAGCGCCGGTTCCTGTACCATGGACCAACCATCTTCCCATCGATAGCGCGCCCAGTACACTTCGTCCATGCGCGCGTCGAGCAAGGCAAGGACGTCGGACGCACCGTGCGTGGCACGGCAGGCTTCCGCCATGGCCAGCAGGGTCACCACCGGCACCACCGGCAAGCCGGCGCCGAAGGCAAGCCCCTGGGCGATGCCGCACGCGGTGCGCACGCCGGTGAACGAACCGGGGCCGGCGCCGAAGGCGATCGCATCGCAGTCGCGCAGCGCAAGTCCGGCATCGGCAAGCAGGCGCTGCGCCATCGGCAGCACGCTCTGGGAATGGGTCTGCACGCCGCTTGATTCGAGGCAATGCACTTCGCCGCCGTGCAGCAAGGCAACCGACGCCACCTCGGTGGACGTTTCCAATGCAAGTAAGGTACTCATGCCGGTATTTTACCGTGCCACCCCGCGTCGGTCCCATGGCGGTACCACTCCTATCCGCGAATGAAATAATTTTCGCCGGACGAGGCATAAAGGCTAAATCGGCTATGGCCGCTGCCGTTAAAGCAGGTACGCCGACGGTTCGTCCATTCGTCCGGCAGGCGCGAAAGACGACCACGCTGAAAGGGAACGACATGGAAATCAACAGCATTGCCAGCTTTGCCACTCCCGCCCGCACTCCGGACGCGGACGACACCGTCGGCCTCGCGGTGCAGAAGAAGACGGAAGAGGTACAGGCCGCCACGGCATCCGCCCTGATCGAATCACTGCCGCCCGCGACGCCGGCCGCATCGGCCGTCAAGCCGGGAGACAATGACAAGCCCGCGTACAACCTACCTTCGCATCTCGGCAAGAACATCAACACGACGGCCTGAAACAGGCCCCGCCGCACGGGCGCAAAGGCAATTACTCTCTTCCCGTACTACAATGAGGGCGGCCCGGATTTCTTCCCGGCCGCCTTTTCATTTCCCTTGCTTGCCGACATGTCCAGCCTGACCCTGACGCCCGCTTCCCGCAACCAGCTTGCCGACTGGCTGGCCGGCGACGACTGGGTGGTTGCCTGCCTCTGCGCCGCGTGGTGCGACACCTGCCGCGCCTATCGCGCCGGCTTTGACGCGCTCGCCCGGCAGCATCCGGACAAGCGCTTCGTCTGGATCGACATCGAGGACGAGGCCGACGTGGTGGGCGACATCGACGTGGAGAACTTCCCCACCCTGCTGATTCAGCGCGGCGACGACGTGCATTTCTTCGGCACGGTCTTGCCGGATCCGCGGGTGGCGGACCGCCTCATCGGCGCGCACGCCTCTGCTGACGCCGACCCCGACGACAAACTCGACGAGTTCAGCCTGCGCGCACGTCTCGGCGCCGGCGCCTGAGGCTTTGCCGGAACAGGCCGGCCAGGCCAGCTACGCCAGCTTCAGGGGCAGGCTTCTCAGCCGTTTTCCCGTCAGCTGGAACACCGCATTCGCCACCGCCGGCGCCACCGGCGGCGTGCCCGGCTCGCCCACGCCGCCGGGCGGTTCGGCGCTCTTCATGATCACCGTCTCCACCACCGGCGCCTGGTTCATGCGCACCACGGGATAGTTGTGGAAATTCTGCTGCTCCACCTTCCCGTCCTTGATCGTGATCTCGCCGAACAGCGCGGCACTGAGGCCGAACAGGATGCCGGATTCCATCTGCTGGGCCACGCCGTCCGGATTGACGGCAATGCCGCAATCGATCGCGCACACCACGCGGTGCACCCGGATGTCCGCACCCTCCACCGACACCTCCGCCACCTGGGCCACGATGGCGCCGAAGGAATCGTGCAGGGCGACGCCGTGGGCCCGTCCCTGAGCCGGCGCGCCGGCCTTCTCGACCGCCGCATTCAGCACGGCGAGATGCCGCGGATGACGCTGCAGGAGGTTGCGGCGGAACTCGACTGGATCGCGTCCGCCGGCATGGGCCATCTCGTCGATGAACGATTCCTTGAAAAACGCATTCTGCGAATGCCCGACCGAACGCCATGAGCCGAGCGGCACCTCGGAATCCACGATCACGTGGGCGATGTGCTGGTTCGGAAACTCGTAGCACAGGTCGAACTCTCCCTCGGCGGCGTATTTGTCCGGTCCAAGCTTGGGCAGGCCAAAGGCCCGGTCCATCATGTGATGCGACACCGAGCCGCCGGCCGACTTGTTGTCGTAGGCGAGCACCCCGCCCTGGCCATCGAGGCTGGCGCTGAAGCGGGCGATGGCGGCGGGCCGGTAGAAATCGTGGCCCATGTCTTCCTCGCGGGTCCAGATGACCTGCACCGGCACGCCACCGGCCTGGGCGGCGATCGTCGTCGCCTGGGTCACCATGTCGGTTTCGAGGCGCCGGCCGAACCCGCCCCCGAGGTAGGTCTCATGCACCCGGACCTTGCCCAGCGGTACGCCGGCGGCCTTGGCGGCCGCGGATGCGGACAATCCCGGCACCTGCGTAGGCAGCCAGACGTCCACTTCGCCATCCTTGACCTGCACCGTGCAATTGATGGGTTCCATCGTGGCGTGCGCCAGGAATGGAGCGCGGTATTCAGCGCGGACGGTCTTGGCGGCATTGCGTCCGGCATCCATGTCGCCCGTCTTGTAGTAGGTGAACCCGCTGTCATTGTCGAGCGCCGCCGCGAGTTGCTTGAAGATGCCATCGCTCGACAGTCCGGCATTGGGGCCCTTGTCCCAGGTGACGGGAAGCGCGGCAGCGGCCTGCTTCGCCTGCCAGAAGCTCCGGGCGATCACCGCGACCCCGGCCTGCGACCCGGCGCTGCGGGAAAAGCGGACGACCTTGAGCACGCCCGGCATGCCAGAGACCGCAGCCTCGTCGACCTGCTGGACGCCGGCGCCGAACACCGGCGCCATGCGCACCGCCGCATAGACCATGCCTTCCCGGCGCACGTCGATGCCGTAGCCGGCGCGGCCGTTCACCTTGGACGGCGCATCGCGCCTTGGCTGGGAATGTCCGATCAGCTTGAAATCCTTGGGCTCCTTGAGCTTGATCTTCCCGGGGCGGGTGCCGGCCGCCTTTTCAGCAAGTTCGCCGTAGCCGGCGCGCTTGCCGCTGCCGTGCAAGACGGCGCCGTCCTCGGTACGGCATTCGCCGGCCGGCACGTTCCATTCCTTCGCGGCGGCGGCCACCAGCATGGCGCGTGCCGCCGCGCCGGCTTCGCGCATCGGTTCCCAGCAATCGCGGATGCTGGTCGAATTTCCGGTGATCATGATGCCGAAGCTGCGCGCCGCCTTGGCCGACAGCCATTTCGCGCCCCGCATGAAGACGCCGGTGCTACTGTCCGGATGGAAGGGCAAGGCGCCCGGCAGGATGGTGATGTCGCCGTAGATCTTGTCCATCGGCGCCTGCTCGATGCTCACCATGGAGAGCGGCACGTCGAGTTCCTCGGCCAAGAGCATCGGCAGCGCGGTGTGCACGCCCTGCCCCATTTCGTTGCGCGACATGGCCACGATCACCGTCCCGTCCCGGGCGATCTTCACCCAGCCGTTGAGCGTGATCTCGCCCTCCTTGGGCGGGAAGGTATTTTCGGTGTCGAGTCGCTGGGCAATCGGCATCACGCCCCAGCCGACGATCAGCGCGCCTGTCGCGCCGAGCGCGCCAAGCAGGAACTTGCGTCGGGTGGATGATTTCGGTTTCGGCTTGCCCATGTCACCTCCGTTTGTTGGCTTTCGCGCCATCGTACGATAAATCGGATCGCCGTCCGCTAGAGGATGCCGACTAAATTTTCTGCTCCGGTCGATCGGACCGGCCCTGCCACGTTGTCGCGGTATTTGACACCAAGCAGGGTTTGACGTGTCCTGCAGCCACGACCGCTGCGTCGCGCGACACGCATTTCGAAGAAAGGACGCCAATTGAATCCCGCCATTTTTTCATCAGGCCACCGGTCCACCGAACCAACCATCCTTGAGCAGCCCGAACCCCGATCGCCTCCCGTTGCCTGTCCTGTCGGTCACTTCCATCGCGCCAATCTGTTCCTGCGCATGCCCGAAGACATCCGCCACCACGTCTTCGGCATGCTGGTTCCACCCGACATCCGCACCAGCAAGGATGACCGCTGGCCGGGCAGCTTCCAGGCATTCGCCGCGACCAGCCGCGGCCATCGCGAGCTCGCGGAGAATGCCAAGGTCTGCATCGCGTGGAGCCAGGCGCTGGCGTCGTCGCGGTACCGGCGCGGCAATACCCTGCTGATGTCCGTCGCGCACCGGGGACGAGGTTCTGCTCGACCGGTTGCTCTACATGGCAGCGGGAGAACTCGCACCGCGGCCGGTCAGCGCCCGGCAGATCAACGTTGCGGCCCGGGACCGGAGAAACCGGCAAGCCCTCCATGCCGCCGCCCGCAGCGGCCATGCCAGGGCGACAGCCTGCCTGCTGCGGCACCGCGCCCGCGTGAACTTCACGGACACGGGAGGCCGCACGGCGCTTCACCACGCTATCCACGCCAAGACGCCCGACGTTTGCAAGATCCTGCTCGATGCCCGCGCGATGCCGAACTACCCCGATAACGAGGGCACGACTCCGCTGATCCAGGCAGTGGAAAGCAACCAGCCGTCCATCATGCAATCGCTGATCGATCATGGCGCCGTCATCGGCGCTTGCAACCTGGAAGGGCAAACCGTGCTCGCCATCGCGGCGCGCAACGGGCACATCGAAGCAGCAAGATTGCTCCTGTCCCTCAAGCGCCTGCCGATCAACGCATCCGATCACTCGGGCGTAACCGCACTCGGCGAGGCGGCAGCTTCCAATCACCCCGACATCGTGCTTGAACTGATCCGGCATCGCGCATCCATCGAAGCCAGGGATGATGACGGGGCCACGCCGCTGATGATCGCGGCAGAATGGAATTCCTACGATGCGGCGAGCGTGCTGCTGGCGCAAAGCGCGATGGTGGATGCGCGGGATGATTCAGGCCAGACCGCGCTTCACAAAGCGGCGGGACAGGCTTGCCGCGGCATGGTCGCGTTGCTGCTGAGGCATCGCGCGAATCCGGACATCGCGGACAATCATGGGACGACTCCCGCGGTCCATGCCCTCTTGCAGCACGGCACCACCCTTGAAGACCTGCTTCCGCTGCCGCCTTGGTGGGCCAACATCGATCGGGAACAGGACCAGGAAATGCCCGGGAACGCGATCAACGTGTGGAACGCGGACGGCGTGCTGCCGTTTTGAACGGGAATCCCGTGCTGAGGATAGGAACGCGGCCGGCACCCCGACGAGGCGATGCATTGCATCGTCGGGGTGCCGGCCGCATGGTTACTTCGACTACCGCCGTGTGAACCGGCGCCGGATCAGGCCTCCGCCTTCACCCGCAGGCGCCATGCGTGCAGCAGCGGCTCGGTGTAGCCGGCCGGTTGCTCCAGGCCCTTGAACACCAGGTCGCGTGCCGCGCGGTAGGCAAACGATGCCTCGAAGTTCGGCGCCATCGGCTTGTAGAACGGGTCGCCCGCGTTCTGGCCGTCCACCACCTTGGCCATGCGCTGCAGGGTTTCGTTGACCTGGTCGGCGGTGACCACGCCATGCAGCAGCCAGTTGGCGATGTGCTGGCTGGAGATGCGCAGCGTGGCACGGTCTTCCATCAGGCCGACGTTGTGGATGTCGGGCACCTTGGAGCAGCCGACGCCCTGGTCGACCCAGCGCACGACGTAGCCGAGGATGCCCTGGGCGTTGTTGTCCAGTTCCTGCTGGATGTCGGCGGCGGACCATTCGGCCTTGGCGACGACCGGCACTTCCAGCAGGCCGTCGAGCAGGCGAGCGATCTCGGCGTCGCTGGCCTGACCCTCGAATTCCTGCTGGATCTGCGCCACGTTCACCTTGTGGTAATGCAGCGCATGCAGCGTGGCGGCGGTGGGCGACGGCACCCAGGCGGTGTTGGCGCCGGCCTTCGGATGGCCGATCTTCTGTTCCAGCATGGCAGCCATCAGATCCGGCATGGCCCACATGCCCTTGCCGATCTGTGCGCGTCCGCGCAGGCTGCAGGACAGGCCGGTCAGCACGTTGCTGCGCTCGTACGACGTCAGCCAGGCGCTGGTCTTCATGTCGCCCTTGCGCAGCATCGGGCCGGCGTGCATGGAGGTATGCATTTCATCGCCGGTGCGGTCGAGGAAGCCGGTGTTGATGAAGGCGACGCGCGCAGCGGCTTCCTTGATGCAGGCCTTGAGGTTGACGCTGGTACGGCGTTCTTCATCCATGATGCCGAGCTTGACGGTGTTCGGCGCGAGGCCGAGCAGGGTTTCGACGCGGCCGAAGAGTTCGCTGGCGAAAGCGACTTCCGCCGGGCCGTGCATCTTGGGTTTCACGATGTAAACCGAGCCGGTGCGCGAGTTGCGGTATTTGTGGTCGGCGCCCTTCTTCAGGTCGCGCAAGGCGATGGTGGTGGTGATCACCGCGTCCATGATGCCTTCCGGGATTTCCTTGCCGTCACCCCAGAGGATGGCGGGATTGGTCATCAGGTGGCCGACGTTGCGCAGGAACAGCAGCGAGCGGCCATGCAGGGTCACGACGCCATCCTTGGCATCGGCCGCGCCCGCGGCCGCCTGGTACTTGCGGTCGGCGTTCAGGGTGCGCTCGAAGGTCTTGCCGCCCTTGGATACGGTCTCGGTGAGCGTGCCTTGCAGGATGCCCAGCCAGTTCGAATAGGCCAGCACCTTGTCCTCGGCGTCCACCGCGGCGATGGAATCTTCCAGGTCGAGGATGGTGGACAGTGCAGCTTCGAGCACCACGTCGGCGACGCCGGCGGCGTCATCCTTGCCGATCGGGGTGTTGCGGTCGACGCGGATGTCGATGTGCAGGCCGTTATTCTTAAGCAGCACGCCGGTCGGCGCGGCAGCGTCGCCTTGCCAGCCGACGAACTTGCTTTCGTCGGCGAGGCCGGTGGTGGAACCGTCTTTCAGGGACACGACCAGCTTGCCGCCCTCGACGCGGTAGCCGGTGGAGTCAGCGTGCGAGCCCTTGGCCAGGGGCGCGGATTCGTCGAGGAACTTGCGGGCATAGGCGATGACCTTCGCGCCGCGCTCGGGGTTGTAGCCGCCGGCGCGTTCGTCGGTTTCGGTGTCGGGGATGGCGTCGGTGCCATAGAGCGCGTCATAAAGCGAGCCCCAGCGCGCGTTCGCCGCATTGAGCGCGTAGCGGGCGTTGAGGATGGGCACGACCAGCTGCGGGCCGGCCTGCAGGGCGAGTTCGGCATCGACGTTGGCGGTGCTGACCTTCACGTCCTTGGGCGCGGGAACCAGATAGCCGAGCTGTTCGAGGAAGGCGCGGTAGCCGGGCTTGTCCTTGATCGGGCCGGGGTTGGCCTTGTACCACTTGTCGAGTTCGACCTGCATGCGGTCGCGCTCGGCCAGCAGCGCGGCATTCTTGGGCGCGAGTTCGCTGACGATGGCGTCGAAGCCTTTCCAGAAGGCGGTGCTGTCGATGCCGGAACCCGGCAGCACCTGGTCTTCGATGAAGCGGTAGAGATTGGTGGCGACCTGGAGGCCGTGGCAGGATGTACGTTCGGTCATGTTGTTGTTCCTGGCAGTTGGGTTAGGGATGGCAAATGAGGAATGGGGAACGCTTACAGCGTCTTGTAAAAGTAAAAGATCGTCAGGCCGAAGCCGACGGTGATGATGAAGCGGCGCAGCCACAGCGCGGGGATCTTGCGCGCGATGCTTGCCCCCCAATACCCGCCCAGGGTTGCCGTGGCGAGCATGATGATGGTGTAGGGCCAGCTGACCGCGCCCGCCACCACGAAGGTGACGACGGTGACGCTGTAGATGATGGCCGACAGCAGGTTCTTGATGGCATTGATTTCATGGACGTCGTCGTGGCCGGCCATGGCCAGGCTAGCGAGCATCAGGATGCCCATGCCGGCGCCGAAGAAACCGCCGTACACCGAGACCACCGCCTGTCCGGCGAGTGCCGCCGGGCCGGTTCCGGGCGCGTGCGCCTGACCGCCGTCCTGCGCCGCCCGGCCCCGGCGCAGCCACGCCGAGATCTGGCTGGAGAAAGCGAACAGCAAGGTGGCGAACAGCAGCAGCCAGGGAATCAGCCGCGAAAACGTCGCATCCTTGGTGGTCAGCAGCAGCAGGCCGCCGCCGATGCCGCCGACCAGCGACATCAGGCCCATCGGAATCAGATAGCGCTTGTAACGCGCCAGTTCCGCGCGATAGGCCCAGGCGCCGGACAGGCTCGCCGGCCACAGCGCCACCGAGTTGCTGGCATTGGCCGAGACCGGCGGCACGCCGGCCGCGAGCAGCGCCGGAAAGGACAGGAAGGTGCCGCCGCCCGCCACGGAATTCATGGCCCCGGCGCAAAATGCCGCGATGCCCACGATCAGGATCTGTGTGACCGTCATTTTCCTTCTCCCACGTGTTTTTCCACGAAGCGCAGCAGGTCGCGCATGTCGGTGCCGGTGCTGTCCGGGGTCACGCCCAATTCCTCGACTGGCGCGCAGGAACGATTGACCCAGAAGGTGCTGTAGCCGAACCAGGTGGCGCCGCAGGCATCCCAGCAGTTGCTCGAGACGAAGAGAATGTTTTTCGCCGACAGGCCGAAGACATCCGGACCCAGCTGGTAGGCTTCCGGCGCGGTCTTGAACTTCCTGATGGCGTCCACCGACAGGATGTGGTGGAAGATGCCGTTCATGCCGGCCGCCTCGACCGCCGATTCCAGCATCTGCGGATTGCCGTTAGACAGGATGCCCAGCTTGAGGCCCATGCCCGCCAAGCGCTGCAGGACCTCGCGGTTCTCGGGGAAGGCTTGCAGCTTCGCGTACTGCCCCATCAGGGCGTTCTGCGCGTCGAGGGTCAGGTCCAGTCCGAGCTTGCGGCAGGAAAACACCAGCGCATCCTGGGTAACTTCCCAAAACGGCTTGTAGGTAGAACACAGGGTGCGCAGGCGGGTGTACTCGATCTGCTTGTCGCGCCACAACTCCGCGAGCGCGCCGCCGCGTCCCGGAAACAGGCGCTCCGCCAGCGCGCCGATGGAATACACATCGAACAGCGTGCCGTAGGCGTCGAACAAGATGGCTTGAATCGTCATGGCAGAAAATCCATGTCTTATATAAGACAAGGAGTATATTCAATATCGAATCGCAAAAGCGAAACAAAAAATGAAGTTATTATTGCGTTTTAGTACAAGCTGAGCGTGATTCGAGGCGCTTTCGTTTCCCATGGACCATTTCAAGCAGATCTCCACCTTCGTCGATGTCGCCGCCAAGGGCAGCCTGTCGGCGGCGGCGCGGGCCGAGGGTATCGCGCCCGCGATGATCGGCCGGCGCCTCGACGCACTGGAGGAGCGCCTGGGAGTCAAGCTGCTGCAGCGGACCACCCGCAAGATCGCCTTGACCAACGAAGGCATCGCCTTCCTCGATGACTGCCAGCGCATCCTGGCCGACCTGGAAAACGCCGAGGCCGCGGTCTCGGAACGCAGCGCCCGCGCCAGCGGCCACCTGCTGATCTCCGCGCCGGCCGGCTTCGGCCGGCAGCACGTCGCGCCGTTGCTTCCATCGTTCCTGGCGGAACACCGCGACCTTTCGGTGACGCTCAACCTCAACGACCGGGTGGTCGACCTCATTGGCGAGGGGGTCGACGTGGCGATCCGCATTGCCACCCTTTCCGACTCGAACCTGATCGGAGTGAAGCTGGCCGACAACAAGCGCGTGGTCGTGGCGTCGCCGGCTTACCTCAAACGCCATGGCGCGCCGGTGTCGCTGGACGACCTGGCCCGGCACAACTGCCTGGCCATCAGCAGCCAGGGCAGCCAGCGCGGCTGGACCTTCCGGCAGAACGGCAAAAACGTCACACTGAAAGTCAATGGCAACATGGTGTGCAACGATGGCGCGGTGCTGCACGACTGGGCGCTGGAAGGCCGCGGCCTCGCCTGGCGGTCCATGTGGGAAGTGGCTTCCGCCATCAAATCCGGCAAACTAGTCACGGTGCTCGACGAGTTCGCCGCTCCCGGCAGCGACATCTACGCGGTGTTCGCTCAACGCCGCCATCTTCCCCTGAGGATACGTGCCTTCGTCGACTTCCTGAGGCATGCCTACGCGCAACCGTCCTATTGGAGCAGATGAAAATATTTCATCTGATCAAGTCGTCAAATTGAGCAAATTTCAATGACTATTGATTCAGATGGACAACTCTTGCCTTTGCGGTATATCTTTGAATGTCAAGCAGTCAATAATCTAACAAGAACTGGGAAACCACCCCTCGGACGGGCGGCGATCCGGCAATTCATTCCATTCATTCAGAGGAGAGTCAACCATGTGGTCTCAGGTGTACGACCCGTTCAACAATGCCGTGATATCGACGCTGCTTGCCGCGATACCGGTCATTGTCATGCTGGCGGCGCTGGCGTTTTTCCATATCAAGGCGCACATCGCGGCACTGATGGGCCTGGCCTCGGCGCTCCTGGTGGCGATCTTCGCCTTCACGATGCCGGCGACCATGGCGATTTCCTCTGCCTTGCTGGGCGCGGCCAACGGCCTGCTTCCCATCGGCTGGATCATTCTCAACGTCATCTTCCTTTACCAGCTTACCGAGCGTAAAGGCTACTTCAAGGTGATGCAGGACAGCATTACCGGCATCACGACCGACCGCCGCCTCCAGCTGCTGCTGGTCGCATTCTCGTACGGCGCGTTCTTCGAAGGCGCCGGCGGATTCGGCACGCCGGTCGCGGTGACGGGCGCCATGCTGATCGGCCTCGGCTTCGCGCCGCTGGCCGCGTCGGGCCTGTCGCTCATCGCCAATACCGCGCCCGTCGCCTTCGGCGCGCTCGGCACGCCGATCATCGCCCTCGCCGGCGTGACCGGCCTGGATATGCTGCAGCTCTCCGCCATGGTCGGACGCCAGCTTCCCTTCTTCTCCATCATCGTGCCGTTCTGGCTGCTGTGGGCTTTCTGCGGTTTCCGGGGCATGGCCGCGGTGTGGCCGGCGGTGCTGATCGCGGGCGCGACCTTCGCCGTGCCGCAGTACCTGGTGTCGAACTTCCACGGCCCCTGGCTGGTGGACGTGGTTGCCGCCATCGTGTCCATGGTCTGCCTGACCCTGTTCCTGCGCGTCTGGAAGCCGGCTCAAATCTGGACCTCGACCGAAGGCAAGTTCTCGGGCGGTTCGGCCGCGGCGCAAGCCAACGGCAGCACGGTGCACAACTACACCCGCAGCGAAGTGATTAAGGCCTGGCTGCCCTGGCTGATCCTGGCGGTGCTCGTGTTCATCTGGGGCATCCCCGAGTGGAAGAAAGTGCTGGATGGCATCTCGATCTTCAAGTTCGACTGGCCCGGTCTGCACAAGCTGGTGCAAAAAGTGCCGCCGGTCGTGCCGAAGGCCGCGACCGAAGCCGCCGTCTACAACCTCAACTATCTCTCCGCCACCGGCACCGGCATCCTGGTTGCCGCGATCATCTCCGGCGTGATGATGGGTTACTCCATCGGCGGCCTGTTCCGCGAATACGGCCGCACCATCTGGCTGCTGCGCTACTCGCTGATCACGATCGCCGCCATGCTGGCCCTGGGCTTCACCACCCGCTACTCCGGCATCGACTCGACGCTGGGCCTGGCCTTCGCGCATACCGGCGTGTTCTATCCTTTCTTCGGCACCCTGCTCGGCTGGCTGGGCGTGGCGCTGACGGGTTCGGACACCGCGTCGAACGTGCTGTTCGGCGGCCTGCAGCGGACCTCCGCCGAGCAGATCGGCTTGAACCCGGTGTTGATGGCCGCGGCCAACTCCTCGGGCGGCGTGATGGGCAAGATGATCGACGCCCAGTCCATCGTGGTCGCCTCGACCGCGACGAAGTGGTACGGACACGAAGGCGACATCCTGCGCTACGTGTTCTTCCACTCCATCGCCCTCGCCTGCCTCGTGGGCCTGCTGGTGACGGCGCAAGCCTACCTGTATCCCTTCACCTTGCTGGTGAAGTAGCAGGACCTGGAGCAACGTGGCCGCAACCCGGCCACGAAACGAAAAACCCCGGCGTGCCGGGGTTTTTTATTGCGCCAGCGGCTGCAATATTTCAACGGGAAAACACACGACGAAAAAAAGCCCCGGCTTGCCGGGGCTTTTCTTTGAGCCGAAATAATTACATCGGCTGGATGTTCGAGGCTTGCTTGCCCTTCGGGCCAGTGGTGACTTCGAAGGTCACGCGCTGGTTTTCTTTCAGCGACTTGAAGCCGCTGCTCTGGATCGCGGAGAAGTGCGCGAACAGATCTTCGCCACCTTCATCGGGAGTAATGAAACCGAAGCCTTTTGCATCGTTGAACCACTTGACAGTACCTGTTGCCATGACATTTCCTATAAAAACAAAATTGGCGGTTTCCCGCATGTTCCTTTGAAGCTAGAAAGAAATGACAGACCACTACAGTTACTGCACACTGCTAGTTCAAACTTCAATCGGTGGCGCATTGTAACCCATCTGTCAGTCTTGTGAAGGGAGTTGACCAGATTGGCGAAAAAAACTTTTTGATCGGCGTCATAGAGTCGCTCTTCTTTCCGCGAAGACACTGGCATGCTTGCTGCATCCATGAGGAATCGATCTCATTCCTCGCATGCCCATGCACAACGCCATCCAACACTCCCGCTCCTCCCGCCAGCACCTCCAGGCAGCGCGCCGCCTGCGCGAAGAAGAACTCACCAGGATACTTCGCGACACCTTCGGCATCGAATCGCTCAGGCCGGGACAACGCGAAGTCATCCATAGCGTCATGTCCGGGCAGCATACCCTGGCCGTCATGCCAACCGGCGCGGGCAAGTCGCTGTGCTACCAATTGCCCGCGCTGCAGATCCCCGGCATCACGGTGGTCGTGTCGCCGCTGATCGCCCTCATGAAGGACCAGGCATCGAAGCTGGAAGAGTCAGGGCTCGGCGCGGCGGAAGTCAACAGCACGCTCAATACGCGGGAAGAGCGCGACGTCCTCGCAAGCATCGAGCGCGCCGATCATGAATTCGTCTTCACGACGCCGGAACGCTTGTCCGATCCCGACTTCCTGGAAACGGTCAGGCAGAACCACGTGAGCCTGTTCGTGATCGATGAAGCGCATTGCATTTCGCATTGGGGCCACGACTTCCGGCCCGCTTATCTGCACCTCGGCAGCATCATCGAGGCGCTGGGCAATCCGACCGTGCTGGCATTGACCGCGACCGCGACCCAGGAAGTCGTGGACGATATCGGCAAGCAACTCGGCCTGCCCGACATGCACGTGGTGAACCTCGGGATCCATCGGCCAAATCTTCATTTCAATGTAATTGCTGCCACCGACGAGTCAGAGAAGCTGAGCCGCGTCCTCGAGATCGCCCGGAGGACCGGCGCATCGGGCGCCCCGGGCATCATTTATACCTCGACGGTCAAGGCAGTCGAGCTGGTGCACCAGGCGCTGGAAGCCGCGGGAGAAAACGCCACGTTCTACCATGGACAGCTTCCGGCGCGCACGCGGGCGCAGAACCAGGAAGCCTTCATGCGCGGCGAGCGCCGCATCATGGTCGCCACCAACGCCTTCGGCATGGGCATCGACAAGCCGGACATCCGCTTCGTGGTGCACTTCCAGCTGCCCGCCAATCTCGAAAGCTATTACCAGGAGGCCGGACGCGCCGGGCGCGACGGCGAACCCGCGGAATGCATCCTGCTGCATTATTTCAGGGACAAGCAGGTGCAGCAGTTTTTCCTGGCGCGGCGCTATCCCGGGCTGGAAGACATCGGCGCGGTGCACCAGGCCCTGCGCAAGCTTGCGGCGGACGACGAGGGCATTGCGCTGTCGCGGCTGCATGAAGAACTGCCCGAGATTTCCGACAGCCGCCTGCACGTTACGCTCAAGCTGCTGAAGGATGGCGGCTTCGCGACGCAGGACGACAGGCTCGCTTACCGCCACACCGGAAAGAACGCGACGCAAGCCATCCTTGGCGCGCTGGTGGAAACTTATCGCGACAAGAGCATGCGCGATCACGAAGCGCTGGAGCGCATGGTGTTCTATGCGCAGACCGGCTTCTGCCGCTGGAAGGTGCTGCTCGATTACTTCCACGAAGAGACCGACTGGGAAGGCTGCGGCAGCTGCGACAATTGCCTTCGTCCGCCGGAGGAATCGCTGAGCCCGGAGCACATGCGCGAACACGCGCCTCCCGCGCCGCAACGCCTGAAGGACGAACCGCTGCTGGATGCCGGCAGCCCGGTGCGCGTGCCGCGCTTCGGTGAAGGCCGGGTGGTCTCGGTTGCCGGCGACAAGGTGACGATCGTATTTCCGGACAGCAGCAAGAAAACCTTCCTGCGCGAGTACGTACAGGTTGCCTGAAGCGATAAGCCCGGAAAAATGCGTCTCAAGCTTGGTCAATATCAATATTGGAAAAAACACATCTGTGCTGATATTTATCAAACTTTGCCTCGGCACTTACCAAAGAGTTGCTTCTCCAATAAGCCGAGTACTTAACTTACAACGAGACTTTCTTGAGAGGAACCGATATGAAACACTCAGTATTGCTCGCGGCGCTGGTCGCTAGTCTTGCGTTAGGGGCATGCGGTAAAAAGGATGCGGGCGATGCAGGCAGCACTGCTGGCAGCAGCGGCGGCGCTTCGTCCAGTGCCGGCACGACCGGCAGCGCAGGCGGCACCGGTTCCACCGGCAGCAGCACCACCACTACCACCACTACCCCGAGTGCGGCCGGTGGCAGCAGCACAACCACCACCGAAACCCCGGGCGCGGGCAGCACCTCGGCAGCCCCCGGCGCGGCAGGTTCAGCAGGCGCGGGCAGCAGCGCGACGCCCGGCAGTTCGGCACCGAGCAGCGCGGCACCTGGCGCTTCCAGCGGCAGCAGCGGCTCTACCGGCAGCACCGGCACCACTGGCGGATCGAGCGGTTCTACCGGCACGACCGGCACCACTGGCGGCAGCAGCGGCTCCCCGAGCGGCAGCGGCGACACCTCCAGCAGCTCCGGCAGTACTGGCAGCACCGGCAGCAGCAGCTCCACTTCCCCGAGCGGCTCATCGTCCAGCACGTCGAAGTAATTCCGCACCAGGCTCCCGAGGGAGCCATGCTTTCCAACGGCACCGGCGGCTCGTCCGCGGTGCCGTTTTCCTTGTTGCGCGGGACGCAAGCCCCCTGCGATTACCCATCACCCTCCGTTGTCTACAGCCTGACCGGCTCGATGCGCAATTCGCCGCGCAGCATCGGCTTCACCAGGATCTTGTAGGTGTCCACGTCGAAGCTGCGCCGGGCGGGCCGCTTCACCGGCAGCTTGCCGCGCGGATGATCGATCGAGCCGAGATAGAACCAGCGGTCGATGACATGGGTCTGGCGCCAGCCGTCGCATTCCTCCACGATTCCCATCGGCCCCTCGTAGGGCCAGACCACGATGCGCATGTTGTCGAGCGCAGCCCGCAGCCGCTGCTGGTGGTCCTCCAGCGGCTCGGCCCCCATGCAAGCGCCGGCGCAGCGCGCGATCTGGCGCGAGAAGCAGGCCCGGCCCCGGACCATGGCTTCCAGCCCGGTCAGGCCGGGGCACAGCCGCTCGCCCTCGACGATCGCCCGCAGGCGCTCCACCGCCGCCTTGCGCGTCGCGAACAGCCCGTACAGGTGCTCGGTGCGGGCGAAGTCATGGTCGCGCGCATAGACCACTTCCGGCGAGGCATCCGCCTCCGGACCCAGCCGCAGAGTGCACATTTCCCGCGTCCGCCGCAGCTTCTTGTTGTGCAGCGGCTGCATTTCCTTGATCAGCCGCGATTCCAGCAGCAGCGCGCCGATGTCGCCTGCGGTGCGCTGGAATTCCACGTAGCGGCTCTGCTGCAGCATGCGCGCTTCCTCCGGCGTTCGCAGGTGCGACAGGACGCGGGTGCGGATGTTGATGCTCTTGCCGATGTAGAGCGGACGATCCTTGTCGTCGCGGAAGATGTAGATGCCCGGCTTGGATGGCAGGGCCTTCAGGCTGTCCTGGTCGATGTGATCGGGATATTCGAATTGCTCGGACGGATCGTGGCGCAGGATCAGGCCGACGGAGGTGACGCGGGGTTGCATGGATATCAGGTGGCTGCAGTAAGGGACAGAGCAAATTCACAACGAATTTGACTAATCCGGCTTCAGAGTATACTGTATATGCATACAGTATTGATGACAAGCACTTCAACCTGATTAGGAGACGTCCATGGCTGCATTAGTTTCCGCAACCGAGCCCGATAGTCGCGGAGAACTGCCGCCGCGCCATGATGTGTGGCTGGCCAGCCAGATGGCATCTTACCGCACTCCGGTCATCCCGACCGGTCACGCGGCGCTCGACGAGGAACTGCCCAACGGCGGCTGGCCCTGCTCGGTCCTGATCGAACTCTTGCTGCAGGACCACGGCATCGGCGAAATGCGCTTGCTGCGCCCCGCGCTGACTGCCCTGGGACGCCAGCGCCGCATCGCTCTGATCCAGCCGCCTTACATGCCCCAGGTCGCGGCCTGGACCGCATGGGGGCTGCCCGCCGACCGTCTGCTGCGGATTCAGGCCGAGCGCGCCGCCGACGCCCTCTGGAGCGCGGAACAGGTGCTGCGCAACGGCAGTTGCGGGGCGCTGCTGTTCTGGCAGACCCAGGTGCGCGCCGAATCCCTGCGCCGGCTGCATCTCGCCGCCCAGGCCAGCGAAACGGTGTTCTGGCTGCTGCGCCCGCTGGTCGGCGCGCAGGACGCCTCGCCTTCGCCGCTGCGCCTGGCGCTGCATCCGGCCATCGGCGGCATCGATGTCCGCATCGTCAAGCGGCGCGGCCCGCATGCCGAGGGCACGCTGCGCGTCGACCTGCTCGACATGCCTTTCTTCCATCCCTTTCCTCCCACTTCACCGGTTCCCCGCCATGCGTACCTGGATCGGCGTGCACCTGCCGCTGCTGCCGCTCGAAACGATACGGCCTCGCTGGTCTGAACCGGGGCGGCATGCCGTCATCGACCGCGAGCATGTCCTGACCATGAGCCCCGAAGCCGCCGCCGCCGGCGTGCGGCTGGCGATGCGCCGCGCCAGCGTCAAGGCGATCTGCCCGGACGCGGTGCTGCATGACCATGACGCCACGCGCGAGCAGGATGCCCTGTACGGCATCGCGCTGGCCATGCTGCAGTACACGCCGGAGGTGGCTCATGCCGAGGAATCGAGCCTGCTGCTCGACGTCACCGCGAGCCTGCGCGCCTTCGGCGGCCGGCGCGCGCTTTGCCGCCTGGTGCGCGGCAGCGTGGAAGCGCTCGGCTTCACGCCACGCATCGCCATGGCGCCCAGCGCCCGGGCGGCCTGGCTGTTCGCGCGCCATCCCGGGCGCATGGTGCGCCGCATGGCGCGGCCGGAAACCGCGATGCGCAGGCTCGATGCCCTGCCCTGCGCGCTCGTCCCCGCCGCCCGTCCCTACGTCGAATGGCTGGAAGGACTGGGCTGCCATGCCTTGGGAGAACTGCGCCGGCTGCCGCGCCCCGGCCTGCAGCGCCGTACCGACCAGCATGTGCTGCACGCCCTCGATTGCGCCTACGGACAGGCGCCGGAACTGTTCGACTGGGTGCAAGCGCCCAGGCGCTTCGCCGCCCGCCTCGACATGCCGGACCGCATCGAGCATGCCGAAGCCCTGCTGTTCGGCGCGCGCCGCCTGCTGCTGCAGATGACCGGCTGGCTGGTGGCGCAGCAAGTAGCGGTGTCGCGCTTCACGCTGCTGCTCGAACATGAACGGGGACGGACCGCCATCCCGCCCACGCCGCTGGAAATCGCCCTGGCCGAACCGGCCTGGCAAGAGGAGCACCTGACCCGGCTGCTCAAGGAGAGGCTGGGACGGATCACGCTGGAAGCGCCGGTCATCGCCTTGCGGCTGGAGGCGGCGCAGGTGGAAGCCATGCTGCCGCCCACCGCCAGCCTGTTCCCGGAACCCGGCGGCAGCGCCTCCGACTATCGCCGCCTGGTGGAACTGCTGACGGCGCGCCTCGGCGAGCAGAACGTCCTCGTGCCCGCGCCGCGCGCAGACCACCGGCCGGAAGTCTGCAACGGCTGGCGTCCCGCCGCGTCGGCGAACCGCGTGCCGCCGGTGACGCTGCCTGCCATCGAACGGCCCTTCTGGATGCTGGAACAGCCGGTCGCCCTCATGGTCAAGCAGCATCGCCCCTTCTATGGCTCTCCCCTCTGGACCCTGCGCGGCCCGGAGCGCATCGAATCCGGCTGGTGGGACGGCGGCCTGGCGGTGCGGGACTACTACACTATGCAAGGCGCCAATGGCCGCTACTACTGGGTGTACCGGGTACGCTTCGACGAAGGCGACCACTGGTTCCTGCAAGGCGTGTATGGCTGAGATCCCGCCCGGCGGCGCCTGAAAAGTCAGGAAAAACAACTAGGCCGGCTTTTTCCCGATGGAAAACTTGCCCCTCTTGCCCTCTGCAGATTATAATGATTCTCATTTACCAAGCACGAGAATCACGCTGCCTCCACCCTCCGGTCCCGCCGGACCTGAACGAGCGCGGCAATGCCCTGACAGAACAAGATGAACCGCCACCGCTCCGCTTCCCCCGCCTCTTCCGCGCTCCCCGCTTTCGTTTCCCGCTTCCTTGCCGTCACCGGCATCGTCTTCGCGCTGGCGGCATGCGGCGGGGGCGGAAGTGGCGGAAGCGGTAGCGGGACGGCAAGCGGCACGGCGGCGCCGGCCTCCTCCGCCACTCCCCAGGAATCTCAACAGCTGAGCGAAGCGGCCGTCCTCGGCCAAAAGATCTTTTTGGACCAAAGCCTGTCCGCCTCCGGCAAGATGGCTTGCGCCAGCTGCCACGACCCGGCCAACGCACATGCGCAGACCAATTCCCTAGCGGTGCAATCCGGCGGCCCGGGTTCCGACATCACCGGATTCCGCGCCGTGCCCTCGCTGCGCTACCTCAGCTTCAATCCTGTCTTTTCCTTCGCCAAGGATGGCACGCCGACCGGCGGCTTCAACCGCGACGGGCGCGCGCAAAGCCTGGCCGAGCAGGGACAGCGTCCCTTCCTGGCACCGCACGAGATGGCCAACGCCAGCAAGGAAGACGTCATCGCGCGCATGAAGAAGGCGAGCTATGCCGAACGGTTCAAGGCGCTCTTCGGCGCCGCCATCTTCGACAATCCCGCAGACGCCTTCGACCGCGTGACCTTCGCGCTCCAGCAATACCAGAAGGAAGACAACGACTTCCACCCCTTCGATTCCAAGTACGACCAGTTCCTCGCCGGCAGCGTCCAGCTCAGCGCAGCGGAATTGCGCGGCCTGGCGTTCTTCAACGATCCGGCCAAGGGCAATTGCGCCGCCTGCCACACCAGCGCCCGCTCCAGCGACGGCAAGCCGCCCCTGTTAACCGACTTTACCTTCGACAACCTCGGCGTGCCGCGCAATTTCGCCATCCCGGCCACGGCCGACCCCGCCTATTTTGACCTCGGGCTGTGCGGCCCCGACCGCACCGACCTCGCCGGCCGCACCGAGCTGTGCGGCGCATTCAAGGTGCCGACCCTGCGCAACGTCGCCACCCGCAAGGTGTTCTTCCACAATGGCGTGTTCAGCAGCCTGCGCGACGTCGTGCGCTTCTACGTCCGGCGCGACACCAATCCCGAAGAATGGTATCCGCGCGCCGCGGACGGCACGATCGACAAGTTCAACGACCTGCCGCCGGCCATGCGCAAGAACGTCAACACCACCGAAGGCCCCTACAACCGCCAGCCGGGCATGGCGCCCGCGCTCACGGATGACGAGATCGACGACGTGGTGCGCTTCCTCGGCACCCTGACCGACGGCTACCGCGCCGCGCCCTGAACGCAAGCCGCAGACACCGGATTCCAGACATTTCCCCTCCTCGCCACCCAAGACCATGCACAAGACATTGATTGCCCGCGCCATCGCCATCGCGCTGCTCGGCGCCCCGCTCGCCGCCTCGGCCAGCGAAGCCGAACTCCTCGCCCGCATCGAAAAGCTCGCCGCCGAACTGGACAAGGTCAAGGCCGAACTGATGGCCACGAAGCAGAAGACGGACACGCTCGACAAGCGGGTCGAGACGCAAGCCGCCACAGCCTCGGCTGCCCAGCCCGCACCCGCCCCGGCCAGCACGCCGGTCGCCGCCGCGACACGTGAGGACTCCGGCGCACCGCGCACCGTCGTCACCGGCTACGGCGAACTCAACTACAACCGTCCGACCAAGGACGCCAGCCAGGCGCAGGCCGACGTCCGGCGCGCCGTGATCGGCATCCACCACCGCTTCGACGACAAAACCAAGCTGGTCTCGGAATTCGAATGGGAACATGCCGTTACCTCCGCCGACGACCGCGGCGAAGTGGCGGTCGAGCAGCTGTATGTGGAACGCGAGCTCAACAACGGCATGCGCGCCAAGGCCGGCCTGTTCCTGATCCCGTCCGGCCTGATCAACACCAACCACGAGCCGACCGCCTTCTACGGCGTGGAACGCAACTTCGTGGAAACCGCGATCATTCCCTCCACCTGGCGCGAACTCGGCGTCGGCCTGTCGGGCGACCTGCCCAACGGCCTGAGCTGGGACGCGGGCGTCACCACCGGCTTCGACCTGTCGAAATGGGATGCCGCTTCCACCGAAGGCCGCGAATCGCCGCTCGGCAGCATCCACCAGGAGGGGCAGCTCGCCAAGTCGCGCGACCTGAGCGTGCACGGCGCCCTGAACTGGCGCGGCGTGCCCGGCCTGCTGCTGGGCGGCTCGGTCTTCACCGGCAAGGCCGGCCACCGCACCGCCGGCTTCCAGGCGCAGGACGCGCGCGTCACGCTGTGGGACCTGCATGCGCGCTACACGCCCGGCCGCTGGGACCTGCAAGGCGTCTATGCGCGCGGCCAGATCAGCAACGTCGATGCGCTCAACCTGACGCTGGTGGGGAACCCGACGCTCGTGCCGACGTCTTTCTATGGCTGGTACGCCCAGGCCGCCTACCAGTTGCTGAAGTCGGGCGACTACAGCCTGAGCCCGTTCCTGCGCTATGAGAAGTTCAACACCGCCCGCAGCACCACCACCCTGCCGGCCGGCCTCGGCGGCGATCCGGCGGCGGACGAGAAAGTGGTCACCCTCGGCGCCAACCTGCGCGTGGGCGAAGGCGTGGTGGTCAAGGCCGATTACCAGAAATTCCGCGAGGACACGACGCGCGACCGCCTGAACCTCGGCGTCGGCTTCTCGTTCTGACGATACCTTTCGCAAGCCATCCATGAACGTCATCCGCTGGACCGCCGTCTTGAGCGGCGTCACCGCCGCCTGTGCCACCGCATCCGCCTTCGCGGTGCAATACCTGAGCGTGGAACAGGCGCAGCAAACCATCTTTCCGGAAGCGACCGCCTTCAAGGAGCAAGGCGTGCAGCTCTCCGCCGAGCAGATGCGCGAAGTCGAAAAGCTGGCTGGCCTGCCGGCCCGCTCCGCGAACTGGCGCGTCATTGCCGCCTACAAGGGCGACACGCCGCTGGGCTACATGGTGCTCGACGACGTGATCGGCAAGGTGGAACTCATCAGCTATGCGGTGGGACTCAATCCGGACGCCAGCGTGCGCCAGGTGGAAATCCTGGCCTACCGCGAAAGCCACGGCTTCGAGATCCGCAATCCCGCCTGGCGCAGGCAGTTCGTCGGCAAGACGGCGCAGTCCGGCATCGCGCTGAACGGCGGCATCGCCAACATCAGCGGCGCGACCCTGTCCTGCGCCCACGTCACCGATGGCGTGCGGCGCATCGCCGCCATGGCGCAGGTCGCGCTGCCCGCGAAGAAATGATCCGCCGCGCCCAGCCCTGGTTGGGCACGCTGGTCGAGATCACGATCCCCGATGGCGCCGCCGACGCCCTCGACGCGGTCATCGCCGCTGCCTTCGGACAGGTCCGCCTGGTGCACGAGCGCATGAGCTTTCACGACCGGGAAAGCGACGTCAGCCGCATCAACCGCGCGCCGGCCGGCAGCAGCGTCCCGGTCGATGCGCATACCCTGGAAGTCCTGCGCCTGGCGGATGCCATTCATCACGCCTCGGGCGGCGTCTTCGACATCGCCTGCGGCATGACCTTGTCGCGCTGGGGATATCTGCCCGCCCCTGACGAGCCGGCGACAGGCGGTGCGAGCGCCGGGCCGGCGCTTGGGCTGGAAGACGACGGCAAGGTGCGCAAGCTGCGGGAAGCCTGGATCGACCTCGGCGGCATCGCCAAGGGGTATGCGGTCGATCTCGCGGCCGAGGCCCTGCTCGCGGCGGGCGTCTCCAGCGCCTGCATCAACGCCGGCGGCGACCTGCGCGTGATCGGCGACACGCCTTTTCCCGTGCTGGTCCGTTCGCCGCAGGCGCCATCGCGCATCGCCCGCGAACTCATGCTCGCCGACACATCCCTTGCCAGTTCAGGCAGCTACTTCTCGCGCAAGCGCCATGGCGATGGCTGGGTCAGCGCCCTCATCGACGGGCGTTCGGGTGCGCCGCTGGACGGTCCGGTCAGCGCCAGCGTCCTCGCGCCGCGCTGCGCGGTCGCGGATGCCTTGACAAAGGTGCTGCTGGCGACCAATGATCCTGCACACCCGATCTTCAAGTCATTCCAGGCCGAGGCCATCCTGTTGGGCGATTCTTCCGCGAAGCACATTCAAGCATGAGCAAACATGTCCACCGCCGCGCCGCGGTCCACCTGCGCCTGGAGCGATGGCAACGCTACGGCGTCTACGCCACCTGCGGCTGGCTGACGCTGACCGGCCTGCTCTGGATCGCCGCTCATTTCTTCTGGCGCGTCCCCGGCGAGTTCGGCGAGACGATCAGTCCTTGGGAAGCGCGCGCCATGCAACTGCACGGCATCGGCGCGATGCTCATCCTTTTCCTCGCCGGCGGGCTGCTGAACATGCATATCCGGCGCGCGCTCAAGACCGACCGCAACCGGACGTCCGGGTGGGGCATGATTGCGCTTCTGCTTGCGCTGGCGTTCAGCGGTTATGGTTTGTATTACCTGACGAATGAAGTCACGCGGCCCGCGTGGTCGACGGTGCATTGGGTGATTGGGGTGGGGTTTCCCTTGCTGCTCTTCGTGCATGTCGTACTGGGGAGGAAGAGCAGGCAGCATGGCTGAGGTGCGGGCGTGACTGGCGCTGTCATCCGCGCCAAGCGCTCCTCACGCTACATCCCCGAGATCCAGCCTCCGGACAGTCTGCCCTTCCTCACCAACCTCATCCGTCCTCCCCTTCTTCAACCGCCCGAAGAACTCCCTCCACGATTCACCGCCGCTCTTCTCGACGAACATCCTGAAAACGAATTCCGGATCGTCATGCACGGCGTCGACCAGCAGCCGCTTGAAGTTCCCTTTATCCCCGGGGAGAAACACCGGCCGCGTCGGCGTCGCCTTGCCGACGCGCGCGCCCTGGGTCTTGTCGAGCCGATCCTTGCCCGGAACACGCAGGTCATCGTGCCTGGTGGTTTCATGGGGAGCGAACGATCCCTCGCGGCCGAAGCGCGCGATGACCCTCGCGCCAGGCTGGCGGACCGCCTTGAAATAGGAACCGCCATGGGCGTTGCCGCCGGTGTTGGCTACCACTTCGACGCTGGATTCGCTGTAGATCCGGATCGGCTTTCCGCCAGGACCGGGCACCTTGGTGCAGTGCGTCTTGGTGAAGGTGGCGGAAAAACTGTAGCCCTGCTCGACGAAGCCGGTCTTGCCCGGGCCATTCCTCAGGGAAGAGATCGGAATATCCAGTTCCCGGCAGACGGTGAAAAACCGGCCGAAGGCGAACTTGTAGGGGCTGCGGTGCTGTTCGGGAGAGATTTCGAGAGGCACATTCCCATCCAGCCTCGAAGGAAGCCGGAAGCCTGCCGGCGATGGCAAGACCGGAAACGATGCCGCCTGGCGATCGCGCCGCGGATTCAGCGTGGACGGCGTCATCGTGATGGCGGGTCCGGGCCGTTCATTCCGGGTCGGGGCGGCGGCAGGCTGCTGGCGCGGCGTGCCGGAATTTGAAACGCGAGGGGTCATGGAAGTGCCGGACGCAAGGAGTTGAGGAATGAATTCACTCCGTGCCTGCATGCGGCTGGCGATTCCAAGTATTAGTTTTCACAAACAAGTTCACGCCCGGCCGATGGCGGGGCAAACGGCAAGGCAACCGGCGAGGCGCGAACCTCGCCGGCGCTGTGGACGATCAGCCGATGCTGATGTTGTTGTGGCCGTTCTGGGTCGGGGCGACGTTGCTGGTGATGCAGTTGGCGAAGGCGACGTTGTTGCCGTTGTTGACCATGGTGTTCTGGTCCTGGCAAAGGCTCTGCGACGCGGCGAAGTTGAAGTCGTTCTTCGTCAGGGAAGCCGAGGGGCCGTAGGACGAGCCGCAGCCGGGCAGGCTGGGGGTGTAGCAGGACGGCATGCTCGGGGTGTAGCCGCAGCCGCCGCGCACGGCGGAGAGTTCGTCGGACTTGAGTTCGGTGGTGGCGGCGATGTCTTTGACGGTCAGTGCTTTCATGGTGATTCTCCTGGCAGATGAGTGGTTGGGTGGTTGGCGAGGCGTTTCGTGTCGCGCTCGAAAGGGATATTGCGAGGACCGTGCCAGCCAGCCCCTCTCCGCGCAGAAAATCTCCAAGTCATTGAAAAAAAAGAGAAAATCGGGTCTTTACCAAACTGGATCGAGCACACGGCCAGGATGCCGCGGAAACGACCGCCGGCCGGCGCCCAACCCTTGCCACGGCGGGTGTCGGCTGCACGCAGACACCTGCCGCGGCAAGGCGATTTTCCGGCGTCCCGGAGGCCGGCGGCTGCTACAATCCCCTTCCCCGCGCCGGGCAACCGCGCAGACAGGCACAGGAGAACGCATGGCCTCGGTAACGATTCATCATGGCATCCGCATCCTCACCCTCGACGAGGGCGAACGGATCGCCGATCATTGCGGCGCGGACGACATTGCCATCGTCAAGGCGGACGACGGCTGGTGGACGTGGTTCGTCGACGCCGAGGGCCAGGCCGAGAGTTACGACCAGCCCTTCGACAGCCTGCACCGCGCGCTCTGCGCCGCCCGCGCGGCGGCGGAGATGATGGCGGAGTAAGGAAGACGGCGCAGGGAGGCCGAGCGCCTCCACGGCGCGTCCAACGCGCTTTTGCACCACTTCAAGGAAAGCCGCGACAAAGACGGGAAGGGCTTTTCTTTTTGGCATGCCATCTTTTATACTGTATTTTTATACAGTATTTGTCGTGACGCATGTCCTCGCCGATTCCCGCCGCCCTGCCCGACTACGCCGAACTCCAGTGCGTATCCAATTTCAGCTTCCTGCGGGGCGCCTCCCATCCCGAAGAACTCGCCGCCCGCGCCGCGCAGCTTGGCTATGCGGCCCTGGCCCTGACCGATGAATGCTCGGTCGCCGGCGTGGTGCGCGCGCATCTCGCGGCCAGGGACGCCGGCCTGCGCTTCCTCGTCGGCAGCCAGTTCCGGCTGCATCACCCGGATGGCAGCGCCGCCTGGTCGCTGATCCTCCTGGCCCGGACCCGGGAAGGCTACGGCAACCTCTGCGAACTGATCACCCTGGGCCGGACGCGCGCCGAGAAAGGCCGCTACCTGGTCATGCCCGCCGACTTCACCCATCCCGACGCCGAGCACGCGCACCTGCGCGGCATGCCGGATTGCCTGGCCATCCTGACGCCGGCATTCGGCCTCCCCGCCGACCAGATGGCGCAGCAGGCGGCCTGGCTGGCGCATGCCTTCCCGGGCAGGGCCTGGCTGGCCCTGACCCTGCTGCACCAGCACGGCGACGAACAGCATCGGGCTACGGTCGAGCAGGCGGCGGAGCAGGCGCGCCTGCCGGTGGTCGCCACCGGCGACGTCTGCATGCACGTGCGCTCGCGCAAGCCGCTGCAGGACACCCTCAGCGCCATCCGCCTGCGCCAGCCGGTGGCGGAATGCGGCTTCGCGCTCGCGCCCAACGCCGAACAGCACCTGCGCTCGCGGCTGCGCCTGGCCAACCTCTACCCCGAGGCGGCGCTGCGGGAAACGCTGGCCATCGCCCGCCAATGCGCCTTCTCGCTCGACGAACTGCGCTACGAATATCCCGACGAACTCGTGCCCGACGGCGAAACGCCGGAAAGCTACCTGCGGGCCGAAGCCTACAACGGCGCGCGCCGCCGTTATCCGAAAGGCATTCCGCTTGCCGTGCAGGAGGGGCTGGAGCACGAGCTCGCGCTGATCGCCGAGATGCGTTACGAGCCGTATTTCCTCACCGTCTACGACATCGTGCGCTACGCCCGCAGCGAAGGCATCCTGTGCCAGGGACGCGGCTCGGCGGCCAATTCGGTGGTCTGCTATTGCCTCGGCATCACCGAGGTCGACCCGTCGCGCAGCACCCTGCTGTTCGAGCGCTTCATTTCCAAGGAACGCAACGAGCCGCCGGACATCGACGTCGACTTCGAGCACCAGCGGCGCGAGGAAGTCATCCAGTACATCTACCACAAGTATGGCCGCCGCCGCGCCGCGCTGACCGGCGTGGTCATCACCTACCGGCCGCGCAGCGTGCTGCGCGACGTCGGCAAGGCGCTCGGCGTGGATGCGGGCATCGTCGACCAGGTGGCGAAATCGCACCGCTGGTGGGACAGCAAGCAGGCGCTGGCGGAACGCTTCCTCGAATGCGGTCTGGACCCGGAATCCGCCGTCGCCAGGCAATGGGCCGAGATCGCGCTCAAGCTGATGCGCTTTCCGCGCCACCTGTCCCAGCATCCCGGCGGCTTCGTCATCGCGCGCCACAAGCTGTCGCGCCTGGTGCCGATCGAAAACGCCGCCATGGCCGAGCGCAGCGTGGTGCAGTGGGACAAGGACGATCTCGATGCCCTCGGCCTGCTGAAGGTCGACATCCTGGCGCTGGGCATGCTGAGCATGATCCGCCGCGCGCTCGACTTCATCAGCCAGCAGCGCGGGGAATTGTTCACCCTGCAGGACATTCCCGCCGAAGATTCGGAAACCTACCGCATGATCCAGCGCGCCGACACGATAGGCGTGTTCCAGATCGAAAGCCGGGCGCAGATGACCATGCTGCCGCGCCTGCGGCCCCGGGAGTTCTACGACCTCGTGATCCAGGTGGCGATCGTACGGCCCGGACCCATCCAGGGCGGCATGGTGCATCCCTACCTGCGCCGGCGCCAGGGCCTGGAACCGGTGATCTACCCCAAGGATGAAATCCGCCCGGCGGTGGAGCGCACCTGCGGCGTGCCGATCTTCCAGGAACAGGTGATGCAGATCGCCATGATCGCCGCCGATTTCACGCCGGGCGAAGCCGACGGCTTGCGGCGCTCGATGGCGGCCTGGCGGCGCAAGGGCACGCTGGCGCAATACCAGGCCAGGCTGCGCCAGGGCATGGAGAAGAAAGGCTACGAGGAAGATTTCATCTCCTCCATCCTGCAGCAGATCGAGGGCTTCGCCGAATACGGCTTCCCGGAGAGCCATGCCGCCAGCTTCGCCCTGCTGGCCTATGCCAGTTCCTGGATCAAGTGCCACGAACCCGCCGCCTTCCTCGCCGCCCTGCTCAACAGCCAGCCCATGGGCTTCTATGCCCCGTCGCAACTGGTGCAGGATGCGCGCCGGCACGGCGTGGAGGTGCGGCCGGTGGACGTCTGCGAGAGCGGCTGGGAAGCGACGCTGGAACCATCGACCACATCAAACACCTCGCAACCCGCGGTTCGTCTGGGATTCAACATGGTGCGCGGGATGCAGCACGATGCCGCGCTGCGCATCGAGGAGGCGCGCGCGGTGCGTGCGTTCCGCGACCTGAACGACCTCGCGTCGCGCGCCGGCCTGGCGCGCCGCGACCTGGAAGCGCTGGCCAGGGCCGACGCCCTGCTTCCCCTGGCCGGCAACCGCCGGCAAGCCATGTGGCAGGCCGTCGCCGGCGCGCCCGACAAGGCCTTGCTGGCAAAGGCCCCGGTCATCGAAGACCCGGTGCCGCTGCCGGCGCCCGGCGAAGGAGAAAGCATCGTCGCCGATTATCGCGCCACCGGCCTCACTCTCGGACGGCATCCGCTGCACCTGCTGCGGCCGCTGCTGCTCAAGCACCGCTTCCTGCCGGCCGACGTGCTGCACACCTTCGCGGACCGGCAGATCGCCCGCGCCTGCGGCATCGTGACCGTGCGCCAGCGTCCGGAAACCGCCAATGGCACGATGTTCGTCACCATCGAAGATGAGACCGGCCTGGTGAACGTGATCCTCTGGCCGGACATGATCGCGCGCTACCGCAAGGAAGCCTTGGGTGCGCGCCTGATGGGCATCTACGGCATCTGGCAGTCGGAAAACGGGGTCTGCCACCTGGTCGCCAAGCGCCTGGTGGACCTGACCCACCTGCTGGGCCGCCTCGGCACCCGCAGCCGGGATTTCGCATGAGGCCCGGGGCCGTTTGGGTCGCCGGCCATGCCGGTTTCAACCGCGCCTGTGCTCGACCGAGTCTGCTTCCCGCGGCGCCTCGTCACAGGAATCGCCTGCCGGCGCGGCCTCCTGCGCCCGAACCGGCAGGTGCACCACGAATCGCGTCCCCTTGCCGACCGTGCTGGCTACCGCGATGCTGCCCTGGTGCAGTTCGATGATGCGATGGACCAGGTGCAGGCCCAGGCCGACGCCCTTGAAACCGGCCTGCCCGTGGCTCGCCCGGAAGAAACGCTCGAAGATGTGGGGCAGGTCGGACTCGTGGATGCCCACGCCGTTGTCGGCGACGATGACGCGCACCGTGCCGCTGCCTTCCATGGCCGCCGTGATTTCCGCCATGCCCTGCTTGGGCGAATACTTGATGCCATTGTCGACCAGGTTGGAAAACGCCACCCGGATCATTTCGCGGTCCAGCAGCATCGGCGGCAAGTCTCCCTGCACGCGCAGGTGCAGCACATGGTCGGGCGCCGCGACCTGGGCATAGGCGACCACCTCGCCGAGCAGGTCGGCGAAATCGACTTCCTGCTTGCGGGGCTCCAGGTCCCGGGTCTTCATGACTTCCTCGGTCAGGTAATTGTCGATCAGCCCCTGCATGCGCAGGTGCGCGCGCTGGATCTTCTGCACCCGCTCCATGAACTGCTCCGGCACCGCCTCCGCCATGCGCCGGATGTTCTTCAGGCTCGCATCCATCAAGGCCAGCGGGTTGCGGAATTCATGCGACACCATGGCCACGAACCGCTGCTGCGCCTCGGCGCTCTGCAGCTCGGCCTGCGCCTTGACAGCCAGCTTTTCCACTTCGTAGCGGCGGGCGATTTCCCTGCCATACCAGCGGATGAGCGCGATGGCGATCACATGGGCGAGCACTACCAGCAATCCGCGGAACCACCAGGTTTCCCAGAATTCCGGAAGTATCGTGATGTTCACCTTGACGTCGCTGCTTTCCCAGGGCTCGTTGCCATAGGCCACCCGCAAGCGGAACACGTAATCGCCCGGATCGAGGTTGGTATAGGTGGCGCGGCGGTTCGCCGGGTCGGTTTCGATCCAGTCGGTATCGAAGCCTTCGAGCTGGTAGGAATACCGGACATGCTGGGGATCGGCGAACAGCAGGCCGGCGAATTCCAGTCCGAAGACGCGATGCTCGGGCGCCAGCTCCAGCGCGGCAAGCCGTTCCACCGGCCCGGACATCTTCACGCCCGCCAGGCGCTGGCCCGGCTGGATCGCCAGGTTGGCCAGGGTAACGGCGGTCAGTACCGCGCGCGGCGCATGGGTGCTCTGCCGGATCGCTTCCGAATAAAAGAGGTTCAGGCCTTCATGTCCGCCGAACGCCAGCAGGCCGTCCGGCCCGCGCGTCGCCACGCGCGGCAGAAAGCCGCTCTCGATCATGCCGTCCGACGCGTTGAAGTGCCGGAACTGCCGGCGTGCCTTGTCCAGGCGCGTCAGGCCGCTCTCGGTGCCGAGCCAGAGATTGCCGTCCTGGTCCTCCAGGATGCTGTTGATGCTTTCATCCTGCAGGCCTTCGTCGCGGCGGTAGCGCACGAAGATCACCTTGCCGTCATCCCGGAACACCACGCGGTTCAGGCCCGCCGCCGTGCCCACCCAGATCACGCCGGCATGATCGCGGAAGAGCGCCATCACGGTGTCGTTGCTCAGGCTGCCCGGGTCGTTGCTATCGAGGCGGAAGCGGGTGAAGCGCGCCGCGCCGGTCGGTCCGCGCTGCAGCCGGCTCAGGCCGCCGGTGAAAGCGCCGATCCAGACTTCGCCTTCGGGCAGCGGCAGGATGGCCGAATACTGAATGCCGGAAGGACCGATGCCATCCGGATCCAGCGCGTTGTAGGCGTAATGCGCCGTTTCGCCGGTCTCGACGTCATGGCGATGGACCTCGCTGCCGCTGGTGAGCCAGAGCTGCTTCGACGCCGGTTCATAGGCGCAGGCGACGATGCTGTTGCCGCGCGGCGTGATCGCCTTCAGGTCAACCGGCGTGAACCTTTCCTGCAAGGTATCGAAGCGGCTCAGGCCATGGCTCGATCCGACCCAGATCGCATGGCCGTGGCCATGGCACAGCGCCGAGATCGGTCCGGCGAGTCCGTTGCTCGCCTGCAGGCTCTCGTTGCGATACACCTTGATCTGGCCGGATGCCCGGTCCAGCAGGTTCAGGCCGCCATTAACGGTTCCGATCCAGAGGTGCGAACCGTCGTAGGCCAGGAGCGAGCGGATGGAAATGTCGCTGAGGTTGTTCTGCTTGCCGATGCGCTTGGCGATGCGCTCGAATTCGCCATTGGGGTTGATGACGCGGTTGATCCCGATATGCGTTTCGCCGATCCAGACGTTTCCCCGGCTGTCCTCGAAGATGCGCCGCACCGCCAGGCCGGCGAGGCTGCGCTGGTCGAGTTCGTCCTGGCGCAGCGACTGGAATTTCTGCAGCGACTTGTTCCACCGGTACGCGCCCCAGGAAGTGCCGACCCAGACGCTGCCGTGGCTATCCTTAGCCAGGGTGAGCACCTGGTCGGACAGGAAGCCTTCCTTGAGCGTGAATCGCTGCCGCTGCCTGCCGTCGAGCGACCAGCGTTCCAGGCCGTTGTCGAGGCCGATCCACAATTCGTTTTCATCGTCCACGAGCAAGGCATTGACCCGGTACTCGGCCGGATCGTCCGGCCGGTCGGAGCGTTCGGGGAATCCATGGAAAACTTCCTCGCCCGGCTTGCGGCGGTACATGCCGAACGCCGTGCCGACCCAGACATTCCCTTCGCCGTCGAGGGTCACCGACTTGATCGGCAGGTATTGCAGGCGGCGGTCCCCGGAACTTGCCTTGTAATGCGCGCCGGAGGCCAGGTCCAGGTGGTAGAGCCCCGCTTCCGAGGCAACCCACAGGTCATTCTGCGTGCCCGGGACGAGTTCATTGATGGTGGGGATGTCGGCGTCGTCCGTTTTTTCCTGGGCCAGGTGAATGGTTTCGAAGCGGTTGGTATCGGAACGGAAACGTTGAAGACCGCGCTGGGTGCCGACCCAGAGCCGGTTTTCCTTGTCGACGATGAGCGCCCGCACAAGGTTGTCGGCGAGGCTGGCCGGATCGTTTTCATCATGCCGGTAGGTCACGAAACGGTAGCCATCGAAGCGGCTGAGCCCGAGTTGACCGCCGAACCACATGAAGCCGTAGCGGTCTTCCGCGATCGACCACCCGCCCTTGATGTCTAGGCCCTGGCGCACGCTGAAACGTTCGACGGCCAGGTTGAGGGGAGTTTGCGCCGAGGCAGGAAGAACCAGCCACAAAAAGCTCAGCACGATGCTGAGCATCGCGTGAAACCATGGTCGTGGCGATCCAACCGGCATGTCCGTTCCCCTTGGCAGACTGCGGCATATGGATCGTTGCACCGCAGCATAACGGGCCGCCCATGGTGTGTTTGCTTATCTGTTCGGGCCCGCGTTTTAAATTCTATCCATCAGGAAACGGATTACTAAAGAATTTTCACGAAATGCGCGCATTCTTTACGGAATGTGACGGAAAACAACAAGCGCAAGCTTCCCCGCGAGGAAGCTTGCGCAAGTCTCAAGAGAGAAAGGCGAACCCGGCGTCAGAATGACACCGGGTTGCGTCTGCCGGGATTACCAGTAGCGCCGGGAGACCGACTCCGCCACGCAGACGGGCTTGTCCCCGCCTTCGCGCTCCATGGTCACTTTCCAGACAAGCTGGGCGCCGCCGGGAATGTCTTCCACCTCGGCCAGCGTCATGCGGCCGCGGATCCGGCTGCCCACCGGCACAGGCGCGGGAAAGCGCACCTTGTTGAGCCCATAGTTCACGCCCATCTTCGTCATCGGCATGCTGATGGCGCTTTCCATGATCATGGGCAGCAGCGACAAGGTCAGGAAGCCGTGGGCGACCGTGCCGCCAAAGGGCGATTCCTTCCGGGAGCGTTCCACGTCGAGGTGGATCCATTGATGGTCGCCGGTCGCCTCGGCGAACAGGTTGACCCGCTCTTGGGTGATGGGAAACCAGTCGGTCACCGCGACCTCCTGCCCGATCAAGCTTTTCAGTTCTTCTACCGATCCGATGATGCGCATGCCATCTCCCTTCATGCAGGTATGTAAGTGCAGGTGATTGAGGTGATTGGAGCGAATGGCCGGCGCGACGCCGGCCATCGACTTCCCGGGTTCGTTCAGGCGGGGCGCCGGCCGAACATCCCCATGCCGGTCACCGTGGCGACGAGTTCGCCTTTCTGGTTCGTCGCTTCCCAGCGCGTCACCACGACGCCGCGGTCCGGCTTGCTGGAGGACGGGCGCGCTTCCACCGCGGTGGTCGTCACCTTGAGCGTGTCGCCCGGCCGCACCGGCTTGAGCCAGCGGATTTCATCCACGCCGGGCGAGCCCATGCTGGAGGATTTGTTGAGGAAACCATCGACCATCAGGCGCATCATCATCGCGCAGGTATGCCAGCCGCTGGCGATCACGCCGCCATAGATGGAACGCGAGGCGGCCTCTCTGTCGACGTGGAAAGGCTGGGGGTCGAACTGGCGGGCAAACTCGATGATCTCTGCTTCCGACACGGTCCGCGTGCCGACCTCGATGGTCTTGCCGACCTCGAAGTCTTCGAAATACCAGGTAGGTTGGGACATGGTGGATAGTGATGGTTGATGACAAGCCGGACGCCGCCCTGCCTTGGCGGGCGGCCGGTCCGCCGCATCAGGCGCGGCGAACCGGCGGGTCCGGCGTTCCGGGCGTCAGGCAGCCTCGCGGAAGCCCGGCTGGGCGGCGAAGCGGGCGAGATGGTAATCAGTATCGCCCAGCGTGACCTCGATCATGGTCAGCCGCTTGAAGTGATGCGCCGCTGGCAGTTCGTTGGTCACGCCCATGCCGCCGTGCAGTTGCACCGCCTGCTGGCCGACGTATTTCAAGGCCTGGCCGATGCGCGCCTTGGCGGCGGACACCGTGCGGCGGCGCTCGGCCGCGTCGTCGCCGGACACCTTCACGGCGGCCAGCGTCGCCATCGAGCGCGCCTGCTCGGTCTGCATGAACATTTCCGCCATGCGGTGCTGCAGGCTCTGGAACTTGCCGATGGGGACGCCGAACTGCTGGCGCGTCTTCAGGTATTCGAGCGTGGCGGCATTGAGCGCATCCATGGCGCCGATGGCCTCGGCACACAGCAGCGCCACGCCGTAGTCGGCGGCAGCGTCGAGGATGTCCCATCCCGCGCCTTCAGCGCCGAGCAAGGCGCTGGCGGGCACGTGCACGTTGGTGAAGGTGATGTCGGCCGCGCGCTGCGAATCGATGGTGCGGTACTCCTTGACCGCGACGCCACCGGCATCGGCCGGCACCAGGAACAGCGAGATGCCGCCGGTATCGCGCTGGTTGCCGCTGCTGCGGGCGGAAACGATGAGCTTGCCGGCCTGCGCGCCGTGCAGCACCACCGTCTTGGTGCCGTTGATGACATAGCCGCCATCCGCCTGCCGCGCAGTCGTCGCCACGTCGAAGAGGTCATGACGGGCCTGGCGCTCGTGAATCGCCGCCGCGAGCTTCAGTTCGCCGGTCGCGACCTGCTCGAGCAGGGCTTCCTGTCCGCCGGCGCACTTGAGGAATTCGGCGCCGAACGCGGTCGCGAAATACGGCTCGACCACCAGGCCGCGGCCCAGTTCCTGCATCACGACCAGCATGTCCACCGCGTTGCCGTTGAAGCCGCCCTGCTCTTCGGGCACCGGCAATGCCGTCATTCCTAGCTCGACCAGCGTATTCCATGCCGCGTCGGACACGCCGGCGTCGGAATAGACGATCTTCTTGCGATGTTCGAAATCGTAGTCCTTGTCGATGAAGCGGCGCAGCGCGTCGCGGAACTGTTCCTGCTCGGGGGTGTAGTTGAAGTCCATGTTCGTCGCCTCACAGTCCCAGGATCATCTGGGAGATGATGTTTTTCTGAATTTCGTTCGAACCGCCGTAGATCGAGGTCTTGCGGAAGTTGAAGTAGTAAGGCGCGAGCGGCGCCGCGTCATCATCGCCGAAGGCGCTGTGTTCCTGCTCTCCCTCCAGGTAGGCGGGATCGAAGGGCAAGGCGTAGGGGCCGATCGCTTCCACCATCAATTCGGTCAGCCACTGCTGGATTTCCGTTCCCTTGACTTTCAGCATCGACGCCTCGGGGCCGGGACCGCGCTTGGAGCCTTCCTGCGACAGCACCCGCAGGACGGTCATTTCCAGCGCCATGATTTCCACTTCCAGGCTCGCGACCTTGGACACGTAAACCGGATCTTCCATCAGCGACTTGCCGTTCTTCTGCTGCTTGGCGGCGAGGCGCTTCAGGAACTGGAGCTCGCGCTTGGCGCGGCCGACGGCGGCGATGTTGGTGCGCTCGTGTCCCAGCAGGTATTTCGCGTAGGTCCAGCCCTTGTTCTCTTCGCCGATGAGGTTTTCGACCGGCACCTTCACGTTGTCGAAGAAGACCTCGTTCACCTCATGCTCTTCGTCGAGCATGATGATGGGGCGGACAGTGATGCCCGGCGTATGCATGTTGATCAGCAGGAAGGAGATGCCTTCCTGCTTGCGTGCGTTCGGATCGGTGCGCACCAGGCAGAAGATCATGTCGGCATGCTGGGCCAGGGTGGTCCAGGTCTTCTGGCCGTTGACGATGTAGTGATCGCCCTGGCGCTCGGCGCGGGTCTTGAGCGAGGCGAGGTCGGAACCGGATCCCGGCTCGGAATAGCCTTGGCACCACCAGTCGTCGCAATTCAGGATGCGCGGCAGGTAGTAACGCTTCTGCGCTTCGTTGCCGAAGGCCATGATCACCGGCGCCACCATGTTCACGCCGAACGGCAGGATGGAAGGCGTGCCGGCGCGGGCGCATTCTTCTTCCCAGATGTGGCGCTGGACGGCATTCCAACCCGTGCCGCCGTGCTCTACCGGCCAGCCCGTGCCGACCCAGCCCTGCTTGGCGACGATCTTGTGCCAACGCACGAAGTCTTCCTTGCTCAGGCGCTTGTGGTTAAGAACCTTTTCCTGCAGGTCCTTGGGAAGGTTCGCTTCGAGGAAGGTGCGAACCGTGTCGCGGAAGGCCAGATCCTCCGCAGAGTAATTCAAATCCATGCTGTCTCCTTGTTGTCCCGGTAAAAAGCACGACCGTTCTAAAACGATTATACAGCGGAATGCGGGATTGGGTAGTGAAATCTCGGACAACTTGCCACGGAAATCGAGCGGCTGCCTTGCAGTTCATCGTTACCGTGACGGGAAGGGTTCCGGCAACGATGAGCCTCTTGGCAGGAACGGGAGGCGGCACGCGGAAGAAGCACGTGCGACGGGATTCAATGCATGGGTTGCTTGAGCGCGTCGGGAAGAGGAAATGCCGCCACCTCGATGCCTTCGTCGACCAGGGCTTCGCATTCCTGGAGCGACGCGACGCCGCGGATGGCGCGATCGGGCGCTTCATGATGATGGATGCGGCGCGCCTCTTCCGCGAAGCGCTCGCCGACGTCTTCGGTGATGGCAATGATCTGGCGGATGGCGGAAAGCAGCAGCGCCTGCCTTTGCTCCGGCGTGGGCTGCGCTCCGGATGGCGCGGCGCCCGGCGCTTGCGTTGCGCCCAGGTTGAGCCGCGGCGCCGACGGCATGCGCACCACCTTGCATGAAGCGCACAGCGGGCAGGCGATCAGCCCTTCCCCGGACTGGCGAAGGAAATCGTCTTCCGAAGAAAACCATCCTTCGAAAGCGTGTTCATGCTCGCATTTGAGGTTGTAGACTTTCATGGCCCGCCGGCAGGAAGAACGAGGCGTCTTTCAAGTCGACGCCTATCGACGCGGCCAATTTTACCGCGCCCTGCTCCCGGCCTGCCGGACGGTCGATGAAAGCCGACTGAGCCGACTGACAGGCTTGGAGAAGGCTAGCGGTCGAACTCGAAGGTCTGCTGGGCGGCCGCAAGGATGCCCGGCAGGCGCTGGGCGAGCAGCACCGCCTTCGCGCGCCGGCGTGCCTGGTGGCTTTCCATGGCTCCGGTCAGGCGGCGGACGTTCTCCTTGATCTCGACGACCTGTTCAGCCTTGGCCAGCCGCACCAGGCTGCGCAGGTTTTCCTGGAACAGGTGACGCTGACGCAGCGTGGCGTCATTTCCCAAAGTCGCTTCGACCAGCGACGTAATCACCAACTCGGAATCAAACTGTCTCTTCATGGCGGCAGGAAGGTGAATGACAACGATTTTTCTGTCTGGCAAGTATCATCAAGTCCGCATTGCCGGGCTTTGAGTAATATCAAGTGTTAGTGCCGGGCGTTAATATTTTTTCATTCCTGTGCCATATTCAGGCGGGTCATGGCGAAAAAAAACCCGCCAGGCTTGCGCGTGGCGGGTGAATACTTCCTGGGAGGCCTTAAGGGACCGACTTCAGTGTAGGCGAAGACATTCCGTACGGATTTGCGTTACCACAAAGAATTACTAATTAAGGCCAACCGTTCGATTGTTCAAAATTCTCCCTTTGCTTGCAGGTCCGCATGATAGGACGAACGCACCATCGGACCGGACGCCACATGCCGGAAGCCCATCTTTTCGCCGGCCACGCGCAAGCCGTCGAACTCCTCCGGCGTGACATACCGTTTCACCGGCAGGTGATGGCGGCTCGGCTGAAGATACTGGCCCAGGGTCAGCATGTCGATCTGGTGCGCTCGCATGTCGCGCATCACCGCTTCAACTTCCTCCAGGTCTTCACCGAGGCCGAGCATCAAGCCCGACTTGGTGGGCACCGCGGGATGCCGCTCCTTGAACGCCTGCAGCAGCGCCAGTGAACCGGCGTAGTCGGCGCCGGGCCTCGCTTCGCGGTATAAGCGTGGAACCGTCTCCAGGTTGTGATTGAACACGTCGGGCGGCGCCTGTTCGAGCACCGCGAGCGCCGTTTCCACCCTCCCCCTGAAATCCGGCGTCAGCACCTCGATGGCGATGCCGGGATTCAGCCTGCGTGTTTCGCTGATGCAGGCGACGAAATGGCCCGCGCCGCCATCGCGCAGGTCGTCGCGGTCGACCGAGGTGATGACCACATACCTGAGGCCCATCGCCTTTATCGTTTCGGCGAGGTGCCGCGGCTCGTCCGGATCGAGCGGATTCGGGCGCCCGTGGCCGACGTCGCAGAACGGGCAGCGGCGGGTGCAGATGTCGCCCATGATCATGAAGGTGGCGGTGCCGTTCTTGAAGCACTCGCCGAGATTCGGGCAGTTGGCTTCCTCGCAGACGGTATGCAAGCTGTTCTCGCGCAGCACGCTCTTCAGCCTTTGCACTTCCTTCGTGCCGGTGAATTCGGCGCGTATCCATTTCGGCTTGCGCAGGTATTCCGCTGGCTGGGTGGGCGCGATCTTGATCGGGATGCGGGCCATCTTTTCCGCGCCGCGCAGTTTTTCGCCGGCAACGACGGGCTTGGGGGCGGCCTGCTCCGGCGATTGTTCCTTGGTCGATTCGGTCACGGCATTCCTTTGTGCTTTTGTTCTTTTGTGCTGTTGTGCTGGCGGTCGGTCAGCCGCGATGGTAACGCTGCGGCGTGAAGGGCGTGCGCGCCACTTCGACCGGCACCGGCTTGCCGCGCACGATGGCCTGCAGCGGCGTGCCGAGCTGGGCATTGGCCGCCGTGACGTAGCCCATGGCGACGGGACCGCCCACCGTCGGGCCGAAGCCGCCGCTCGTGACCTTGCCCACCACGACGCCGTTGCCGTCCACCAGTTCTGCGCCCTCGCGCACCGGCATCCGATCCTTCACCAGCAGGCCGACGCGCTTGCGGTCCACGCCGCCGGCAATCTGGCCCATGATGACCTCGGCCCCGAGATAACCGCCGGGCCGCGCGCCGTCCGTGCGCCTTGCCTTCGACAGCGCCCAGCCGAGGCTGGCCTCGACCGGCGTGGTGCCGGCATCCATGTCGTGGCCGTAAAGGCAGAGACCGGCTTCGAGGCGCAGCGAGTCGCGCGCGCCGAGGCCGATGGGCGCCACCTCGGGCTGCGCCAGCAGCAGGCGGGCCAGCGCTTCCGCGCTGTCGTTGGGAACGGAGATCTCGAAGCCATCCTCGCCGGTGTAACCCGAGCGGCTGATGAAGCATTCCGCCCCGGCCAGCGTCGCCTTCGTGGTCTGCATGAAAACCAGCCTGGCGGTGTCCGGCGCGAGGCGCGCCATCACGGCGCCGGCCGCCGGCCCCTGCAGCGCGAGCAGCGCGCGGTCGGACAGCACCTCGATCTTGCAGCGATCGCCGATGTGCCGGCGCAGGTGCGCGACGTCCTGTTCCTTGCAGGCCGCGTTGACCACGACGAACAGGTGGTCGCCGCCGTTGGACACCATCAGGTCGTCCAGCACCCCGCCCTGCTCATTGGTGAACAAGGCATAGCGCTGCGTATTCACGGGCAGGCCGACGATGTCCACGGGAACGAGCGTCTCGAGGGCGGCGGCGGCATCCGGCCCGCTCAGCCTGACCTGGCCCATGTGGGACACGTCGAACAGGCCGGCCTGCGTGCGCGTATGGTTGTGCTCCTTGAGCACGCCGCTCGGATATTGCACCGGCATGTCGTATCCGGCGAAGGGCACCATGCGGGCGCCGAGTTCGAGGTGCAGCTGATAAAGCGGCGTGCGGGCCAGGCTGGTGTTGGTGTTGTCCATGTTTTTCCCTTTTATGTTGTCAGCATTCGATGACGTTGACCGCGAGTCCGCCGCGCGCGGTTTCCTTGTATTTGGTCTTCATGTCGGCGCCGGTCTCGCGCATGGTCTTGATGACCTTGTCGAGAGAGACGAGGTGCCGGCCATTTCCGCGCAGCGCCATGCGGGCGGCATTGATCGCCTTGACGGAACCCATGGCATTGCGCTCGATGCACGGCACCTGCACCAGTCCGCCGATGGGGTCGCAGGTCAGTCCGAGGTTGTGTTCCATGCCGATCTCGGCGGCGTTCTCGACCTGCTCCGGCGTGCCGCCCATGACTTCGGCGAGCGCGCCCGCGGCCATGGAGCAGGCCACGCCGACCTCGCCCTGGCAGCCGACTTCCGCGCCGGAGATCGAGGCGTTTTCCTTGTAGAGGATGCCGATCGCCGCGGCCGTCAGCAGGAAGCGCGTCGCGCCGTCATCGCTGGCGCCCGCGATGAAGCGGTGGTAGTAATGCAGCACTGCAGGCACGATGCCGGCCGCGCCATTGGTCGGGGCGGTCACCACGCGGCCGCCGGCGGCGTTCTCCTCGTTGACCGCCAGCGCGTAGAGGTTCACCCAGTCGAGCGTGGTGAGCGGATCGCGCAGGTTGGCCTCCGGCTTGCTGGAGAGGTCGCGGTAAAGTTCGGCCGCACGGCGCTTGACCTTCAGCGCGCCCGGCAGCAGTCCTTCGGCTTCGCAGCCTTTCCTGACGCATTCCTGCATGACTTGCCATATCTTCAGCAGGCCGGCGCGGGTTTCCGCTTCGGGCCGCCACGACTTTTCGTTTTCCAGCATCAACTGGCTGATGCTGAAGCCGTGCTGCCGGCACAGCGCGAGCAACTCCTCGGCGCTGTTGAAGGGATAAGGCACCGCGGTGGTGTCTGGAACGATGCGGTCGATGCCGGCAGCCTCTTCGTTCACCACGAATCCGCCGCCGACCGAGTAATAGAGCTTGCTGCACAGTTCGGCGCCCTGCGCGTCGTAGGCGATGAAGCGCATGCCGTTCGGATGGAAGGGCAAGGCCTTGCGGAACATGAGCAGGTGATCGACTTCATGGAACGGCACGGTCTTCTGGCCGAGCAAGATGATCTGCTTCTCGCGCCGGATGGCGGCGAGCATCTGCGGGATAGCGCCGGTATCGACCAGTTCGGGCGCTTCGCCCTGCAGGCCGAGCATCACGGCCTTGTCGCTGCCGTGGCCCTTGCCGGTCGCACCCAGCGAGCCGTAAAGCTCGGCCTTGACGCCTGCTGTCCTGTCCAGCAGGCCGTCGTCGCGCAAGGCAGTCACGAACTGCAATGCGGCGCGCATCGGTCCGACGGTATGCGAACTGGAGGGCCCGATGCCTATCTTGAAGATTTCAAAAACGCTGATGGCCATGTGCTTGCCCGGGTTGTCTTGCTCGCGCCTGATTGGGACACTGACTGGAAAACTGTCATGGAATCCCATTCCAGCGGCTCGAGGCGCATCGCAATGGGATCCCCGCCTGCGCGGGGATGACAGCCGGTGCGCTCCGTCTTATTCGTAGTCCGACATCGGTGGGCAGGAGCACACCACGTTGCGGTCGCCGTAGACGTTGTCGACGCGCCCGACCGGCGGCCAGTATTTCGCCTGCCTGAGCGATTTCACCGGGAACACCGCCTGCTCGCGCGAGTAGGAATGATTCCACTCGCCGGTGATGGCCATGGCAGTATGCGGCGCATGGCGCAGCGGGCTGTCCTCGGCCTTCAGCTCCCCGCGCTCGATGGCGCGGATCTCGTCGCGGATGGCGATCATGGCTTCGCAGAAGCGGTCGAGCTCTTCCTTCGATTCGCTTTCGGTCGGCTCGATCATCAGCGTGCCGGGCACCGGGAAGGACATGGTGGGTGCATGGAAACCGAAGTCCATCAGGCGCTTGGCCACGTCGTCCACCGTCACGCCGGTATCCTTCAAGGGACGCAGGTCGACGATGCATTCGTGGGCCACCAGGCCGCCCTCGCCCGCGTAGAGGATCGGGTAGTGATCCGCGAGGCGCTTGGCGACATAGTTGGCGTTGAGGATGGCCATCTCGCTCGCCTGCTTCAGGCCCTGGCGTCCCATCATGCGGATGTAGGTCCAGCTGATGGGGAGAATGCTGGCGCTGCCCCAGGGCGCGGCACAGACCGGCGCGGACTGCTTTTCCATCATGCGATGGCCGGGCAGGAAGGGCGCGAGGTGCGAGCGGACGCCGATCGGGCCGACGCCGGGACCGCCGCCGCCGTGCGGAATGCAGAAGGTCTTGTGCAGGTTGAGGTGCGACACGTCGCCGCCGAACTTGCCCGGCTGGCACAGGCCGACCATGGCGTTCATGTTGGCGCCGTCGATGTAGACCTGGCCGCCGTGGGAATGCACGATCTCGCAGATCTCGCCGACCGCTTCCTCGAACACGCCGTGCGTGGACGGATAGGTGATCATGATGGCGGCGAGGACCTTGGAATGCTTCTCCGCCTTGGCCCGCAGGTCGGCGACGTCGACGTTGCCGCTGTCGTCGCAGCCGACCACCACCACCTGCATGCCGGCCATGTGCGCGGTCGCCGGGTTGGTGCCGTGCGCGGAGCTGGGAATCAGGCAGATGTTGCGATGGCCTTCGCCTCGGCTGGCGTGGTAGCCGCGGATCGCCAGCAGGCCGGCGTATTCGCCCTGCGAGCCGGCGTTCGGCTGAAGCGACACGGCGTCATAGCCGGTACATGCCACCAGCATGTGTTCCAGTTCGACGATGAGCTGCTGGTAACCCTGGGCCTGGTCCAGCGGCGCGAAGGGATGGATGCCGCCGAATTCCTTCCAGGTGACCGGAATCATCTCGGTGGTCGCGTTCAGCTTCATGGTGCAGGAGCCGAGCGGGATCATGGTGCGATCGAGCGCGAGGTCCTTGTCGGACAGTTTGCGCAGGTAGCGCAGCATCTCGGTCTCGGAATGGTGGGTATTGAACACCGGGTGCGTCAGGTAGGCGCTGCGGCGTGCCAGTCCGGCAGGCAGGCGGTCGGCCGCCTCGGCTTCGACCGCCGCGAAGGACGGCGCCGCCTTGCCGGCGGCAAAGACGCCCCACAGGGCTTCGACCAGCGCCGGCGTCGTGGTTTCGTCCACCGAGATGCCGACATGGCTGGCATCGATCTCGCGCAGGTTGATGCCGATGGCGCGCGCGCCCTGGTGCACCTTGGCCGCGTCGGAAACGCGCACCACGAACGTATCGAAGAAGGAAGCGTTGCGGACTTCGCAATCGAGGCGGCGCAAGCCTTCGGCAAGCGCGGCGGCGACGCGGTGCACGCGCCGGGCGATGGTCTGCAGGCCTTGCGGACCATGATAGACGGCGTACATGGAGGCGATGTTCGCGAGCAGGACCTGCGCGGTGCAGACGTTGGAGGTCGCCTTCTCGCGGCGGATGTGCTGTTCGCGGGTTTGCAGCGCGAGGCGGTAAGCCTTGTCGCCGTGGCTGTCGATGGAGACGCCGACCACGCGGCCAGGCATGACGCGCTTGTTGGCATCGCGGGTGGCGAAGTAGGCAGCATGCGGCCCGCCGTAGCCGAGCGGCACGCCAAACCGCTGGGCCGATCCGATGGCGACGTCGGCGCCGAATTCGCCCGGCGGCGTCAGCAGGGTCAGGGCCAGCAGGTCGGCGGCGACCACCACCAGCGCGCCCTTGTCGTGCGCCCTGGCAACGATGTCCTTGTAGTCATGGATCTCGCCGTCGACGGTCGGATACTGCAGCAGGACGCCGAAGCAATCCAGGCCCTCGAGGTCGGTGCGGTGGTCGCCTACCACCACTTCCACGCCGATGGGCTCGGCGCGGGTGCGCACCACGTCGATGGTTTGCGGCAGGCAGTCCTTCGAAACGAAGAAGGCTTTGGCCTTGCTCTTGGCGACGCGCTGGCAGAAGGTCATGGCCTCGGCCGCGGCGGTGGCTTCATCGAGCAGGGATGCGTTGGCGATCTCCAGGCCGGTCAGGTCGGCGATCATGGTCTGGAAATTCAGCAGCGCTTCGAGGCGGCCCTGGGAGATTTCCGGTTGGTAAGGCGTGTACGCGGTGTACCACGCCGGATTCTCGAGCAGGTTGCGCAGGATGACCGGAGGCGTGTGGGTATCGTAGTAACCCATGCCGATGAGCGATTTGAACACCTTGTTGCGCGAGGCGATGCCGCGCAGTTCTTCCAGCACTTCCGCTTCGCTGCGGGGCGTGCCGAGGTCGAGAGGCTGCTCGCTCAGGATGGAAGCGGGGACCACCTTGCGGATGAAGGCGTCCATGGACTCGAATCCGAGCGCCGTGAGCATTTGTTTCTTTTCGGGTTCCGCCGGGCCGATGTGGCGTGCGATGAAATCCGCGTGCTGCTGCAAATCCTCGAAGGCAGCTCGTTGGTGAACCATGGTTTCCTCTCGATGCATACTTGAATACTGAAAGAACAGAAATAAGGCGGGTAAAGCGTCAGGCCAGGGTTGCCAAGTAGGCCTTGTAGCCGGCTTCATCCATGTAGCCGTCCAGGTCGCCGGGGCTGGCGGGCTTGAACTTGAAGAACCAGCCTGCGCCAAGGGCGTCTTCGTTGACCTTGCCCGGCTCGTCGCCCAGCGCGCCGTTCACCTCGGTGACCACGCCGGCGGCGGGCATCATGATTTCGCCGGCGGTCTTCACCGACTCGATCACGACGATTTCCTCGCCTTTCGAAAATTCCTTGCCGGAATCGGGCAGCTGAACGAAGACGATGTCGCCGAGATGGTCCTGGGCGTAATCGGTGATGCCGACGGTCACGGAACCGTCATCCTCGATGCGCAGCCACTCATGCTCCGGTGTGAAAACAGTCTTGCTCATGTGCCCTCTCCTTGAAATCGACAGTGAAATGATGGGTGCTGCAGGGAAAGTTCGCGCTGGCCGGCGTGTTTGCCGCCGTCTGCTGTGACAGTGTTCCGCTTCCAGAATTCTTGACTGCCAGCCAGATGCCGCGCGCCGCCGCAACGCGTTTCACGACGGCATTGCCTTCCCTCGCCTGCGCCAGATTGTAGTGGCTTCCAACTTGTGCATGTGCTCAAAGGAATGCCATATTTATTTTCAAAAAAAATACCTGCATGACGATTTGTTTATATTTATAAATCCGTCACACATTATTTTTAAAATTAAAAGCCCCGCATTTTTGGGAAATTCCGGGGAAATTCAGCCGCCGATCTGGCGGAAGGGATCGAGCGCAAGATCGATCAGCCGCCGCTCGCGCACCACGAGTTCGGCGGTGGCGGTCATGCCATAGCGCAGGGGATACTTGATGTCGCCGATCTGGTAGAAGTCCCGGCCGAGGCGCACCCGACCTTCGTAGACGGGCTGCTTGGTCTGGGCCGACGGCTTGGTGGCGGGGGAAATGTATTCCAGCGTTCCGTCAAGCAAGCCGTAGCGCTGGTATGGAAACGCGTTGAACTTCATCTTGGCCTGCAAGCCTTCGCGCAGGAAGGCGCGGTCGTTCTCGGGAATCTCGATCTTCAGGATGGGCCGCGCATTCTTGGGCGCGATGCCGCCCAGCGGCGTGTTCGCCTGGATCTTGTCGCCCGGCTGGGTGGAGGTAACGTCGGTGACGATGCCGTCCGCCGGGGCGACGATGAGCAAGAAATTGTCCTTGTCGATGTTTTCGAAGCGGATGCGCGCCGCGGCGTCCGCCACGAGGCGCGCGGTCTGCACCTGCAGGCGCAGCTTTTCCTCGGTGTTCGCGACGTCCTTGGCCGCCGCCTCGTATTGCAGCTGCAGCTTCGCCAGTTCCTGTCCGCTGGTTTCCAGTTGCGACCTGGCCTGGTTGAATTCCAGCCCCTGCTTCGCCGCCAGTTCGCTCAAACGCGCCTGCGCTACCCGCATTGCATTCTCCGCGGCCTGCAGGGCATTGCGCTTGCTGTCGACCTGCAGCTGGGAAACGCCGCCACCACCCGGCAAGGCGAACAGGCGCGCGAACTTGTCCGCCTCTTCCCGCGCCGCATCCCTCGCCCGCCGCGCATCCTCAATGTTCGTGCGCGCCTCTTCGAGCTGGGCCCGCTGGCTGTCGCTGATCTTGCTGGTTCCCTCCGCCAGCCTTTTCTCGTGCTGGCGCTCCTCGGTTTCCATCTGCTGCTTGAGGGCCGCCGCCTTGCGTTCCATCAGCACCTTCTTCTGCGGGAACTCGCGCCATTCGCGTTCCGCCTCTTCCAGCTTCAGCTGTGCCTGCAATGCGTTCGTTGCCGCCTCGATGGCGCCGCGCGCGTTCAGGCGCGCCAGCACGTCACCCTTCTGCACCGGCTGCCCTTCGGCGATGTAGAGGCTGGCCAGTTCCCCGTCCACCGGCGCATACACGCGCCTTACCTCGGATTCCGGCTGCAGGCTGCCCTGCCCGCTGACGATCACGTCGGCATGGCCGAAGAACGACCAGAGCAGGCCCGCCAGCACCAGTCCCAGCATGGTGTACACCGACCAGGCCATGATCCTGCGCGGTTCGGAAGAAAGGATGCTGATGCCCTCCGCGCTGTGGTCTTCCAGCGCCTCGGTCAGCGGCTTGAGTCGGTCTTCCCTCATCATGATGGCTGCCCCTCGATCTCGGTCCGGCGCGGATGGGCCGGCATGTGACGTCCGCTCAGCGGCCCTCTTCCTGCACGCCCAGCAGGGCCAGCTTTTCCTTCAGCACCCTCGCTTCCAGCAAGGTCCTGGCTTCCTGCAGGGAACGGCGCTGGCTGCCGAGCTCGGCGGCAATCTCTTCCTGCAGCGCGGTGATCCTCGCGGGCGCGTCGCCTTGCAGGCGGACATACATGGCAATGCTGGCCTGCGCGGCGGCATGGGCCTCGGACAGCAGCCTGGCCTGGTTGCGGAACGGCGCCGACACCTGCGACTCCAGCCGCAGCGGGCCTTCGATCGGACCGGCGTTCTTGTACCTGTTCCAGCCCTCTTCCGCCTTGCCTGCCAGGTCCTGGGCGCGGGCGAGCGCCTTGTCGCGGTAAGGCGCGAAGTCGGCGCTCGTCGACTGCACGAACCAGGCATCTTCATCGCGGTCGAGCATGCCGTAGAAGTCCAGCAGGCGGTCGCCATAGGCCTTGTCGTTGCGGCTCTTCTGCAGCCGGTCGAATTGCGCCAGGATGTCCTTCTTGCGCTCGATCCGCGCCGCCACCGCCTGCCCCCACGGGCCGGCGGTGCTGCCCTGCAAGGCCGCCAGCGCCGGCTGGAAGTCGCCCTTGCGCCAGGCTTGCATCGCTTCGCGGTAGGCGCGCACCAAGTCGGGCGGCGGCAACTGCCCGTCGGCCTGCGCCGCCTGCGCGCGCGCCTGGAATTCCGGCGTGGCGAAGCCGGCTTTCGCCATCAGCGCGAGCACCGCGTCGTCATGCCTGGCGCCCCGCTCCGCCTGCAGCGCCTTGTATTGCCGCAGATCGCGCCGCACCGGGTCCATGCCCAGCCGCGGGTACTTGTCCGCATATTCCTTGATCACCCCATCGATGGCCTCGGGCCGGTTGCGTTCCAGCTCGCCGGCGATGGCCGCCTTGAGACGGGCGATCGCCGGCAGGTACACCGCGTCCTCGCTTTGCAGGCGGCGCAGGTGGCTCATGGCCAGGGCATAGGCGTCGCGGAACTCGGGAACCTGGCTGGCAACCGCATCGAGCTTGCGCTGGTGCGCCTGCGGATCGTCGTCCCAGCGCTTGAGAATCGACTGGATCCGGTCCGCGTCGCCATCCATGCGGATGGGTGCGTCAGGCCCGCCGCGCTGCGCCAGCAGCCTTTCCATGTCGCCCATCCACGCCAGCCTCTCGGTCAGCGGCTGCAGGTCCGGGTTCTTCGCGCCTTGCTTGTTCATGTGGTCGAGCAGGCCGGCGGCGCCATCGAAATCCTTCGCCCCGATCTTCTGCACCCAGCCGGGAACGTTCGCCTTGAGGGTCGCCTCGGTCGCCAGCGCACGCATCTGCGCGCTCGCCTGCCTGCCTTCCAGGTTGTCGTTCGCCAGGATGGCCGCCTGCTCCGACTTGCCCTGGGCCAGCAGATCCTTGACGTCCCCTTCGGAGGCGCCACGGAAAAATACGAAGCCGCCTAGCGCGAGCCCGACCAGCAGCACCGCGAGCCCCCAGTGTTTCAAGTGATGCTTGGGCGGGCCTTCCTTGCCGAAGAATGCCTGCCTGAGCTCGCCGAGGAAGACCGCATTTCGGCTCCTGGGCGGGCCGGCCTCGGCAGGCTCGCCGGCGGCTTCCGTCTCGGCCGCATGCTCGGCATTGATTTCATCCTCCTGCTTCGGCGCGCGGTCGACGCAAAAGATGTCGAGGAAGGAACCGGCGGCCGCCACGAAGGTGGTCTTGTCGATGTCCCCCGGCGCCACGCCGGCGCGCCGGGCGCCGGCGCTGAACTTGGTGACGGTCGGGTCGATCTCGCCCTGTACCTTCTGCACGCTTACCTTGTAGACGAAGTGATGTCCGCCGAACGCCAGCACGTCGTCGTCCTGCAGCATGACCGCATGCTCGTCGAGACGCTTGCCATTGACGAAGGTGCCGTTGGTGCTTCCCAGGTCTTCGACGAAAGCCTGGCCGCCCTTGAGGAAGATGTGCGCATGGCGGCGCGAGATATAGTTGACCTGGTGCGGGTAATCGTCGCGGTAGCGGGCGAAGGTCGGGTCCGCCTTGCTGACGAGGAAGGGAAACTGGCTGATCACCACCGGCTGCAGGCCGAGGTCGGAGTGTTCCGGCGCCAGCGTCAGGCTGTGCAGCCTGGCCACCTGCAAGGTCGTCTGCGACCGCCGGCCGAGCTGCACCTTGTAGCACAGCACGCCGCCAAAGCAGATGTCGTCGCCGTTCTTCAGGCGCACCGTTTTCTGCCGTACGTCCAGGCCATTGACCGTCGTGCCGTTCTTGCTGCCGAGGTCCGCGAGATAGACGGCGCCCTGCTCGCAGAAGATGCGCGCGTGGCGGCGCGACAGGTCGGCCACCACGTCCTGTGGATAGGACTCGAAAGGATGCTCGGTGCGCCCGATCGGGAACAGGTTTTCGTCGATGCAGATGTCGTTCAGCTCGGGATGCGAGACCGGCTTGAGCAGGATGTCGAACTCCTGGGCCACGGTCGGCGGCATCTCGGCATAAGCGTTGCTGGACGCGTTAGTCGATCCCGGCATGCACTTCCTCTCAATTGCTGGCGTTGCTGACGGCGATCGGCGGCCAGCCGCCGCCGAGCGCCTTGTACAGGGTGACGGTATCCGTCAGGATCTGCTGGTGGTTCGCAAGCATGGCCTGCTGCGCCGACAGCAGCGAACGCTGGGTCTCGAACAGTTCGAGCTGGGAGACCACGCCTTCCTTGAGCTGCGCTTCGACCTGGCTGGACACGACGTTCAGGTGCTCGATCTGCTGCTGCAGCTCGGTGCGCTGCTTCTTGTGCGCGTCGAGGTTGACCAATGCGTTTTCCACTTCCTCGAACGCGGTGATGACGGTCTTGCGGTATTGCTCCTCGGCCACCTTGGTCTGCGCCTCGCTGGTCTTCACGCGCGCCTTCACCGAAGGATCGAGGATAGGGATGTTGATGCTCGGCAGCAGGCCGAACGTGAAGGAACGCAGCAGGTCTGTCAACGCGAAACTCGACGTGCCGCCCCTTCCCGTCAGGCTGATGGATGGCAGTTGCGCCAGCTTCGCCTGGCCGACGAGATCATAGGATTCCAGCACGCGGTATTCCGCCGCCACGATGTCGGGTCGGCGCTTGATCATTTCGGAGGGAATGCCGGCCGGCACCGCGGGCAGCTGCACCCTTTCTTGCAGCCGCCCCGGCGGCACCCTGAATTCACCGGCCGGCACGCCCAGCAGGGTTGCCAGGGCGTTGCCAGCGAGATCGCGCGCACGCCGCAGCTCGAGCAGGTCGTTGGTCAGCCGGTTGATCTCGGCGCGCTGCTGCAGCACCCGCGTGTTCGGCAGCACGCCCGCCTTGAGCATCTGCTCGAAGGTGCCAAGGATGGTCTTGTTCTTGTCGAGGCTGCGCTGCTGCTGGTCGATCTGCTCGTCGAACTGCAGGATCTGGAAATACGTGGTGGAAACGTCCGACACGAGGGAAAGGTAGCCGGCGCGCCAGTCGGCTTCCGAGGCCTGGTACTCGGCCTTCTGTGCCTGCACGCCTTTCTCTACCTTGCCCCAGACATCCACTTCCCAGTTGACCTGGCCGCCCACGTTGAACTGCTTGGTGGATTTCTGGCCCGTGGTCTTTTCCAGGCTGGCCCCGGCCCCGATGTCGGCCGTCGGCAGCGCGCCTGCCCGCGCCTCGCCGACCTGGGCGGATGCCACCTGCGTGCGCGCGGCCAGCACGCGCACGTCGAAATTATTGTTCACCGCCCTCTCCACGAGCTGGTCGAGATAGGGATCGCGGAAACCTTTCCACCAGTCGGGCGCGATCGTTTCCGCCGGCGACACCGGCGCCGTCTTGCCCGCCCAGCTTGTCTTTACCGGCGAGTCGGGCCGCTGGTAGTCCTTCATGCTGACGTCGGCGCAGCCCCACAGCAGCATGGCACAGACGCCGAGCGAAACCGGACCGGCCACGCCGGACCGGGTCGTCCGGCGGGTGGTCCCGGTTGCCATCCGGATCAGGGTCTTGCCGCTCGAGGCCGCCCCGGCGGGCTCGCCGGCGCCATGGGATTGCAACGCGTTCATGTGCTGTCATCCTTTGCTGTCATGGTTCACCTCGCCGCCCGCTCAGGACGGCAGCCATACCTGCGCATCCACGAAGGCGCGGAACAGCCGCGGGTCGAGGTGGCCCGCCTTGCATTCCCGCGCCATCAGGTCCAGGGCCTTGTCCACCGGCACCGCCTTCTTGTAGGGCCGGTCGCCGGCGGTGAGCGCGTCGTAGATGTCGCAGATCGTCAGAATCCGCGTCTGGATGCTGATCTGTTCGCCGCGCAGGCCCATCGGGTACCCGGAGCCATCCAGCTTCTCGTGATGGCCATGGGCAATCGCGGGCACGGCCGACAAGTCGCGGGTCCAGGGAATGAGGATCAGGAAGGAATACGAATCCGCGACGTGCGATTCGATTTCCCGGCGCTCTTCCAGCGTGAGCGATCCCTTCGGCAGGTTCAGGGCGGAAAACTCAGACTGTTGCAGCAGCGGGTGGTGGCTATCCTCCGATTCCGGGAAGGCGTAGTCGAGTACCGCCTGCAGCCCCGCCCCGCTTTCGGTGTGCGACACGCTGGGCTCGTTGGCCAGGCAGATCGCCTCGTGGAATCGCGCCAGGCGTTCCTTCTCTTCCGCCAGCCCGATCTCGACCTTCTCCTTTGCTTCGCGGAAGGCGGAGATGCTCAGGTCATGGCGGGCATGCAACTCAACCAGCCGCCTGTAAGCTTCCCGTTCCAGGCAGGCCTGCGCGAAACGGAAACGTTCATCCAGCAGGCGCATCTCGTGCGGATGCAGCTTCTTTTCCTTGCACAAGACGTTTTCCCGCACGCCGACCTTGCCGAAGTCGTGCAGCAGCGCGGCATACCGGATCTCGCGAAGCTGGTCGAGGCTGAAGGCGACCTCGCGCAATTCCTTGCCGGTGTCGCGATCGACCGCCACCGCCAGGCGCTCGGCGAAGTCGGCGACGCGGAAGGAATGACCGGCCGTCGCCGGATCGCGTTCCTCGATGGCCTGCACAGAAGCGCGCACGAAGCCGTCGAGCAGGCGCTCGATGTCCGAGTAAAGTTGGAAGTTCTTCAGCGCCACCGCCGTCTCGGCGCACACGCCGGTCAGGATTTCCAGGTCCTGTTCCTTGAAGGCATACGGGTCCGAGGAGGTGTCGACCTGGATCAGTCCAAGGCATTGTCCCTCCAGCAGCAGCGGCACGCACATCACGCTCCGGATCGCCTGCGAGATGATGGAATGCTGGCTGCCGAAATAGCGGTCCGACAAGGTGTCGACCGACAGCACCGACTGCTTCTTGTTCAGGACCTCGTTGATGATCGTGCTCGACATCGTCACGCGCGACGGATCCATTTCCGAACCGTCGCGGCGGCGCGCGGCGACCGGCACGGGACGCTCTTCCTCGCCGTTGCGCAGCAGGATGAAGGCGCGCTCCGCGAGCGGGAACAGCTCGAAGATGAAATTCATGATCTTTTCGATCAGCGTCTCGCTGTTGGTAACCGCGCCCAGCGCGATGCTTACCTGGGCCATGGCGTGCAGTTTCTGCACCACGTGCTGGATGTCGGCCGGGCCGGTGGCGGGAAGCGGTTCGATCATGCGCGTGAGCTGGGTTGCATCGACCACCTTGGTGATGATCGTTGCCATGTTGTCCTGGGCCGGCGCGACCATGGAATGGAAGACGATCTGCGCGTTCGAGATGTTCAGCTCATCGCCTTCCTGCAGCGCCCGCCAGGCGCCGGGCTTCAGGCGCTCGCCGTCGACGTAGGTGCCATTGAAGGAATGCAGGTCCTCCACATAATAGGCGTCGCCCCGGCGGAGGATGCGCGCGTGCCGGCGGCTGACGGTATGTTCGGGAATGCAGAAGAAGTGATCCGGGTCGAGGGAATCCTGCGGGTCACGTCCGATCACGACCTCATCCTGCAAGGGAAAGATCGCCGGCACCGACTCGGATGCGCCCAGCACTTCGAGATACGCTGGCGCGCCGCGCGGTCCGTCGGGCAATCCTGTTTGCCGTCTCATGTCGCTGCCCTTCGTTCGCTGGATGCGTCGCCGCGCGGCGGGATTCCCGCGCGGCATGGCGCCATATTGCTTCGACTCATGGCGGGGTGCGCGGTTCCGGTTCCCGGGCGAGAGCGCCAGCAGGCCGATCGTTCACTTCACCGTGATCGTGATCTTCTTCGACACCACCGGCGGATTGTGCGGCACGTGCTTGTCGTCGCCCATGATCAGCTGCAGCGTGTGCTTGCCGGGCGGGAGATCGAGCATGGTCTCGGTTTCTCCCGCGCCGAAGTGCAGGTGGTTCCGGTCCGACGGAATGACCTGGTCCATCGGCGGTACCGGCGTATCGATCAGCAGGTGGTGATGGCCAGTGTTCGGAAACTTGACATCCTTGGGCGAGACGCCCATGTTGCGCAGTCCGAACCAGACCCGGAATGGATGCTTCGTGATGACCGCGCCATCCTGCGGCCAGCCTATATATAGATAGGCGTTCGGCGGCGCCGGCGTGTCTCCGGCGAAGGCAAGGGAAGAGAACAGGAAGAGCGCTGCTGCCGCGGCAAGTTTCGACATGGCGTGTTCCTCATCAAGGGCAAGGTTCGGCTTGTTGGCCGGGTGGGCGCGCGGTTCATCGGACCGTCACGGTGATCTTCTTCGAATGGATCGGCGGATCGTGCGGGACATGGTCCTGGTCTCCGAGCAGCAACTGCAGCGTGTGCTTGCCGGGGGGCAGTTCGACGCGCGCCTCGGTCTCGCCCGCGCCAAAGTGGAGATGGTTGCGGTCGGAAGGAATGGGCTGACCGGCGGGAGGCAGTTCCGAATCGACGATCAGGTGATGGTGCCCCGTGCCAGGCCTGTTCACGCCCTTCGGCGCCACGCCCATGTTGCGCAGTCCCATCCGTACCCAGAACTTGCCGCCGTTGATGACCTCGCCGTCGCGCGGCCAGATGAAGTAGACCTGGGCATCCTTCGGCGAAGGCGTGACCTCGGCAGCCCAGGCTGCTGCCTGCGGCGCCAGCAACAGGACTGCGAACATCAGGGCAACGAGAGGCGCGGCAAGGCGCTGTGCGCTTGTCATGATAGCCATCCTTTCAGCAAGGTGCGCGGCTTGTCCGCGCATGCAGGCGGCATGCGCCGCGCCGGGTGTGTCGTAATCGGTTGCCCGCCTTCAGTCGCAGACTCAGATTACGCCAGATATGATGGTTTATCTCATCGACGCGCCGCTGCTTTGAACTTAATCAGAGAGACGCCCAGATTTATGCGCGACATTGCAAGCAAAGGTCACGCCGAAATCCGATACGCAGTCCGACATCGATCACTCCATGCGCAAACGGCTCTTTACCCTGCTTCGTCATGCGTCCGCCGCCTTGCTCTTCTGTCTGTGCGGCATGCAGGCCGCGCTGGCATCCGTGCCGGTGGCCCTAGTCATCGGCAATGCGGATGACCGTTTCCGCCCGATCCCCCAGGCAAGGCATGATGCGCGCGACATGGCGGCGGCGCTCGAAGCGCTCGGCTACGACGTGCTGCGCGCGGAAGACCTCGACCGGCAAGGCATGCACGCCGCCATCCAGGTGTTCTTTACCCGCCTCGGCGCCGGCGCAGATGGCTTGGTGTATTTTGCCGGGCACGCGGCGATGCGCGGCGGCGACATCATGCTTTCGCCGGTCGGCGCCCAACCCGAGGTCTCGGTGTCCGCGCTGCTGGCGAAGATGGAAGGCCATCGCCGCATCGTGGTTCTCGACACCTGCCTGACCCCGGCCGACGGCGACACCGCGCTCGCGATCCCGCTGCCGGCGGACACGTTGCTCGCCCTCGCGGCCCAACCCGGCCACGGCGCGGGAGACGCCGGCCGCAATGGCATCTTCACCGCCCGGCTGCTCGCGGAATTGCGCGCGCCCGGCCGTCCCGTTGGCGAATTGCTGGCCAGCACCGCAGCGGCCGTGACCGCGCTGACGCAAGGCCGGCAGCGCCCCTGGGCCGCATCCACCCTGCCGGCAAGCATGTCCTTGCTACCCGATGGCTCCCGCATGGCGCTCCGGACCGGCGCGGAGGCCGCCTCCGGGCCCGAGACCGTGCTGGCATACGACACGCGCGGCGTGCTGCCGAAGGACACCAATGAACAATACGAACTGACGTTCTGGGACTCGATCAAGGACAGCAACCACGCCGACGACTACGAAGCCTACCTGCAGGCCTACCCCAAGGGCCGCTTCGCGGCGCTGGCGAAGGCGCGCATCGAGCGCTTGCGCGCCGAAGGAAAGGGCGCGAAGGAAGCTTCGAAGCCGGCGGCGGAAACGCCCAAGCCCGCACCCAAGGCAGCGGAGACGCCCAAGCCTGCGCCTAAGGCGGCGGAAACGCCACGCGCCGCGCCGCCTGCCGCGCCCCCCGTGCAAGCGACGCCGTCCGCACCGGCAGCCGAGCAGCCCGCGCCGCGGCGCAACGCCAGCGCGGAGATCAAGGATTGCCCGACCTGCCCCGACTTGATCAGCCTGCCCGCCGGCAGCTTCACCATGGGAAGCAACACCGGAGATCCGACCGAAAAGCCGGAGCACCGCGTGACTCTCGCGAGCGGCTTTGCAATCGGCAAATATGAAGTCACGCTGGAGCAATGGAATGCCTGCGTGGACACAGGCGGCTGTACGAAGGTGAACATCGATGCCAGCAAGAAGAACGTTCCCGTCAGGGACGTCAGCTGGGACGATGCCCAGCAATACGTGAAATGGCTCACCAAGATCACCGGCAAGTCCTACCGGCTGCCGACCGAAGCGGAATGGGAATACGCGGCGCGCGGCGGCACCTCCACCCGCTTCTGGTGGGGCGAACAGATGCGCAAGGGCACCGCCAACTGCAAGGACTGCGGCCCGCCCTGGCAGCAGGACGCGCCCGCGCCCGTAGGCTCGTTTGCGCCCAACCCCTTCGGCTTGCATGACGTCAACGGCAGCGTCTGGGAATGGGTCAGCGACTGCTGGCATACGTCATTCAAGGGCGCACCTGCCGATGGCAAGTCCTGGGAAGACCCCGCCTGCCGCGTGCGCGTGATCCGCGGCGGCTCATGGCGTGAAGACGCCAGCTACATGCCCTCCTCGACGCGCTTCAAGTATGACGCGAACGTGCGCCATACACAGAATGGTTTCCGCGTGGTCCGCGAACTCAAGTAAATTCGGATAATGATGAGCTTGAAGGCGCATGGTGCGCCGGGTTTCAGCGCGCCGCCTTGGTGGTGATCTGCACGAAGTCCGTCACGACCTTGTCCTGTCCATGCTTGGACGCAACCTGCTTGAGCTGCCGCTCCAGGGCGCGCAGGTAATCCTTCCGTGACTCGCTGGCGGGGCGCAAGCCGTCGAACAGCGGCTCGGGGGACATGATCAGCACCACCATTTCCTTGCCGAAGGGCTTGGATACCACCCAGTTGCCCATGCCGCCGATGGTGGCGCTGTAATTCGGCGGCGTCTGGTGCGCCCGCGCGCGGACGTTCGGCAGCAGGTGCGCCACGCTGCCATCCAGCACGAAGTAATCCACGTAGGCATAGGCATCGAAGCCCGGCGTGGTGATTTCCATCACGAGCGGTTCGCCTTCGACCAGTTCGCCGTTCGCCGCCCTCGTGCGGATGCTGACCGGACTGTTGGCGCGCGACTTGGCCCAGTAAGGCGCCAGCACGGCCAGCGTGTCGCACTTGTCATCCGCGACCGGCTGAGTGTCGATGATGACGTTGCGGGCGCCGGGCAGGCGCGACAACATGTCTTTCAGCCGCGCGGCGCCCGTCTGGGCGGACAGGTAGCCTTGCACCTTGACCGTGTCGCCGTCCACCGACGGCAGAAGCGCCGAACAGCTGACGGTGTTGAGGACGCCGGCAACCGAGGCCATGGTCAGCGCCGGAGCGACTGGCGCGGGTGCAGGCGCGACGGGCGCGGGTGCCTGCGCTTGCGCCGGCGGGGCCGGCTCTTCGCCAGACGAGCCTTCGCTGCGCAGTCCGCGGTCGGGCCTGCCCATCAGGTTGACAGCCACCACGACGGCGAGGCTGGCGACGGCAAGCGCGCCAAGCCCGGCCGCGACCAGCATGACGGGCTTGCGATCTCCGCGCAGGTCGGACAGGAAACGCTGGATGGTCGGCGTGCGGGCGTTCCTGTCGAATGCCAGGCCGCATTTCAGCGCGCGCCACTGGTTGGCGCCGAGATTCTTCGGCCTGGCCGGCTTGAGTCCGGAGTTGCGCGCCTGCGAGGCGGTCGCGCGATCGAAGGGATGGCGCCCGGTCAGCAGTTCATAAGTAATGCAAGCCAGCGCATAGATGTCGTCTCGCGGATCGGGCTCGCGGTGCTCCAGCATCTCCGGGCTGGCATAGGCCGGCGTGAGGCCGCCGAGGCTGCCCGGATCGAACACGGTTGCCTCGACGTCATCCTCCGGCTTGCGGAAGACGCGGGCAATGCCAAAGTCGATGACCTTCACGTCGCCGGAATCCGTCAGCACCACGTTGGCGGGCTTGAAGTCGCAATGCACGAAGCCGCGCTCGTGCGCGTACGCCAGCGCCCGCCCCATGCCTTCGACGATCGGCAACGCCTTGCTCAAGGGCAGCCCTCCGAAACCGGGTGCGCGCAACACCTGGCTGAGCGGCTTGCCGGACAGGTATTCCATGGTCAGGAAGACCGTGGACCCGTCGCGGTCGAAATCATAGACGGTCACGATGTTGGGATGCGCCAGCGCCTGCGCCTTCTTGGCTTCGCGCTGCAAGGTGATGAGCGACTTGGGATGGCCGCGGAACTGCAGGTTCAGCACCTTGATGGCGATGTAAGGCTTACGGTCGGAGGCTTCCAGCTTGCGCAGGTCGAGCGCCTTGTATACCGTTCCCATGCCGCCGAAGCCGATGCATTCTTCGAGCACGAAGCGGCCGTTAAGGGTATCGCCGATTCCTTTCTGGCTATCCTGGCCTGCCGGCAATTCCATCGTCATCGACGGCGGATTGGTCGGCAGGGTCCGGCGGGAAATGTCGCGCGCGCCGTCCTGGGAACCGGTGGGATCGCGTTGCGGATTGACCTGCATGCGGGTGGCTTCCGCATCGCCGCGCTCGAAGGGAGGCCGCGGCGCCTGGCCTTGTTCACGCTGGTGCACGCGCTTGCGCAGCTCGGCATACACCTCCGGCGGCAGCATGATGCGGGTATGGTCGTCGCTCAGGAGCTCTTCGAGCTGGCGCGCCGACTCGGTGTTGTCGCTGGCCAGAACCCGGTCGACGTGCGCAAGCAATTCATATTCGGACAGGTCGCCCGACTGAAACGAATGGATTGCGTGCGAAAGACTAGCCATGATCATCGCCCCGATGTTAGGCATGCAGACACAGTGACGCCACCTAATGTAGCGCATTCCATGCTTCATGGTTAAGACAAACGTGCCTCGCCTAAATTCAAATCATGGCAATTTCCCGGAGGCCAGCATTGCGTGCCCGCGGCTTGTCCTGTCCGCTTCGCCTCCGCGGCAACGACATGTTGGAAGGCAGCCGACACCGCGCGCGCAAGCTGTTGGCCGCCGCCATGCAAAAGGGCCTTGCCGCAAGCCGCCAGCGAAGCCGACGAGATGGGCGCATCTCCGGTTTTCCGCTTTGGATTCAAGGACTTGCGCGGAAACTTGTGCCACCTTCGCCGCGCTGGCACGCCGCCTGCTATATCTGCTTCAAGCACGAAGCAGATTTCAGGACACGACAAACCGGCAAGCAAGCCCAACCTTCAGGAGAATCGACATGAACACCCTCGCCATCAACGACCTCGTCATTTCCGCAGACCTCGACCGTAAGGCAATGACTTCCGTGCGCGGCGGCAGCCGCGGCTACCCCGGCCACACCCCGTCCATGGGTCCTTCGTTCAGCGCCACGTCCAGCACGTTCAACTTCGGCGCGATGCAGGGCCTGGGTCAGTCCCAGAACACCGCCGTCAACAACGGCAACAATGCGGCCTTCGTTTGCGGCATCACGTCCGACGTGCATCCCACGCAGGACGGCAGCAACAACATCAGCATTGGCGCCTATTGATGGCGCAACGACTACAAGCGGAAATCATCGGAGAACAACATGTCCAAACTCATGATCAATGATCTCGCCAAGGATGGCGAACTCGATGCCAAGGCAATGAAGAGCGTGCGCGGCGGCTATAACTCCTGGCTCTCGGGACTCGGCCCGCTCGCCAACGTCAATGTCGGCGTGAACCAGAACATTACGCAACTTCAGAACGTCCAAGTGAACGCGTTGAATAATGTGGGTGTGATCGGCGCGGGATTCGGGCCGCTGAAGCTGGATGTCAGCCCATCCCAGTGGGCGAATGCCAACGTGGCGCTGTGACAAGCGTGACCTAACATGCCCGCGTTGCGAGGGAGGCCTGTGTGCCTCCCTGCGGGCGTTTCCGGCGCCGGGCCCGATGGGAAACCGGCTGTGCAAGTATCGAATGAGGAGATTGCGATGCCTAAGATCGTCATCAAGGATCTGACGGAAAACGTCGAACTGGACCACAAGGCCATGACGGCCATTACCGGCGGTGCCCGCACCGGCGGCAGGATGCCTTATGAAGCCCTGACGGCATCCCGCCAGAACCGCCTGCTGGATTACCCGCCAGGCGTCCAGCGACGCCCTCTCGGCGAACGCCGCTCCGAATCGAAGTAGAAGGCGGCGGCATCAAATCAACCGGCCCGGGCTGAGCGCCCGGCCGGCATGCCGCGTTTCCGCAACCTGCCCGCATCGATCCTGCCTGACTTAATCAGGCCCGGTTCGATCAGGCGTAGAAGTAAGACAGCACCGCGATGCCGCCCGTGAGGATGGCCGCGCCATAGGTGCCCATCGTCGAACGGCGATAGAAGTCGCCGGTCGCGGCAATCTGATCACGCTCCCGCGGATCGATGCCGTCGGCATTCGCCATGCGGCGCATCCAGGCCTGGCACAGCGCCGACGTGGTCCCACCCAAGGTGCAAAGAAAACAAAGTGCGATAAAGACAGCCATGATGTTGAAGTTCGGAAAGGAACGATGACATCATACGCTGACGTCTTTCCGTGAATAAAGTTCTCCGAATCACTTCGTCGCATGCAAACAACTGCTACATACGGTTGCACTTTTGTCGTTGCGTCACGCCTTCCTTCTCCACCTTAAAAAACAGTCATTCAGGCTCGCCAACGCGGAGACAATCGCTTCTTCCAAGGCATCGTTCGTCCGCGCTCCGGTCACGGGAATGACCAGGTTCATGGCAATGTCGGCGCCATTGCGACAGCGGCCTCCCGGTGTTGGCCGTCAGCCGCCATCCTGCGCGGGCCGCCCGGCGCGCACGAACCAGCCACGCTACGCAGGCAATCCCGCACTTTCATTCAAATTCAATGGCTTAGGCATTTCACTCCTCGTCTGCGCCATGCTGGCACGCTCCTCGCAATAGAAGCCCCGAGCGCGACGCCAACGAGCAACGCGCAACGTTCAACCACCTGGCAGCAAACGAAACACTCACCCGACCAAGGAGAATGACATGCAAGCACTGAACATCAAGGATCTGTCCGCCACCACCGAACTCGATGCCAAGGCCATGTCGGCAGTCCGCGGCGGCATGGGCTACTCATCCGGCCTGACGCCGTTCGCCATGCCGTCCTTCGGCTCGCTCTCTCTGAGCGCAAGCGAGTTCAACGTCGGCGCGGTGCAATCGCTGGGCCAGTCGCAGAACACGCTCGTCAACAACGGCAACAACGCCGCCTTCGTCTCGGGCATCACCTCCTGCGTGAATCCGACCCAGAACGGCAGCAACAACATCCACATCGGCTGAGGCGCCGGGCAAGCATCGAATTAAAGGAGAACTGCAATGTCGAACCTCGTGATCAACGACCTCGCCGCAAGCCGCGATCTCGACGGCAAGGCCATGATGGACGTGCGCGGCGGTGCCGATGCGGATGCCCTGCTGAAGCAATTCGGTCCCGTCGCGAATGTCAACGTCGGCGTGAACCAAAACATTACGCAACTGCAGAACGTCGCTGTAAATGCATTGAATAATGTAGGAGTGATCGGCGCGGGATTCGTCCCGCCTAACCTGGCGGTGAACCCGTCGCAATGGGCGAACGCCAATGTCGCACTGTAAGTCCGGGGGGCAATGACCGGCAACGATTGCCTGCATTGCCTTTTCCGGGCCAAGCTGAGGAGACACATCATGGCTCATCTGGTCATCAAGGACCTTCGTAACGATCGCGAGCTGGACCGTGGCGAGATGTCCTTCGTCCGCGGCGGCGGCGCCCCGTGGGTGTACGGCTGGATAAAGCCCTACAGCGACGCGCCCGCCTTCGGCCCCGTGGTCAATTTCTACCAAGTCAACAACTACGCCGACCAGATGATCAACCAGATCCAGGTCGTCGAGGTCAACAATTCGGCAGCCAACTCGAACATCAACGTTGCCGTCGACGGCAACGCCGGCAACGACAAGCACATTGGTTGATCCCGGCGTCTCGCCCGGGCAATGCGGAGGCTGCGGCAATGAACACCACCCAGGCTGGATGGACCTGTTCCGCGAAGAGCCATGTCGGCATGGTCCGGCAAATCAACGAGGATTCCTGCCTGTCGCTCCCGGCCCACGGCCTGTGGGCGGTGGCGGATGGCATGGGCGGACATACGCTGGGCGACTTTGCCAGCAAGACCGTCATTGACGCCCTGTCGGCGCTTGTCGACGATTCCCCAGCCGCGTTCGATTCGCTGGAAACGCTGGTGGCCGCGGTGCGCGACGCCTTGCAGGCAGCCAACCGCCGCCTGCGCGCCGAAGCGGCCGAGCGCCATGCGCACATCATCGGCAGCACGGCGGTCGTCCTGCTCATCCGGGGCGAGCGCTGCGCCTGCGTCTGGGCCGGAGACAGCCGTTTATACGTCCTGCGCAATGGCGAACTGGCGCAGGTCACGCGCGACCACAGCCAGGTCGAGGAATTGCGCATGGCCGGCAGCCTGAGCGATGAAGAAGCGCTGCTGCATCCTGCCCGCAACCTCATTACCCGAGCGGTCGGCGCGGCTGACCTGCTCGAACTCGACGAACTGAGCATGCCCGTCGTCGAGGGCGACGCGTTTCTCTTGTGCAGCGACGGACTAAGCAACGAAGTCAGCCCGCAGCAGATGACCGCCGCGCTTGCGGCGGACGATTGCGCGCGTGCCACCGATACCTTGATCGAACTGGCGCTGCGCAATGGTGGACGCGATAACGTCACGGTCGTCGTGGTGCGTGACGACGACCGCTTCACCATTGAAAAGACTGTGCTGAATCCGGCACTTTGACCGCTAAAACTCGGCTAGGACAGACGCAGGTCAACACCCTGTCGAATTGCGCGCGGATCATGGTAGCGGAGCCCGGCAATTCTCTTTCACGCCTGCGCCAAGGCTTTCTCCCCGCCAAGGAAGATTCACCATGTCAACAGACCTTCGTCTCCGTTCCGCACGGCCCGTGGCGCGGTGCGCGCCGGCCGGCAACGACACGGCTGTTGGCAGCGCGCCGGCAGGTCCCGGCCGGATGGTGCCGGGGTGTCGGCGCCACGCCAACGCTGCCGGCCGGCACGATCCGCCTGAGCGCGTCCGTTGCGCCCTTCCTGCCGAAAAAAGCGTCGGCGGAGCCTTCGCGGCGCGTTCATGGAGGCCCGAGACCCCGCTTGCGGCGCCGGAAGGCAATGACGGGCCGGCTGGCACCAAAGGTGCTAGGACGAAGCCGGGGACGGCATGCGGAAGCGCGTTGCCGCCGCAAACGGAGCATCCAGCAAACGTATCACCAAGCGAGCAAGCCAAATGATGAGCGACGACAGCGACAAAACCATGGTACGCACCCGGCGGATGCCTTTCCGTGCCGGGGCGCAGGAAAGCGCGGAGCATGGCGTCAACGTCCTGCCCGTTGGCACCCATCTCGGTGAATTCGAGATTCTCGACCTCATCGGAGAAGGCGGATTCGGCATCGTCTACCTGGCATACGATCATTCCCTGGAACGGCATGTCGCCCTCAAGGAGTACATGCCCGCCGGGCTGGCGAGCCGCACCACCAAGATGGCGGTCACGGTCCGCTCCGAACATAACGCAGCCACCTTCACGGCGGGGCTGCGCAGCTTCATCAACGAAGCCAAGATGCTGGCGCAGTTCGATTCCCCGGCGCTGGTGAAGGTGCACCGCTTCTGGGAAGGCAATGGCACGGCCTACATGGTCATGCCCTACTACGAGGGCGTGACACTGAAGCAGGCGCTCAAGGAGCATCGCGTCACGCCGACGGAAAGCTGGATCCGCCTGCTGCTGGCCGACCTGTTCGATGCCATCGAGACCATCCACAACTCACAATGCCTGCACCGCGACATCGCGCCGGACAACATCCTGCTGCTCAAGGACGGGCGGCCGGTGCTGCTCGACTTCGGCGCCGCCCGGCGGGTGATCGGCGACCTGACGCAATGCCTCACCGTCATCCTCAAGCCGGGCTTCGCGCCCATCGAACAGTATGCGGACATCGCCGGCTTGCGCCAGGGGACATGGACCGATATCTATGCGCTGGCCGCGGTAACCTATTACGTCATTACCGGCAAGGCGCCGCCGCCTGCGGTGGCGCGCATGGTGCATGATGAAATGGTGCCTGCCCGCGAAGCCGGAAAGGGGCGCTACAGCAGCAGCCTGCTCGGCGTGCTCGACAAGGCTCTGGCTGTGAAGCCGGAGCAGCGTTACCGCAGCATCGCGGAACTGCGCAAGGCGCTCGACATCATGGGCACCGTGCCGCGCACCCTGCCTCGCTCGTCCACCCGCTGGACCGGCAACGAACTGCCGACCACCCGCGTCGCCGAACCCAAGCCGGTGCCCAGGCAGGAGCCGCGCCTAGACGCGCCGCGCCCCGGCATGACGATTCCGCAGACGCCCGCCGCGCAGCATGACCCGCTTCCGCAGCGAGGCCAGCAACGGCCCGACGACATGACCATGTTCCAGACCAGGCGCCCCGAAGCGCCGGTGTCGATGGCGTTCGGCGGCGATCACATGCCGCCGAACGCCGGCCCTATCCATGCGCATCAAGACCGCAGCCGGGCTAAAACCTGGGGCCTGCTTTCCCTGCTGCTTGCGGCGGGACTGGGCGCCGGAGTCTACCTCGGGACGCAGGTGCCATGGAAGGATCGCGGCAACGCTGGCGGCGGCAACGATTCGATGAGCGGCAGCAGTGGTAGTGGCAGTAGCGCCGCCCAGGAATCCGGCGTGCCGTCGATGCCGAAACAGGCGGGCTCCAGCGCCGCCGGCGGTCCGGACGACGAACACCCGCAGTCCGCGAGCATCAAGCCGGACCAGGCGCGTGCCACGCCGCCGAACCCTCCTTCGGCCGATGCTGCGGCGCGCAGCCTGCGTTCCCTGCCGTCTTCCGTGCCCGGTACGCCGTCGGCAAGCACGCCTACCGCGCGCCGGTCCCCGGATGAGGAATCGTGGCAGAACGCCATCGCGCTCGATACGCCCGCAGCCTATGAGAACTACCTGAAGCGCTTCCCGAAGGGCCTGTATGCGCTGGCCGCCCGGCAACGACTGGAAGCAAGGCAGGCCAAGGCGGTGAAAGAGCAGGAACCGCCCAAGGCGCTGGCTAACAGGGAAAAAGACAAGCAGGATAGGCAGGAAAAACAGGAGAAGCAGGACCGGCAGTCAGCGTCCGCACGCAAGGAAGCCGCGGCTACGCCTTCGCCGGAGGAAGACGCCTGGAATCTGGCGAACAACCTCCAGCAGGCGCCTGCCTACGAAGCTTATCTTTCCCGCTATCCGAAAGGACGCTATGCCGCGCTGGCGCGTGACAAGCTGACCCTCTTCAAGCAGCCGCCAGTGCATTCGCCATCCCGCGCCGCGGCAGACGAGGCGACTCGCACGCCGTCGGCTGCGGCACCATCCCCAACCAACGGTCCGCTGGCATCGGCGGGATCGTCCGGAACGCCCGCTGCCTCAAGCAAGTCGGTTAGCTCGGGCACGTCGGGAACATCGGGCGCTTCGCCATCCTCGGGCGGTACAAGCGGAACAAGTTCAGCAAGCGCAGCAAGCGGAACCGCGGCGCCGCCCGCCTCTGCCGCACAGCATACCGTGACCGCCAGCGCTGCCGCGTCCTCGCAAGCCCCCGCGGCACACACGGCGCCGCAAGGCCATGCGCCGCGCAAGGCCGTCGAAGAACCGCTGCCCAAGGCGGCTGATTCCCTTGCTGGCAGGAAGCCCATCTTCATCGAGGACCAGATCCTGACCGGCGACTTCAGCGTCGACCAGAAGACCGGCATCGTCTCCGGCACCGGACGGATCGTCTGGAGCAACGGCAACCAGTTCGATGGCACGCTGGTGCGCGGAATGAAGGAAGGACGCGGCAACTTCCGCTGGGCGAGCGGCCAGCGCTACGTCGGCGAATGGTCGCACGACCTGCCCAATGGGCGCGGCACGCTCTTCTTCGCGAACGGCAACCGCTATGACGGCGAAGTCAGGGACGGCGTGCCGGATGGACGCGGCACGGCGAAGTTCAAGAACGGCGACGCCTATGCGGGCGCCTGGGCGCGCGGCAAGAGCAACGGCTTCGGGCGCTACACTTGGGCCGACGGCAGTTTCTGGGAAGGCGAATTCCGCGACGACAAACGCACCGAGAACGGCAAGATGGTGTTCGCGGACAAGGAAAAGAAAGCCGAAGCCACTGCCGACGCAGGCAATGCCTTGCCGCAGGAGAAAACGATCAGCGATGCCGCTTCCGGCCGCTGATGCAGGCGCGGGGCCGCATCGTCAGGCCCCGGCCCCGCCTTGCGGAGGACGAGGCTTGCGGAAATCCTTGGAATGGATGCCGTGCTTCTTCAGCAGCATCTGGAGATGCGAGCGGTTCATGTCGCAACGCCGGGCGAGCTCCGCCACCGTCCCGCCGACTTCGGTCAGGCCGCGCTCGAGGAAAGCGCGCTCCGCCTCGTCGCTCGCCGCACGCTTTGCATCGCTGAGAGAACTCGGTGCGATTGCCTGAGACGCCATCGTTTCCGGCAGGCTGGCCTGCGGAACGCCTGCCTTCGGCCGGATGTCCTCTGGCAGGTGGCCGATGTCCGCCGTTTCACCGGCCAGGCAGGCAAGGCGATAGACCAGGTTGCGCAGTTCCCGGATGTTGCCGGGGTAGGCATAGTTGAGCAGGAAATCCCGCAGCCGCGGCGTCATCTTGATGGGCCGGCGTTTCAGCGCCTCGGCGGCTTCATCCCCGTAATAGGCCAGCAGCAGCGGAATCTCATCCTTGCGCTCGCGCAGCGCCGGCAGCGTGACATGAATCACGCTCAGCCGATAGAAAAGGTCTTCGCGGAAGGTTCCCTCCTCGATCAGCTTGCGCAGGTTCTTGTTCGTCGCCGCCACGATGCGCGCATCGACGTGGATGATTTCGTCCGAACCCACCCGCTGGATTTCGTGGGACTGCAAAACGCGCAGCAGCTTGACCTGGCCGGTCAGCGGCATTTCGCCGATCTCGTCGAGGAAGATGGTGCCCTTGTGCGCGCTCTCGAACTTTCCCTTGCGGTCATTGCTGGCGCCGGTGAATGCCCCCTTCTTGTGGCCGAACAGTTCGGATTCGAGCAGGTTGTCCGGGATCGCTCCGCAGTTGACAGAAATGTACGGCTTGTCGGCACGCGAACCGTTGGCATGGATCACCTTGGCCATCAGCTCCTTGCCGGTACCGCTTTCGCCATCGATCAGCACCGGCAGGTCGGTCGGCGCGGCCTTCTCCGCCACTTCCAGCGCGTCGAGCAGCTTGGGGTTGTCGCCGAAGGTGCCTTCGAACACGAAGCTGCGCGCCAGCAGCGCCTGCCGGCGCTCGCCAGGCGTCTGTTCCACCGGCTCCGCGTCGCTGGTGGCGGCCTGCACGAAGCGCTCCTTGTGGGATAGCTGCATCACTTCGTCGCGCAGCGCATGCGATTGCCGCAGCAGCTTCTCGATGTCCGCGCGTTCCAGCCGCGATGCCCAGCGCAGCGTCGAACTCAGGATTTCGATCTTCTCCAGCAGCCCGGCGTACGACATCACCGAGCCGCGTCCACCGGGATTGTAGAGTTTCATGCCGCGCTCAACTGTTTTTGAACAAGCTGGTAATACATGCCGCGCCGGTCCACCAGTTCATCATGCTTGCCCTGCTCGACGATCGATCCTTCGTACAGGACGAGGATCTTGTCGGCCCGCATGATGGTGCTCAGGCGGTGCGCGATGATGACGGCGGTGCGTCCCTTGAGTATCTCCCCCATGTTGCCGATGATGTTGCTTTCCGATTGCGTGTCGAGCGCGGAGGTGGCTTCGTCGAACACGAGCAGGCGCGGATCGTGGTAGAGCGCGCGGGCGATGCAGAGGCGCTGGATCTGGCCGCCGGACAGGCCGACGCCGCGCTCGCCCACCACCTGTTCGTAGCTCATCGGCATCTTGCTGATGAAGCCGTGCGCATCGGCCATCTTCGCCACTTCCTCGATGCGGCGGCGGTCGGGGCTTTCGTCGCCGCTGGCAATGTTCTCCGCGATGGTGCCGGAGAACAGGAGGTTGCTTTGCATGACGTAGCCGACCTGGGCGCGGAAATATTCCTTGTCGATGTTGTTGACGTCATAGCCGTCGACGATGATCTTGCCTTCGGTCGGCGTGTAGAAGCCGACCAGCAGCTTGGCGAGCGTGGTCTTGCCGGAGCCGCTGCGGCCGACGATGGCGATCAGTTCGCCCGGCTTGATGTCGAGGCTGATGTTTTCCAGCACATACTGGGTATCGTTGCCGCCGTAGCGGAAATAGATGTTCTCGAGCTTGATTTCCCCCTGCAGGTCGGGCAGGACCACGCGCGACGCAAGATCCTGCGGCCGCTGTTCGGGCTCCATGTCGAGCACGTCGCCCAGCCGTTCCATCGCCACCCCGGCATCGTTGAGGCGGCTCCAGAGGCCGACCAGGCCCATCAGCGGAGCGAGCACGCTGCCCATGAGGGAATTGAAGGCGATCAGCTGGCCGATGGACAGCTTGTGCTGCAGCACGAGGTCCGCCCCGACCCAGAGGATGGCGATGGTGGTCGATGCATTCAGGATCTGGCTGACGAGACCGACCACGATGTTGAACGTCTGCGCCTTGTACTGCATGTCCAGCGCCTTGGCGTATTTCTTTTCCCACTTCAGGCGCACCGGACGCTCGATGCCCATGCCCTTGATCGTTTCCACCCCGCCCAGGGTTTCCATCAGGTGCGCCTTGGCGTCGGTCGCGGCGGCGAAGACGTCGCGGGCATACGTCTTGACCCGCGGCGTCACGAACACCGTGAGCGCGATGATGGGAATGACGAAGGCGATGAGCACCATCGTCATGGTGACGTTGTACAAGAACATGATGGTGAAATAGATGAACACCATCAGCAGGTTCAGCATCGTGGTGACGGTGGATTCCGTCAGGAAGTTGCGTATCGTCGCGTTTTCCTCGAAGCGCGCGAGGATGTCGCCGGTCTTGCGCTTCGCGAAGAAGGAGAACGGCAATGACATGGTGTGCTTGAAGAAGTGCGACATCATGGAAAAGTCCATGTTGCGCACCATGAAGTTCGCGAGGAAGGCGCGCACCGTCGACATCAGCTGCGTGAACAGGTTGGAGACGATGAGGCCCAGGATCAGCAGATGCAGCAGGCTCACGTTCTGGTGCACGATCACCCCGTCCAGGATGTTCTGGATGATCATCGGCGGCACGATGCCCAGAACCTGGATCACGAAGGTCGCGAGGAACAAGTGGGCCAGCACCTTGCGGTAAGGCCTCAGGTAGCCGACGAAGCGTATCCAGGGCGAGCGCGTTGCCGCGATCTGCACCAGGTTCTGCCCCGGCGTGAAGACGAGGCAGGTACCGCTCCAGCCGCGCTCGAATTCCTCGACGCTCAGCTTCTTGAATCCCACGGCCGGGTCGGCGATCCACACCTGCTTCTTGGAAACGCCGTAGACGATGATGTAGTGATAGCCTTCCCAGTGCGCGATGAAAGGCAGCTCGAAGCCGAGGATGGCCTCATAGGTGCACTGGACGCCGCGCGTCGAGAAGCCGAGCGATTCGCCCGCTCGGGCGAGGCTGTCCAGCGTCGCGCCCTGCGTGGTCACGTTAGCGAGCTCGCGCAGCTTGCCCAGCGTCATGGAGATGTTGTACTGCTTGCAGATCATCGCGAGGCAGGCTGCCCCACAGTCCATCTCTTCCGCCTGCTCGACCAGCGCGAAGCGCTTGATGACGCGCTCTCCCGCCTCCGGCTTCGATTGCAGGTCGAGGATGACCGGGCGCTTGCGGCGTTCCGCGAGTTTCTTTTGCCGCTGCAGCTCCCGTTCGACATAACGGATCCGGTCTTCCAGAGCCTCGCGCAGCCTGGGATTGCGCTCCAGGATCTGGTGGATGGTCTTCTCGGGGATGACGAGCAAAGTGGCGTCGGTCGAGGCCACCACCGTGGCCACCTGTTCCTGCCGCATCAGGCATGCCTTCTCGCCGAAGATCTCGCCCTGCCGCAGCGTCGCCAGCGGGTAGTCAGTGCCCTCTTCCGTGCGCATCAGCTTGACCTCGCCGTGCCGCACCACGTAGAGCCGGCGGTCTTCGCGCGAATCCTGCCGCAGGATTTCCTTCCCTGCCGGCGCGCGCTTGACGCCAACGCTGCGGATGAATTCCTCGAGTTCCTTGCGGTCGACCTTGCCGCGCAGATCGAAAAGCTGGGTCACGAAACCGCCCGCGGAGCTGATCGCCACGTAGCTGGTCACGAAGTCCAGCGCGGCGCGATTTCGGTGGATGATGGGCGCCGCGGCTTCGCGCGGGATGAACAGCAGCTCGGTCTTGACGGATGCGCGCACGGAAAACTCGTGCCAGTGCTCGCGCAGCATCGCCAGCTCGCCGAACACTTCGCCGGACTTGCGCACGCCGAGGCTGGTTTCCTTGCCGTTCTGTTCGGTGAAGACGCGCACCGATCCGGCTTTCACGATGCACAGGCCCCCGGCAGCTTCGCCGGCGGTACAGATCGTGTCGCCGAAGCCGAAGAACTTCGATTCCGCCTGCTGGGCCAGCTGGTCGAGTTCATCGCGCGTCAGCGCGGAGAGGATTTCCACCGACGCCAGGAAGTCGGTGAGCGGATGGAGTTCGGAGGAAGCGTCCATGCTGGCGCAATCTCGTGGGGGGCGTGGATCAGCGGGCTTCGATCACGTGTTCCTGGGCTCGCGCCAACAGCCAGTCTTCGCGAAGCAGGCGCCGCACCTCCGCCGACGTGTCTTCATCCAGCTTCGCAGGGTACTTCGCATCTACCCGGAAAATTTCGAAAAAGGAACGATCGCCTGATGGGAAAGGCCCGAGCAGGTCGCCAACGGCGGCGTTGAACACCTTCGCTTCGATGTCGGTCTTCAGCGATCCGCGAAGCACCTTGCCGATGTGTCCGCCGCGCTCCCGCGTATCCGCCACGGAATACTCGCGCGCCATGTCGGCGAAACTGTCGGGGTCGTCCCTCAGCACCGACATCATTTCCTTGGCCTTGCCCTCGGCGTCGAGGACCATGTGGCTGACCTCGATGGCGTCGAACTTGGGCGAGTTGAGCTGGAAATAGGATTCGACAGCCTTGTCGCTGCAAACCTGGGCCATCATCTTTTCATGATAGAGGCTGTCCGTGATGAACACCTCGAAGTCGTCGAGGGTCACGCCAAGCGCATTCAGGTAATTGTTCATGTCGGCTGCCCGATGCAAACCCTGTACGCGCCTGAACTGATCCGCGCGTTCCTGGATGTCTTCGACAGCCACCTGGAGGCCGGCCTTCCGCGCCGCCTTCACGGTCAGCTTGTCCCGCACCATTTGCTCGATCAAGCCTTCGAACTGCCCGGTGAGCTTCAGGACCTTGATGAAGTCATCCGTACCGATCACCTCATCGTCGATGCGCACTATCGCCGTCATCTTCCGCTCCTTTCCAGGGTGCAGCCGCCATGTCTGGCATGGCATTTAGAGAATGATCGGACAAGGCGGTTCGCAAGGAAAGGCCCTGCGATGTGAGCCGGCGCAATAATGGACGCATTAGGCGGCGGGCTTGTGTTGGGTTGGGGTTTGCTGTTTCGCGAAGGTGTCGGTGCCGGACAACCTGTTTATCCATGGCGACATTTGCCGGCTGCGCAGAAGCCCATGACGCCGATGCCGCAGCGAGGGCATGGCGATTCAGGAAATGATTGGAGGTGGAGCAGGAGAGGGGGTAGCAATGCCGTGGTGCCCGAGACCGGGGTCGAACCGGTACGCCGCCTCTCAGCAAGCGGCGGATTTTAAGTCCGCTGTGTCTACCAATTTCACCACTCGGGCGCGCAAGAGCGCAGTTTGCTACAGATACAAAAAAAGCGCACGTGGCGCTTTTTAGGAAAACTGGAGGCGGGGGTCGGAATTGAACCGGCGTAGACGGCTTTGCAGGCCGCTGCATAACCACTTTGCTACCCCGCCACGGGTGGTTATTCTAACCACAAAACGGAAACCGTGCTGCATACGCCGGACAACCTGTGAAGCGGAATATCGCGGACGTAGTGGACAACAAACATTGACTCGTCATCCGGGGAATCTGGAGCGGGAAAAGGGGCTCGAACCCTCGACCTCAACCTTGGCAAGGTTGCGCTCTACCAACTGAGCTATTCCCGCATGGTGCTGCTTCGTACCGGTGATGCCATGGCATGCATGCGCATCGCTTGATACAGGACAGATAACACAACGTTACCCACCCACTTAAATAAAAAAGGAAGCTTGTTTAGAAGCTTCCTTTCAGAACCTCTGGAGCGGGAAAAGGGTCTCGAACCCTCGACCTCAACCTTGGCAAGGTTGCGCTCTACCAACTGAGCTATTCCCGCGTCGACAACAGACGTGCATTATAGAGGACTGAGGTTTCTTGTCAAGCGATGCACCTGCTTCTCATGAACGCCCGGCGGCATCGCCCTCGTCCGTCTTTTCCTTGATCAGCGGCCAGGCCTTCCTCAGGTAGTAGAACATCGACCACACCGTGAGCACCGCGGCGATGACCAGCAGCCAAGCGCCCCAGTAGCGGGTGTCGATCACGCCGAACAGCGTGTCGCTGTACAGCAGCATGGGAATGGCGATCATCTGCGCCGTGGTCTTGATCTTGCCGATGGAACTGACCGCCACCGACTTGGAGGCGCCGATCAGCGCCATCCATTCGCGCAAGGCGGATATGGCGATTTCCCGGCCGATGATGATGAAGGCGATCACCGCGTTGACGCGCTCGAATTCCACCAGCACCAGCAAGGCGCCGGCAACCATGAGCTTGTCGGCCACGGGGTCGAGGAAGGCGCCGAAGGAAGAGGTTTCGTTCCAGCGCCGGGCGAGATAGCCGTCGAACCAGTCGGTGATGGCGGCGACGATGAAGACCGTGGTCGACGCCACGCCCTTGCCGAATGGCGTGAGCCAGACGTCCGGCAGGTAGAACACGCCGACCACGAGCGGAATCAGGGCTACGCGCAGCCAGGTCAGGAGAATCGGGATATTGAAAGGCATATGTCGGCGTCCGGAGTTTCGCCATTATCGCGTGGAAATTGACAGCACTGCAATCTGCCGGGTTTCGGCGGCATCAATGAAGCTGCTTGTAGATTTCCTCCGCGAGCTTGAGCGAAATGCCGTCGACCGAGGCGAGGTCCTCGATGCTCGCGTCGGCGACGCCGCGCAGGCCGCCGAACCGGGCGAGCAGCTTCTGGCGGCGCTTGGCGCCGATGCCTTCGATCTCTTCCAGCCGGGAGGTCTGGCGGGCCTTGGCGCGCTTGGCGCGCATGCCAGTGATGGCGAAGCGGTGGGCCTCGTCGCGGATCTGGGCGATGAGCATCAGCGCGGCCGATTCCTTGCCCAGTTCGAGGGCTAGCCGCTCGTCGGCGAACACCAGGGTTTCGAGGCCGACCTTGCGCCCTTCCCCCTTGGCAACGCCGACCAGCTGGCTGATGTCGAGGCCGAGTTCGCTGAACACCTGCCGCGCCATTTCCACCTGGCCCTTGCCGCCATCGATAAGCACGATGTCGGGCATGACGCCGTCGCCGTTGGCCACCTTCTCGTAGCGCCGCATCAGGACCTGGCGCATGGCGGCGTAGTCGTCGCCGGGCGTGATGTCATTGATGTTGTAGCGGCGGTACTCGCTGTTCTGCATGGCATGGTGGTGGAACACCACGCAGGATGCCTGGGTCGCTTCGCCCTGGGTATGGCTGATGTCGAAACACTCGATGCGCAGGGCGTCGAGGTCTTCGGCGTCGAGGTTGAGCGCCTCGGCGAGCGCCCGGGTGCGGGCCTGCTGGGAACCCTGCTCCGAAAGCAGGCGCGCCAGGGCGATCTCGGCGCCCTTCTGCGCCATTTCCAGCCACTGCCGGCGCTGTCCCTGGGGCTGGAAGACGAGGTTGATGCGGTGTCCGCACTGCTCGGCCAGCGCCATCATCAGCGCGGGCTCGTCGAATTCGACGTTGAGGATCAGCGTCGCCGGCGTGAACTTGTCGATGTAATGCTGGGCCAGGAAGGCCTTGAGCACCTCCTGGTCGACGGAGTCGGGCGCATCGGCCGCTCCCTCGGCGGCGCTGCCGAGGGCATTGTCGACATGCGTCGGGAAATAGGCACGGTCGCCGAGGTGCCGGCCGCCGCGCACCATGGCGAGGTTGACGCAGGCGCGTCCGCCCTGCACGAGCACGGCGATGATGTCGATGTCGGCATCGCCGACGGTTTCCATGGTTTGCTGGTGCAGCACGCGGGACAGCGCGGTGATCTGGTTGCGCACCGCGGCCGCCTGTTCGAACTTCAGGTCGGCGGCGAAGGCATGCATCTTCTTTTCGAGCGCCTCCATCACTTCGGTCTGCCGGCCGCGCAGGAACTTGGCGGCATTCTCGACATCGAGCGAATAGTCCTCGGGACTGACCAGGTTGACGCAGGGGCCGCTGCACCGCTGGATCTGATGCAGCAGGCAAGGACGGGTGCGGTTGGCGAAGACGGTATCCTCGCAGGTGCGGAGGCGGAAAACCTTCTGCAGGATCTGCATCGATTCCTTGACCGCCCAGGCGCTGGGAAAGGGACCGAAATACTGGTTCTTCTTGTCGACCGCGCCCCGGTAGTAGGCCATGCGCGGCACGGGCTGGCTGGTAATCTTGAGGTAGGGATAAGACTTGTCGTCGCGAAACAGGATGTTGTAGCGCGGCTGCAGGGTCTTGATGAGATTGTTTTCCAGCAGCAGCGCCTCCGCCTCGCTGCGCGTGACCGTGGTTTCCATGCGCACGATCTTTTCCACCATCATGGCGGTGCGCGGGCTGGCGAGATTGCGCTGGAAATAGCTCGACACCCGCTTCTTGAGGTCGCGCGCCTTGCCGACGTAGAGCAGGTTGTTGCCGGTATCGAAATAGCGGTAGACGCCGGGCAGGTGCGGCAGCTTGGAGACTTCCTCCAGCAGGGCTGCGCGCGGATCGGGGGCTGCGGTGTCGGCCTGGTCGGACATGCGTGCTCCGGGGATCAGTCGGCCATCAGCGACTTGATGGTCTTGCGGGCGGCGAGATAGCGCGCATCGCGCTGCAGCGCGTCCCAGCCGAGGAAGTCGCCTTGCGGCACCATCGCCGCGATGCGCGCCGAGGACGCCCGGGCCGCCTCTTCATCGGCAATCCGCAGTCCGTCGAGCAGCTGGTCCGCCTTGTCCGGGGAATTGCAGATGAGGACCATGTCGCAGCCGGCCTTGAGGGCGGCATGGGCGCCGTCGACCACCGTACCGGCGACGCTTGCGCCTTCCATGCTCAGGTCATCGCTGAAGATCACGCCCTGGAAGTTGAAGTCCTTGCGCAGCATGCGCAGCCACTTGCGGGAAAAGCCGGCGGGATGCTTGTCGACCTTGGGGTAGATGACATGCGCCGGCATGACGGCGGCGAGTCCAAGCCCCATCCAGCCGTACGGAGCGGCGTCGTCCTTCACGATCTCGTCAAGGGTGCGCTCATCCACGGGGATGGCGACATGGGAGTCCGCTTCGGCGTAGCCGTGGCCGGGATAATGCTTCCCGCAGTTGGCCATGCCGGCCAGCGCTAGGCCGTGGTTGAGGCTCTTGGCGAGCACGGCCACCACGCGCGGATCACGGTGGAAGGCGCGGTCGCCGATGACGCCGGACTGGCCGAAGTCGAGGTCGAGCACCGGGGTGAACGAGAGGTCGACGCCGCAGGCACGCAACTCGGCGGCCAGCACGAAGCCGACGTCGGTGGCGGCGCGCGTGGCTTCGAGCACGTCCCGGTCCCACAATTCGCCGAGCTTGCGCATCGCCGGCAGGCGGGTGAAGCCATCGGTCTTGAAGCGCTGCACGCGCCCGCCTTCGTGGTCGACCGCGATCAGCACGCCGGGGCGCGCCATGTGGATTGCTTCGGTCAGCGCGCACAGCTGGCGGCGATCCTGAAAATTGCGCGCGAACAAGATCACGCCGCCGGTAAACGGATGCTGGATGCGGCGAATGTCCTGCTCGTCGAGGCTGGTGCCGACCACGTCCAGCATCACCGGTCCGAGAGGCGTGCGGGTTGTTGTTGTGTTCATCGTTTCTCCACTATGACGAACGCGACCGCGTAATCGGATTCGTCCGTGATCGAGACCTGCGCGGTCAGGCCGTGTTGTTCCATGAATTCCTTGAGCGTGCCGCTCGTGACTGCGACCGGCTTGCCGGAAGGGGCGTTCAATGTCTGCATGGCGCGCCAGGTCATGGGCATGCGCATGCCCAGGCCGATGGCCTTGGAGAAGGCTTCCTTGGCCGCGAAGCGGGTTGCGAGGAAGCGGATGCCGCGCGCCTCGACCTTGGACTTGCGGCGCAGGTACTTCTCCATCTCTTCCGGGCCGAGGATGCGTTCGGCGAAGCGATCGCCATGGCGCGCGAGGGCCGCTTCGATGCGGGGAATCTGGATGATGTCGGTGCCGATTCCGTAGATCATTTCTTGTGGATGCCCAGGCGCGCCGCGACCATGATGGCCTTCATTTCCTTGATGGCGTTTTGCCAGCCGATGAAGACCGCCTGCGCGACGATGGCATGGCCGATGTTGAGCTCGGCGATTTCCGGGATGGCGGCGATGGCCTGCACGTTGGTGTAATGCAATCCGTGGCCGGCATTGACCTTGAGGCCCAGCCCGACGCCTTCGAGCACGCCGGCATGGACCCGGCTCAGCTCGAGGTGCGCGGCTTCCTCGGTCTGCGCGTCGGCGTAGCGGCCGGTGTGGATTTCGATGACCGGCGCGCCGGTTTCCTGCGCGGCCTTGATCTGCATGGGGTCGGCGTCGATGAACAGGGAGACGCGGATGCCGGCCGATTGCAGCGTCTTGACGGCGGCGCTGACCTCGCGGAAATGCGTCACCACGTCTAGCCCGCCCTCGGTCGTCACCTCGGCCCTGCGCTCGGGCACGAGGCAGACGTCATGGGGCTTGATGCGGCAGGCGAAGTCGATCATTTCCGGGGTCACAGCCGACTCAAGGTTCATGCGGGTGCGCAGCTGCGGGCGGATGGCCTCGACGTCGGCGTCGCGGATGTGGCGGCGGTCTTCCCGCAGGTGCAGGGTGATGCCGTCGGCGCCGGCTTCCTCCGCCAGCAGCGCGGCCTGCACCGGGTCGGGATAGACCGTGCCGCGCGCGTTGCGCAGCGTGGCGACGTGGTCGATGTTGACGCCGAGGTCGATGACGGGGGAGTTCGGGTGAAGTAGGCTCATGATGACGTGACCGTGATGATCTATGAAGAGAGGAACGCGGGTCTACAACTGCATCAAATCTATCAGAATTTGCCGGGTATTCAGCGTGGCGCCGCCAAGATGATGGGCCAACAGGTAGCGCATCAGGATCTTGCTTTGCAGCTGGGTCGTGGCGTCGCTGTAGTCTTCCCTCTCCATGTCGAGCAGGGTCTTGCCGGTCACGCGAGGGATGTTGTCGGAAGGCAGGGCGAGCCGCGGTCCCATTTCCGGATCGACCACGTAGCTGGCGCCTTCGATGACGGCCTGGCCGGTCGGCTTGCAGCGGGAGAAATCGCCGCCCACGCCGGTTTCCTTGAGCAGGGCCCGCTCGAACTTGCGCAGCACGATGGGTGCAGGCTCGTCATGGGCCAGCTCGTTGAGCGTGGCGATGTAGTGCTGGAACAGGTCGGGATGGGGATCGTCGCGTGCCAGAAGCTTGACCAGCAGCTCGTTGAGATAGAAGCCGCAGAGCAGGCCGGATTTTTCGAGCGGACGCAGGCCGCCTATCCATTCGGCGTCGATCAGGTTGCGCACCTCGGCGCGGCCGGTCCAGGAGAGGGACAGCGGCTGGAAGGTCTGGAGCGCGCCGCGCAGCTTGGAATGCGGCCGCTTGGCGCCTTTCGCCACCAGCGCCACGCGCCCGAAATCGCGGGAAAACACGTCGACGATGAGGCTGGTTTCCTTGTAGGGATAGCTGTGCAGGACAAATCCCGGCTGGCTGGTGATGCGGACTTCCTGCTTGGGCGCGCGCGCACTGCCCGACGGCTTGCGCGCGGCGGTCTTGCCGCCGGCGGTCCTGGCGCCGGACGGCGTCGTGCCGGCGGGTGCGTCAATGCCTTGCGGCGTGACCGAGTCCGTCGTCATCCGGCGCGGCGCTCACTCATAGCCATAAGCCCGCAGGCCGGCTTCGTTGTCCGCCCAGCCCGACTTCACCTTGACCCAGATTTCCAGGTAGACCGGCGCGTCGAAGAGCTTTTCCATGTCGAGCCGGGACTGGGTGGAGATTTCCTTCAGCTTGGCGCCCTTCTGTCCGATTACCATCGCCTTGTGGCTGTCGCGCTCGACCAGGATCGCGGCGAAGATGCGGCGCAGCCTGCCCTCTTCCTCGAACTTCTCGATGACCACGGTGCTGGTGTACGGCAGTTCCTCGCCCACGAACCGGAACACCTTTTCGCGCACGATTTCCGCTGCAAGGAATTTTTCCGAGCGGTCGGTGATGTCGTCCGGACCGAAGGCAGGCGGATTGTGGGGCAGGTACCGCTCGATTTCCTTTTCCAGCGCATCGAGCTGGAAACGCTGCTTGGCCGACACGGGCACCACGCTGGCAAACGACCTTTCCGCGGCCACCTGCTGTGCGAAGGGCATGAGCACGGCCTTGTCCTTCATGCGGTCTGCCTTGTTGATCACGAGGATGACTGGCACGTTGGCGGGAAGCAGCTCCATCACCTGCTTGTCGGCAGCGCCGTAGGTGCCGGCCTCGACGATGAAGAGGATCACGTCGGCCGCGGTCAGGGTATTGGTGACCGTGCGGTTCAGGGTGCGGTTGAGCGCGTTCGAGTGCCGCGTCTGGAAGCCGGGCGTGTCGACGTAGATGAACTGTGCGTTGTCGCGCGTCTGAATGCCGGTGATGCGGTGGCGCGTGGTCTGCGCCTTGCGCGAGGTGATGCTGACCTTGGCGCCGATCAGGGCGTTCATCAGGGTCGATTTGCCGACATTGGGGCGGCCAACGATGGCGATGTAGCCGCAGCGGAAATCCGCGGCGGCATCGGGAGTGTCTGTCATGCGCTTTTCGATTGATTGGTCACCGGGGCTGCCGGCGTGAGGTCGAGCGTCGGGTGGTCGGCGCCTGCAGGGCCGGCCGCCGGCGCGTCCATGTCGGCGGCGGCTCCGGCGTCAGGCGGCAGTTCTCTGCCGTCCTGCTTGCCGGACGTTTCCGCCTTGTCTGTCTTGTCGGCTTTGTCCGCCCTGTCGGCTTTGTCTGCCTTCTCCGGCTTGCCGTCGGATCGCAAGTCCAGCTTTGCCTGCTGGCTGGACGACTTCGCCAGGATCTTCGCCGGCTTCCTGCCTTCCTCGGCGGGTGCGGCGGCCGGCGCCATCGGCGTATCCGGCTGGATCGTGGCGATGCCCGCAAGCTTGAGCTGCGAAGCCCGCGGCCGGCTCTTCTTGGTGCCGGTCGCGCTCTTCGCCAGGACTTGCTGGACGGCTTCCAGCGCGAGCTTGGCAGCGGCCTGCTCGCCAGCCCGGCGGCTGCCGCCGGTGCCGAACACCTGGATGTCCAGCTTGGGAACGAGGCACTCGATCTCGAATTCCTGGTTGTGCGCCGCGCCGTGGGTCGCGACCACGTTGTACTGGGGCAGCGCGATCTTCTTGCCCTGGAGAAATTCCTGCAGCAAGGTCTTGGCATCCTTGCCGAGCGTTTTCGGATCGACCGACTCGAGGATGGGGATGTACAGGGAGCGGATCACGTCGCGCGCGGCATTGAAGCCGGCATCGAGGAAGATTGCGCCAAACAGGGCTTCAAGCGTGTCGGCGAGGATGGAGGGGCGACGGAAGCCGCCCGACTTCAGCTCGCCCTCGCCCAGCCGCAGGAATTGCGACAACTCGATGCGCTGGGCGATTTCATAGAGGGACTGCTGCTTGACCAGGTTCGCTCTCAGGCGTGAGAGGTCGCCTTCGTCGATCTTGTTGTAACGTTCGAACAGAAGCGAGGCAACGACGCAGTTGAGGACGGAATCGCCCAGGAATTCAAGGCGTTCGTTGTGCAGGCTGCTGTGGCTGCGATGTGTCAGGGCCTGCTGCAGCAACGCAGCATCCTTGAACACGTGGCCCAGCCTTTCCTGCAGTAACGTGAAATCCATTGAATTCCTAGCCTTCCATTTCCCCTTGTCGGTACAAGCGCGCGCTGATCAAAGACTTTTACTTGGCGGTCGAACTGGCTTCGTAGTCCAGCACCAGGCTGGCGGGTCCGAACAGCGGAATCTTCTTCTGGTATGCAACGCTGACGTCGTACTTGCCGTCGGCATTCTTCTTGATATCCAGGTCCTTGCCCGTGACGGAATCGATGTACGTCGTTTCGCGCTGGCGGTCGAAGGAGGTCTGGATTTCGGCGGCGGTATTTCCGGTCGCCGCAGCCTGGTTGATCGCTTTCTTGACGGCCATGAACTCCGTGACGGTCGGCACGACCTTGAGGCCGATCACGGCGAGCACGGCGACGATGGCCATCACGAACAGGAAGCCTACCAGTGAAAGACCACGCTGCCTGCCTTGAGATTCCGGATGACGCTGCATTTACACACTCCCAGGATAACTTTTGTCAGTGAAAGCTGCCGATCCGGCGGAAATTACCCAGGTTCATCCAGACGAAAAATGCCTTTCCGACAATGTTTTCGTTCGGCACGAAACCCCAGTAGCGGCTATCGGCACTGTTATCCCGATTATCGCCCATCATGAAGTAATGTCCAGCGGGCACCGTGCAGGTGAAGCCTTCTAGGTTGTAAGTGCATTGTTCGTGGTAAGGGAAGGCATCCGGATCCTGCACGTAGGCCGGCTTGTTTTCATCGTTGAGGATATTGTGCGTGACGGTCGGCAGGTGCTCGCTGTATTGCTTCGAGTACCGCAGCGATTCCTCGTCCAGGTAATCAGGCAGCGGCTCGTATCTGACTTCCTGTCCGTTGATGGTCAGGCGCTTGTTCCTGTAGCTGACCTTGTCGCCGGGCACCCCGATCACGCGCTTGATGTAATCCATGGACGGGTCCTTCGGATACTTGAAGACCATCACGTCTCCGCGCTGGGGATCGTTTACCTCGATGATCTTCTTGTTGATGACCGGAAGGCGGATGCCGTACACGAACTTGTTCACCAGGATCAGATCGCCGATCACGAGCGTGGGCACCATGGAGCTGGAAGGGATCTTGAACGGCTCGTAGAGGAAGGAGCGCAGGAAGAACACCAGTGCGATCACCGGGAAGAAGCTCCCGGAATATTCGATCCAGGTCGGCTGGCGCAGGATGTCCGCTTCGAGCTTCGCCCGGTCGCTGTCGTCCGTCTTGATGCCCTCTTTCTGCAGCTTCGCGTTGCGGGCGTCGAAGTCGGCCAGGGCGGCATCCGCCCGCGCCCGGCGCTGCCTGGCGAAGTGGAAGACGTCCAGGAACCAGATGATGCCGGTGAGAACGGTAAGTACGAAAAGGATTAAGGCGAAATTGCCGAGAATCGCTTGCAGATTCATTTATCTTCCACCTGTAGGATCGCCAGGAATGCTTCTTGGGGCACTTCGACCGAGCCGACCTGCTTCATGCGCTTCTTGCCGGCCTTTTGCTTTTCGAGCAGCTTGCGCTTGCGGCTGATGTCGCCGCCGTAGCACTTGGCGAGCACGTTCTTGCGCATCGCCTTGACGTTTTCGCGGGCAATGATGTTGGCGCCGATGGCCGCCTGGATGGCGACGTCGAACATCTGGCGCGGAATCAGCTCGCGCATCTTCGCGGCGACCGCCCTGCCACGGTACTGGCTCGTGGACCGGTGGACGATGATGGCCAGCGCATCGACCTTCTCGCTGTTGATGAGCATGTCCACCTTCACCACGTCGGCGGCGCGGTATTCCTTGAACTCGTAGTCCATCGAGGCGTAGCCGCGCGAGGTCGACTTGAGCTTGTCGAAGAAGTCGAGCACGATCTCGGCCATCGGCATTTCATAGGTAAGCTGCACCTGCTTGCCGTGGTAGGACATGTTGATCTGCACGCCGCGCTTCTGCGTGCACAGGGTGATCACCGAACCGACGTACTCCTGCGGCATGTACAGGTTGACGGTCACGATGGGCTCGCGGATTTCCTCGATCTTGGGCGGGTCCGGCATCTTGGACGGATTGTCGACCATGATCACGGAGCCGTCGCGCTGCACCACTTCGTACACCACGGTAGGCGCCGTGGTGATGAGGTCCATGTCGAACTCGCGCTCGAGGCGCTCCTGGACGATTTCCATGTGCAGCAGGCCGAGGAAGCCGCAGCGGAAGCCGAAGCCGAGCGCCTGGGACACTTCCGGCTCGTACATCAGCGCGGCGTCGTTGAGCTTCAGCTTTTCGAGAGAGTCGCGCAGTGCGTCGTACTGGTTGGCTTCGACCGGGAACAGGCCGGCGAACACCTGCGGCTGCACTTCCTTGAAACCGGGCAGCGGCTCCGCGGCGGGCCGGGCGGCGTGGGTAATGGTGTCGCCGACGCGCGCGGCCTTGAGCTCCTTGATGCCGGCGATGACGAAGCCTACCTGGCCCGCCGACAGTTCTTCGCGCGCCTGCGACTTGGGCGTGAAGACGCCGACGTTTTCCGTCAGGTACTGGGCGCCGGTCGCCATCAAGGAGATCTTTTCCTTCGGACGCAGGGTGCCATTGACGATGCGCACCAGCATGACCACGCCGACGTAGTTGTCGAACCAGGAGTCGATGATCAGCGCCTGCAGCGGTTCGCTGGCGCTGCCCTTGGGAGGCGGCACCTTGGCGATCAGGGATTCCAGCACGTCTTCCACGCCGAGGCCGGTCTTGGCGGAACAGCGCACCGCGTCGCCGGCATCGATGCCGATCACGTCCTCGATTTCGCCGATGGCGTTTTCCGGATCCGCGGAGGGCAGGTCGATCTTGTTCAGGACCGGCACGACTTCGACGTGGAGGTCGAGCGCGGTGTAGCAGTTGGCGACGGTCTGGGCCTCGACACCTTGCGAGGCGTCGACGACCAGCAGCGCGCCTTCGCAGGCGGACAGCGACCGGCTCACTTCGTACGAGAAGTCGACGTGGCCGGGCGTATCGATGAGGTTGAGGTTGTAGACTTGGCCGTCGCGGGCCTTGTAGGAAAGCGCGGCGGTCTGTGCCTTGATGGTGATGCCGCGCTCACGCTCCAGGTCCATGGAGTCCAGCACCTGCGCTTCCATTTCCCGATCCGACAGGCCGCCGCAGATCTGGATGATGCGGTCGGCAAGCGTGGACTTTCCGTGGTCGATGTGCGCGATGATGGAAAAATTCCGGATGTTGTTCATTCAGTAAGACGCAATTGCAAAAAAGGCGCTCCGTGCCTGGAAGGGATTCCCAGGCGAGCGCCTCATACCAAAGGAGATTCGACTGGCGGCATTTTACCGGATTTCGAGTGAGAAATCCCGGAAAATCAAGGGAATACTGGCGGCACTCCAAGCGGTTTCTGCGGTACGCCGTCCGGCATGCCCTCAGCTGGCGGCCAGGAAGGCGCGCACCCTGGCCTCGTCGAGGAAGTAATTGCAGAGCTGGATGGCACCCGCTTCTCCCTTGCGGCCGAACAGCACCGGCACAAGTTCATCGAACTGCGCGACCAGGGATTCATCGCTGTCGACGTCGATCACCTCGACCGTGAAGGGGTATTCGCCGCTGAGCGACTGCAGGGCTTCGAGCAGGTCGTCGCACAGGTGGCAGTACGAGCGCGAGTAGAGCGTGAAATGGGTGACAGCGGCTGCTTCCGGGGCAGTGATGATGGTCATGGTGTGATCCGCAGGGTGATCCGTCGGGCTCTCACAGTATAGGCTGGCAAGACGCGCAGGAAAACTGCCGGGAAACGGCGCATGCGGAAAGCATGCGCTGCGTCATCCCGGCGGAGTCCGGTCGAGGCACGATTGCCGCTCAATTGCCGTTGGGGCGGATGAGGACGAACTGCGACGCCTCGCCGCGGCGGACCAGCACGACCACGTTCTTCTTGGGTTCGATCTTGCCGACAAGCATGGCAAAGGTCTTGGCATCCTTCACGTCATTGTTGTTGAGGCGAAGGATGATGTCGCCGGGACGCAGGCCCGCCCTGGCAGCAGCGCCATCGACGGAATCCACCGACACGCCGCCGTCGACGCGCAGATCCCGCTTCTGCGCTTCTGTCAGGTCGCTCACCGCGAGGCCGAGGCTGTTCGCCGGCTGCTCGGCCTTGGGCTTCTTCTCGGTCTTCTTGGCAACCTTTTCCGGTTCAAGCTCGGCGATCGTGAGCGTCACGTCGCGTGCGGCGCCCTTGCGCCAGACGCTCAGGGTCGCGCGGGTGCCCGGCTTGGTGGCGCCTACCATGCGCGGCAGGTCGCTCGACTTCTCGATGTTCGCGCCGTTGAACTTGAGAATGATGTCGCCCGCCTCGAGCCCGCCCTTTTCCGCCGGGCCGCCCTGCTCCACCCGCTGCACCAGCGCTCCCTGCGCCCGCGCCATGCCGAGCGATTCGGCGACTTCCTTGGTCACCTCGCCGATCTGCACGCCGATCCGGCCGCGCGTGACGTGGCCGGTCGTGCGGAGCTGGTCGGCGACACGGACCGCCTCGTCGATCGGGACGGCGAAGGAGATGCCCATGTAGCCGCCCGAGCGGCTGTAGATCTGGGAATTGATGCCGATGACTTCGCCGCGCATGTTGATCAGCGGACCGCCCGAGTTGCCGGGATTGACAGCGACGTCGGTCTGGATGAGGGGCAAGTACTCCCCGGTATCGCGGGCCTTGGCCGAGATGATGCCGGCGGTGACGGTATTCTCGAGTCCGAAGGGCGAGCCGATCGCGATGACCCATTCGCCCACGCGCAGCTTGTTCGGATCACCGATCGCGAGGCGCGGCAGGTTATTGCCGTCGATCCTCACCACGGCGACGTCGGTGCGCTTGTCGACGCCGATGATCTTCGCCTTGAATTCACGCTTGTCTGTCAGGGTGACGTAGACCTCGTCGGCGCCATCGACCACGTGCGCATTGGTCAGCACGAAGCCGTCGGCGGAGATGATGAATCCGGAGCCCACGCCGCGCGGGACTTCTTCTTCCTGCTGCTGGGGATTGGAACGGCGGCCGCGCGGGCTGCGGTCGGGTTGCTGCTGGCGGGGAACGGGCACGCCGAAGAAACGTCGGAAGAACTCCTGCATCTCTTCGTCTTCCGCACCGCCGGGGAGGCCATTCTGGCCCGGCTTGACGCGCTCCGTGGTGCGGATGTTCACGACCGCCGGTCCTGTCTTTTCCGCGAGATCGGCAAAGTCGGGAAGTCCGGCGACGCCATTGGCGGCCTGGGCATAGGCTGCAGTCTGCATGCCGATCGGGGAAACCAGACCGCCGAGCATGGCGATCAGGGCCGCCATCACTAGGCTTCGGGATTGCTTGATTGCTTTCATGGGATCCTTTTTCTTCTCAGGACGCCCGGCTTGCCGCTGGATCCAGCGCGTGCCGGTCGTCCTCGCTATCTAGACTTGAACTCAATCGAATTGGCGATTTGGCGAATTGCCGAAAATGGCACTTCTCCTACGATGGTAAGCCAAAAATCGCCGTGTCGCTTGCCGAGGATATTCATCGCACCCTGCTGCATGGTGCCTTCCGTCCGGCTTTGCGCGCCTGGCTCAGCGAATACCGATATTGCTGCTAGGCCATCGGAGAAAACGATCTGGTTGACTTCCCGTTGACCGCCGTGGCCATCGTTTGCCGCGCCATCGGCGACCATTCGCTTGACTTCGCGGACCTTGTGGAATCCGGGCGGCAAGTCCTTGACGTTCCAGCCGCTGGGCGCGGCCAGCGCGAGGTTGGCAGGCTCGGTGCGCCAGCCGGCGGTATTGGTGACGCTGGGCCGGACATTGCTCCGGTCGACATTGCCGATGCCTACCTGGGTGAACGCGATCTGCTCGATCACTTCCATGCGGTCGTTCAGGGTCTGGGACCGCAGCAGCAGGCCGGTGGCCTTGTCGGCCCATAGCTTGTAGCCGTAGCGCAGGTTGTCCTTCGGTTCGAGTACGATGGCCTGGCAGTCGTGGCCCGCGACGCGACCGCTTTCGCCCTTGCTGACCTGGTAGTGCCGCAGCAAGTCGCCGGCGTCGCCGTTCAGGATGGCGGGAAACAGGTCCTGGGTCGCCTTCTTCTCGACCTGGAGCGTACGCGACTCCGGCATGTAGCAGACGACTTCATCGTTGTTGCGCACGTACTCGCGCGGCTTGCCGTCGAGGATCTCGAGCTTCTCGAGTTCATTGCGGCCATCCACGACGTGCGTGATGCGCGACGTCCGGATCTGGTTTCCCTGCTGGTAAACGAAAGTGCCGGAGTAATTCAGCTTCTGCGCGGCGGACTGGATCTTTTTGAGCCACTGCTGGGCGTCGCGTTTCTCCGCCGGGACTTCTCCCGTCTGAGCGAACGCGGAAACCGCCAATGCGACCGAGATGCCAACGACGAACCGAAGCAACAGGTGTGTTCGCCCCATAAAAATCATTTAGCCAGTTCGGGGGCAACGGCTGCGGGTCGGGCGTATTGCGCAGAGTTGACGAGGGAGGGCGAGAGACGTTGATGCGCAAGCAGGTAGTCTTCGATACGCGGGTCGCGCAGCACCGTACCGCCGGATGCGGAAGCGGCGATCACGCCAGCCTGCTCTTCGCCAGCGGCAGGCTTGACGGTCTGGACGGCCAGGGGGGCGTCGGCATTCGCGGACTTGCCGGAATGCATGGCCACCATGAGCTGGGGAGTCGCGACGAAGGCAATGGATGCCGTCACGGCGGCAGCGATGGCTCCGGGCAGCGCCCAGCGGCGTACTCCGGAGCGCTTCTGCATCTCTGCTTGCGCGGCCGGCTGCGGAGAAAGTTGTGCGGCCTGCATGGCGGCCGGAGCGATGAGCACGGGTTCCGCCTCGAGACGGGCAGCCATGCGCTCGGCGAAGCCTTTGCTGAGCGGCATGTCCATGTCGTCGGAACGCAACACATCGCCGATGTGATGGTAAAGATCCCAATCCGCTTTTCGATCGCCCTGGCGCAAGGCGGCGAGCGCAACGTCGAGTTGCGCATCGCTGCACTCGCCATCGGCAAGTGCAGATAGTTGTTCGCGGCTGATGTCGATGGTGTTCATAAAACCTCTGCGGGTCGCGCCATTCCCTGATTTTCTTGGTAAAAACCCTGCCTTTTTGCCGGTTCTGCGCTACCAGCGCTTGTCGATGGCAGTCCCGAGCAAGGGCCGCAGTTTTTCGGCGATGGCTTCCCGCGCCCGGAAAATCCTGCTGCGGACCGTTCCGATCGGGCAACCCATTGCCTCTGCGATTTCATCGTAGCTCAAGCCTTCGATTTCGCGCAACGTGATTGCAATTCGCAATTCGTCGGGCAGTGCATCCATGGCAATGTTTACCGTCTCTGCAATCTGCTTTGTAGCAAGCATGGACTCTGGCGTATTGATATCCCGCAGATGCTCTCCGTCATCGAATGTTTCCGCCTCCTCGGCGTCTGCTTCGGTTGATGTTGGCGCACGCCTTCCTTGCGTGACGAGGTAGTTTTTCGCCGTGTTGATGCCGATTCGGTACAGCCACGTGTAGAAGGCAGAGTCGCCGCGGAATTGCGGCAACGCGCGGTAGGCCTTGATGAAAGCTTCCTGCACCACGTCTTCTGCTTCCGCTTGATCACGTACAAGCCTCGACACCAGGCGCATGAGTTTTCGCTGGTATTTCGATACCAGCAGCTCGAATGCCTTTTTGTCGCCGTGCTGCACACGTTCGACAAGCAGCTGGTCAATGTCGCGTTCTGTCGTCAATCCCCGTTCCCTTGTTTCGTTGCAACATACGCGGCTAGAGTGCTTGACTCATGGAAATGTAATAAGTTCAATGCATTGAACATATTTCAGAGGTAACTCGATTCCTGCGAATCGCTTTGCCACGCCAGCCATCGCACGGCGACGGCCAACGCCCTGAAACTCTCCCGCGATACGCTATCAGGCAAGATTGGAACCACCCTGACGGCATGGTCTTCCGCACGCAGGCGAAGCAACAGCATGCAAGGCCAGATGGTCGATCCAGGCATGAGTTGCATCACTTGCATATCCTTTCCTACATGCGGCCAATCCGAATCGCTGCAAGTCCTTTTTTCCCTTTGCTCGGAGAGGCGTATCTGCCCTGCTCCAGCGATATCAAGTTGTAAGATTTTTCGAATTCGGACGCCATGATAAAACCCAAAAAATGCGAGGAAAAGAGCGCCAAATCCCGTCAGTACGCGCGGCGTCAAACCGAGAGTGCCGATACGGCCGGCCAGAATGGCCAAACCGATGGAGGCGACCATGATGGCGACGGCAGAGACGAGCGCGGTCAGGATGCGCGAAGGACGGATGATCGTCGACACCGCAATCGTCATGACGCGCCGGGGGGAAGAAGTGAGGAAGGGATGGACGGCCCCGGGAAATCCCGGGGCGTCAGGGGTCAGACCTTGCTGAAGATGAGCGTGCCGTTGGTGCCGCCAAAGCCGAAGGAGTTCTTCACAGCGACGTTGATGGTCATGTTGCGCGCTGCATTTGCGCAGTAGTCGAGGTCGCAGTCCGGATCCTGGTTGAAGATGTTGATCGTCGGCGGTGACAGCTGATGATGCACCGCGAGGACCGTGAACACCGATTCCAGGCCGCCTGCGCCGCCAAGGAGGTGGCCGGTCATGGACTTCGTGGAGTTGACCACGACCTTGCTGGCGCGGTCGCCCAGGGCGCGTTTGATAGCAACCGTTTCCGCCACGTCGCCCAGCGGCGTGGATGTGCCATGGGCGTTGACGTAGTCGACTTCGTCGGCATTGATGCCGGCGTTCTTCATGGCGGCGATCATGCAGCGGCGTGCGCCGTCGCCATCCTCGAGAGGAGCCGTCATGTGATGGGCGTCTGCGCTCATGCCGAAGCCAATTACCTCGGCATAGATCTTCGCGCCGCGGGCCTTGGCGTGCTCGTACTCTTCGAGGACCATGACACCCGCGCCCTCACCGAGCACGAAGCCGTCCCGGTCCTTGTCCCAGGGACGGGAAGCGGTGGCGGGATCGTCGTTACGCGAGGAAAGCGCGCGCGCCGCGGCAAAGCCGCCGATGCCCAACGGAGACACCGTAGATTCGGCACCGCCGGCGATCATGACATCCGCATCGCCGTATTCGATCATGCGCGCAGCCGCACCAATGCAGTGCAGGCCCGTCGTGCAAGCGGTGACGATCGCCAGGTTGGGCCCCTTCAATCCATACTTGATGGAGAGATGCCCGGAGATCATGTTGATGATCGACGCCGGCACGAAGAAGGGACTGATGCGACGCGGTCCGCGGTTGGTCAGCTCGGCATGGGTTTCTTCGATCATCGGCAGGCCGCCGATGCCGGAACCGACCAGCACGCCGATCCGCTCGGCGTTTTCTTCGGTGACAGTCAGGCCAGAGTCCTGGAATGCCTGCATTCCCGCGGCCATGCCGTAGTGAATGAAGGTGTCCATGTGGCGGGCTTCCTTACCGGGGATGTAATCCTCGATGTTGAAGCCTTTGACTTCGCCGGCGAAACGCGTTGAGAAAGGCGTTGCGTCGAATTTTGTGATGGTCGCAATGCCCGATTTGCCTTCGGTCAGTGCCGCCCACGAATCGGCAACATGATTGCCGACCGGGGAAACGCATCCGAGACCAGTCACTACGACGCGACGTTCACGAGAGCGGCTCAAGCGGTTCTCCTGATTCTACGAAAACAATATTAGGCCTTGACGTGGGCCTTGGCGTAGTCGATCGCCTGTTGCACCGTCGTGATCTTCTCAGCCTGCTCGTCCGGAATTTCCATCTCGAATTCGTCTTCGAGGGCCATCACCAGTTCAACGGTGTCGAGCGAATCAGCACCCAGATCGTCGACGAAGGACGATTCGTTTTTGATGTCTGCTTCGGCGACGCCCAGTTGTTCGGCGACGATCTTCTTAACGCGTTGTTCGATATCGGACATGTTTTTCCTCCAGTGGATTGCAGAAAGTGCGCGCATTTTAGCAGGTTTGCGCAGTGAAAATTCACTTTTGGCTTTTGTTCCTAACGGTGGTGAAACAAATGCCAAAAGACCGTAACTTCTCAGGCCATGTACATGCCGCCGTTCACGTGCAGCGTGGTGCCGGTGATGTAGCCGGCTTGCGGGGAAGCAAGGAAAGCGACCGCCGCGGCGATGTCTTCGGGCTGGCCGAAACGCCCGAGCGGAATCTGCTGCATGAGGGCGGCGGTTTGCTGCTCGCCGAGCTCTCGCGTCATATCGGTGTCGATGAAGCCGGGCGCCACGCAATTGACGGTGATGTTGCGGCTGCCGATCTCGCGCGCGAGGGCGCGGCTCATGCCGGCCACGCCGGCCTTCGCGGCCGCATAGTTCATTTGCCCCGGATTGCCCGCCGCGCCGACGACGGAAGTGATGTTGATGATGCGGCCGTGCTTCGCCTTCATCATGCCTCGCAGGACTGCGCGGGACAGCCGGCCGACCGCGGTGAGGTTGGTGGCGATGACATCGTCCCACTCCTCGTCCTTCATGCGCATCGCGAGCTGGTCCTTGGTGATGCCCGCGTTGTTCACGAGAATGGAGAGGCTGCCGAACTCCTTTTGCACGAGGTCGATGACCTCGCCGCATTGCGCGGGATTCGTGACATTGAGCACCACGCCCTTGCCGCAATCGGGCGCGACGGCAGCGAGGTATTCGGTGATGGCGGCGGCTCCGGCCTCGGTCGTTGCGGTGCCGACGACCTTCGCGCCCTGGCGCGCGAGTTCCTGTGCGATGGCGCGTCCGATGCCACGCGATGCGCCTGTGACGAGCGCGACTTGATTGTTCAGATTCACTTGAGGAGCTCCAGTACCTTGTCGAGGGAAGCCTGGTCGAAGATGGCTTCGCCGATCAGGTCGCCATGAATGCGCTTGGTCAGTCCGGCAAGCACCTTGCCGGGACCGCATTCGACCACGTGCGACACGCCCTCGCCCGCCATCCTCTGGATGGTCTCGACCCAGCGGACCGGGCTCGCGGCCTGGCGCACCAGCGCGTCCTTGATGGCATCGACGTCTTTCGCGATTGCAACATCGACGTTGTTGATGAGCGGAATGGAGGGCAGCGCAAACGCAAGCGGATCCATGTAATCGCGCAGTCGATCCGACGCCGGCTTGAGCAGGGAGGAGTGAAATGGCGCCGAGACCGGCAGCGGCAGCGCGCGCTTGGCGCCCTTCGCCTTGGCCGCCTCGCAGGCGCGCTCGACGGCTGCCTTGTGTCCTGCGATCACGACCTGGGCGGGTGCGTTGAAGTTGACCGCTTCGACCACCTCGCCCTGCGCCGATTCCGCACAGGCCGCGCGCACGTCATCATCCGAGAGGCCGAGGATGGCCGCCATGCCGCCCTGCCCCACGGGCACGGCTTCCTGCATCGCCTTCGCGCGGAAACGGACCAGCGGCACGGCATCCTTGAAGGGAATGACGCCGGCGGCGACCAGCGCGGAGTATTCGCCGAGGCTGTGGCCGGCAACCAGCGACGGCGCCTTGCCGCCGGCGGCGATCCAGGCGCGGTAGAAGGCGACGGCCGCGGTCAGCATCACGGGTTGCGTGTTGGTGGTGAGATCGAGTTCTTCCTTGGGACCTTCGGCGATCAGCTTGCCGAGATCGAACTGCAGGGCGTCGGACGCTTCTTCCAGGGTCTGGCTGACGACGGCATTGCCGGCAAAGCCGTTCAGCATGCCGACGGCCTGCGAACCCTGGCCGGGAAATACAAATGCAAATGTGGTCATGTTGTTGTCGAGTTTGCTGAGTTACACACGGACCAGGGCAGCGCCCCAGGTGAAGCCGCCGCCAACGCCTTCCATGAGCACGTTGTGGCCGGGCCGGATGCGTCCGTCCCTGACGGCGGCATCGAGGGCCAGCGGAATGGATGCGGCCGACGTGTTGCCATGTTCGTGGACCGTCACCACCATCTTTTCCATCGGCAGCCCGAGCTTCTTCGCGGTGCCCTGCATGATGCGGATGTTGGCCTGGTGCGGCACCAGCCAGTCGAGCTGGCCAGCCGCCATGCCCGCGGCGTCGAGCGTTTCGTGGGCGACCTTGTCGAGCACGGTGACGGCCAGCTTGAAGACGGCCTGGCCATCCATGTAGAGGAAGGCGCTGCCGTCGATGGCACCGCCCTTCGTGCCTCCCGGAACGCAGAGGATGTCGGCATGGCTGCCGTCGGCATGCATGCGGGTGGCGAGCACGCCGGGCTCTTGCGAGGCGCCGAGAACCACCGCGCCGGCGCCATCGCCGAACAGAACGCAGGTCGTCCGGTCGGTGAAATCGAGGATGCGCGAGAAGACTTCGGAGCCGATCACGAGCGCCTTCTTGTGCGCGCCCGACTTGATGAAGCTGTCGGCGACCGACAAGGCATACACGAAGCCGCTGCAGACGGCCTGGACGTCGAAGGCTGCGCAGTGATTGGTGATGCCAAGCTTGCGCTGGACGATGCAAGCGGTGCTGGGGAAGCCACCGAGGTGGTCGGGCGTGGAGGTTGCCAAGATGATGAGATCGATGTCGTCCGGCGTGATGCCGGCCGCTTCGATCGCACGCTTCGCCGCCTGCACCGCGAGGTCGCTGCACTTCACGTCGGGCTCGGCATAGTAGCGCGCCGAAATGCCGCTGCGCGAGACGATCCATTCGTCGGAGGTCTCGATGCCTTTTTCCGCGAGTTGCGCAGCGAGCTCCTGATTGCCGACCCGCCGTGGCGGCAGGTAGCTTCCCGTCCCTATGAGTTTGCTGTACAGAGTCATGCCGTCTTTTCTTGATTGATGTCGTTGATGCCCGGTGTGGCGCCCGGCCCCGCACTCGCCTGCGCCGCGGCATCCGAGGCGGGCATGAGTTCCGAGATGGCGGTGGAGATCTGGCTCAGCGCATCATGCCGGGCCGCCTCGAACGCGCGCCGGATGGCCCATCCGAAGCCATAGGCGTCTTCGCCGCCATGGCTCTTGAACACGAGGCCGCGCAACCCGAGCAGGCTTGCGCCGTTGTAGCGCGAGGGATTCATGCGCTGGGAAATCGCCTTGATGGCGCCCTGGGCGATGAATGCGCCCAGTAGGTTGACCGGCCCGTTCTTGAGTTCGGTCTTGAGCACGTTTTTCAGGAAGCGGCCGAGGCCTTCCGACGCCTTGAGCACCACGTTGCCGACGAAGCCGTCGCACACCACGATGTCGGTCGTTCCTTCGAAGATGTCGTTGCCCTCGACATTGCCGTAGAAATTCAGCACGCCCTTGGCGTGATCGGCCCGCAGCAGCACGGCGGTCTGCTTCACGACATCGTTCCCCTTGATGTCTTCCTCGCCGATATTGAGCAGGCCAACGGTCGGCTTGGGCTTCCCTTCCAGGGCCGAGACCAGGGCAGACCCCATCAGCGCGAACTGGTGCAGGTGGTGCGGCTCGCAATCGACGTTGGCGCCGAGGTCGAGCATGTAGGTCGGGCAATCTTTCTGGTTGGGAATGAGGGTACAGATGGCGGGACGGTCAACGCCGGGCATGGTCTTGAGCACGTACCGCGAGACGGCCATGAGCGCGCCGGTGTTTCCCGCCGAGACGCACGCCTGCGCCTTGCCTTCCTTGACCAGGGAAATCGCGACGCGCATCGAAGAATCCTTCTTGCGACGCAGGGCGACCTCGACGGGGTCGTCCATGGCGATGACTTCGGTGGCGGGAACGATGGAAATCCGGGGATGGCCGGATGGGAGATGCTTGTGCAGCTCCGCCTTCAGCGCATCTTCCAGGCCGACCAGGATGAGTTCGGCATCCGGTTCATCCTTGACGAAAGCGATGGCGGCGGGAATGGTGACTGACGGGCCGTGGTCGCCGCCCATGCAATCGATGGAAATTTTTATGGTCATCGTGTTGACTCAGCGCTCTTGCGGAAGGCTTCAGCCAGCACGCCGAGAAAATCGACTGGACGTTGCGCGGTCCCCTTGCGGTTCCCCGATGCGAGTGTCCCGGATGCATCGGCATGCCAACATGACCGCGGAAGATGGAGCAAATCGAAGGATCGATCGCATTCCACCGTCGACGGTGTCGGCTTCGCGCTTATTCAGCATATGAAAAAACGGCGCCAAGTTAAACTTCAACGCCGCTTTCAGCATGAAACAATGACGGACGATTACTCGTCGTTTTTGGTCTTGAGCACCTTGCGGCCACGGTAGTAGCCATTGGGGCTGATGTGGTGGCGCAGGTGGGTTTCACCGGTGGTCGGCTCCACTGCCAGCGGCGGGGTGCCCAGGTGATCGTGCGAGCGGTGCATACCGCGCTTGGAAGGGGACTTCTTGTTTTGTTGAACGGCCATGATGACTCCTAAACCTTAAGATCCGAAATTTTAACATATCCAGTTTGCCAACTTTTGCAAACCAGGAATTCCTTGCTGCTTCTTCCGGCCGACCCGAAACGGCGGTCAGCCGGCAATGATTACGACTTCTTCAAATCCTTCAGCACCGCGAAGGGCGAGGGTTTTTTCTCTCCTTCCGGCAGCGGCGCGGCAAGCTGGTCGGGACAGGTTTCATGCTTCGGCGCCAAGGGAACCGCCAGCAGGGCATCGTCTTCAACCAGCTCGGCAATGCTGAATTCATGGCTGCCAACGATGACCTCGACGTTCTCGTCGGCCAGCATGGCGTCCATTTCATCCGCACTGCCTTCATCCGGGGCAAGCACCAGGGTTGCGCCGCTGTCGATCGTGGAATCGAACGGCGTCAGGCAGCGCTGGCACATCAACCGCACCGAACCGTCCACCTTCAGGACAAGCTGCGGATGTCCGCGGCTGCTGTATCCGCCCTGAAGCGACCAGTCCACGCTGCCCGCCTGGCCTACCGATTCCTGCGCGAGGCGCGGGAGATCGGCAACCTGTATCTTGCCTGTGCGATGCTCCTTGAGCCGACAAAACTCGAAGGCGTCGATGACTAATGCGTCCATACTCCAAGCCGAACCCGGAAAACCTGCGATAATAACAGGCTTTTCCTTTATTCGTCAAAGCGTTAGCTTCGAATTCTTGAGTGACCAGTCAAACGAATGACAATGATGCCAGACCAGCCAACGCTTCCCCGCCTCGTGCTTGCCTCCAGCTCGAAATACCGCCGCGAACTGCTCGGCCGCCTGCGGCTGCCTTTCGACGTGATCGTGCCTGACATCGATGAAACGCCGGCACCCGGCGAAGCGCCGGAGCAAACCGCCCTGCGCCTGGCGCGGCAAAAGGCGCTGGCAGTGCTCGACCGCGCGCCGGGCGCCCTGGTCATCGGTTCGGACCAGGTTGCCACGCTGGACGGCCGGCAGATCGGCAAGCCGGGCGATCATGCGAACGCGATGCGCCAGCTGCAGATGATGCGCGGCCGGCAGGTGATTTTCCACACCGCGCTCTGCCTTTGCGATGGCCGCGCTCCGCGCGGGCAGGAGAACGTCCAGGCCGCCAACGTACAGACCGTGGTGCGCTTTCGCGACCTGCCGGACGGCGAACTGGATGCCTACCTTCGCCTGGAGCAGCCTTACGACTGCGCCGGCAGCGCGAAGAACGAGGCGCTGGGAATTGCCATGCTCGAGAGCATAGAAAGCAGCGACCCGACCGCCCTCACCGGCTTGCCCCTGATCACGCTGACGTCGATGTTGCGCGTGGCCGGCATGCCTTTCTTCACCCGCTGAATTCCTTCGTCCGACCGAGCCACCCATGCCAGGCACCTTGTACCTGATTCCCAATACCCTGGGCGGCATCAACGCCGACTGCGCGGAGATGCTGACCCAGATCATTCCCGAAGACGTGCAGCGGCTGACGGCGCGGCTGACCTGCTTCATTGCCGAAAACGCCAAGACGACCCGGGCCTTCCTGAAACTAATCGATGCCCGCCATCCGCTGGGAACGCCGATCCAGCAGATCAGCATTGCCGAGCTCAACATCAACACCGAAGCGGCGCAACTGCCCGCCTTGCTCGATCCATTGCGGGCCGGCAAGGATGCCGGACTGATTTCGGAAGCCGGTGTGCCGGCCGTCGCAGATCCAGGGGCGCAACTGGTCCGGCTGGCACACGCGGAAGGTATTCCGGTACGCCCGTTGGTCGGCCCCTCCTCGCTGTTGCTGGCCATCATGGCAAGCGGGCTCAACGGCCAGAGCTTCGCCTTCCATGGCTACCTGCCGACCGATGCGGCACAGCGCGCCAAGCGCATCAAGGCACTGGAAGAACGGTCTCGCGGCGAAAGACAGACCCAGTTGTTCATCGAGACGCCTTACCGCAATGCGGCGATGCTGGAATCCCTGGCGGCGACATGCCATCCGGGCACGGCCATCTGCGTGGCGACCAACCTGACCCTGCCGTCCGAGCAGATCCGCACGCAATCCGCGGCGCAATGGCGCAAGGACCTCGCCGCCGGCAACGTGCCGGATTTCCACAAGAAACCCACGGTATTCCTGCTTCTAGGCTGAAGAGAGCAATTCGAATAACGGCCGCGTAAACGAGCAAAACGGCGGTATTGCGCCGCCGTTTTGCATGCCCATCGGGCAATCAGAGAATGCCGAACATTCGGCACCACGTCCGAGACGCGGTATCTGACATCCGGATCGGCATTTCGCGCGAGCATAATCTTTTTATCATGCAGCGTTCCAGGCCCTCACCGGATGGCTCTAGTATAGAGCGGTGAATGCGGGAATCAAGCCTCGTTTCCCGCACGTCTCCCGGGATGAATACTGGGACGGTACCGTAGTTTCGCCGCGGACACGAATCTGAACGCGCCAGCACCGCCCCGCCAACGCCGGCGCAGGCATCACCGCACGCGCGGGTGCGCGCTGGTGCTCCACGCCGCGCCCATGGCGGCGCTGCCGACCGCGCCGCCGAATTTCTTCAACAGGCGTTCCGGCACGCTTTCGCGCTGGGTGTAGTCGACGATGTCTTCGGCCTTCAGTTCGTCTCGGGCAACGCTGTCGACCGTCCCGAAACCGTCCGCCAGGCCGACGTCGACGGCATGCGCGCCAGTCCAGAACAGGCCGGAAAAGGTTTCCGGGGTTTCCTTGAGGCGCTTGCCGCGTCCCGCACGCACCACCTCGATGAATTGCTGGTGGATTTCGTTGAGCATTTCCTGCGCATAACCCTTCTGCTTCGCCGTCTGGGGGCTGAACGGATCCATGAAGCCCTTGTTCTCGCCCGCCGTCATGAGGCGGCGCTCAACGCCGAGCTTGTCCATCAGGCCGGTGAAGCCGAAGCCTTCCATGAGCACGCCGATCGAGCCGACGATGCTTGCCTTGTTGACATAGATCTTGTCGGCGGCCGCCGCGATGTAATACCCGCCGGAAGCGCAGATTTCGTCCACGACCACGTACAGCGGCTTCTTGGGAAACTGCTGCCGCAGGCGGGCGATTTCATCGTTGATCATGCCGGCCTGCACCGGGCTGCCGCCCGGGCTGTTGATGCGCAGAATGATGCCGACGGAATTTTCATCGGAATAGGCGCGGTTGAGCGCGGGAATGACATTGTCGGCCGAGCCGGAGGTGCCGTTCTCGATGGTGCCGTCGATCTCGATGAGCGCGGTATGGGTGCCGACGTTTTCCGCGTCCTGGTGACTGTAGCCGAAGGCGATGTACAGGCCGACGGCGACGATGCCAAGGGTCAGGAAGCGGAAGAAGATATTCCAGCGGCGGCGTGCCCGCTGTTCGGAGAGCGTGGCGAACGCCAGTTTTTCCAGCACTTCCCGCTCCCATCCCGGGGAGCGCGCATTGCCTGGATTGGACGGGATGCCGCCCGGGCTGTCATTGTAGTTATCCTGGTTATCCATCTTTTTTCGTTATGGTGAAAGGGCAATCTGTTCGGCGACCGGATCGGGCGTCACGGCGGCGGTGCGTCGACGGCCGGTGCCGGCGCCCGCACGACCTCGTCGGGCGTCCAGTAGACTTGGCCGTCCCGCTCGAACACCGTGACCGGCCGCAGCGAGCCGCCGCGGCACGGGCCGCCTGCGCACTTGCCGGATTCCGGCAGGTAGAGCGCGCCATGGGTGGAGCACATCAGGTAGAGGCCGCTCGATTCGAAGAAGTCGCCTTCGTTCCAGTCGAGCTCGATGGGCACGTGCGCGCACCGGTTCAGGTAGGCCACCACCTTGCCGTCGAAGCGGACCGCAAAGCCGGTTCCAGGATGGCCGCCGACCGTGACCGTGAAGCGGACGCCCTTGCCGCCCTCGGCCAGAGCAGCCGAATCGCATATCGGAATGGCTACGTTTTCCTTCATGTCCTCATGCATTCTCGTTGAGCCAGGCGTGCAGTTCCGGCACCGACCGCGCCGAAAAAAGCGGCTTCATGTCGTCAAGGTCTTCGCTCGGATGGGCGCCGTAATGAACGGCGATGCCGGCCGCGCCGGCATTGGCCGCCATCTGCAGATCGTGGGTAGTATCGCCGATCATGACGGTGCGGCCCATGTCCTGGCCGAGTTCGCGGGTAAGCTCCATCAGCATCGCCGGATGCGGCTTGGAAAAGGTTTCGTCCGCGCAGCGTGTGGCATCGAAGACCGACAGCAGCCTGGCGGCATCCAGCGCCCGGTTCAGGCCGACCCGGTTCTTGCCGGTGGCGATGGCCAGGAAATACCCCTGCTGGGAGAGATCGGCAAGCATTTCGCGCACGCCGGCGAACAGCTCGAGTCCCTTGTCCTTGGTCAGGTAGTGGAAGCGGTAACGTTCCACCACGCGCGGATACATGCGCGGATCGAGGCCGGGCAACACCGTTTGCAGCGCTTCCTGCAGGCTGAGGCCGATGACGAAGGAAGCCGAACGCTTGTCCGGGACGGGAAACCCGAGGTCCTTCGCCGCCGCCTGCAGGCAGGTGACGATGGTTGCCGTACTGTCCATCAGCGTACCGTCCCAGTCGAACACGATCAGGTCGAATTTCTTTCTTGGCATGGTGATTATGGGCCGCGGCCGGAGCCGCGCAATATTGAAGTCGAATACCCTCAGTGTAACTCGTCAGCCAGCAATATTTCCGGTTGGCTGCAGGCTGCGCAGAAAGTCTTCGCAATCCTTGGGCAGCGGCGCCTTCAGCGTGACCGGCGAGCCGGTCTCGGGATGCGCGAACGTCAATTGCCAGGCATGCAGGAACATCCGTCGGAAGGCGATGCGGCTGCCTTCCGCCTTCTGCAAGGCCTTGTTGAGGCCGAAATCACCGTACTTGTCATCGCCGACGATCGGAAAACCGGTCGCGGCGAGATGAACCCGGATCTGGTGCGTGCGCCCGGTCTTGAGCTCGGCCTCCAGCAGCGCGTACTCGCCGAAGCGGCGCACCAGGTTGAACACCGTATGCGAAGGCATGCCGTCGGCCTGCACCCGCACCCGGCGCTCGCCGTCGGGGGTGCTGTATTTATGCAGCGGCAGCTTGACGTGCTGGCGGCCGTTCTTCCATTCCCCCTTCACCAGGGCGAAATAGCGCTTGTCGAGCCGCCCCTCGCGGATCTGTTCGTGCAGGTTGGTCAAGGCCGAACGCTTCTTGGCGAGCATGAGGATGCCGGAGGTGTCGCGGTCGAGGCGGTGCACCAGCTCCAGGAATTTCGCCTGGGGACGGGCGGCGCGCAGCTGCTCGATCACGCCGTAGCTGACGCCCGAGCCGCCATGCACGGCCACCCCGGCCGGCTTGTCGATGACCAGCACATGGGCGTCCTCGAGCAGGATGCGGAATTCCGCGGCAGGCGCGGCGGGGCCGGTTTTCTCCGCAACCCTGATGGGCGGCACCCGGACCACGTCGCCTTCCCGCAGCCGGTAGGTCTGGTCGACCCGGCCCTTGTTGACGCGGACCTCGCCCGAGCGCAGCACTCGGTAGATATGGCTCTTGGGAACGCCTTTGCAGATGCGCAAAAGAAAATTGTCGATGCGTTGCTCCGCTTCTTCGGAGGAAATCGTGAGCAGCCTGACCCTGACTTGGACTTCTGCGGCCTGGGGTTCGGCAAAAGAATCGTTGCGACCCTCAGAATCTCTCGCTAAGTCCTTCATTTTGAATATATAATTGTTTCGCCCGAGTTACAAACCGGGCTTGTGTGCAAGAATAAAAAGCACATTCTACACAGGGGCGTGTCTGCCGGTCCCGTCAAGATGCGAAAACGGCGGAAAAGATGTGTATGCACCGCCTTCGCGCGCGTCAGGGTTGCACCGCTGTTGCAATCGGGCCGGCGCGTCGGCGCTGGAAAAGTTTGCTTGAATTGTAAGGATTAGTTCTGGCAAGCACTTCCCGGACCCGGATCACGGCGTCATCGGGAATGCTCGCTGGTTGATGTAACCGGTTTTCGTTTTGCCGATCCGTGAACGACCAATGACTCATTTGGCTCACCCTTGCTGCACGCTGCCCGCTGCCGCGCCAGGCCTGGCGACGTCCCCGACGTCCGCCTTCCCCTGCCCGCGCGACGCGACGGGAGCGGGCCGTCGGCAACCGTCACCGGCACATCCGCGCCCCGTTGTCGAGACCACGTCACTGGCGACCGGTCCGGCACCATAGGCAATTCCCTCCTCAAGCACTCCGACCTCGCGTACATCCCTAGGCTTGCCGCGCCGGCTCTGCCATCGCGCGGCGTTCAAGATGGCCCCAAGGCCACGGAGCGAAACATGAAAAGAATGTTGTTCAACGCGACGCAGCAGGAGGAACTGCGCGTCGCCATTGTCGATGGGCAGAAACTCATCGACATCGATATCGAGACGACGGGGCGCGAGCAACGCAAGTCCAATATCTACAAGGGTGTTATCACCCGCATCGAACCCTCCCTCGAAGCCTGCTTCGTCAACTATGGCGAAGAGCGCCACGGCTTCCTCCCCTTCAAGGAAGTTGCCCGCAGTTATTTCAAGGATGGCGTCGACGTCCGCAACTGCACCATCAAGGAAGCGCTCAAGGAAGGCCAGGAAATCATGGTCCAGGTCGAGAAGGAAGAGCGCGGCAACAAGGGTGCCGCCCTCACCTCCTTCATTTCCCTGGCCGGCCGCTACCTGGTCCTGATGCCAAACAATCCGCGCGGCGGCGGCGTGTCCCGCCGGGTCGAGGGCGAAGACCGCCAGGAACTGCGCGAAGCCATGGACAAGCTGGACCTGCCGTCCGGCATGTCGGTCATTGCCCGCACCGCCGGCATCGGCCGCAGCGTCGAGGAACTGCAGTGGGACCTGAACTACCTGATGCAGCTCTGGCGCGCCATCGAGGGCGCCAGCACCTCCGCCCCGGGCGCTTTCCTGATCTACCAGGAATCCTCGCTCGTCATCCGCGCCATCCGCGACTATTTCCAGCCTGACATCGGCGAGATCCTGATCGACACCGATGACATCTACGAACAGGCGCAGCAGTTCATGTCCCACGTGATGCCCGACATGGTGCACCGGGTCAAGCGCTACCGCGACGACGTGCCCCTGTTCTCGCGTTTCCAGATCGAACACCAGATCGAGACGGCCTACTCCCGCACGGTCCCCCTGCCCTCCGGCGGCGCCATCGTCATCGATCACACCGAAGCCCTCGTTTCCATCGACGTCAACTCCGCCCGCGCCACGCGCGGCGCCGACATCGAGACCACCGCGCTCCACACGAACCTCGAAGCCGCCGACGAAGTCGCGCGCCAACTGCGCCTGCGCGACCTTGGCGGCCTGATCGTGATCGACTTCATCGACATGGAGAACGCGAAGAACCAGCGCGAAGTCGAGACCCGCCTGAAGGACGCCCTGCGCTACGACCGCGCCCGCGTGCAGATGGGCAAGATTTCCCGTTTCGGCCTGATGGAGCTGTCCCGCCAGCGCCTGCGCCCGTCGCTGTCCGAAGGCAGCCACGTGACCTGCCCTCGCTGCAACGGCACCGGCCATATCCGCGACACCGATTCTTCCGCGCTGCAGGTGCTGCGCATCATCCAGGAAGAGTCCATGAAGGACAATTCCGCGGCCATCCACGTCCAGGCACCGGTCGACGTGGCTGCCTTCCTGCTCAACGAGAAGCGCGGCGAGATCCTCAAGATCGAAACCCGCCACCGCGTGACCGTGGTGCTGATTCCCAACAAGCATCTCGAGACGCCGCACTACAAGCTCGAGCGCATCAAGCACGACGATCCGCGCCTCGAGGAGCCCCAGGCCAGCTACGACATGGCCGAGGAAGTCGACACCGACATCAGCTACGGCAAGCGCCAGAAAGAGGACGTCCGGCCGCGCCAGGAAGCCGTGGTCAAGGGCATCACCCCAGACCAGCCGGCGCCCATCGTCGAGCGCAAGGTGGTCGAACCGACCGCGGCGCCCACGCCGGCCCCGACCATGGCTCCTGCCGAGGAAGGATTCTTCAGCCGCATGTTCGGCTTCTTCCGCAAGAAACCCGTCGCGCCGGCACCCGCGCCCGCGCCCGTGGTCGAGGAAAAGCCGGCCCAGGCCAAGGAGCGCGGCGAGCGCAACGAACGCGGCACGCGCGGCCGCGGCCGGAGCGGACGCGGCAACAACAATCGTGGCGGCCGTGACCGCGACGAGCGCGAATCCCGCGACACCCAGGACACCGCCAAGGTGACCGCCGGCGCGGAAGGCGCCCAGCAGCCGCGCCAGCCGCGCGCCCCCAAGGAAGCGCGCGAGCCCAGGGAAGGCCGTGAACCGCGCGAGGGACGGGAGCCGAAGGAAGCCCGCGAGCAACGTGAACCGCGTGAACCCCGTGAGCCGCGCGAACCGAGGGAAGCGCGCGAGCCGCGTGAAGGCCGCGAAGGCGGAGAATCCCGTCGCGAACGCAGCCCGCGCCAGCGCGAAGAGCGCAAGGAAACGGCTGCCCCGGCAGAAGACTTGCTAGGTACCAACCTCCAGCCTGCGGTCCAGCCTGCCCATGAGCCGCTTGCCGTTCCCGCAGAGCCCAGCAGCATGGATCTTGCCGCGACTGATGCCGACAACCCGGCCAATATCGCCGGCGAGGAAAACGCTGGCGAACAGGGCGAGGAGCGTCGCCGTCGCCGTCGTCGTGGCGGCCGCAACCGCAACCGCCGCGATCGCGAGGGAGGCGAAGCGCTCGGCGCCGGCGAGGAAGGCATGGAACAGGACGGCGAGGCCCCGGCCGAGACGCCAGCTGCGATGCAGCTCGAGCTGACCGGCGTAGACGCTCAGCCTGCCGTGTCCGCCGAGCCCGCACCTCCCGCACCGATCGTAGCGCCCGCACCGGTCGAGCAGCCTGCCCACGCAGCGACGGAAAGCGCACCGGCGGCTGTTGAAGCCAGCCAGCCAAGCGAACCTGCGCCGGCAACGGCGCAAGCCGCTCCGGCCACCGTTGCGGAAGTGGCGCCGGTCCCGCCGGCACCGGCCGCGGTTTCGGCTCCGGCTCCGGCTGCGGTTTCAGCCCCTGCACCGGCCGCCGTTCACGCAGCCGCCCCTGCCATGGCAACTCCCGCCGCAGCCGCAGTCGCCCCTGCGCCCATGCAGCTCGACCAGCTGCGCGACGTGCTCTCCTCCGCCGGCCTGACGCTCGCCGTGACCGACCCGGAGAAGCTGCGCGCCGCCCAGGAAGCCGCGGCGAACTACGTGGCGCCGCCGCGCGCGCCGCGCGAGCGCAAGCCTTTGCCGCCGGTGTCCAGCGAGCCGCTGGTCCAGGTGGAAACCCGTCAATGACGGGTAACGGCCCGAGGCAATGACAAAGGGAGCGCAAGCTCCCTTTGTCATTTCAGCCGGCCGGATCCTGCCATCGTTTTCGAATCCAGCTCGAGTCCGCCCTCATGACAACGCCCCCGCCTGCAGCGCCGGCCGAATGCGAGCCGCCCTCAACCGTGTCGTTCCCGGAAGCATTGCGCTACTGGTTCAAGCTGGGCTGCATCAGCTTCGGCGGACCGGCGGGGCAAATCGCGTTGATGCACGAGGAGCTTGTCGAGCGGCGCCGCTGGATTTCCGAGCGCCGCTTCCTGCATGCCTTGAACTACTGCATGGTGCTGCCCGGGCCGGAAGCCACCCAGCTCGCGGTCTACATCGGCTGGCTCCTTCACCGGACGCCGGGAGGGATCGTGGCAGGCACGCTGTTCGTCCTGCCCTCGCTGCTGCTCCTGATCCTGCTCTCCTGGATCTACCTTGCCTGGGGCCATCTTCCCCTGGTGGCGGGCGTGCTTTATGGCGTCAAGCCGGCAGTGGTCGCCATCGTGGCCGCCGCCGGCTGGCGCCTCGGGACGCGCACGCTGCGGAATCCCTCCCTGATCCTGATCGCCCTTGCCGCCTTCATCGCTATTGCCGTGCTGCACCTGCCGTTTCCTTTCGTGATCGCGGGCGCCGCGGTGCTGGGGATCGCCGGCGGACGCCTCGTCCCGGGGCATTTCGCGCCAGCGGCATCCGGCCACGGCGCTTCCGGCCAGCCTTCCCTGCCGGCCCTGATCGGCGACGACACGCCGCCGCCCGCGCATGCCAGGCCGGGTTGGCGCACGATGCTGCTCCCTGCCCTTGCCGGCATCGGCATCGGCATGGCCGCCTGGGGATTGCTTGCCGCCACGCTCGGCGAAGGCCATGCATTGGCCAGGATGGGCGGATTTTTCACCAAGGCGGCGCTGCTGACCTTTGGCGGGGCTTACGCGGTACTGCCCTACGTGGTGCAGAACGCGGTCGACAATTATCATTGGCTGACGCCGGCCCAGATGATCGATGGCCTTGCCCTCGGCGAGACCACGCCGGGTCCGCTGATCATGATCGTTTCCTTCGTCGGTTTCGTCGGCGGCTGGAGCCAAGCGGTACTTGGCGGGCAGCCTTTCCTGGGCGGGGTGGCGGGCGCCGTCGTGGCGACCTTCTTCACCTTCCTGCCCTCCTTCGTGTTCATCCTGGCGGGCGGCCCGGTGGTCGAGGCCACGCGCGACGACCTGAGGCTGACGGCGCCGCTGACCGCCATCTCGGCGGCGGTGGTCGGCGTGATCCTCAGCCTCGCGCTGTTCTTCGCCTGGCATGTCTTCCGCCTCGGGGCAGCCCCCCGGGACTGGGATGCCATGGCGATGATCGTTGCCGCCGGCGCGGCGCTCGCCCTGATACGTTACCGTCTAGGCACGATCCCGGTCATCGGTGCATGTGGAATCGCGGGCCTCGTGATATCTTACTTGCGATGAAGGCGCGAACGCGCCCACCCACGATAGCAAAAGCTAAAGCATGTCCGAAAAGTTCATTCCCATCGCCGATCAACGGATTCTCCGCGGCGGCGCGGTCATCCCCGCCGTGCGGCAGCCCGCGAACGGATTGTTGAGCGATACGCTCGGCCGGCCCCTGCATGACCTGCGGATCTCCGTCACCGACCGCTGCAACTTCCGTTGCGTCTACTGCATGCCCAAGGAAGTGTTCGACAAGGATTACCGCTTCCTGCCGCATTCCTCGCTGCTGTCCTTCGAGGAAATCACCCGCATCGCCCGGCTCTTCATCGCCCATGGCGTGAAGAAGATCCGCCTGACCGGCGGCGAGCCGCTGCTGCGCAAGAACATCGAACACCTGATCGAGATGCTGGCGGCCTTGCGCACCATCGACGGCGAACCGCTGGACCTGACCCTGACCACCAACGGCTCGCTGCTGGCCCGCAAGGCCAGGTCGCTCAAGGACGCAGGCCTGCAGCGCGTCACGGTATCGCTCGACGCGCTCGACGATGCCGTGTTCCAGCGCATGAACGACGTGGATTTCCCGGTGTCGGCGGTACTGGAAGGCATCGAAGCGGCGCACCAGGCGGGGCTCGGGCCGATCAAGATCAACATGGTGGTCAAGGGCGGCATGAACGACCAGGAAATCGTGCCCATGGCGCGCCATTTCAAGGACACGCCCTTCATTGTCCGCTTCATCGAATACATGGACGTCGGCAGCAGCAACGGCTGGAAGATGGATGAAGTGGTGCCATCGGCGGAGGTGGTGCGGCGGATCAGCGCGGAAATGCCGCTCGTGCCGGCCGACCCGAACTATATCGGCGAAACCGCCGAGCGCTGGCGCCATGCCGGCGGCGGCGGCGAGATTGGCGTGATTTCCAGCGTCACCCAGGCCTTCTGCAGCGATTGCAGCCGCGCGCGGCTGTCCACAGAAGGAAAGGTCTACACCTGCCTGTTCGCCAACCATGGGCATGACCTGCGGGCCCTGCTGCGCGAAGGGCGCAGCGACGAGGAAATCTCCGCCGCCATTTCCCATCTCTGGCAACTGCGCGGCGACCGCTACTCCGAACTCCGCACCGCCAGCACCGACGGCCTGGGCAAGCAGGAACGCAAGGTCGAGATGTCCTACATCGGCGGCTGAGGCACCGCCGGCCAATTCCCCGCCATGCAGGCGATCATTCCTTGAGACGGGACAGGGCCTCTTCCGGGCTGGCGTACATCGCGGGTTCCGTCTCTCCCTTGCGCAAGGCGCTGCCGAAATAGCTGCGCATGAAGGCGCTGCCGGTGTAACGCGTCACCCGGCTGTAGAAATGCCTGTCGAGGTGATGGACCATCGCCACGTAGTCGTCCAGCAGGTCGGGCGCGATCGCGAAGTTGTCATAGTTGACCACCGCCGGCACCTTGCGTCCGAGCGGCTTGAGAATGGCCTCGACGCTGCAGCGGATGGCCTCGATGTCCGCTACGTTCTTGACCTCGAAGCCTTCGAAGTTGACGAAGAACAGGTCGCGTTCCGTGTGATAGGTCAGCCGCTGCTCGAGCGGCAGGTAAAGGATGTCGGTGCGCAGGCCCATCGGCCCGGTGCGGAAGATGCGGCCGTCCATGAGCTTGAGGTCGGGGCTGATCACCGGGCGGAAGTGCATCTGCGCCAGGATGTCGCGTTCGAGGTCGACGCCGGGCGCGATCTCGATGATTTCCAGTCCGGCATGCACCAACCGGAAGACGCAGCGCTCGGTGATGTACAGCACCGTCTGGCCGCGCTGCAGCGCGTAGTCGCCGCTGAAGGTCCGGTGCTCAACCTCCTCCACGAACTTGCGGGCCGCGCCTTCCTTGAGGATGCGCAGCGCGCCGTCCTGCACCGCCACGGCGAGGTTGCCGGCGGTGAAAGTGCCGACGAAGACGACCTTCTTGGCATTCTGGCTGATGTTGATGAAGCCGCCCGCGCCGGCGAGGCGCGGTCCGAACTTGCTGACGTTGAGGTTGCCATGGCGATCGGCCTGGGCCAGGCCGAGGAAGGCGGCATCCAGTCCGCCGCCGTCGTAGAAATCGAACTGGTAGGGCTGGTCGATGATGGCGGCCGGGTTGGTGGCCGCGCCGAAGTTGAGTCCGCCGGCGGGGATGCCGCCGATCACGCCGGGCTCCGCGGTCAGCGTCACGAGGTCGAGCACCTTCTCTTCCGCCGCCACCGCCGCCACCCCTTCCGGCATGCCGATGCCCAGGTTGACCACGCTGTTGGGCCGGATTTCAAGCAGCGCGCGCCGGGCGATGATCTTGCGCTCGCTCATTTCCATCGGCTGGATCGATGACATCGGCACCCGGATCTCGCCGCTGAAGGCGGGGCTGTAGGGCTCGCTGAAGGTCTGCATGTGGTATTCCGGCTTTTCGGCGACCACCACGCAATCGACCAAGATGCCGGGAATCTTGACCTGCCGCGGATTGAGCGACCCGCTCTCGGCGATGCGTTCCACCTGCACGATGACGATGCCGCCGGAATTGTGGGCTGCCATGGCAATCGCCAGCGCTTCCAGCGTCAAGGCTTCCTTTTCCATGGTGACGTTGCCTTCCGGGTCGGCGCTGGTGCCGCGGATGATGCCGACGTTGATGGGCATGCCCTTGTAGAACAGGAATTCCTTCCCGCCCAGCGTCATGAGCTCGACCAGGTCCTCGGTCGTGCGCGCATTGACCTTGCCGCCGCCGAAGCGCGGGTCGACGAAAGTACCGAGGCCGACGCCGGAGATCACGCCCGGCTTGCCGGCGGCGATGTCGCGGAACAGGTGGGTGATGACGCCCTGCGGCAGGTTGTAGGCATCGATCTTGTTGTCGATGGCGAGCTGCTGCAGCTTGGGAACCAGTCCCCAGTGTCCGCCGATCACGCGCCTGACCAGGCCTTCGTGTCCGAGGTGGTTGAGGCCGCGATGCTTGCCGTCGCCCTGGCCGGCGGCATAGACGAGAGTGAGGTCGCGCGGCGATCCGCCCTGCCCGTTCGCTTCGGCGTCGAGAAAGCGCTGCTCCAGCGCGACCGCTATGTTCTCGGCGAAGCCGATGCCGACGAAGCCGCCGGTGGCGATGGTGTCGCCGTCGTGGATCAGGCGCACCGCCTCGGCGGCGGTCACGATCTTGTGCCGGTTCGACGGCCGCGTGCCGCCCGCCATCGGGTCTGAAATGCGGTGCATCATCCTTGTCTCCTCAACGCCTGCCGGCTCTGTCGTCCGGGAAATTATGCACCATGGCTTATCAGTTTGGCATCATGGTAAAAATGCGGTAGGTCGAAACGCGGCCGCCGCTTGTCGTTCCATCGGCCTCAACCGCTGTTTTCATCGGTGGCCTCGATGATGGCCGGCAGCCGGGACGCCAGCACCTTGTCGATGCGCTTGCCGTCCAGGTCGACGATCTCGAAGTTCCAGTCCTCCCAGTCGCAGCGGTCGCCGGTCTGCGGCAAACGTCCCAGCAGCAGCATCATCATGCCGCTGAGCGTGTTGTAGCGGCCGCGCTCCTCCTCCGGCACTTCCTTCAGCCCGAGCCTGTCCTTGAGCTCGGGCACGGGAATCAGGCCGTCCAGCAGCCAGGAGCCGTCGTCGCGCTGCAGCGCCCAGGCTTCCTCCGCGCTGTGCGTCTTGAATTCGCCGGTGATCGCTTCCAGCACGTCCTGCAGGGTCACGATGCCCTGCACCTCGCCGTATTCGTCGATGATGAAGGCGAGCTGCACCCCGGAGGTCTTGAAGTTCTCGAGCAGCTCCATGCCGGTCAGGGATTCCGGCACGAAGACAGCAGGCTGCAGGTGTTCCGTCAGGCTGACCTTTTCGCCGCGCAGAGTCTGGGCGAGAAGCTGGCGCGCGGTGGCGACGCCGAGCACGTCCGACCAGCCGCCCCGCACCACCGGGAAGCGCGAATGATCGGTGCCCTCGAAGCGGCGCAGGTTGTCCTGCAGGGGTTCCTCGACGTCGAAGTACACCACGTCGCTGCGCGGCACCATGAGCGATGCGATCTGGCGGTCGTCGAGACGGAATACGTTGCGCACCATCTGGTGTTCATGCTGCTCGATCACCCCGGCGCTGGAGCCTTCGGCCAGCATCAGGTTGATTTCCTCCTGCGTGACCGTCGGTTCGTTGCGCTCCTTGATGCCGAAGGTACGCAAGGCAAGCTGGGTCGAGGCAGACAGGAAGAGCACGAAAGGCTTGGAGATGGTCGCCAGGAACAGCATGGGGCGCGAAACGATGCGAGCGATCGGCTCCGGGCTGATCTGGCCGATGCGCTTGGGCACCAGTTCCCCGAGCACGATGGTGAAATAGGTGATGGTCAGCACCACTAGGCCGGTGGCCAGGTACTCGGAGTAAGGCTGGCTGATGCCCTGCCGCTCGATCCAGGCGGCGAACGGCCGCGCCAGGGTGGCTTCGCCGACGATGCCGTTGAGCACGCCGATCGACGTCAGCCCGATCTGCACCGTCGACAGGAAGCGCGTCGGATCATCGCCCAGCCGGATCGCCGCCGCGGCGGAATCGTCGCCCTCCTCGGCAAGGCGCTGCAGGCGCGCGCGCCGCGCCGTCAGCAGCGCGATTTCCGACATCGCGAAGATGCCGTTGAGAAGGATCAGGCCCAGCAGTACCGCTATTTCCATAAGAGGGAGTCAGATGCAAAAAGGAAATGGAATGACGTCGATACTGCCAATATAGCAAGAATGCCTGCGGCGGGGGGCGGCGCCGCGCCCAAGCCTTGCCGGAAGTCTTCCCGGACAGGCTGACGGCGGGCGCTCGGCCGAGGCTCAGTAGCCGCTCATTCGTCGCTCAGCGTCTCGGTGCCGAGCAGGATCTGGGCCGTCTCCGACGGCAAGGCCTCGACCGACTTGAGCTTGCGCGACATCTGCCGGGTGCGGGTTTCCGCCTGTTCGATGTTCTTCGCGGCGCGCTCCAGGGTGTTCCTGGTTGCCGCCAGCACATCGCCGAACTTGGCGAACTCGGTCTTGACCGCACCCAGTACCTGCCAGACCTCGGAGGAGCGCTTCTCGAGGGCCAGGGTGCGGAAGCCCATCTGCAGGCTGTTGAGCAGGGCCGACAGCGTCGAGGGTCCGGCGATGCTGATGCGGCAGGCGCGCTGCAGTTCGTCGGCAAGTCCCGGCCGGCGGATCACTTCCGCGTACAGGCCTTCCGTCGGCAGGAACATGATGGCGAAATCGGTGGTCAGGGGCGGCGAGAGGTATTTTTCCGCGATGATCTTGGCCTGCGCCCGCACCGCCCGTTCGAGCTCCCGGCCCGCCGCCTGCACGCCGTCGTGGTCGGACAGCTCGGCCGCCTCGCACAGCCGCTCGTACTGCTCCTTGGGGAATTTAGCGTCGATCGGCATCCAGACCGGCCGCTGTCCTTCTTCCTGGCCGGGCAGCTTGATCGCGAACTCCACGCGCTCGCCGCTGGCCGGCACGGTCTCGACGTTCTTCGCGTACTGGTCGGGCGTCAGCATCTGCTCGAGCAGCATTTCGAGCTGGACTTCGCCCCAGGTACCGCGCGTCTTCACATTGGTCAGCACCCGCTTGAGATCGCCCACGCCGATGGCGAGCTGCTGCATCTCCCCGAGGCCCTGATGCACCTTGTCGAGCCGGTCGGACACGAGCTTGAAGGATTCGCCGAGGCGCTGCTCCAGCGTGGACTGCAGCTTTTCGTCGACCGTGCGGCGCATCTCCTCGAGGCGGGCGGCATTGTCGGTCTGCAGGTCGCGGATCTTGCTCTCCAGGGTCGCGCGCACTTCGCCCATGCGCTGGGCGTTCGATTCGGTGAGGCTGGCCAGCGTCTGGTTCAGGGTGTCGGCGAAACGCTTGAGCGCCATCGCCTGTTCTTCGCGCGCGGCCAGCGCCTGGGTGTGGCTGGCCTGGCGCATGGCTTCGAGTTCCTGGCGGTTCGCTTCGCCGGTCTTCGCCAGCTGCTGGGCGAAGGAATCGATCTGCTTGTTCTGGATCGTCGCCACGCTCGTCAGCTGGGCGAGCAAGGCTTGCTGGAGCTGGCCGAGGGTCGCGCCGATTTCCTGGCGCGTGCCTTGCGCGCTGTTCTGCACCTGCATCCGCATCTCGCGCTCGATGCGTTCGCAGATCGCCTGCTGGTGATGCTGCATGTCGGCCTGCCATTGCAGCGCGCGGCCGGCCTGGCCGCCGCGTGCTTGCATGAGCAGGAAGAACTGCAGCAGCGCGATCACCGCGAGCAGGCCCAGCGTAATGATCTCGATCGTTGTCATGTCGTGTCCACCCTCAGGGTTTGGCCAAGGCGCCGGCTCTTGAACAGGCCAGGGTCTTGCGAAAAATGGCGGCAGCGCGCGAGCTCCTCAGCCCGCCTTGTTGCGCATCCAGTCGGCGGTCTGGAAGAAGGATTGCATGAGCCGCATCTGCAGGTCTTCGGCGATGCCGACATCCTGCATGGCCCAGGCCATGCAGCGCAGCCACTGGTCGCGTTCGGCTGAGGCGATCGCGAATGGCAGGTGTCGCGCGCGCAGCCGCGGATGGCCGAAACGTTCCACGTACATGCCGGGGCCGCCCAGCCAGCCGGTGAGAAACCAGTAGAGCTTGTCGCGCGAACCATCGGTGGCCGGCGGATGCAGCGCGCGGATGCCGGCGAATTCCGGCTCCAGTTCCATGAGGTCGTAGAAGCGGTCGACGAGTTCGCGCACCTTGGCTTCGCCGCCGATCATGTCGTAGGGAGTGCGCTCTTCGGCGTCGCTGGGTTCTTGGGGTTGAGTGATCATGGGGAGCAATGATATCGCATCGCAATGCGTCGAGAAACCGGTTGCCATTGCGGCATGAGCGCGCTGCGTTCGCCGATGCATGCGCCCCCCGCGCGACCGTCTCCCCGGCATGCGCGCAACCGCCGCAACCGACTGTGCAAGCGCCATCGCATCCGCACGCGCGCGCAAGGCCGCCGGGATGCATTCCGCTTGATGTGCGTCGTCATCCTCATGTCATCCGCGGCGTTGCCAAACCGCGTTTTTCCCTTATGCGGCGCGGCTGTTTTTCGTTTTCCGGATGCACTAATTTCCTGCGCACATTAGTCGATCTCACCCCGCGCAACACTTCGTTTGAGTGGGTGCAAATCGACTTTTGAGACGTCGCAAGCAAACGATACTTAGGAAATCCGGGGGTGTGTTCTCGACTAGTATTGTCTTAAAAGTAACAGACGAAACGTGCTTCGCGGCGCGCAGAAAATGGCATCAGGGAAATGCGCCGCGATGTTCAGGCAACAGGTTTCAAGCGCTCGTCTGCTTGCTGATGCAGCGGCTGCGGCAAGGCCGTCTGCAGATCATGGTTCACATAACAAGACTTAACACTATGCGTGATCTCATCATCAACAATTCTTCCAAGCTCGAGCTGACGCTGCGCCTGCTTGACGTGGCGGCATTGGAGCTTGCCGGAGTGATCGCGGGATTGATCCACTTCAACTCTTCACTCACCGAGGCCGCGCCCATCCATACCGTCATGTTGCACCTGTGCAGCGTGCTTGCCTTCTTCCTGTTCCCCCAGCTCGGCCTTTACGGGTCGTGGCGCGGGCGCGCCCTGCCCGACATGTTCATCCGCCTCGCCGGTTCGCTTGCGCTGGTGCTTCTCGTCGGACTCTTCTTCAGCTTCCTGATCCACCACGTCGGGCATGTGTCGCGGCTCTGGCTCTTCTACTGGTATGCCGTGGGCATCGCCATGCTGTTGCTCTACCGCTCCGCCGCCTACACCATGCTGCGCGGCATGCGCGCCAAGGGCCTCAACAGCAAGCGCGTGCTGCTGGTGGGCTACGGCAGCACCGGCCAGGAACTGCACCACCGTTCGCTCCAGCTCGACTGGGCCGGCTATGACGTGAAGGCGGTGCATGCCGACACGTCCGACCTGCCGAAACTCGGCGGACAGACCATCGACGTCATTCCGGACCTCGCCGGCATCCCCGATTACGTGGTCGCCCACCGCATCCATGAAATCTGGATCACCCTGCCTCTGATGGCGTCGCCGCAGCTTCAGGAGCTGAAGTTCCTGCTGCGCAACACACTCGTCGACATCCGCTGGGTGCCCGACATCATGGGCCTTCAGATGCTGAGCAACAAGATGACGAACTTCCTCGGCTTCCCGGTGGTGGACCTCAACCAGCCGATCTCGAGCGGCATCAACGGCATCGTCAAGGAAATCTTCGACCGCGCCTTCGCCGCTGTCGCGCTCATCCTGCTCGCCCCGCTGTTCGCGGTACTGGCGATCCTGATCAAGCGTTCCTCGCCCGGGCCGGTACTCTTCAAGCAGCCGCGGATGGGCCTGAACGGCAAGCCGTTCAACTGCTACAAGTTCCGCTCCATGATCGTCCACCAGGAACACGGCACGGTCACCCAGGCCACCAAGGGCGACTCGCGCATCACGCCGATCGGAGCCTTCCTCCGCCGCACCAGCCTGGACGAGCTGCCGCAGTTCCTCAACGTGCTGCTGGGCGACATGTCCGTCGTCGGCCCGCGGCCCCACGCCATGCAGCACAACGAGATGTACAAGGACCTCCTGGAAATGTACATGCTGCGCCACCGCGTGAAGCCCGGCATCACCGGCTGGGCCCAGATCAACGGCCACCGCGGCGAAACCGACACGGTCGACAAGATGGCGAAGCGCGTGCAGTTCGACCTGGACCACATCCAGAACTGGTCGCTGTGGATGGACATCCGCATCATCGTGTGGACCGCCTTCCGCGGCTGGACGGGAACGAACGCCTATTGAGGCGGCATCGGAACGCAACCGGAAACACGGCATGAAAGAAGAACTGTCCAGAAGCACCAAGAACGACGCCGGCGCCGGCAACGAAGGCCCGGATGGCAGGCCGAAGGTCGCCCTGATCACCGGCATCAGCGGGCAGGACGGCGCCTACCTCGCGGAGTTGCTGCTTTCCAAGGGTTACGTCGTCCATGGCATCAAGCGCCGCACGTCGCGCCTCAACACGGACCGCATCGATCATCTTTACCAGGAACCGCAGGAATCCCAGCGCCGCCTCCTGCTGTACCACGGCGACCTGACCGACACCTCGTCGCTGCTGAGCATCATCCAGCGCGTGGAGCCGGATGAAATCTACAACCTCGCGGCACAGAGCCACGTGGCGGTGTCCTTCGAAGAGCCCGAGTACACCGCGAGCTCCAATGCCCTGGGCCCGCTGCGCATCCTCGAAACCGTGCGGCGGCTGGGGCTGGCGAAGAAGACGCGCTTCTACCAGGCATCGAGCTGCGAGTTGTTCGGCGATGCCGAGGGGCATCCGCAAAACGAGCTCACGCCCTTCCAGCCGCGCAGTCCCTACGCCATCGCCAAGCTTTACGGCTACTGGATCACGGTGAACTACCGCGAAGCCTATGGCATGTATGCCTGCAACGGCATCCTGTTCAACCATGAGTCCCCGCTGCGCGGCGAGACCTTCGTGACGCGAAAGATCACGCGCGGGCTCGCGCGCATCGTCCTTGGTCGGCAGGACTGCATCTATCTCGGCAACCTCGATGCCCGGCGCGACTGGGGACATGCCCGTGACTATGTCGACATGCAGTGGCGCATGCTGCAGCAGGACAAGCCGGAAGACTTCGTGATCGCCACCGGCATCGAGCACAGCGTGCGCGAATTCGTCGACGCCGCCGCCGCCGAACTCGGCATCGTCCTCGAGTGGCGAGGCACGGAAAAGAACGAAGTCGCGGTGGTCGCCGACCCCGGGACGAACGCCAGCCTGTCCGCCGGCCAAACCATCGTGCGCGTGGATGCGCGGTATTTCCGCCCGATCGACGCGATGAGCAAGGTGGGCGATCCCGCCAAGGCGAGAAGCAAGCTCGGCTGGGAACCGAAGATCGGGTTCCAGCAGCTGGTCGGCGAAATGGTCCGCGCGGACCTGCAGGCGGCAGGCAAGGAACAACTGCTGCAGTCGCAGGAATACGCCTACGGCTTCCCCGGCGAGTGAGGCGGAGCGCCGGCGCGGCGCCAGACATCGGACAACAGGAATCAATCAACAGGCATCAAGCGCCGGCAAGGCATCCCGCGCCGGCGAATCGGCAGCAACCGGCTTTATTGCAAGCGTTACCAAACGAAGGAAAACATGAAGACACACCTGAACAAGCGCATTTATGTCGCCGGCCATCGCGGCCTCGTGGGCTCGGCCATCGTGCGCACCCTGCGCAAGCGCGATTACACCAACATCGTCACCCGCACGCACGCCGAGATGGAGCTGACCGACCAGGCCCAGGTGCGCGCATTCTTCGAATCGGAGCAGATCGACGAGGTGTATCTCGCGGCGGCGCGGGTGGGAGGCATCCATGCGAACAATACCTATCCGGCGGAATTCATCTACGACAACCTGATGGTGCAGGCGAACGTCATCCATGAAGCCTGGCGCGCCGGCGTCAAGCGGCTGCTCTTCCTCGGCTCGTCCTGCATCTATCCGCGCATGTCCCAGCAGCCGATCAAGGAAGAGTACCTGATGTCGGGCAGCCTGGAGCCGACCAACGAGCCCTATGCCATCGCGAAGATCGCCGGCATCAAGATGTGCGAGAGCTACCATCGCCAGTATGGCAGCGACTTCCGCAGCGTCATGCCGACCAATCTATACGGTCCCGGCGACAACTATCACCCGGAGAACAGCCACGTCATCCCGGCGCTGATCCGGCGCTTCCACGAGGCGAAGATGAACGGCGCGGAGAAGGTCACGATCTGGGGCACGGGCGAGCCGCGCCGCGAATTCCTGTACGTCGACGACATGGCAGATGCCTGCGTGCACGTCATGGAACTGGATCGCGAAACCTATGATTTGAATACAAGTCCCATGTTATCTCATATCAATGTTGGCACAGGCGAGGACGTCACAATACGTGAGGTCGCGGAAGTCATCCGCCGCGCCGTGGGCTTCAAGGGCAGCATCGAATTCGATACCAGCAAGCCCGACGGCACGCCCCGCAAGCTGCTCGACACGGGCAAGCTTGCACAGCTTGGCTGGCGCCCGGGCATGCGCCTGAGCGACGGCATCGTGGAGACCTACAGACACTTCCAGCAGGAGACCGTGCGCGCCTGAGCGTATCACGTTGAAACGACGGATTGTGCCAGCGCATGATCCGTCGCTCCGGTCGGAACTGGCCTCAGGCGCCACGGACTAAACAGTATCCGATATGGAACAACAAACCAATCTATCCAGCAAGGGAATCAGCGCGGTCTTCTGGGGCAGCTTCGGTTCCGCACTCCGGGCGGTCCTCCAGATTGTCACCCAGGTCATTCTCGCCCGCATCCTCGGTCCTTCCGAATACGGCATCTTCGCCATCGCGTCCATCGTCCTCAGCTTCAGCAAGTTCTTCTCGGACGTAGGCATCTCCTACGGCCTGATCCAGAAAAAGGAAGTCTCGGAAGATGACATCCGCTTCGTCTTCACCTGGCAGCTCATCCTCGGCGCCACGGTCGCGGCGCTGGTCTACCTGTTCGCCGGGCCGCTGGCGGCCTTCTTCAAGGAACCGCGGGTTGTGCCGGTGATCCAGGTCGCTTCCGTGATCTGCTTCATCAACGCGGTATCGTCGCCCTCGGCCAACCTGCTCAAGCGCGAGATGGATTTCCGCTCGCTGCAGGCCGCGAACGTCATCAGCTACATCATCGGCTACCTGCTGGTCGGCATTCCGATGGCGATGCTGGGCTACCAGGTCTGGGCGCTGATCATGGCCTTCATCGTCAGCGAGCTGGCCGCCTTCATCATGGTGTACAACAAGTGCCGGCACCCGGTTCGCATTTTGCTGTGGCAGAAGGGTGACAAACACTTGCTCGTCTACGGCGGGCGAGTCTTCATCACGAACATCCTGAACTGGATCATCAGCAACGTCGACCGGGTGATCGTCGGACGCGCCTTCCAGACTGTCGACGTCGGCCTTTACTCGCTGTCTTACAACCTGGTGTCCAACCCCGCCCTGACGCTCATCGGCGTCATCCAGTCGGCGCTGTTCTCCGCCAGCGCCAAGGTACAGGACGACTTCGACCGCCTGCGCAAGGCCCTGCTCACCACGATAGGCGCGGTCACCCTCGTGCTGTTCCCGGTCTTCGCCGGCATCGCGGCATGCTCGCATACCATCCTTGAGGCGCTGTATGGCCAGGCGTGGCTGCCCGCCGCCGACCTGCTGCAACCTATCTCGCTCGCCATGCCGCTCTACCTGCTGCTTGGCATGGCCACGCCCATCCTCTGGGTGTCGGGGCAGACGCAGAAGGAATTCAACATCCAGGTGCCGATCGCCATCGGCTTCGTCATCGCCTGCATCCTGGCGGCCAGGGTTTCCCTGGAAGCGGTCGCCTGGGTCACCTTCGGCATGTACCTGCTGCGCTCGGCCACCATCGTGATCGCCACCTGCCGCGCCCTCGACCTCAGGCCGTCGGCGGTGCTCGCCGCCATGCAGGGCGGCCTCGTCGCCACGGTCTTTACCACCGCCCTGATCTGGACCACCGACCTTGCCCTGCGACAAATCACCGGCCACGTCTGGCTCTGGCTGGCCGCCGACGTGCTCGCCGGGGGCGCGGGCCTCCTCCTTTCGCTCTGGCTCTTCCCGCGGCTGATGCACCACCACGTCGCGCAGCTGTTCGAAAAGGTCGCGCAGCGCATGCCGCGGAAAGCGGGCGAACCGGTGATCCGCTTCCTCTACCGCAGCCAGATGAACAAACACGTTTAAGGGTGAATCCATGAATGACACCTCTCTTGCCACCCTCGTCGTCACCATCGCCGGCGCCGCGGCCGCCGGCATGATCGGATTGATGGCGGTGGGCGTTTTCATCGGCATCAACCGGCAGTTTGGAAAATGGACGGTCGCGCTCATCAATCCGCTCATCCTGCTGGCGATGTGCGGCCTGGCCTTCCTTTCCGGGCGCAACGTGTCCAACGCGGAATTCGAGATCGGCACCGCGGCGGGCGCGGAAACCGCGCAGCTGACCTGGTTCCTGCGGATCATCACCGCGGCGGTGCTCGGCGTCTGTCTCGCGCGCTTCCTGTCGGCAATGATGCGCCACGAGGCGATGCCGCGCGAAGGACGGGGCCTGTTCTTCGCCTTCCTCGCCTTCTACATCTCGAACTTCGTGCTCAACAACCTGTTCGGCACGCGCCCGGTGTTCGACCAGAAGCTGATCTATCCGCTGCTGGTCACGATCGCGGTTTATCTCTCTCGCTCGCGAGATGCCCGCATGACGCTGGACGCGACGAAATCCGGGCTGCTGTTCTTCTGCATCGCCAGCTGCGCCGCGATCTATCTCTTGCCGAATGCCTCGGTGCAGCAGGGCTATGACGGCGTCATCCCGGGCGTCGGCTTCCGGCTGTGGGGACTGGGCTCCAACCCGAACAGCACCGGGCCGCTGGCGGTCATCCTGCTGCTGCTGCTCGCCCGCCGGCCTTTCCGCAATGTCGTGCTGCAGTTGGTCGGCATCGCCTCCGGACTGGCTGTGCTGGCCCTCTCCCAGTCGAAGACCGCCTGGCTGGCCGCAGCACTCGCCTTCCCGACCTTATGGTGGGGCAAGATGATGTACGCGTCGGCCACCGGCGGCAGCGGGCGCCGTGCCGTCTATCCGCTTCACCGCTTCCTGCGGCCCATGCTCGTCTGCGTGCTCGGTCTGGCGGCGGTCACCGTCGCCGCCTACCTGATGACGAACAATCCGCTGGCAAAGGTTGCCATCGACCAGCAGGAACAGGTCACGACGCTGACCGGCCGCACCGAGATCTGGAACGTGGCCATCGAGACCTGGAAGCAGAGCCCGCTGTTCGGCTATGGTTCGGCGATGTGGGACGAAGTCTTCCGCCGGCAGGTCGACATGGCCTTCGCCTACAACGCCCACAACCAGTTCCTGCAATCACTTTCCGTGGCGGGCGCGGTCGGCCTGGCCGGCATGGTGGTGTACGTGGCGACCCTGTTCCGCTATGCGTTCGCGGCCAATACCGCCACGCGCGGCCTGTCGCTGGCGCTGTTCTGGGTCATCTTCGTGCGCCTGTTCACCGAGGCGCCCTTCAACATGGCAGGCATCTTCAGCGGCGAATTCGTGACCCACGTACTGCTGTTCACGCTCGTGCTGACCAAGGGCCGCGAAGTGTATTTCACGAACCGGCCCGCGGTCGATTACGCGCAGTTACAAAATTTGCAGTATCACAGATCCAATGCTTAATAACTGCTGCAATAGATCATAACGGCAAGCGAGCAAATATCCCATCCTGATGACATTCCCTGACGAAGGAAAGCGACCATGGGATTAACGCAATTTTCGCAGGCCCGGACATCATGCAACGACTGACATTTTCTATCATCACCTGCACCTGGAACAGCGAGCCGTATCTCGCGCAATCCATCGCATCGGTCCTGTCGCAGGACTATCCGAACATCGAGTACATCTTCGTGGACGGCGGCTCGACCGATGGCACGCTGGAACGCATCAAGCGCATCCAGCGCCCCACCCGCCTGCTGACAGACGTGCGCGGCGGCATCAGCAACGCGATGAACGCGGGGATCGAGATCGCCACCGGCGACGTCATCGCCCACCTGCATTCCGACGACTACTACCTGCATCCCGGCGTGCTGTCGGCGGTCGCCTCGCACCTGGAGTCCAGCGGCAAGAACTGGCTGTTCGGCCGCATCCTGCGCGACCTGGACGGCGAACTGCAGCGCGAGAAATACGTCTCGCCGCGCTACAGCTATTCGCAGCTCTTGCGCACGAATTTCATTCCGCACCCCGCGACCTTCGTGCGCCGCGAATTCATCCAGCGCGCCGGCGGCTTCAACACCAAGCTAAAGTATGCGATGGACTACGACCTCTGGCTGAAGCTGGGCGGGCTCGGCGATCCGGTCCAGCTCGACGAGCCGCTGGCGGCCTTCCGCGAGCATGACGGCAGCCTGTCCACCCGGGACCGCCTGCCGGCGCTGGAGGAAGACTTCCGCGTGCGCCTGTCGCATGCCGGCTTCAACCCGATCGCGCGCGCCATCCACTTCGCACGCTACCTGGTGCGGCGCCAGCGCATGGTTCAGGCAGGAGCGCGCCCATGAGCATGACGCGAGACGACACCCGGGACAAGACCCCGCTGTTTTCCCTCATCCTGGCCACGGTCGGACGGACCGACGAGCTCGACCGCATGTTCGTGTCGCTGGCGGCGCAGACGCTGCACGATTTCGAAGTGGTGGTGGTGGACCAGAACGCCGACGACCGGCTCAAGCCGCATCTCGACCGCGCCCGCTCGCTGGGCATCGCGCTGCGGCACATCCGGCTCACGCCGCCGAATCTGGCCGCTGCCCGCAATGCAGGCATTGCTGCCGCCACAGGCAGGTACGTCGGATTTCCGGACGACGATTGCTGGTACGACTGCGACCTGCTGGAGGCGCTCGCCAGGCGCTTCCAGCGCGCGGACCAGCCCGGCGGCGTGATCGCGCGCTGGGTCGAACAGGATGAACAGCCGGCCTCGGCCGCCGACCTGAGCTGGAAGCGCTCGAGCGCCTTCCGCGACATTCCGGTCTGCTCGATCACCCTGTTCTGCAGCCTCGAGCTGTGCCTCAAGCTGGAGGGCTTCGATCCCCGGCTTGGGGTCGGCCAGTGGTTCGGCGCCGCCGAGGAAACCGATTTCGCCTTCCGCGCGCTGCGCGAAGGTGCGCTCTTTACCTACGAGCCGCTGGCGCGCGTGCATCACGCGGTCGCCTCGGCGCAACCGCAGGTCACCCTCGGCATGCGAAACGCGCTGCGCCACCGCGCGCGCGGGACGGGCGCCCTGTATGCAAAGCACCGCCTTCCCTTTTGGGTCGTCGCCCGCGGGCTGGTGGCTCCCGTCGTCCGGCCCTTGCTCAAGGGGTCGCTCGGCGCGGATCTGCTCGCAGGGTGGCAGATCACCTTGGGCAGGCTGGATGGCATGCTGCACTGGCGCCGCAAGCACTGAGGCGCGCGAGCCTGGCATCCGGTATTCCGATGTCCGGCCGGGACGTCCGGGGTCTCGTTCCCCGTCCCCCCGGCGGGTGAAAGGCTAGAGCATGAAACACAAGCGAGTGAACCTTGCCGCGCGCCGCCAGGCCGGCCCGTGCCGCATTGCGCCGCGCGATTCCCGCAATCGAGGCAGCGACTTGATGCACTGCCAGCAATGGAACGAAGTGCAACAAGGCATGGTCTGCATCTGGAACGGCGCACACTCGCAAGACAAGGTAAAGCGATTACGGAGCCCTGGAAACAGCGAATGTATTTGCCATCAAACGACAATATCTCCCTCTATTCCGATGAGAATGAAAAGCGGCGGTCAGGAGGCGTCCGAAGCGTGCCCCCCATGAGAATCGTCATCATCACCAACCATCCGCCGCCATTCCGCATCCCCGTGTATGAAATCATCGGCAAGATGCCGGACGTGGAATTGCAGGTCATCTTTTGCAGCCGGCGCGAGCCGAACCGGCGCTGGATGCTGCCGCCCCTGAATTTCAACCATGTCTTTCTCAAGGAACGCTTCGTCACGCGCGGCGACAACTTCATCCACAACAATCCGGACGTACTGGCCGCCCTGCGGCGTTTCCGCCCGGACGTGATCGTGACCACCGGCTTCAACCCGACCTACCTGTACGCCTTCGGCTACGCGGTGCTGACCGGCGCGGCGCACGTGCCGATGACGGACGGCACCGACCTATCGGAGCGCGCCCTCAGCAACTGGCACAAGCGCATCCGCACGATCGTGTACTCGCGCTCGCAGGCCTTCCTTTCCGCCAGCGACGGCGGCCAGCGCCTGTACGAGAGCTACGGCATTCCGGCTGCCGATTGCTTCAAGTCATGCCTGTGCATCGCCAACGAGGAATACCGCCTGCACACGCCGTTCGAGGAGAAGCGCTACGACTTCATCTTCTGCGGCCGTCTCGTCGAAGGCAAGAACCCCGGCTTCGCGCTGGAAGTCGCCGCCGAGGCAGCGCGTCGCCTCGGCCGGCAGACCAGCCTTCTCTACGTCGGCAACGGCACCCAGGAAGACGCGCTGCGGGAAAGCGCCGCGGGACTTGCCGGCCTGGTGCAGGCGGACTTCCACGGCTTCGCCGAGCAGGAAGAATTGCCCGCGCTCTATGACTCGGCCCGTATCTTCCTGTTCCCGACGCTGGCGGACGTCTGGGGCGTGGTCGCCAACGAAGCCGCCGCGGCCGGGTTGCCGATCATCGTGTCTCCCCATGCGGGCGTGGTGGGCGAACTGGTGCTCGAAGGAGAAAACGGCTATGTGCGCGCGCTGGACAACGAGGCGTGGACCGAGCGCGCGATCGCGCTGCTGACGCAACCGGAACTGTACGCGGATTTCTCGCGCCGCAGCCGGACGCTAGCGGGACAGTACACCTTCAAGCATGCCGCAGAGGGCGTCGTTGCCGCCTGCCGGCATGCGGTCAGCGTCAAGAAACCGCGCAAGCAGGCCGCGGCATCCGAGCGAACCAAGGTAGGCTGACAATGAGAATCCTGATCGCCCATAACGGCTACCAGTACCGCGGCGGCGAAGACACGGTCGTCGAGGCCGAGGTCGAGCTGCTGCGGTCCCATGGCCACGAGGTCGCGCTGTACAGCGTGCACAACGACGAGATCGAACGCATGCCCAAGGTCGCCGCCGCGATGAAGGCCGTGTGGTCCGGCGATACCGCGAGGGAAGCCGGACGCCTGTGCGACGACTTCCAGCCCGACGTGGTCCATTCGCACAACACCTTCCCGCTGATATCGCCTTCCCTGTACTGGACGGCGGCACGCAGGGGAATACCGGTGGTGCAGACGCTGCACAACTTTAGGCTGCTCTGCCCGCAGCCCATCTTCCTGCGCGACGGGAAGATCTGCGAGGACTGCATGGGCAAGCTGCCCTGGCGTTCCGTCGTGCACCGCTGCTACCGCGATTCGGCCGCCCAGTCGGCGGTCGTTACCGGCATGCTGGGCGTGCACCGCATGCTCGGAACCTACCGCGACAAGGTCACGCGCTACATCGCGCTGAACCGGTTCGCGCGCGACAAGTACATCGAGGGCGGCCTGCCGGCCGACAAGATCCGGATCAAACCCAACTTCATCCCTTCCGCCACGGCGCCGCAATGGAGCGGCAGGCGGGGCGGGCTGTATGTCGGCAGGCTGTCGACCGAAAAGGGAATCGGCGTGCTGCTGCAGGCTGCCGGCCGCATGGAACGCCATGCGCTGGAAGTCGTCGGTAGCGGGCCGCTGGAAGAACAGGTCCGTAGCGGCTTCGGCGCGGCCTGGCTCGGCCACCTATCGCTGGAGCAGATCCTGCGCAAGATGCAGGATGCGCGCTACCTGGTGGTGCCGAGCATCTGTTACGAAAATTCGCCGCGCACCATCGTCGAGGCGTTCAGCAGCGGCCTGCCCGTGATCGCCAGCCGGCTCGGCGCCCTGGCCGACATCGTCAACGATGGCGTGACCGGCCTGCTGTTCAATCCGGGCGATCCCGCCGACCTGGCCGCGAAGATGGCCTGGGCCGACGATCATCCGGAGGAGATGGTCCGCATGGGCATGGCGGCGCGGGCGGAATACGAGGCCAGCTACACGCCCGCGCGCAACCACGAGATGTTAGTGAGTATTTATGAAGATGCGATTGCCACAATCAGAGGGAAGCACTATGCTGCGCAAGGGACAACCGGTACTGGAAGCGTTCATCGACGCACTCACGTGGGATGAGGCGCTGTCCCGCATCGTCAACTGGGGCGCAGCCCGCGAGTCGCGCTATGTCTGCATCTGCAACGTGCATTCCGTCGTCACGACCACCCAGGACATCGAATTCAAGATCGCGGTAAACAACGCTGACATGGCGACCGCGGACGGCGCGCCCGTCGCGTGGGCATTGCGCAAGCTCGGCCACCAGGGACAGGAACGCATCAACGGCCCCGACCTGATGATCAAGTACCTGGCGGAAGCGGAACGGCGCGGCCAGGTGGTGTTCTTCTACGGCAGCACCGAATCGACCCTGGGCCAGCTCGAGAAAACCTTGCGGCAGCAGTTTCCCAAGCTGCGCATCGGCGGCATGCATGCGCCTCCTTTTCGCCCGCTGACCAAGGAAGAGGACGACCAGATCGTCCGCCGCATCAATGATTCCGGCGCCAGCGTGGTCTTCGTCGGCCTCGGCTGCCCGAAGCAGGAAAAGTGGATGGCCGAGCACCGCGACCGAATCCACGCGGTCATGATCGGCGTGGGGGCGGCGTTCGATTATCACTCGGGCGTCGTGAAGCGCGCGCCGCTCTGGTGGCAGCGGCACGGCCTCGAATGGCTCTACCGGCTCGCCTCCGAACCGCGCCGCCTGTTCAAGCGCTATGCCGTCACGAACACCCTGTTCGTGCTCGCCTTCACGCGCCAGCTGCTCAATACCAAGTTGCAGTTCAATAACGCCTGACCCCATCCGGACCGGCGACCGCCGGTCCGCTTTCCTGCGGATCGATGTCTTCCTGACACGCTTTCCCGCGCTTTTCCCTTCCCTGGCTTTTCATCATTGACGCTCCGGCAACCCCGCGTGCCTCCCGCTCGGGTCTTGCCATAACGCTCATGATTCCAGCGGTATTTGCCGCGCGCTTGCAAGGGTGGCATCCCCTTCGCTCCCTCAAGGCAGTTTTCTTGTCAGCCCTCAAATGATCTGTGGAAACTAGTTTCCTCAGGTCATTTACATCTAGAAATATTCTCCGGCGGAACTATTTTTTTCAGGAAAGACTCTTACCGACACGCAACACGTTTTGCGATTAATCAATAATCATTCGGAAAGAGGACCCATGTTAAATCATCACAACGCAATTGGACGCGCATTCCGCCGAAAGTCTTCCTGGGCCGCCTTGAGCACCGCCCTGCTCGCCGCCTGCGGCGGCGGTGCCGGCGGCGATGGCAGCGCAAATGCCTCTGGCGCCGACCAGACCGCTGCCGCCGCGACCTCCGCCGAGACCGAAATGACGCTGGCGGCCTGGGGCCGCTCCACCGGATCCGGCTGGACCTATTGCGCTGATGAATGGGGCACCTGCAAATTCACCGGCACGCGCCAGGTGCGCTACGGTAACGCCACCAAGTACGTGTACCGTACCCTGACCACTTCCACCCCCTGCACCAACGAAGTCTTCGGCGATCCGGCGCCGGGCGAGGCCAAGGTCTGCGCCTATTCCGCGACGACCAGCGTCGATCCCGCGACGTCCACTTCCGGCACGACTTCGGGCACGACTACCGGCACCACGTCCGGCACGACCACCGGCACCACGTCCGGCACGACCACGGGCACCACTTCCGGCACGACCACGGGCACCACTTCCGGCACGACCACGGGCACGACTACCGGCACCACTTCCGGCACGACCACCACCGGCACCGCGTCGGGAACGACCGGCACCACGGCAACCACCTGGACCAACTGCGCGAGCGAATGGGGCACCTGCACCTTCACCGGCACCCGCCAGGTCCGCTACGGCAGCGGCACCTCCTACTTCTACAAAACCGCGACCGGTTCCATCGAGTGCAGCAACAGCGTGTTCGGCGATCCCGCCGTCGGCCAGGCCAAGTCCTGCTCGTATGCGAATACGACCACGACCACGACCGGCACGACGTCGGGCACCACTTCCGGCTCGACGTCTTCCGGCACCACGAGCGGCACGACTTCCGGCTCGACATCCTCCGGCACGACCTCGGGCACCACGTCGGGCACCACTTCCGGAACGACCAGCGGCACCCCCTCCGGTTCGACCGGCACCAGCGCGCCGACGCCCTACGGCCAGGACGCCTCGCTCTACAACCTCGCCTTCCAGGACGAATTCAATGGCACGGCGCTGGACACGAGCAAGTGGAACGACCACATCTGGTACGACCCCGCCACCAGCACCAAGGATTTCGGCGTCAGCAACGGCACGCTGAAGATCTGGCCGCAGGCTGATGCGAATGGCCAGTACAAGGAACGCATCCTGACCACGCAGAACAAGTACAGCCAGACCTACGGCTACTTCGAAGTCGAAGCCAAGCTGCCCATCGGCGACGGCGCATGGCCCGCAATCTGGCTGCTGAACTCCGATGCCCCTCCGGGAGAGCCCGAGATCGACATCATGGAAGCCTACTCCGGCGACAAGACCGGCTACTGGGCTGACGGCAACCAGCATCCGATCCGCTACGGCGCGAGCTGGTACCAGAACGGCAACGGCCAGGCTGGCGCGACCGGCACGCAGGCACCGTACACCGGCGACCTGTCCACCGCCTTCCACAAGTACGGCCTGAAGTGGGAAGCGAACCAGCTTACCTTCTACTTCGACGGCAAGGTAGTGGCGACGGCCAACGTCAGCATGAACAAAAAGATGTACATCCTGCTCGACATGCAGTACGGCAGCGCCAGCGGATCGGTCACCGCCAACACGCCGCTCGGCCCGACCAACTCGTTCGAAGTCAACTATGTCCGCAGCTGGACCTTCAAGTAAGCCAGCCTGAAGCCATAATCACTGGCCATGCGATAAAAAACGGGATTCCCTCGCGGGAATCCCGTTTTTCATTCTGAACGCAGACCCTGCCGGCGGAGCGATGCCCCGGCGCGCTCAAGCCTGGGCGTTTTCGAGCTGCGCCTCCTTCACCATGCCTCCGGCCGACATGCCGAGCGGCCTGGATCTTCCGCCAGGCGCGGTGCCATTGCCATGATCGCTGTAGTTCGCATATCCCACATAGGTGCCATGATGGACATGCCTTTGGACCGGCGCGGATGAAGCGAGGTAGCTGCCCTTGAGGATATTGCGCGCGCCGAGCATGCAGAACAGCAGGAACAGCGACACCGGATTGCCGATGGACAGAAGATAGCGCGCCACCATCGACTCGGCGAGAATGAAGACGAACATCCCCAGCGCGGAAGCCTTGACCACGTCGGGCATGGCCCGGAACGCGCGGCGGAAACGGTTCGTGCAAGCCACCAGCAGCAGCACGAAGAGCACCGTGCAAGGCAGGCCGATCTCGTAGAGGAGGTTCAGGTAACTGTTATCGATGTCGTAGCCCAGCACCTCGGAACTGCCCGTTCTCAGGCCATTGCCGAACAACATGAAGCTGACGGAAGAAAACACGGTCTGCAGCAGCTTCGCCCAGTTGTCCGTGCGCCCGGTCAGGCCGGAGTTCACGCCGCGATCGCCGGTTCCCGTTTCGAAGATCGACGACAGGTAGACGACGAGCTTTTCGGCACCCTTGGTCGCGAGCAGGACCGCGATGCCGCCCAGCACCAGCAGAAGCAATACCTGCCGCCGCTTGCGGTCCTGCCACACCGCGATCGAATACACCGTGAGGATGCCAAGGCCCGCGGCGAGGAAGCCGCCGCGCGAGGAAGCCGCGATGCAGTAGATGAAGCAGAGCCCGGTCATCGCGCCGAAGAATGCCTTCCTCAGCAGCGCCCTCTCATACAGCATGACGCAGAAGAACATCACCGCGAAGCCGCCGAAGATATGTCCCACCAGGTTGGGGTGCAGGTTGAACGGGCCGAAGCGTTCCAGTCCGTTCACCGCGTCGTAGCTGATGGAAAGCGTATCCCGCAGCATGGCATGCTGGGTCGCCAGCACCGTCAAGGTCATCATGACCGCCGCAGCCAGGAAGCTGTTGAAGATGGTCCGGAAATCCACCGTGCTGACCACCACATAGATCGAAGCGGCCACGAGAAAGAACAGCAGCGAATAGCCGATATACTGCAGTTCCAGGTTGAACACGTTGTCGGTCAGGGAAACCAGCGGCACGATGGCGATCAGGAAGAGCGACAGCGGCGTCATGCTGCCCTTGAAGGTCGTCACCTTGTTGCGCTTCATGCTGATGGCGGTCGAGACATTCTGCATCACGATCATGGCCAGCGACAGCAACTGGAAAGCGCTGCCGTACTTCGGCACCGCGAGAAACAGAAGGCAGTAGAACGACAGGAATAGCGGAAGCTTGATCTGATGGCGCATGGCGTTGTTCGCAGTGTTCGCTTTGTTTGGCTAGATGGTTGTCATGAGTTTGAAGCTTTTTGCAACCTTGTACTTGCGGTAATCGGACAACAGGACGACCAGCATGATCGCTTCGATGAGCAGGCCCAGCGCCAGGAAGCCATACAGGCCCTGGTTCTTCATCGCCGCGAACACGACCACCAGGTAACCCAGGCTCAGCATGCAATAGATGCGCGACGCCCTGCCGTGGTTGTTGGAGGAGGAGAAGACGCTGAAGAACAGCATCCAGATCGACTGCATCAGCGAAGTCGCGGACACCAGCAGGAACAGGATGTGGTCGATGGAAAAGTCCTGGCGCGACCACCAGCGGAAGATGTCATCCACGAGCGCGAGCCCGCCCAGCATGTAGGCGACAGCGAAGGCGATGAAATAGTAGAAGCTCTTTTCCACGATGGCGAAGATCTTTTCCCAGTCCTGCTTGCCGGTGAGATGGGAAATCTCGACTGTCAGCGAACTGTTGTAGGAATTGAGGACCTGGAAACCGAAGCGCGACAGTGTCTTGACCATGGTGTAGCCGACCACCACTTCCGAGGAAAACGCATTTCCCAAGGCGATCAGGAAGGCCTGCGGAAACAGGTTCACCGCGGTATAGAACATGGAAAAGTGCAGCGACGACGCGGTCAGTTCCTTGATTTTCCCGAACGAGAAATACCGCGAGCCGAAGCTGAGGAAGGGCACGAATCGCTTTGCCACCACGCCCATCATCACCAGCCCGGCGAAGCGGATGATTACCATGCCGGTGATCACCGCGATCAGGTCCATCTTCAGGATGAGCATGACCACTGTACAGACCGATTCGAGCAGCCTCGCGGTGTTGTTGATGTAGATGTTCAGCGAATACTTCTGCGCATATTTATAGACCGCCGACATGGAGCCGCAGAGCACCGTCAGGAACATGTAGAGCAGATAGAGGCAGAAGCCCAGGCGGGCCGTCTCCGTCGAGATCGTGGTGAACTTGTAGGTGCCCAGCGCCTGCAGGCCGACGAAGATACCGAACAGCAGCAGCGACAGGCCGGCGGCAAGCAGGATGGACAGGTACCATGCGCTGATGAAGGTCGTCAGCACTTCCTCGTCCCGTTGCTTGCCCGCCATCATGCACATGCGGCTGGCGGCCGAAGCGGTGAAGCCCATGTCGCTCAGCGCGATGTACATCGGCAGCGCGATCAGGATCAGCCAGTCGCCATACAGGTTCACGCCCCAGTTGGCGATGAAGAACGGCACCAGCACCACCTGCGAGAAGATGGTCACGCCCTGGCTGTAGCCATTGGCGATAAAGCCGGACATGATCCGTTTAGACTCGCTCATGGCTTGCCTCCGTCAACATGGCTTCGGCATGCGACGCGAGCCGCGAAGCATAATCCTTCCACGACAGCAGGTTCACGCTTTGCCCGGTGATGCGTTCATCCAGGATGCGTTCCAGGGCAGCCTCGAGCGCGGCGCTGCTGCCTGCTTCCACCACGACGCCGTTGCGGCCATCCGAGATGATGTCCGCCGCGCCGTTGTTCCGCGTGGTAATGACCGGCAATCCGGCGGACAGCGCTTCGGTGACCACCACGCTGAAACCGTCCTCGAGCGACGGCAGCACGAAGACATCGAATTCCGACATGAACCGGAGCATGTCGCCGTTGGCGACGTGCTCCACGTGCGTAAATGATTCCCCTGCCCTGGCGAGGCATTTCATGTAGGCCGCTTCCGGCCGGCCAACCAGCGTCAGCTCGAAGCGCTTCCTGCCGGCGCGCATGTTCAGCGACTTGATCGCATCGACCAGGTAGAACTGCCCCTTCCTGAGCGTGATCTGTCCCACGCACAAGACCTTTACCGGCCCGCGCTTCCGGCTCGCCTTGCGCACCACCGCGTCGGCCATCATCTGCGCCGTCACCGCGCCGCGCTCGACGCCGTAAGGCAATGTGAGGATCTTGTTCGCGTCGAATCCGCGTTCGACGAACGTCCTCTTTACGAATTCGGACGACACGAGCAGGCGGTCGACCAGCTCGAACTCCTCGAGCATCTTGCGCACGAGATAAGGACTGGAGTAATGGCGCACGCCGCGCCGCCGCGCCTCGTCGAGCAGCAGCGCTTCCTGGAAGAGCGGATGGGCATTCACCGCTTCTCCAAGCACCGCCTTGCCCTGCCTGCGGCACATCTGGATCAGCTCGGTGCAATTGCCATGGATCATGAAGAGGTTCACGTCGGCCGGCGCATACATCCTCTTGACGGAGTCCTGCCAGAGCCGGTGATAGAGCGGCGCGAGCTCGACGAGTCCGCGCTCGCCGACGGTGCGCAGATGGAGGTTGTACAGGTACTCCTTCAAGAAACTGTTCTTTCGCTTTTCAGCCGGAAGGCCGAAGGTCTCTCCGAGCTTGTAGGAGTAGTAGAAGCAATCGAGTTTGCCGGCCTCGTTCAAGTGCTTGAGGTACTTCGGATAATGAAATTTGCCGCAAACGGTGAGGTTGAGCATGACGTGATTTATTTACATTCGGGTAAGTGGAATAGTGACTTTTTTACCCGTCCCAACATTGATGGGTCTCAACCGCCAACAAAAAGCCAATGTGCGGGACGGTGGTGCCGAAACCGCTTTTTGTGACACCGCAAAATGCGCAGTTAGCTTTTCGACACACTGTGCAGTGTTCAGTCAGGAAACACCCAAAGCCTCTGGCATCGCGATAGGAACAGCGGGAACAGCGGCCGTGGCGCACGCGCGGAGCCGGCGCATTCACCTGCGTTACCGCGAAAACAAACCAATACAGCCGCGGGGTGCGTGCATGAGCCGTTGCTCAGATTCTTGCCGGACAGAGGGCGAACCACAGGGAAGGAAACGATCATCTACACCATGAAGCTTACCGATAGCCAACTCCGCGCCGGCCGCTATCGCATCAACGTGTTTCACAACATCCTGTGGCCCAAGTACAAGGGCCTGATCTTCTCGGGTGTTCACGACTGCACGGCAGCCAGCAACATGGAAGTGACCTTCTTCCAGATCGCGCCCACCTCCGGCGACCGGAAGGAATTGGCCGAGGTCGACACGTCCTATCACAACTATCCCTATCAACTCCTGTTCGATCGTCCTTACGAAGCGGTGCCGAAGTGGCAGCTGTGCTCCCGCCTCTTCCTGCGCGTGCTGCGCTCGGACGCCGATCTCGTGGTGCTTCCCGGATACCATCTCATCGAATACTGGATGATGATGCTCGCCTGCGTTCTCACCGGAAAAAAGCGCGCCGTCTTCGTGGATTCGACCATCAACGACCAGCCGGAATCCACGCCGAAGTTCCTGCTCAAGCGCCTGTTCTTCGCCCTGTGCGACGGCTTCTTCGCCTATGGCCAGCGAAGCAAGGAATACATCCAGACCTTCGGCGTGCCGGCGCACAAGATCACCGCGCGCTGCCAGGCGGCGGCGCTTCCCCACGGCTACACCGCGAACGGCGCGCTGCAGGAACGCATCGCGCGACGACGCGTGGCAGGACGGGCGGCTTTCCTCTTCGTCGGCCTGCTTTCCCGCGGCAAGGGAATCGACATCCTGATCCAGGCGCTCGGCAAGGTCCGCGCGACGGTTCCGGATGCGACGCTGACCGTGGTGGGAAGCGGGCCGATGCTATCCGAACTGCAGGCGCTCGCGCAATCCCTCGGGCTCGCCGACGCGGTCCGCTTTCCCGGCGCCGCGAACATCGACCAGCTCGCCTCCTATTACCTCGATGCCACATGCCTCGTCCTTCCCAGCCGGAGCGAGGCTTGGGGACTGGTCGTCAATGAAGCGCTCAGCTACGGCTGCCCCGCCATCGTCAGCGCGCATTGCGGCTGCGCGCCCGACCTGATCGTGGAAGGACGCACGGGCCATGTCTTCCAGACAGGGAGTGCCAATGACCTCGCCGAGAAACTGCAACTCGTCCTCGACCGCATGAACGACACGGAAACGGTCGCCCGCGATTGCATCGACCTGATGCAGACCTTCACGCCCCAGCATGCCGCCCAGCAGATCCTGGAAGGCTGCTCCACCATCCTTGAAGACAAAGCGAGGAAGGCATGATCTTTTTCCTTGGCCCGCTTCCTCCCCCGGTGCATGGCTTTGCCGCGATCAACCAGAAGATGCTCGAATGCCTCGGCGAGAAAACCGAGGTCGTCGCCTTCGACAACTCGCCGACCGCGCTGGGCAGCCGGCTGCCCCTTCCCGGTCGTCTGGGCACGCTATCCCGCGCGGCGGGAAGGCTCTGGCAGATGATCGCCTTCCTCGCGCTCGCGCTCGTCAAGCGGCCCGATGCCATGTATGTCGGCTTGTCCGGCGGCCTCGGCCAGCTGTTCGATGCAGTGCTGATCGGCGTCGCGAGAATGTCCGGAGCGAGGATCTATCTCCATCACCACAGCTTCGTCTATCTGAACTCGCCGCGACGCCACAACCGATGGTGTTTCTGGCTCGCTGGCGATGCCGTTCACGTCTGCCTATGCGCGGACATGGCGCAAAAGCTCGAAGCCATCTACGGAATTCCCAGGCATCGCCTGTACGTTCTGTCGAATGCCGCCTTCCTCGAAGACAGGAAGCAGGCAACGATGCCCCGCAAGGCAGGCGGGCATGGCATTACCCTCGGGTTCCTGTCGAACATCATCCTCGAGAAGGGCATCGTCGAGTTTTTCGACGTGATCGCCAGCCTGAGCCAGCAAGGGTATGCCGTGAAAGGCAGCGTCGCAGGACCGGTTGACCCCGCCATCCGCGAACAATTCGACGCCCTGATGCGCGACCATCCGGAAGTGGAATACGTCGGCCCGGTCTACGGCGAACGGAAGGACGCCTACCTCCAGGGCGTCGACCTGCTGCTGTTCCCGACCAAGTACCGCAACGAGGCGGAACCGCTGACGATCCTCGAGGCCATGCGCGAACGCGTTCCCGTGCTCGCCGCGGACCGCGGCTGCATCCGCTCGCTGGTGGGCGCGCAGGCGGCGCTCGGCTGCCCGACCATCGATCATTTCGTCGAGCACGCCTCGGAAGCGATCAAGGCCATCCTGACGGGAACGACGTCCTTGGAGGCGCTGTCCGAAGGCGCCTACCGCGAATACCTGAGGCTCCGCACGCTGCACCAGGCGAGGCTGGACCGCCTGCTGCTCAACATGACGGACCGTGACCAGGCGCTGGAACGGGTGCAGGCATGATGCAGGACCTTTCCCGCTTTCGCCTGCCGCCCAACTTCCGCGGCCGCTCGGCGGTGACGGTGCAGCTCTGGTGGCTGGTGCAGGCCACCCTGTTCCGCGCCTCGCCCCAGTTCATGTACGGCTTCCGCAACTGGCTGCTGCGGCGCTTCGGCGCCCGGATCGGGAAGAACGTGCTTGTCCGTCCTACCGCGACCATCACCTATCCCTGGAAGGTCAGCATCGGCGATCACGCCTGGATAGGCGACCACGCGGTGCTCTACAGCCTTGGCGAGATCGATATCGGCCAGCATGCCGTCGTTTCCCAGGCCTGCTACCTGTGCGGCGGAGACCATGACTATGCCCAGGTCGATTTCCCGATCAGGGGCAGGAAGATCACCATCGGAGATGAAGCATGGCTGGCAGCGGATGTCTTCGTTGCCCCTGGAATAACGATCGGCAAAGGCGCCGTCGTGGGTGCGCGCAGTTCCGTCTTTCGCGACATGCCCGCGGGCATGGTCTGCATGGGATCGCCGGCCCGGCCCGTAAAACCACGACTTGCTGAGGAACCTCATGAAGATTTTGTTGTACGGCATCAACTTCGCTCCAGAACTCACCGGCATCGGTAAATACACCGGCGAGATGGCAGCGTGGCTTGCCCAGGCGGGCCATGATGTTCGGGTCGTCACCGCGCCGCCCTATTATCCGAACTGGGAAATCCCCAAGGGGTATAGCGCCCTGCTCTACAAGCATGAACGCTGGGGCGGCGCGCGGGTATGGCGCGCGCCCTTGTGGGTGCCGCGCCAGCCATCCGGCGGCAAGCGGCTGCTGCACCTGGCAAGCTTCGCCATCGCCAGCCTTCCCGTCGTTGCCAGGCAGCTGCTATGGCGGCCGGACGTCGTCTGGGTGGTCGAGCCTCCGCTTGCCTGCGCCCCCGCCGCGCTTTGCCTGGCGAAGCTGACGCGCGCCCGCGCCTGGCTGCACATCCAGGATTACGAAGTCGACGCTGCATTCGCGCTCGGCCTGCTCAAGGGCAGCCTGGCGCGGCGCATGGTGCTTGGCATCGAGCGCTGGCTGATGCGGCGCTTCGACCAGGTGTCGACGATTTCCGACAGCATGATGAAGCATGCCCTCGACAAGGGCGTGGAAGCCGAGCGGCTGGTCCACTGCCCCAACTGGATCGACCTGAGCCACATCTATCCGCTGGACGGGCCGAGCAGCTACCGGAGCGAACTCGGCATTGCCGACAACACCATCGTTGCCCTCTACTCCGGCAACATGGGCAACAAGCAAGGGCTGGAAATCCTTGCCGACGCCGCACGCCGGCTGGCGGACGAACCGCGGATCATGTTCGTCTTCTGCGGCAACGGCGCCGGCCGGAGCAAGCTGGAGGAACAGACGGCGGGCCTCAGGAACGTCCGCTTCCTCGACCTGCAGCCCTTCGAGCGGCTCAACGATCTTCTCGGACTCGCCGACATCCACCTGCTTCCGCAGCGCGCCGATGCCGCAGACCTCGTCATGCCCTCGAAGCTGACCGGCATGCTCGCAAGCGGACGCGCGGTCGTCGCCACCGCGCATGCCGATACTGAGCTGGGACGCGTCGTGTCCAAGTGCAGCGTCATCACCGCGCCTGGCGACGCCGATGCGTTCGCCGGGGCGGTGCGCGATCTGGCGCACGACCGCGAGCGGCGGCACGCGCTCGGCAAGGCGGGCCGCGAATACGCGGAAACCAAGCTCAACATCCGGAACATCCTGAGGGAATTCGAAGACCTGCTGAAGCAGGACCCGTCGGAAGCCGGCGTTTCCCAACCCTATGTCTAACCCAACGATCATCCATGCTCATCATCAATGCCGACGACTTCGGCTACTCTGAAAGCGTCAACCAGGCAATCGCGGAATCGTTTGCCGCCGGACTGATTTCCAGCACCACCATCATGGCGAACGCGCCCGCCTTCGAACACGCCTGCGATCTCGCCCGGCGCATGGGCTTCGCCGACAAGATCGGCATCCACCTCAACCTGACCGAAGGCCGGCCGCTCACGACCGGCATCCGCCAGTCGCGCATCTTCTGCGATGAAAAAGGCAACCTGGGTTTCAAGCGCTTCACGCATTACTGGCTGCCGCGTGACGAAATCAACCTGGTGCGCGAAGAGGTGGCCCAGCAAATCCATCGTTGCCGCAAGCATGGCATCTCGCTCACGCATGCAGACTCGCATCACCATGTGCACACCGAGCTGTTCATCTCGCTCGCGGTGGTCCGCGAACTGCGCAGACTTTCCGTTCCCTACCTCAGGTTATCCGACAATGTCAGGGCCGCGTCCATCGCGCGCAGGACCTACAAGGCCAACCTGAACTGGATCATTTCACTCAACGGCCTCAAAGGCACGGATTACTTCTGCGACCTGAACGACATCGCATCCCTTCCGCGCGAATGCATGTCGCAGGATACCGTCGTCGAACTCATGGTTCATCCGGCTTATGCCGCCGACGGCAGCCTGATCGACGCCGAGATGAAGCAGCCCTTCCGTCCCTTGCTAAGCCGCGTTACGCGTCCCGACAAGCTCGTTTCCTACGGCGACCTGCATCACTGCGTCGCCTGAGTTCCCGCCTCCTGCAACATCGCGCCGCATGCGCTGCGGCGCGATTGTGGCATCGCAATTTAGTTTCATCGCATCCCACGCCTATCAAACTTGCTTGAGTCGAATCAATTGGCCCCTCTTGTTGAACTAGTAACTTTGATCGCGGATATTCAACTCAAAAGCTAAAACTCTGATATCCGATTTTCCCGAAGACCGAATGAATCAGGCGGCACCATCGCCGCCATTTGACCAACCACTTCCGCGAGTCCCTATGAAAAAATTCATGCAGTATCAGCTTCCGCTGTCCGTCATCATGCTGGCCGTGCTCGCCGCATGCGGCGGCGGCGGCGGCTCCTCCGGCACGACGCCGACGACGGCCTCCAATTCGGGCGGCAGTACAACGCCCACCACGCCCACCACGCCGACCACCCCGACGACGCCTACAACGCCAACCACTCCCACCACTCCCACCACTCCCACCACGCAAGGCGCGGCGCTGCCGGCGACCACCACCGCGCCGATGGTCATGACCTGCGTGGACGGCGCCAGCTACCAGTGCAGCGGCTCCTCGATCATCCGCACCGACAACGGCATCGCCCTGACCAGTTCGGGCGTGCAGGTCTATGGCAAATCCACCAATGACCTCGAGCCCGTGATCAAGAACCCGACGACGGCCTATGGCCTGACCCTGGCCTCGGGCGGCACGGCAGACCTGCGCGTGAACAAGGCGGCCGATGGCAGCGTCGCCGGCACGGCGGTAGTCCTGACAAACATGGGCATTTCCTTCGACAGCATCAACGAGCGCCCGCCCATCGTGGAAACCTTCCGTCCCGTGGCGGGACGCACCCTGCTCGATGCCAGCGGCGCGATCAGCTATGCTGCCCTGCCCGATCCGTCCGACGTGTCCTACTACGACTTCGCGACACGCGGCACCGGCGCGACGCAGGCGAACTATGCCAACAACCAGTACTTTCCCCGCACGCTGCCGACCCGCTGCCCGGTAGAGATGATGCCCTGCCCCGCGTCCGAAACCGCGGGCATCAAATTCCGCTCGGGCGACTGGCGCAACGGCGGCTACATCCCCGACCTGACGACCGCCAAGCGGGTGCACGGCGACGGCGACATCCACGCGGGCAGCGGCTTGCCCGATGCATCGGGCAACCCGACCTTCCTCGCCGGCGCGACGGCGGCCGGCGTGCCGTATGCCGGCACCAAGGGCGAACGCGAACTGACCAACTACAACATGGCCTATTCGAACATCGGCGCCTGGAAGACCAAGGACACGGTCGGCATCGCCGAATGGCGCGCGCCCAAGGAATTCAACCAGAACCGCCGCGGCCTGGTCGCCTATGGCAACGTCACCGATCCGTCCGCCATCCCCACCTCCGGTACGGCAACCTATGCAGGCTTCGTCTTCGGGTGGTATGCCCGCAATGCTTCCGAAGATGCCGCCTACGTGCATGGCGACTGCGAGATCACCGTCGATTTCGCCACCCGCCAGGTGACGGTCAAGATCCTCAACACCAAGGCGGACTTCGACCTGAGCGAGCAGTATGCGACCGCGATCCCGCTGAACTTCACGGCGCAGGCGGGCATGGGCGCGGCCGGCACTACGGTGGCGAACTACCTCACCGGTCCGGCGACCGCAGACACGCTGCAGGGCGGCGTGGGCGCGCGCTACTTCGGCCCCGTCATTTCCACGGGCGCCACCGGCGCCGGCCCGGCCGAAATCGCGGGCACCTTCGCGCTGTCAAACGCCGGCGGCCAGGTCGGCATCGCGGGCTTCATCGGCCGCAAGCAGTAAGGCAAGGCAGCCGGCCGGACAAGCTTCCACGGGAAGCGGATCCGGCCGGCGCGTCACGAGATCGTTGGAACCGCCGCAACCGCAGGCGGTTCTTTTTCTTGTCGAGCGCATCATGACACCACCCTCCGCAGGCCAGTGCGCGGGCCGTCTCCCGCCACGTCGACCTACCTTCAAGATGATCATTGCCGGCGGGCTGTTTGCGACGGCGTGCATCCTCCTCGTCAGCGCATGCGAGGCCGCGAAGGAATCGCCGCGCGCTTCGCTCCCCGCGCCATACGGACAGGAAGCAGACAACTACGTCCTGAGCTTTCGCGATGAATTCGATGGCGACAGGCTGGATGCCAGCAAGTGGAATGATCACATCTGGTACGACAAGCCGCGCGCCACGCACGACTTCGGGGTCGCGGACGGCATGCTCAGGATCTGGCCCCAGCCCGACGAGAACGGCGAATTCAAGCAGCGCATCCTGACGACCGCCCGCAAGTTCGACCAGACCTACGGGTACTTCGAAATGGAAGCCAGGCTTCCCACCGGCGCCGGTTGCTGGCCTGCCTTCTGGCTGCTCAACTCCGACGCGCCGCCGGGCGAGCCGGAGATCGACATCATGGAAGCCTACTCCGGCGACAAGACGGGATACTGGGCGGACGCCAGGCGCCGGCCCATCCGCTATGGCGTCAGCTACTACCAGAACGGCAATGGCCAGCCCGGGCCGCACGCCACCCATGCGCATCATGCGGGCGACCTATCTTCCGACTTCCACAAGTACGGGCTCAAGTGGGAACCCGATAAGCTGTCGTTCTATTTCGACGGCAAGCTGATCCATGCCGCCAGCGTCAGGATGAACAAGCGCATGTACGTGCTGCTCAACATGCAATACGGCAGCGCCAGCGGCCCGGTCGACAGCACCACGCCCCTCGGGCCTAAGAATGCCTTCGAAGTAAAGTATGTGAGGGCTTGGAAGCTGGCGGAAACGAAAGGCGCCACGGCATCCGACGGCGAGCGCAACCGAACGAAGTAACACGCCCTGAACACGTGCCGGTATCGCGCGCGGAAATCGTGACGAGACGCATCGAAGGACGGCAATTCATACCGATGAGCAAGGCCGACGCCGACCAATATTGTGCGTGAACAAAGTTAGGCTTCCCAGTTTAAATATAGTCATCCATAGGCAATGCCAATCGGAGGTCATTCCAGTGGTTCAGAACGCAATCGACGACACCGCAAGCGATGTCCGGGAGGCGCCACGCCCCGCTGTCACCCCTCCTTCGGCCCCTTTGCGCGACCTTACCTTCGAGATACTGCAAATGTCATCCGCCAACCGCCCCTATGACGCCGCAGCCGGCGAAAAACTGCATGCACGCCTGATGATCGCCGCCAGGCGCGCCGGGCCGCACTACGATCTCGTGCTCGCCGCCGACCGGCAACTGCTTGCGAAAGGCGTGGTCCGCCTGCGTTCCAAGAACTTCGGCTATGAATTCGCGCTCGTCCAGACGAGTGCCGGCACCGGCCTCTTCGGCAAAGCGAAGATGAGGATACGGATCTACCGATCGCACCTGTCGGGCGACCGCTATACGCTGGTGCATACGGCGTCAGGGCTGTCCGAAGCGATCAGGTATGTCAACCGCGCCTATCAGGAGGCGCTTCGATCACACCTTCCCTAGTCCCCGGACGAAGTGCATGGATAGCGCTGCGCCGCTTCGACCTCATGTAAAAAATTGTCAAGCGGACGTATCGTTGTGATGAAACAAGTTGGGAAAGTGAATCTTTTTCTATAGTCGAACCGGGATAGCAAATGAACGCAGGGAAACGCTCGCGGCCAGCATCTCCGGCGCCGGCATGCCGATGGCACACCGCATCGACGAACGCCAGCGGAAGCCTTGTTCCGACCATCTCGTGAAGGCCGCCAGTCTCGCGTCATGCGCCCATCGATCAACAGGTGAAACAAGCGTTTGTGCAAATGACTTCAGCAGACAATCACGGCAAACTTGAACTTGATGGCGCCGTCAAGGCGTCGGTACGACAGCGCGATGCCTGGTGCTACGCCGGGGACGCCATCCCCATCGACCACGGCGGTCCCCGCGGCCTCGCATTCGACGGCTTCGAGGATGACTGGCTGGACCGCCCGCTGTTCCAGCGCTTCGAGTTCATCGCAGACCGCCACGCGCAGCGCAATGCCCTGGATGATGGCAATCTCAAGCTGAGCTACGCCGGCCTGCGCGAGGCAGTGCGCCGGCTCGCAAGCCAGCTCGGCCGGCAGGTTCCGCGCGGCGGCGCCGTCGGCATCTTCTTTCCCAATGACGGCCGGTTTCCGCTCGCCATGCTCGCATGCATGGCATCCGGACATCCGTACGTGCCTATCGATCCCAAGCAACCCGCGGCTCGCGTGCATGAAATCGCCACCGAGTCGGCGATGCATGCCGTGATCTGCGATCTTTCGATGCCGCAGGTCGAAAACCTCCCCGCCGCGCTGTCCCGCATCGACGTGGCTTCGTCTCTGAGCGAGGACGAGACGGCAGGCGCTTCGCAAGGCCCTGCGCCGGCGGATGTCGATGCGCCGGCCTGCCTCCTTTACACTTCCGGCAGCACCGGCAAGCCCAAGGGCATCTGCAACAGCCAGCGCGGACTCCTGCAGCGCGCCGCCGCCTCGGCCAATACCTGCCATGTCGGCCCGGATGACCGGATGCTGCTGCTCAGCGGCCCCTGGACGATCGCCGGCACGCGCGAGATTCTGACCACCCTTCTTTCCGGCGCCTGCCTGTGCATCGCCGACGTGCATCGCCTCGGCATCGGCGGCACGCTCGAGTTCATGCGGGCGCAGCGCGTCACGCTGGCTTATACGGTTCCTTCCCTGCTACGCACGCTGCTCGACGCGCCGGATGCCATGCAGGCTTGCGCCAGCCTGCGCATCATGCGCGTGGCGGGCGACGTGACGCGGGACACCGACCTGGAGAAGGTCCGCCGGGTATTGCCGCCTTCCTGCCTGTTCCTGGTGAGCTACAGCTCGACCGAGATGCCCAATGCCTTCCAGTGGTTCGTTCCCCGGGACTGGCAGCCGACCCAAGCCCGGGTCCCGGTCGGGCATCCGCAGCAAGGTATCGGCTTCAGGGTGGTGGACGATGCTGGGCAGCCGGTGGCGCAGGGCGAAACCGGCGAACTCGTGGTGCGCACCCGCCACGGCGCCATCGGTTACTGGAAGCTGGGCAAGCTCGAACCCGGTCCCTTCGAGCCCGACCCCGAGCTGCCCGGCCATCGAATCCAGCGCACCGGCGATCTCGTGCGCCAGCTTCCCGACGGCTTGTGGGAACTGGTCGGCCGCAAGGACAGGCAGATCAAGATCCGGGGCCAGCGCATCGATCCCGGCGAGGTGGAAGCCATCCTGCGCAAGGGCCGCGTCCGCGACGCCGTGGTGATTGCCCGCCGCGCCGGGACGGAAACGATCGGCATGGTGGCGTACGTGGTGCCGGATGCGTCTGGCGACGCTGATGGCACGCAAGTCCTTGCGGACCTGAAGGACAGGCTGGCGGCAGGATTGCCCGCCTACATGCGGCCATCCGAGATCCGCATGCTCGACCAGATTCCCCTGCTTCCGGGATTCAAGCCGGATGTCAAGCGCCTGGAAAGAATGGACCAGGAAGAACTGGAACGCCAGCAAGCCATGCGCAATGATTCCAGCCCCGTGCGTGATGCCGTCAATGCAGGCATTTCCGGCGACGAGCCGGCTGATCCCGCGCTGCTGACCATCGTGGAACGCGCCTGGCGCGAGGTCCTCAAGCCGAACGCCTACCGGGAAGACATGCGCTGGGACGAAATGGATGCGGACTCGCTCAAGACGCTTGAATTCTGGTTCCAGATCGAGCAGCGGGCCGGTGCGAAGGTGGCGATCGACATCCTGGAGCCGGCCAGTACGCCAAGGTCGCTGGCGGCGGCGCTCGGCCGGCAACTGCGCGGCGCCGCAGCCGAGGAAACCGCCTCTCCCGTCGCCGGCAAGCCGATGCTGTTCATGATGCCGGGCATCCTGGGCGACGAGCCGCTGCTGTCGCATTTCCGCGCCGCCTTCGGCGGCAACGTCCGGATGAAGGTCATCGACTACCCGGAATGGCGCGGCAATGATCCCGCTGATGGCGACTTCAGCACCATCGTGGATGCGGCCTTCAGGCAGGTCATCGCCGAACCGGGCTGCGACTCGTATGCGCTCGCCGGCTACTCTTATGGCGGCTACGTCGCGTTCGAAACGGCGCGCCGCCTGATGGAGGCCGGACGCAAGGTGCATTTCGTCGGACTGATCGACAGCCGCATGTGGGGCATGTCCGCCGCCCTCGGCAAAAGCCGCGCCGAGGTGCTGCGCGCGCAGGCGTTGCGCTACCTGAACCTGGCCGCCGATCCCGTCACGGTGCTGCGCCTCGTGCGCAAGCGCTTCGTGGCGCTGGGCCGCTATCTTTCCTGGGCCGCCTCGTCGCGGCCGAACAAGGCGATCTCCTATACCTTCTACCGGGAACGCAACTACCGGATGCGCGTGGATGCCTTGCGCCGCTGGAAACTCAAGCCGCTTGCGATGCCGGTGACCCTGTTCCTGTCGGACCAGGGATTGCCCGACCTGCCGGAGGATTATGGCTGGGGCGGTCTCTGCACCCGGCTGTCGACGGTGCACGTCGGCGGCACCCATGCCTCGATGCTGGAATCGCCGCGCCGCGAGGTATTGCGGGCACATGTACTGAACGCCATCCTGCAGGCCGCGCCTTACCAGGATTTCGTTTCCAGCGGCTGGACGGTTTAGGCCGGGCGACGGGCGCGGCTCTCCGCCGCGTCTCGTCCCCTTCTCATTCCCTTCTCATCCCGCCTTGAAATGCGCCGCCGTCGGCGCCAGCACCTTCCGCTCGACGCCATATACCCGCTGCACCAGCTCGCCGTTGGTCAGGCGTGCATCCGCCCTCACCTGCTGTCCGACGTGCGCCAGGAAGGCCTCGAATTCATCCCAGGCGTCGAGCTCGTCGATCTGCTTGGAGTGCCCCCAGAGATGGAACACGCGCCCCGCCTCGACCGCATGGTCGAACAGGGCATGCAGGCGCTTGATCCAGTGATCGTTGCGCAAGGCGAGGTAGAGCGGTCCGGCGCGCTTGAGCCAGTCGCCGGACCGGGCGTAGTTGCGCAGGTACACCCCGCGCGAATGCGGATAGAACTGGATGGTGGTGGGCAGTTCCAGACGCGAATGTCCGGCATCCAGGAAAAGATTGGCTGTCGTGCGGGCGTAGACGAAGCCGCAGGCGCGCACCATGTCGATGTCCTTGGCGCTGTACTTGCCGCCGGGATAACAGAAACCGTTGATCGGCAGGCCGAGCACGTCTTCGAGCCCGTTCTTGCCTTTCGAGATCTGGTAGTAGGTCCGGCGCACGTCGAGCTCGCGCAGGTAGCAATGGTCATAGGTATGCGAGCCGACCTCGAACCGCCGCGACAATTCGCGGAGGTTCTCGCGCGTCATCACATAGGATCCTTCGCGGTTCTTGATCGGAACGTAGAAGGTTGCGCGCAGGCCATGCTTGTCCAGCAACTCGGCGGTCCGCATGTCGAGCGGATGGCCGTCGTCGATGGAGCAGGTGAACAGCAGACTCATCGCATGCCTCCCGCCGGTGCGCCGGCCGGAAGCCCGGGACGGGCCATGTTGATGTCGAAACGAATGCGGATGACGTGCTGAACCACTTTATATTCCCAGGAAAACCGTTAAACCAAGCATGCCATGACGAATCACACCTGCATCTTGACCTTTCCCGCCTCCGCTTCACATAGCGCGAAGCGGCACGCGTCGAGCAGACCCGCCGCCGCATTGTCGAAGTTGTACTCGCCGACGATGTGCAGGCCCCTGCTCGAGAAATCGGCATAGATGTCCGGACGGGACAGCAGAAGCGCGGCGCGGTCCGCCCACATCGAGGCTTCCATCGGACAGATGAAACCATTTTCGCCGTGCCTGACGAGCTCTCCGGCAACGCCCGCTTCATTGGACACCAGCACCGGCACGCCGGCCGCGCAAGCCTCGTTGGCCACCACGCCCCAGGGATCCCACAAGGTAGGAAACAGGAAGATGCGCGACGCGCGATAGAGCGCCGGCAATTCATCCTGGCGAGCGAAGCCGTGGAAATGCACATCGACGAAACGTTCATGCAAGGCAGCCGCATTGCGCACCGTTTCCTCGAGGCCGCCGGCGCCGGCATACAACATGCTTACCCTGCGCTTGAGGCGCTTCGCCGCTTCCACCGCGACGCTGAGCGCGAACACCGGGTTCTTCACCGCTTCGATGCGTCCGGAAAACATGAAATCGAAACGCTTCTCCTGGTTCGGCGCCGGCGCGAAACGCTCGTTGTCGACGCACAGGCAGGACGTGAAGCAGCGATCCGGGCTGACGCCATAACTTTCGTAGTGCCGCCTGCCGCCGGCGCTCGCCGGCACGAATGCGGCGGAATGCGCATAGACCAGCCTGCGCGCCGCGCGGTGCAGGCGCCCGAGGCCGCGCTCGGACACGTCGGTGCCGTCCGTCATGGCGACATGCGGCCGGCCGCTCAGCCAGGCGGTGAAGAAGGCATACAGGTGGGTCGGATTGAAGCCGTCGGTCACGACGACATCAGGGGCAAAGCGGCGCAGCGCTCCCACGACGTCGGGGTTGTTGTGGATGTAACGCCCGGACACCGTGAAGAAGCGTTCCCGGAGAAATACGTGGTCGAAGTCGAGCGCCGGCAGATCCCACTTGCGATTCGGCTCGCGCCGCGCGCAAAAGATCGCTCGGAAGCTGACACCTGGAACGCGGGCAATACGCTGTAGAACGGGAACGCGATACGGCGGCGGGGTGTTCGTGACGAAGGCGACTCTCAGGTTGATCTCCTTGAAGCGTGAGGCGCGGGTCTCCGGCGTGGCACGGAGCATTGAAAGCAAGTGTAGGAGATGCCACGCCGACCGTGCCTGACGCAAATCATGACCGACCTTGTATTCGCCACAAAGGCGATTGCTTTCGCTGGCGAATCAGAAAGTTAGGAAAGGAAATGAAAGTACGTCGGCAGCATGCGCGGCACCGCTACGCGGTGCGCGCCTTCTCCGTCAGTTGCACTTCATGGGCTTGTCGATGTAGCTGTTGACGTGGTCGACCACCGGCAGGTGTTCGCCGGCCAGCGCGCGCCTGAACATCAGCTGGTTGACCGATTCATGGAAATGCGCGAGGTCACGGTAGTTATGGCCGTTGGTAACGATGGACTCGTCGGCCATGAAATCGAAGAGACGCAGGTTCGGCCGCTTCCAGGAAGCGAGGTATTTCCGGAATCCAAGGAAGTCGTTGAGCGCGAAAGGATTGTAGTTGCTCAGCGACCTGACCCATTGCGCGGAGTAAGGCGGCAGCATCGCATAGAATTCGACCTTGGGATATTCGTCCACGAGTGCGAAGAAGTTCATGTCGACGCTCTGCCGGTAGGTGCCGATCTTGTGGTTCTTGAAGATGGAGCCGACGCGCTTGAACCGCGCTTCCTCGACCGCGATCTGGCTGCAGCCGTAGTCATAGGTATTGCTCCAGTTATGCACTCGGCCGAGCTCGCTCTCGGGCACCAGTCCGACGCCGGCGAGCCGCTTGAAGGAAGCGCGCAGCACCGACACGTTGAACACATACTTCACGTAATCCAGCGCGCTGTCGTCGCGATACAGGTAGTCCGGCACGCCCGGCCCCGGCGCGCTTTCGAACGGGCCATGGGAGAACGAGCCCCAGTCCACGCCCCAGATCACCCGCTTGACCTGGCCGGTGCGCAGCGCCACCTCGAGGTTGCGCCGCTGCTCGTAGGCGGTGCTGCCCTCGACCGCGAGGTTGATGGCCTTCCATCCGGAGAGTTTCTCGATATATGCCGGATCGAGGTTCTCCATCATCGACGATCCGATCACCACGGTATCGTATTTCATGCTGCGCGCGACGCCGGGATTCATCTCGCGCTCCTGCGCCTTCAGGTAGACACCCGAAGTATTGGGACGAATGCGGTTGAGCGGATCCACCGCATAGTTCACGCCTGCCAGCAACATCAACGTTGCGGCGGTCATCAGCAGCACACTTAGCAGATAGTTTCGCATCAGAACTGGAAATACAAGAAAGTGGATTGTCGATTGATGGCAAAGATGGCGCAGCCGAGCAGCATGCCGACCGCGATGCGCGAGGACAGCGAGGACGCGCTCCACAGGCCGGCGAAGTAGGCAGGCCGGGCCACCGGCTCCAGCGCCGGTTGCACGCGGTGCAGCAGTTGCTGGGTATTCGGCATGGTCCATGCGATGGTTGCCGCCATGAGCAGCAGCAGGCCGACCTCGAGCACGCTCAGGCCGGAAGCGCCGGTGGCCAGCGGCAGGAAGCCGAGCAGCTCGACCGGCATCTTCAGGCTATGCACCAGCGACATCACCGCGGCAGGCAGATGGGCGGATACGCCGACCGACAGGCCGCGCATGCCAGCCATGGCTTGCAGCATCATGGATGCATCGTTGAAGTTTTCCGCGCGGAAGAAGACCCACGCCACCAGCGCGCAGAGGAAGGTGATCAGCCAGCCGGTGCCGGCGCGCAGCCAGGCCGGCCCGAGCTTGCGGATGCCCATGCGTTCGCTGGCGACGCGCCAGAGATGGTTGATCACCAGGTAGACGCCATGCAGGCCGCCCCACACCACGAAGGTCCAGTTGGCGCCGTGCCACAGGCCGCCGAGCAGCATGGTCAGCATCAGGTTGGCGTGGCGGCGCGCCACTCCCTGCCGGTTTCCGCCCAGCGGAATGTAGAGATAATCCCGCAGGAAGGTCGACAGCGTGATGTGCCAGCGGCGCCAGAAATCGATGATGCTCGTCGCGCGGTAAGGCGAATTGAAGTTGAGCGGGAGCTTGACGTTGAACATCCGCGAGAGGCCGATGGCCATGTCGGAGTAGCCGGAGAAATCGAAATACAGTTGGAAGGCATAGGCAAGCGCGCCAGCCCAGGCATCGAACAGCATGAGGTTCTCGCCGCGGTGCGCGCCGTTGAACACGCCATTCGCGATCGGCTCCAGGCTGTCGGCGATGAGGACTTTCTTGCACAGGCCAAGCGCGAAGATGGTCAGGCCGATGGCGACGTTGTCCCAGTTGATGCGGTAGGTTTCCTTGGCGGCGAACTGCGGCATCATCTGCTTGTGGTGCAGCACCGGGCCCGCGATCAGGTGCGGGAAGTAAGTCACGAACAGCAGGTAGTGCACGAAGCGGTATTCCTTGGCGATGCCGCGGTAGACGTCGACCAGGAAGGCGATCTGCGTGAAGGTGAAGAACGAGATGCCAAGCGGGAGGATGATGTCGAGCATCAGCACGTTCTGGCCCGACAGGCCGTTGAAGGTGGTGATGAAGAAGTTCGTGTACTTGAAATAGCCAAGCAGGGCAAGGTTGCCGGTGATGGCGCCGATGAGCAGCATCTTCGCTTCGGCCGGATCGTGTTCCCTGCGCTTTCCGATGAGGTAGCCGGCGCCGAAGTTGAACAGGATCGACCCGACGAGGAGCGCGACGAACTTCGGATTCCACCAGCCATAAAAGAACAGCGAGGCCAGCGCTAGCCAGAGCGCCGCGAGCTGGTGCGACTTGCGCGCAACCAGGAAGAAGCCGCAGAAGACCAGCGGCAGGTAAAGAAAGATGAATTCGTAGGAGTTATAGAGCATTGCACGTCATCTCGGATGACCGGCCGGAAAGCGGCCGGATGAGTTACAACAGGGACGGCGCCGGGAAAGCAAGGAGCGTCGTCGGACATCCTTAGTTTCGTGGAGCACGGTCTTTTGACTTTGCGTTAACACAATCAAGCGGGGCCGCGTTGCTGATACGGTACAGACTTGATGGCGTTTTTCGTTCCGGGACGGAATGTCAGGCTTGCCGGCAACATGCCGGCGCAAGCTAGCGGTTCTGCAGGATGCGCTCGGAAGACGGCACGTTCCTGGCGCGCCATGCCCGTACGTAATTGACTTCGAAGGCGTTCGACCTGCCCTGGGGCGTGCTGTCGTCCGGCTCGCCGCTGGCGCTGCCGAACCAGAGGTCGAGGATGATGTACAAGGGATCGTGCATGGCCGTGCGCACGCTCATCACTTCCTTGCCGTCGAAGTAGAAGGTCTGGCGGTCCGGCTCCCATTTCACCGCGTATTTGTGGAAGCCCTCCGAGAGGTCCTTGTGGGTCTCGTTCATCTTCGATCCGGCCGAGCTGCCATCGCCTATCCACACGGTGGTGCCATAGACGTTCGGCCGGTGCATGCCCTTCTTGTCGACGAAGCCCCAGCCTTCGCCGCCGGCATAGGCTTCCATGATGTCGATCTCGGGGCGCCTGTCGCCCGGGTGATTGAACAGCCAGAAAGCAGGCCAGGTGCCCTTCCCCCGCGGCAGCTTGGCTTCCATCTCGAAGTAACCGTAGGTCTGGGAAAACTTGCCGTCCGTATCCAGGGTGCGGTTGAAGAACTTGCCGGTCGCGTCTCGCTGTGGCCAGATCTTCAGGCGGCCATCCTCGACCGCGAAATTCTGCGTCGGGTTCGGCTTTTCATACCAGATGTGATCGTTCCACAGGTCCTTGTTGAAACGCTCGAATTCTTCCGAGAACGTGAGGACCCAGTCATCGGCGCGCTGTCCGTAAGGACCGCCAGGATGCGGCACGTCGCGCGTGGACTGGCTTTTGCCGGAGGCGCCTTTCGCCCCGCCTTCGCGGGACGCGGCAACGCTCTCCTTGCGGGCATCCGCGGCCGCGCGATCGCCGCAGGAAGCGACGAGGATGATCGAGAAAAGAAAGAGGAAGGCGCGCATCGTCGGCGACAGGATGGATTCGTGCAAACGTGGTCATCATTCCCGTTTTCACGCTCCCTCCGGTTGAGAGTCCTCAATGACATGCCTTGATGCACGATGACCCTTGCGCCGTTTCGCCGGGAGCCCCGGGCGCCGGCATCGCCCGCCGGCTCCCGCGTCGCTTCATGCCGCCAATGAAAAAAGGCCGGGATGAACCCGGCCTTGCTGTGCTGGCTATGCGCTCGGTGGCGACTTACTTGAACTGCCAGGCGCGCACGTAGTTGACTTCGTAGGAGTTGTCCTTGCCCTGCGGCGTGGAGTTGTCCGGCGTGCCGCTGGCGCTGCCGAACCACAGGTCCAGCATGATGTACATCGGGTCGCCCATGGTGACGTTCACGACCAGCACTTCCTTGCCGTCGAAGTAATAGGTCTGCTTCGTCGGCTCCCACTTCACCGCGTACTTATGGAAGCCGGCGGAGAGATCGGTTCCCGAGTCATACATGCGCGAGCCCATCATCTGGCCGTCGACGTCGCCCTTCCAGACGGTCGGCGCATAGGTGGTGGGGATGGCGACGTTGCTGCTGTTGGTGTAGCCCCAGCCTTCGCCGCCGGCATAGGCTTCCATGATGTCCATCTCGGGACGGCGGCTGCCGATGTGGTTGAACAGCCAGAATGCCGGCCAGGTGCCCTTGCCCTTGGGCAGCTTGGCTTCCATTTCGAAGTAGCCGTAAGTCTGGTAGAACTTGCCGTCGGTGTCGATGGTGCGGTCGAAGAAGCTGCCGCTGGCATCGCGCTGCGGCCAGATCTTCAGCGAACCATTCTCCACCGTGAAGTTCTTGGTGGCGTTGGAGCCGGCATACCAGATGTGGTCATTCCAGACGCTGCTGTTGAAGCCGTTGTTGAACTCTTCATCGAAGGAGAGCGTGAACTGGCTCGCATCCTGGCCGTAAGGCGTGGGGTTGGCGGGCACCGGCGCCGGCGCGGGAGCCGGCATGGGAACAGGTGCGGGTGCAGGTGCAGGTGCGGGTGCAGGTGCGGGGACCGGCGCGGGCGCGGGTACCGGTGCAGGAGTCGGCGCCGGAGTGGGTGCGGCCGTGGGCGCAGCGGTGGGTGCGGCAGTCGGCGCCGGTGCGGGCGCAAGAGTCGGCGCAGGTGCCGGTGCGGGCACCACGGTGCTGGTCGCCGGAGCGGTGGCAACCATCGAACCGCTGGACGACGTGCTCGCGTTAGCGGAATTCGACGACGCGTGCGACCCGGACTTGCCCGGCGCGCTGCTGCTCCCGTCCGCGATCGCGGCGGCTGCCGCTACGGTGCTGTTGGGGGACGCGACGACCGCCCCTGCTACTGCGGATTGCGCTTCCACTACCGTGCCGGCGCTGTCGGCGGTCTGGACCGCGGATTGCGCGGCGACCGTACTGTCGGCCGTGGCGCTCGTGGTGGTATCGACCGCGCTGCCGGAACCGCCTCCGCAGGCAGCGAGCAGAACGGCGGCGCAGGCGGAAGCCAAGGTAGCCAGCGAATGGCGATGAATCGTCGAAGTATGCAAAATAGTCCCCTTTCTTGAAAACGACCCTTGATCATGCTCAAGGACAACGTTTCGTCAGAGCATTGCATACCAGAAATGGTTCCACGGAAATTCATTTCTCGTGAAAAATATTTTTATGGTGCAACAGGACACATGGATAGAAGCGCTTTGAATTGCTTGCAATTCAATTGCGTAACAATCAATTTCACGACAGCCAATTCTGCGGACGAAAAAAAACCGGCCCGCGGGCCGGTTTTGTCT
>NZ_JAAIVB010000054.1 GCF_010974945.1 Noviherbaspirillum galbum | reverse complement strand
TGAGCGACTGCAAGGTGTTGGAGTTAATGGCCGAGATCTGGTTGGAGATCAGTGCCTGCATCTGGCCAGTGGTCAGACCTTGCACCTGGGCGGTTGCCAGCGCGGCAATCGTGTCGGTCGTCAGCTTTTGTACCTGGTCCGTGGTGAGCGCGGCGATCTGGCTGGTCTTCAGGGCTTGCAGATCGACCGTCTCCATGTTGGCGATTTGGGCCGAGGTCAAGGCTTGCATCTGCGCCGTCGTCAGTGCCTGGATCTGCGTGCTGGACAAGGCGACCACATTGTCGGTGGTCAGCGATGCGACTTGCGCGGTCGTCAGCGATGCGATCTGCGTGCTCTTCAGGGCTTGCAGATCCACCGATTCCATCGCGGCGAACTGCGAGCTCGTCAGGGCTTGCAACTGATTCGAGACCAGCGCCTGCACTTGCGTCGTTCCCAGCGCGACGATCTGGTCGGTCGTCATGCCCTGCACTTGCGCAGTGGTCAGGGCAGCAATCTGGGCGCTCTTGAGCTGGCCGATCTGGTCGGTCGTCAGGCCGGTAGCAACCTGTGCGGTCGTCAGCGCGGCGATCTGGCTGGTCTTGAGCGATTGCAGGTCGTTCGAGTTGATGGCCGAGATCTGGTTGGAGATCAGTGCCTGCATCTGGCCGGTGGTCAGACCCTGCACCTGGGCGGTTGCCAAAGCGGCAATCGTGTCGGTGGTCAGCTTTTGTACCTGGTCCGTCGTGAGCGCGGCGATCTGGCTGGTCTTCAAGGCTTGCAGATCGACTGTTTCCATGTTGGCGATCTGGGCCGAGGTCAGGGCTTGCATCTGCGCCGTCGTGAGCGACTGAACCTGCGAACTAGAGAGGTTGACGATGGTATCGGTACTGAGCGAAACCACCTGCGCAGAAGTCAGTGCCGATATCTGATTGCTCTTCAGCGCCTGCAAGTCAATCGTTTCCATCGCAGCGAACTGCCCGGAAGTCAGCGCGCCGACCTGCGTCGTCGTCAAACTTTGCATCTGAGCGCTGGTCAGCGCAACGATGCTGTCTGTCGTCAGGTTCTGGACTTGAGCCGTCGTCAGGGCGGCGATCTGGCTGGACTTCAAGGCCTGCAGGCTATCCGTCTGGATTGCGGCCAGGGCACCGGTGGTAAAGGCTGTGATCTGGCTTGTCCCCAGCGCCGTCACCTGCCCCGTTGTCAACGAGGCAACCTGATTAGTTGCGAGATTTGCAATCTGGTTCGTCGTCAGCGCGGCGATCTGATTCGTTTTCAGAACTTGAATCTGATCGGTGGTCAACCCTGCCGAGAGCTGGTTCGTGGTCAAGGCGACGATATCCGCCGACCCCAAAGCTACGATTTGTGAGGTTGATAAAGCTGCGATTTGCGCAGTGCTCATGCCGACGACGATTGAGCCCATATTATGACCTTCCCTCTAAATTTATTTCTGACGCCTGCCCGGAATTCAGTGCTTGCCCTGCCTGCGCATGCCAAACCCGATCTGTTTTCAATCCGCCGCCGTTTGTCCCCTGGAAGAAATGACATCTCCAGGGTCTGCAAGAGACCGCTTCATTATGCTTTTCGGCAACATATCCCTCATCTTTAGAGGTAAATCAAAAAAGTTTCCATTAATTTCAAAATGTCAATTTTCCTGAAAACGAGGGCGTCGGCTTTCCTAGGCAAAGGTCCGCGGCTTTATCAGGCGTCCGTTCCCCTTCCCGAGCCCTCCGCAAGCAACGACTCTCTATATGGCATTCATGAGTGACTAACGCCGGAACGACCTCCGCCATCAATCCGGTCGTTCCCGGACTGGCGACTGGACCGCACAACGGGCTGGCGTTCAAAACCAGGCGCCCTCTCACCTCCTCGAAGCCAGGCCCCCGCCAAGCAGGAAATCGACGAGGAAAACCCGTCTCCGGCTCAACTTTCGAAAAATGCGTCCGAAATCAAAGTCAGACGTTTTCAAAGTTGAGTTATTTATCGAAGACCCGAAAAAATCCTCTCAACTTTTTGTAGAACCGTCCGATAAACCAAGCAACACCGGTTCGATGCCGTCTCACAGCAGCCAGGCGAACCGACGTTCACGGAACCCAGGTCGGGTAACGAACCCGCAATTAATAGGAGAAACACCATGGCCGCATTTATCAATACGAATATTTCGTCATTGAATGCTCAACGTAACCTGAGTAACTCCCAAAGCGCCCTGCAGGTTTCCCTGCAACGCTTGTCTTCGGGCCTTCGCGTCAACAGCTCCAAGGACGATTCCGCAGGCCTGGCAATTGCCGATCGCATGACGTCGCAGATCCGCGGCAACCAGGTCGCCATCCGCAACGCGAACGACGGTATTTCGCTGGCTCAGACGGCTGAAGGCGCGCTCGGCAAGGTCGGCGATGCTTTCCAGCGTATGCGTGAACTGGCCGTCCAGGCTCGCAACGCAACGAACGGCTCCGACGACAAGGACGCACTCGACAAGGAATTCGAACAGCTCTCCATGGAAGTCCAGCGCGTTCTGGGCGGCACCACCTTCAACGGCAAGAAGGTTCTCGCCGACGATGCGGGCGCCCTGAAGTTCCAGGTCGGCGCAGGCACCTCCAACGACGACTCCATCGACATCACCACGACCAACCTGAAGACCGACGCAAGCATCACCGTCGTTGCCGGCACGGACAACACCGGCGCGGGCCGCGCGAAGATCGACAATACCGCCGACGCGACCGCGATCGGCACCGTGATCGACAACATCGACGCCTCCCTCAAGACGATCAACACCCAGCGCGCGGTGATGGGCGCGAGCCAGAACCGTTTTGACTCGGTGATCAGCAACCTGCAAGTGTCGGTCGAATCCCAGTCTGCAGCACGCAGCCGCATCATGGACGCCGACTACGCTTCCGAGACTGCCAACCTGACCCGCAACCAGATCCTGCAGCAGGCTGGCACCGCGATGCTGGCCCAGGCAAACTCCCTGCCGAACGGCGTGCTGTCCCTGCTGCGCGGCTAAGCAAGGTCGAAAAGTTGTAAGAAAGCGCCTAAATCTGGTAGCTTTGTACAGGACGGAAGGCGGGAAACCGCTTTCCGTCTTGCCACTCTGAGAGGTGAATCATGGAGATCAATCAGTTAGCTGGAAGAACCACGGCAAGCCTGCCGACCCAGCCTGCCGCGCGAAGCGACGTCGCGGCACCGGCCGCTTCTGCCCAGCCGGCGGTGCCCTATGATGCAGCAAGGGTGAACCAGGCGGAAAAGGCGCAGAAGAGCGCGGTCAGCGACGAAGCGCTCCAGCAGTCCCTGAATGCGATCAACCGTTTCCTGAAGCCCGTGACCGGCAACATCGAGTTCACGCAGGATCAGGATACCGGCCGCACTCTGGTAAAGATCGTCGACACGCAAACGAACACGGTTTTGCGACAGATTCCCTCCGAGGAAGCGGTCGCCATTGCGAAAGAACTCGACAAGCTCCAGGGTTTGCTGGTAAGAGAGAAGGCTTAGGAAACACCCGGCATAGCGACAAACGCCCGTTCGTCGAACTAATTGCCGGCTTCGGCAAGGACGGCATTCATGGCAATCTCCACTTCTTCCATCTCATCGCCCGGCATCGGATCGGGTCTCGACGTCGCCTCCATCGTGTCGAAGCTGATGCAGGTCGAACAGCAACCCCTGGATGACCTGAACACGCGGGAATCCGCCATCCAGGCAAAGGTTTCCGCGATGGGAACGATCAAGAGCGCCCTGTCGACGTTCCAGACTTCGCTGCAAGCGCTTTCCGACACGAGCAAGTTCATGACGGCGCGCGTCACCTCCGCAGATACCTCGATACTTAGCGCGACGGGCAGCGCAAGCGCCACCAACGGCAGCTACTCCCTCGAAGTCACCAAGCTGGCGAAGGCACAAAAACTCGTGGCAGCCGGCCAGGCCGATACCGCCGCCCCGCTCAGCACCGGCACGATCACCATCGATTTCGGCACCATCGACGCGAGCGGCGGCAGTTTCGACGCCACCACCGGGAAATACACCAATTCCACCTTCACCTCCAGCGGCAGCGGCGCGAAGACCATCGTCATCGACAGCAGCAACAATACCCTTGCCGGCGTGCGGGATGCCATCAACAAGGCAGACGTCGGCGTGATCGCGACCATCGTGAACGATGGATCCGCCTCGCCCTACCGCCTCGTGCTGACCAACAACAGCACCGGCAAGGCCGGCAGCATGAAGATCAGCGTAAGCGACCCCGGAAGCCTGCAGGACCTCCTCGCCCACGATCCGGCGAGCGACGCAGGACAGGCACTGAGCGAAACATCGGCCGCGCAGAATGCCGAACTCAAGATCGACGGCATCCCTGCCACTAAAAGCAGCAATGCCATCAGCGACCTTATTCCCGGCGTGACGCTTAACCTGCTGAAGACCAACAGCGGCGCGCCGACCACGGTAACCGTGGACCGAGACACGACGAACGTCACCACGATGGTGAACAGCTTCGTCACTTCCTATAATGCGCTGACGAAAAAGATCAGCGACCTGACGGCGTATGACGCCACGACCAAGAAGGCCGGCGTGCTGAACGGCGACTCGGCGGTGCGGAGCATCCAGTCGCAGATCACCAGCATGCTTACCGCGCCGCTCAATGACTATACGAACGGCTACACGATGTTGTCGGAAATCGGCGTGACCAAGCAGCGCGACGGCACGCTGGCGGTGGATGCAACGAAGCTGCAGGCCGCCATGACGAGCAAGCTCAGTTCGGTGATGTCGGTCTTCGCAGCGGTCGGCATATCGTCCGACTCGCAGGTGTCATATCTCGATTCGACAGACAAGACCAAGGCCGGCGCCTTTCCCGTCAAGGTCACTACCCTCCCCGCACAGGGAAGCCTTGCCGCCGACGGCGCGCCCGGCTCGCTCGCCATCGACGGCACCAATGACACGATCGCGCTGCAACTCAACGGCACCAGCGCCAGCATCACCCTGGCGTCGGGTACCTATGGCAGCCTTGCCGAGCTAGCCGCCGAAGTGCAGTCGAAAATCAACGGCAACAGCACCTTTACCAGCGCCGGGCAATCCGTCACCGTCGATACGAGCGGCGGCCTGCTGAAGCTGGTCTCCACCCGCTGGGGAGCGTCATCCGCCATCCGCCTGACCGGGGGAACCGGCGCAAGCAACCTGTTCGGCGCCGCGCCCGTGACTGCCGATGGCGCCGATGCGGCGGGAACGATCAATGGCGCGGCAGCGACCGGCGCCGGGCAATACCTGACGGGGGCGACTGGCGACGATTCCGAGGGACTGAGGATCAAGGTGTCTGGCGGCGCCACGGGAGCGCGCGGCACCGTGTCCTTCACCAAGGGCTACGCCTACCAGCTGAATTCGCTCATTACCAGCTTCCTGGCCGACGACGGCACCCTGACTTCTCGCACGGACGGCCTCAATACCCAGATCAAGAACCTCGAAAACGACAAGACCCGCCTCCAGGATCGCCTGACCGTCATCGAACAGCGGTATCGAGATCAGTTCACCGCTCTGGACAATCTGATGAGCAGCATGACAAAAACCTCCTCTTTCTTGACACAGCAAATCGCGGCTTTGAGTAAGAATAGCTAAAAAGGAGGAGCAATTATGTTTGGATCACCCCAGTCGGGCGCCAGCGTCTATGCCAAATTGGGCATGGAAACCAGCGTCGCCGCCGCGGACCCGCATAAGCTGATCGTCATGCTCTTCGAAGGCGCCATGGTCGCGGTTGCCTCCGCCGTCCAGCACATGCAGGCGGGCGACTTCGAGAAGAAAGGGGCCGCGATCTCCAAGGCAATCATGATCATCGACGCCGGCCTGCGGGCCAGCCTCAACAAGGAGGCCGGCGGCAACCTTGCCCTCAATCTCGATTCCCTCTACGAGTACATGAGCAAGCGGCTCCTGATCGCCAACCTGAAGAACCAGCCGAAAGTGCTCGAGGAAGTGTACGATCTGCTCAAGGGCTTGAAGGGCGCATGGGAAACCATCGGCAGCAAGCCGGCCGAAAGCGCAAGCCAGCCGTCAGCGGCGGGCGCGTATTCCGCCGCCGCGACCTCCCCTTCCAGCCTTGCGAAAGCCTGACAGATGGATAGTCAAGAAATCCTAGCCGTATACGAGACCATTGCCGACATCACCGACCAGATGGTCGCGGCTGCCCGCACGGGCAACTGGGAGCAACTGGCCGCGCTGGAGTCGCGCTGCTCCCATCAGGTCGACATCATCCGCCAGAACGATGATGCGCCCGGAGCCTTGTCGGAAATCGCCCGGGAAAAGAAGGTCAGCATCATCAAGAAAATTCTTGCCGATGACCGTGAAATCCGCTCGATCACCGAACCCTGGATGAGCAAGTTGGCGGAACTCATGAACTCGGCCGGCACGGAACGCAAGCTTTCTAAGGCTTACGGCGCCAACCAGACCGGATAACACCATGCTGACGCGGGCGGACCTTGCCAACCTGCGCCCATCGACGGTACTCGATGCCCCTGGGCCCGTCGTTGCCGTAGGCAAGGTCCGCGAAGAACTTTACCAGCGCCTGTCCCAGCTCCCGGTAGGCAAGCCCCTTCCGGCCGAGGTGCTGGCCTTGTTCGACGACGGCACCCAGCTGGTGAAGATCGCCGATGCCAATGCCCGCATGGTACTGCCGATGGGCACCAAGGTCGGCGACACCTTCTCCATGGCGCTGGTTGCCAAGGAGCCCCGGCCTACTTTCCTCCTCGTGCCGCCCGAAGAGAGCGCGCCGGCAAACCTGAGCACTACGGCGCGGCTCGTCGACCACCTGCTTCAATCCGCGCCGCAGGAAAAACCGCTTCCCGTCCGTCCCGCCAATCCGGTGCTGCCCGCGCCCGAGCTTGCCCGCGCGCCGCAGCCGGAGGCGCTCGCCACCGCGTTGCGCGATTCGGTCGAGTCCAGCGGCATCTTCTACGAATCGCATCTGCGCGAGTGGACGGAGGGCGGCAGGTCGCTTGAGGATGTGAAGCAGGAACCGCAGGCCCGCCTGCCGGGGTTCAATGCGCCGGCATCCGAGCAGCAACGGTCCGAGCCGCCGACCGCTTCGCAGCTCACGCGGCTCGCCGCGCGGCTCGGCGACGCCAATGCGATGGCGGGCACGCTGGATCGGGTCATCGAACAGACGCATGCGGCCCAGGCCCAGTCTTCCCTGCACCAGGCCGCCGACGTCACCGTCATCATGGCCGCGACGCCATCCCTGCCGGAGATCGCGCCTGAAGCCGCGAACATGATCCAGCAGCAATTGGCCATACTTGAACACCAACGCATCGAATGGCGCGGCGAACTCGTTCCCGGACAGCCGATGGAATGGGAAATCTCACGAGAGGAGCCGCGGAAGAATGCGCCTTCCGAAGCGGAAGGAAGCTGGTCCAGCCGCCTTAGGCTCACGCTTCCGGCGCTGGGCGAGATTTCGGCAACGATCAGGTTGACGGGCGACAGGGTGCAAGTCCAGCTCGACGCCGCAAGCGATGAAAGCTCGCAGGCCCTGCAGGAACACGGAGCCGCACTTGCCGATGCGCTCGCAGCCGCCGGGTCTCCGCTCGAATTCTTCTCGGTCAAGCGTCATGGCGCGTCCTAATTCCCCGCAAAGCGCAGTCGCCATCGCCTACCAGACCGGCGATCTTGCGCCGCGGGTCGTCGCCAAGGGACGCGGGCTGATTGCCGAAAACATCATCGAGCGCGCCCGTGAACATGGCGTGTTCGTCCATGAATCGAAGGAACTTGTCGCGCTGCTCATGCAGGTCGACCTGGACAAGGATATTCCCCCTGCACTGTATCGCGCGGTGGCCGAACTCCTGGCGTGGCTTTATCGCGTGGAAACTACGCGCCACCCTGATAAACCGGTATCATAGTCAGTTAAATTTGCCTCACCCCTAATTTCGATGTCAAACACCTCCGATGACCTCTCCCAGTACCGGGTGTATTCACGCCGGGAAATCATCAGCCTGCTGCGCGCGATGTGCGAACGCAACCAGCTGGTCAGCATGCGCGCGGACGGTGGCGAAAACGTGGTGACATCGGTGCTCGAGATTGACGAAGCCAGCGACCTCGTCGTTATCGACCGCGCCCCCGGCAAACTTACCAACCAGCGTATCCTCGACAGCGAAAACGTCACCTTCGAAACGGTGCTCGACAGCATCCGCATCCTGTTCTTCGCGACCGAGATGCAAGAGTGCCTTTACGAAGAACGTCCCGCGCTCTGCGCGCCGCTTCCCAAGAGCGTCATCCGCCTTCAGCGCCGGGAGCATTTCCGCGTGCCGACGCCGGTTGCCAACCCATTGAAGTGCATCATTCCCAAGCAGAACGATGATGGCTCGGTGACCTCCGTGCTCGTCATGCTGAAGAACATCAGCGCCAACGGCATCGGGGTGATCGACGAAAAGAAGCAGCTCGACAACACCATCGGCGCCGTCTACAAGGACTGCAAGCTTGAGATCCCGGGCGGACCTCCGGTCATTGCCACCCTCCAGATCCGCAATTCCCTCGACCAGAGCCTGCCAAGCGGCAAGGCGGTTCGCCGCCTCGGCTGCATGTTCGTCAACCTGCCCAATGCCAGCATGTCAAACATCCAGCGCTTCATCACGAAGCTGGAACGCGAACGGAACGCCAAGGCCACCGGCATGATCTGATTCCGTGGCACGCATGAAAAAGGGAGCCTGGCCGGCTCCCTTTTCTTTTTTGCACGCCCGTCCCGCGGCGCGTGCTCGACTTATACCTGCATGTTCATGATGTCGTGGTAGGCGGACACCAGGCGATTGCGCACCTGCACGGTCGCCTGGAAGCTGATGTTTGCCTTCTGCGCCGAAATCATGACGTCGGACAGGTTCACGCTGTCGTCTCCGGAAACGAAACGCTTGCCCAGCTCCTCGGATCGAAGCTGCGTGCCGTTCACCTGGTCCAGCGCCACCTTGAGCGCGTTGGAAAAGTCCACCTTGCCGGCAGGCGCCGCGCCGTCGGCCTTCGCCGCGCCCATCAAAGGATTGACGCCGTCGCCGGGCCGGGTCGCCGCAGCCTTGAGCTGGGCGAGCATGGCCTCGATGCGGCTGGAATCGATTCCGCCAGTCTTCATGTCTGCTCCCTTCTTGCACATCGGCCGGACACTTGATGCATGCGCGGCTTCTCACCTCAGCAAGGTAACACGCCGTCAACAAGGCCGCGGTCGGAGAACAGGCGAAAACCGCTTTCTGTTCCGGCGATCGATTTGACGGAAGCGGAAGAAAATGCGCAGGTGGGAAGAGCCTAAATCCCTGAAAAGAAAACACAAAACATGGAATCACACGGTTATTCGGGAGTGGGAAAATGGAGGTAGCTGGCGATAACGCCGTCGCTGTCACAACGCCCCCATCGGGCCTGATCGGTTTCGCGCAGACGCCGGGCGGACGCAATTTCTTCTTGATGCTGGGTGCCGCCGCCGCCGCCGCGGTGATGGCGGGCGTATGGCTGTGGACGCGCACGCCAGATTACCGCGTGCTGTTTTCAAATTTCTCCGACCGGGACGGCGGATCCATCGTTGCATCGCTGCAACAGATGAACGTCCCCTACAAGGTCTCCGACGGCGGAAGCGCGATCCTCGTGCCCGCCGAACAAGTGCATGACGTGCGCCTGAAACTCGCGCAGCAAGGCTTGCCCAAGGGCGGCAACGTCGGCTTCGAGCTGATGGAAAACCAGAAGCTCGGCGTTTCGCAATTCCTCGAGCAGGTCAACTTCCAGCGCGCCCTGGAAGGCGAGCTTGCGCGTTCGGTCCAGGCGCTCGCCGCCGTGCAATCGGCCCGTGTGCATCTCGCCCTGCCCAAGGCGACCGTATTCGTTCGCGACCAGCAGAAACCGACCGCGTCGGTCTTGCTGAACCTTCATCCCGGGCGCACGCTCGACCGCGGCCAGGTCAACGCCATCGTGCATCTCGTTGCCAGCAGCGTGCCTGACATGCCGGTCAAGAATGTCACGGTCGTCGACCAGGCGGGTACGCTGCTGTCCGACGCCGACAAGCCGGGCAATGCCAACATGCTCGACCCGAGCCAGCTCAAGTACGTGCAGGAGCTTCAGCAAGGCATCGTCCGGCGCATCGAATCCATTCTGAGTCCGGTCGTCGGGGCGGCGAACGTGCGCGCCGAGGCCAGCGCCGACGTCGACTTCTCGCATACCGAGCAGGCCGCGGAAACCTACAAGCCGAACGGCACACCCAGCGCCTCCGCCATCCGCAGCCAGCAGAGCAGCGAATCGCAGACCTCCGGCCAGCAAGGCGCTTCCGGCGTGCCGGGCGCGCTGACCAACCAGCCGCAACCGAACGCCACTGCGCCGATCACTGCCCCGGCCGGCGCCCCTAACGCCGCCGCAGGCGCGTCGCCGGTGAATGCCCACAAGGACACGACGGTCAACTATGAAGTCGACAAGACCGTGCGCTACGTGCAGCAGCCGATGGGCGGACTCAAGCGCCTGACCGTTGCCGTGGTCGTCAACTACAAGAAGGAAACCGACGCCGCAGGCAAGGTCACCATGAAGCCGCTCACCGACCAGGAGAAGGCGCAGATTAGCGACCTGGTGAAGGAAGCCATGGGCTTCAACAAGGACCGCGGCGATTCGCTGAGCTTATTGAACAGCCCGTTCGCCGCGCCGGAAAAGGAGATCACGCCCGATGTCCCGCTCTGGAAGCAGCCCGAAATGATCCAGATGGCACTCGGCTGGGGCAAGTACGCGCTCGGATTAGGCATCATCGCCTACCTCTATTTCGCGGTATTGCGTCCCATCTTCCGGCGTATCATAGCCACATTCGGTCCGCCGCCCCCGGAAGCCGCCGAAGAGGCAGCGGGCGGCGAGGAAGAGCAGCCGGCATTGATCGAGGAAGCGCCTCGCGAACTCGACCCGATGGGACCGAAGGTCATGAGTTACCAGGACAACCTGGAAGCGGCGAAGGAACTCGCGCGCCGGGATCCAAAGATCGTTGCAAACGTCGTCAAGGCATGGGTAGGAACAAATGAGTGATGATGGAGTACTCAAGGGCGCCATCCTGATGCTCGCCCTCGGCGAGGAAGAAGCCGCGGAAGTGATGAAGTATCTGGGGCCGCGCGAAGTGCAGAAGCTCGGCGCGGCAATGTCGACCATGAAGGCGGTCGGCAGCGAGCAGCTTGAATCCGTCCTGGCTGACTTCCGGAGCGAAACGGAGCAAAACACCTCGTTCGGCGTGGACTCCGACGACTACATCCGCAACGTGCTGACCAAGGCGCTGGGCGAGGACAAGGCATCCTCGCTGCTGAACCGCATTCTCGGCACGCGCGACGCCAGCGGCATCGAAAGCCTGAAGTGGATGGACGCCCAGTCCGTCGCCGACCTCGTGCGCAACGAGCATCCGCAGATCATCGCCACCATCCTGGTGCACCTGGAGCGGTATCACGCGTGCGAAGTGCTGACCTACTTCACCGAGCGCCTGCGCAATGACGTGGTCCTGCGCATTGCGACGCTGGACGGCATCCAGCCCCAGGCGCTCCGCGAACTGAACGAAGTCCTGACCAAGCTCCTGACGGGCAACGAAGGCTTGAAGAAGAAAGCCATCGGTGGCGTGCGCGCCGCCGCGGAAATCCTCAACTTCCTGTCCGGCGAGATCGAAACGTCCGTGATGGACAACCTGAAGAACTACGACAACGACATGGCGCAGAAGATCATGGACGAAATGTTCGTGTTCGACAACATCATCGACATCGATGACCGCGGCATCCAGGTCCTGCTGCGCGAGGTGCAGTCCGAGTCGCTGATCATCGCACTCAAGGGCGCCAACCAGGACCTGCGCGAAAAGATCTTCAAGAACATGTCGCAGCGCGCGGCGGAAATGATGCGCGAAGACCTCGAGGCGAAGGGACCGGTCCGCCTGTCCGAAGTCGAGGCACAGCAGAAGGAAATTCTGCAGATCGTGCGGCGTCTCTCCGACGAAGGCCAGATCATGCTAGGCGCGAAGGGCGACGACGCGTATGTCTAGAATCATTCCGAAGGAACAGCTTTCCGCCTACCAGCGCTGGGAGCTCGCGTCCTTCAGCAAGGAAGACCAGAACGCCCAGCCCAAGCAGAGCGCCGAAGAACTGCGCCGGCAGGAGGAAGAACTGGCGGCGCTGCGCGAGGAAGCGCGGCAGCAAGGGTATGCCGCCGGCTACACCACCGGCTACGAAGACGGCCATGGCGAAGGCACGGAAGCGGGCCGCGCCGAGGGCGCGCAGGAGTCGGCGATGCTGAAGCTGATCGTCGCGCAATTCCAGGACGAGGTCGGCCGCGCGAATGAACGCGTCGCCGAAGACATGCTGAACCTGTCGCTGGACCTGGCCAAGGCCATGCTGAAGACCGCGCTCAAGGTCAGGCCGGAACTGGTTCTCCCCATCGTCAGCGAAGCGATCCGCTACCTGCCTAGCCTTCAGCCCCCTGCCCTGCTCGTACTACATCCCGACGACGCCCACATCGTGCGCGCGCACATTGCCGACGAAGTCGAAAAAGGCGGCTGGCGCATCGCGGAAGACGTGGCGATGGAACGCGGCGGCTGCCGCGTCGAAACCGCCAGCAACCAGATCGATGCCGCCCTGTCGACCCGGTGGCAACGCCTCGCCGACTCGTTCGGCAGGCAATCCGGCTGGCTCGAATGACCGGCATGGCTGCCTCGCCCTCCTCGCTGGAACGCTGGCAGTCATTCCTGCAAGATTGCCGTTCCCTCGCGACGATCGTCGAACCCATGCAGGTGTCCGGACGCGTCACGCGCGTCGCCGGGCTGGTGATGGAAGCCGTGGGACTCAGGCTCGCCGTCGGCAGCGCCTGCACCATTCCCCTGCCGAACGGCGCCCGGATCGAAGCGGAAGTCGTCGGCTTTTCCGATGACAAGCTGTTGCTGATGCCGCAGAGCGACGTGGAAGGCATCGTTCCCGGAACGCGCGTCTTTCCGGTCGAGGTCGTGCATTCCCTTCCCAAGCCCGGCAAGGTGGCGCATCCGCGCCGTCGTCCGAGCGACCGCGGACGACACCTGCCCGTGGGCGACGAATTGCTCGGGCGCGTCCTCGATGGCGCGGGACGGCCGCTGGACAACCTCGGCCCCCTGCACGCAAGCCAATCGGCCCCACTGCACGTGCGCGCGGCGAATCCGCTTGCGCGCGAACCCATCGCCGACATGATGGATGTCGGCGTGCGGGCCATCAACAGCATGCTGACGGTCGGCCGCGGCCAGCGCATGGGCCTGTTCGCCGGCTCGGGCGTGGGCAAGAGCGTCCTGCTGGGAATGATGGCGCGGTACACCAGCGCCGACGTGATCGTGGTCGGCCTGATCGGCGAACGGGGACGGGAGGTGAAGGAATTCATCGAACAGATCCTCGGCGCCGAGGGACTTGCCCGCTCGGTCGTCGTTGCCGCCCCAGCGGACACGCCGCCCCTGATGCGGCTGCAGGGAGCGGCCTACACGCACACCATCGCCGAATACTTCCGCGACCAGGGCAAGAACGTGCTGCTGATCATGGACTCGCTCACCCGCTACGCCATGGCCCAGCGCGAAATCGCGCTCGCGATCGGCGAGCCCCCGGCAACCAAGGGATATCCGCCTTCGGTCTTCGCCAAGCTGCCGACGCTGGTCGAACGCGCCGGCAACGGACGCCCGGGTGGCGGATCGATCACGGCCTTCTACACCGTTCTTACCGAGGGCGATGACCAGCAGGACCCGATCGCTGATTCCGCCCGTGCCATCCTGGATGGCCATGTCGTGCTCGACCGCGCCCTGGCCGAAGCCGGCCACTATCCGGCGATAGACATCGAGCAATCGATCAGCCGGGCAATGCACAACATCACCGGACCCGAGCACCAGCAGCTGGCGCGCCGCCTGAAGCAGCTATATTCACGCTATCAACGCAATCGTGACCTCATCAGCGTGGGCGCCTACAGTGCCGGCTCCGACCCGGTGCTCGACCAGGCGATCGCCCTCATCCCACGCATCGAATCCTTCCTGCAGCAGGGCATCCAGGAACGGTCGGGCATTGCGGAGAGCTTAGGGCAACTTGCCGGCTTATTCGACGCATAGGCTTTCCGGACGGCCACCTATAATGAATCATGGCCATTCCTTCCGCTCTCGACACCCTTATCGAACTGGCAACGAACCAGAGTGATGAAGCCGCAAGGCGCCTCGGGCGCGCGGTCAAGGCAACCGAGGACGCGGAACAGAAACTGCAAATGCTCCTGCAATACCGCGAGGACTATTACTCGCGCTTCCAGGCCGGCATGGCAAACGGCCTGAGCATGACGGGCTATCGGAATTTCCAGCTCTTCCTCGACAAGCTCGACGCCGCTATCGGCGGGCAGCAAAAGATCGTCGAGGATGCGCGGCGCCGCAAGGACAACGAGCGGCATGCCTGGCAAGTCAGCGAACGCAAGCGCATGTCCTTCGAAACCTTGTCGACGCGCGCGGCGAAAGAACAGCAGCGCAAGGAAAACAAGCGCGAACAGAAATTGATGGATGAATACGCCACCCGGCTGGCGAATCAAAAACGGTAACAGTGCAAAGGGCCGCATCGATCATGCAGACCAACAACGCCAATCTCGTCAATCCGCTTCTCGCGAACCGCCCGGCGCCTTCTCCGTCCCCGCGCGCCGCCGAACCGGAAACGCCCGCCCAGCCCTTCAACCAGGTGCTGTCCCGCGAAATGGCCGACCGCGCGCCGAGCGTGAAAGACGCGCCGAAAGACCCTTCCCCGGCCCAGCGCGCCTCCGGAAATGACAAGGCGGTGGCGGCAAAGAACAAGTCCGACGACCCCGCCAAGGATGAAGGCGAGAATGCCGGCAATGCGGACTCCGCCGCTGCCACGGCAACGACGGACATGCTGGCACTTGTCGCTTCCGCCGCCGGCACGGTCGCGGCGCTAGACAAGGCCAAGGCCGACTCGCAGCAACCGGCCGATGCGAGCGCTCAGGACGCCACGGCCGCCGGAACCGCCCTTGCCATCCAGGGCGGGCAGCAACTGGCCTCGACGCCGGACCGTCCTGATGCCGCGCGCGTCGATGCGGAATCAGCCCTCCGCCTGGCAAAGGCGGATGTTCGCCCGGCAGCGCCGCTGGCGACCTCCCAGTCCGCCGCAAGCATACCTGCCCTGGCAACCGCCCAGCCGGCAGCCAAGGCCGTCGATGCCGGCGCCGCAAACGCACGCGCCTCTTCGGCCAGGCTTGACGTCAATCCGGATGCCAGGGAGGCCCTCAAATCCATCAAGCCCGCAGATGCGGGCGCCGAGGCACCGCAATCCCAAACCGCCGCAACGGGAGAATCGGCTACGCCGCAAAAGCCTTTCGATTCGGCGCTTCAGGCCGGCAAGCTGGCGCAAGCGACTGCAAAGGAAGACCGCGAACTTCCGCTTGCCCGCCAGGAAAACGTCGCCGCGCCTCAAGGCTTGGCGCAGCAACTGCAACAGACGCAGCAAGCCCCTGCCCTGCAGGCGATCGCTACCGTGGCCGCGCGGGCCGATACCCTGACCGCCCGCGTGGGTACGCCGGCCTGGGACCAGGCACTCGGGCAAAAGATCACCTGGATGGTCGCCGGCCAGGAGCAATCCGCTTCCCTAACGCTCAATCCGCCTGACCTCGGGCCGCTGCAGGTCGTGCTGAGCGTGTCCAATTCCCAGGCGAACGCCACGTTCACCGCGGCCCAGCCTGAAGTCAGGCAGGCGCTGGAAGCCGCGCTGCCCAAGCTGCGCGACATGCTGGGAGACGCCGGCATCCAGCTTGGACAGGCAACCGTCAGCAGCGGCAATCCGCAGCAGCAGCAACAGGCCCAGGGAGATCCGGGCAGGCAGGCGACGGCGGGCGGATCCTTGCATCGCGCGCAAGCCGACGCGGTCCGCGCCGATCCGGTTGCGCGCGCAAGCCGCACGGTCGCCGGGTCTTCCGGCCGGGGGATGGTCGATACCTTTGCCTGATTCCGCGAAAGGAAAACCGCGCCGAAGGCAAGCGCCGATATGCATTGACTTCCGGGCTGTTTTCGCCGCATGCTGACGACAGGCAACCCCCATAATCAGCAAGCCGGGAACAGCATGCGCGTGAGTTGCCCCGCCAGCGGTCGATAACAGGGAGCGGTCAGGCTCACCCGGAAAGTGCAGGAGAGGAAAGAACATGGCTACAAAAGCAGCCCCCAAGGTCGTGCCCATCGAAGAAGGCGCGGCGCAACCGAAGAAATCCAAGAAGAAGCTGATCATCATCGCGCTGGCTGCCTTGCTCGTGCTGGGCGGCGGCGGCGCGGGCGCATGGATCTTCCTGAAGGGCTCGGGCGGCGAAGCGCATGATGGCCATGAAGGCGACGAAGGACCGGCCAAGAAAACCAAGAAAAAGAAGAAGGCCGATGCCGGCAAGGCGCCGGTCTTCCTCGCGATGGAACAGTTCACCGTCAACCTCCAGCCAGAGGTGGGGGAGCAGTTCCTGCAGATTGCCTTCACGCTGCAGCTGCCTGACCAGCCGCAGGTGGACATGATCAAGCAATACCAGCCGCTCGTGCGAAGCCGCCTGCTGATGCTCCTGTCCAGCAAGAAGGCATCCGAGCTGTCGACGCCCGACGGCAAGAAGAAGCTCGCCGATGAAATCATGGCGGCCGTGAACCAGCCTTTCGTACAGGACGGCGAGTCGCAGGACGTCAGCGGCGTGTTCTTCACGTCCTTCGTCATCCAATAAGTAGTCGTTGAACCACTCATAGCAGCCGCACCAGACCATGGCCGATAATTTTCTTTCCCAGGAAGAGGTAGATGCCCTGCTAAAGGGCGTTACCGGCGACCAGGACGAGAATAATGCGCCCGAGGACGAATCGGGCATACGCCCCTACAACCTGGCGACACAGGAACGCATCGTCCGCGGACGGATGCCGACGCTCGAGATCATCAACGAGCGCTTCGCCCGCCTGCTGCGTATCGGCCTGTTCAATTTCCTTCACCGCAGCGCCGAAGTGTCCATCGGCCCGGTGCGCGTGCACAAGTACAGCGAGTTCATCCGCAACCTGGTGGTGCCGACGAACCTTAACCTGGTGCACATGAAGCCCCTGCGCGGCACAGCGCTGATCGTGTTCGACCCCAACCTGGTCTTCCTGCTGGTGGACAATCTGTTTGGTGGCGACGGGCGCTTCCATACGCGCGTCGAAGGACGCGACTTCACCCAGACCGAGCAACGGATCATCCAGCGGATCCTGGGCATCGTGTTCGAGACCTACGCGAAGTCGTGGGAGCCGGTCTATCCGATCGAATTCGAATACGTGCGCTCGGAAATGAACACCCAGTTCGCCAACATCGCCACGCCCAACGAGGTCGTCGTTGCCACCACGTTCACGGTGGAACTGGGGCCGGTCAGCGGGGAGATGCATTTCTGCACGCCCTACTCGATGATCGAGCCGATCCGCGACATCCTGACCTCGAGCCTGCAAGGCGAGACGCTTGAAATGGACAAGCGCTGGGTCCGCCTGATGACCCAGCAGATCCAGACTGCCGAAGTGCAGGTCGTTGCCGATCTCGGCACCGCCACGCTGACGCTTGGCGAAGTACTGAACATGAAAGTCGGAGACGTCATTCCCATCCAGGTGCCGGAGTTCGTGCATGGCAAGGTGGATGGCGTGCCGGTGATGGAATGCAGCTATGGCAGGTTCAACAGCCAGTACGCCTTGCGCGTCGAAAAGCTGCTGACCTACAGCACGCATGAGCATGAGTTGATGCAAGGAGAAGACAATGGCTGACGAAAACGACAACCAGATCACCGATGACGACTGGGGCGCGGCGATCGCCGAGCAGGCCCAGGCGGAAGCGGCAGCTGCCGCGAAGCAGGCGCCGGCCGCCGCGATGTTCCAGGATTTCGGCGCGGGCGCGGTCAAGACCGGCACCCACAACGACATCGACTTCATCCTCGACATTCCCGTCCAGCTGACGGTGGAACTCGGACGCACCAAGATCGCCATCAAGAACCTGCTTCAACTGGCGCAGGGCTCGGTGGTCGAACTTGACGGCCTCGCCGGCGAGCCCATGGACGTGCTGGTCAACGGCTGCCTGATCGCCCAGGGCGAGGTGGTCGTCGTGAACGACAAGTTCGGCATCCGCTTAACCGACATCATCACGCCGTCCGAGCGCATCCGAAAACTGAACAAATGATCCGCGTTTCGCATTCGAGGTCCGTTGCACTGGTTTCCTGCATTATGCTGGCGCCCTTGCCCGCATGGTGCGCCGACGCACCGGCATCCAGTCCCGTCGGCGGCATGGCCCAGGTAACCTTGGGCTTGCTGGTCGTGCTGGGCCTGATGGCGGGGGCGGCATGGCTCCTCAAGCGCATCGGCGTCGGCAATGCCGCCGCCGGCAGCGTCGCGAAGATCGTCGGCGGCGTCAGCGTGGGAAACCGCGAACGGGTGCTGGTCGTCGAAGTCGCGGACCAATGGATCGTCGTCGGCGTGGCGCCCGGACGCGTGAACGCCTTGTCCACCATGCCGCGCCAGCAACTTCCGGATAACACTTCCGCACCAGCCACGCCGGCCAATTTCGCCGCCTGGCTCAAGCAGTCCATCGAAAAGCGCAATGAAAAGTAATCGCATTGCCGGTGTCATCGCGCTGGTCTTCACCTGCATGCCATTGATGGCATTTGCCCAGCAAGCCGGCCTTCCCGCATTCACGAGCACGCCGAGCGGCAACGGCCAGACTTATACCCTCAGCATCCAGACCCTGCTGCTGCTGACGGCGCTGTCATTCCTGCCGGCGGCGCTCATGATGATGACCAGCTTCACCCGCATCATCATCGTGCTTTCGCTGCTGCGGCAGGCGCTCGGAACGCAGACCGCGCCGCCCAACCAGGTCCTGGTCGGGCTCGCGCTCTTCCTGACGCTGTTCGTGATGGGACCGGTATTCGACAAGATCTACACCGACGCCTACCAGCCTTTGTCCGACAACAAGATCACCATGCAGCAGGCGCTCGACCGCGGCGTGGCGCCGCTCAAGGGTTTCATGCTCAAGCAGACGCGCCAGTCGGACCTTGCGCTCTATGTCAAGCTGTCGAACGGCCCGCAGCTGCAGGGGCCGGAGGATGTTCCGCTGCGGGTTCTCATCCCGGCATTCATCACCAGCGAGCTGAAGACGGCGTTCCAGATCAGCTTCGCCATCTTCATTCCCTTCCTGATCATCGACATGGTGGTTGCGAGCGTGCTGATGTCGATGGGCATGATGATGATGTCGCCCGCCATCGTTTCCTTGCCGTTCAAGCTGATGCTGTTCGTGCTGGTCGACGGCTGGCAACTGCTCATCGGTTCGCTGGCCCAGAGTTTCTACTAAGTCGAGGACAAAAATAAAATGACGCCGGAAAGCGTAATGAACATCGGCCGCCATGCAATGGAAATCACCCTGATGATTTCCGCCCCGCTGCTGCTAGTTGCCCTGGTGGTCGGCCTCGTCGTCAGCATCTTCCAGGCGGCGACGCAGATTAATGAAGCGACGCTTTCCTTCATCCCCAAGCTGGTCGGGATCTTCATTGCCCTTCTGATCGCCGGTCCGTGGATGCTTTCCGTCATGACCGATTACATGCGCGAGCTGTTCGGCAGCATCCCTTCCATGGTGGGATGACCCCGCCGTAAAACCCGCCTTGCCATGATCACGCTGACCAGTGCCGAACTGCAAACCTGGATTGCGGCGTTCTTGTGGCCCCTGACCAGGATCCTCGGCCTGATCGCCACCGCGCCGCTGTTCGGCAACCTCAGCGTGCCCATCCGGGTCAAGGTGGTGCTGGGTGCCTTGCTGGCGCTGACCGTCGCTCCCGGCGTTCCCGCCCTGCCGGCCGCCGACCCGATGTCCCTCGCTGGCTTGCTCATCGTGATGCAGGAGCTCGTGATCGGACTGGCGATGGGGTTTGCCATGCGGATCGTCTTTGCCGCGACCGAATTTGCCGGCGAGGTGATCGGCCTGACCATGGGATTCGGCTTCGCCACCTTCTTTGATCCGCAGACGCGCGGCCGTTCATCCGCCATCAGCCAGTTCCTGGCGCTCGTCACCCTGATGCTGTTCGTCGCGACCAACATGCATCTGCTGATGCTGTCCGTCCTGTCGGACAGCTTCGTCTCCCTGCCGATCTCCGCCGTTCCCGTCGGCGGCGGCGGCTTCCGTCAGATCGCGGTCTGGAGCGGCCTGATCTTCAGCGCCGGTGCCCAGCTTGCCTTGCCGCTGATCGCGGTGCTGCTGGTGTCGAATACCGCGCTTGGCATCCTGACGCGCGCCGCGCCGCAGCTCAACCTGTTCGGCATCGGCTTCCCGGTGACGCTCGGAGCGGGCTTCATCGTGCTCGCGCTCAGCATGCCTTATCTGTCGACGCCTCTGGCCCGCCTGTTCGAAGCTGGCATCGATGCCAGCCGGCAGCTCACCGCCCCGCTCAAGAACAACATTGCGCCGCGCTAAAAAAACGGGCGGCCATTGCTGGCCAACCCGTGGGGACATCCAGATGCGACGGCGCCGGATCGATGCGGCGCCGGAGCGTTATTTCAGGTAATTGAAGAGTGACAGGCCAGACGTTTGCGCAAAGGACTGCTGCACTGCCTCCAGCATGATCTTTTCCTTGGACAAGCGCGTGACGGCATCGGTGTAGTCGAGTTCCTGCAGGTTCTGCAGGCTTTCCGCGTACTGCGCCTTGCGGTCATCACCCTGCGCGTCCAGCGAGTCCAGTTCCTTGAGGCGCGAACCGACATCGGCGCGCACAGTCATCACGTTGTCAAGCGTGTTATCCACGATGTTCTGCGCAGAGCGCAGGCCGTTCCTCAGGTTGGCCCCATCGGCGGGCGTTGCCACCGGCTTCTTCAACAGGTTGACGAGGTCGGACATCGTGCCAAATATGCTGGCGCTCGAAGAAGGCTTGATCGTGAATGCATCATTGGTCGCCGGGCTGCCCTCGATGCTGATCTGCATGCCGTCGAAAGTGATCGACTGCCCGCTTGCATACGCATTGCCCGACGATACCGTCGTTCCGGCACTGACGTCCTGGATGTCGAAGGTAGTGGCGCTGGTGAAGGTGATGCTGTATTGATGCCCCGTCAGCGCTGCCGCATTCGTGACCGTTCCCGTGCCGATCACGCCGGAGCCGGTATTGGACGGGACTCCCGATACGTTGGCGGCGGATGCGACGAAATTGCCGTTGCCCGTCTTGCTGCGCAGGAAAATGCGTGCGCCGGAATCGCTGACCGCGAGCTGCCGGCCGGGGCCGACCTGCAGCATGCGTGCTCCCTCGTCGCCGATGAAGTCCGCGCCCGCTGCCGTCTTGATGAAGGCATCCTTCGAGGTCTGGTAGCCGCCAAACAGCTGGTTGCCGCCGCCATCGACGGTATTCGCAAGGCCGATGAGATCGTCCAGGCGGCCCTGGAGCTCGGTGGCGATGAAGCCACGCTGCTGGTCGTCGAGGCTGCCGTTTCCCGCCTGGATGACGGCGGTCTTCACGTCCTGCAGCAGGCTGGTGATGTTGCCGAGCACGGATTCCTCGACGTTGAGCGAGTTTCGTGCGGATCCCCGGTTGACGGCAAGCTGGTCATTGATCACCTGCGACTGGGTGACGTTGACGGCTTGTGCCGCGGCCACCGGGTCGTCGGACGGATTGAGAATGCGCTTGCCCGAGGACAGCTGCTGCTGGGTGCGGTTGAGGCTGTTCTGCAGGTTGCCGATCCGTGCCGCGCCGGAATCAAACAAGACATTGGTGCTGATACGCATGTTTTATCCTTTCCGCGTCAACGCGGAATCACTTGGTCAGGTCCAGCAGGAGTTCGAACAAGGAGCTTGCCGCCTGCATGACCTTGCCGGCCGCCTGGTACGCCTGCTGGTAGCGCATCAGGTTGGTCGCTTCTTCGTCGAGGTTGACGCCCGACACTGCCTGCTGTGCAGTCGTTGCCTGGTCGAGGAAGGTCGACTCCGCATTGCGGGTTACTTCTACCTCGTGCGACTTGTTGCCGACGAGGCTGACCAGCTGGGCATAGGAACCCTGCACGTTTGCTGTTCCGCCATCGAGCAGGTTCGCGGTCTGGAGCTTGCCCAGCGCGACGGCATTGCGTCCGTCGCCGACGCCGCCGGTATTCGGTCCGATGCTGAAGCTGTCGTTGGCCGCCGGGTCGCCGGTGATCTGGACGGTCCAGCCGTTGTAGCTGATGTCCGAACCGGAGGTATAGCTAAGTCCTGTCGCCGGCAGGCCGGTGCCGGTGCCGGTAATGTCGAACGTTGTGGCAGAAGTGAACGTGATCGTGACCGGCTGCTGCAGGTTGCCATTGACCGGTGCGGGTCCATTCACGCTGCCGGCGCTGATGGAGCCGGTGCCGGAGTTCGCGGTGCTGGACGCGGTCCGGATCGGCGCCGCCGCGGCGATGCGGGCGATATCATTCACGGCCACCGAGAAGTTGGCGGCGCCGGTCGCCGCCGGACGGATGAGAAATTCATCGCCGGATGTCATCGAACCGCCGGTATTGCTCAGGGTCACGCCCTGGATGATGTTAGGCGTGCTCGGAAACGCAGCGTCGTCGTATACCACCGCGTTTTCCGGCATACGGGTAATGACATACTTGCTGTCGGAATACTGCAGCCGGTAATTGCTGTTGTTCAGCTGGCTCGCATCCGTGATCGCCGCGCCAATGCCCGCCGCCGGATCGCTTGATGTCGCGGCGCGATTCGTCGATGCCGGCTGCACATAGGGCGTACCCACATTGAAGAACTTCCCGCCGGGAAGACCCGCCTGGTCCTGGCCAAGGGCATGCTGGTCATTGAAGGCGGTTCCCAGCCCGATCGCGATGCGACCGAGGGCATTCTGGGTCACGTCCAGCATCTTGCCCCTGAACTCGAGGAGCCCGCCCAGGCTGCCGCCCTGCAGGTCGGTTTCCGGAATGTTGATCGTGCTGCCGTTGACCACGATGCCCACGCTCAGGCGGGACGGGTCGGTGGTCGACTTCGGTGCCACCAAGGTGAACGTTTTCGCGCCGACCACGAGCGGCTGGCCGTTGCCGATGAAGACGTTATAGCTGTTGCCCTGCTTGACCACCGTGGCCTTGATCTGCTTGCTCAACTCGTTGACGGCCTGGTCGCGCTGGTCCAGCAGGTCGTTTGCGGTCTTCCCGTCCAAGCCGGCCTGGGCTTTCTCGATTTCGTCGTTGAGCTGGGCGATCTGCGTCGAATAGGCATTGATCGAGCCTACCGTGGCATTGATCTGGCTGTTGATGCCGTCCCCCACTTCCTGCAGTTGGCTGTTCAGGCTCTGGAACCGCGAGGCAAGCGCCTCCGCGGAAGACAGCATGGACTGGCGGGAAGCGTTGGAATTCGGATTGGCCGCCAGGTCCTGGACGCCCTTGAAGAAGTCCTGGAGGCTGGGCGAGAGCCCGGTGGTGGCATCGCTGAACTGGTTGTTGATCTGCGAGATCTGGCTGTAGTAGGCGTCGAGGCGGCTGGACGAGGACTGGGCGGCACGGACCCGTTCGGTCAGCAAGTCATCGTAGACGCGCCGGACGTCGGCCACTTGCGTTCCCTTGCCGACGAAGCCATATCCGAAATCCTGTCCGCCGGCCGATCCCTGGAGGACGACCTGGCGCGAATATCCCGGCGTTGATGCATTGGCAATGTTATGCGCGGTCGTGGCGAGGCCGGCCTGGGCCGCCGCCAGCGCGCTTTGCCCTACTCCTAATATGCTAAAGCCCATGATCGCTCTTTTTCCGGTTCGACAGGCCTGTGAACGGCAGAAACCGACCAAACTTGAGGACGCCCTGCCTTATATCTGATCGTTCCCTGCCCATCCGCCCGCCTTGGCTTGCCGTCATGCAGACATAGTCTGCTTGATCAGCCTGGTCAGTTTTGCGGCGTAATACGGGTCGGTCGCATACCCCGCGCGCTGCAGCCCTTGCGCAAACCCATTCACATCCTGGGCATTGGCAATGACATTTTCATAACGTGGATTGTTCTTCAGGAGGCTGGCGTAATCCTTGAACGCGTCGGCATACGAATCGTAGGCACGAAACTTTTCCCGCTTCGTCTGGGGAGCGCCATTCACGTATTCGGTCGTGACTGCCTCGACGACCTTCCCTTTCCAGCCATTGCCGGCCTTGATGCCGAAGAGGTTATGGCTTTGCGCGCCATTGACGCCCTTGATCTCATGACGCCCCCAGCCGCTTTCAAGCGCGGCCTGGCCGAGCATGAACTTGGCCGGAATGCCCGATACATCGCTCGCTTCCGCGGCATGGGACGCGAGCTTGTCGATGAAGTTGCGTACGTGCGGCGCCTGGGTAGGATTGCTGCGCACCGGGTCCTGGCCGGATTGCTGCGCAAGCCCTTCCATGCCCGCGGGCATGGAAAGGTCGCCGACGCCGGACACCGGCGCATCGTTCGACTTCGCCATGCCTGAAAGCTGGCGCGCCAGGACATCGGCCAGGCCGATTCCACGCGATGCCATCGTCTGGCTGATCTGCTGGTCCAGCATGCTGGTGTACATGCGCGACTGATCACTGTCGAACATGCCGTTCTGCGGCGTCGCATCGCGCATGCTCTTGAGCACCATGTTCATGAACAGCGCCTCGAACTGCTTGGCCGTCGACTTGATCGCTTCAGGCGAGTTCTGCCTGGCGGCCTGGCGCAGCTCGTTGACGCCCTTGACGTCGACAGCAAGCTTTCCCGTGAGGTTGGTAGAAGACACCATGGATTAAATGATTTCCAGTTCGGCCCGCAGCGCACCCGCGGCCTTCATCGCCTGAAGAATGGCCAGCAAGTCCTGCGGCGTGGCACCGATCGCATTCAATGCCTTGACCACATCGGCCAGCGAGGTCCCGCCCTTCAGGAGGAGAACCTGGCCGGGATCCTTCTTGATATCGATCTGCGACGTCGCGGCAACCACGGTCTGTCCGCCGGACAGCGGCGCGGGCTGGCTGATCACCGGCTCGGTGTTGATCACCACCGACAAGTTGCCATGCGATACCGCGCAATTGTCGAGCGTCACCGCCTGGTTCATGACGACGGAACCGGTGCGCGCGTTCAGGATGACCTTGGCGCTCATCTGCGCCGGCGTCACGTTCAAGCTCTCCAGGGCGCCGAGAAAGGCGACGCGCTCGTCGCTACCGACCGGCGTGCGCACCCGGATGACACGGCCGTCCTGCGCCGCCGCGGTGTCCGTGCCGAAGCGCTTGTTGACGGCTTCGACGACCCGGCTCGCGGTGGAAAAATCGGTGTCGTTCAGTTCGAGGAACACGACGCCGCCCTCGCCCATCGAGGTCTGCACCGCGCGCTCCACCGTTGCGCCGGCGGATATCCGCCCCACGCTGAGATGGTTGATCTGCGCCTTGCTGCCATTTGCAGAAGCGCCAACGCCCCCCACGAGGACGTTACCCTGGGCCATGGCATAGACCTGGCCATCCGCGCCTTTCAACGGCGTCATCAGCAAGGTGCCGCCGCGCAGGCTTTTGGCATTGCCCATCGAAGACACCGTGATGTCCAGCGTCTGTCCCGGGCGAGCGAACGCCGGCAAGCTCGTCGTGACCATCACTGCCGCCACGTTCTTGAGTTGAAGGGTGGTGCCCGCAGGCAGGTTGATGCCCATGCCCTGGAGCATGCTGACCACGCTCTGCACGGTGAATGGCGTTTGCGTCGTCTGGTCGCCGCTGCCGTCGAGACCGACCACCAGGCCGTATCCGATCAGCTGGTTCTGGCGCACGCCCTGGATGGATGCCAGGTCTTTCAGGCGCTCCGCTCCCGCAGGCAGCGCGGCGAAACACCCCGCGGCCAACAGCAGCATCGATGCGCACCTTGTCCAGACTGCCTTCACGCTATTCTTCCTCTTGTTCCTTATAGCGGCATCACGCTCATGAAGAAGCGCGCCACCTGTGACATGAATTCCGCCTTGTCGATGCGGCTGTTGGTCCGATACTCGATCCGGGCATCCGCGATGTAGGCGGAGGAAACGACGTTACCCGTGCCGATGCGGTCGGGGCTGACGACGCCCGACATGCGCACGTACTCGGTCGCCTTGTCGAAGGCAACCTGTTTCTCGCCACTGATCACGAGGTTGCCGTTCGGGAGAACCTCGACCACCGTTGCGGTCATCGTTCCCGAGAAGGTGTTGCTCGCGGTGGCGGCTTCCTTGTCCTCGAACTTGTTGGCAATCGATCCGGTGCCCGAGATCGCCCCGGTGCGGCCGAGGAAGCCCGGCATCGCGACCGCCAGGCTGCCGCTGCGGCTGCCCGAGTTCGCGCCGTTCTTGACCGCGCTGGTGCTCTCGGTGATCGTCACCGTGACCATGTCGCCTACCAGCCTTGCGCGCCTGTCCTCGAACAGCGGGCGGTATGCGGCGGCCTGGAAAATCGCGCCGTTCGAGGGCGTGGGAGTGGCCGGCAATATGGGCCGCGCGCTCGTCGCATGTTCGATGATGCTGGGCGGCGTGGTGCCGCACGCGGCCAGCAGGCACGCGGTCATCGACGAAATGGCAAGGGTGGACAGCCTGTTCATGAATGATCTACCGGCCGATCAGAGCTGCGAGAGACGTTGCAGCATCTGGTCCGACGTCTGGATCGCCTTGCTGTTGATTTCATAGGCGCGCTGGGTCTGGATCATGTTCACCAGTTCCTCGACCACGTTGACGTTGGACGTCTCGATATACCCTTGCGTCAGCAGGCCGGCGCCGTTGGTGCCAGGCGTGTTGGTGCTCGGACTGCCCGAGGCGGCCGTTTCGACGTAGAGATTCTCTCCCTTCGATTCGAGGCCTGCCGGATTCAGGAAGGTGGCGAGCTGCAGGGTACCAACCTGGGTTGGCGCCGTGGCCGACGGGACCTTGACGGACACCGTGCCGTCGCGTCCCACGGTAATGCTTTCCGCATTGGCGGGAATGGTGATCGCAGGCTGGACCACGAAGCCGCTGGAGGTAACCATCTGACCGTTGGCATCCACCTGGAACGATCCATCGCGGGTGTAGGCCGTGGTTCCATCCGGCAGCAGTACCTGGAAGAAGCCGGAACCCTGGATCGCCACGTCCTTCTCGTTACCCGTCTGCTGCAGGTTGCCCTGCGTGTGGATGCGCTCGGCCGCGACCGGACGCACGCCGGTGCCGATCTGCAGGCCGGATGGCAACTGGGTTTGCTGGGAAGACTGAGCTCCGGGCTGCCGCACGGTCTGGTAAAGCAGGTCCTCGAACACCGCTCGAGTGCGCTTGAACCCGGCCGTATTGACGTTGGCCAGGTTGTTCGAGATGGTGTCCATCTGCGTCTGCTGCGCATCCAGCCCGGTTTTCGAAATCCAAAGCGATCTGATCATGTTTCACCCGATTGCACGACGGCGCGTGCTTCATTGCATTATTGATTCAGGGGGCTCAGCTCAATCCAAAGAGCTGGGCGGCTTTTGTTTCATTGCTTTCCGCGTTCTTCAGCAGGTTCATTTGCAGTTCGAACTGGCGTGCCAGGGAAATCATGTCCACCATGGCATCGACCACGCTGACGTTGCTGCCTTCCAGCGCGCCGCCGACGAGCGCCACGCTCGCGTCCGCATCGGGAGGGTTGCCGTCCTTGGTGCGGAACAGGCCATCGTCGCCGCGCACGATGTTGTCCTCGGCGGGATTGACCAGCTTGATGCGCCCGAGCACGGTTGCCGCGCCCGGCTTGAAGCCGGCGGCGATGGCCGACACGGTGCCATCCTTTGCCACGGAGACCGTCACATCCGGAGGAACGGTGATGGGGCCGCCATCGCCAAGCACGGTCGCGCCGGCGCGCGTCTGCAGGATGCCGTTTTCATTGGTCTTCAGGCTGCCGTCGCGGGTGAAGGCCTCGGAACCATCCTCGAGTTGCACCGAGATCCAGCCCTTCCCCTGCACGGCCACGTCCAGGTCACGACCTGTTTGCTGGATGGCGCCGGGCGTGTAATCGGTGCCTACCGTCGAATCGACCACGAAGCTGCGGGTGGGCGACGGCGAGTTCAGCACAGGCACCGCACGAAACGAATCCAGCTGCGCGCGGAAACCCGTCGTGGTGGCGTTGGCCAGGTTGTGCGATGTCGTTGCCTGCTTCTCGAGGATGTGCTTGGCCCCGGACATCGCCGTGTAAATCATGCGATCCATGTCGCTCCTCCAGTTACCCTGCCGGCGCCATTCATCGGCTAACGTCCTTCGCCTGATTCATGCCGGCATCAATTCAGTCATTACCGGAGGTTGACCAGCGTCTGCAGCACCTGGTCCTGCGTCTTGATGGTCTGCGCATTGGCCTGGTACACGCGCTGCGCCGTGATCATGTTGACGAGCTCGGCGGTCATGTCGACGTTGGATTCTTCGATGGACGCGGACTGGATCACGCCCAGGCCGCCCGTTCCCGGCTTGTTGGCCGCGCCGGCATCCGACGGAGAGGTCGGAACCCAGGTGTTGTTGCCGACCGGCTGGAGACCGTTGACGTTGCGGAATCCGTAGAGCGCGACCTGGCCCAGCGACTGCGTCTGGCCATTGGTATAGCGACCCAGGACCGTACCGTCGGAGCCGATCGAGAATCCCGACAGGCGGCCTGCGCTGTAACCGCCATTTTGCGCGAGGCCGTTCACGCTGAATGGCGCGCCGTATTCCGTCGTATTAGTGAAGTCCAGCTTCACCGTCATCTGGTTCAGGCCCGCATCCGCCGCGTCGGCGCCGGTCGCACCGGAGGCCGGATCGAGCTGGAAAGTCAGGGTGGGCGCGGGCGACATCGTGGTGGTCAGCTTGCCGCCCTGGTCGAACGTCAGGCTGCGCGCCGTCGACGTCGTCAGCAGCTGGGCCGCATCGGGAGCGGTCGCCGGCGGAATCACGACATCGCTTTGCGCGTACACGTCCCAGCCGTCGGCTGCCTTGACGAAATAAGCCTGCACCACGTGGGGCACGCCCTTGGAGTCATATACGGTGCAAGAACTCGTGCTGTTGAAACCGCCGGCCGTCGGATTGGCGGGATCGAAGGTCGTGGTCGGCACGGTGTTCCGCGAGTCGAGGTTGAGCGCCATGCTGACACCCACCGTCGCCTTCGGATCGTAGCCCTTGGTCATGTCGATTACGAGGGGCTGGATCTGTTCGCTGCCCGAAGCCGATTTCACGTAGCCCATCAGCTTTTGCCCGGTCGCCGTAACCACGAAGCCGCTCTGGTCAAGCTGGAACTGGCCATTGCGGCTGAATGCCTGGCTGCCGTCAGGCATCTGCACGCCAAAGAAGCCGTTGCCATTGATGGCCATGTCGAGCGGATTGGTGGACGCGTTGATGTTTCCCTGCGTGAACTGCTGCGCGATCCGCGACACCTGGGTACCGATGCCGACCGAAGCCGCACCGCTGCCGCTCAGCGAATTCGCGTACATGTCGGCGAACTGGACCTGCGAGCTCTTGAAGCCCGCGGTATTGGAGTTGGCCAGGTTGTTGCCAATCGTCTCGAGAGTCTTGGACGCACCGTTCAGGCCGCTCAAACCTTGTTGAAAACTCATACTTCGCTCCTCGCTTTTCGCTTCACTGAGTCTTACATGACCTGCCGGACGGCAGACATATCCAATGCGCCCAATCCGGGCATGTTCAACTTGACGCCGGTCGCTCCCGTCGTCACGCTCTGTACCTGGCCGAAGGTCAGCGCCGTCGCATCGGCGCTGGCGCCGCCGCGCAGCGCCTTGATCTCGATGCGGTACGTGCCGTTCGCCGCGGTCGTTCCCGCATCCGTGGCGCCATCCCAGGCAATGGCATGTACGCCAGCCTCCGCCGATCCGAGATCGAGGGTACGCACGACGGATCCCGCCGGATTCTTGACGGTGACCTGCAGTGAATCGGCGGGATCGGGCAATTCCACGCCGAAGATAGACTTGCCATCGGCAAGGCTGACGGTCTGCCCCGGCACGAGCACCCCATGGCCGATCATTCCCGTCGCGGCCATCGTCTGGGAAGACTGGTAGCTGCTCTTGAGCGCTTCCAGGGTGGTGTTCAGCTTGTTGATACCCGTGACGGTGGATAGCTGCGCCATCTGCCCGGTCACCGCGGCGTTATCCATGGGATTCAATGGATCCTGGTTCTTCATCTGCGTCACCAGCAGGGTCATGAACCGATCCTGGACGGCGGAGATGTCCGATCCGTCCGTGGCCTTCTTGGTGGTGCTGCCGCTGATTTGCGCCAGTTGGTCCTGGAGCGACGCGGTCAGGTTGTTTTGCACGGTGGTCATCTTGCCTCCTTGGTCATCATTGCCGTCACTGACCGATGGTCAAGGTTTTCAGCAGCATGTTCTTCGCGGTGTTCATGGTTTCCACGTTCGTCTGGTAGGAACGGGATGCGGAGATCATGTTGACCATCTCCTCCACCATGTTCACGTTCGGCATCGTGATGTAGCCGTTCTCGTCGGCCTGCGGATGCTTGGGATCGTAGACTTTCTTCAGCGGCGACTGGTCCTCGATCACCTGCTGCACCTTGACTGCCGTGGTCTCCGCCGACGTTCCCGGCACGGCGGCAAAGACGACTTGCTTGGCGCGGTAGGTCTGCCCGGTCGAGCTGGTAGTGCTGTCGGCATTGGCAATGTTGCTGGCGACGGTATTCAGGCGCTGGCTTTGCGCGCTCATGGCGGAGCCGGCGACGTTGAAGATGTTGAATAGGGACATGATTATTGGCTCTGGATGGCGGCGAGCAGGTTCTTGATCTGGCCGCTGATGAGCGTCAGCCCTGCCTCATAACGCACGGCGTTGTCGACGAACTGGTTGCGCTCCGCATCCATGTCGACCGTGTTGCCGTCGACGCTTCCCTGCGCGGCGGTGCGGAACTGCGCGGTGGCGCCGCCAGTGATCTTGTCGGCGGCGACGCCGTTCAGATGGGTGGCGGCGGTTCGCATAAGCGGCGAGGCTGTCGGCGCGGACGCGGGCGAGCTTCGCGCCAGCGCGTCCTTCAGCGCGCCCCCGAAGTCGATGTCGCGCGCCTTGTAATTCGGTGTGTCCGCATTGGCGATGTTCGATGCGAGCAGCTGCTGGCGCTGCGCCCGAAGGCTCAATGCGGTTTCATGAAAACGCAAGGCCTCATCCAGTTTCCCGACCATGTTAACTCCTGAACATTACCGCGCCGGCAAGATGACGAACAGATAGCGGCAATTTGTCTATGCTCGATGATACGGACCGGCTTGAGCATTGATCGGGTGATAAGCGCGAAAAACCATCGCCTGTTTCCGCTTTTGAATCATTGCCGGGAATTTAGGATTACGCCTGTAGAAAAGGCTTTTCACCGACGTCATGACACTTCGTCCGCTCCCCGTTCTCTTGCCAGCCGCGATCCTGATGGCGAGCCTTGCCGCACCAACCGCGGCGCAGCCCGTTGCCAGACAGGACCTCGTTTCCCTTCGCGGCGTAGCGGACCAGTTCCTTCAATCCCAGACGGCTGGACTGCCCGGGCAGGCCAGCCATACCCTCGGGACCATCGATTCCCGCCTCAATCTGCCGGCATGCCCGGCGCCGGAAGCCTTTCTGCCGCCAGGAAGCCGGCTATGGGGCAAGACGTCGATCGGCATCCGCTGCAATGCGCCGTCGAACTGGACGATCTATGTTCCGGCCTCGATCCAGGTCATCGCGGAATATGTCGTCACTGCGGTGCCGCTTGCCCAAGGGCATATCGTTACCGCCGGAGATTTGACAAAAATCAAGGGAGACCTTGCGACCCTGCCAGCGACGGTGATCACCAACGACGCGCAGGCGATTGGCCGCAGCGTGTCCGCCTCCCTGCCGGCCGGCGTCCCGCTACGTTCCGACACCTTGAAGACGCAACAGGCAATACAGCAAGGCCAACTGATCAAGCTCACCACCATCGGGCCCGGCTTCCAGATCTCGTCCGAGGCGCGGGCACTCAACAATGCAACGGAAGGACAGGTCACCCAGGTGCGCACGCCATCCGGGCAAGTGATCAGCGGTGTTGCAAAATTGGGCGGAATCGTCGAGGTTACATACTGAAATACATCGCCGCGAAAAAATCTTCGCTATAGTGCTAAAGTTTCCGGAACCGGGGTCGTTACCAGCGTTGACAACATCCGTCACTCCGATCACCAGACAAGGATACCGCCGTGAACAGTCCCATCAAGTTGGACCCGTCACTCAAGAAAGCGACCGGCTTGGGCGTGGGGACCTCGCAGGCCCGAGGTTCCAAGGAAACCGCCAAGACGGCCGCGAGCACATCGACCCAGGCCCCCGCCACCGACAGCGTTCATTTGTCCGCGCAGGCGCAGACCCTCACCCAGACCGGCGGCACCGGCGCCCCTTTCGACACGAAGAAGGTCGAGGAAATCAAGGCCGCCATCGCTGAAGGCCGATTCACGGTCGATCCGGAAAAGGTAGCGAACGGATTGCTTGATACCGTGAGCGATCTCATCCAGTCACGCAAGAAATAAAGAACCATCATCATGCCGGCACTTCACGATCCCGCAGCCAACCTCGAGCACGAAACCCGCGCTGCCGAGCAATTGATCTCGCTGCTGGAACAAGAACAGGAATTGCTGGTGAAATCCCAAGTCGAGGAACTGGCTTCCCTGACGATGGAAAAAGCGAAAGCCATCGCCGCCATGTCGGAACTGGCGAACCAGCGTTACCAGGCGCTGGCGCAAGCGGGCTTCGAATCCAATGAATCCGGCATGAAGGCCTGGGTAGCGCGCCCGGACGCCGGCGACGCATCGCGTGCCTGGCAAGCCTTGCTGGACATCGCTGCGCGCGCGAAGGAACTGAACCGCCTCAATGGCAAGCTGATCAACCAGCAGATGGCCCGCAACCAGCAGGCACTCACCGCGCTGACAGCCTCGCAGGCCGCGGGCACGATGTACGGCCCCAAGGGCCAGGCAACCACCGGCCCTTCCAGCCGCCACCTCGGAATCGGCTAAGTCCCAAGCACTAAATCAAACAAGCCGGTCGGCGACCGGCCTTGGCATGGCAGCCGTTACGCATACCCCGGCCGCGGCTCGCATCACTTCCACTCCACCAGATCCACCGGCACTTCCGCACCGTTTCCGGGAATGTTCGACATGATGGTGATCGATACCCGGCGATTGCTCAACCTGCCTTCGGCAGTGTCGTTGGTCGAGACCGGCCTCGTCGGCCCATAGCCGACGGCGGTCAGGCGCGGCTGCGCGATGCCGTTTTCCTCCATCAGGCGAACGACGCTGCTGGCGCGCACGGAAGACAACTCCCAGTTTGAAGGAAAGCTCGCATTCCGGATCGGCGTGCTGTCCGTATGCCCTTCAACCTGGATGGCGTGGTCATCCGCTTTTAGCACAGCGGCGACCGCTTTCAAAGCCTGGCTGCTTTCTCCGGACAAGGTGGCGTCGCCGGGCGCGAACAGGACGCTGGCATTGATGTCGACGCTGACTCCGCGGACCGTCTGGGTAATCTTTACCTTGCCTTGCTTGACCAGCGGGGCAAGGACTTGCAGGATGTCCCGCGCCACATTGTTCATCTTTTCCCGCTCCTGGCGTGAAATCTCGCCGGTGCGCGGGCGATGGGCGGGCAAGGGGCCGGGCGCCTCCTTGGGCTGGCCGTCACCCCTGGGAACCGCGCCGGCCGGCGCGCTGCCGAATGCGTTGATGAGGGAATTCGAGAGCATCTTGTACTTGCCCTCGTTAATCGAGGACAGCGCGTACATGACCACGAAGAAGGCGAACAGCAGGGTAATGAAGTCCGCGTAGGAGATCAGCCAGCGCTCGTGGTTTTCCGGCTCTTCCGGCTCGCGGCGTCTCTCGCGTCGGCGGTTCACGTCGATCCCGTCAGTAGCGGTAGGCGAGCATGCGCTCTTCGAGGACGCGCGGATTGTCCCCGTTCGCGATGCCGCAGAATACGTCGCACAGCATTTCGCGACGGCGGACCTCTTCGCCGATATGCGACTTGAGCTTGTTGGCGATGGGCAGGAAGACGAGGTTCGCGAGGCCGACGCCGTAGATGGTAGCGACGAACGCAATGGCAATGCCGCCGCCGAGCTTGGCCGGGTCCGCAAGGTTTTCCATCACGTGGATGAGTCCGAGCACCGCGCCCAGGATGCCGATGGTCGGCGCATAACCGCCGGCCGCTTCCCAGATGCGTGCCGCCTGGCGCTCCTTGCGTTCGAAGGTAGTGATGTCGGTCTCGAGGATATCGCGCATCTTGTAGGGATCGATGCCATCGACGATCAAGGTGAGACCCTTCGAGATAAACCTGTCCTCGATGCCGCCGCTGAATTTCTGCAGGCTGAGCAAGCCTTCCCTGCGCGCCATGGAACTCCATTGCATCACTTCCTGCATGAGCTGCATGCCGTCTTGCGCCGGCGCAGCCACCACCCAGCGCGCCATGCGGAGGCCATGCATGAAACTCGCCACGCCGCTCTGCAGCAGCACCGCGCCAACGGTGCCGACGAACACGACGCAGAATGCCGCCGGCTGGAGAAGCGAGCCGAGATGGCCGCCTTCCAGCAGCTGCCCGGCGAGGACGCCGCCGAGCGCCAGCGCAAGTCCGCCTAAGCTAGCCCAGTCCACGCTTTTTCCTTGAGCTTGGCGCGCAGACGGGAAATCGCCTGGCTATGCAATTGACAGACGCGGGATTCGGTCACGCCCAGGACCGCGCCGATTTCCTTGAGGTTCATTTCCTGTTCGTAGTAGAGCCCCATCAGTATCTTTTCCCGCTCGGGAAGCGCTTCGATGGCGTGGATCACGGCTTGCCGGAAGCCGCCATTGACGAGGCTCTGCAAGGGATCGCCGCCGATGTCGACGCAATACCGGTCGAGGAAATGGTCGCTCTGGTCCTTGTCGTGGAAATCTTCGTAGTAGACGAGCTGATGCCCCACGCCGTCGTTGAGCATTTCCTGGTAATCGGTAAGGGAAACCTTGAGCTCCTTGGCAATCTCCGTTTCCTTGGGAGCGCGGCCAAGCCGCTGCTGCAACTGGCTCATCGCGCTCTCGATCTTGCGCATGTTCTGGCGGATGCTGCGCGGCAGCCAGTCGCTGCTGCGCAACTCATCCAGCATGGCGCCGCGGATGCGCTGGACGGCATAGGTCTCGAACTGGGCGCCATGGTTGTCTTCGTAGCGATTGACCGCATCCAGCAAGCCGATCATTCCCGCCTGGATCAGGTCGTCGACATCAACGCTGGGCGGAAGCTTCGCCATCATCTGATGCGCGAGCCGCTTCACCAGAGGCGCGTGCTCCTGCAACAAATGATTCTTGTCCGATTTTCCGCTGACGGTGTACATAATTCTGTGTTGTTCCGGTCCCGCCAAGGAACCTCCCTGTCCCGGGAGTCCTTGAAGCTACCATGTTAGCTTGCGGCAGCGGTATCCGCCAATACAAATCGGCCCGCGAGGCGGCGGAATGCGACGGACGCTCCCGCCAGCGGGAATGCGTCGACGACGGCGCGTCCAAGCTGCATCGCGCGCTTGAGATGATCGTCCGCCGGCACCGACCCCATGGAATTGAGCTTGACCGCCAGATAGCGGTTCGCTGCCTGGGCCATGTTCTGGTACACCAGTTGCGCTTCCTTTTCGGCTGCGCCGGTCACGAGGATGCTGAAGGGCCGGCGGCCGAGCTCGCCGTTCACCCGCTTGATGAGCGTGTAGGCGGTCTTGATCGACTCAGGCGTGTTGGCCACCTGCACCACGATCTCGCCGTCGGCGAGCGAGGGCAAGGGAAAGCTGTCGTCCTTGTCCAGTTCGGCATCCACCAGCACGATATCGCTGCGGCCCGCCAGGGTATTGAACGCGGTATTGGTGCGCAGCATCAGCTCGGCATCGCGTATCGCATTGCGCTGTCCGGGCCGCAGCATGGCGGCCACGCCGAAACCCTGCGGCATCGCCTGAACCGCCGCGTCGACATGCCGTTCCTCACGAGCGACCTGCAGCAGGCTGCCGGTACGATCGGCATTCAGGCGGGAAGCGATGCCGGGCGTTGCATTGCACGCGTCGAACAGCAGCACGTCCCGGCCGGCCTGGACCAGCGAGGCACCGAGGTTGACCAGCATGGCGCCCTTCTCTTCTGCCGAGGTCGCGGAAAGAAAGGTAAAGATCCGGGGCTTGGGCCCGGCCAGCATGCGGCGCAGGCCTTCGGCCTGATCGAAATCGAAACTAGCCAAGTCGCACCTCGTGCAGGGATTTGTCATTCATGGCGCGCGCGGTGTTGCCGATCACGAGCGGCAGCTCATCTTCATGGAACTGGAAAGGCGCGGTTTCGCGCTTGAGCTTGAATGCCCGGTCGACGAGGTAATGCTTGTTCGCCACGTGCAGGTCTTCCGGCACCCGCTGACCGTTGGCCACGTAGTAAAGACGAAGTTTCTGGCGGATGACGACATCAAGGACGCTGCCGATCGTGGCGGCTTCGTCGAGCTTGGTGATGACGCAACCGCTCAGTCCGTCGCCCATGTAGGAGCGCACCACTTCGTTGAGGGTCTCGCCGTTCGAGGTAGCGCTCATGCACAGCAGGCGCTGCACCTTCGCCCCGGCGCCGGACAGCATGGCAACCTGCTCGGCTACCATCTTGTCGCGCTGGCCCATGCCGACCGTATCGATCAGCACCATGTGCTTGTTCTTGAGTTCATCGAGGGCGATGCGCAGGTCGGTTTCATCCTTGACCGAATGCACCATCACGCCAAGGATCTTTCCATAGATCCGAAGCTGCTCGTAGCCGCCGATACGATAGCCGTCGGTCGTGATCAGGGCCAGCTTGCCGGCGCCGTGGCGCATCACGCAGCGCGCCGCCAGCTTGGCGGTGGTCGTGGTTTTGCCGACGCCGGTGGGACCGACCATCGCAAACACGCCGCCGCGATCGAGGATCTCGTCTTCGTTGGTCAGCACGCTCAGGTTGCGCGACAGGATGGACTTGATCCAGGTCAGCGCATGTTCCTGCTTCTCGCCGGCCGGCACGCGCTCGGTCAGGTAGCGCGCGAGGCTGGCGCTGAATCCGGCGGACAGCATCTCGCGCATCATGATGCCCTTGATCGGATCGCGCTTCTGCTGGCTGCTCCACACGATTTCCGCGAGCTGCGACTCCAGCATGCCGCGCATCGAACGGATCTCGTTCATGACCTCCGCCAGTTCCATCGAGCTGGCCTCGCCATCCTTGGCGGCCGTCATGATGGGCACGTGGCGCGAGGCCTTCAGCGCGGCGGCGAGCGATGCCTGCTGTTCGCTTTCCGCCTGGCGCTTCGCGGCGATGGCGGCGAGCGTCGATGCGGACACGACCGGCTTGTCGACCGCCGGCTCCTGCAGCGACGACATGTCTTCGCTGGCGAGCGCGAGGATCTCGATCATGCCGTTGATGGTGCGATTCGAGAGAATGACGGCATCGGGGCCGAGCGCTTCGCGCACCAAGCGCCATGCTTCGCGCGACGTGTGAGCGGTGAATTTTTTGACATTCATGCTTGGCCTCCGACCAGGCTGGTAACTCTGATGGTTTTCGTTTCAGGTATTTCTGCATGCGACAGCACGCGCAGCTGCGGCAGCGCGCGGCGCAGGAATCGTGACAGCAGGGTACGCAGCGGCGCCGGCACCAGCAGCACGGGCGCCATGCCCAACTGCTCTTGCTGGCGCACGGCCTTCTCGGCCTGCGCGGTAAGGGAATCCGCCAGCCCCGGCTCCATGCCGGCGCCATCCGTACCGCCGGCCTGCATGGCTTGCATGAGCAGGCGCTCGAGGCGCGTGTCCAGGGTCATGACGGACAGTTCGCTCGCTCCAGGGAAAAGCTGCTGCACGATTGCCCGTCCGAGCGCGACGCGCACCATGGAAGTCAGGTCGTTGGGATCCTGGGTCTGCGGACCGAATTCGGACAGCGTCTCGAGGATGGTGCGCATGTCGCGGATGTGCACGCCCTCGGCGAGCAGGTTCTGCAGGACCTTCTGCAGGATGGAAAGCGACACGACCTTGGGCACCAGGTCCTCGACCAGCTTGGGCGATTCCTTGCCGAGATGGTCGAGCAGCTGCTGGACTTCCTGGCGGCCGAGCAGTTCCGACGCGTGCGTGGTGATCAGGTGATTCATGTGGGTGGCGATCACGGTGCCGGCGTCGACCACCGTGTATCCCATGGCCTGCGCCTGCTCGCGCATGGCGCCATCGACCCAGACCGCCGGCAGGCCGAAGGCCGGGTCGGTTGTGGCCGGTCCGGGCAGCGTGCCGCTGACCATGCCGGGATTGATCGCGAGATACTGTCCGACGAAGGCCTCGCCCGCGCCGACTTCCACGCCCTTCAGGGCGATCCGGTAGGCGGAGGGACGCAGCTCAAGGTTGTCGCGGATGTGCACGGGCGGCGACAGGAAGCCCACTTCCTGCGCGAACTTCTTGCGGATGCCCTTGATACGGCGCAGCAGCTCGCCGCTCTGCGCCTTGTCCACCAGGGGAATCAGGCGGTAACCGACTTCCAGGCCGAGGGTGTCGACCGGCGCGATGTCCTGCCAGGTGGCTTCTTCGGATTCGGGTAACGTCGTTGGGGCGGGCGGCGCGACCGGCACTGCCTCCAATGCCATCCTTGCCCGCTTCGCCAGCAGGTAGGCGCCGCCGCCGAGTATCGCTGCCAGCATGATGAAGGCGACGTGCGGCATGCCGGGGATGACGCCCATGCCGCCGATGATTCCCGCCGTTACGTAGAGAACCTGCGGCTTGGCGAAAAGCTGGCCGACCAGTTGCCCGCCGATGTCCTGCTCGCTGGCCACGCGCGACACCACCACGCCGGCGGCCACGGAGATGATCAGCGAAGGAATCTGCGCGACGAGGCCGTCGCCGATGGCGAGCAAGGTGTAGTTCTTGAGCGCACCGGCAAAGTCGAGGTCGTGCTGCACCAGTCCGACCACCAGACCGCCGACGATGTTGATCACCGTGACCAGGATGCCGGCGATCGCATCGCCGCGCACATACTTCGAGGCACCATCCATGGCGCCATAGAACTCGGCTTCCTGCGCCACTTCGGTACGCCGGCGGCGCGCATCCTGTTCGCCGATCAGGCCTGCATTCAGGTCGGCGTCGATCGCCATCTGCTTGCCGGGCATCGCATCGAGGGCGAATCGCGCACCCACTTCCGCGATGCGGCCGGCGCCCTTGGTCACGACCGTGAAGTTGATGATGGTCAGGATAATGAAGACAACAATGCCGACGGTGTAGTTGCCGCCGATCAGAAAGTGGCCGAAGGCTTCGATCACCTTGCCGGCGGCGTCGGGTCCGGTGTGACCCTCGGTGAGCACGACGCGGGTGGATGCCACGTTGAGCGACAGCCTGAGCATGGTGCTGACCAGCAGCACCGTCGGGAAGACCATGAAGTCGAGGGGCTTGACCGTGTACAGGCTGGTGAGCAGGACAATGATGGCGAGCGCGATGTTGAAGCTGAAGAACACGTCCAGTACGAAGGCCGGGAGTGGCAGCACCATCATCGCCAGCATCATGACGATGAGCGCCGGCGCTGCCAGCGCGCGGCTGTTCGCTCCCGTCATCCATGCTGGCAAGGCGAAGCCGTTCATTGCATGACTCCGGCCGCGCCAGCGGCATCGTTAAGCGGGTCGAGCTGGGGCGGCACCGCGAGGTTCGTCGGCTCCTGCGGCGCGACGCCGCCATGCTGGCGGAATGCCTTCAGCTGGAAGACGTAGGCAAGCACCTCGGCCACGGCGGTATAAAGGGCTTCGGGAATCTGGTCGCCGAGCTCGGCATGCTTGTAGAGCGCACGGGCAAGCGGCGGCGCTTCGAGCAAGGGAACGTTGTTCTCGCCGGCAATTTCCCGGATCTTCGCGGCGACTTCGTCCGCGCCCTTCGCGACCACGGTGGGCGCGCTCATCTTGCCCTCGGCATATTTCAGCGCGACGGCGAAGTGGGTCGGGTTGGTGACGACCACGTCAGCCTTTGGAACTTCGGCCATCATGCGGCGGCGCGCCATCTCGCGCTGCATCTGGCGGATGCGGGCCTTGATCTGCGGATCGCCTTCGGTTTCCTTGGCTTCCTGGCGCAGCTCTTCCTTGGTCATCTTCAGCTTGTTGGCGTAGTGCCACATCTGGTAAGGCGCATCGAGCAGCGCGATGATCGCCAGCGCGCCGCAGATCGTCAGGAAGCTGGTCAGGAGCATCTTCACCATGTGGGAGGTGCCGTCGCGCAGCGGCTCGGCAACGAGCGCCAGCATGGTGTCGATCTGGCGCGAGGCGACCATCCAGGCAACAGCGCCGACGATGATCGTCTTGCCGATGGCCTTCAGCAGTTCGATCAGGGCGTGCGAAGAGAACATGTTGCCCAAGCCGCTCATCGGATTGAGCCGGCTGAAATTCGGCTGCAAGGCTTTCGGGCTCAGCAGCCAGCCGCCCACCAGCAGCGGCGAGGCCAGCGCCACGAGCATCATGAGGCCGGCCAGGGGCGCGAAGGCCAGCAGGACTTCCCACAGGTCGGAAGCCAGCCGAGCCACGAGGAGATTGAAGTCGAACGCCTGGTCGCGATCGAAGGACATGCCGGATTGCAGAAGATGCCCGAGGCGCCGCGCCATGCCCTCGCCAAGGAACATCAGCCCGAGGCCAGCGCCGAGCAGCACCGTGCAGGTGGCAAGTTCCCGTGAACGGGGAACGTCACCCTCCTCGCGCGCCTGCTCCAGTCTCCTGGACGACGCCGGTTCTGTTCGTTCGAGATCGCTTTCCTCGGCCATTGCCGACTCCTGTGTTGCGCAATCCGCGGGCGAGATGCCCCACGTATTACCAATTACGCACGATTATCGTTGCTCGGGAGAAAGCGCGATGCCGGGAACAGGGGAAGATTCATCCCCCTTTTCATTCGCGAGGAAAAAGCGGGAAACGGAGCCGTCCGCGCAGGCGCGACGGACGGTAATAACGGGCGGACCGCCGGCAACTCGATCGTTGCCGGCCCCGGAAATCAGAGCTCGATGTTCTGGGCCCAGGCCAGCGCCGACAGATGGCAGTCGTTGATGCGCGAACCGCTGATGCAGAGGGATGAGGCCATCCGCTCGAGTTCCTTGTTGTTGAGTTCCGACGCTTCGGCCAGCGCGAGGAAAGGCCCGTAGATCCCTTCGCGGCTCAGCAAGGCTTGCGTCACCGGCTCCGACAGCTGGATTTTCTCGAGGATGTCTTCCATCGGCACGCCAAGCAGCTTGTCGAGCAGGGAAAACATGCCGGCAACGAAGAGGTTTTCGGCCTCGTTCTTGGGAAGGAAGCCCTGGCCGATCAGTTCCGCGAAGCGCCCGCGGATGACGGCGGTCTGCAGCAGCACGGGCGAATAGCCGGTGGTCGTGGCCGTCGCCAGCAGCAGGGCCAGCCAGCGGTAGAGCGGTGAATAGCCGAGCATCGTCACCGCGTGCTTGAGCGACTGGATTTCACAGCCGAGCCCGAAACCGGCCGAATTGATGAACCGCAGCAGCTTGTAGGACAAGGCCGCGTCGCGCTTGAGCACGCCTTCTAGCTGCTTGACGTCGGCATTCTTCCTTACCATGTCCATCAGCTGGAGGATGATGGTCTGCGCGGGATTCAGGTCGCGCACGCGCTGCCCGCTGCGCGGCGACAAGTGCAGCTTGCCAACGAAGGAGAACATTCCCACCGATGCGCAGAGGTCGTAGGCCTGCCAGGTGGATACCTGTCTTGCGATCAGCTTGATCGCGGGCATGCCGAACGCCTTGTAGGCCTGAAGCTGGGCGGCGAAATCGCCGGCGGTGACCGGAAGTTCGACGTAGCTGAGGTGCGGGAGCACCGCCTTGTCGAGGCCGGGCAGGTTCGCCTCGCGCAGGCAGACCCCGAAGCCTTTCGCCCGGACCGTGGCGAGCGATTCGATCGCGCCCGGCATTGCCAGGTCCGCGCCGCGCACCACCAGCACCACGCCCTTCGAGGGCAGGAAATCGACGGTATTCCCGGTCATCAGGCCTACCGGCACTTCGAGGAAGACCAGGTGATCGTTGAGCGGCGCGACATCGTCGTTGTCGCTCATTTCGGCCGCCACGAAGTGCACCAACTCGGTGGCCTCGGCCTCCGTTGGCGCGGCGCCGCCATTGATGACGTGCTGCCACGCCAGTTCGTATCCGAGTACCCGTTCCTGCGTGTTCAGCAGCGGTTCGCGAACGATGAAGAGCTCTTGTTGCATGTCGCCCTTGAAAGAAAAGGAGTTACCGGGAGGAGTACATCGGAAGGCGCCTTCGCACGTTCAGGACGGCGAACGCGCGGAAGGACGCATGGATGGCATGGGATCAGGTGACATGAATTGAACCGGCAAAGCGTCGCTGCGGCCAGGGTGGAAGGCCGCGCCGACCACCCGGACACTCAGAATCCCAGGCTTTCGAGAAGGTCGTCGACCTGCCCCTGGTCCGCCACGACATCGGCGTTCCCCTCGGGATTGATCTGAGGACCGTTCAGCAATCCCGACCCGGCATCGCGGCGGATTTCCGGAGGCGCGTAGTCGACCAGCAGTTGCACGAGCTGCTGTTCGATGCCGTGCGCCAGTTCGGTGACCCGCTTGATCACTTGCCCGGTGAGGTCCTGGAAATCCTGGGCCATCATGATGTCGAGCAGTTGCTGCTTGGTGACGCCGGCATCGCCGCGCGTCGTATTCAGGTAGGACACCGTTCGGGATGCGAGCGCCCGGCAGGTCGCTTCGTCGAAGCCGCCTGCCATCAAGCTTGTCCATTCCTGCGCGATCTCGCCCGCGCCCGCTTCGATCTTATCCTGGAGCGGAGAGGCGGTCTCGGTCGCGTTCAATACCCGCTGGGCCGCCTGCTCTGTCATTTTCGCGACGTAGTCCAGGCGGTCGCGCGCATCGGGAATGTCATGCGCCGCCTTGGCGAGCAGCTTGTCGAATCCCAGACCGCGGAGATTGTCGTGCAGCATGCGCGTCATCTGGCCGACGCGCGCCAGCATCTCGTCGTGCACGACTTCGTTCCCCGAGGCGCCTGGCCGCGCCGCGCCGGATTGAGCTACGGGCGCGTCCAACTCAGGCACCTACTTTTTCAAGCTTTTCGAAAATCTTCGTCAGCTTTTCATCGAGCGTGGCGGCGGTGAAAGGCTTCACCACGTAACCATTCGCTCCCGCCTGGGCGGCGGCGATGATGTTTTCCTTCTTTGCCTCGGCGGTCACCATCAGAACGGGAAGCTTCGCCAGCGCGGCATCGGCCCGGATGTTCTGCAACATCGTGAGGCCATCCATCACGGGCATGTTCCAGTCCGAGATGACGAAATCGAATTGTTCGCTGCGGAGTTTCGAAAGCGCCATGGCTCCGTCTTCCGCTTCGTCGACATTCGAGTAGCCCAGTTCCTTCAGCAGATTGCGCACGATGCGGCGCATCGTCGAGAAATCGTCCACCACCAAGAACTTCGTATTCGGATCAGCCATGAATTACTCCATTGATTCTTGAAACCTTTATTGGTCGGTCGTGCTTCCCCACCGGTACCCCGCGCAGTGCGAGCCGCACACTGCCTGGAGCTGGTTTCTTCCGCCGGCAAAAGAAGTATAAACCTTCCTCTGTTTATTATGCACCTTGGCGCATTGTCGTCGACTACTAATAACAGCTTAAAAGACCGTCATTTCAACGATTCCAACCACATGCCCCTGTCCGCGTTAGCTGTTTGCCAACTTGCGCCGGCACCGCGTCACACGCGCAGGGCACGGCTGCTGTGCGTGGACAGGTAATTCAACACCATGCCCGGCAGCGCCTGCAGGCTTCCCACTTCGTGCGTCGCGCCGACGGCGATCGCCTCGCGCGGCATGCCGAACACGACGCAGCTCGCCTCGTCCTGCGCGAAATTGTAGGCGCCCGCGTTACGCATCGTCAGCATGCCCGCCGCGCCATCCTTGCCCATGCCGGTAAGGATCACCCCAACGGCATTCTTGCCGGCGCAGCGCGCCGCGGACTCGAACAGCACGTCGACCGACGGGCGGTGGCGGTTGACCGGGGGCCCCTGGTCCAGCTGGGTGACGTAGTTCGCGCCGCTGCGTGCCAGCAGGAGATGCGAATGTCCCGGAGCGATGTAGGCGTGGCCGGGCAGCACCCGCTCGCCGCCCTGCGATTCCTGCACCGTGATCTTACACAGGCTGTCGAGCCGGCGCGCGAACGACCGGGTAAATCCTTCGGGCATGTGCTGTGTGATCAGGATGCCCGGGCAATCGGAAGGCATCTGCACCAGGAAATCCTTGATGGCTTCGGTGCCGCCGGTCGACGCGCCGATGATGATCAGCTTTTCGCTACTCATCAAGGGATTGCGCAGCAGGGCTGGCTCGCCTCCCTCCCTGCCCGCTCCCGGAGCGGGAATGGTGCGCGGCTTGACCCGCGCCTTCGCCGCGGCGCGGATCTTGTCGGTGATGAGCTCCGCATATTCGAGCATGCCGTTCTGGATCGACATCTTCGGCTTGGTGACGAAATCCACCGCGCCCAGCTCGAGCGCCCTCAGCGTGATCTCGGAGCCGCGCTCGGTCAGCGAGGAAACCATGACGACCGGCATGGGGCGCAGACGCATCAGCTTCTCGAGGAAATCCAGGCCGTCCATGCGCGGCATTTCCACGTCCAGCGTCAGGACGTCGGGATTGGTCTTCTTGATGAGCTCGCGGGCAACGATGGGATCTGGGGCGACGCCCACCACTTCCATGTCGGGTTGCGTGCGGATGATTTCATTCATCACGCTGCGGATCAGCGCGGAGTCATCGACGATCAGTACTTTGATTTTCATTTTCTTCCCGCCTCCCGAGGTCGGCAATCAGGATGGCGGCTAGCCGAAAAGTTCGACATCGCCCGCCACCGGCGTGGTCTGCAGGCGGCTCGCGTAATCCTGCTCGCGGTTGACCAGGGTATTGTTGTTGAGTTGCTTGAGCTTTTTCACCAGCACCTTGCCGGTGCGCGGAAAGTAATACACCTTCCGCGGATGGACATCGTTCAGGTCTTCGGCGACGATGCGGATGCTTTCGGCGCGCAGGTAGTCGCGGACGAACTGGGCATTGCGTTCGCCGACGTTGATCGCCACGAAGCCGCGCAGCACGTTGCCGCCGCCGAACACCTTGGCTTCGAGGTTTTCACGGCGAGCACCCGCCTTCAGCACGTCGTTGATGAGGATTTCCATGGCGTAGGTGCCATAGCGCATCGAGGCTGAAACCGGGCTGTCGGCATCGCCGCCGCCATCCGGCAGCATGAAGTGATTCATCCCGCCGATTCCGGTGACGCGGTCGCGGATGCAGGCGGACACGCATGAGCCGAGCACGGTAACGATCAACATGTCCTTGCAGGTGTAGTAGTACTCGCCTGGAAGGATCTTCGCCGCGTCGCAGTCAAACGTCCGGTCGTAGTAGACGTTGGTGGCAAAGTGTTCTTCTAAGGGGAAGCTCATAGGTCATCTCTCTTGCCGACGTGCGGATGCGAGACGCGAGCCGCCATTGAGGGAATCAAGTTCGTACACTGTCTTGCCCCGCAGCTTGAAGGCGTTCGAAACATACAGGAAGTTTTCCGAATGACCGGCGAACAGCAGGCCATCCTGCTTCATCAGCGGCGCGAACCTCGCGAGGATCTTGCTTTGCGTCGGCTTGTCGAAATAGATCATGACGTTGCGGCAGAAGATCGCGTCGAACGGCCCGCTGATCGGCCAGTCGTCCGCGAGCAGATTCAACTGCTTGAAGGTGATGAGCTGCCGTAGTTCCGGTCGTACCCGGACCATGCCTTCCTGTGCCCCCTTCCCTTTCAGGAAGAAGCGCTTCGCCCGTTCCGGCTCCATCTTGTCGAGGCGGTCGATGGTATAGATGCCGCTGGAGGCCGTGTTCAGGACGTTCGTGTCGATGTCGGTGGCGATGATGTGCGCGGGCGGCGTCAGTGTGCCGAACGCCTCGCACAGGGTGATCGCGATCGAGTAGGGTTCTTCGCCGGTCGAACTGGCGGAACACCAGATCGACAAGGTTTCCTTCTTGTTCCGCACATGATCCGCGAGAATGGGAAAGTGGTGCGCTTCGCGGAAGAAAGACGTCAGGTTGGTGGTGAGCGCATTGGTGAAGGACTCCCATTCCGCGCTGCCGGCGTCCCGCTCGAGCGCATCGAGATAGGCGCCGAAGGAGCGGATCCCGGTTGCGCGCAAGCGCCTTGCCAGGCGGCTGTACACCATTTCCTGCTTGCTGTCGGCCAGCGCGATGCCGGCGCGCTTGTAGATGAGGCCCCTCACTCGCTCGAAATCGCGGGCGGTGAACTCGAATTCCTTTGCCGAGTCCGTTTTCACCTGTCTTGTCAAAGTCGAAGTCACCGCATCCCCATCGCATTCTTGCGTGTGCCCGGCTGGCTTGCGCCACCCGGACGTGTTACCCCTGGCCGGCCGGTCCTGGCACGTCACGCGTGACGTGCCGGCTGCCGCATTTCCTTAGAATTCTTCCCAATCGTCCGAAGCACCGGTCGGCGCCGGCGTCTTGCGAACGGGAGCGACTGCATTTCTGGCAGGACGGGCGGCGGGCCGCTGGGCGATGGCCGTGCCGGCGGCCGGCTTGGCGATCGCTTCCGGGGCAGCCACCGGGGCGCGTTCCTGCCTGATGGCCGCGCTCTTCAGGTTTGCGCCAGCCATCTTGAACACGGCGACGGCCTGGGCCAGCTTGACCGCCTGGTCCTGCATGCTCTCCGCCGCTGCCGCCGCCTGCTCCACCAGCGCTGCGTTCTGCTGCGTCATCTCGTCCATCTGCCCGATCGCCCGGTTCACTTCCTCGATACCCGTGCTCTGTTCCTGGCTGGCGGCGGTGATCTCGCTCATGATGTCGGCCACGTGCTTGACCGACGTGACGATGTCGCCCATCGTCTTGCCCGCCTCGTCCACCAGCTTGCTGCCCGCGTCTACTTTCTCCACCGAGTCCGAGATCAGCGCCTTGATCTCCTTGGCCGCGCCCGCGCTGCGCTGCGCCAGGTTGCGCACCTCGGCCGCTACCACCGCAAAGCCCCGGCCCTGCTCTCCCGCCCGCGCCGCTTCCACCGCAGCGTTCAGGGCAAGGATGTTGGTCTGGAAGGCAATACCGTCGATGACGCCGATGATGTCGACGATCTTGCGCGAGCTTTCCTTGATCGAACCCATGGTGTCGACCACCTGGCCGACGACATCGCCGCCCTTGACGGCATAGTCGGAAGCGGAAACGACAAGCTGATTGGCCTGGCGGGCGTTCTCGGCGTTCTGCTTGACGGTGGTGGTGAGCTCTTCCATGGAGGAAGCGGTTTCTTCCAGCGAGCTGGCCTGCGACTCGGTGCGCGCCGAAAGGTCGGCATTGCCGGAAGCGATTTCCTGCGATGCCGTGCCGATCATCTCGGTGCCATGGCGAACGTTGCCGACGATTTCCGCGAGGCTGCCATTCATCTGGCGCAGCGCATCGAAGAGCTGGCCGATTTCGTCCCGGCTTTTCTCGTCGATCTGAGACGTCAGGTCGCCGGTTGCGACGCGTCTTGCGACGCTGACGGCCTCGATCAAGGGGGTGGTGATGCTACGGGTGATGACCCAGGCAAACGTGCCGCCGATGGCGAGCGCAATGGCGCCCAGGCCGAACAGCAGGACCATCAGCTTGGTGTCGTCGCCGACCGAGCTATCGAGGACATCCTTTGCGGCGGCCTGCTCGAGTTCGACCAGCTTGTCGATTTCGACGACGGATTGCTGGTTCAGAGGATCGATCTTGGTAGAGATGACCTTGGAGGCGCCTTCGCTGTTGAAGGCAAGTGCTTGTCCGATGGCTTCTTTGAAGGGCGCGGCGATTTCCTGTTCCAGCCGGGTGATTTCGGCAACGATCTTCTTTTCGGCGTCGTTCAAGCCGAGCGCGGCCAGCTTGTCGCGGGCATCGGCGTAACGCTTGTTATGCGCCTTGACGCGGGCTTCTTCCTTTTGCATCGCAGTGACGTCCGACTGCAGGCCGATGTTGCGCATGGCGACGCCGCTCTCCAGCAGGGCGCTTTTCATCGACGTGGCAAGGACGCTCTTGGTGTTGGCCTGTGTCAGTCCCCGGATCAATTTCTCTTTGTTTTGCGTGGTCAGCAAATTACCGACGACGACCATCAGGGCAAGAATGCCGAGGATGATCCCAAATCCCACCCAGAGGCGGGTACCGATACGCAAATTACGCAGATTCATGTTGTTTCTCCCTGCTTGGATGCCGTGCTGTCATCGCCGTTTTTATGGAAACCACGCCCCGCGCCTGTCGTGTCTGACGCGTGATGCCTTTTGGACATATTACCTTGAACCAACTCCTCATTCCAACAATCCGGTTCAAAAATTGACCCTTACTTTCTCGCTTGTTGTTGCACGCGTGTACACATGGCATCGACAAACAACAGTTACATCTCGATTGGCCCGCCGCAGCGCTAAACCACCGGTTTCTCAAGCCGCATTCGAATGTGTGCAAGCCCATGCGCGCAGGCGAGCAAAGTTAAAAAAATAGCCACGTCGTCGTGGCTATTTGTCATTGGCTCAGAACTCTTCCCACTCGCTGCCTGAGGTGGGAGGCGCTGTCTTCCTGCCCTGCCCCACCGTCGCTACCGCCGTTGACTTTATCGTTCCCAAGGCCGGCTTTCGGACCTGCTGCGGGAGCCGCGGCGCCGCAGAGGCTGGCGCGGCGCCAGCGCGGGCATTCCTGCGCTCCTGGTCCTGCTCGGCAACCTTGAACACGGCGACGGCCTGGGCCAGCTTGACCGCCTGGTCCTGCATGCTCTCCGCCGCTGCCGCCGCCTGCTCCACCAGCGCTGCGTTCTGCTGCGTCATCTCGTCCATCTGCCCGATCGCCCGGTTCACTTCCTCGATACCCGTGCTCTGTTCCTGGCTGGCGGCGGTGATCTCGCTCATGATGTCGGCCACGTGCTTGACCGACGTGACGATGTCGCCCATCGTCTTGCCCGCCTCGTCCACCAGCTTGCTGCCCGCGTCCACCTTCTCCACCGAGTCCGAGATCAGCGCCTTGATCTCCTTGGCCGCGCCCGCGCTGCGCTGCGCCAGGTTGCGCACCTCGGCCGCTACCACCGCAAAGCCCCGGCCCTGCTCTCCCGCCCGCGCCGCTTCCACCGCAGCGTTCAGGGCAAGGATGTTGGTCTGGAAGGCGATGCCGTCGATGACGCCGATGATGTCGACGATCTTGCGCGAGCTTTCCTTGATCGAGCCCATGGTGTCGACCACTTGGCCCACGACATCGCCGCCCTTGACGGCATAGTCGGAAGCGGAAACGACAAGCTGATTGGCCTGGCGGGCGTTCTCGGCGTTCTGCTTGACGGTGGTGGTGAGTTCTTCCATGGAGGAAGCGGTCTCTTCCAGCGAGCTGGCTTGCGACTCGGTGCGCGCCGACAGGTCGGCATTGCCGGAAGCGATCTCGCGGGAGGCGATCGCAATCGTTTCCGTGCTCTGCTTGATGTTGTTGACCGTCCCGACCAGGTTTTGCTGCATGCTCTTCAGGGAACCGACCAATTGCCCCGCTTCGTCGTGTCCGGTTTCCGCGATGGCCGCGGTCAGGTCGCCGCCGGCGATCGTATCGGCGATCCGGCCCGCGTCCTTCAGCGGCTTGATGATCGTGCGCGTGATGATCATCGCGGCGAAGGCACCGAGCGCGATCATCACGATGCCGACGAGGAGCATGCCCATGCGGGTCGCCTGGTAACTGCTCTGCGACGCGTCATGCGTCGCCTTCATGTCTTTCTGCTGGTATTCCGCCATCGCCACCAGGCTGTTGATCCACTTTTCATGCGCCGGCAGGAAATCGGATTTCAGCAGCGAAGAGGCATCGAAGTAATTGCCTCCGGTGACATGGCCCTTGATTTTCTCAATGATCGGAAGCGTGGCTTGTTTCTGCGCCATCACCTCGTTCAGCGCCGCCTTCCCTTCCGGCGAGACGACGAGCTTCTTGAGCAGATCCTCGGACTTGGCATATTGCTGGAGCAGGGTATCGAGGCGCTTGGCTTCACGCTCTCCTTCCGTCGCATCCGTCGGCGTCGCGACCTTGCGCAGCGAAAGTGCCAGCGACCATCCTGCCTCGCGCATTTCCATCGCGTTCGTCAGGGCGGTCACCTTCTTCTGCACGATGTATTCCGCATTGTCCTGCAGTTCGCCCATTCCCCATATCCCCAGGCCCAGCAGCGCGCTCGCGCAGAGCAGGATCAGTCCGAAGCCAAGCGCAAGGCGGGCGCCAATCCTCAGGTTGGAAAGCTTTAGCATGTTGCATTCCTTTCAAGGCAGAAGAACAGTGAACGAACCAGTCGTGAACTGGGTGCAGCGTGATCAACCAATTGAATTCAATGCATCACGCGCAGGACCGCGGCCGGAGACCAGGCAGTCGTGCGCTTTCCGGCCGCGGCGCAAAGGCGCCAGCGGCGGAAATCAACTCAGCTTTCCAATTTCTGCAGGCTCAAAACTCCTCCCAGTCGTCGGTCGCCGACGAACCTGCCGGCGCAGGCGAAGCGGGCCGCTTGACGGCAACGCTCCTGCCCGCGCTCGCGCTGGGAAGCGCCTGCGCCGTGCGTTGCGCGGCCTGATCCTGCCTACCGCCGCTGCTCCTGGACTGCGGCAGGGCCGCCCTTGAGGGCGCGGCGGCAACGCCAGCCAGGTTGAACACGGCAACGGCCTGGGCGAGCCCGCCTGCCTGCTGCTGCATGCTGGCCGCGGCAGCGGCCGCCTGCTCCACCAGCGCTGCGTTCTGCTGCGTCATCTCGTCCATCTGGGCGATGGCCAGGTTGACCTGTTCGATGCCGTTGCTCTGTTCCTGGCTGGCGGCGGTGATCTCGCTCATGATGTCGGCC
>NZ_JAAIVB010000053.1 GCF_010974945.1 Noviherbaspirillum galbum | reverse complement strand
CGATGCCGTCGATGACGCCGATGATGTCGACGATCTTGCGCGAGCTTTCCTTGATCGAGCCCATGGTGTCGACCACTTGGCCCACGACATCGCCGCCCTTGACGGCATAGTCGGAAGCGGAAACGACGAGCTGGTTGGCCTGGCGGGCGTTCTCGGCGTTCTGCTTGACGGTGGTGGTGAGTTCTTCCATGGAGGAAGCAGTCTCTTCCAGCGAGCTGGCCTGCGACTCGGTGCGCGCCGACAGGTCGGCATTGCCCGCGGCAATTTCGCTGGACGCCACGCCTATCGTTTCCGTTCCGGTGCGGACCTGGCCTATCGTGCTCACCAGGCTTTCGTTCATGTCTTTCAAGGCCTGCAGCAATTGTCCGGTTTCATCCTTGGAGCGGACCTCGATCTGCTGCGTGAGGTCTCCGGAAGCAACGTTCTTCGCCACCCGCACGGCCGCGTTCAGCGGCTTGGAGATCGCGCCGATGATCCACGTTCCGACTACGGCGGCAAGCGCCAGTCCGGCGAGCGTGGCAAACAGCGACATGTTACGAATCAGCATGTAGGTGCTCTGGCTGTGCTCGAATTCAGTTCTCGCGATCGTCTGCTGCAACCTGAGCAAGTCCTCGAAGGCTTCCTGCATCGGCTGGTAATTCTGGGCAAGCGGGCCGGCGGCCAGCTCCATCGCCTGTTGCACGTTCATGCTGCGGCTGGCGGCGACCGCTGGCTTAAGCCCCTCTTCGATGAATTTCTTGCGCAGCTGGACGAATTTTTCCGCGTGCTTCTTTTCTTCGCCGTCGACGCCAGCGTAGTAATCGTTCCAGTTCTTCGTGATTTCTTCTATCCGTCGCTCGACTTCATCCATGCGCTTGGAAACGACTGCAGGGTCGCCGTTGAGCGATTCCACGATGGCGAGCCGGTTCTTGTCGATGCCGCGGATCACCTGATCCAGCTTGCCCATGGGGACAAGGCGATTTTCGTACATGGTGCGCATCGACACGTTTGCCGAATACAGGCTGGCGACGCCGATGATGCCGCCGCCGACCAGCAGCAGCGACAGAAAGCTGATCACGAATATCAGGCGCGATTTGATGGACAGGTTATTCAAGATGACTCCCCTCTGTTTTTGCCGCCAACCGCCGTTCACATCCATGGCGGCCGACGGGCTATCGTCTCTTCGTTTTAATTGTGGTTCCGTCGCGCTTTCGCGACGGCATGGTTTTCGGTCTTACGCCGCAAGCTTTTCAATCAATCCCATTTCCGCGCTCGACATCAGCTTGTCGATGTCCACCAGGATCAGCATGCGCTGCTCCAGCGTGCCCAGGCCGATCAGGTAATCGGTATTGAGCGCCGTTCCCATTTCCGGTGCCGGCTTGATGTGCTCGGGTGTCAGGGTGATGACGTCGGACACGCTGTCGACCACCATGCCGACCACGCGCCCGTTGATGTTCAGGATGATGACCACGGTGAACTGGTCGTAGGTCGGTTCGCCGAGATGGAACTTGATCCGCATGTCCACGATCGGCACGATAATGCCGCGCAGGTTGACCACGCCCTTGATGAATTCCGGCGCGTTGGCGATGCGGGTGACGGTTTCATAGCCGCGGATTTCCTGCACTTTCAGGATGTCGATGCCATACTCTTCGCGGCCCAGGGTAAAGGCGAGATATTCCTGTCCGCCGGTATCGTGCTCGGATTTTTCGCCAAGGGCGGAAATGCTGGATTGGGTAGTTTGCATCATGATGGGACCTTCTCGGAAAAAATGGATTCATCACTCAGTTGCCTGCTCGATCTCAAGAGCGCGGCAACGTCGATGATCAGGGACACGCCGCCATCGCCGAGGATGGTGGCTCCGGAAATGCCTGCGACCTTGCGGTAATTCGACTCCAGGTTCTTCACCACCACCTGCTGCTGGCCGACCAGGTCATCGATGAACAGCGCAGCCTTCCTGCCTTCGGATTCGAGGATCACCACGATGCCTTCCGACGGATTCGTGAAGCGCGGCTCGATGTCGAACACCTGGTAGAGGGGAATCAGCGGCAGGTAATCGCCGCGGACCTTGACCACCCTGCCCTGTCCCGCGATTTCCTTGATGTCCACCGGCGCAGGCTGCAGGGACTCGACCACGTAGCCCAGCGGGAGGATGTAGATTTCCTCGCCCACCTTGATGGACATGCCATCGAGGATCGCAAGCGTCAGCGGCAGCGAAATGGAAATAGTGGTGCCGAATCCCTTTGCTGAACGGATGTCGACCACGCCGCCCATGGCGGTGATGTTGCGCTTGACGACGTCCATGCCGACGCCGCGGCCGGACACGTCGGTCACCGTTTCCGCCGTCGAGAAGCCGGGCGCGAAGATGAGCTGCCATACGTCCGCATCGGACATCGAGTCGGAAACCGGAAGGCCGCGTTCGCGCGCCTTGGCGATGATCCGTTCGCGGTTCAGGCCGCCGCCATCGTCGGTCACCTCGATGACGATGTTGCCGCCCTGGTGCGCCGCCGACAGCGACAGCTTGCCGGTCTCGCTCTTGCCCGCCGCGCGGCGCACGTCAGGCATCTCGATGCCATGGTCGATGCTGTTGCGCACGAGGTGGGTCAGCGGATCCACGATGCGCTCGATCAGGCCCTTGTCGAGTTCGGTGGCGGCGCCATGGGTGACGAATTCGATACGCTTGCCCAGCTTGGTCGCCAGGTCGCGGACCATGCGGGGGAAGCGCGAAAAAACATAGTCCATCGGCATCATGCGGATGGACATTACGGCTTCCTGCAGGTCGCGGGTGTTGCGGGTCAACTGGCTGACGCTGTTGTGCAGGCGTTCGTGCAGCATGGGATCGAGCGAACCGGTGCGTTGCTCGATCATGGCCTGGGTGATCACCAGCTCGCCGACGAGGTTGATGAGCTGGTCGACCTTTTCGATGCCGACCCGGATCGACGTCGATTCCTGGTTGTGCGCCAGCTTTTCCTCCCGCTTCGGCGGGACCTTCTTTTCGGTGGGCGCAACGACCGGAGCAACGGCAGCCGCAACCGGCGCGGCGGCCTCCCCTGCCTTTGCGTCCTTCATTGCCGGCATTTCGAAATTGTCGAAGAAGCCATATCCCTGCGCCTCTTCCTGCGCCGCCTTTGCGGCGGCATCGTCGATCGGATCGAAGAATCCGTAACCCTGGGCCTCTTCCTGGGCCGCTTTCAACTGGGCGGGCGTCATCGCCGCCGCGGGACGATCGAGCTCGGTGATGTTGAGATCGTCCGGATTCAGGATGAAGGAACAGATCGCAATGATATCTTCCTGCCCTTCCGCCGTGACCAGGGTAAAGACCGTCTTGCCGGCAGCCTCGACGCGGGCGATCTGGCCAAGCAGGCCGAGCTCGGCCGAAAGGGCCTCGACGTCGCGCGGAGACACCTCGGGGAGCTCGATCCTGAACTTCCGGGCGCTGCCGTCGGTGGGAACGTGGACCTCCGGGGCAGGCGCGCGCGCGATCTCGATCGAAGCGGAAGGCGCGGCGTGCGACACGTGCCCCTGCGACAGCGATTGCAGCAGCATGCGCACGTCGCCCACCTGGTCCTGGTCGACCGGCGTGTGCAGCCGATGGCCGTCAAGCTGCATCTTCAGCACGTCCTTGGCGACCAGGAAGGCATCGACATGTTCCGCCGTCAAGGGCATCTCTCCCTTGCGGATGCGGTCAAGCAGGTTCTCGAGAACGTGCGTGATGTCGGTAAGGTCGGTCAGCCCGAACGTGCCGGCGCCTCCCTTGATGGAGTGCGCTGCCCGGAATATGGCATTGAGGTCCTCTTCGTCGGGCGCAGATGCGTCGATCGCGAGGAGCAGCTTTTCCATTTCAGCGAGAAGCTCCTCGGTTTCGTCGAAGAAAACCTGGAAGAACTGGCTCATATCGATGGTCATGTTAGAACTCCATCTTCATGCTCTGTGTTGTTCCCGGCATTGTCCGTGCGGGACACGCCGGCGACCGTATCAGCCGATCACCTTCTTCACGACTTCGGTCAGCCGCTGCGGATCGAAGGGCTTGACCAGCCAGCCGTTGGCGCCGGCGGCGCGTCCCTTGGATTTCATCTCGTCGCTCGACTCGGTCGTCAGCATCAGGATGGGCACCTTCTGGTAGGTGGGCAGGCCGCGCAGGGAACGGATCAGGGTCAGCCCATCCATGCGCGGCATGTTTTGGTCGGTCAGGACCAGGTCGAACACCTGGCCGCGCGCCTTTTCGAGGCCGTCCTGGCCGTCGATCGCTTCGGTGACCTGGTAGCCGGCCGCCCTCAAGCTGAACACCACCATCTGACGGAGTGAGCCAGAGTCGTCCACTGCCAATATCGTCTTTGCCATCTTCCTTGCTCCCGGGATCTTTGTTTCCAGGCTATCCGCCCGCGCTAACTTGATAAATGAATTCAGAACAGCTCGATGTCGCCGCTGTCCATGTGCGTCTGGCAAACCGCCTTCCAGAGCGCGCTTTCCAGCTTGACGCTCTGCTCTTCCAACACCGTATTGATGCCGTTCAGCGTCTGGATGATGTCATCGATGTTGCCGTGCGAGGGCAGCGTGGCAGTGCCGTTCGCGAGATCGCCCAGCACGTCGCGCAGTCCGGTGACCCGCCGGACCGTTCGTCCGATCAGCTGGCTGGTCATGTCCTGGAATTGCAGTCCGGTGACTGCCGCGTTGACGTGCTGCCCGATTTCCTGGTGTTTCGTCTTGAGTCTTTCCGCGATCTCGGGCGTTGGCTGCGCGCCCGAGAGCAGCAGGTCGACCGCATCCTGCTGCGCGCTGATCGCCTCGTGGATCGCGATGAAGCTTGCACCCAGCTTCTGTATGGCCTCGCCGAGCAGGAAACTGGTCTGCACCAAATCCGTCTCGACTTCCTTGAGATGCTGGGCGCTGTGATCCGACAGGTTTGAAAGCAGATGCTTTACCTGCGAACCCAGCTGTTTTTCAGATGTCATGAAGTTGCCTCGTCCCCAAACAGTTCATGCGCGCTTGCCGAAACGCCTTCAGCGCGATGCTTCCCTTGCTCCCGCGGCAGCGATCTCCTTCTTGGCTTCCGCTTCGTTCGAGACGTCCACCGAGCCGGCGTCTTTCAACACAGCCTCTTCCGTCTTCTTGTTCATTACGATGATGCTGATGCGCCTGTTCACCGGATTGGTCGGGTTTTCCTTGTCGAACAAGACCGCCGACGACAAGCCCACCACGCGCACCAGCTTCGATTCATCCATGCCGCCCGCAACCAGCACGCGCCGCGCGGCATTCGCCCGGTCGGCCGACAATTCCCAGTTGCTGTAACCCTTTTCGCCATTGGCGTAGGGCGTCGAATCGGTATGTCCGGACAGGCTGACCTTGTTCGGCACGTCATTGAGCGCGCGCCCGATCTCGAGCAGGATCTCGCGCGTGTAAGGCTGAGGCTCCGCGCGCGCCAGGGCGAACATGGGTCGATTTTGCTCGTCAACGATCTGGATGCGCAAGCCCTCGGTGGAAATATCGATCAGAAGCTGGTTCTTGAATTGCCTGAGGAGAGGACGCGCGTCGATCGCCGCCTCGATCTTTTCCTTGAGGCCGCGCAGGCGCGCGATTTCCATCTTTTCCAATTCCTGCTTGGCTTCCTTCAGATGGGCCGCCTGCAGGTTGTAGGTTTTCTTGAGCGCGGGATCATCGCCCTTCTTGACCTGGCCGTCCTTGCGGGTGAGGTCCTTGCCTCCGCCCTGCACGACGCTCGAGCTGTCGCCGCTTCCGGACCCACCTGACATGGCGACCTTGAGGGGAGTCTTGAAATAGTCGGCGATGCCCTGCAGGTCGCCTTTCGTGGTGGAGCCGAGCAGCCACATCAGCAGGAAGAACGCCATCATCGCCGTCACGAAGTCGGCGTACGCGATCTTCCACGCGCCGCCGTGGTGACCGCCGCCGCCCTTCTTGATCTTTTTTACGATGATCGGCCGTAAGCCTTCGTCTGCCATGATGAAATTTGCCTGATGTCCGTTTGGCCTGACGCGTTATTTCGACTTCGCATTCTTGATGTGTTCTTCCAGCTCGCTGAACGAGGGACGCTCCGTCGAGAACAGGACCTTGCGGCCGAATTCCACGGCAAGGGCGGGCGCGTAGCCGTTCAGGCTGGCCAGCAGCGTGACCTTCACGCACTGGAACATCTTGGAGGATTCGTGCATCTTCTGCTCGAGCAGGCTGGACAGCGGCCCGACGAAGCCATAGGCGAGCAGGATGCCGAGGAAGGTGCCGACGAGCGCGTGGGCGATCAGCATGCCGAGTTCGGATGGCGGCAGGCCTACCGATTCCATGGTGTGCACCACGCCCATCACCGCCGCCACGATGCCGAATGCCGGCAGGCCGTCGCCGAGCTTGGCGATGCAATGAATCGGCACCTCGGCTTCCGCATGGTGCGTCTCGATTTCATTGTCCATCAGGTTTTCGATCTGGAATGCGTCCATGTTGCCCGACACCATGAGGCGCAGGTAGTCGGTCATGAACTCGACGATGTGATGATCGGACAAGATGCCCGGATACTTGCTGAAGATGGCGCTCTCTTCCGGCGACTCGATGTCGCCTTCGATCGACATCAAGCCTTCCTTGCGGACCTTGCTGAGAATCTCGAACAGGAGCGACATGAGCTCCATGTAAAGCGCCTTTGTGAACTTGGAGCCCTTGAGCAGGCTGGGCAAGGCGCCGAGGGTGGCCTTGATTGCCTTGCCGTTGTTCCCGACGAAGAAGGCGCCGACCGCGGCGCCGCCGATCATCAGCAGCTCGAGCGGCTGGAAAAGCGCGGCAAGATGGCCGCCGCTCAGCACGAAGCCCCCGAAGACGGAACCCATCACAATCAAATATCCGACGAGGACTAACACAGGCGCTTGCTCCAGGAAGGTAGGTAATCTTATTTCTTATGGTTAAACATTGTGCCAAGACATCAGGCGAACCACAACCTGTATGTGGTGTAAAACGTGATGCGCCGTCGGGAGCACATCCAGATTGTTACGACGCGAACGAAAAGAACTTGAGGGAGAACGCTAGATGCGCCAGCCGTAGAGGACGCGGCCATCGCCGCAGCGCCGCATGAATTCAGGTTCGATTCCGGGAATGGAGAATTCATTGCTGAGCAGGAGGCTGCCCTTCTTCATTTCCGATGCCGCCTTACGCCATAGATCGGGCATTGCCGCGGGCGACAGATAGCCGAACACGATGTCGTAGCCGCCGAAGTCGAGTGCGTGGAAGTCGCCGTAGCGGAAGCGCGCCCGGCTGCGGGAAAGGATGGCGCGCATGACACTCACCAGCCAGGGCAAGGGCGCGAGTTCGATTCCCTCCACGCTGCATGCGGGCTTGTTGCGCGCCAGACGCAAGGCCATGCCCCCAAAGCCGCAGCCGATGTCGATGAGCCGACACGACTGGCTTGATGGCACGAGGGATTCGACCTCATCCCAGACCGAAGCAGTGGAAGGGAAATAAGGCACCTGCGTTCGGAATGTTGACCAAAAGACCGCCAGCAGCATGGCAAAAATGGCAAGATAGATCCACGCCGGCAAGTTCGCCGCCCGGGCGAGCGCCACTGCAATGGGAAAGATGAACTGGATGGCAGTCCACCACGGCGCCATGCCGCGCAAGCGTCCGAGGCCGGCGGCGAGGAAAGACTGGAGCAGGATCGCCTGGGCCACCGTGACCTGAAAGCCTTGCCAGGCAAGGATGTACGCGCATCCGATGACGATCGCCAGCGCGCCGATCTGGCACAACAAGGCCTGGATGGCGGGAGCGTCAAGCAGGCTGCGGCGACGCGGAGACGTTCCGCGCCGGAGTCGCGCGCGCATGGGAAGAAATGGTGGAGTCAGGCGGGAAGCGCCGGCGGCGCAGACGAGGCCGCGGCGGCATCCTCTTTCGCCTTCTTGGTCTTGCCCGCACGGGAAGGCATGTGGCACAGGCCGCACACATAGTCCTTGTTCAGGTCCAGGCGGTGCACCACGAAGTCGCCGCCGCACTTGCTGCAGGTCGCGGTGTCGAGCATGCGGCTTTCGAAGAACCGCACCAGTGTCCAGGCGCGCGTCAAGGAAAGCACCGGCTCGCCGCCCGCCTCGGGCTCGACCTGCTCCAGGTAGAGCTTGTAGGCCTTCATCACGGCTTCGATGCCGCTGATCTGGGCGTGCTCGACGAGATATTTGTGGATATTGATGAACAGGGAAGAATGGATGTTCGGCTGCCAGGTAATGAACCAGTCGGTCGAGAACGGCAGCATACCCTTGGGCGGGGAAACGCCCTTCAATTCCTTGTACAGCTTGAGCAGGCGCTCGCGAGACAGCGTGGTTTCGGATTCAAGCAACTGAAGCCTTGCCCCGAGGTTGATCAGCTCAATGGCCAGCTGTATCTCCTGGGCTTCCGTTACAACGCTTTTCTTTGTCATGTTTTCCTCAAGACTTCCGCATGAAAAGACGGCCGCCGTGGCATGTCAGGCAACTGCCTCGACGTTCTGCCCCGACATGAGAATCGCCGCATGCGAGTGCGCGAGATTACGGTCTTTATTGTAGCTGGTCAACATGCCGAGGATGGCGCCGTCGTCGAATCGGAAACGGGCAAGCATCATGTTGGCGCCGGCGAGCTTGAGAATTTGCGCATTGTTCATGCTTTCGATCATGTCGGCGATCTCGCCGCTGATGCCCAGGCGGAAGACGGCGCTGGCCTTGTCCGCCCGGATCATCTGCTGGGCGAGCATGAGGTAGCTCAGGTTAGCGTCCCGGATTTCGGCGATCACGTCATTGGTATTCATTTGGCAGCCCCCCTGGAGAATGAACGTCGGCGAAACATTTCTAACGCCGATGAAATGCATTCTGCTTGGACCATTGCCAGCGAGAAATAAGAAAAATTCTGTATTTTGGGTAGGAAAAACGACTAGCCTGCCTGTCGGAGTTTGTCTTACAAATCCGGGGCAGTCTTGGTTGAGCTTGATGGGGACAAGCTCGGAATGGCTATGGCTATAGGTTTGCGGCGAATTGCTCACTAACATTCTGTTTCAATTTTCATGACTTTCATCATCAAAAGATGATCATTCAGACAATGAAACAGAAGCTGCGACCGCCGCTTTGGCCGAAAATTTCTTCCGCTCTTGTTGCTTAACGGCAGCAGCACGGTCGAATTTAGGGTTATTTCGAAAAAAATTTTGCAACTTTTCTCGCCTTGGAATCCTTAACGGCACGCTAAGCGTCGGATTTAGGGTTACGACTTCATAAATTTCGCTTTGTTCGCACGCATCGGTTTCCATCAAGTAACTGTTTGTAAGGAAACCTCCTAAATCGGGGCCCGGTACCGCGTCGCAAAACTTTTTCTCGCAGGCAGGCACTTTCCTGATTTCACTCTGTCTGTGCTTCCTTGCGGGCATGCCGCCGGTCGCTTTCAGGCCGGATGACCGCAGACGATTGACCAATTCATCTTCCCAGGAGCAGTCATGAGCGCAGTCCTCAAACCACAACCGTACCAATTCGACATCGCAGACATCATGGGCGGCCTTTACGGGGACGGCATCATCGGCCTCAAGGGAGCGTTCGACCGGGCGTGGGTGGCGCGACTGCGCGAAGACATCGACATGCTGTTCCAGGAAGCGCTACGCCGGCCAGGCGGCGCATTGAACCGCGGACCGAACCGGTTCTACGTCGAGGTTCATCCGGAACGGATCCGCGGCTTTTCCGACCTGATCACCCACCCCTGGGTCGTGACCGTCTGCGAAGCCGTGCTCGGACCGAACTACAAGGTCGTGGAGGCGGGCTTCGACGTGCCCCTGCCCGGTGCGGAAAACCAGCCCTGGCACCGCGATTTCAAGACTCCGGCCGAAACCCGGGTCGGCCGGCGCCTGACGTCCCTGGCGTTCAACATCACCACGGTGGACGTCACCGAGAACATGGGCCCTTTCGAGATCGCTCCTGGAACGCAATGGGATGACTTGTCCGCCTGCGAGAACGAGATGTTCCCGCCGAAGTCGTTCTACCATCGCTACGAAGCGCGCGCCCAACGGAAGATGCCCAGGATGGGCGACATTTCGGCACGATCCGCGTTGACAATCCATCGCGGCACCGCGAACCGATCGTCGATTTCGCGCCCCGTCTTCGTGCTTGGCGTGGATTCGCCGGAGGCGAACAACGCCGCGCATCACGACCTGCAAGTCACGCGCGCGTATCATGCGTCGCTGACACCGCATGCGCGCGAGCACCTGACCTGCCGCATCGTGGAGTCATTGGAGCTGATCGAACAGGCGCACACGATCGAAGCGCTGAAGAAGGCGGCCGATTGACCTTGCGTTATCCGTGAAGTCTGCATTAGCCAAAAACAAAAAGCCCCGCCAGGGGCTTTTTTACTGGCCGCGGCATTCGCGCAGCGTCAGGGTGGCATGCCGAATCAAGCGAGAAGCAGCCGCAGAAATGAAAACAGACCCGGGTTGGGTCTGCTTGCTTGTCATGCTTGAATCTGGCGGAGACGGAGGGATTCGAACCCTCGATACAGGTTTAAGCCCGTATGCTTCCTTAGCAGGGAAGTGCCTTCGACCACTCGGCCACGTCTCCACACCGTGCGGAATGATGAATCATCACTCCGCATCAGTGAAGCCCCGCATCATAACTGCTGGAGGCAACTTGGTCAATGCAAACAGCGATTCGATGGACTTAGCGCAAGCTTTCCGGCTCAGGCTTTTTCCAGATCGAATGCCTTGTGCAGGGCGCGCACGGCGAGCTCCATGTACTTTTCATCGATCAACACGGAAATCTTGATTTCCGAGGTGGAGATCATCTGGATGTTGATGCCCTCTTCCGACAGCGTGCGGAACATCTGGGATGCAATGCCGACGTGGCTGCGCATGCCGACGCCGACGACGGATACCTTCGACACCTTGGAATCGCCGATGATGCTGCCGGCGCCGATGTGCTCCTTGACGTTCTTGTTCAGCACGTCCATGGCCTTGACGTACTCGCCGCGCGGCACGGTGAACGTGAAGTCGGTCTTGCCATCCACGGACTGGTTCTGGATGATCATGTCGACTTCGATGTTCGCGTCGGCGATCGGGCCGAGGATCTGGAACGCGATGCCGGGCTTGTCGGGCACGCCCAGGACGGTGATCTTTGCTTCATCGCGGTTGAACGCGATACCGGAAATGACGGCTTGTTCCATGTGTGTGTCTTCCTCAAACGAAATCAGGGTGCCAGAGCTGGCTTCCTCTTCCAGCGACATGAGCGGGTCGGTCAGCGACGACAGGACGCGGGTGGGCACCTTGTAGTTACCGGCGAATTCCACCGAGCGGATCTGCAGGACCTTGGACCCGAGCGATGCCAGTTCGAGCATCTCTTCGAAGGTCACGGTCTTGAGCCGGCGCGCTTCGGAGACCACGCGGGGATCGGTGGTGTACACGCCGTCGACGTCGGTGTAGATCAGGCATTCCGCCGCCTTGAGCGCGGCCGCCACGGCCACGGCCGAGGTATCGGAACCGCCGCGGCCCAGCGTGGTGATGTTGCCGCGATCGTCCACGCCCTGGAAGCCGGTGATGATGACGACCTTGCCTGCCTCGAGATCCTTGCGCACGCGGACGTCGTCGATCGACTGGATGCGGGCCTTCGTATAGGCCGAATCGGTCTTGATGGGAACCTGCCAGCCGGCATACGAGACGGCTTCCTTGCCGATCGTCTGCAGGGCCATGGACAGCAGGGCCACGGAAACCTGCTCACCGGTCGACGCGAGCATGTCGAGCTCGCGCGGGTCCGGCTGGGGCATGATTTCCTTGGCAAGGCCGATCAGGCGGTTGGTTTCGCCGGACATGGCGGAAGGCACCACGACGATCTGGTGACCGGCGTCATGCCACTTGGCAACGCGCTTGGCGACGTTCTTGATGCGCTCGGTCGAGCCCATGGAAGTGCCGCCATATTTGTGGACGATTAAAGCCATACGATGGAGGAGCTTACGCTGAGGTGGAGAATTCTGATAAAAATCAACCTTTTACTTTACATGCTGCAACGCGGGATGGCAAGGGTTTGGTCGCCAAAACTCCTGCTTTTCCGCAGCGTGAAGCGTGTTGCGGTCAGGATGGAAAGATTTCGCTATGCCAGCGAAGCACCACCTTTCCAGGCGGCGCATGCCGGCTGTCGCAGCCGACGCCGGCGGCAAAGACCAGCTTGCCGGCAGGCGTGGCAGCGACCGGCAGGTGCTCGCGTTGCCAAGGCGGAATGCCGAGCGCCTGGTAATGAAGCTTCAGGCTCCGGGTTGGCCTATTCGACGCGGGCTTGAGCTTGTCGCCCGGGCCGCGGGGACGAAGCACCAGGGCGTTTTCCAGTAGCCAGTTCCGGTCGATACCCTGCTCCCCTTCCAGGAAATGCAGCGTGCCGCCGTAATCGGGAAACACCAGTACGCCGCCACCGTCCCACTGAAAGCGAACCTCGCGCACTTGCCCGCCGCTTGCGCAGCGCGGTGCGAGGTAAACCTTGCCCCGATAGCGATGGACCTCGGCATCCGGATGCGTCACGCGCAATTGCGCATCGACGTCCGCCTCGAACAATTGCAGCTGCATCTCCTTCAGCCACGCGGAGGATGGCATGCGCAAGCCGGCAACCGCGAACCAGTGACGGAACACGTTATCGATGCGGTCCTGGCTCAGGCGCCTCACCTTTTCCAGGTCGAGCGAAAGCTTATCGCCGCAAGCCGCGAGATCCTGCGCGCCGAGTTCCTGCAGCAGGCGCTGCGCCGAAGCGGCATGCAGCGCGGCGCGCGCGACACGTTGCTGGAATCCGGGAAAGGCCTGCCCGAGCGCAGGCATGATGGTGCCGCGCAAGGCATTGCGGGCAAAACGCGTGTCACGGTTCGAGGCATCGTCGACATGACGCAATTGGCGGGCGGCGGCATGCGACTCGAGTTCCGCCCGCGTCACAGCGAGCAAAGGCCGGCCGACGTGCGGCGATGGCGTGCCCAGCAGCGACGGCGCGGTGTTGCAGTCTTCCATGCCGGCGAGTCCCGCGATGCCGGTACCGCGGAAAAGCTGCAGCAGGACCGTCTCGGCCTGATCGTCGAGATGGTGGGCGGTCAGCAGCAATGGCACGTCATGCTGCCGGCACATCTCGCCGAGCGCGGCGTAGCGTCCCTTGCGCGCCGCCTGCTCGATGCCCTCCCCTTTTCCATCCAGCCGGATGCGCCGGCAATCGAACTCGACCTGGCGCAGCGCGCATTCGCGTTCGCAATGATTTAACCAGGCGTTTGCGTCCGCGCTCAGGCCGTGATGCACATGGAAGGCAAGCAGCGTGAGGTTGCGCCGGCGCGCGCTGGGTGCAAGCAAATCAAGCAGCACCGACGAATCGAGCCCGCCGCTGTAGGCAAGCGCAATGCGCGTGCCGGGTGCCGGAGCGGAAATGAAAACGCGCGCCAGGATGAGATCCAGCGCGCGTTCGAGGGTGTCGGTCAGGGCTGCCGTGGGCATGGGATCAGGCCATCATGTCACCCGGCCGGGCGTCGGGCATCGGCCCGTTCACTCGGCCGAATTGAGTTCCTTGAATTTGCCATAGCCCATGAGCTTTTCGTGGCGGGCGGCGATGAGTTCCTTGGGCTTCAATCCTTGCAGCTGGCGCAGCGAATCAGCCAGGGCCCGCTTGAGCATGACGGCCATCTGCTTGGGATCGCGGTGCGCGCCGCCAAGCGGTTCGGTGATGATCTTGTCGATCAGGTTCATCGCCTTCAGGCGATGAGCGGTCAGGCCGAGCGCCTCGGCGGCATCAGCGGCGCGCTCGGAGGTTTTCCAGAGGATGGACGCGCAGCCCTCGGGGGAAATGACGGAATACGTGGCGTATTGCAGCATCAGCACCGCGTCGCCCACGGCGATGGCCAGCGCGCCGCCGGAACCGCCTTCGCCGATGATGGTGGCGATGAGCGGCACCTTGAGCTCGGCCATCACGTAGAGGTTGTGGCCGATCGCCTCGGACTGGCCGCGCTCTTCGGCGTCGATGCCGGGGAAGGCGCCGGGCGTGTCGACGAAGGTAAAGACGGGCAGGCCGAACTTTTCGGCGAGCTTCATGAGGCGCATTGCCTTGCGATAGCCTTCCGGCTTGGGCATGCCGAAATTGCGCATCGCGCGCTCCTTCGTATCCCGCCCCTTCTGGTGGCCGATCACCATGCAGGCCTGGCCATTGAATCGGGCGAGCCCGCCGACGATGGACAGGTCGTCGGCATAGGTCCGGTCGCCGTGCAGTTCATGGAAATCGGTGAAGATTTCATTGACGTAGTCGAGCGTATAGGGACGCTGCGGATGACGGGCGATCTGCGATACCTGCCACGGCGTCAGCTTGGCATAGATGTCCTTCGTGAGCTGCTGGCTTTTCTTGGAGAGGCGGTCGATTTCTTCCGAGATGTCGACGGCGGAATCATCCTGCACGAAGCGCAGTTCCTCGATCTTTCCCTCTAGTTCGGCGATGGGTTGCTCGAAGCCGAGAAACGTTGTCTTGCTCATCTTGCCTCCTTGTCTCTGCGCGAGATGGAATGTCATACCGGGCCTTCACGCCGGAAAGCCCTTCAACCAATAATCAATACACGACGGGCGAAGCGTCCAGGCTGCGCCACAGGTACCAGGTGGCGACGGTGCGCCACGGCTCCCAGTTCGCGGCCACTTCACGTGCATCGCTGCGCGTGACGGGTTCGCCCGAGAAATAGTTCATGCTGATGCCCTTGAGCAAACCGAGGTCGTCCAGGGGCAGGATATTCGGCCGGAGCAGATTAAATATCAAAAACATCTCCGCTGTCCAGCGGCCGATGCCGCGGATCTGGATCAATTCACCGATCACCTGCTCGTCATCCATGTCGGCCCACTTATCTGCATGGACACGTTTTTCCTTGAAATGATCCGCGAGGTCGAGCACGTACTCCGCCTTGCGCTTGGACAGGCCGCATGCTGACAAGGCTTCCGGACCGGTCTTGATGACTTGCGCCGGGGTGCACTTGGTGCAGGCGAGCAGGAAGCGTTGCCATACGGCTTCCGCCGCCTTGACGGAAATCTGCTGGCCGATGATGGAGCGCGCGAGCGTCACGAACGGGTCGGCGCGGCCGACGAGCTGCATGTCGCCGAACTGCGGAATCAGCTTGCGCATGATCCGGTCGCGCTTCATCAACTCTTCCTTCGCGTCATGCCAGTACGCGGGGATGCAGACCTCGAGGGCCGCCTTGCGGGTCGTTGCCATGCGTTATACCCTGCGCCACTCGGTCACGCCGCCGGGCTTGTCCTCGAGGACGATGCCCGCCTCGAGCAAGGCGGCGCGGATGCGGTCTGCTTCGGCGAAATTCCTGGCTTTCTTTGCTGCTGCGCGCGCGTCGATATGCGCGGCGATCTCGGACTCTGGCATGGCGCCTTCCTGCGCGGGTCCGGCCTGCAGGAATTCCTGTGCCGGGCGCTGCAGCAGGCCGATGATGCCGGCGAGCTTCTGCAGCTGGCGGGCCAGCGCGGCATCCTTGTTCTTGTTGACCTCGTTGGCGAGATCGAAAAGGACGGAGATCGCGATCGGCGTGTTGAAATCGTCGTTCATGGCCTCGGCGAAACGCCGGGCGTGGGCTTCCTCGAGGTCCAGCGGCTTATCGTCGGGCGCCACGTCCTTGAGCGCGGTGTAGAGGCGGGTCAGCGCATTCTTCGCATCGTCGAGATGCACGTCGGAATAATTCAGGGGGCTGCGGTAGTGGGCGCGCAGGATGAAGAAGCGCACGACTTCCGCATCGTATTTCTTGAGCACATCGCGGATGGTGAAGAAGTTGCCCAGCGACTTGGACATCTTCTCGTTGTCGACGCGGATGAAGCCGTTATGCATCCAGACATTGACGAAACCGTGCTTGTGCGCGCCTTCGGACTGGGCGATTTCGTTCTCGTGATGGGGAAACTGCAGGTCTTCGCCGCCGCCATGGATGTCGAAGTGTTCGCCGAGCAGCTCGCAGCTCATGGCCGAGCATTCGATGTGCCAGCCGGGCCGGCCCTTGCCCCAGGGCGACTCCCACTTGACTTCGTCGGGCTCGGATTCCTTGGACGACTTCCACAGCACGAAGTCGAGCGGATCGCGCTTGCCGGTGTTGAGTTCCACGCGTTCGCCGGCGCGCAGGTCGTCGAGCGACTTGCCGGACAGCTTGCCGTAGCCGGGGAAGTCGCGCACGGAATAGTTCACGTCGCCGTCGGCGGCGCGATAGGCCAGGCCATTCCTTTCCAGCTTGCGGATGATGTCGAGCATCTGCGGCACGTAGGCGGTCGCGCGCGGCTCGTGATCGGGCTTCTGCACGCCGAGCGCGGCGGCGTCCTCGTCCATGGCCGTGATGAAACGCTGCGTCAGCGCGGAGATCGATTCCTTGTTTTCCACCGCGCGCTTGATGATCTTGTCATCGATGTCGGTGATGTTGCGCACGTAGGTGACGTCGAAGCCGGATGCGCGCAGCCAGCGCTGCACCATGTCGAAGACCACCATGACGCGCGCATGGCCGAGGTGGCAGTAGTCGTAGACCGTCATGCCGCATACGTACATGCGCGCCTTGCCAGGCTCGATGGGAACAAAAACCTGCTTTTCACGCGCCAGCGTGTTGTAGATTTTCAGGGCAGTCATGGACGGTTATGGTTCCGGCGGGACAGGAAACAGGCCTGGGTGGCTGGCGGCCGTGCAGCCTGCCTGATACCTGGGTCATGCTTATTTTGCTAAAATGCGCTTTCGCTTCAGTATAGCACCGAAGCGCCTCCGCCTTTTTTGGGCATGGACGCGGAGCAACATCGCGAATGTGCCGCTGTTCCAGCGATTGACGCGCCAAGCCATCCGCGATGACTTTCCGGTGCCCTTTCCCGGCACGAAGCACCGGCCGGCGGCGGGACCTGGAAGATACACAATCAATAATTTCCTGTAAAGAGCACCAAGGAACAAAGGGATCATTCATGAATCACACGCGCCGCATTCTCGTCCGGGCAGCAGCCGCCATGTCTTTCCTCGGAGCGCTCGCGCCCGCATTCGCAGCGGACATGCCCAAGGTGTCCCTGAAGACCAGCATGGGCGAGATCGTGCTCGAACTCGACCAGGAAAAGGCGCCGAAGACCGTGGCCAACTTCCTGCAGTACGTCAAGAGCGGCCAGTACAACGGCACGATATTCCACCGCGTGATCGACGGCTTCATGATCCAGGGCGGCGGCTACGACAAGGACATGAAGGAAAAGCCGACCAAGGCGCCCATCGAGAACGAGGCGAAGAACGGCTTGAAGAACGCAACCTATACTGTCGCCATGGCCCGCACCTCCGACCCGAACTCCGCCACCGCGCAGTTCTTCATCAACGTCAAAGACAATGCCATGCTCGACTATCCGGGCCGCGACGGCTGGGGCTATGCGGTGTTCGGCAAGGTGGTCAAGGGCACCGAGGTCGTCGACCAGATCAAGAAGGTGGAAACAGGAAGCAGCGGCATGCACCAGAACGTGCCAGTCAAGCCGGTCGTCATCCAGTCGGCCACCATCGTCAAATAACATTCTCAGCAAAGGAGCATCATGGCAGTCCTGCTTACCACGAACCACGGCCCCATCAAGATCGAACTCGACGCCGAGAAAGCGCCCAAGACAGTCGAGAACTTCCTCAACTACGTCAAGAGCGGCCACTACGACGGCACCATCTTCCACCGCGTGATCGATGGCTTCATGATCCAGGGCGGCGGCTTTGAAGCCGGCATGAAGCAGAAGCCGACCAACGAGCCCATCGAGAACGAAGCGAAGAACGGCCTGAAGAACGAGCCTTACACCCTTGCCATGGCGCGCACCTCGGCCCCGCATTCCGCGTCGGCGCAATTCTTCATCAACGTCAAGAACAACAGCTTCCTCGACTATCCCGGCCAGGATGGCTGGGGCTACTGCGTGTTCGGCAAGGTCGTCGAAGGCACCGACGTCGTCGACAAGATCAAGGCCGTCAAGACCACACGTGCGGGCATGCATTCCGACGTGCCGGTCGAGAACGTCGTGATCGAGAAAGCCGAAGTCGTCTAAGTCGTCTAAGCAGACCTCTCGACTTCCATGATTCAGGCATCAGGCGAGGCGCAACCAGTGGTTGCGCTTTTTGTTTCGGACGTCCATCTGCACGAAGGCATTCCCCGCACCACCGATGCCTTCCTGCGATTCCTCGACGGACCGGCGCTGCACGCCTCGCACGTCTACTTGCTGGGCGACATCTTCGAATACTGGGCGGGCGACGATGACATCGATGGCGGATACAACGCCGGCATCGTCGCCGCGCTGCGCAGGCTGAGCGACAGCGGCGTCAAGCTCTACTGGATGGCCGGCAACCGCGATTTCCTGGTTGGCGAAGAATTTGCCTACCGCGCCGGCATGACCCTGCTCGGCGACCCCACCGTGGTCGAACATGCCGGCCTGCGCATCGTCCTCGCCCACGGGGACGCGGCCTGCACCGACGACACCGACTACATGCGTTTCCGCGCGCAGGTGCGCGACCCGTCATGGCAACAGCGCTTCCTCGCCATGCCGCTCGCCGAACGAAAAGCCATCATCGATGGCATGCGGGACGGCAGCAGGCAGGCGCAGCGCCAGAAGACGATGGACATCATGGATGTGAACGCCGGCGCGATCGATGCGCTGTTCGCGTCCAGCGGGGCGACGGTGCTGGTGCACGGGCACACGCACCGGCCGGCGGTGCATGAAGGACGCGGCGTGGTGAGGCATGTATTGCCGGATTGGGATTGCGATGGTGCGATTCCGCGCGGCGGGTGGCTGGCGTTACGGGAAGATGGGGTATTCGTCAGGGTTGGCGTTGAGGGGTGAGCGCCGGGCGGTGGGCGCCAGGACTGCTGGCTAAGGTTGTCATTCCCGCGAAGGCGGGAATCCCATTGCGCGGCGCTCCGGACTACCGACAAGGGATTCCCGCCTTCGCGGGAATGACAGAGGCAGGCATGCCGCCGTCACTCGAACTGCCGCCGAAACTCGTCGAACATCGTCTTCAGGCTTTCGATCTCGTTACGCAACTGCGCCATCTCGTCCTCCAGCTGCGCGACCCGGTCCTGGCGCGCGGGTTGCGCCACGCTGCCCGAGAAACTTGCCGCCGTCTCCTGCTGCTCGACGATCTCTTCCCCCGAAAGCAGGTGAGCATACCGCGCTTCCTTGGTCCCGGGCGCGCGTGCGAGGCGGGCCACGAGGGGCGGATACTTGTCGACCAGGAACTGCAGCGCCTGCTCCACATCGCCCACCGACGCAAAGTCATGCAGCCTGCCGCAGCGCGCGCGGATTTCCCCGGCGGTCTGGATGCCGCGCAGCATGAGGATCACCAGCACCGCGAGCTTGTCCTGCTCCAGCGACCACTTCATGCGCATGCGGTGTTCGTACTTGACGACGCGCGCGCCGGCCTGGCGCACCTCGGTCGCGAGCCGCTTCTGCACCAGTCGCTGCAGGACGTCGAGCACCGTGTCTTCCGACAGGGACATGACGGGGTCGCGACTTGACAACTGGTTGCAGCCGTTGGTCAGGGCGTTCAGCGACAAGGGATAATTGTCGGGCGTCAGCGCTTCCTTTTCCGCCAACACGGCGAGCACGCGGATCTCGAACGGGTCGAGCACGTTGTCTTCGGTCCTGGGTGATTCGCTCACGGCACCACCTTATTCCACCAGTTTGTTGAGGGATTCGGGATCGAAATCCCCGGATTGCGGCAAGACCTCGCAGCTCAGCCCGGCGGCGCGCAGCGCTGCGATAATCTTTTGCATCTGTTCTTCCTGCACCTGCGCGCGGTCGATCAGCTTGTGCAGCGCCGTCGACAGCGGATCCTCTCCGCTGTTGAGCGTGACGCCATAGGCGGCGAACACGCGCGCGGCGGCTTCCTCGCGCTGCTTGCTCGCATCCTTCTGCTGGATGTGCGCCGGATTGCCGACGGCAGTGGCCCCGGGGGGCACTTCCCTGACCACGACCGCGTTCGACCCGACCTTGGCGCCCTCGCCCACCGTGAACGCACCCAGCACCTTCGCCCCGGCGCCGATGATCACGCCGCGTTCCAGCGTGGGATGCCGCTTGGCGCCCTTGCTCAGAGAGGTGCCGCCCAAAGTCACGCCCTGGTAGATGGTGCAGTCGTCGCCGACTTCCGCCGTTTCGCCGATCACCACGCCGAAGCCGTGGTCGATGAAGACGCGCCTGCCGATCGTCGCGCCGGGATGGATCTCGATGCCGGTGACAATGCGCGCGAGGTGCGAGATGAAGCGCCCCAGCCACTTGAAACCCTTGGTCCAGCAGGCGTGGGCCCAGCGATGCAGGATGATGGCGTGCAGGCCGGGGTAGCAGGTCAGTACTTCCCAGCCGCTGCGTGCGGCCGGGTCGCGTTCGATGATGCTGGCGATGTCTTCGCGGATGCGGCCGAACATGGCGGCCTCAGGCGGGTGCGGAAGACGGCGGCGACAGGCGCAATCCCATGTCAGCCCGCCTGGATGCGCTGCCGGCGCGCCTCGAACAGGCAGACGCCCGATGCCACGGAGACGTTCAGGCTTTCGACAGAACCATGCATCGGAATGCTGATCAGGAGGTCGCAGTTCTCGCGCGTCAGTCGGCGCATGCCCTCGCCTTCCGAGCCCATGACGATCGCTGCGGGACCGCGGAAGTCAGCCTCGTAGAGCGACTTTTCAGCATCGTCGGCGGTGCCGGTGAGCCAGATGTCGCGCTCCTTCAATTCGCGCATCGCGCGCGCGAGATTGGTGACCGTGATGTAGGGCACAGTGTCGGCGGCGCCGCTGGCCACCTTCGCCGCCGTCGCATTGAGTCCGACGGCCCTGTCCTTGGGGGCGATGACCGCATGCGCGCCGGCGCCGTCGGCCACGCGCAGGCAGGCGCCGAGGTTGTGCGGATCGGTCACGCCGTCGAGGATCAGCAATAGGGGCGGTCCTTCGATGGCATCGAGCAATTCGTCGAGGTTGCGGGCCAGCGACAGTTCGCCCGCCTTGGCCACCACGCCCTGGTGGCGGCGCGTGCCGACCATGCCGTCGAGACGGGCATCGTCGGCGTGGATGATCCTCACCTTGGCGGCCTCGGCAGCCTTCAGGAGGTCGCTCATGCGCCGGTCATGCCGGGTCGCATCGACATAGATTTCCTCGATCGACGAGGCGTCATGGCGCAAGCGCGCCGTCACGGCGTGGAAGCCGAAAATCATTCTGCTTTTCATGTTTTATCTTTTGCGTTTTCCGGCCTTGCCGGTCTTGCCCCGGGCGCTGCGGGCGCCCGTTCCGCGGGCCGACTTCGAGGAGGCGGTCATGGTCTTGCTGCGCCGGGCCTTGACGGCTTCCGCCGCCTTGGCCGACTTGGGCGCGGCCGCCTTCTTGGGTGCAGCCTTCTTCCGGCGAGGTGCGTCGCTCTCTTCGAGCTCCGGTTCCGGCTGGGCCTGCCGGGCAGGCTTGGATGAGGGCGGCCGGATGGCCGGTTCGTTCACCAGGCGCAGGTCGATCTTGCGCGCGTCGAGATCGACGCGGCTGACCTGCACCGTGACCCGGTCGGTGAGCTGGTAGCGGATGCCGGTACGCTCGCCACGCAGCTCGTGGCGCACCTCGTCGTACTGGAAGTAATCGGCGCCAAGCTCGGTGACGTGGACCAGGCCTTCGATGAACAGCTGGTCGAGCTGCACGAAGATGCCGAAGGGCGTCACGCCGGAAATCGTGCCGGTGAATTCTTCGCCGAGCTTGTCGCGGACGAAATAGCATTTGAGCCAGGCTTCCACGTCGCGCGAGGCTTCGTCCGCGCGGCGCTCGTTGGCGGAACAATGGATGCCGAGGGCTTCCCAGATCGCCAGTTCGTCGTCGCGCTTCTTCGCGGGTTTGTCCGACTTGCTTGCCGCCATCATCTTGCGCGCCGCCGGCGACAGCATGGTGTTGAGGCCGCTCATGTCGATGCCCTTCGGGACATAGCGCTTGCCGTCGAGGATGGCCTTGATGGCGCGGTGCGTCAGCAGGTCGGGGTAGCGGCGGATCGGGCTGGTGAAGTGCGCGTACGCCTCGTAGGCGAGGCCGAAGTGGCCGATGTTGTCAGGGCTGTAGACCGCCTGCTGCATGGAGCGCAGCAGCATGGTCTGCAGCAGCACCGCATCGGGGCGCAGCTTGATCTTGGGGATCAGCTCGGCGTAGTCCGATGCCGCCGGCGTGTCGCCGCCGCCCAGGTGCAAGCCCTGCTGCTTGAGGAAGGTGCGCACCTGATTGAGCTTTTCTTTGGACGGCCCGGCATGCACGCGATACACGCCCGGGTGCTTGTGCCGCGCCAGCAGGTCGGCGGCGCAAACGTTCGCCGCCAGCATGCATTCCTCGATCACGCGGTGCGCGTCGTTGCGCGTCCGCGGCACGATCTGCTCGATCTTTCCGGCGGCGTTGCAGACGATGTAGGTCTCGGTGGTTTCGAAGTCGATCGCGCCGCGCTTCTGGCGGGCCTGCAGCAGGGACTGGAAGACTTCATACAGGTGCAGCAGGTGCGGCACGAGCGCGCCGCGGCGCGCCGCTTCCGGGCCCTTGGTATTGGCCAGGATGGCGGCGACCTCGGTATAGGTCAGGCGCGCGGCGGAATGGATGACCGCGGGATAGAACTGGTAGGCCTTGATCTCGCCCTTGGCGGTGATCACCAGGTCGCAGGCAAGCGTCAGGCGGTCCACCGCCGGGTTCAGCGAACAAAGGCCGTTGGACAGCTTCTCCGGGAGCATGGGAATCACGCGCCGCGGGAAGTAGACCGAGGTGCTGCGCTCCAGCGCGTCGACATCCAGGGCGTCGTTGGGCTTGACGTAATGGCTGACGTCGGCGATCGCCACGATGAGGCGGAAGGCGTTGGTGCGCCCTATCTTCACCGGTTCGCAGTAGACGGCGTCGTCGAAATCGCGCGCATCCTCGCCGTCGATGGTGACCAGCGGCACGTCGCGCAGGTCGACGCGGTTGGCGAGGTCGGCCTGCTTGACCTCGGAGGGCAGCTTGGCAGCCAGCTTCTTGGCGGCTTCGGAGAATTCATGCGGCACGCCATACTTGCGCACCGCGATCTCGATCTCCATGCCGGGATCGTCGATGTCGCCCAGCACCTCGACGATGCGCCCCACCGGCTGGGTGTAGCGGGAGGGCTGTTCCAGCAACTCCACGCTCACCACCTGCCCGGTCTTGGCCTTGCCAGGCGCGCCGGAGAGCAGGATGTCCTGGCCGATGCGCTTGTCTTCCGGTGCCACGATCCACACGCCGTTCTCATTGAGCAGGCGGCCGATGACATGGGTATTGGCGCGTTCGAGGACCTCGACGATCGAACCCTCGGGACGGCCGCGCCGGTCGGTGCCGACGATGCGGACCTGCACCCGGTCGCCGTTGAGCACCTTCTGCATTTCCTTTTCCGGAAGGAAGATGTCTTCGGTGCCGTCATCGGGAATCAGGAAGCCATAGCCTTCGCGGTGGCCGCTGACGCGTCCCTCGATGAAGCTGGGCTGGTGGGTGAGTTGGTAATGGCCGTTGCGGGAAGGCCGGACCTGTCCGTCGCGCTCCATCGCATTGAGCCGGCGCGTCAGTCCTTCCAGTTCGTTTTGCTTGACGCCAAGCGCGGCGGCCAGCGAATGCAGGTCGTGCGGCTCGCTCGCCGTACGCAGGATGCCGAGGATTTCCTCCCGGCTGGGAATCGTATAAGTAAATTGGCTCAAAACCTTGCTTCAATTCATTTTTATTAATTTGAGCTAGTGTACCGGAGGTCTGCTCCGATTACCTAGCCACCTCAACGCAATCCTTTTTCCGTGGCGTTGACACGAACCAAAAAGCCGCTATAATGACGGTCTTTCGCATCGCCCAGATGGCGGAATTGGTAGACGCACTAGGTTCAGGTCCTAGCGGTGGCAACACTGTGGAGGTTCGAGTCCTCTTCTGGGCACCAAGATTCAAAGGTCCGCTTCGGCGGACCTTTTTTCTTTTCAGGGTCCGCATTCGCGCGACGCTCATCATCCCGCAAGTCCTTCGCCGCATCACGCCACGGCTACGCTTTGTCATTCCACACCATGGCATCCCCCACCATCCGGGGCATGCTCACCATCATAGTCCGTTCATGCGAAACAAAAAGCCCGCCGTATCGCGCGGGCTTTTTCTTGGCGCAATCGATCCCTGCTTGGAGTGTGCAGCAGGGACCAAGTTCTTCAGGCACTTCGGCGCGCCGTCCGGCATTCCATCGCCGGACAGGTGCCTCGATGCCTCAGGCCGTTTCTCCCTTGCGCAGCCAGGCGGAAAGCTGGTGCGGGCGCAGGCCATCGAATTCCTCGAAGGGCTGGTGGATCCAGGGGTTCGTCTCCAGGTACTGGAGATAAAAATCCGGACGCACCGCCGAACACGCCTTGCACCAGATGACCGCCGATCGGACTTCGGTCACCGCCGGGAAGTGTTGCTTGAGGTGTTCCTGCACGCGCTGCAAGGTGACGCCGGAATCGACCAGGTCATCGATCAGCAGGACGCGGCCGGCAAGCGAGCCTTTCGTCATGGTGATGTGCCTGGCGATGTCCAGGTCGCCCTGGACCTTGCCGGCTTCCTCGCGGTAGGAACTGGTGGACAGGATGGCCAGCGGCACGTCGAAGATGCGTGAAAAAATGTCGCCGGGACGCAGGCCGCCGCGCGCCAGGCATAGCACCTGGTCGAACTGCCAGCCGGAGTCATGGACCATTGCCGCAAGGCTGACGATTGCCTTGTCGTAGTCGGCCCAGGAGACCCAGAGATCGGTATTGGTAGAGGCTGTCATGGTTCGCTCGCGCAGTGATCAGGCAAAGGGATGGCGCAGGACGATCGTCTCTTCGCGATCCGGTCCGGTGGAAACCATGTCGACCGGCACGCCAACCAGTTCCTCGATGCGCTTGATGTAGGCGCGGGCCGTGGCCGGCAGCGCATCCATGCTCTTGGCGCCGACGGTCGATTCTTTCCAGCCGGGCATGTCTTCGTAGATGGGTTCGCAGCGGCCGGCGTCTTCGGCGCCCACCGGGAACACGTCCACGGTCTTGCCATCGAGCTTGTAGCCGGTGCAGAGCCTGAGGGTGTCGAGGCCATCGAGGACGTCGAGCTTGGTGAGGCACATGCCGGACACGCCGTTGATCTGCACCGAGCGGCGCAGCAGCGCGGCATCGAACCAGCCGCAGCGGCGGGCGCGGCCGGTGACGGTGCCGAATTCATGGCCGACGCTCGCGAGGTGCTTGCCGATGCCGGCGTCCGTCGGCAGTTCCGACGGGAACGGGCCTGAGCCCACGCGGGTGGTGTAGGCCTTGGTGATGCCGAGGACGTAATGCAGCATGTTGGGACCAACGCCTGAACCGGCGGCGGCATTGCCCGCCACGCAGTTGCTGGAGGTGACGAAGGGATAGGTGCCGTGGTCGACGTCGAGCAGGCTGCCCTGCGCGCCTTCGAACAGCAGGCTGGCGCCCGCCTTGTGCGCGGCGTAGAGGGCGCTGGAGACGTCGGCCACCATTGGCGCGATGCGCGGCACGGTGGCGAGCGCGTCGTCGAGCGTCTTCTGGAAGTCGACGGGCTGGGCCTTGAGGTAGTTCTCCAGCACGAAGTTATGGTAGTCGAGGTTCTCGCGCAGCTTTTCCGTGAAGCGGCTCTCGTTGAGCAGGTCCGCGACGCGGATGGCACGGCGCGCGACCTTGTCTTCGTAGGCGGGGCCGATGCCCTTGCCGGTGGTGCCGATCTTGGCGGCGCCGCGCGCGGCCTCGCGGGCGGCGTCGAGCGCGGTGTGATACGGAAGGATCACCGGGCAGGCCTCGGAGACCTTCAGGCGGGACGCCACTTCCACGCCATTGCCTTGCAGCTTGTCGATCTCGCGCAGCAAGTCGGGCACCGACAGCACCACGCCATTGCCGATGTAGCAGGCCACGCCGGCGCGCATGATGCCGGAAGGAATCAGTTGCAGCGCGGTCTTCTGTCCGCCGATGACCAGGGTGTGGCCGGCGTTGTGACCGCCCTGGAAGCGAACCACGCCCTGGGCGTGGTCGGTCAGCCAGTCGACGATCTTTCCTTTTCCTTCATCGCCCCACTGGGTGCCGATGACAACGACATTTTTTGCCATGCTAAGAGCCTATCAAGCTAAGGTATTGAGAATCCAGTTTCCATTGTCGGCCACGACCACGCGGTCGCAGTCGAATTCATCGAGATCGTTTTCATGACCGGGAAGCGTCTGGATGACGATTTCCCCGGCCTTGCGCAGGTCCGCGATCTTGGCGCGCAGCGCGGGATCGTTGCCCCACGGCGCGCGGATGGCGCGCTTGCGTTCCGCCCCGGGCATGAGCCGCGCGAGTTCGCGCAGGTCGAGCGAGAATCCGGTTGCCGGACGGGCCCGGCCGAAGGCTTCGCCAACGTGGTCGTAGCGCCCTCCCCTGGCCACCGCGTTGGGCAGGCCGGGAACATAGGCGGCGAACATCACGCCGCTATGATAGTGGTAGCCGCGCAGATCGGCGAGGTCTACGGTGATGCTTGCCGCGCCTGCGAGCCGGATCAGGCTTTCGAGTTCGTCGAGGGCCTTGGCCACGCCGGGAATGCTGCCGAGGTCGGCGCGCGCGCGCGCCAGCGTGCCCGCATCGCCGTACAGCCCGGGCAGGACCAGCAGCGCCTCCCGCGTGGCAGGACGGAAAGTTTGCGTGATCACGCGCAGTCCCGGCACATCCTTGGACTCGAGCAGGCTGAATAATTCCGCTTCACACCGCTTCGCCGCCGGATCATCGGAAATGATGGCGCGCAACACACCGACGTGGCAAAGATCAAGCCTGACCTGCGTGAAGCCGGCGAGCGCGAGCGAAGCCAGCGCCAGTTCCTGGATTTCGGCGTCGGCTTCGAGCCCGGCATGGCCATAGATTTCCGCCCCAATCTGCAGGGGTTCCCGGGTGGCATGCAGCCCGGAAGGCAGTGTATGCAGCACGCTGCCGGCATAGCACAGGCGCGTGACGGAGCCGCGGTTGAGCAGGTGGGCGTCGATGCGCGCGACCTGGGTGGTCATGTCGGCGCGGATGCCCATGGTGCGTCCGGACAGTTGATCGACCAGCTTGAAGGTACGCAGGTCCATGTCGCGGCCGGCGCCGGTCAGCAGGGACTCGAGGTACTCGAGCATGGGGGGCATGACGAGCTCATACCCGTAGAGGCGGAAGTTGTCGAGCAGGGTTCGCCGCAATTCTTCGATCTTGCGCGCCTCGGACGGCAGGACGTCCGCGATGTTTTCAGGTAGGAGCCAGTTGGGCATGACAGAAAAACGTTTATGAGAAGAGGTCCGCAAGCGCCAATGCCGCCAGCCCGGTCAGCATGGCGGCAAGGCCAATGAATCGAAGCTGGCCGTCGTTAAATCCGGTGAGGCGACGCATGGTGTCGCGCCACTGCCTGGGGAAAAGCATCGGAACCACGCCCTCCAGGAGAAGCATCAGCCCGAGCGCGGTGATCCAGTGCGCGGCCACGACCTGCCTGCATCACTTCTTCGAGGAGGCCGGCGCGGCCGGGCGTTCCGCCGGCCCGTTGCCCTTGAAGTACCTGAAGAACTCCGAACTGGGATCGACCACCAGCACGTCGGTGCGGCTGCGGAAGGAGGCCTTGTACGCTTCCAGGCTGCGGTAGAACTTGAAGAACTCGGGGTTCTGTCCGAATGCCTGCGCATATACCTGGGACGCCTTGGCATCGCCGTCGCCGCGTAACGTTTCCGCTTCCCGGTAGGCTTCGGCCAGGATCACGGTGCGCTGGCGATCGGCATCGGCGCGGATCTTTTCGGATTCCGCCGCGCCGGTGGAGCGCAATTCGTTGGCAACGCGCGCGCGCTCGGCCTTCATGCGGTCGTAGACGGAATTGTTGATCTGCTCGACGTAGTCGACCCGCTTCAGGCGGACGTCGACGATGTCTACGCCGATCTGCTTCGCCTCTTCCATGACCTTCTGGCGGATGGCGTCCATCACCTTGCCGCGCTCGCCTGAGATCACTTCGCGCACGGTGCGCTTGGTGATTTCATCGTTCAGGGCGGCCTTCACGATCTGCGACATGCGATCCTGCGCGCGGCGCTCGTCGCCGCTGAAGCTGATGAAGTACAGGCGCGGCTCGGTGATGCGCCACTTGATGTAGGCGTCGACCAGGATGTTCTTCTTTTCCGCCGTGATGAAGCGGTCGGCCTCGGGCGTGTCGAGCGTGAGGATGCGCTTGTCGAGGAAGACCACGTTCTGGAACGGCGGCGGCAGCTTGAAATGCAGTCCGGGTTCGTTGATGACCTTCTTGACTTCGCCGAGCGCGAAGACGATGGCGTACTGGCGCTGGTCGACCACGAACATCGTGGATGCCAGGACGGCGAGCAGGATCAGCCCGGCGATCAGGGTGGAGACGAAGCGGCCCATCAGCGCACCTCCCTTTCACGGGAATCGCGGCTGTCGCGGCCGCGCGGTTCGCGGGCGCGCTGCGTTTCCATGGAAGGCACCGGCTCGCCGGCCGCTGGCTGCGCCGGCGCCGCGGCGGGAGGCATCGCTTTGCCTGCGTTCATGTCCATCGTTCCGTTCTGGGAGAGAAGCTTGTCCAGCGGCAGATACAGGAGATTGCCGCTGCCGCGGGCATCGATCATGAGCTTGGAAGTGCTGTTGAAGATCTGCTGCATGGTTTCGATGTACATGCGGTCGCGGGTCACCGCGGGTGCCTTCTGGTATTCCACCAGCACCTGCTTGAAGCGGGCGGCATCGCCTTCCGCATTCGCCACCACGCGGGCGCGGTAGGCCTCGGCTTCCTGCAGCAGGCGCGATGCCTGGCCGCGGGCCTTGGGAATCACGTCGTTGGCATAGGCCTGGCCTTCGTTTTTCTGCCGCTCGCGGTCTTGGCCTGCCTTGACGGCGTCGTCGAAGGCTGCCTGCACCTGTTCCGGCGGCTGGACGCCCTGCATGGTCACGTTCGTGACCTGCACGCCCGACTTGTAGCGGTCGAGGATCTGCTGCATCGACTGGCCGACGTCGAACGCCACCTTCTCGCGTCCTTCGTAAAGAACGAAATCCATCTTGCTGCGTCCAACGATCTCGCGAATGGAAGTCTCGGCGACCTGGCGCACGGTTTCTTCCTGGTCGCGGTTGTTGAATACCCAGTCGGACGCATTCTTGAGCTTGTACTGCACGGCGAACTGGATGTCGATGATGTTCTCGTCATCGGTAAGCATCAGGGATTCGCGTGCCTGCTTGTTGCGCACGCTGGACCGGTAGCCGACCTCGACGGTGCGCACCTGCGACACGTTGACGATCTCGTGGCTCTGGATGGGATGGGGCCAGCGCCAGTTGAAGCCGGCGGAAGTGGTATGGCTGAACTTGCCGAAGGTCATGACCACGCCGGTCTGCCCTTCCTGCACGATGAAGAAGCCGCTGACGAGCCAGAGGAAAAGGATGATGGCGGCGATGAGGCCGATGCCGATGCCGGCGCCGCGCATGTCGGGACCGAATCCGCCGCCGTCGCCCCGCCCGCCCTTGCCGCCGAGGAGGCGGTTGAGGCGAAGGTTGAAGTCGCGCCAGAGCTGGTCGAGGTCGGGCGGACCATCGTTGGCGGGCCGCTTGCCGTCCTGGTCGTTGTCCTGCGAACCGCGTCCCCAGCGGGGATCGTTCAGGTTGAATTTCAGGCCAAGTTTTCTGAAAAGAGGAACAGGCATTCTCTCGCTATCCGGCTAGTTGTATGCGGCAGGTTGTGGACGGTTGGTCAGGACGGCACGTTCAGGTTCGCCAATTGCATCGGCGCGCAAAAACGGACATCCCTCGGCGAAGGCATGTCCGTGTTGACGATTTACAGTTGCCGGACGTCGCCGGTTTCCCGCACCGGGACATGATCCAGGGGCGCGATGGCGCTGTCTTTCGCGTGTTCCGCGATAGCCTCTCGCAGCAGGTCGAGGCCGGCGCCTGTCTGGGCGCTGATGAAAACCCGCTGGATTTTATCATATTCATCACGCTCGACAGCCGGTTCAAGACCAGCAGCATCGATCTTGTTCCACACGAGAATCTGCGGGATGTGATCGGCGCCGATTTCCGCGAGCACGCCGTTGACCTGCTCGATCTGTTCCATGCGCACCGGGCTGGCCGCATCGACCACATGCAGCAGCAGGTCGGCGTGGATGGTTTCCTCCAGCGTTGCGCGGAACGCGGCGACGAGCTGGTGGGGAAGCTCGCGGATGAATCCGACCGTGTCGGAGATGACCACGTTGCCCGCCTCGCCGAGGTAGATGCGGCGCGAGGTCGTATCCAGCGTGGCGAACAGCTGGTTCGCCGCGTAGGCCTGCGCCTTGGTCAAGGAATTGAACAGTGTCGACTTGCCGGCGTTGGTATAGCCGACGAGCGAAACGGAAAACGTATTGTTGCGGCCCCGGGCCCGGCGCTGGGTTTCGCGCTGGCGATGCAGCTTGTCGAGGCGGGTGCGCAGCATCTTGACCCGGTCGCCGAGCAGCCGGCGGTCGGTTTCGAGCTGGGTTTCGCCTGGGCCGCGCAGGCCGATACCGCCCTTCTGTCTTTCCAGGTGGGTCCAGCCCCGGATCAGGCGGGTGGACAGGTGCTGCAACTGGGCAAGCTCGACCTGCACCTTGCCCTCGTGGCTCTTGGCGCGTTGCGCGAAGATGTCGAGGATGAGGCTGGTGCGGTCGACCACGCGGGTCTTGAGATTGCGCTCGAGGTTGCGCTGCTGGGCAGGCGACAGTGCGTGATTGAAGATGACGATGTCGAGCTTCTCGGCGGTCACGGCATTGGCGATCTCTTCGGCCTTGCCTGAACCGACGAACAATGCCGCGTCGGGACTGGAGCGCTTGCCGGTGATGGTGACCACCGGTTCGGCGCCAGCCGACTTTGATAGCAGGGAAAGTTCTTCGAGGCCGGCGGTAAAGTCGCCCTTGCCGAAGTCGACACCGACCAATGCAGCGCGCATGGCGGGCGCCGCCCGGGTGAAGGAGTTATTCTGAGTCTGAGTCAAGATTGATGTTGACGGCGCGTGCCGGAACCACGGTGGAAATTGCGTGCTTGTAGACCATCTGCGTAACCGTGTTGCGGAGCAGGACGACGTACTGGTCGAAGGATTCGATATGTCCCTGGAGCTTGATGCCGTTGACGAGGTAGATGGAAACGGGGACGTGCTCTTTGCGCAAGGCATTCAAAAACGGGTCTTGTAACAATTGCCCTTTATTGCTCATGACGGCTCCATGGTGTTGTTGTGATGTGGAGGTGGTGGCGGCGTGAAATATTTCAAGCCCGCTCCCATATGACTAATGACGACTGTAATCGATTTTCGCGTTTCCTGCCAAACAATCCTTACTTTTCACCCTTGGCAAACGGATTCTTGCCAGAACGCAGTTCGATACGTAATGGAGTTCCTGTCAACGAAAAAGTTTCGCGGAAGTGCTTCTCGAGGTAGCGCTTGTAATTGTCGTCAATGGCGTCGAGCGCATTGCCGTGGATAACGATGATCGGCGGGTTCTGGCCGCCCTGGTGGGCATAGCGCATCTTCGGCCTGATCGATCCCTTGCGGCGCGGCTGCTGGTGCTCGACGGCTTCGATCAGCGCCCGCGTGAGGCGCGGCGTCGTGAGCTTGGCCATGGCCGCGGCGTAAGCGCTGTCGATGGATTTCATCAGCGGACCGATGCCGCTGTTGTTGAGCGCGGAGATGAAATGGAACTTGGCGAAGAACAGGAAGTGCAGCTTGCGCTCGATGTCGATCTTGATCGCGTCGCGCTTGTCCGAGGTCAGGCCATCCCACTTGTTGATGCCGACGACAAGCGCCCTGCCCGATTCCAGGATGAAGCCGGCGATGTGTGCGTCCTGCTCGGAGATGTCTTGCTGGGCATCAAGCAGCAGCAGCACGACGTTGGCTTCGGAGATCGACTGCAGCGTCTTCACCACCGAGAACTTCTCGATCGCTTCGAACACCTTGCCTCGCCGGCGGATGCCGGCGGTGTCGATTAGGGTGTAATGCTTGCCGTCGCGCTCGAAGGGAATCTCGATGGAATCGCGGGTGGTGCCCGGCATGTCGAAGGCGATGACCCGCTCTTCGCCGAGCAGGGTATTGACCAGCGTGGACTTGCCGACGTTCGGCCGGCCGACGATGGCGATCTTGATGCCGCGCGCGGGCGCGGGCTCGGCCTCGATCTCCGCCGGTTTCTGGGCTTCGATCTGGTCGAGGACTTCATTGACCAGGTCAGGCACGCCATCGCCGTGCGCGGCGGAGATCACGTAGGGATCGCCCAGGCCGAGCTCGTAGAAGTCGGCGGTGACCGACGTGTACTTCATGCCTTCGGCCTTGTTCACTACCAGCAGCACCGGACGTCCTGCCTTGCGCAGGAAGTCGGTGATGGTCTTGTCGTGGGGCGTCATGCCCTGGCGGCCATCGACGAGGAAGACCACGGCGTCGGCCTCGGCCACCGCCTGCTTGGTCTGCTTCGCCATCTCGTGCATGATGCCTTCCTTGGCGACCGGTTCGAAACCACCGGTATCGATGACCAGGAAGGGACGCTCGCCGATGCGGCCTTCGCCATAGTGGCGGTCGCGGGTGAGTCCGGGCAGGTCGGCGACGAGCGCGTCGCGCGACCGGGTGAGCCGGTTGAACAGGGTGGATTTGCCGACGTTGGGTCGGCCGACGAGTGCGATAACCGGCTTCATTGTTCTTTACTGTGCTGCCGTCAGTGCGACGACGGTGCCATCTTTTGTCTGGAAGAAAACGGTCTTGCCGTCCACCACCGGCATGGCGGCGGCCAGGGAACTGCCATCCGTGCGGGCGCGGGCGACAAATGCGCCGTCGTCGCGGTTCAGGAAATGGACATATCCCTCGTAGTCGCCGACCGCCACCATGTTGGCGACGGCGGCAGGCGAGGATAAACGGCGGTTGACCAGCTTGTTGTTGCGCCAGGCGCTGGTGCCGGTGTCGCGCGACAGGGCGGAAACGTTGCCCTTGTCATCGCCGGCATAGACGAAGCGCTCATCGGCTGCGACACCGGTATCGCTGGAAAAATCCTTGGCCCAGCGCGGCGCGCCGGTGTTGGCGTCAAAGCAGGCGATGCGGCCCTGGTAGGCAGCCGCGCAGACGTCGCCGGCAATGATCGCGGGCCGGCCGGAAACGTCGGCCACGCGCTCAAGTTCAGTGGTGCCGCGCGGATCGCCCACGGCCATTTCCCAGCGCGGGCCGCCGTTGGCGACCGACAGCGCGAGGAGGCGTCCGCCCGGCATGGCGACATAGGCGGTCTGCCCGGAAATGACGATGCCCGGGGCAGTGCGCAGGGTCAGCGGCGGCGCGGTGCGCTGCGTCACCCAGCGGCGGGCGCCAGTAGCGGCATCATAGGCCGCGAGCTTGTTGTCGACGCTGCGGATCACGACCACGCCCTGCCCCACGGCCGGCGCGGAAAGTATCTCGCTGGAAGCCTGCGCCTTCCAGATTTGCTTGCCATCAGCATCGTAGGCCAGGAGCTGGCCTTTCTCGCCCGCCACCGCCACGGTCTGGCCATCGGTGCCGACGCCGGCGGTCAGGGGCATGCCGGCATTGATGCGCCACACCTGGCGGCCGCTCACCACGTCGAGGCGGGCGAGCGTTCCGTCGGCGGCCGCGGCATAGACGCTGCTGCCGGCAATCGCGGGCGAGAAGCTGAAGTTGCCCGCCTTGCCGATGTTGGCGGTCCAGGTCGTGGCAACCGAACGCACGGGCTGGAACTCGACCAGCGGCGAAGGCGGATTCTTGGCGTCCGTCTTCGATGCGAACGGATTCCACGACGACATGGATGAGCACCCGGCCAGCACCATGGCAGCGGCAAGGCAGGACAGCTTGATGGCAATACGCATTTCTTCCCCTTCAGTGAACGGCCAGTGCGGCGCCTCAGGCGGCGGCCTTGCCGGCGCCGCCGATCGCGTCCAGCTTGAGCTGGATCAGTTGGCGGCCAGGATTTTTCTCTTCTGTTTTTTCGAGCGCGAGCTTGTAGGCATCGCGTGCCTCCTGGACCTTGTTCTGCGCCAGCAGGATATCTCCCTTGCGGTCTGCAACCTCGCCGGCGAAGGGTGCCGGAAAGTCGCCGGCGAGGATCTTCAGGGCGTCGTCGTAGGCCTTCTCGTCGAGCAGCACGCCGGCCAGGCGGATGCGCGCGATCGCCTTGTACTCCTCGTTGCCGTGGTCGGCCACCCATTGCAGCTGGGTCTTTGCGGTCTTGAGGTCGTTGGCGTCGAAGGCGCTCTTCGCCGCGGCCAGGCCGGCCATCTGCGCATAGGCGGTGCCAGGATAGCGCGAGGTCAGGTCGCCGGAGGCGCGCTGCACCTTGGCATTGTCCTTGGCGTTCAGCCCGTTCTGCAATTCTTCGTAGAGCACGCCTGCCTGCGCGGACTGGTTGCGCTGGTAGAAATTCCAGCCGGACCAGGCGGCATAGCCGGCCAGGGCGATGATGAGCAGCCACGTGACGAGGTTGCCGTACTGGTTCCACCATGCCTTGAGCGTGGCTAGCTGTTCCTGTTCTTCGAGATCGTATGCCATGTTGGTCCTCCTCGTGTTCCCTGTGTTCTTTGTGTTCCGCGTGTCCTGATCCGCCCGCCCTGCCATCCCGCAGCGTGGCGCGGCACGTCGTCAGTGATGGTGATGATGGGTGGGATCGTCGCAATCGACGCAGTCGCCGCCGCCCGTGATCTGGCCGACGATGTGGTCGACGAGCTGCTCGAACGGAATGGTCGCCTGCTTGCCGCTGCCGTCGTCGGCGCGCAATTCCTTGACCGCAGCCACGCCTTGCGCCACTTCGTCCTCGCCGAGAATGACGGCGAAGCTGGCGCCACTGGCGTCGGCCCGCTTCATCTGCGCCTTGAAGCTGCCGCCGCTGCCCGCCGCGGCGCAATGCAGCACCACGTCGAGGCCGGCGTCGCGCAGGCGCTCTGCGGCCACGAATGCCTGAAGCTGCGCCTGCTCGCCCTGGTGCACGACGTAGACATCGCACTGGTTGGGTACGAATTCCTCGCCCGATTCCTTCAGCAGCTCGATCAGGCGCTCCACGCCGATCGCGAAGCCGCATGCCGGCGTCGGCTTGCCGCCGAAGATTTCCACCAGCGGATCGTAGCGGCCGCCGCCGCAGATCGTGCCCTGCGACCCGAGCTTGTCGGTGACCCACTCGAACACGCTGCGGTTGTAGTAATCCATGCCGCGAACGAGGCGCGGATTGATGGTGAAAACGATGCTGTTGTGGCGCAGGATCTTTTGCAGGCCCTCGAAGTGGGCGCGAGATTCGTCGCCAAGGTAGTCGAGCAGCTTGGGCGCGGCGTTCACCAGCTCCTGCATCGCGGGATTCTTGGTGTCGAGGATGCGCAGCGGATTGCTGTACAGGCGGCGCTGGGCCTCGGCGTCGAGCTTGTCCTTGTGCTGCTCGAAATAGGCGATCAGGTCGGCGCGGTGGCGGTTGCGCTCCTCGGCATCGCCGATGGAATTGATTTCCAGGCGCACGTCCTGCAGGCCGAGGTCGTCCCACAGCCGCTGGCAGAGCATGATGAGTTCGGCATCGACGTCCGGACCGGTGAAGCCGAGGGCTTCGGCGCCCACCTGGTGGAACTGGCGATAGCGGCCGCGCTGCGGCTTCTCGTGGCGGAACATCGGGCCGAAGTACCAGAGGCGCTTGGGACCGTCATAGGTCAGGTTGTGTTCGATAGCGGAGCGCACCACGCCGGCGGTGCTTTCCGGGCGCAGCGTGAGGTTGTCGCCGTTCATGGAATCGACGAAGGAATACATTTCCTTCTCGACGATGTCGGTGACGGCGCCGAGGCCGCGCGCGAACAGCGCGGTGGGCTCGACGATGGGCGTGCGGATCTGCTGGAAGCCATAGCTCTTGAGCACGGACTGCACCGTGTTTTCGAACAGCTCCCATAACGGCGCGTCGGCGGGCAGGATGTCGTTCATCCCCTTCACGCCGGCGATCTTTTCTGCTTTCTTGTTTTCGGACATACGGTTCTCTGAGATGGCTGCGGCTGCGCTGCGCCGGAGGTCGGGCGCAAGCGTCAGGCGGCGGCGGATTCCTTTCCATAGCGGGTTTTGACGTAGTCGAGCACGATCGCCTGGAACTCCTCGGCAATGCGCTCGCCCCGCAGGGTGATTTTCTTTTCGCCGTCGACGAATACCGGCGCGGCCGGCGATTCGCCGGTGCCCGGCAGGCTGATGCCGATGTGGGCGTGCTTGGATTCGCCGGGACCGTTGACGATGCAACCCATGACGGCGACGTTCATGTTTTCCACGCCGGGATACTGGTGCTTCCAGACCGGCATCTGCTCGCGCAGGTAGGTCTGGATCTTGTCGGCCAGTTCCTGGAACACGGTGGACGTGGTGCGGCCGCAGCCCGGGCAGGCGATGACCATGGGCGTGAACTTGCGCAGCCCCATTGTCTGCAGGATTTCCTGGCCGACGATGACTTCGCGGGTGCGGTCGCCGCCGGGTTCCGGGGTGAGCGAGATGCGGATGGTGTCGCCGATTCCTTCCTGCAGCAGCACCGACAGCGCGGCGGTCGACGCAACGATGCCCTTGCTGCCCATGCCGGCCTCGGTGAGCCCGAGGTGAAGCGGATAGTCGCAGCGGCGCGCGAGTTCGCGGTAGACCGCGATCAAGTCCTGCACGCCGGACACCTTGCACGACAGCGTGATCATGTTGCCGGCCAGGCCGAGCTCTTCCGCGCGCTGCGCGTTTTCGATCGCGGACGTCACGAGGGCTTCGTACATGACGGCCTGCGCATCCCAGGGGTCGGCGCGGCGAGCGTTTTCATCCATGATGCGCGCCAGCAGCGACTGGTCGAGGCTGCCCCAGTTGACGCCGATGCGCACCGGCTTGTCATGCTTGCAGGCGACCTCGATCATCTGGGCGAACTGGGTGTCGCGCTTGGCGCCCTGCCCGACGTTGCCGGGATTGATGCGGTACTTCGACAAGGCTTGGGCGCATGCCGGGAAGTCGGTGAGCAGCTTGTGGCCGTTGTAATGGAAGTCGCCGATCAGCGGCACGTCGACGCCCATGCGGTCGAGCTGATCCCGGATGGCGGGCACCGCGGCGGCGGCTTCCGGATTGTTGACGGTGATGCGGACCATTTCCGAACCGGCGCGGGCCAATTCCTTGACCTGGATCGCGGTCGCGATGGCGTCCGCGGTATCGGTGTTGGTCATCGACTGCACCACTACCGGCGCCCCGCCGCCGACCAGCACCTGGCGGTCCCCGTAGCGCACGGTGACCTGGCGGGTCATGTGCCGCCGCGCGGGTCCGGAGGGAATCGGCGAGTGGATCGTGGTGGTGTCAGGCATGGGTGGTCTGGTCTGTTGTTGAACTCGATGGCGCGGCGGCGATCACTTCAGGGAAAGCTTGGCCACGTTGCTGCTGCCCGGCTTGAGGTCGACGGGCGCGCCGCGCAAGGTCGCGCTCGCGCCTGCGGCGTTGCCGATGACCACATTGACAGGCCCGGGAATGTCGATCGTCTCGCTGGTTCCCGCCTTCATCAGCCGGGAAAACACCGTGCCGCCATCTCCGGCGCGCTTGACGGTCACCCACGATTCTTCGCGCACGTTCAGGACGAGGGGGTTCTTCGCGTCGCTCGCGGCGGCGGTTCCGGCACCGGCGTCGACGGACTTGCCGGAGGACGCGGCGCTGTCGGGGGCGGCATTGGCAGGAGCGGCGGCCTTGGGCGGCTCCGCGGGTTTTTCTTGGGCCTTGTCTGCAGCTGGCGCCTTCGCCGTGGCCGCCGCATCGGCGGCTGGCGCGGACGGGGCGGCAGGAGGGGCGCCGGCGTCAGGTGAAGGCGTGTTGGACGTTGCGGGTGCCGGGGGTGCCGAGGGTGCGGTGGCGGAAGTCGCGGACTCGGCGGAATTTGTGGCGGGCGCCGACTGCGGGGCGCTCGCGTTCTTCGACGCGTCGGAGCCCGACAACTGGGCGATGCCATCCCTCACCTGCTCGGAAGCGGATTTCGACAGGCTGGCGACCTGGCCATTCTGCTGGGCGGCCCAGAGGCCGACACCGGCGAGCACGACAAGAAGGCCGCCGATCAGCCATTTCGAGGACACGCCGTTCTTGTCGGTCATCGATGGCATGCGCGTTTCGGAGAAAGGCGTCGCCAGAGGTTTGCGCGATGGCAGGGATTCCTTTGCCATCATCGTTTCGCCGCCTAGCGCGGCCAGCAGCGGCGCGGCGTCGATCCTGAGCAGCTTGGCATACGAGCGGGTGAAGCCGCGGACGATGGCCATGCCGGGAAGCGAGGGATAGTCGTCGCTTTCCAGGGCATGGACCTGTCGCGGCGCGAGGTTCAGCTGGCTGGCGACCTGTTCCACGGTCCAGCCGCGCTCTTCGCGCCCGCGCCGCAGGATGGCGCCCGGAGACGATGGCATGGAGGACATGTCCTGCCCCCTTGCCTCGTCCGGCTCGTGATTCATTTCCCGTTCATTCATTGAAAGCCCCACGCTGGTAAGCCGCGAATTCGGAGGATCCGCCATGGCGACGACGCAATTGCGTGGCCAGGCTGGATTCCGCCGCGCGGTCTCCCAGCTTATGTTCGATCTTGATGGCGAGCCACAGGATGTCGGCGGTCATGACTTCCGCCTTCATCACGCGCCCGACATAAAAGCGCGCGCGCTCGTAATCTCCCTGGTCGTAATAGATCCGGGCGAGATTGGCGTTGGTATTAGGATTGCCAGGGTCGGCCTGGAAGGCGCGCGAAAAATATTTTTCCGCCGCCGCCTTGTCCTTCAGCTTGAGGCTGCACAGGCCGGCATTGTTCAGCGCCTTTTCGGGCGACCGGTAAGCGCGGCTCTTGAGCGCCGTCTCGAAATAGTCGATGGACTTGGCCGCCCTGCCCGTCTGGCACAGGAACCAGCCATAATTGTTGTTGAAATCCGGCGAGTTGGGCTCCAGCTTCAGGGCCGTGATGAAGTTGTCCTCGGCCAGCTTGTTCTCGCCCATGTCCAGGTAGATCAGGCCGCGCACACTGTAGGCATCGGCCATGTTGGGGTCGGCCTGCAGCGCCATCTTGATTTCATCCAGCGCCACGGGAATCTGGCGTTGCTCGTAGTAGCCGGTCGCCAGCTGCAGCCGGATGCGGGCCCGCTTCTGGGCATCGGTCTGGTCGGAGCTGGTGGGAAGGTCGGCCTGCCCGCTCGCCGGGAGATTGTTGCAGCCGGCCAGCGCGAGCAGCGCGAAGAACAGGCCGGCGGCGGCGCGCGTGGTGGGGCGGCCCATCAGGCACCCTGTCGACCGCAGCCCGGACCTCACCGCGGGACCTCGACGATGCGGCCGAAGTTCTTGCCGAACTTCTGCTTGTATTCTTCCATCTTCAGCATCCTTTCCTGCACGCGGGTACGGTCCTGCACTTCTCCGGCAAGCTGTCCGCATGCGGCGTCGATGTCGTCGCCGCGCGTCTTGCGGATGGTGGTGACGATGCCGGCGTCGATCAGGATCTGGGCGAAGGCCTTGATGCGCGCATTGTTGGAGCGCGTCAGCCCTGATTCGGGGAAAGGATTGAAGGGAATGAGGTTGAACTTGCAAGGGACGTCATGTCCCTGCACCAGCGCCACCAGTTCGCGCGCATTGGCGTCGGTGTCGTTGACGCCGTCGAGCATGCAGTACTCGAAGGTGATGAAGTCGCGCGGCGCGAACTCGAGGTAGCGGCGGCATGCCGCCATGAGTTCGGCCAGCGGGTATTTCTTGTTGAGGGGCACCAGCCCGTCGCGCAGCGCGTCATTGGACGCATGCAGCGACACGGCCATCGCCACGGGGCATTCCTGGGCAAGCTTGTCGATCATCGGCACGACGCCGCTGGTGGACAAGGTTACGCGGCGGCGCGACAGGCCGTAGGCGTTATCGTCGAGCATGAGCTTGAGCGCCGTGACCGTCGGCTCGAAGTTGAGCAGCGGCTCGCCCATGCCCATCATGACGACGTTGGTGATCTGGCGCTCGCCCTTGGGACCGAACTCGATGCCCTTGGTCTTGCGCAGTTCGAACTCGGCCATCCAGAGCTGGCCGATGATTTCGCCGACGGCGAGGTTGCGGTTGAAGCCTTGCTTGCCGGTGGAGCAGAAGCGGCAGTTCACCGCGCAGCCGGCCTGGGTGGAAATGCAAAGGGTGCCGCGGTTTTCCTCAGGGATGAACACGGTTTCGACCGCGTTGCCCTGCCCCACGTCCACCAGCCACTTGCGGGTGCCGTCGGAGGAAGTATGGTCGCTGATGATGGCGGGAGCGGTGATCGTGGCGCGCGTCTTGAGCTTTTCGCGCAGCGATTTCGCCAGGTCGGTCATCGCGTCGAAGTCGCTCGCGCCGAACTGATGGATCCAGCGCTGCAGCTGTTTGGCGCGAAACGGCTTCTCACCCAACTCGCCGCAGTAGGCGACGAGTTGCGCGGGATCGAGATCCAGCAGATTGGTGAGAGCTGTCATGGTTTTTCCAGTGGCCGTTCATGTTGAAGAATCAGATCATCAAGTTGAACGGCGTGTCAATTAACGGGAGTAAACGTTCAGGGCAGGGAAGAAGTAGGCCACTTCCACATTGGCGGTCTCGACCGCGTCGGAGCCGTGAACGGCATTGGCGTCGATGGAGTCGGCGAAGTCGGCGCGGATGGTGCCCTTGTCAGCCTTCTTCGGATCGGTGGCGCCCATCAGTTCGCGGTTCTTGGCGATGGCGCTCTCGCCCTCGAGCACCTGGATCATGACCGGGCCGGAGACCATGAAGTCAACCAGGTCCTTGAAGAAGGGACGCTCGCGGTGCACGGCGTAGAAGCCTTCGGCTTCGGCGCGGGACAGCTGGGCCATGCGGGCGGCGACGACCTTCAGGCCGGCGTTTTCGAAACGGGTATAGATCTGGCCGATCACATTTTTTGCAACTGCGTCGGGCTTGATGATCGACAGGGTGCGCTCGATTGCCATCTGTAAAAACTCCAATAAAAATAAAGGGTTAAAGTTATTAAGTTAGAAATCAACTAACCTTCTATTGTAGCATGAATAGCGCTATCTATTGCCTTGCAGCGCGGATTTCAAGCGCATGTTTTCGCTGTTGAACCTAGCGTAGAACCTTGACACTTACCTGTCATCCAAGCTCGGGCAGGCACATGGTATGCTTTTGCTATCCGGAGGCGATTTTCCGCCGCGTCCGGACCGATCAACTTTTCAGGAGGAAAACATGGATCAACGTCTGCAACAGGCATACGGCACGAGCAGCGACGTCCTCGTCGTCCGCAACCGGGTGCTGCGCAATACCTACTGGTTGCTCGCCATCTCCATGATTCCCACGATTTTGGGCGCATGGCTGGGCGTGCAGTTCAAGTTCAACTTCTTCCCCGCCAGCCCGTTCATCGGCTTCGTTGCCTTCCTCGCCATTGCCTTCGGCTTCTTCTACGCCATCGAGAAGACCAAGAATTCCGGCCTGGGCGTGGCGATCCTGCTGGGCTTCACCTTCTTCATGGGTTTGATGCTGTCGCGCCTCGTCGGACAGATCCTCGGCTTTTCCAACGGCGTTTCCCTGATCATGACGGCATTCGGCGGCACCGCCGCGATCCTGGGCACCATGGCCACCATCGCGACTGTCTCGAAACGCGACTTTTCCGGCCTCGGCAAGTGGTTGTTCGCCGGCATGCTGGTGGTGCTGGTCGCCGGCGTGGCCAACATCTGGCTGCACCTCCCTGCCCTGTACCTGGCCATGTCGGTGATCGCGATCGGCATCTTCTCCGCCTACATCCTGTTCGACGTGCAACAGATCATCAACGGCGGCGAGACCAACTACATCACCGCCACGCTGAACATCTATCTCGACATCTACAACATCTTCAGCAATCTCCTCGCCCTGCTCGGCATCTTCGGCGGCCAGCGGGACTGAAGCGGCACTGAATCCGGAACAAGCGTTCCACCAGTGAAAAAGCCGGCAGCACGCCGGCTTTTTCTTTTGATACGACGCCAGCGCGAATCCGCGGCGTGGCCGCCCCCGTCAAGCCAGATCGAAAACCGCGATCGATTCGACGTGGGCGGTATGCGGGAACATGTTCACCACGCCGGCATGCCTGAGCACGTACCCGCCCTGGTGAACCAGGTAGCCTGCGTCGCGCGCCAGCGTCGCCGGATTGCAAGAAACGTACACCAGCCTGCGCGGCTTCATGCCGGCATGTCCTTCGGCCAGGCCGGCGATGGCCTGGCATACCGCGAACGCGCCTTCGCGGGGCGGATCGATAAGCATGCGGTCGAACTTGCCCAGCTTGACGAAGTCGTCCGTCGTCGCCTCGAACAGGTTGCGTGACTGAAACGTGGTCTTGCCGTCGAGACGGTTGATCCTCGCGTTCTGCAGCGCGCGGTCGGTCAGGGTGGTACTGCCCTCGATGCCCACCACTTCCCTGGCGAGGGTCGCGATCGGCAGGGTAAAGTTGCCCAGGCCGCAAAACAGGTCGGCGACGCGCTCGCCCGGCTGGATGTCCAGCAGGCGCAATGCCCGTGCCACCAGCACCCTGTTGATGTGGTGGTTGACCTGGGTAAAGTCGGTCGGCTTGAAGGGCATCTTCACGCCGAATTCCGGCAAGGCGTAATGGAGTTCCTGGTCCAGCGGGTAGAAGGGATGGACCGTGTCCGGCCCTTTGGGCTGCAGCCACCACTGGACCTTGTATTCATCCGCGAACCGGCGGAGCTTGGCTTCGTCGTCGGCCGTGAGCGGCGCCATGTTGCGCATGACCAGCGCAGTCACGGTTTCGCCGACGGCCAGCTCGATCTGCGGCATCTGGTCGAAGATCGACAGCGACGCAACCAGCTCGCGCAGCGGCACCAGCATGGCGGACACATGCGGCGGCAGGATCTCGCAGGTCTTCATGTCGGCGATGTAAGACGACTTGCGCTCGTGGAAGCCGACCAGCACCCCGCCCTTCTTGACGACGTTGCGCACCGACAGCCGGGCGCGGTAGCGGTAGCCCCAGGTCGGGCCGTAGATCGGCCGCAGCATGGTTTCCGCCCTGACCTTGCCGAGATGCCAAAGATTGTCTTCCAGCACGCGCTGCTTGACGGCGACCTGGGCCGATGGCTCGAGGTGCTGCATGGCGCAGCCGCCGCAGGTGCCGAAATACTCGCATTTCGGCTTCACCCGCAGCGACGATTCGTTGTGGAGCGCGGTCAGCGTCGCCGCTTCCCACTTGGGCTTGCGCCGGAAGGACTGGAAGCTGACACGTTCGCCGGGCAAGGCGCCCTCGACGAAGATGACCTTGCCGGGGTTGCCTTCTTCATCACGCAGATGGCCGACGCCGCGTCCCTCCATGTCGAGGGATTCAATTTCGATAATGGGTTGCTGCATAAGGAAAATCGGGAGATGGCGCGGGGCTGCCCGCATCGGCGTGCCCCGGAAAAACCGGCATTATACTTCGACCGCGTCCGGAAAGAGGGGTTGCGGCCTCAGCCGCGCATGACCGGCTTCCACGCGGCGAGGTAGGCCTTCCATTGTTCGCCGTCCATGCCCGAGAGGGTGCTGCGGACAAGCCCCACTTCCTCCTGGTAGTCTTCCCGGCTCATTACGCCCCGCATGAGCAGGTAGCGGCAGTAGACGAGGTAGGTGTTGACCACGTCGGTCTCGCAATAGTCGCGGATTTCCTTCAGCCGCCCTTCCTGGAACAAGGTCCAGACCTGCGAACCGTCGACGCCGAGCTTGCCGGGAAACCCGCAGAGCTTGGCCAGGTCGTCGAGCGGCGCGTTGGCACGGCCGGTGTACAGGGCCAGCAAGTCCATCAGGTCGAGATGGCGGGTGTGGTAGCGGCTGAGGTAGTTGTTCCACTTGAAGTCGCGGTCGTCGTCGCCCATCTCCCAGTAACGCGCGGCAGAGATGCCGTTCACCATTGCGCGGTAATGCAGGACGGGCAAGTCGAAGCCGCCGCCGTTCCAGGACACGAGCTGGGGCGTGTACTTGTCGATGATGCGGAAGAAATCCTGCACCAGCTTGGGCTCGCCGTCTTCAAGCGAACCGATCGACTTCACGCGGAAACCGTCCTTGTCGCGGAAGACGCAGGAAATCGCGGCGACGCGATGCAGGTGATGCGGCAGAAAATCCGAGCCGGTCTTTTCGCGGCGCGCGGCGAAGGCGGCGGCGGCCACCTCGGCGTCGCTCATCGAGGCAGGATGGTCATGGAGCGCGCGCAGACCCGCGACATCGGGAATGGTCTCGATGTCGAATACGAGCACCGGAATCACAGAAGAGCGTCCTTGCTGACGCCGCGGGCGGTCAATGCGCGCTTGAGCTTGACCAGCGCTTCCTGCTGGATCTGGCGCACGCGTTCGCGCGTGACGCTCATTTCCGCCGCGAGTTCTTCCAGCGTGGCGGGGTCATCGTTGTCGAGGCCGAAGCGGCGGATGATGACAACGCGCTGCTTGTCCGGCAATTTCTTGAGCCAGTCGCGCACGAGGATGGTCATTTCGTGGTGTTCGGCGCGGGAATCGGGTCCGTCCTCGGTATCGCCGGGCAGCATGTCCATCAGGCTGGCCTGCGGATCGTTGTCGAGCGGCGCGTCGAGCGAGGTGGCATGCTCGGACAAGGCAAGGATGTCCTGCACGTCTTCCACCGGGCGGTCCACAAGATGGGCGATGTCTTCGGCGGTCGCGTCCTTGCCGTCGTGGTGCTGGGCTTCGAGGTGGTACTTGGCGCGCAGGATCTGGTTGAGCTCGCGCACCATGTGCACCGGCAGGCGCACGGTGCGGGCCTGGTTCATGATGGCGCGCTCGATGCTCTGGCGGATCCACCAGGTCGCGTAGGTGGAGAAGCGGAACCCGCGCTCGGGCTCGAACTTGTCGATGGCGCGCATCAGGCCGAGGTTGCCTTCCTCGATGAGGTCGAGCAGCACCACGCCGCGGTTGATGTAATGCTTGGCGATCGACACGACCAGGCGCAGGTTGTGCTCGATCATTTTCTGCCGCGCCTCGAAGTTGCCCTGCTTGGCGAGCGTGGCGTAGTGCAGCTCTTCCTTCACCGACAGCAGCGGCCGGGCGCCGATCTGGTTGAGGTAATGCTGCGTCGTGTCGGTGGACAGCTCGGCGGCGAGCACCGTCTTCAGTTCGTCGACCGGATCGGCCTGGGCGGCCGCGCCGTCGGCCTGCGCCACTTCCCCGTCTTCGGTGATGGCCGCTTCCCCGGCGTCGCCGAGGCTCATGTCCTCGGACATATTGTCGGGAACGGCATCATCATCCAGCGAATCGTCGGGAAGTCGGCTCATGGCATCTATCGGCTTGGCAGGAATTTGGAGGGATCAACCGGCTTGCCCTGCTGGCGGATCTCGAAATGCAGCTTCACGGAATCGGCATCCGAGTTGCCCATCTCGGCGATCTTCTGCCCCTTGGTGACGGTTTGATCTTCTTTCACGAAGATTGCCTTGTTGTGAGCGTAGGCTGACAGCAAGTTGTTCGAATGCTTGACGATCACGAGGTTGCCATAGCCGCGGATGCCGCTGCCGGCGTACAGGACCTTGCCGGCGCCGGCCGCCAGCACGGGCTGGCCCAGCTTGCCGGCGATGTCGATGCCGCGCTTGCCTTCGCCGAAATTGGAAACGATCTTGCCGTCGGCCGGCCATACCCAGGACAGGCCTTCGTCTTCCGGCGACGCGGCGACGGGCGGTTCGGGAGATTTTTCCGGCTTATCGGCAGTCTTCGGCGGCTCGGTCTTCGTGCCGGCCGACGGTGCGGCCACGGCGGCATCGGGCTTGTTCAACTCTGCCAGTGCGGCGTCGGAATACGGGCGCTTCTCACCGCGCGGACCGGTCTTGTGGCCGGCGCTTCCCGCGGCGGCCGGCGGCGTCGCCGTGCCGGCCGGCAGCGGCTTGGTTTCGATCCCGGACGACGGCGCCACCGCGCCGGTCTGCACGCCGCCTTCCGGAGGCAGGACGCGCAGCACCTGGTCGACCTTGATGTCGTTCGGATTGGCGAGGTTGTTCCAGGCCACGAGATCACGGTAATTCTGGCCGACATCCAGTGCGATCTGGATCAGGGTATCGCCTTTCTTGACGGTGTAGAAACCGCGCTCGTTATGTTTTTGCGGCGGCGGCGTGACGGGCTGGGCCTGCACCGGCGGGCGCGGCGCCTCGACGGGTTTCGGCGGCGGCGTGCGGTCGACCACCGGCGCCGTCTGGCGCGGCGTGGTCGTGCACGCGGCAAGCATGCCGGACGCCAGCAGGAAGGTTAACAGTCTTGCTTTCTTCATTCTTTTCAATTCATCATGAGCTGATGCACAACGCTGGCGCATCAGGCCACCACTCCGGAACGCAACGGCACGAAATGGCAATCTTCCAGGGTGGTTCTGGTCCATTCGAACTTGCCGGTGCGCTCGATCAGCTGCAGCACCTGCCGGCGCTCGCCGACCGGCGCGACCAGGCGTCCGCCGATGGAAAGCTGCTCCAGCAGGGCTTGCGGCACCTCGAGGCCGGCCGCGGCGAGAATGATGCCATCGAATGGGGCGGCTTGCGGCAAGCCAAGCATACCATCTCCATAGTGCAAGCGGATATTGGGGATGCGCAATGGACGGAGATTGGTCTTCGCCAGCTCGTGCAACGGCTTGATGCGTTCGATGGAATACACCTCCCTCGCCACGAGCGACAGCACTGCCGCCTGGTAACCACATCCGGTGCCGATTTCGAGCACCCTGTCCAGCGTACCGCCATTGCCGTTGGCGCGCATGACCTCGATCATCCGCGCGACGATATACGGCTGGGAGATGGTCTGGTGATGTCCGATGGGCAGCGAGGCGTCGATATAGGCCTGGCTCGACAAGGCCGGCTCGATGAACAGATGGCGCGGCACGCTTTCCAGCGCGGCGAGCACCCGCGCATCGCGCACGCCCTGCTTGGCGACGCGCGCCACCATGGCGCTGCGCACGGCATCCGACACCAGGGCCGCGGGCCTCGCCGGCGTCGTCACGGCGATGGCTTCCTTGCGCGGCGAAATGCGTTCCGTCGTTGAAACGGCCGGCCGCGGCGGTGCCAGGTTGACGTTGCGCGCGGCGTTCTGCGTGGCGGTCTGGGGCGTCGCGACGACGCGCGCGGGCGCGCCTGCGCGCTGGGCCTTGGGCTTGTCGACGACGGAAGACAAGTTCAGGGGAAAGCGCTTGTCCTTTTCCGTCATGACATTTCCTTCTTCAGCAGCTCCAGCTGGCGCGCGTGCGTGAGATCGATCTGCAGCGGCGTGACCGACACGAAGCCCTGCGCCACGGCATGAAAGTCTGTGCCCTCGCCGGCATCCTTGGCACGTCCGGCGGGGCCGATCCAATAGATTTCACGGCCATGCGGATCCTGGGTGCGGATCACCGGCTCGGATTCGTGGCGCTTGCCCAGCCTCGTCGGCACGCGCCCCTTGATCTGGTCGTAAGGCAGGTTGGGAATGTTGACGTTGACCAGCCAGGGGCGCGGCAGGCTGCCGAAACCCTGCTCGACGATGTCGCGCGCGACGCAGGCGGCATCCTTCACGTGTTCCCAGCCGCGCTCCACCTGCGAAAAGGCAATTGCCGGGATGCCGAACAGATAGCCTTCCGTGGCGGCGGCGACCGTGCCCGAGTACAGGGTATCGTCGCCCATGTTCTGGCCCTGGTTGATGCCCGACACGATCAGGTCGGGCCGGAAGGTCAGGCCGCCGGTCAGGGCGACGTGCACGCAATCCGAGGGCGTGCCATTGATGAAATAAAAGCCGTTCTCCGCGCGCTGCACCGTCAGGGGGCGGTCGAGCGTCAATGAATTCGAACTGCCGGAACGGTTGCTGTCCGGCGCGACCACGGCGATTTCGGCGATCGGCCGCAAGGCTTCCACCAGTGCCAGCAGGCCGGGCGCGAGATAGCCGTCGTCATTACTCACGAGAATTTTCATGCGACGATTTTACCTGATGCCTCCCGCCGCCGATGTGGTGGAAAAGACGACGAAAGACGCTTATTGACATTTTGGCGCTGCCGCATAAAAATGAAACGACCGTTCGCTTTTTACTGACCATTAGAAACAAGGAGACAACATGAAAGCAGTGCTCTGCAAATCCTGGGGATTGCCCGATACCCTCGTCGTCGAGGACTTGCCGGACGTGGTTCCGGGCGCGGGCGAGGTCGCTATCGATGTGCAGGCTGCCGGCGTCAACTTCCCTGACGTCCTGATCATCCAGAACAAATACCAGTTCAAGCCCGAGCTGCCGTTCACCCCGGGCAGCGAACTGGCCGGCGTGGTGCGCGCGGTCGGCGAAGGCGTGACCCGCCACAAGGTCGGCGACAGGGTGCTGGCTTTCGTGTCGACCGGCGCATTCTCGCAGCAGATCGCCGCGCCCGAGAAAGCGGTCATGCCCATGCCTCCGGGGCTGGATTTCGATACCGCCGCGGCGGTCACCCTGACCTACGGCACCTCGCACCATGCCGTGGTCGACCGCGCCGCCCTGAAGGCCGGCGAAACCATGCTGGTGCTCGGCGCGGCCGGCGGCGTGGGACTGGCCGCCATCGAGATCGGCAAGGCACTCGGCGCGCGCGTGATCGCTGCTGCCTCCACCGATGAAAAGCTGGAAGTCTGCCGCCAGCACGGCGCCGATGCGCTGATCAACTACACCACGCAAGACCTGCGCGAAGCGATCAAGACCGCCACCGACGGCAAGGGCCCAGACGTCATCTATGACCCGGTCGGCGGCGTATATGCGGAACCGGCCTTCCGCTCGATCGCATGGCGCGGACGCTACCTCGTCATCGGCTTCGCGAACGGCGAGATTCCCAAGCTTCCGCTGAACCTGCCCTTGCTCAAGGGCGCTTCCCTGGTGGGCGTGTTCTGGGGAGAGTATGCGCGGCGCGAGCCGAAGGCGAATGCCGCGGCGATGCAGCAGCTCATGGGATGGATGGCGGAAGGGAAGATCAAGCCGCACATCTCGGGGCGCTATGCGCTGGCAGAGACGGCGCGCGCGCTCGAGGACATGGCGGCGCGGAAGGTGACGGGGAAGGTGGTGATCCAGCCGCAGCGGTAACGGATCCGTCAACGCCGACGACCTCGCTCATTCCCGCGCAAGCGGGAATGAGCGCTGCAACATCTGGCGGGACTACTCCCCTTCCGCCAGCGTCTGGTGCACGAAAGCCGAGAGAATCAGCCTGTCGTGGATCGACAAATCCACGAACTCGAAGCCATGCCGGAAACCCTCGCCGTTCTCGGCCTGGGCCACCGACCGCAGGACGATCTTCACGCTGAGGAATTCATCCTGCCCAGCGGCATGAACCTTGAACTTCATGATGCCTTCGTCGCCCTTCACACCGATGGCCTGCTTGAGCAGGCCGGACGTGCCGCCGATGCTCATGTCGGTCAGCGTGGCGGCGCCGGTGCGTTCCGGCTGGCCCACCGTCACCGAGGCGATCAGCTTGACCGCGGCGCGGACGCCGCGGCGAACCACCGTGCACCGGACTTCCTTGGGATAGGACAGCAGCAGGTAAGGATGCGGCGTCATCACCGACTTCATCGCGGCAGCCGCGAACGCGTAGGCCTTCTTGCCCGAGAAGGCGCGTGCCACGAAGATCTGGCCTTCTCGTACGAACTCGAACTTGCCGTCGGCCGCCGGCGGCGTGACGAACACCATCTTGCCCTTCATGAAACCGATCATGCGGACGGTGTAGCGGATGTTGGGATTGTCGATCTGCTGCAGGTAGAGGGTCTCGTTGACCTGCCAGCGGATGTCGTCCATCGCGGTGACGACTTCCTTGCCCTGGTCGTCATCGAAGGGCGCTCCGGGTTTCTGCGCGGGTTTCTCCGGCTTGGCGCCCACCGACGGCTTCATCAGCGGCGAAGGCTTGGGCTCGGCCGGCTTCAGGTCCCAGGTGGAATCGGCGACGTAACCGCTTTCCGTCAGCGATTCGAGCTGGGAGGCGGACTCGATCACGCATCCGGCGCCGAGCAGAAGCTTGCCGTGCCAGTCGTAGACGGACTGGCTCAAGGGTTTTCCAACAGCCAGTTCCGATCCCCGGACCGGCACCAGTGAAATCACGGGTTCAGTCATCTTCTCTTTTCCACTGCGGTTTCCCGATCGCAGCGCCTCCCTTGGCGCGGCGTCCCCCTGCCCTGCCGCGCGATTTTTTTAGATGGTCACCGCATCCGGCTCTGCTTTCCTGCATTCCTCGAAGAACGCGCGCACCACGGCCACGTCCCTGGTGCGCTTGAACGGCGGCAGGCTTTGCCACACGCGCCGTCCGTAAGGCTTGGTGATCAGGCGCGTATCGCAGATCATCAGCACGCCGCGGTCGGTCTCGTCGCGGATCAGGCGGCCGGCGCCCTGCTTCAGGTTGATGATGGCCGACGGCAGTTGATGATGCACGAAACCATTGAGACCCTTGCGTTCCAGCGCTTCGATCCTGGCGGCGAGCACCGGGTCGTCGGGCGGCGAAAACGGCAGCTTGTCGATGATGACCAGCGACAGCGCTTCGCCACGCACATCCACCCCTTCCCAGAAACTCTGGCTGCCAATGAGCACAGCATTACCCGCCGCGCGGAAGCGGTCAAGCAATTCCGTGCGGCCAGCCTCTCCTTGTACCATAAGTGGAAAATCTAAGCCACGACTGGCGAACTCTTCCTTCAGCCGCTCGGCCGCGCGGTTGACTGCCCGCAGCGTGGTGCAGAGCAGGAAGGCGCGGCCGCCGGACGCCTCGATGACGGGCAAGGCCGCATCGATCACGGCGTCGGTGTAGTCGGGCGCATTCGGCTGCGGCATGTTGTCCGGCACGTAGAGAATGCCTTGCGAGCCGTAGTCGAAGGGGCTGGGCCAGGTCTTCGCGGGCTCGTTCCACAAGCCCATCTGCGAGGCGTAGTGATGGAAGTCGTTCTTGACCGCCAGCGTCGCCGAGGCAAAGACCCAGGCCCGGGGCGAACCCTCGCGCTGCCGGCTGAAGATGGGCGCGATGGACAGCGGCGTCTGGTGCAGCTGCAGCGAGGAGGTGAAGGCTTCCACCCACAGCACCTTGTCCTCGCCGTCCTTGGCGGGTTCGCCGGGCGCGTTCCAGCGCTCCAGGCGGGTGCCGAGTTCCACGCCGCGGCCATGGCATTGCTCGATGGTCTCGGCGCGCTCGGCCATTTTCTCCAGGACGGCGTTCATGTCGTGCAGCTCGTCCTTGAGGGTTTCCAGCGCGGCGAAGAAGGGACTCGACGGCGCGATCTGGCTGACCGACATGCGCACGATGTCCTGCGGGAAGGTCAGGCGCAGGTCGCGGGCGGCGCGCTCGACCGGCGCGACCACCTTGGGCCAGTCCGCGCCGTCGCGCGCATGCGCCAGGCCTTCGGCGAGCACGTCGCGGCACAATTCCAGGATCTGCGAGGTCGATACCGTCTCGCCGAAGAACAGGGTGGCGGTCTCCGGCAGCTGGTGCGCTTCGTCGAAGATGATGGTGTTCGCCGAGGGCAGCAGCTCGGCCATGCCGGTGTCCTTGAGGGCGACGTCGGCGAAGAACAGGTGGTGGTTCACCACGACCACGTCGGCCTGCTGGGCTTCCTTGCGCGCCTTCATCACGAAGCAGTCCTGGTGGTACTGGCATTCGGCGCCGAGGCAGGTGTCGCGCGTGGAGGTGACGAGGTTCCAGACCGAGGCGGTTTCCGGCACGCGGGAAAGCTCGGCCTTGTCGCCGGTGCTGGTGGTCTTGATGAAGCGGGAGATCTCGCGCAGGTAGCCGACGTCCTCGCGGGTGGTCAGGCGGCCATTCTGCAAGGTCCGTTCGAGATGGAAGTGGCAGACGTAATTTGCCCGGCCCTTGAGCAGCGCGACCGACACCGGGGCGTTGAGGGCGCGGCGCACGGTGGGAATGTCGCGCAGGTAGAGCTGGTCCTGGAGGTTCTTGGTGCCGGTGGACAGGATGACCTTGCCGCCCCACAGCAGCGCGGGGACGAGGTAGGCGAAGGTCTTGCCGGTGCCGGTGCCGGCCTCGGCGATCAGGGTGCTGCGCTGGCCGATGGCGGAAGCGATCGCCTTGGCCATTTCCGTCTGCGATTGCCGGGGGCGGAAGCCCTTGACCGCATTGCTCAGGGAACCATCGGGGCTGAACAGGCGCTCGATGTCGGCGTCATGTTCATCGGGCGCGGGAAGTGAAACGTTTTCTTCAGTCAAAGCAGCGTGCCGGGAATGGGTTGGGTTCCCTGCGCGGGCTCGGGGCCTCGTCAGGCAGGGATGTCGGGAATCAGTTGCATCTTCAGCAGGGTGATGTGATCCTTGAGCTGAAGCTTGCGCTTTTTCAGGCGGCGGATCTGCAGTTCGTCGTGCCGCCCGTCGCGGATGAGAAGTTCAATGACGGAATCGAGATCACGGTGTTCAACTTCCAGTTCGACGATGCGTCGCTGAATTTCTTCGTTTGAAATCATGGCACGAAATGGCTGATGCTGCTTGAGCCGCTATTTTAAAAGTGATTGGCCTGGCCGCATAGGACCTGCCCGGCCGATGTGTTTGTGCAACACCGCATCGGCGGGGAACAATTTTTCCTGAGGCAAAGAGTTGTAAAAAAACCTTACACAGGCGGGCCGATCCAGGTGCCCGATGCAATACTTGCAGAATGTCAGCAGTGTAATCCACACCAGCCACATGAGCCAATACAAAATCGAAGCAGGCACAGGACAGCACATCGGCGACCGGCACGAGCAGCAGGATCGCGTGGCATTGTTCACCTCCCCGCGTGCGCCGGGGTACATGATGGCGGTCGTGGCGGACGGCATGGGCGGGAGGAGCGGCGGCGCGCTCGCCGCGGAACAGGTGCTGCGCACCGCGAAACTGGCCTTCGACCAGTTTTCCCCGGCTACTGAAAGCGTGGAGCAACTGCTGGCCGGCGTTGCGCGCGACGCGCATACCGTGATCAAGCTGACAGCCTTTTCCACTGAAAAACAACCGCACAGCACCCTCGTTGCCCTGGTGCTGACGCCGGAACGCTCGGCCCACTGGGTGCACGTTGGCGATTCACGGCTCTACCGCTTCTCGGGTCCGAATTTCGCCGGGCGCACCATCGACCATTCCTATGTCGAGCGACTGGTGGCGCAGGGAAAACTGGCGCGGGACCAGGCGGCGAACCACCGCCTGTCGAACGTGCTGCTCTCGGCCCTGGGGAGCCATGAAGCCGATCCGGAAATCACGCTCGGCCGACATGCCCGCCTCGAACCGGGCGACGCCTTCCTGCTGTGCACGGACGGCCTGTGGCACTACTTCTCGGATGCGGAACTCGGCGCGGCGATCGCCATGAATGCTCCCCGCTCGGCGGCAGAAATGCTGATCACCAAGGCGCGCGAACGTGCCTCAGGCACCGAGGCGGACAACTGCACCTTTGCCATCGTGAAGCTGGCGCTGCCCGGACCGGCAGCGAAAGCCTGACGCCTACTTCGGCGCTTCGCTGTTAGCCTTGCCCTCGGCCTCTTTTGCCTCTTTTGCCTTCTCCGCCTGCCGTTGCCGCAGGGCCTGCTGCTCCTGTTCGGCCTGCTGCGCCTTGCGCGCGAAAGCGGCTTCCTTCTCTGCCCGGCGCGGCGCATCGGCCGCTTCTTTTTCTCGGGCGCGCCTGAGGCGCTCGGCGTGCTGCCGTTCGCGTTCGGACGGACCAGCGGCCGCCGGCTCGCTGTCCGCCGGCCGGGGAATATCCAGATCCTGGTCCGGGATGCCGGCGTGCCCGGGCGCCGTTGCGGGCATCTGCCCTTCCCTGCGCTGCCGGTCTTCCTCTGCCGCCTGGTTCCTTTCCTTGAGCGCCGCATCGCGCTGCTCGGTGCGGACCCGCCGCTTGTAGGCATTCGCCTCCACTTCCTGCGTGCGCACGTCGTTCAAGGCGCGCCGGCGCCGCTCGCGCGCCTCGGCTTCGCACGAGGACGCGAAGAACCGGTCGGCGCAGGCGCCGGTCTCCCGCTGGAATTGCGATTCGATGCGTTCCCTTGCCCTGGCCGACTGCTCAATGATGCGGTCGGCGGTCTCCACGGAATCGATCGCCACCGGCGATGCCGGGGCCGGCCTGCCGTCGGCTGCACCGGCAGGCGGCGGCAGCATTGCGAAGGCGAAGAGGCAGGCAGCGAGATGGCGAAGGAATCGGTTCATGGCGCGTCAGGCAAGCGAGCCGGCGACGTCGCGGCGCTGGCTCTGCATGTATTCGGCGGATTGCATCTCGATGATGCGCGACACCGTGCGGTGGAATTCATTGGCCAGCATCCCCTGGGTATAGAGCTCGTCGGGCGGCGCTTCCGCCGACATCAGCAGCTTGACCTTGTGATCATAGAACACGTCGACCAGCCAGGTGAAGCGTCGGGCCTCGGAAGACATGGCGGCGGACATGCGCGGCACGTCCGACAGGATCACCGTATGGAAGCGGCTCGAGATCTCGAGGTAGTCGTTTTGCGAACGCGGCCCGCCGCAGAGGGTATGGAAGTCGAACCATACCACGCCGCCCGCGCGCCGCAGGGCACGGATTTCCCGCGCCTCGATATGGATCCTGGGATCTTCGTCGGCGGTCTCTGCGATGTTGGCAAACGCCTTGCGCAGGGCTTCGTCTGCGGCCGCGCCGAGCGGCGTGTGGTAGGCCTCCACCTGCTCCAGCGCGCGCTTGCGGTAATCATTGCCGGCATCGACATTGAGGATGTCGAGCTTTTCCTTCAGGAGGGCGATGGCCGGCAGGATGCGGTCGCGGTGCAATCCATCCGGATAGAGGGTGCCCGGCTCGTAGTTCGAGGTCATCACGAAGGAGACGCCGTTCTCGAACAGGGCCTTGAGCAGGTTGTAGAGAATCATGGCATCGGCGATGTCCGAAACATGGAATTCGTCGAAGCAGATGAGGCGGTATTTCTTGGCGATGCGCTTGGCGACCTCGTCGAGCGGATCGGCGACGCCCTTGAGGTCGTCGAGCTGGCGATGCACGCCGCGCATGAATTCATGGAAGTGCAGGCGGGTCTTGCGCACCACCGGCACGACGGAATAGAAGCTGTCCATCAGGAACGACTTCCCGCGCCCTACCCCGCCCCACATGTAGAGCCCGCGCGGGACCTCCGGCCGGCTGATCAGGCGCTTCAGGCGGCTGGAGCGTTGCGCCTTGTACGCGACCCAGTCGTCATAGGCTTGCTGCAGCCGCGCGACGGCGCGCGCCTGGGCATCGTCGGACTGGTAACCGCGCTGCGCGAGCGCATGCGCGTAGAACTCCCTGACATTCATGGCTTCGTTCGCCTGTCATCCGGAAAGCTTTCCTGGATGCAAAAATTGGACAATGAAAAAGGCGAGTCTTGCTCGCCCTGCGCTAGCCTGCGTGCACGCGTTTACTGCTCATTGCGGGTTCATGTCGACGGTGACCGTCCCGGGATAACCGCGCGAACCAAGCTGGATCGGCACGCCGATGCCGAGGCCGACGCCGACATGGCCGCCACCCCCGCCGACGCCGAGCCCGAGGCTGGATCCCGATGAACCCGCCGGCCGGTATAGCGTCTCGGCCGTGCGGTAACCCGGCTTGTTGCAGACGACCCGCAGGTCGCCGTTGGCGCTGCCGACGGGTACCGTGGCGGGAGTCACGACGTTCCAGCTGCCGCTGTTGGTGCTGACCATGCAATTCGCGCCGGCCAGCTGCTGCCCGCCGGCGCGGGTGTCGATCGTGATGCTGCCATCGTTCGATCCCGTCGTCGCGCAAGCGGCAAGCAGTGCGGTCAGCAACAGGATCGGGTAACGCATGGCAGGCTCCTTGGCTTTAGAAGTTCAACGACCGTTTGTCGACCGCGAGCGCGGCTTCCTTGGTTGCCTCGGAAAGCGAAGGATGGGCATGGCAGATGCGGGCGATGTCCTCGGCCGAGGCGCGGAACTCCATGGCGACCACGGCTTCGGAAATCAGTTCGGAGGCCATCGGGCCAACGATATGCACGCCGAGGATCTCGTCGGTCTTGGCATCGGCCAGGAACTTCACCATGCCGGAGGTATCGCCAAGCGCGCGGGCGCGGCCATTGGCCATGAATGGGAAGGTGCCGGCCTTGTAGGCCACGCCTTCCGCCTTGAGCTGCTGCTCGGTCTTGCCCACCCAGGCAATTTCCGGAGACGTATATATGACCCAGGGAATTGTATTGAAGTTCACATGGCCATGTTGACCGGCGATACGCTCGGCGACAGCCACGCCCTCTTCTTCCGCCTTGTGGGCGAGCATCGGGCCGCGCACCACGTCGCCGACCGCCCACACATTCGGCAGGTTGGTCTTGCAGTCGTGGTCGACGGCGATGAAGCCGCGCTCGTCGAGCTTGAGGCCGACGGCATCATGGTTCAGGCCGGTGGTGTTGGGCACGCGGCCGATGGAAACGATGAGCTTGTCGAACACCGCCTTTTGCGCATTGCCCTTGTCGTCGGTGTATTCGACGGTGACGTCTTTCTTGCCGGCAGTGATCGCGCCGATCTTGACGCCGAGGTGGATGGCCAGGCCCTGCTTGACGAACAGCTTCTGAGCTTCCTTGGCGATCTGCTCGTCGACCGCGCCGAGGAAGGCCGGCAGCGCTTCGAGCACGGTGACTTCCGCGCCCACGCGGCGCCAGACGCTGCCCATTTCGAGGCCGATGACGCCGGCGCCGATCACGCCCAGCTTCTTGGGCACGGCGTCGATGGCGAGTGCGCCGGTGTTCGACAGGATGAGCTTCTCGTCGAAGGGAAGGTTGGGCAGCTGGCGGGGATTGGAGCCGGTGGCAAGGATGATGTGCTTGCCGGTAATGGTTTCCTCTGCCGCGCCGGCGACCTTGATTTCATAGCCCGCGCCGCCGTCGGCAGCCTTGGCGAAGGAACCGCGGCCATGGAAGAAGGTGACCTTGTTCTTCTTGAACAGGTAGAGGATGCCGTCGTTGTTCTGCTTCACGACGGTGTCCTTGCGGGCCAGCATCTTGGGGATGTCGATGGACAGGCCGTCGACCTTGATGCCATGGTCGGCGAAGGCATGGCCGGCATGCTCGAAGTTTTCGGACGATTGCAGCAGGGCCTTGGAGGGAATGCAGCCGACGTTGGTGCAGGTGCCGCCCGGCGCGGGGCCGTTCTTGGCGTTCTTCCACTCGTCGATGCAGGCCGTGCTGAAACCGAGTTGCGCAGCGCGGATGGCCGCGATGTAGCCGCCGGGACCGCCCCCGATGACCACCACATCAAAATTCTTGGACATAGGTGTACCTTGATCGCTAGGTAGTTTGGCCGCGACAAGGGCGTGTCGCCCTGCCGCGGCGTGAAGGGATGCCGTCCGCCAGAGGGTGTCCGGCGGACGTCCGGGTGCAGCGGATTACAGGTCGAGCAGCAGGCGCGCGGGATCTTCCAGCGCTTCCTTCATGGCGACCAGGCCGAGCACGGCTTCGCGGCCGTCGATGATGCGGTGGTCGTAGGACATCGCGAGGTAGTTGATCGGACGGATGACGATCTGACCGTTCTCCACCACCGGGCGATCCTTGGTGGCGTGTACGCCGAGGATGGCCGACTGCGGCGGGTTGATGATCGGGGTGGACAGCATGGAGCCGAACACGCCGCCATTGGAGATCGAGAACGTGCCGCCGGTCAGCTCGTCGAGCGTGAGCTTGCCGTCCTTGGCCTTGACGCCGAATTCGGCGATCTTCTTCTCGATGTCGGCGATGGTCATCTGGTCGGCGTCGCGCAGGATGGGCACGACCAGGCCGCGCGGCGAGCCGACGGCGATGCCGATGTCGAAGTAGCCGTGGTAGACGATGTCATTGCCGTCGACCGAGGCGTTGATGATCGGGTACTTCTTGAGCGCGGCCACGGCGGCCTTCACAAAGAAGGACATGAAGCCCAGCTTGACGCCGTGCTCCTTCTCGAACTTGTCCTTGTACTTGTTGCGCAGGTCCATGACCGGCTGCATGTTCACTTCATTGAACGTGGTCAGGATGGCGTTGGTGGCTTGCGATTGCAGCAGGCGCTCGGCGATGCGGGCGCGCAGGCGGCTCATCGGAACGCGCTCTTCCGGGCGGTTGGCGAGGTTGAGCGTGACCGGCGCGGCGACCTGCTGGAGAGCGGGCTTGGCGGCGGGCGCAGGCGCGGCGGCGGGACCCGGTGCAGCCTTGTTCTGCAGGGCGCCGATGACGTCGCCCTTGGTGACGCGGCCATCCTTGCCGGTGCCGGCGACCTGGGAAGCGTTCATGCTGTTCTCGGACAGCATCTTCGCTGCGGCCGGCATGGCGACGCCGGCGGAGGCGCCGCCCGCGTTCGCGGCGAGCTGGCCGATGGCGGCGGCGACCGGATCGGCGGCCGGGGCAGCAGCGGGCGCGGGTGCGGCCG
>NZ_JAAIVB010000052.1 GCF_010974945.1 Noviherbaspirillum galbum | reverse complement strand
CGTCCCGCCAGCCTTCGCCCAGCTCGACATACTGCCTTGCGACCTCGTCCATGGCCGTACCCTCCATCAACAAAGGCTTGGACACGATTTCGTCTCACTCATTCCGCATACTTACAGCTGTAGTATTTATAGCCTGGCCCCTGCCTTCTTACCTTGCCAGGCTGCCAGCGACGCGGCGCGGAATGTCGACGCAGAACGTCGTGCCGTCTTCCGGGGAAGATCGAACCGTGATCTCGCCGCCGTGGGCCTCCACGAAGCTCTTGACGATATACAGCCCCAGCCCCAGTCCCGCCGACGCGGTGCGGTTTTGCCGGCCTGACTGAAACGGCTGGAATACATCCTCCACGCGATCCGGCGAAATCTCTCCGGCATTGCATACTTCCAGGCATATGCGGTCGTGGCGCATGCCATCAATGCGGACTGTCACCGGGGCATGAGCGATGCCGTGCTTGATGGCGTTGCCGATCAGGTTGGACAATACCTGCGCCATGCGGTCCGGATCGAATTCTCCAGCCATGTCGCCTTGATCCGACAAGCCGATCGCGGTCCCGTGGTGGCTGCCCTTGAATTCTTCGATGACCGCCGCCGCGACGTCGCGGTAATTTCCAGGTGCGGACATGATTTCCAGGCGGCCGGAGCGGATCAAGGCGGTATCGAGCAAGCGGTTCACCATGCTCTCCATGCGCATGCCGCATGCCTTGATGCGTTGCGCCGCGGCAGTGATCTTTTCGTCGGTCGACAACACCTCGACGAGTTCCGCACCATGAATGGCGGCGGCCAGCGGCGTGCGCAGATCATGCCCGAGCACCGCGACGAACAGCTCGTTGATGTGCAGGGCATCCTGCAACTCCGCGATCTTTTGCCCCAGCAGTTTCTTTTGCCGGTACATCTCGATGAAGATCCTGACCTTGCTGAGCAGGATTTCCGGGGGAAAGGGCTTGTTCAGGAAATCGACAGCGCCGCTCTGGTAGCCGGCGAAGGTCCTGCCAGGTTCGTGCAGAGCCGCCGTCACGAAGATCAGCGGAATGTGCCGGGTCCTGGAATTACCCCGCATCAGTTCGGCCAGGGCAAAGCCATTCATGCCAGGCATGTTGACGTCCAGCAGGGCAAGCGCGACCTCATGGGTCAGGAGCAGCTCGAGCGCCTCTTCTCCGGAACGGGCCTGCAGGATGCGTATGCCCGGCTGTGAAAGCAGGGCTTCCATCGCGTCGAGGTTGTACTGGATGTCGTCGACCACCAGCAGGTTCACGACGTCGTCCGCGTGCATGTGTTCTAAGCTCGTCATCGTTCGGCCCGGTCCAGGCGCTTCAGTTTCTGCTTCATGGCTTCCAGCGTGAGCACGCTGTCCGGCGCCGCCGCATCGATGGCTGCCTGCGGCATGATCGTTGCCAGCGCATCGGCCGGTTCCTGCACCCACGTCGTTCCGCCATGCTCGCTGATCGCCTTCAGGCCCGCGCTGCCGTCCTGGTTCGCGCCGGTCAGCACGATGCCCAGCAGACGTTCACGGTACACCCAGGCGGCGGATTCGAACAGCAAATCGATGGAGGGGCGGCTGAAATGCACCGCTTCGTCCTGCGACAAGGACAGGCTGCGGTCCGGTTCGACCAGCAGGTGGTAGTCGGGAGGCGCGACATAGCCGCGCCCCGGTACGATGTCTTCCTTGTCCTGAGCTTCTTTGATCGGCAGGCTGCAGCGATTGGACAAGACGCTCGCAAGCACGCTGCGGCAATCGGCGGGAAGATGGAGAACGATCAGCACCGCGGCAGGAAACGATTCGGGCAAGTCTTCCAGAAGCGTCAGCAAGGCTTCGACGCCGCCGGCGGAGGCGCCAATCACGACGGCATCAAACTTGGAGTGCTGACGGTGCATAGATTGATCAGGTTCGCTGGTACAGCCGCTCCTCGCGGGCAATTTCCTTGAAGCGGTCGGCGAAGGAAGTCAGCTGCAGAGATTCCTTGTTTCCCAGGCCAAGCATTCCGCGGTGAGAAAGAGAATCGTAAAACAAACCGATCGCCCGGTTCTGCAATTCCCTATTGAAGTAGATCAACACATTTCGGCATGACACGAAATGGACTTCCGAGAACACGCTGTCCGTCGACAGGCTGTGATCGGAAAACACGACCTGGCTCTTGAAGCGTTGGGGAATGATTGCCTTGTCGTATGCGATGGTGAAATAGTCGGACAACGATGCCTTTCCTCCGGCAGCGATGTAATTGCTGGAAAACTGGGAGATGCGGTCGAGGTCGTAGATGCCCTCGCCAGCCTTCCTCAAGGCTTCCGGATTGATGTCGGTGGCATAGATGAGGGCGCGTTCGAGCAATCCCTCCTCGTCGAGCAGGATGGCAAGCGACCAGACTTCCTCGCCGGTGCTGCAGCCGGCGACCCAGATCTTGAACGTGGGATGGGTCTGCAGCTCGGGGATGACCAGTTCCCGGATCGCCTTGAAGTACGGCGGATCGCGGAACATTTCGCTGACCTGCACGGTGAAGTAACGCAGCATCTGCGCGAACACGGCAGGCTCATGCAGCACCCTGTCCTGCAGCTGGGAGAGCGTCTTGCAATCGAACCTGTCCACGGCCGCGCGCATCCTGCGGCGCATCGAGGCAACGCTGTACTGACGGAAGTCCTGCTGGTATTTTAGGTAGACGCCTTCAAGCAGCAGCTTGAGTTCGATGTCGAAATCCGGATCGATCATGGGAAGGTCCGCTCTCGTTTCGGTTCAGGCAGGCAGCCATATCTTGCACAGCGCGACCAGCCTGTCGACGTCGATGGGCTTGGCGATGTAATCGCTGGCGCCGGCGTCGAGGCTCTCCTTCCTGTCGTTGGCCATGGCCTTGGCGGTCAGGGCGATGATGGGAAGATTCCGGAACCTCGCCTGTTTCCGGATTTCGCGCATTGCCGTCAAGCCGTCCATTTCCGGCATCATCAGGTCCATCAGCACGAGATCGATGCGTTCACCGCCCTCCAGGCGGCGCAGCGCTTCCTTGCCGTTGCGGGCGATGTGCAGCTTCGCGCCAAGGGGTTCGAGCAGGCTGGTCAGGGCGAAGATGTTGCGCACGTCGTCCTCCACGATCAGGATGTCGCGGCCTTCGAATGCGGCATCCCGGGGTCTTGGCTGTCCCGCCGCACCTTGCTGGCTGGCGGGCATGTTTTCTTCCATCCTGTGCAGGAAGAGCGAGACCTCGTCCAGCAGGCGTTCCGGCGACTTCGCGCCCTTGATGATGATCGACTGCGCGTACTGCCGCAACCGGTCTTCCTCTTCCCGGGTCAGCACCCGGCCGGTGTAGACGATGACGGGGGGAAAGGAATACTTTCCGCTGCGGGTCATCTTGTCCAGCAGTTCATAGCCGGAGTGGTCGGGCAGGCCGAGGTCCATCACCATGCAGTCGAAGGTTTCCTCCGCCAGGCGCTCGAGCGCCTGCGTCGCGCTGCGGGCAAGCGTGATCACGGTGTTTTCGCCCTTGAGCATGTCGCGCATCCCGTCCGCCAGCGTGGCATCGTCCTCCACGATCAGGAGGCGATTGACGCGCCGCGCCAGCCTTCCCTCGATCTTGCGGATGGCGTTCGCAATTTCTTCCCTGGCGGCCGGCTTGATCGCGTATCCGATTGCGCCAAGCTCCAGCGCCGTCTGCTGATAATCGCCGACGGAAATGATGTGCACGGGAATGTGCCGTGTGGAAGGCTGGCGCTTCAGCCTCGCCAGCACGCTCAGCCCTGACTGGTCGGGCAGGCCGACGTCGAGCAGCACCGCATCCGGCTTGCGTGTTTCCGTGAAGTGGATGGCATCGCCGGCCGTCGCGGCATGCATGCAATCGAAGCCCATGTCGCGCACGAGTTCGCACAATACCTGTGCGAATTTCTCATCGTCCTCGACAATCAGGATCATCCGGCCAAACCGGCTTGCCGCATCGGTCGCGGCATCGGTTTCTGCATCTGGCGCCGGAGCGGATGACGCGCCGCTTTCCCGCGGCGGCGGTACGGCTTGCATTGGTTGGCGCGGCTGTTGCGCCACGCCGGGCCAGCCGGCTGCGCGCGGTGGCGCAGGGGCGCGTTCCGGCTGGCTGGAACGGGGCTGGGTGCGTCTTTGCCCAGGTTCGGCCGGAAGCTCAAGCGTGAACACGCTGCCGCGGCCCGGTTCGCTCTGCAGACGGATGCGGCCGCCGAGGAGGCTGGCCAGTTCGCGTGAAATCGACAGGCCAAGGCCGGTCCCGCCATAGGTCCGGTCGGTGCTGCCGTCGGCCTGGCGGAAAGCTTCGAAGATGATTTCCTGCTTGTCCGGCGCGATGCCGATTCCGCTGTCCGTCACCGAAAAGGCAACGGTCTGCTCACTGGCGCGGGCAATGTCCAGCCGGACCTGGCCGGCATGCGTGAACTTGAACGCATTCGAGAGCAGGTTCTTCAGTACCTGCTGGAGGCGCTGCGCATCCGTGACGATGCTCGCCGGAGCGCCATCGTGAACGACGACGTCGAAGCCGAGCCGCCGTTGCATTGCGACCGGCTCGAACATCAGCCGCATGCCGGCTGCGAGTTCGTCGACCGTTACCTGTTCGTTCTGCACTTCGACCTGGCCCGCCTCGATCTTGGACAGGTCGAGAATGTCGTTGATCAAGGTAAGGAGGTCCTGGTTGGCGGAATGAATGGTCCGCGCGTAGCGGACCTGGTCCTGGTTCAGGTTGCCGGGCTTGTTTTCCGCCAGCATGTGCGAGAGGATCAGCGAACTGTTCAATGGCGTGCGCAATTCGTGCGACATGTTCGCCAGGAACTCGCTCTTGTACTGGTTGGAGCGTGTCAGCTCCACCGTTGCGGCTTGCAGGTCGGCCTTCTGGCGCTCGAGCAGCTGGCTACGCTCGGCCAGCATGACGTTTGCTTCCTCCAGTTCGTTCTGTTGCGTCTCGAGCGTTGCCTGCGATTCCTGCAGCAACCGGCTCTGCTCGTGCAATTCTTCGTTGGTGACGCGCAGTTCTTCCTGCTGCGTCTGCAGCTCCTCGCTTTGACGGCGCGTTTCTTCCAGCACTTCCTGAAGGTGCTCGCGATATAGCGCCGAACGCAGCGCCAGGCCGAACTTGTCGGCGACGAGTTCGGCGAGCTCCTTTTCCTTGCTCAGGTCGCCATCCTCGCGAAGGAACCCGAATTCGACGATGCCCGTGACGCGGTTTTCGGCAAACACGGGAAATACCAGCACGTGGCGGGGTTCCGCCTCGCCCATCGCCGAGGTGATGCGCAGGTAGCCGGGCGGGACGTCATGCAGCACGACAGCTTCGCCGGTCAGCGCTGCCTCGCCGGCAATGCCCTGCCCAAGGGCAATGGGATCCATCTTCTCGACCCCGGCTTCCGTGGCGAACGTGCCTGCCGGCACCAGCATCTGCCCGTCGAGGCGATACAGGATGCCCACCTGTGCGTTGATGTGCGTGGCAAGCGCATGCAGCATCATCCTGGCCAGTTCGTTGATCGTCCTGTCGCCGATCATGCTGCGCGACACGGCCGACCGGCCCTGTTCCAGCCACAAGGTATGGGCAAGCCGATGACGGTCCTCGACCACCACGTTGACCAGGTAGGCTGCCACGATGAGGATCATGGTGCCGAGTCCGCGATTGACCATGCCGATGATGGGCGAGAGTCCCGCGGGAGACACGAAGTAGCCGGCAATGATCAGCACCGTGGCGACGGTGGCGATGAGGTAGGGCAGGCGCGGGTTGTCCTGCCTGATGCACAGGACGACCGGCACCAGGTAGAACACCCAGACCGCGACGCCGACCGGCGTCACCGCGTCGATGGCGAAAATGATGGCACAGATCAGCGCGATGCTGATATCGATCATTGAACGCGATAGCAGGGAGGTCATGAGCTCGTTTTCGCTTGCAGTCGGTACCTGCACCAATCAGGTGCCGGGCTGGTCAGACGCCACTTATATTGCAGTTCATTCATGTTTGCAAGCGGATCGCCGGGTGATCCGGTTCATGGAAAGGCAGCGAGCGGGCGGCAATGACTGGCTGGAAGGCGGACCGCGAAGCCTTGCCATCCTGCTAATTCGAATCCGGTCCCCGTCCCGCCTGCCACCATGCCGGCAGCAGGCGCCGCACCTCGGCGCGGGCGAACCTGTCATCCATCAGGTAAACGACGCCATGGTCGGAAGGCGTGCGAATGACGCGGCCTGCCGCCTGGACCACCTTCTGCATCCCGGGAAACAGGTAGGCGTAATCATAGCCGGCGCCGAAGGAGGCCTGCATGCGTTCACGCAAGCGTTCGTTGACCGGATTGAGCTGGGGGAGACCCAGCGTCGCGATGAAGGCGCCGATCAGCCGGTCGCCCGGCAGGTCGATGCCTTCGCCGAAGACGCCGCCCAGGACCGCGAACCCGATGCCCTGGCCCCCGGCGGTAAAGCGACCGATGAAGGCATCGCGTTCCGCTTCTTCCATCCGCCGCGTCTGTTCCCATGCCGTGATGTCGGGGTGACGCGAGCGGAACTCCGCCAGCACTTGCTGGAGGTAGTCGAAGCTGCTGAAGAAGGCGAGATAGTTTCCGGGCCTGGCCCTGAACTGCTTTCCCATGACGGCAACGATGTCGGACAGCGAGCGGGCACGGTCGTGATAGCGCGTCGATACCTTGTCGAGGATGTGGACCTGCAGCTGATCCGGCGTGAACGGCGACTCGACCTCGATGTACGCGGTGTTGTCAGGAAGGCCCAGCATGTCATGGTAGAAATTCCATGGGTTCATGGTGGCCGAGAACAGCGTGGCCGAATGCGGTTGTGCGAAGCGCGGGCGCAGGAAGGGCGCGGGAATCAGGTTCCGCAGGCAAAGCGTGGAAGTTCGCCGCCGCCCATGCTGCCGCAGCGTGATGTCGAAGAGAGAATGCGCGTCGAAGCTGTCGGCAAGACGCGAGAATTGCAAGGCGTCGAAGTAAAAGTCGAGGAAAGCGGGATCGGCATGCGCCGGGTTGTCCGCCATGTATTCGGTCATTGCCGAGATCGCCTGCTGCAAGGCATGGATGAATGCCGCAGGCAGGCTTTCCTGGACCGCATACGATGCGTCCTGCTCTTTGTGCAAGCCGTTCCATTGGCGGTTGAGCTTGTCCAAAGCTCCCTTGACCGAGGCCGGAGCGGTACGCCGCAAGGCGGCAAGGCTTTCCTGGACGAGCGAGGCGCTGTACATCGCCCGGGCGCGTTCGACCAGGTTGTGCGCTTCATCCACCAGCACGCCGGTGCGCCATTGATTGATGGCGGACAGCCCATGAAGCAACGCGGTGCTGTCGAAGAAATAATTGAAATCGCCCACCACGACATCGGACCATCGTACCAATTCCTGGCTGAGGTAATAGGGACACACCGCGTGGTCGAGGGCGACGGCGCGAAGCGCCTGCCGGTCGAGGGGAACGACGTTCAGCGCGGCAGCCCGCGCCTGCGGCAGCTTGTCATAGAAGCCCTGCGCCAGCTGGCAGGAATCGCCATGGCAGGCCTTGTCCGGATGTTCGCACGCCTTGTCCCGGGCTACCATCTCCAGAACGCGCAAGGGAAAGACAGTCTCGCTGGCGCGCAGCTTGCCGACTGCTTCGAGCGCAAGGCTGCGCCCCGAGGTTTTCGCTGTCAGGAAGAACACCTTGTCGAGCTGCTGGCCCGGACAGGCCTTGAGCATCGGGAAGAGGGCACCGACGGTTTTCCCGATGCCGGTCGGCGCTTCGGCCACGAGGCACCGCCCGGCGCTCGCCGCGCGGTAGACCGATTCCGCGAGGTGGCGCTGCCCTGGCCGAAAGTCTGCGTGCGGAAAGCGCAAGGCCGTCAGCATCGCGTCGCGCGCGGCGCGGTGCGCCAGTTCCTGTTCCGACCAGGCGAGAAACCGTTCGCATTGTTCTTCGAAGAATTGCTGCAGCGCCTCCGCGCCGTAGCGCTCTTCGAGCACGGTTTCCCGCTGGCTGCCGATGTCGTAATACACCAGCGCGAGCGTCACTTCCTGCAGTTGCATCTGCTTGCAGAGCAGCCAGCCATAGACCTTTACCTGCGCCCAGTGCAGCGCCCGGTGGTTCTCGGGCATGCGGCCGAGGTCGCCGCGGTAAGTCTTGATCTCTTCGATGCGATTGGCGGCGGGGTCATATCCATCGGCCCGGCCGCGCACCAGAAGGTGCTTGTATTCCAGCGAAAGGGCCACTTCCTTCTTGTAGTCGGGCGACCGGCGGGCGGTAACGACGGCATGGCCGGCAATGCCTTCCTGCGCGGTTGGGGAGGGCGTGAAACGCAGGTCGAGGCTGCCCGTCTTCGCGGTGAATTCGGTCAGAGTGCGAACGGCGATCGGGTAAGTCATGTTGCCTGCCCTGTCGCCTGCGACGCGGCATCGGGGTTTTCCGCGCAAACGGCGGCGCCATGGTGCCCGTCGTCCGCGAGCCATTGCACATGGCATACGCTGACCGGGATATCGTGCGCGAGGCAGTACTGGATCCAGCGGATCTGGTTGTCCTGGAGGCGGTCGTTGGGCGCCTTCACCTCGATCATCCGGTATTGCCTATCGCCCGGCCAGAACTGGATCAGGTCGGGAAATCCCGCGCGGTTCGATCTCAGGTCGAGCAGGATGCGGGAGAAAATCGACTTGAGGTGGGCGGCGGGAATGCATGACAACGCCATGTCGATCAGTTCGGCGCTGAGTACCGGCCAGACCACGAACGGCGATTGCAGGTCCGCCTTGGCGGAAAAACGCTCGCGGATGGTCGCGGCATAGGCGTCCGATTCGAGTTGCGCCATGCAGTCCGCCAGCGCCAGTTCGCGGCGCGTGTGGAAATCCGGGTGATAGAGGTCGGCGGGGCCGGACTGGAAAGGGTGGAAGAAGGCGCCGGGCACCGGCGCGAAGATGGCGTCCCAGAACAGCAGGCCGAACAGCGAAGTCATGAGGGTGTTCTCGACGTAGAGCACGGGCGATGCCTCTTCCGCAAGATGCCGCGCGACGACTCTCTCCACCGAATACGGCGCGTCAGGCTGGGGCAACGCAAGGGCAAGCAGCGGGATTTCGCCGCGTGCTTGCGCCTCGGGCTTCGGCAAGCCTAGCTTGCGGTGCAACCTTGGCAAGATACGTTCGAGTTGCTGGCGTTCCGCCTCGTTCTCCGGCGCGCGTTCCGCGATGCTGGCCAGGTCGTGCGCCATGCAAGTCCGGTCAAGTTTTTCAAGCACCCTGATCATGCGCAGGCGCGCGCCCGCGTAGCGGCATTGTGCATACACCGCCAGCGCGTCCTCGAACCGTCCCGACTGCTCATACCCTTGGCCGAGCTGGAACAAGAGCCGAGAGCGCCTGCTTTCCAGCCATGGGTTGGCGAGCGCGTCGGCGGGAATGTCCGCCATGATGGCATCCGCATCGCCGTCGACGTCGTAACGTTCGCGCAGCGCCTGAAGTTGAAGATAGACGTCCACGTCCTCGCGTGCCTGAAAGGCGTGGGAGGCGGTCGACAGCTCGACCTGTTCGTAACGGAAGATGCCGAGGTCGGACAGGACGAAATCCGTCCAGTCCTGCCTGCAGTTTCCGAAGAACAGCAGCTTGAGGCGATCGCACAGCGGGCCGATCCTGACCTGGTAGACGCGGTCCTCCGACGCGGGCAGCCAGGCGTCGAATGGATTTGGTTGGGGACGCGCCGCACGAAGAAGGTCGAGCAGATCGGCCTTCTTCAGCGACCTGGCGGCATTGTCCAATGGGAAGGCGGACAGGATTTCCGCCTTGGTCAGGAGAGTGAACAACCCATCCATGTCCAGCGGCGGGCGATCATCGACCCAGCCGTGCTTCACCAGGGGAGCAACCGCTGACCGGGTGCAGCCGATCTCGTCGTAAGCCAGCTTGCTTTCACGGAAATAAGGACCCTTGCGCATGATCATGCGTACCAGCAGGGCGCGTGAGGGTTGAGGCAGGCCGGCGATGTGCCCGAGGGTTTGGCGTTCGAGGTCGTCGAGCAGGTGCGCGTAGCGGGTGCCTACCCAGGCGATTACCCGGTCGAAGTTGTCGAGGTAGTAGAGCGGGTTGTCGAGAACCTGGGGCATGTTGCTTGAAAATAATCGCGGGTGGGGAAGCGTTTGGTGATCAGCGGTGGGCGAGGTTGATAGGGGGCTTGCCTGGCGGGGGAGCGACAGGGAAGCGGTGGATTTTGGGTTCAAAGCATGTGTATGCGTACAGTATAACGCTGGGGAGAGGTGGGTGGTTTGAATGTCGGAGCTTCGGGGCGTTGGCTCTCCGGTGACCCGGTGGGGTTCCCACTCCATGGGGCGGTGCCGAGACTGGCTCCGGCGGGCCAGTTCATTTCTTTGGACTCGACGTAGGCGGGCCCCACGAAACGAACCAAAGAAAAGCGACCCCTGCCGCCCTCCCTTTCGGCGACGTCAGGAGGGACAGCGCAGGCTCGCCTTCGGCATCGTGCCCGTCACAGCGCGACTACCTGTCATCTCCGCGCAAGCGGGGATGGAGCAAAGGTTTCGCAAGGCATCGCCCTGCAAGGCAGTACGGTGCCGCAGGAATGACAGGACACACTTCCTCGCCCAAGCAATCCCGCAAACGTCAAGCCTGACCGCCCGATTCCTTCATCAACCGGCGCGCCTCCGCAACCCTCAAATTCACGAGCGCCGCCTCCAGAAGTGAAGACCGGCCCAGCGCATCGCCATCCGCTGGTCGACGCGCGAGCAGCGCGCCGATGATGTGTTCCGCTTCCGTCCGGGTGCCATTGAGCATGTCCTTGCACATCGATGCGGTAATCGTGGAGCCCGGCGTGGTGAGAAAGCGCTTGCCCTGTTCGACTGCGGCGGCGCGTGGAGCATGGCCATGGTGAGCGGCGATGGCGGCGCATTGGTCATATACCGCTTCGCTGATGGACGTGCCGCCAGCGGCAACGATCTCGCCGACGGGCGCACGGAACAGGGTGGTCAGCGAGGCGAGGGATGCGATGAAGACCCACTTTTCCCACATGCGCTGAAGGACGTCTGACGATTCCACCGCGCGGAAGCCGGCGCCGTCGAGCGCAAGCTTGATGTCATGCACGGCATCGGTCTGCGAGGCATCGAGAGCGCCGAAGACCAGGTCGTGCATTTCGTTGAATTGATGGATTTCGCCTTGTGGGTCGAGGGCGGCGGAGATCAGGCAGAGTCCGCCAATGACCTTGTCCTTGCCGAAGCGCTCGGAGAGCAACTCGATGTGGCGCATGCCGTTGAGCATGGGAAGGATGATGGTGCGCGGGCCGACGACCGGAGCAATGGCATCCATCGCCGAGTCGAGGTCGTAGGCCTTGCAGCTCAGCAGCACCAGATCAGCCGGGGCGGGCGCGTCCTTCAGTTGCTCCGCCGTCAGGGTGGGCGGGTTGTCCAGCTTCACATCGCCGCATGGGCTATGGATCACCAGGCCGTTCTGCCTGAGAAGTGCCGCGCGTGCGGGGCGGACGAGGAACTGCACGTCCCGCCCGGCCTGCAGCAACCTGCCGCCGAAGTAACCGCCCAATGCGCCCGCGCCAAGAACCGCAATCTTCATTCCTCAACCCGTCCTTTCCAGATGAAAGCATGCCGGCGTGGCCGGCATGAGATGAGGCGAGGATACCAGAACGGTGGTGACGCGTTTGACCGGACCTTTACACGGAACGGCGGACCATCAGTTCCTTGATCTTGCCGATGGCGCGCGCCGGGTTCAGTCCCTTCGGGCACACGTCCACGCAGTTCATGATCGTGTGGCAGCGGAACAGCCGGTACGGGTCTTCCAGGTTGTCCAGCCGCTCGCCGGTGGCCTGGTCGCGGCTGTCGGCAATGAACCGGTACGCCTGCAGCAAGCCGGCCGGTCCCACGAACTTGTCCGGGTTCCACCAGAACGACGGGCAGGACGTCGAGCAGCACGCGCACAGGATGCACTCGTACAGCCCGTCGAGCTCCTCGCGCTCTTCCGGCGACTGCAGCCGCTCCTTCTCCGGCGGGATCGTCTCGTTGATCAGGTACGGCTTGATCGAGTGGTACTGCTTGAAGAACTGCGTCATGTCCACGATCAGGTCGCGGATCACCGGCAGCCCCGGCAGCGGCCGCAGCACGATCGGCTCGGTCAGCTCGTTGAGGTTGGTCGTGCACGCCAGCCCGTTCTTGCCGTTGATGTTCATCGCGTCCGAACCGCACACGCCTTCGCGGCACGAGCGCCGCAGCGCCAGCGAATCGTCCACGTCGGCCTTGATGCGCTGCAATGCGTCCAGCAGCATCTTGTCCGTGTCCTGCAGCGTCACCGTCAGGTCCTGCATGTACGGCTTGGCGTCCTTGTCCGGGTCATACCGGTAAATCTGAAATTTGAGGGTGCGAGCCATGCTCTTTTACCTTTGCTTTGCTTGTCTGCTGTCTTGGAACGCGCCTTAGAACGTACGCGCCTTGGGCTTGAACGTCTCCACCGTCAACGGCTTGGTGTTGACCGGCTTGTAGTCCAGGCGGTTGCCTTCCGAGTAGAACAGCGAATGCTTCATCCAGTTCTCGTCGTCGCGCTTCTCGTAATCCCGGTGCGCATGCGCGCCACGGCTTTCCTTGCGTGCCGCCGCCGAGATGATGGTCGCCTTGGCCGTCTCAATCAGGTTGTCCAGCTCCAGCGCTTCCACCCGCGCCGTGTTGAACACCTTGGACTTGTCCTTGAACGACACATGCTTGCGCCGCTCATCCAGTTCGAGGATCTTCTGCACGCCGGTCTGCAGCAGCTCGTCGGTGCGGAACACGCCGCAGTACTGCTGCATCGTGCTGCGGATCGCGTTGGCCACGTCCTGCACCCGCTCGGAGCCGGTGCTCGTCTCCAGCCGCGCCAGGCGCTCCATCGCCATGTCCGCCGCGCCCGCCGGCAGCGGCTTGTGCAGCTTCTGCTTCAGGTTCGAGGCCACGATGTGGTTGCCGGCAGCGCGGCCGAACACCACCAGGTCCAGCAGCGAGTTCGTGCCCAGGCGGTTGGCGCCGTGCACCGATACGCAGGCGCATTCGCCGATGGCGTACATGCCATTGACGACCTCGTTGGGGTTGCCGTTCTTCGGCGCGACCACCTGGCCGTTGATGTTGGTCGGAATGCCGCCCATCTGGTAGTGAATCGTCGGCACGACGGGAATCGGTTCCTTGGTGGCGTCGACGTTGGCGAACTTGTGGCCGATCTCGAGAATCGACGGCAGGCGCTTCTTGATGGTGTCGGCGCCGATGTGGCGCAGGTCCAGCAGCACGTGGTCCTTGTTCGGACCGCAGCCGCGGCCTTCCTTGATCTCCTGGTCCATCGAGCGCGACACGAAGTCGCGCGGCGCCAAGTCCTTCAGCGTGGGCGCATAGCGCTCCATGAAGCGCTCGCCGTTGGCGTTGATCAGGATGCCGCCCTCGCCGCGCACGCCCTCGGTGATCAGCACGCCCGCACCGGACACGCCGGTGGGATGGAACTGCCAGAACTCCATGTCTTCCAGCGGCAGGCCCGCGCGCGCGGCCATGCCCATGCCGTCGCCGGTGTTGATGAAGGCGTTGGTCGAGGCGGCGAAGATGCGGCCCGCGCCGCCGGTGGCGAACAGCGTGGTCTTGGCTTCGAGGATCATCACGTCGCCGGTTTCCATCTCCAGCGCCACCACGCCCAGTACGTCGCCATCCACATCACGGATGAGGTCGATCGCCATCCACTCGACGAAGAAGTGGGTCTTGGCGCGCACGTTGCGCTGGTACAGCGTGTGCAGCAGCGCATGGCCGGTGCGGTCGGCCGCGGCGCAGGCGCGCTGCACCGGCTTCTCGCCGAAGTTGGCGGTATGGCCGCCGAACGGGCGCTGGTAGATGGTGCCGTCGGGATTGCGGTCGAACGGCATGCCGAAGTGCTCGAGCTCGTAGACGACCTTGGGCGCTTCGCGGCACATGAACTCGATGGCGTCCTGGTCGCCCAGGTAGTCCGAGCCCTTGACGGTGTCGAACATGTGCCAGTACCAGTTGTCCTCGGTCATGTTGCCCAGCGAGGCGCCGATGCCGCCCTGCGCGGCCACGGTGTGCGAGCGAGTCGGAAAGACCTTGGAAAGCACGGCCACGTTCAGGCCGGCCTCGGCCAGCTGCAGCGACGCGCGCATGCCGGAACCGCCGGCGCCGACGATGACGGCGTCAAAACGGCGAACGGGAAGGGATTGCTTGATGGCTGCCACGATTTACGGTCTCCAGATGATCTGCGCGGCCCAGCCGGCGCAGCCGATGAGCCACGCGATGGTGGCCAGGTGAAATGCCAGGCGCAGGGCGACGGACTTGGTGACGTAGTCCATCCAGATGTCGCGCATGCCGACCCAGGCGTGGTAGAGCAGGCCCAGGAAGGTGACGAAGGTGGCGATCTTGAACCACTGGCGGGCGAAGATGGTGGCCCAGGCGTTGTAGAAGCCGGCGCTGCCGTCGCTGGTGAGGTAGGACACCAGCAGCAGCACGGTGTACAGGGCCATGACGATGGCAGTTGCGCGCTGGGCGAGCCAGTCGCGCACGCCGTAATGGGCGCCGACGACGAGGCGCTTGGGGCCGATGTTGTTGCCGGCGATGTCCTTGGCGATACCGTGTTCCATCAGAAGACTCCGAACAGTTTGAGGGCCACCAGCAGGGTCAGCGGCAGGCTGACGGCGAACACGGCGGCGGAGGTCTGCTTGCCGGAGACCTTGTCCATGCCCATGTGCATGTCGAGGAAGAGGTGGCGCACGCCGGCGCAGAAGTGGTGCAAGTAGGACCAGACCAGGCCGAGGATGACGAGCTTGACGAACCAGTTGGCGGTGAAGCCGCGCAGGGCGTCGAAGGAGATCTCGGAGGTGAGGCTCTTGTCGAGCAGGTAGAGGGTGAAGGGCAGCAGGAAGAACATGGCCGCGCCGCTGACGCGATGCAGGATGGAGACGTAGGCCGGCAGCGGCAGGCGGTAGTTGCCCACCTGCGAAAACGTCATCACATTGAATTGCCGTCGTGGCTTCTTTACGGCTTCAGACATGGTAATACCTCATTGACTCTTCTCTCTCGTGATTGATCATGTCGAAAATCCCTGCCCGGGGCAGCCTGCCGCGTCGTTCCGGAAAACAGCGCCTGACGGGTTTTTCTCAGCTTCGATATTTTGAGGCCTTAGCGTTATACTGTCCAATATCTTGATCATCTTCCGGAAAGACGTTTTACATATACCGCGATGGAACTGCGTCATCTCAGATACTTCATGGCCGTTGCCCAAGAGGGGAACGTTACCCGTGCGGCGGAGAAACTCGGCATTGGCCAGCCGCCACTCAGTCAGCAGATCCTGGCGCTCGAGCGCGAGATGGGCGTGCAGCTTTTCCGGCGCACCGGACACGGCGTCACGCTGACCGAAGCGGGCGAGGCATTGCTCGTCGACGCGCGGCGCCTGCTCGACGACGCACAGAATGCCGTCCTGCACGCCCAGCGTGCAGGACGCGGAGAAGCGGGACAGCTCAGCCTCGGCTTTACCGCTTCCTCCGCATTCAACCCGGTGGTCCCGGCGATGATCCGCGCCTTCCGGAATGCCTATCCTGGCGTGGGGCTGACCCTGATGGAGGGCAACACGCCCCAGCTTCTCGCGCAGCTCGACGAGGGGCGGCTCGATCTCGCCTTCCTGCGTCCCGGAACGCATTCCTTCGCGGGAGTGACTCTCTACCAGATCGCCGATGAGCAGATGAAGATCGTGTTGCCCATCAAGCATCCCCTGGCAAAGCGCAAGCGGCTTCCCCTGTCGGCGCTCGCCGGCGAATCCTTCGTTCTCATCCCGAGGCGGACGAGCCCGACGCTGCATGACGAAATCATGTCGGCGTGCAGGCAGGCGGGATTCGAGCCGGCCCTCGGGCAGCAGGCGCCGCAGCTCTCTTCGGTGGTTAGCCTGGTGTCGGCGGAATTCGGCATTTCGATCGTGCCGGCTTCGGTGAGCCAGATCCAGGCCGAAGGGGTGGTGTATGTCGACATTGCTGGCGCGAGCGTGCGGACGAGGCTCGCCTTGGCGTCGCGTGAGTACGATACCTCCGTCAAGACGGAAAATTTTCTCAAGATGGCCACTCTTGCCAAACGGGAACAAGGTTCACGGACTAACATCACGTCGGAATACCTCGGTTAGCGAAACGGCAAGCAATTTTCATTCGCTGATCACGGAACCTTCCCAATACCATCCAGTCGGATGGTAAGTGGATGGGGAATGCCCTGTCCGAGATTTGGAGAGGGCATACCGTGAACCTGCAGGAAACGCGTATCAAACCTGGCGACACTGAAAAGATCACCATCAATCTCGGTCCAGTGGACCTGGGAAAGATCGATTTGCTGGTGCAGGAAGGCTTTTATTCCAACCGAACCGACCTGATCCGCACCGCCATCCGCAACGAGCTTGCCACCCACGTCGACGTGATCAAGGAGACCGTCAGCCGCAAGCGGCTCGTCCTCGGATTGCAGCAGGTGTCCCGCGCCGAACTCGAAGCCGCGCGGACGGCAGGCGAACAACTCCACATACAGGTGCTGGGCATGGCCAGCATCGATCCAGACGTGACGCCGGAACTTGCCATGGAGGCAATCGGTTCCATCAGCGTGCTGGGCGTGCTGCATGCAAGCCCGGCGGTCAAGGCGGCGCTTGGCCCGCGAATACACTGATTTTTTGCGCCTGGCGATTGCCGGATCGCCGCATGGACTTGTCGCAAGCCAATGCGACCCGGACCGACGCGCCTTGCCGTCGGAATTCCGCCAGGCACCTTTCATAGAAAGCTCGACATGAAACTGAATGAAGATTTTCTCGCGCGGATGCGCGAGGCAACCGCATTGCTGCGCACCGCCGGACCCATTGCCGCAACCGAGGCGATCCAGCGCGCGCTGAGCGGGCAAGATGCGGAAACAGGCACGCCGCGCGCTCCCGCGCATCAGGCGGAAAGCGGGCGTGCGGCAGGCAAGCCCTGGACGGAATCCATGTTGGATCGCACCGTAGAGGACGCGGTGGTCCATGAACCGCAAGGCAGGCAATCTGGTCCGGCGAGTCAGCAGGGCCAATTCCTGTCCGGTTCCTGGTCGGAAAAAAGCGGAACGCGGGCCTATCGCTTGTATGTTCCAGCGTCATCCGGCACCGAGACCCCTGCCAAGCGTCCCCTGATCGTGATGCTCCATGGATGCAAGCAGGATCCTGACGATTTCGCCGCCGGCACCGGGATGAACCGCCTCGCGGATGAACACGGCGCGCTCGTGCTTTACCCGGCCCAGAGCCAGAATGCCAATGGCTCGAACTGCTGGAACTGGTTCGAGCGCAAGAGCCAGCGCCGGGCTGGCGGCGAGCCTGCGATCCTAGCGGGCATGACGCGCCACATCATGCAAGAGTACGACATCGACCCGGCAAGGGTGTACGTCGCGGGATTATCCGCCGGCGGCGCGATGGCCGGCATCCTTGCAGCGGCATATCCCGATCTCTTTGCGGCCGTGGGAATTCATTCCGGGCTTCCGGTGGGCGCCGCGAAGGACGTGGCTTCCGCGTTCGGCGTCATGAAGAACGGTTCCCCCAAGGAGCTGGCTGCCCACGACCATGCCATTCCGGTCATCGTCTTCCATGGCGACCGGGATCACACCGTTCATCCGGGAAATGGCGCGCAGGCGCTGCGGCAATGCCTCGGAACGGATGTGGACCCGGATCGCATCGACACCCGCATCGTCAAGGGAAAGGCCGAATCAGGAAGGACTTATACGAAGGCAATCTTCCATGACCGCGCGGGCGCGCCGGTGGCCGAGCACTGGGTCGTTCATGGCAGCGGGCACAGCTGGTCGGGCGGCAGCAAGGCCGGGTCATACACCGATCCGAAGGGACCGGACGCTTCGGCGGAGATGATGCGGTTTTTCCTCGCCCATCCCCGGCGCATGGATTGACCGGCGGGAATGCCGGCCGTTTCCCGATCCCTTTAGCGGCGACCGCGTGCGTCACTCCGCCAGGACCAGGGCATCCTCGACGGCCTCGCCGCCGGGTTCGGCGACATGTCCTGCCTTGCGCAGCGCGAGCTGCTTCTGCTGCGAGCGGACCAGCCTTCCCATCATCTTCAAGTCCCTGTCATCGAGCCTGAGCGCGGCATCGACCCAAGCTTCAGTGATGCCCATCAGTTCATCGTAACTGATCGGCGTGGTATGCCGGCGGCACTCATACATCGCACGCAGTCCGTTGCGGCGGCGTTCGTTCTTGCGGATGAAGTCGTACACCGCGTTCTCGCCCTGTCCATCCGCGGCGAGCACATCCACGAGACCCATTTCATGCAGTTCGGTCGCGGAATAAATCTTCCCGCTGGAGATCATCTCCTCCGCCGCGCGCGCGCCGATGCGTCGTGACACGAGGCTGTAGGCGCCCATGCCCGGGAACAGGTTGAATAGGATTTCCGGAAATCCCATGCGGCTGGACTGCTCCGCCACGATCACGTGGCTGCTCAGCGCCGACTCGAAGCCGCCACCCAGCGCTTCTCCCTGCACGAGGGAGATCGTGATCGCGTTCGTTTCATAGGAAAGCAGGCGGCCATGCAGGCAATCGATGCACTGTTTCGCGTAATGCAGGAGCGCCTCGCGGTCGCGCGACTTGATGAGCAGGACAAACAGCGCGAGGTCGCCCCCGTAATTGAATACATGGGGCGTGCGGGATCCGCCGATGATGTAGTCGACGGGTTCGAGGTTGCCGTTGCAGAGAACCTTGCCGCCGTTGGCCGCGAGCGTGCGGTGGTTGTCGATCAGCTCCCCAAGCAGGCCGAGGTTGAAGCAAGGCGTGCCCTGGGGCTGGAGATAGGTCCATACGGAGCGCGTCTCGCGGTCGTATTCCACCGCCAGTTGGCGGTAGGGCTTGCCGATCGGGTGACGCACGTTGCCAAGATGTTTGATGTCCGTAAATGCATTCATTTTTTATCAGTCCTTCTGAAATTAACTTCGTTGAACAGGACTAATGTAAATGAAAGCTTGCCAACAGGCTATCCTGCCGGCGAATTCCCGATGGCCGGTCGGATCAGGCGGACAAGAACTGGCTGAACAGGTAGAAGTTCATGTTGATGGCATCGATCACCACCTGCTGGACGCGCCTGTCGTCGATCTTTTGCAGCAGCGCGTTCAGCCGGGCCATGTGGTCCAGGTCCATCGACGCGTGGCTTTCCAGGAACGAAAAGCCCTGCGGCAGCTGCCGCTCGAGGCCGGCGGCGATGGACGAGGCCACCTGTCCGCCATAGACCGAGGAAATCACTTCCAGGACGTAGAGCATGCCGAGCACGCAGCAGGGATGGATACGTTCGCTGGCATAGTAGTTGTAGGCGATCATCGCCTGCGCGCTGTAGGAGGGACGCGAAGCCCGGATGGCATCGGGATCGGCGCCGAAGTGGACGAGGTCGTCCAGCACCATGTTCTCGTGTCCCTTTTCCTCATCGATGTTGTGGTAGAGGTGCAGGCGGACGTCGAGGTAGGCATCGTCGCACCGGCTGGCCGCGGCGGCCATGATGGGACAGAAATGCCAGACGATGTGGTACAGGTCGCGCAGGAAGTCGAGGTAGGTTTCTTGCGACATGCGGCCGTTGAGCATGTCCTGCACCTTGGGCAGGGCTTCCATGTCGCGGCGGCTTTGATCGGTGGTTTCGAGCAGGTGAATGAAAAAAGACATCGTTGATTGAGCGGGATTAAATGGATGCCGCCGGGGTGGCGGCGGATGTGCCTTGCCGATGAACGAGCAAGGCTTGGTAGGTTGCGTCCAGACAAAGACGCATCTCATGGGTGACGTTCCGTCCTGCGAACTCGAGCTGGCTTGCCGGGATGGCGTCGAAACGTTCGCAGAGCTGGCGCAGCCCGATCGCGCCGATGCTCAGGGCCGAGCCCTTCAGGGCATGGGCCAACTGCTTGGACTCGTTCGACCTGTGCAACGCGAGTCCGCTTTCGATGCGCTCGATCAGCGAGCGCGCTTCCGACATGAAATCCTGGATCATGCGGTCGGCGAAGCCGGTTTCCTGGAAGATCACGTCGAATTGCCTGAGGACGGCGATATCGATCAAGGTGCCGCCGCTAGCGGAAACGACCGGGTCGATGGCAGCGGAGAGCGTTGTCATCGCGGCGCGGGCCGGCGCCTTCGGCTCGACGCTGGCTGCGCCAGGCGTCAATTCGAGGATCAGCTTCTTCAGGTTATCCGGCTGGATCGGCTTGCTTAGGCAGGCGGCGAATCCTGCGGCGAGGCTTTCCTTGTTCAGGATGCTGGATGCATCCGCCGTCAGCATCACGAACGGCAGCATCGTGCCGCGGGGACGAATGACATCGTAGGTCCGGAGTACCTCGATGCCTGACATGTCCGGCATGTTCATGTCCAGGATGGCAAGGTCGAAATGTGCGCTTTCCAGCTGATCGAGAGCGTCTTCGCCGCAGGTCGCCATGACCGGGACATGGCCCCATTGCTCGAGCATGCGCGCGATGACCGCGCGGTTGGTGGCGTTGTCATCGACCACGAGGACACGTCGCGGCATTGCTGACGATTGGACCGGCTCCGCTTCAGTCTGCAACGCCTGCACGGCCAGTGCCGGCGATACCGTCGTTGCCGGCATCGCCGCTTGTGCCGTCATCGGAGCAAGCGGAGATACGCCGGCCGGATGGCCGTGGTGGCGCAGGAAGCGCAGCTCGCACCAGAATGTGCTGCCCTTGCCTTCCTCGCTGCGGAATCCGATGCGGCCTTGCATCAGTTCCACGAGCTGCTTGGCGATCGTGGTTCCCAGGCCGGTGCCGCCGTAGCGGCGGGTCATCGATGCGTCCGCCTGAGTGAAGCTCTCGAAGATATGTGCCTTCGCTTCGGCGGCAATGCCGATGCCGGTGTCCTCGACGGTGAACAGCAGCGTTGCGTCTTCTTCCTTGACGGACAAGGGCTCGATCCTCAGGAGAATCTTGCCGCTGGGCGTGAACTTGATGGCATTCGACAGGAAGTTCGACAGGACCTGGCGCAGGTGCGCGGGGTCGCCGACGAGCTGTGCCGGCGTATCGTCCTGCACCTGGACTTGAAACGCCAGGCCGCGCTCGGCCGCCTGGTACTTGAACATCCTGACGGTGTCCTCGACGAGCACCTGCAGATTGAAGGACACCTGCTCGATGGTCATCTTGCCGGCCTCGATCTTCGAAAAGTCGAGCACGTCGTTGACGAGGGCGAGCAGCATCTTGGAGCCGCTGTCGAGGCTGCGCATCATTTCCGCCTGGTCGGCGCTGAGCGCGGTGCTGCGCATCAGGTCGGCCATGCCGATGATGGCATTGAGCGGCGTGCGCATTTCATGGCTGATGGAGGAGACGAATTGCCGCTTGGCGAGGTTTGCCGCCTCCGCCGCGTTGAGCGCGCTCTGCAGGCGCTTTGCCAGCGTGCTGAAGTAGAGCGAGATGGCGATCAGGCCGGCGGACAGGCCAATGCCCAGGTTGATCTTGTCGTTCCAGTAGGGTTCGAAGGTGATCACCGCGAAGAAGCCGGCGCTCGCGAGGAACAGCGTGTAGTAGAGGTAGTTGACGCCATAGCGGAAACCGTTGCCGACCACGTACCACAGGTAAAGGCAGTACAGCGGCGCCGACACCTCGGGCACCGCATGGAAGAAATACGTGGTATTGCAGACGTCCGAGGTGATGGCGATGAGCCGCCGCGCGCGGCTGACCGGCTTGCCGAGCCGGATCCAGGCGATCACGACAAGGCTGACCATGAACCACGCCGTCATGACGACATCTGAAACCAGCAGGAGGTGGCCGGCGCGCTGCGGCCAGGACCAGGTATTGAACAGGTAATAGGCGATCAGGCCAATGCCCATCACGATCCGGATGATCGCCTGTTCCTGCTCAGGCTTCGTTGCCTCCAGCGCCGCAGGGCCCGCTGCGTCTTCAGGCGACGCTTGCCATGGGATACGCATGCGTGGCCCGCGCCTCAGCGTTTGCGGACGTTCTTGAGCAGCGTGATCAGGCCGGTATTGTCCAGCGGCCGTGACAGGTAATAGCCTTGCCCGCTTTCGCAGCCCAGCTGCTTGATGAACTCGAGTTCCTCGAGGGTCTCGATTCCCTCGGCAACGGTATGCAGGTCGAGTTTCTTGGCAAGCTGCACGATCGATTCCGCAATCGCCACCGTCTTCTTGTTTTCGGTCGCGCCATGCACGAAGCTGCGGTCGATCTTGATTTCATTGAACGGCATCTCGGTCAATTGCAGCAGCGAAGAGTAGCCGGTGCCGAAGTCGTCCACCGAGATCGAGAAGCCCTGCATCCGCAGCCGCGTCAGTGTCTCGAGCAATCCGGAAACGTTTTCCGAAACGGCGGTCTCCGTGACCTCGATGGTGATGGTCCTGGGTTCGACCTTGTGCTTGCGCAGCAGGGAGCTGATATGGTTGGGCATGTCGGTGTTCTGCAGCGTGAGCGGCGACATGTTGACGGCCAGGCTGATGTCGCATCCCAGGCTCGTCCAGTCTTCGAGGCAGCGCAGCGACTGGAGCAGGAGCGAGTCGCTCAGCCAATCCATCATGCCCGACTGTTCCATGACCGGGATGAAGGCGGAAGGCGGAAGGATGCCCTGGGATGGATGGTTCCAGCGGGCCAGCATTTCGACGCTCGTCGGCAAGCCGGTGTCCAGGTCGAACTTGGGCTGGAAGTAGGGAATGAACTCATTGGCGGCAAGCGCGCGGGAAATCTGTTCCGCGGTAAAGGCCGGCTTGCTGGCGCCTCTTGCCGGCCGGGCTTCCTCCGACTTGACTTTCTTGCAATCGGACAGCATGCCTTTCAGGCGCTCGAGATTGACGGGCTTGGGCAACACGCCGATCAGGCGCGTGCCGAAACTCCGGACCACCGCTTCCGCCGTGGCGAGCAGGCTGCCTTCGATGGCGGACGTGACGATGAAGGATGGCACCTTGCGCCGGACGGCATGCCGGATGAATTCGATGCCATCCATGCCCTCCATCCGCAGGTCGCAGATCGCAACGTCGAAGCTGCCGGGATCGTGCTCGAGCGCGTCGAGCGCGGCGGCACCATCGCTGGCGGTCTCGATCGCCGTGATGCCGAGGTGCCTGAGGGCGCCAATCAGGACGTTGCGTTGGAAGGGCTGGTCTTCGAGAATCAGCACCTTGAGCCTGGAGAAATCGTTAGCAGGAAGGCTGGAAGGCTGAGTCATGGGATTTTTTCATTGTTGATACGGGCTAGTCGATAGTTCTACCATAAGACTTTCGCGTTGCCCATAGACAATCATGAAAATTGTCCAAGTTGTTGGTCATGGAGACGTCATGATGTGTCTAGAACAACGCGAAGGGGGGCCGGGCGCCATCCCGGCCGCCGGTAACGTCAACCTGCATGGCGCTTTCCCTTCGGCGCCCGCCTCGCCGCAGTGCCGCGCAAGGGACTCCGTATGAAAAAGAGCGGCCCCGCGGCCGCTCTTCCCTGGTTCAAGCCTTGTTATGGCGCGACACCGTGGCCCGGTGTGAAAGGGACTTAGTGATGCCCCACCTGCCTGATGCCAATGACCGTTCCTTCGCGCCGCTGGTCGGCGCCGCCATACTGCTTGCCGGTCCGCAGGTCGGTCACGACGCCTTGGACCGATCCGATGGGGGTGGCGCATGCCGGCGCGCCGTCGACCACGGGAACGGGGTGCCCTAGCGATGCCAGGGATTGCAGGCTGTCCGACGAAATGCCTTTCTCACAGCTGATCGTACCCGCCGCGCTGGTGACGGACCACCGCGGCGCATTGATCGCCTGCTGGATCGACATGCGATGATCGATCAGGTTGAGCGTGACGTTCAGGACGGAATTGATGATCGTCGCGCCGCCTGGAGAGCCGTAGGCAACCACGGGCTGGCCTTTGTAGAAGAGCATGGTGGGTGACATCGACGAGCGCGGACGCTTGCCGGGCGCGACGTCGTTCGCACCGGGGTTGCCGGTGGCGGCATTGTAGGCCGGCGTGAAATTGAAGTCGGTCAGCTCGTTGTTCAGCAGGAAGCCATAGCCCGGAACGAGGATGCCGGTGCCCCAGGTGTTTTCTATCGTCGTGGTGTAGGAGACGACGTTGCCGTCCCGGTCGACCACCGAGAAATGGGTGGTGTGCACGCCTTTTTCCTCATCGAGGCCCGCCAGCCTGAGCGTCGACTTCCCCGAGGCGGATGCCGCGTCGCAGGGCCAGGGATCGCCCGCCGTGGCGCTGGCGAGTCGCTGGTCGAGCTTGATCAGTTGCCGGCGGACGTCGGTGTAGCACGACGATACCAGGCCGCGCTTCGGCACTGTCACGAAATCTTCATCGCCCATCCAGACCGCGCGGTCCGCGAAGCCGAGACGCATGGCTTCGGTCATGACATGCAGCGTTCGCGGACTTCCGAAGCCGAAGCCCTGCGCGGTGTCACCCATGGGAAATTGCTCGAGCATCTTGAGCATCTGGATGATGGTCAGGCCGCCGGAGGAGGGCGGAGACATCGACTTGATGTGAACGCCGCGATACTCTCCCTCGACAGGCTGGCGCAGCGCGACGTTATACGCGGCAAGGTCGTCGAGCGTCATCCGGCCCGTGCCCGCGGTGCCTAACGCTGGGTTGCTGCGCTTCTGCGCGTCGACGATGGCCTTGGCGATTTCGCCCTTGTAGAACACCTGGCTGCCTTGGGCGGCGATCAGCCGGAAGGTCTTTGCCAGGTCGGGCTGGCGCAGGAAGTACCCCTCCGGCAACGGACTGCCATCCGGCAAGCGGAACACGGCGCGGGTTTCCGGCTGGGTTGCGGTCCGGTCGTCCTTGATGTCGTTGGCAAGGAAGCGATTGATGGCAAAGCCGCTGTCGGCAAGGGTAATCGCCGGATCCATGGTTTCTGCGAGCGTCTTCGTGCCCCAATGCTTCAGCGCGGTTTCAACGCCGAGCAAGGTGCCCGGCACGCCGACCGCATGGCCGCTCGTCGAGGCCGTCGCGAAGGTCTGGTTGAGGAACATGTCGGGCGTGGCAGCCGCCGGCGCCTTTTCGCGCGAGTCGACGATGACGGTCTCGTTCGTCTTCGCCAGGTGGATCATCATGAAACCGCCGCCGCCGATGCCGGAGAACTGCGGCTCGACGACATTCAAGGCGAACTGGATGGCCGCCGCGGCATCGATGGCATTTCCGCCTTCGCGCAACATGCGTGCGCCGGCTTCCGCGGCCAGGGGATGGGAAACGGCGACGACGCCCTTGCGGTAGGCTTGTTCTTCCGAAACGAGCGTCTCGGGAAATGCCGGCGCCTTGACATTGTTCGCGCTGACTAGGCCGGACGACAGGGCGGCAACAAGGGGAAGCACGCGCAAGGCGTGCAGCATGAGAGGTTTCATGGGGATTCTTCCTTATTCGTTGACTTGCCTGCCCGGATGCCACCGGGCACGGCTGCGGCGGGAGTTGGCGACTGCTGCTCTACACCTTGTTGTTACTGGTTGGCGTGGTCGCGTCGCTTCTTGAATGTAGTTGGCGATCCCGCGTTTGCCAGTGCATCATGAACCGGCTTGAGTCAGCTCAATGAAAAAGGAATGATTTACTTGATGGCGTTCAATGCCATCGTCCGCGTTATGGTTTTTTGCGGGGCAAGCTGAAGTAGAAGCGGCTTCCCTCTCCCTGCACGCTTTCCACCCAGAGCTGTCCGCCATGGATGGCGATGATGGTCTTGACGATCGCGAGTCCTAGTCCGGCGCCTTGCTGCTGCGCGTGCTTTTCCTGGTAGAAGCGGTCGAAGATCCGCGGCAGCTGGTCGGCCGCGATACCGATGCCGGTATCCGCGACGCAGAACACCAGCATGTCGCCGTCGGGCCGGGCCGATACCATGATGCGTCCGCCGGCGGCGGTGAACTTCAAGGCATTGCCGATCAGGTTGTTGAAGACCTGGGTGATGCGTGCCCGGTCGCAGCAGACTCTTTCGCCGGGAGCATGCAGTCCGGCCTGCAGAAGCACGCCCTTCTTTTCGGCAATCGGCAATGCCAGGTCGACCGCTTCCTGAACCAGCGCCTGCGGGTCTTCGGGTTTCTGGGCGACGGACAGCGTGCCGGCATCCATCTTCGCCATGTCCAGCACGTTGTTCGCGAGCTGCTCGATGGCGGTGCTTGCCCTCAAGCCGCGATGCACGATGGCGTCGAGCATCTGGGCATTGCTGACGTCGCCATGCTGCAGCATCTCGGAGCTCATCCTGACGACGGCGAGCGGTGTGCGCAAATCATGCGACACCACGTTCACCATGTTTTCCTTTTCCCGGCTCACCCGTTCCGCCCGCGCGCGGGCATCCTGTTCCTTGCGGAATTCCCGCTGCAGGCCGATGGCGAGAATGCTGTTGCGGAATTCGGCGATCACCTCGGTCTCCACTTTCTTCCAGGGCATGGCCACGCCGCTGACGGTTTCACGCCATGAATGGAATGATTTCCTGGGATGCAGCCGCGGCTGGCCGCCATCAATGATCACCGCTTTTTCCGGGTTGCCCGCCCAGGTGATGGTGTCCGCGGCTTCCGGGCGGAACCACAGGATGTAATGGCGCTCGGACTTCGGAATCGAGACGGCCAGCAAGCCGCTGGCAATGTCCTTGTAGGCATGCGCCGGCGGAAAATGCACGCTCAGGCGATCGGTGCAATACATGGGCTGGCCGGCCTGTTCCGACGCCAGCCAGTCCACCAGTTCGGCGATCTGTTCCGGTGACGGCGTCTTGCCGATCGCGGTCCACTTGACGTCACCCTGGATGGCGGCCGCCGCGCCTTGCGCCGCTGCCAGGTCCAGCAGCGTCGGCGAGTGCTTCATCATGCCTTGCGCGAGGTCGCTTTCCTGTTCCATGAATGCAAGCAGGCGCTGCTGGACTTCCCGCAGGCGTGCCCGATAGTGCATGTTTTCCAGCGATTCCTTCAGATGCAATTGCGCCGAGACGAGCTGCCCGACCATGCGCGCGCCAAGGCGGCTGTCGGTATCGACCAGGCGCGGACTGGCATGGTGGCAGGCGATCAGGCCCCAGAGCTTGCCGCTGTCGACCAGGGAAATCGTCAGGCTGGCCCTGACTTCCATGTTGCGCAGGTACTCGAGATGGATGGGCGAAACGCTGCGCAGCATGGCATGCCCGAGGTCGAGCGGCGCGCCGGACCGGGGATTCGTGCCAGGCTCGATCGCGGCCGGCACGTAATTCACGTCCGGGATCATGCGCACCCAGTTCTGGAGGAAGACGGCACGCGCCTGCGGCGGGATGTCCGAAGCGGGGAAGTGATGGCCCAGGAACGATGTCATGTGAGGCAGGCGGGCTTCCGCGATGACCCGGCCATGCCATTCTTCGGTGAACTGGTACAGCATCACCCGATCGAAGCCGGTGATTGCCTGCACCTGTTGCACGGCAATCTCGCATAGCTGCTGCAGCGTGCCGCTGGTCTGGAGACACTGCACCGCATCCCGGATGCGGTGGTGGAAGGAAAAGGTGTCGCCGGCGTTCTCCCTCCCCGGCTCGAGTTCGACGATCAGGCAGCCCTGGTATTCATGCGCGCTCAGCTCCCAGCGGGCGGAGGTTCCGCCGTCGCCAAGCAGGCGAATGCCGAAGGGCGCCTGTTCCCTCAGGTTATCCTGCCTGAGATAGCGATCGAGTTCCTGCAGCTGGCTGCCGTCGACGAGCTCGGCCAGGGATCGCCCGAGAAGCGCATCCGGGCCAAGCCCGAATGCGTCGGGGCAATTGACGCTGGCGTTCCGGATGATGAGTTGCGGTCCGTCGACCGTAACCAGCACGCCGAAGGGCTGGATTGCGCCGGGGATGTGTATCGGTTCCTTCTCGCATGCCTGCAAGAGGCTGGAAATATCTTGGCTTGTCTCCATCTGGCGATCTTGTTCCTTGGTTTCGACCTTGTTGCCTGCTTGCGCATCGCGGCCATGCGGGCCGCGCCATCTCAGTCAATGCGCTTCTCGCCGGGATCCTTTCCGCTCGGCGCGTGGTGTTCGATGACTGCATTCATTTCCGCGCCCAGCAGGAATACCGCCGAACTCAGGTAGGTGTACAGGGGAATGACAATCAGGGTGCCGACCGTGCCATAAACCCTGTCGTAGCCGGCGACATCCCTCACGTAGCAGTTGAACGCGGACGAGGCGCCGAGCCAGGCAATGACCGCAAGCACGGCGCCCGGCGTGACGAAGCGCAGGCGCTGCTGCACGTCGGGAATCATGCCGTAGAGCAGGGCGATGACCACCGCCAGCATCGCAATGGCGGCCGGCCATCGCAACCACCAGGCCCAGATGAACGAGATCGACCAGTCCATGCCGAGTGAATGCACCAGCGCCTCGATCGCGCCAGGCGAGACGACAACCAGTCCCAGCACCAGCACCATCATCATGCCGATGACCAAGGTATAGAGCACCGAGAGCAGATAACGTTTCCAGATCGGCCGTCCCTCGCGCACCTCGTACACCGCATTGAGGGCGCGCATCATGGCACGCATGGATGAGGACGAGGCCCATAGGGAAGCCGCGGCGCCGGCCGACAGCATGCCGATGCGCCGTTGCTGCAGCAGGTCGAGCAGGTGATTGATCTGCTCCATGGTATCCGGAAGGAAATAGGCGCCGGTACGCTGCCGCGCCCAGTCGAACAGCGGCGTGACATGCAGGTAGCCGAACAGGGCAAGGACGAAGATGAGAAAGGGCAGGGAAGAAAACAGCATGAAGTAAGTCACTGCCGCGCAATACGACGGCATGTCATGACGCATGAATTGCATGACGGTCTCCAGCAGCAATCGCTTCAGGGACAGGCCGCGCAATCCGGGCAGGTTCATGGGAATGTCTCTCTCGTTGGTTTCGCATGCGTGGCGGCGGGGCGGCCTCCCGGGTCGTGTCCATGATGGAAAGAGTCTTGCGCCGCGAGCAAGTTCATTCCATGGCCGCGAAGAACCTTTTCCGGGCAAGGTTGTCGAATTGGCACGAACAATCTCGACAAGGAGTAAGAATGGATCTGTTATGGCTATTGCTGGTCGGCCTGATCGCCGGCTGGCTGGCGAGCATGATCGTTGGCGGCCCTTTCGGCCTGCTCGGCGACATCATCGTCGGCATCATCGGTTCCTACATCGGCGGCTGGCTGTTTGGCCGCATGGGATGGAGCGCGGGTGGCGGAACCCTCGGCACCATCATCGTTGCGACGGTCGGCGCCATCGTCCTGCTGTTGCTGATCCGGCTCTTCAACAGCGCGCGCTGGAGACGCTGAGCGCGCTTGCTCAATGAAAAAGGGGCTCGCATGCGAGCCCCTTTTTCATTGGACGCTTTTCATTTCCTCACTCCGGTGCGGGAGGGGGAACCTTGCCCGCCTTGTTCAGGATGCCCGCGAGCTGCTCCATGTTGGCCGGCTTCACGAGATGGTGATCGAAGCCCGCGTCCGCCGAGCGTTGCCGGTCCTGGTTCTGCCCGTAGCCCGTGAGCGCGACGAGCATGACATGACCCATGCCGGGCAAGGCGCGGACGCGGCCGGCGAGCGCGTAGCCGTCCATGTCCGGCAGGCCGATGTCCAGCAGCAGAGCGTCCGGCCTTTCCTGCTGAAGCCGGCGCAGCGCGCCCCCGGCATCATGCTCGACGACCACCTGGTGGCCCGCCGCCTGGAGCAGCATGGAAAGCATCTGGGTGGCATCCACGTTGTCGTCCACCAGCAGGATCCGCAGCGACCCGGCCGGCCTGGGCGTCGCATCGTGGTCCGCCGCGCGGGCGGGTTCGGCCTCCGCCAGGCGCGGCAGCCGCACCGTGAACCGGCTGCCCATTTCCACGCCCTCGCTTTCGGCCAGCACGGAGCCGCCATGCAGGGCCACCAGGCTCTTGACCAGTGACAGGCCGATGCCCAGCCCGCCCTGCGAGCGCGCCAGGGTGCGGTCGGCCTGCGCGAACAGGTCGAAGATGTGGGGCAGGACCTCCGGCGCGATGCCGGTGCCGTTGTCGCGCACCGTCACCTCGACATTCCCCGAGTCGACCTCGACCCGCAGCGTGATCTCGCCTTTCGGCGGCGTATATTTAGCGGCGTTGTTGAGGATGTTGGAAAACACTTGCACGAGGCGCGTGCGGTCACCCATGACGTGCGCCGGCTCGCCAGACAGCTGCAGCGTCAGCCAGTGGCGCCTGGAATCGATCAGGCCGCGCACCTGCTCCACCGCGCTGGTGACGACGGCGTTGATGTCCAGCTCTTCCTGGTCCAGCGTGATCAGCCCGCGCGTCACGCGCGACATGTCGAGCAGGTCGTCGACCAGCGCGGTCATGTGTTCCGCCTGGCGCGAGATGATGGCGCTGGCGTTCTGCAGGCCCTTGGCATCGAGGTGGCCCAGCCTGAGCAGTTCCGCCGCGGTCGTGATCGGCGCGAGCGGGTTCCTGAGTTCATGCGCGAGCATCGCCAGGAATTCATCCTTCTGCCGGTTGGCGTTGCGCAGGTCGTCCTCCGCCTGCTTGCGTTCGGTCACGTCGCTGCCCTCGGCGAAGATGCCGGTGACCGCGCCCTGCGCATCCCGGATCGGCTGGTACACGAAATCGAGGAAACGTTCTTCCAGGGGACCGTCCCGCTCGCGCTGGAGCTTGATCGCCACGGCCCGGCCGACGAAGGGCTCGCCGGTGTCATAGACTCGGTCCAGCAGGCGGATGAAGCCTTGGTCCACCACTTCCGGGAGCGCCTCGCGCGCCGACTTGCCCAGCACCGAACGATGGCCGACGAGTTGCTGGTAGGCCCCGTTGGTCAGGTCGAAGAAGTGTTCGGGGCCGCGCAGGATCGCCATGAAACCCGGCGCCTGTTCGAAGAGCGTGCGGAAGCGCTCGTTTTCCTCGTTGCGGTATTTCTCGGCAAGCACCTGCTTGGTGGTTTCCACGCAGGTGCAGTACATGCCGGCGACGTCGCCGTTTTCATCGTGCAGCGGCGAATAGGCGAACGTGAACCAGGTGGCTTCGTCGTAGCCATGGCGGTGCATGAGCAGCGGCAGGTTCTCGCGAAAGCTGGACTGGCCCGACATCGCGCGTTCGATGAGCGGATTGATGTCGTGCCAGATTTCCGACCAGATGTCGTAGAAGCGCCTGCCCAGCGCGGCCGGATGCTTCTCGCCGAGGATCTCGCTGTACGCGTCGTTGTACAGAAAGCCGAGGTCCGGCCCCCAGGCGACGAACATCGGGAAATTGCTATGGATCATCATCCCCACGGCGGTGCGCAGCGCGGGCGGCCAGTCCGCCGGATGGCCTAGCGGAGAGGAAGTCCAGTCAAGTTCGCGCATCAGCGCGCCGACATGTCCGCCGTCGCTCAGGAACCTGAGGGGCGTAGCGCTATGTTTTTTATCGTTCATGCCGCAGAAGTCGCAGGGGTCGGATCGCCGTGTGCCTTGGCGGTGGATGAGGGAAATGACAGGCAGCATACCGTGATTTCCCGTTCTCCGTAACAAGGCCGGCGCCGAATCAATCCCCGAAGATGCGAAGCAGCAGCCAGGCGGGCAAGCCGATGTAAAGCGTGCCGAGTCCGGCGTGCTCGAGCCAGCACCGGATGGCGGCGGCCCGTGCCGGGCGCAGGGCGACGGCAAGCAGCGTTCCCGCCTCGATGGCGGTGCGCACCGCCGCGGCGCTCAGGGCGACCCCGATCGCCCAGGCAGCCCACCAGAGCGAAAACGCGACCAGGTAGGCCTTCAGGCCGAAAAGGGTGTATTCGCCGATGCCGCTGCCATAGGCGATGTGCTGGTGCAGGCGGAACGCCGGAATGGCCAGCAGGGTCGGAAACACGATGAACTTCAGCACGGGATGGCCAAGCAGGATCGGGCGCACCGCGGTGCGGACGGCAGCGTAGGCAGCGTTTGCGGCTTCGTTCGGAGCGCTCGTCTCCACGGGCAGGCCGCGCGCGGACGTCACTGCGCGCGCCAGCGCCGCCGGGTCGTCGACCGCGAGTCCGTAGGGCCAGCGCCGGCCCGAGCTCAGGTGCAGCGTGGCGCCGGACGCCGGCACCGGCAGGCGCCAGGGCTTGACCGCGACGACGTCCCGCAGAGGGACTTCCATGCGCTGCGTGCCGCGCGCGAGCACGAGGCGGCCGCCTTCGATGGAGGCGAGCGCGCCGAAGGCATGCAGCACGCACCAGGCGGCAAGCTCCGGGATGAGGAACAGGCCGGTGAAGGCGCGGATCTGCGACAGCGTGTTCTCCTGGAAGGAACCGCCGGCCAGGAATGACACACCCATCCAGAGCAGGCCGGCGCGCGCGAAGGCCCGCAGCAGGCCGGCGAGCACGCGCGCCGCGGGCGGCAGCACGGCAACCCTGGCAGGGAAGGCCATGGCGATGTCGGCGTTGTCCGTGGCGTCCGCCGGGCGAGGCGCCAACCGGGCGTACGCGATCCGCCACGCGCCAAGGGCGGCGAGCATGAGCAGGAAGGCGGCCGCCGCGGCAGGAACCCAGTTGCCCAGGGAAACAACGAGGGTCCGGGGCGGCGTCGTCACGCGCACGTTGCCGACGACCAGCGCACGTTCTCCCGGCGGGGCCCCGGCGAGCTCGGCTCCCGTGGCGTCGATCACGACGCTGCGGCCGTTCGGCGTGACGCGGAACTGCGGCAGGCGCGTTTCGATGCTGCGGAAGGCCGCCGCGGCAAGATGCATCTGCATGCCCGGCGTGCCGGTGAACCAGGAATCATTCGACATGCTCAGGATCGCCTCTGCGCCGAGCCGCGCGCCATCGATCGCTAGGCCGGCATCGAGATCATCGAGGCAGATCATCGGCAGCACCGGTAATTCGCGGCCGCCGGCAACGCGCAGCGGAAAAACGCGGGCGCCGTCGCCAGGCTGCCAGGCGCCGGTCCAGGGCAGCCAGCGCCGCAGCGCCGGTCCGTCCAGCCAGCCGGGAACGTGCTCGGTGAGCGGAAACAGGTTGGCCTTGCGGTAGTAGCCCGCGACGCCCTTGCCTGGCTCGAGGAAAGCCGCCGCGTTGTACTCCCCGCTGTCGTCGACGTCGTAGGTTCCGAAGATGACCGGCACCCCGGTGGCATCGACGAAGCGCAGGATCTCCCGGTCGAACTCCGCGCCGGCCTCGCTCCTGGGATGGCCGAAGGTCGTCGGGAATACCGTCTCCGACCAGAGGACGGCGTCCACCTGCTGCCGGGAGACCGCGTCGCGGGTCATGGCGAAGTGGGTGTCGAGCACCTCGCGCACGACTGCATGGGATCCTTTTTCCTGGCGCTGTTTTTCATAGTCGATGATGTTCGACTGCACCATGCCCAGGCGAAGCGGCACGCCCTTGCCCTTGGGGAGGGAGGACAGCGCGACCGCGCCATAGGCGGCCAGCAGCAGCGGCGTCAGCGCGGCGAGCGCCAGCGGCGCGGCCATGGCGCGCGGGCCCGCGCGCCGCCGCTTGAGGCCAGCCGCCAACGACTGGTTCGCCAGCAGCAGCAGGCAGGTAAGGCCGGACACGCCGACGAGGTCCGCCGCCTGGGACAGCAGCCTGGACGGATAGAGCCCGTAGCCGACGGTATAGCCGAGGGCGGGGCCGAAGGTCCTGGCAGCGAGCCATTCCGCCGCCACCCAGGCGGCGGCTCCCGCGAAGGCGGCCGTGGCGGTGCCGTGACGCCGGGCCGCGGCCCGGTTCGCCAGCGCGAAAGCCAGGAATTGCGGCTGCAGCAGCGGTGCGGCGAGCAGCAGCAGCGCGAGGCCCGCCGTTTCGCTCGATTGGGTGTAGTTCGCTATCGTGCCGCCGAACCAGCCATAGACGGCCGCGGTGAAGGCGATCGCCATGGCGCAGGCGGCGGCCAGCGCGCCGGCGAGGCCGCGGCTGGCATCCAGCGCGATCAGCCAGGGCACGAGGAAGACGAAGCCAAGCAGCCAGCCTGCTCCGCCGCGTGATTGCAGCCCGGCCAGCAGCGCGCTGGCGGCAATGCCGGCCAGCATGCGCAGGCCGGTACGCGCGGCCGAAGGCAAGGCGTCCAGGAGCATGTTCACCGGGGTTCCGTCGGCGCGGGAACCGCGATGCGGCGGATCGGCATGCCGGGCGGCGCGTGTTCCGGGGGAACGACGCGGTCCTTGGGAATGGCGACCGGCTGGTTGGCCGCATCGACGAACTGGTAGTCGGGGGAGTACATCAGGATCGCCTCGATCCGCTGGCCGTCATCGGTCGCCTGGTAGTGGCGGACATAGCCGGGCGGAAGCACGAAATCCTCCGGTACCGCGAGGCCGACGAGGGGCGGACGGAATCCCGGCGGGTTGAAGGCGCCCAGCCCGCTGTAGATGCCCTCCTGGTGCAGGCGGTCGATGACCTCGGGCATGGTCGGCTTCTCGCCGCGCGCCACGTAGAACGACAGGTCGCGGGTCGGGTCCTGGCTGCCTTCCGTGGATGCTTCCTGCGCAGGCTCGGGCGTGGCCGGCATCACCGGTTGCGAGGGCAGCGGCGGCGGCGTCCAGGTGAGGATGGTATTCGGCGCCGCGGTTTGCGGCGCCGATGCCTTGGCCGGGGCGTCGCCGGCGCCATCCGAGCGCTTCAGGAGGAAGAGCACGCCGGCAAGCGCCAGCCCCGCGGCGATGGCGAGGTAGGCCATGGACGGACGCCATCCGTCCCGGCTGTCATTCCGGCTGTCATTCCGGCCTGGAGGCGGCTTTCCGTTGCGGCGTGTCGAAGGCATGGTTGCGGTTCCCGGACCCCGGCGCAGGCAGGCGGCTGCCCGCCCGTGCCGGGGAATCAAGGTCGATCAAGGCGCGGCAGGGTTGAAGGTCGACAGTCCCCAGCCGATGCGCTCGTGTCCGTACTGGTTCCATATCGGGCTCTTGCCGCCGGTGAACGAGGTGTAGCGCGGCGCCCCCGTGCCGGTGCTGCTGCCGAACAGGCCGGCGGTGACCGTGCCTCCAGTATAGGTCGGATGCGTGTCGTCGGACTGGATGTAGTCGTAGCTGGTGCCGGCGGAAACGAAGTGCGTGTTGGCATCGCGCAAGGTGGATCGCAGCGTCGTGGTGATGCGGTTCACGTAGCTGGCTTCGGTCTCGCCCGCGACGTAGCGCAGCGCATTGGAATCGACCTGGCCGTCGCCGTTGCTGTCATAGTCCGCGCCCATGTATTGCGCGAACTGGTCGACGCAGGCGAAGCCTTTCTGCCGGGCATAGTCGCACATCGCGAAGTTCATCTTCGCGATGTAGGGCAGGAGCGTGTTCTGGATGTTCACGGTGGCGCCGGTGGACGCGCTCTTGCATGAACTCTGCACGTTGTCGGCGGCGTAGCCAGGGTAGTGCAGGTTGGAGATGACCTTCAGCTTCACGCCGGCATACGCATTGGCGTTGATGTAGTCCATCGCCTTGGCGACGTAGGTCTTGCAGCTGTTGAGGGCGGCGTCGAGGCCGCTGGTGTCGCAGGTCCCGGTCTGGTTCTTGAACGCCGTGCGCGCCTGCAGACCATCGTTGCCGCACATCTCGAACGCCACCACGCGGGTGGAGCTGTGCTGCATGTAGGAACGCTCCGCGACGATCTTGTTGTCGTAGACGTCGGAGGCGATCGCGCCGGACTTGGTGCGGCGGATGTGTTCCATGTCCGCATTCCACAGCGCAGACAGGTATTCCGCCTGCACGACCGGCCCGGCGTATTTCGCGGCATTGCTGATCGAGCCGTTGTAGCCGGCATAGATCGAGTCGCCGTAGGCGACCGCGCGGTACTTGGTCGCGGTGCCGGCGCGGTCGATGGTCCACGAGGCGTTCTGGTTGAGCGTGTTGGCCGATGCCCCGGAACCGATGGCCAGCAGCGCCAGGGCAGGCAGCAGCGTTCGCGCCCTCAGGCGTAATCTTTCTTTCATGGGTAGTCTCCTCTGGATGATGTTGTCCTTCTTGCCTGCGGTGCGGGCTGCGCCACGACACCCCGGCGTCATCACGCTCCGAGAGGGACTATAAAGGAAGGCGGGCCGGCCACGGACATGGCCGGAGCGCTTGGAAGGGCGCGGATGAGATGGATCAATTGACTTTGCAGACTGCCACGCCGGAACGGTGCCGTGCGGCAGATCGTTGCCCGCCGCCGCGGCGCAGCCGTGCTCAAGCGGACAGGCTTTCGGCCGCGCGTTCGCGGTACTGGCAGATGCGGTTGCGTCCTTCGCGCTTGGCGCGGTACATCGCCGCGTCGGCATGGCGCAGCAGGGTTTCCTCGTCGAGGCCGTCCTCGGGATAGGTGGCGATGCCGAGGCTGCCCGTGATCTCGAGGCGCAGGCCGTCGACGACGAAGGGTTCGTTGAGGGCGCGCAGCACCTTGGCGGCGACGTCCATGGCGTCTTCCTTCGCGGCAAGCCGGGCAAGCAGCACCGCGAACTCGTCGCCGCCCAGGCGGGCGATGGTGTCCGATTCGCGCAGGCAGCCCTTGATCCGGTCGGCGACCGCCTTGAGCAGCTTGTCGCCGACATCATGGCCGTGGTAGTCGTTGACCGGTTTGAACTTGTCCAGGTCGAAATAGATCAGGCCGAACATCGTCTGTTCGCGGTAGGAACGGACCAGCGCCTGGTGCATGCGGTCCGAGAACAGCCAGCGGTTGGGCAGCCTGGTGAGGCGGTCATGCTGGGCAAGATAGATGGTGGATTCCTCGCGCGTGCGCCGCTCGGTGATCTCGAGGAAGGTGCCGACCATGCGCAGGGCGTGTCCGTTGGCGTCGCGTTCCGTCACCATGCCGCGCGAGAGAATCCAGATCCAGGATCCGTCGCGCGCGCGCACGCGATGCTCGATGGAATAATCCGCGGAATGACCGGTGATGTGCGCCATCAGCGCGTGGTTGATCAGCGCGATGTCCTCGGGATGCACGGATTCCTGCATCGCCTCCGCGGTGCAGGACAGGGTAGGGCTGTCCACCTGCAGGATTTCCTGGGCCCGCTCGGACAGGGTTGCCGTTTGCCGCACGAGATCCCAGTCCCAGACGCCTTCCCGCGAGCCTTTCAAGGCCAGCTTCAGGCGGATTTCCGTATCCGCCAGGGCCTGCATGGCCTGCTGCCGGTAGCGCGATGCGTAGGCAAGGGCGAGGCCCAGTCCCGCCAGCACCACGCTGAGCACGATGGCGGCATTCAGGTAGAACGATTCCTGGTGGGCATACCGTGCATAGCCTTCGTCGACGGATTGCCCGACATTGACGATCAGGCCGTACGCGGGCAGCGCGCGCCAGGCGTAGAAGCGTTCGATGCCATCGACGACGGATACGTAGCGGGCGTAGCCGGACAGCGGTTCGCTCGCGTCGTCGAAGGGCGGGGTGGGCAGCTTCGTTCCCATGCCCTGGTCATTGTTGGCATCGGAGGCGCGCGCCAGGACGGTGCCGTCCGCCAGCGACAGGGAAACCGAGGCATTCTTGCCAAGGTCGATCTGATGGTAGAACCGCGAGAAATAGCTAGGCTCGACCGAGGCGACGATCACGCCGTCGAACTTGCCTTCCAGGGTAAAGATGGGGCGGGTGAACTGGACCGACCATTTTTTCGAGACCCGTCCCTTGACCGGCTTGCTGATGTACAGGTTGTCCGAACTGCGCCGGGCATGGACGCTGACGTGGTCCCGGTCCCGCAGGTTGAGCGGCGGGGGATTCGGATCGGTGCTGGTGAACACCAGGTTGCCGTCCGCGTCGACGATGGTGACCTGGAAGATGATGTTGTCCTTCAGCATCGGCGTGAAGCGGTTGACGATGGTCCTGAAGTCGGCGCGGTTGCGTATCCAGTTGGCGCGCAGGCCGATCAGCGACAGGTCGATCGTGCTGACCGTGGCCTTGACTTCCTGGGCGAATGCCAGCGAGAAGTTGTGGGCATCGCGGTTGCTCTCTTCCTCGGCGATGGTGCGCAGGTTGCTTATTTCGAGGAGGGCGACGCCCCACAGCACCGGCAGCGTCACCAGGAGAAAGACGGCAACCTTCCAGGGGATCGCCTTGCGCCCGAAATCCATGTAGGCGCGCAGAAAGGCCGCAACCGGCCTGTCGAGGGCCATCCTGGCGCGCGAGGGTGCGGCTGGCTCAGTTGGCGGCATCGGCTGGCGCATCGGATGGCTTTCGTCGTCCAAGAGAATCCGCGGCCGCCTCGAGCACGGCGTCGGACAGGGGATCGCCATTGGCGGCGCGGGACAGGGCCAGCGCGCCCGCGAGCAGGCAAAGGGTGGCGAGCGCCGGGCGGGCCTGTTCGTCATTGCGCGGGGCAAGCCCGTGTATCTCCCCGGCCAGCGCCCGGGTGCCTTCGACGTAGGCAGGGTGGCATGCCGTGCCGGGTCCGGCGCGCGCGATGTCGGTTGCCATTGCGACGGCCGGACAACCGCGTTCCGGATGGTCCCGGTGTGCCGAGCTGAGATAACGGTCGATGAAAGCCTGCAGCGTCCGATTGCCGCCCGGACCATCGGTCCAGTCCTCTCGCAGTTCTTCGGTCTGCCGGAAGGCGTGGCTGCAAGCCTCGGCGGCGAGCGCACCTTTGGAGGGGAAATGCGAGTAGAAACCGCCGTGGGTCATCCCGACTTCCGCCATGACCTGCGGAACCGACACGGCGTCGATGCCGTGCTGGCGGAACAGGCGCGACGCGGCGGCGACGATGAGCGCGCGCGTGGCTTCGGTCTGGGAGCGGGAGGATCTGGGCATGGAAGTTTCCTTGGGGCATGATAAATGACGTTCATCATTTATACAAGCGCGCGCCCGGGGTGGAAGACCGCCGCGCCTTCGTCTTCCCCGGGCGGCAAAATAGTCAGGCAGACAGGGTGTCGGTTTCGACCGAGACGGCGTTGCGGCCCCTGTCCTTGGCGGCATAAAGCGCGCGGTCGGCGCGGCTTACCAGCGACTTCAGGTCGTCTTCCTTGTTCAGTGTGGCGATGCCGATGCTCAGGGTGATGCCAAGCAGGCTGGCCTGCTCCTGCGCGATGCGCAGCCGGAGGCGGTTCGCCACCGTTGAGGCGCCCGGCAGGTCGGTTTCCGGCATCAGGACGGCGAATTCGTCGCCGCCCATGCGGCAGAGGCAATCGACGCGGCGCAATTCGAGCAGCGCCTGCTGGACGAAGCCCTTGAGCACGGTGTCGCCGGCGTCGTGTCCGTGCGTATCGTTGATCGGCTTGAAATGGTCGAGGTCGATCAGCAGCAGCGAAACCGGCCGGCCGTTGCGCCGCGCGCGCGCAAGTTCGCGCCCGCCGACGTCGAAGAAGGCCCGGCGCGACCAGGCGCCCGTCAGGTAGTCCTGGTTGGCCGCATGCTCCGCCATCAGGACGATGCGCCGGTGCGCGGTGAGCAGGGCGCCGAGCGCCAGCACCGGCAGGGCGAACGCGCCCGCCGCCAGGATCAGCGTGTTCCAGCCCGTCGGCTCGAGCAGCGACCGGGGCGCGCCGGCCGTCAGCAGCTGGTAGAACACGCGAAAGACATGGCCGCCCGCGATCAGGGCGCACATGCCGAGAATGAAGTGATTGGCGGAATAGGGCCGGCGCCATTCCTGGCGGGCCTGCAGCACCGTAAAACCGATGGCGGCGGCCACGCCCGCCTGGAACAGCGAAGTGATCGCGGTCCTTGCCTCGAAGGAATCGAAGACGTAGTGGAACACGCCCGTCGCGACTGTCAGCCCGGCGACGAGACCGGCCAGCAAGCGGATGTGCGGGGGACGCTTGAACAGCTTGCGGTAACCCACCAGCATCGCCGCCGACGCGGCGGCATAGGTTCCGTTGGCCATTTCATAACCGAAGAAGGGCGCAAGCTCGCGGCCATAGGCATACAGGATGTTGCCCGCCATGCCCAGCACGCAGCCGAGAATGACCTGGCGAATTCCCTTCACGCCGTTTTCGCGGAACGAAAACAGCACGAGAAAGGTGACGAAGCACAACAGGCAGGCGATGAGGAAAATCTGTTTGGTACTTAGCATGACGAAGCGCGGACAGGCGCGGATGGACTACCCGGCGCGACCGCGGAAATTGCAGGCGTAATCCTGCAGGCATGGCTCTGCAGGGTCAAATCGGGTCCATCCTACCATGAGCTAGTCTTGGTTAAGGCGGGCCACCTTGTCTCGGGTGGGCCCGGGGCGGGCAGGCGGTCCGGGTTGTGGACGGCGCGCGACGGCCACGCAAATGCGTGGCGTTGCGCATCCTGCAAGTTTCAGGAGAAGGTCAGGCGGCGGGATTGGCCCGGGATCCGCGTCATTCCCGCTCGATGATGCGCCGCGTGACCTTGCGGATGACGACCGGCGCGGCGGGCCGCGCCTGCGGTTCGGCGCGGAGGGCGGGACGGCTGGCGGTGGGCGAGGCCAGGGCCGGCATGGCCTTGGCGGCCGGCATCACGCTCGCGATGGTGTGCTTGTAGATGAGCTGGTTGCCGGTGCCGTGCCTGAGCAGGACGGCGTGCTGGTCGAAGGATTCGATCACGCCCGTCTGCTTGATGCCGCTGACCAGGTAGATGACGACCGTCGTGTGCTGCTTGCGCAGGTCGTTCAGGTAAGTACTTTGGAGGGTGTTGCCGTTGTCGCGCGCCATGATGGTTGAGCTGGCGTTGCCGCCATGATTCGTTTCAGGTCAGATGTCGTATCTGGCAAGCATGTCTTCGAGTGCGAGGCAGACTGACGGATTGGCAGCATGGATCATGGCATGGTTTTCCGGTTCGGGCTCGGCCGCCTTTTTCGCGCCGCGGGCCGGCTGCGGCCTGGCCAGTTCCGCGAACTGCTGCCGCAGGTGGCGGGCAAGGGAAATCCGCTTCTGGGACCGCTTGAGGCCGATGCGGCCATGATAACGGAAGCCGTCTTCGAAAATGATCTGTATTTCGCAGCGGCCCTCGCCTTTTTCGGGAGCGTCGCTCGCCCAGCGCTCGAGTACGCCATTCGCCAGGGCAAGAGTGCTGACACGGGCTTTCGCCACCACGCCATCAATACGCTCAATCAGGATACGTGCGATATCGATTTTGTCACATTGTGCGGTGACCAATTTTCATCCTTTGGCGCGTGCTTGCGTCCAATATAGAAAATAGAAGGGAAAAGGGAAGCAAAGCCGCCATTGCCGCAACGGCCTGTCCGTCCGGCTCCCGCGGGAAAGGAAAGAAAAAACCCGCTGACCTTGCGGAGAGCGGGCAAATCCAATTCAAGGAGAGTTGGAGGAGACAGGCGCCACTTTAGCTTTCCCAGACTCAATAGTCTGCTTTATTGTGGTGATACGTGATATTCATAAAGCATATATAACTGGGAAACACCCCCTCATCGCCCTGCGCCGGCCGCCGATCCGGGTCCTTACTTCCCGCCCGCCTGGAACCATGCCGCGATCACCGCACGTTCGTCGTCGGTCATGTTCGTGGCGTTCCCCAGGGGCATGACCTTCTGCATCACCACCTGCTGGTAGATCTGCTGGCCGTGCGCCTTGATCTGCTCGGGCGACTCGAGGACGATGCCCTTGGCCGGGGAAGGCATGAGGGAAGGTTGCGCCGCATGGCATTGCACGCAGCGCGCCTGGACGACCTGCCGCACCCTTTCGATGCCTGGCTGTTCGTCCGGCGGCGCGGACAGCAAGGCGGGGTTGCCGCCCGGTGCCGACGGCACGCCCGCGGGCGCGGCGGCAGGGCGCTTCGCCGGCGCGGGCATGGTCCATGCCATCACGCCCGCCAGCAAGGCGATCGCTGCCGCCGGATACGCCGGGCTCGCCTTACCCTTGTGCCGAAGGATGAAAAAGCGCCGGATGAGCACGCCGGCCAGCATGATCAGCACCAGCACCAGCCAGTTCTGCGGATGGCCGTAGGTCATGCTGTAATGGTTCGACAGCATGGCGAACAGCACGGGCAAGGTGAAGTAAGTGTTGTGCACGCTGCGCTGCTTGCCGCGCTGGCCGTGGATCGGATCGATGGCAACGCCTGCCTTCATGGCTGCCACGATCTTGCGCTGGCCCGGAATGATCCAGAAGAACACGTTGGCGCTCATGATCGTCGCGATCATCGCGCCGATCAGCAGGAAGGCGGCGCGTCCTGCAAACAGGTGGCAGGCCGCCCAGCTCGCGGCGACCACATACAGCGTCACCAGCGCCGCGAGCAGGCTCTCCTTCTTTTGAAGTAGGCGGCAAAGCTGGTCGTAGGCCAGCCAGCCCACCGCGAGAAAGCCGATGGCAAGGATCACCGCCATGGCAGGCGTAAGCGCGGCGACGCTGGGGTCGATCAGGAACACCCTGGGGTTGAACAGGTAAAGGACAGTGAACAGGCTGAAACCGGAGAGCCAGGTGCTGTAAGACTCCCAGTAGAACCAGTGCAGGTCCTCTGGCAGCTTCGGCGGCGCGCCAAGGTATTTCTGCGGATTGTAGAAGCCGCCGCCATGCACCGCCCACAGCTCGCCACCCACGCCGTCCCCCTTGAGCTTCGGATCCTGCGGCGGCTTGAGGCTGTTGTCCAGCCAGACGAAGTAGAACGACGAACCTATCCAGGCAATGGCAACGATCACATGCAGCCAGCGCAACAGCAGGTTTGCCCAATCAAGAAAAAAGCCTTCCATGTCATTTGTCTCCTCGGTTCTCTGGTCAGCTGCCGCGATAGGTGGAATAGCTCCAGGGCGTGACCACCAGCGGCACGTGGTAGTGCTTCGCGGGATCGGCGACGCCGAAGCGCAGCGTCACCACGTCCAGGAAGGGCAGGCGGGCGGTATCGGTCAGGCCGGCCCCGGCGAAGTAATCGCCGACGTGGAAGTCCAGCTCGTATACGCCGGCACGGAAGGCATCGCCCTGCAGCAAGGGCGTATCGCAGCGGCCATCGGCGTTGGTGTGGCCGGAGGCCACGGGATGTCTAAGATTGTCGACAATATGGAAAAGCTCAAGCTTGATCCCTTGCCCCGGGCAACCACGGGCGGTATCAAGGACGTGCGTGGTCAGGCGACTCATCGCGGCTCCTAATCTGTATCGGTGGTAATGGAAGACGTGACTGAAACGCGGAACGGTTTCAGACCCGGGCATGAAGTGTCTCCGCCAGCCATCGGGAGATTGCAGCTGCCCTTTTTGTTGAACAAAGAGGTGAGGAAATTGTTGACAATTCTAGGGGCAGTCGGCATGCTCGTCAACACGCCGGACATCAGCCGAACGAGGGCGGCAGGAAGCCCAGGCACATCGGCCCCGGCAGGCTTGCCATACAAAAACAATATTCCCCGATTCATCCCTGGAGCAGACACATGAATACCCTGGAGTCATCGACCGCCCCGCCGGGCCATGCCGCGCCCGACGCCACGAAGCGGCCTTGTGCCGTGGACGAACGCCTGCCCGTCGGCAAGCTTGCCACGCTCGGCCTGCAGCACGTCCTCGTCATGTATGCAGGTGCGATCGCCGTGCCGCTGATCGTGGGCCGTGCCCTCAAGCTGCAGCCGGAACAGGTTGCAGCGCTAATCAGCGCCGACCTGTTCTGCTGCGGGCTCGTGACGCTGATCCAGTCGCTGGGCGCCGGCAAGCTGTTCGGCATCCGCCTGCCGGTGATGATGGGCGTGACCTTCGCGTCGGTCAGTCCGATGCTGGCGATGGGCGCGGACCCCTCGCTTGGCCTTTCGGGCATCTTCGGCGCGGTGATCGGCGCCGGCATCGTCAGCATCCTGATCGCGCCGCTGGTCGGCCGCATCCTTGCCTTCTTTCCACCGGTGGTCACGGGCAGCATCATCGCGGTGATCGGCATCTCGCTCATGCGCGTCGCGGTGAACTGGGCCGTTGGCGGGCCACCCGGCCTGGCGAGCATTCCCGATCCCGCCTTCCTGCAGGCGGTCGACGCGGCCAAGGCGGCCGGCGCCGCCATCCCGGCCGGCCCGGCACCCATGATTCCCAACCCGGCCTATGCCGCCCTCGACAACCTCGGCATCGCCCTGTTCGTGCTGGTGGTGATCTTGGTGATCGCCAAGCACGGCAAGGGCTTCCTGGCAAACATCGCGGTATTGGCGGGCATCGTCGCTGGCACCGCGCTCTCGTTCGCGATGGGCAAGGTCGACTTCGCCAAGGTCGGCGCGGCGAAGATGTTCGCGGTCGTCACGCCGTTCCAGTTCGGACCGCCCACCTTCAACCTGGCTGCGATCGCGACCATGACCCTGGTCATGATCGTGGTCATGATCGAATCGACGGGAATGTTCCTCGCCCTGAGCGAAATGACGGGCAAGCCGGTCAGCCGCGAGGACATCGCGCGCGGTCTGCGCGTGGATGGCCTGGGCACCCTCATCGGCGGCATCTTCAATACCTTTCCCTACACCTCGTTTTCCCAGAACGTCGGCCTGGTCGGGGTGACGGGCGTGAAGAGCCGCTGGGTATGCGTGGCGGGCGGGATGATCCTCATGGCCATGGGTGCGATTCCGAAGATCGCACAGGCGGCGGAAGCCATTCCGCAGTTCGTCCTCGGCGGCGCCGGACTGGTCATGTTCGGCATGGTGGCGGCGACCGGCGTGCGCATCCTGTCCGCCGTCGACTTCCAGGGCAACCGCAACAACCTCTTCATCGTGGCGCTTGCCATCGGCTTTGGCATGATTCCGCTGGTAGCCGAAAAGTATGCGCAACACATGCCGAAGGCGCTTTCCCCGCTGCTGCATAGCGGCATCCTGCTGACCGCCATCGTGGCGGTCGTGCTCAACCTGTATTTCAATGGTCTCGCGCCGCGCGATGCCGCCGAAGCTTCCGCCAAGGCGAGCAGCCACGGCAGCGAATAACCTTTCATCTTTCGATACATGGCAAATTCATCTCATTATCCCCGCGACCTCATCGGCTACGGCCGAGACGTGCCGCATGCACGCTGGCCAGGCGGCGCGCGCATTGCCTTGCAGTTCGTCCTCAACTACGAGGAGGGCGGTGAAAACTGCGTGCTGCACGGCGACAAGGCCTCGGAACAGTTTCTGTCGGAGATCATCGGCGCGGCGGCATTCGAGGCGCGGCACATGTCGATGGAATCGATTTACGAATATGGTTCGCGCGCCGGCGCCTGGCGCATCCTGCGCGAGTTCGAGCAGCGCAAGCTTCCCCTGACGGTCTTCGGCGTGGCGATGGCCATGCAGCGCCACCCAGACCTTACCCGGGCATTCGTCGAACTGGGCCACGAGATCGCCTGCCATGGCTGGCGCTGGATCCATTACCAGAACTTGGATGAAGCCACCGAGCGCGAACACATGCGCATCGCGGTCGAGATCCAGCGCGAGCTCACCGGGAACGCGCCGCTTGGCTGGTACACGGGACGCGATTCGCCGAACACGCGGCGGCTCGTGGTCGAACACGGCGGATTCGCCTACGACTCGGACTATTATGGCGATGACCTGCCGTTCTGGACCCGGGTGGCACTGCCGGACGGCAGCGAGAAGCCGCACCTCGTGGTGCCTTACACGCTCGACACCAACGACATGCGTTTCGCGACCGCGCAGGGGTTCAACACCGGCGAACAGTTCTACCAGTACCTGAAGGACAGCTTCGACGTGCTGTATGAAGAAGGCGATCCGAACGGACTCGACCGTCCGAAAATGCTTTCCATCGGCATGCATTGCCGCCTGCTCGGGCGGCCGGGACGGTTCCAGGCGCTGCGCCGCTTCCTCGACTACGTGCAATCGCATGAACAGGTATGGATCTGCCGTCGCATCGACATCGCGAACCACTGGATGCAGGCCCATCCCTGCGAGGAGAATAAATGAATGCTCGCATCACCCTCGCGGCGCTCAACGCCATGCCGCCCGAGGTCTTCGCCGCCACGCTCGGTGCAATCTATGAACATTCGCCCTGGTTCGCCGAGCGTGCGGCGGAGAAGCGGCCCTTCGACGACCTGGAGCAGTTGCAAGCTGCCATGGCAAGCGAAGTCTGCAACGCCGCGGTCCGCGAACAGCTGGACCTGCTGCTTGCCCACCCGGAACTCGCCGGCAAGGCCGCGATACGCGGCGAGCTGACGGCGGAGTCGACGCGCGAGCAGAAGGGCGCGGGCCTGGACCAATGCACGCCGGAAGAGTTCGACCGCCTGCAAGCGCTGAATCGCGCCTACCGCGAGAAATTCGGCTTTCCCTTCATCATTGCCGTCAAGGGACATACGCGGCAAAGCATCCTGGCGGCGATGTCGTCGCGCCTGCAGCACGACCGCGAGCGGGAACTGCGGGAATGCGTGGAGCAGGTCATCCAGATAGGGCGATTCCGGATCGCGGAGCTCGTCGGCGCCTGAGGCATCGGTCCGTCCGCGATGGGCGCGGCCGGGCTCACCTCGTCCCAGCCAAACTCAACTGAGCCAAACTCAACTGAGCAGCGCTGACACCAGGTCTTTCTTGCCGCCGGCGTGATCGAACTGCAATGCCGTCTCGACATGGTCGAGATGGGCAACCATCAGCTGTACGGCCTTGTCCGCATCGCCGGCCTTGGCCGCCGCCAGGAATTCCACGTGCTCATCGGCGGAACAGGCGGCATCCCGCTCGGACTGGTAGAGCATGGTAATGAGCGAGCTGCGGGCAACCAGCTCCTGCAGGATTTCGGTCAGCACCTGGTTGCCGACCGCCTGCGCCAGCAGGACATGAAAGTCGCCGAGCAATTGCGATCGCTGCTTGGAATTCTTTCCGGACAAGGCATCGCGCTCCTCGCGCAAATGCCGTTCCAGCATCTTGAAATCGCTGGCCTTCGCCTTGCCGACGAATTCACGCGCCAGCGCACCCTCGATCAGGCGGCGGGCGGCGAAGATGTCGCGGGCTTCCTGTTCCGTCGGCTGGCTCACGAAAGCGCCCTTGTCGGGCACCATGTCGATCAGCTTGTCCTTCGACAGGATGAGAAGCGCGGCGCGGATCTTGGTCCTGCTCACCGAATAGGCGCGGGACAAGGCTTCCTCGCGCAGGCGGGTGCCCGGCGGAAGCTGGCGCGAGGCGATGGCCGCCGCGATGTCGTCGGCGATCCACTTCGAGCCTTTTCCGGGGCCGCTGTCGTCCTGTGTTGTGGTCATGTGTCCTGCTGTCCTGCGTGTTGGGGTTCGCCTTGACGGGCCGGGAATGCCGGCGATGCCAGCAACGGCTTCAAGGGTCCTTTCATTGTATAAGAAGTCCCTGCCAGGCAATGATGAACTATGCGGCGCGGGTCCAGTATCCCGGTCCGGCGTAGACCGACTTGAGCATGTCGATGAAGAAGCGCACCTTGGCCGGCAGGTGGCGTTGCTGCGGATACACCGCCATGATGTCGTAGTGATCGAGCGCATATTCGTCCAGCACGGTCACGAGCCGTCCCGACGCGAGCTCGGACTGGATTTCCCAGGTGGAGCGCCAAGCAAGCCCCAGACCCTCGCATGCCCAGCGGTGCAAGAGTTCCCCGTCGTTGCAATCGAGGCTGCCATTGACCCTGACGGTGACCGGCTTGCCTTTCTCCTGGAAATACCAGCCGCGCTGCTGGCCGCCCTGCAGGTTGAACGCGAGGCATTGATGATGCTCGAGGTCGTCCAGCGTTCTTGGCGTGCCGCGACGGCTCAGGTACTCGGGTGTGGCGCAGACTACGCGCTTGTTGCCCGCCAGCTTGACGGCCACGAAATTCGGATCGATCGCGCCGCCGATGCGAATGCTCAGGTCATAGCCTTCCCGCACCAGGTCGACCACGCGGTCGGTCAGGTTGAACGACATGCGCACTTCCGGATTGCTCGCAAGGAAGCCGGGCGCATGCGGCGCCACGTGCTTGCGGCCGAAGGCGGCCGGCGCGGACACGATGAGATGTCCGGTCGCCTTGTGCCTTCCTTCCGAAACCAGGGTTTCCGCGCGGTCGAGTTCGCTGAGCAGCTGGCGGCACTGGTCCAGGAAAAGCATGCCCTGTTCCGTCAGGGTGAGGTGCCGGGTCGTGCGGTGCATGAGCTTCACCCCGAGCCGTTTTTCGAGCGCGTCGATGCGGCGTCCGAGCATCACCGGCGTCACCTGCTGCGCGAGGGCGGCCTTGGCGAGGCTGCCCTTGTCGACGACCTCGACGAATGCTTCTATCTGCTTGAACTTGTCCATGGTCTTGCCTGCGGATTGTTGACAATCTCGGTCGCCGGCTGCATGCTGGCAACCCGAATGTTTAGTCCCGGAACCCAGCCGGAAATGGAGTCATCGATCATGTCGCGCACCAGGCCGGCCACGGCATCGCGTTCCGCTCCCGCGAAGGACGTCGCCCCGGAAGAGCAGATGTACTATGAAATCTACGACGGCATCATGGAACACCGGCTTCCCGCGGGCACCAAGCTGACCGAGCAGGCGCTGAGCGAAATCTATGAAATCGCGCGCCACAGCGTGCGCAAGGTCCTGTCCAGGCTGGCGGCCGACGGACTGGTCGACCTCGAACCAAACCGCGGCGCCTTCATCGCCAGCCCGGACGAACGCGAAGCGGAAGACATGTTCGAGCTGCGCCAGGTGCTGGAGCGTTTCGTCGTGCAGAAGGTCGGCGAGTCCGGCGAATCGGGCGAAATCGGCAGCCAGCAGCTTCACGCGCTGCGCAAGATGGTGGAGCAGGAGCGGGACGCCTACCTGTCAGGCAACCGGCCGCTCTGGATCCGCCTGTCCGCCGACTTTCACATGGAGCTTGCCAGGCTGAGCGGCAACGCGCTGCTGGTCGACATGCTCCGCCGCCTCGTCTGCCGCACCACCTTGCTGATCTCCTCGTCGAACGAAGGCGGCGCGCAACAGCCTTGCTCGTTCGACGAACACTTCGCCGTGCTGGACGCGCTGGAAAAGCGAAACGCCAACGCCGCCGTCAACAGGATGGCCCAGCACCTCGAACAATGCGCCTGCCGCATGCTGCAGCGCCCGGAGCAGCGCTTCGACCTGCGGGCGGCGCTGCGCAAGCCGTCCCGGAAATGAACGCCGCCATGGCAGCGCGGCGTTCCTTCCGCCGGGACTGAGCCTGCCGCCGCCTGCCTGCTCAGGCGAACCTGCCGATCCGCGCTTCCACCGCGGCGCGCACCGAACCGGACTTCACGAAGGACCGCGCCGCGGCGATGTCATCGTGGAACCAGCGGTCCCCGTCCAGGCAGGCGGGGATCTGGCGGCGGATTTCCTCGTATGCCGCCTGCGTGCCTTTCCCGAGCACGAATCCCGGCAGCAGTCCTTCCGTCATGGTCAGCGCCTGCGCCGCGAACAGCATCTCCACGCCGACGATGTATTGCGTGTTCTCGACCACGGTGGCGGCCTTGCGTGCGCACCAGGTGGAATTCGAGACGTGATCCTCGCTGTTGCCTTTCGCCGGCACGCTGTCCACGCTGCCCGGCATGCACAGCGTGCGGTTCTCCATCACCAGCGAACTCATCGAGCACTGCACCACCGGATAGCCGGTATTCACGCCGCGGATGCCGGACATGAGATTGCGCGGCAAGCCCCAGGACAAGGTCGGATCGATCAGGCGGTTGATGCGCCGCTCGCAGATACTGCCGAGATCGGCCACGGCCATTGCCAGCAGGTCCATCGCCTGGGCGAGATACTGGCCGTGGAAGTTGCCGCCGGAAATGATTTCGAAGCCGCCGCCTTCCTTGCCGAAGATGAGCGGATTGTCGGTGGCGGAATTGGTTTCGTTGGTGACGATGGTGTCGATGTAGTCGAGGGCATCGAAGACTGGGCCATATACCTGCGGCGAGCAGCGCAGCGAGTACACGTCCTGGATGCGGGGCGTGTAGGGGATGTCGGTCCGGCGGAGTTCCTCGGGAAACTGCACCGCCCGCGCCTCGTGGGTGGTGCGCGTGGACCCTTCGAGCAGCTTGCGCACGATGGCGGCGGTCTTGATCTGTCCCGGATGCGGGCGGGCCTTGTGGATGCGCGGATCGAATGCCGACATGTCGGCGCGCATCGCTTCCAGCGTCAGTCCGAGGGACAGGCAGGCGTCGGACAGCAGGTGCCGGGCGTCGTGGGCGGCCAGCGCTGCGACGGCCAGCGAGGCGGTGCAGCCATTGATCAGGGCGGAGGCGTCCTTTGCCTTCAAGTCGAACTTTACCGGACCGATGCCCGCCTGCTCGATGGCCTCGGCGGCGCGCATGCGCCGCCCCTGGTACATGACTTCCGCCTCGTCGAAACCGGCGATGGCGGCGGCGAGGTAGGCGAGGGGAGCGAGGTCGCCCGATGCGCCGACGGATCCTTTCTGCGGCATGAGGGGATGGATGCCCGCGTTCAGGAAGGCGAGCAGGCGGTCAACCACTTCCACGCGCGGCGCGGAATAATTGCTGGCGAAGGCATTGGCGCGCAGCAGCATGGTGGCCCGGCTGACTTCCTCCGAAAACGGTTCGCCCATGCCCGCGGCATGCGCCTTGATGAGCTGGGTCTGGAACAACTCGATGTGCTCGACCTTGACGCGGGTGTCCTTCAGCAGGCCGACGCCGGTATTGAAGCTGTACATCATCGGCGCGTCGTCGTTCATCCAGGTCGCTTCGATGTAGTCGCGGCTTTCCTTGAGGGCGGCGCGCGAAGAATCGGCGAGGCCGACCTTGATGCCCGGATTGCGCGCCACGGCAACGACCTGTTCCGCTGTAAGGGTAAAGCCGTCGATGAGGATGGTAGTCATGTCATTTCCTTCTGGAGGGTGTGGTCTGTCTGGGGCGCCGCCACCGGGCGGCGCGGCATCATTTGAGCGTGGGGGCGTCCGCAAAATTTTCGACGAAGCGGCTGAATACGCGGGCGGCGGTCTCGGCGTCCTCGGCGGTCATGGTTTCCGACGGATGGTGGCTGATGCCGCCATTGCCGCAGCGCACGAAGAGCATGGCAACGTCTGTGATCGCGGCGATGGCCATGGCATCGTGCCCGGCGCCCGAGGGCAGGCGCCTTGCTTCGAGGCCGAGCGATGCCGCCGCGTCGGCGAGCCGCTGCTGCAGCCACGGCGCGCAGGGAACGCTGCGCGCCTCATGGGTAGGCACCACGTCGAGCCGGACCTTGCGGCGGGCGGCAACGACGTCCATGAAGGCAAGGACGTCCTGCACCGCCGCGCGGCGCACCTCGTCCGTTTCGGCGCGGATGTCGATCGAGAAGAGGGCTTCGCCCGGAACGACGTTCGCCGCGCCGCGCACCACTTCCAGCCGGCCGACGGTCCCCACGAGTCCCGGGATGCCGGCGCAGCGGCTTTCGATGTACAGGCCGATCTCGGCGGCGGCCATCGCGGCGTCCCGCCGCAAGCCCATGGGCACCGTGCCGGCGTGGCCGGACAGCCCATGGACCGTCACCATGAAGCGCGAGGCGCCCGAGATGGCCGTCACCACGCCCACCGGCAAGCCTGCGTCGAGCAGCACCGGGCCTTGCTCGATGTGCACTTCGACGAAGGCCGCCACGTCCTGCGGGCGGTAAGCGGCCTCGGCCAGGCGGGGGAAGGACAGGCCGGCGGCGCCCATTGCCTCGCGCATCGCCACGCCATGCTCATCCCTCTTGTCGAGGACCGCGAGGTCGAAGGTGCCTGCGATGGCCCGGCTGCCGAGCAGCGTGGCCTTGAAGCGGACGCCTTCCTCTTCGGCGAAGCCGATGACATCGATGGCGAACGGAAACCGCTTCTGCCGGCGGTTCCACTCGGCGATGCAGGCGATCGGCAGCAGCACGCCGAGATTGCCGTCGAACTTGCCGCCGTTGGGCACCGTGTCGAAGTGCGATCCGGTCAGCAGCGCCCTGGCGCCCGTCGTTGCTTGATTCGACGCTTCGTAGCGGCCGATCACGTTGCCGGCCTGGTCGGTACGGACGTTCATGCCGGCTTCGCTCATCCAGCGCGCGATCTGTCCCGCCGCGCCGCGATGCGCCTCCGTCAGGTAGGTGCGCGTCATCATTCCCGGCGTTTCCGTATGGTTCGCCAGTTCCTCGGCCCACTGCAGGATGGTGTCGCCGATGCTTCTTTCCCGTGTCATGCCAGTCTCCGTGTCCGTACCCGCGCAGTATATAACGTATACCGATATTGTATACAATAATTTGCGCGCCGGAACGGAAAATCGCTCCGCCCGCGGGTCTTCCCCGCGGACGGGACAGTCCAGCCACGCGTTCTAGCCGGCCTCGGCCATCCCGGAAAGCTTGATGTGGCGCGCCCGGCCCGCGCCGATGCCGGCCGCCATCGCGCCGACGCTGACGACGAAGAAAAACACCGCCGTCAGGTCCCAGCCCTTGCTGATGTCGCGCAGCAATCCGGCGAAGAAGGGGCCGGTTGCCGCCAGCAGGTAGCCGACGAACTGGGTCATGCCCGACAGCGATGCCACCACTTGCGGGTTCGGCGAGCGCAGCACCACCATGATGGTGCCCACGCTGAAGCTGCCGCCCTGGCCGAGCCCGAGGATGATGGCCGACCACCAGATCATCTGGATGGGCGCATACATGCAGGCCATCAGCCCAACCAGCGTCAGCCCCATCATGACCGCGGCGATGAGGCGCTGGTCCCGGCCGCGCGTCGCAAGCCACGGACCCGACAAGGCGGTCACGAGTTGCGCGCCGATCGACGTCGACAGGATCGCCCCGGCGGTCACGGCGGACAAGCCGCGATCGGTCAGGATGCTGGGCAGCCAGGTGAACACGCAATACGCGAGCACCGACTGGAACCCCATGTACAGCGCGACCTGCCATGCCGTGCCGCTGCGGCTCAGGCCCGACACGCGCTGGCGCGCCTGGCTTTCGCCCGCATGCCTGCGCAGGCCGGTGGCCGCCCAGGCGGCGGTGCCGAGGAGGGCGGGAAGGCTCCAGAACGCCAGCGCCACGCGCCAGTCGCCGCCGGCCAGCCGCTGCAAGGGCACCGCCACGCCCGCTGCGATGGCCGCGCCGAGTGACAATGCCATGGTGTACAGCCCGGTGATGAAGCTGATTTCCTTCGAGAATTCACGCTTGAGAATGCTGGGCAGCAGGACCATGACCACGCCGATGCTGGCGCCGCACAGGAAGGTGCCGGCGAACAATCCTGGCAGGCCAAGGAAAATGCGCAGGACGATGCTTGCCGCCAGGGCAAGCAAGGCGAAGAGGATGGTGCGTTCGGTGGAAAACCGCCGCGCCAGCAGCGGGCCGAGCGGGGCAATGATGCCGAAGCACAGCACGGGAAGCGTGGTCAGGCCGCCCGCGCCCGCAGCCGACAAGCCTATCGTCGACCGGATCGCGCTCAGCAGCGGACCGACGCCGGACAGGGCGGGACGAAGATTGATGGCAACGAGGACGATGGCGAATGCGAACAGCAGCGAGAACGTCTTCTCGCGCTTCTGCTGGGGAGAGGGGGAAATGGTCATCCCGGCATTGTCCCGCATATTCGGCCGCGCTGCCCGGCGAGCCTGCCCTACCAGAACTTCCCGAGCGGGATCACGAATCCGCTGAAGACGGCCCAGTCCTGCGCTCCCCTGGTCAATCCCCTTGCGATGCCGACGTCCACGGCATAACGCTTCCCCGGGCTGTACGCAATCGCGGCGAGGAGTTGCGCATCGGCCGCGACGCCGGTGCGATGGGTGCCGGAGAGTTCGGCGGTGCCGCTCCAGTCATGCGCGAAGTTGGCCGAGAGGGCGACGGAGAGGCCCTGCGCCATCCTGGCCGTGCCGGGCTCGGGATTGCCGACGCGGGTGGCATTCAGGTTGACGTCGAGGTGCAGCTCGCCCATGTCGCGGCTGTAGATGCCGTTGAGGGTGTAGTCGGCCTTGCCGGCGCCGAGGCTTTCCTTCGCGGTCGGCACCGTGGCGGTGGCTTCCCAGCCCAGGCTGGTGCTCTCGTTGACGGGATAGGCGCGCTTGAGCGTCAGGCTGGTGTCGCCCACGCCGCGTTCGCGCTGTCCTTGATCGTCGCGCGACCAGATGTAGGCGTCGCCGCCGAGCAGGAATCCCCAGTTGTCGGCGAGGCCGAGCTTGAAAAGGTAGGGCAGGGTGGTGGTGCGGGCATCCCCGCTTCTTCCGTGCAGGGCGCCAAATTCCAGTTCAAGCTGGCCGGGCGGCGGCGGCTCCGCGGGATTCGACACGCTCGGGCGGTAAGGGTTGACGGTGATGACGTCCCGGGTCGCCTGTGCGCTGGCAGGAACGGCGGTCGCTGCAGACAGCGCCAGAAGCACGGCGATTCGCGTCGTCACACACTCTCCTCCTTAAGTTGCCCTCCTTTACGACTGGCGCGACGGCCGCGGGTTCCGGTCAGGCCGCCTGGTCGCCGGTGCCGTCAAGCCGAGACCGTGATCACGTGCGCCTGGATCTTGCCATCGATGGGGCCCGCGCCAAATCTTTCCGCCAGGGCGCGTTCCGCCAGGATGGTGGCGTTCTCCAGTCCATCCGACTCATCCGACATGCGGGCTTCGATCTCGCTCCGCAGCGGCGAGCCCTGGCAATAGGCGATGGCGGGAACGTCCGGGCTGTCGGCGCGGCTGCGCGCCGACAGTGTGGAGAATTCGGGGGAGCCGGCGAACCCGCCACGTTTCAGATCGTCGGCGATGACGGAAAGGTCATGGTAGCCGTGCGGGCTGCGCGCCAGGAAGCGCGGCGGATCAGTGGGGAACAGCTCGACGAGCGCCTCCGTGATGACGTCGGCGAATTCGTTATGCTCGATGCCGTCCCAGACGTTGAACACGAATTTTCCCCCGGGCCGCAGCACGCGGCGCGCTTCCGCAAACGCCTTGGCCTTGTCCGGAAAAAACATGGCGCCGAACTGGCAGACGATCACGTCCATGCTCTCATCGTCGAAAGGCAGCCGCATCGCATCCGCCTGGCGCCATTCGACCGGGCGCGCTGTGCCGATCGCGGCGGCATGGTTGAGCATCGGCGGGTTGAGGTCGGTGGCCACGATGGTTACGGCCGGCGGCAGGTAGCGGGCGAGCTGGCGTGTCACGACGCCGGTGCCGGCGGCGATCTCCAGCACCGTGCCGGGCTGCAGCCCGGCGACGCGTTCCGCGATGTCCGCAGCATAGGGCTTGAAGATCAGCGGCACGAGATATCGGTCGTAGATCTGCGGGATCGACCCGGCAAAGGCGGCATCGTTGGTGGAAGAAGCCATGATCTCTCCTCGCTGAGTAACGGCATCGCCTGGACGGCGGCATGTCATGCATCGTTGTATCAAACGCGCCGGGGCCTTTTGCGCCACCGCAAGGAAGGAGAGCCTGTGCCGCGGCAAGGGCCGTTTCTACCCGTGCGGAAGGTGTGAGCGGTCAAAATCTGTCAGCACGCTGAAACGAAAAGGCGGGTGATGAGGCACGTTTTCCACGCCCGCCCGCCGGCATGCGCCATCCGCGCACGATATCGGGCGCTTTCTATGGAAAAGCATAAATACTTTCTGTAAAGTAACTAAATTGGCAAAGACCCGGGACAGGGTGCGGCCATGCATGCAGGATTTTGCAGGGTTCACTTTCCTTGGGGCGGGGATGACACTGGGTACATGGTTGCTCGACAAGGCCGCTGGAAACGACAAGAAGATGCGGCGGCTGGTGGCCTACTGGGGCGCAACAGCGCTACTGTATGCCGCCTCTTTGACCTTCTTCTGGGTGGAGGTGAGGTTCGGCAAGGCCAACGCCGGCATCGCGTTCATATTCACAGGGCTGGTGGTGACCGGGGAAATCGCCTTCCTGCTGCTGATCCGGAATTTCGAGCGCCTCGGCCTGAGCACGGCGCAGCTATCGCTTTACCAGTCGTGGTTTGCCATCGTGTGCATCGCGCTTTCCTATACCGGGCAAGGCCCGTTGCGCGGCGCTACCCTCCTGGGGTTGTTCGTGGTGCTGATCTTTTCCGCGTTTTCACTAAAGGCGCGGGAAGCCCTTTCGCTCAGCATCTTCGCCATCGTCTTCCTTGGGGCGACGATGTGCGCCATGCCTTTCACCGCGCCGCAGTTCTTCGACCTCAAGACCGAGTTGCTGCACTTCATGCTGGCCAGCTCCGGCTTGCTGGTGGTCGGCGTGATCACCGGCCGGTTGAACAACCTGCAGGCGAGCCTGAAGGCGCAACGCGAAGAACTGCGCACCGCGGCCGAGGCCAACCGCAAGCTGGCGACCACCGACGAACTCACCGCGCTGCCCAACCGGCGCTACATGACCGAACTGCTGCGCCACGACGAGCAGCGCCGGACGGGAGCGGTCGACAGCATATGCATCGCGCTGATCGACCTCGACTGGTTCAAGAAGATCAACGACGAGCACGGACATGATGCGGGCGACGAAGTGCTCAAGCAGTTCGCCCGGCTCGGCAGGCAGCATCTGCGCGAAAGCGATGTGCTGGCGCGATGGGGCGGGGAAGAATTCCTGCTCTACCTGCCGGGGACGGACCTGCGCAGCGCGCATGCGGTGCTGGAAAGGCTGCGAAGCCAGGTCGAGTCGGCGCGGCTGCTCCGGCACGCAGGAGAGATTGCCTTTACCTTCTCCGCCGGCCTCGTGGAACTGGCGGCGGAGGAACCGGTGGAGCAGGGCATACGGCGCGCGGACGGGCTGCTGTACGACGCAAAGCTTAAGGGCAGGAACCTGGTGGAAACCGACATGGAAGCCGGTTTGAAAACCGGCTCCGGGCCCAGCCAGGCGGAGCACGGTGCCTGAGCCATGTGGTCAGGCGTGCCGCGCGGCGGCGTCTGCTCAGCTTGCGGTCATTGTCGGGATTGTTCGCCGTTCCGCACGAAGAAGCGCCGGGCGCGGCGGGTGCCCTCGTCCGCGATTTTCTTGTCCTTGACCAGGGTATTCAAGGCAAATGTCTGGCGCTGGATCAGCTTTTTCTTTTGCTCGCTGTCCGGGTTGGCGAGGCCGAGCCGGTCCATGGCCGCCTTCAGGATGTCGCCGGCGGACTTCGGCTCTTCCGATAGCAGGTCAATCCAGAATGCCATCCCGGTCTTCGGCAATGCGCTCGTGCCTGCCGGTGCCTTGCCCGACTTGCCGGCGGCCGTCCCGGCTTTTGCCGACCTGCCTGTCCCCGTCTTGCGTCCCGGCGCGGCTCTCCGCGCACTCTTGCCATTAAGCATGACATTCTTCGCCGTGCGGGACGCCTTCATGGCGGGCCGCGCGCTTTCCAGCTTTTCCAGCGCATCTTCCAGCGCCGAAGCGAGACTGAGGTAATACTCGGCGCCCTGGCGGGCCTGGGCGAGTTCTGCTTTGATGGCCTTCTTCGCTGAGTCGAGAGAGTTCAAGTGGTCGCTCCATGTTGGTTCAGGCGCAACATTAGCGAAACGGCGGCACCTTACTCAACTAAAACGCGCAAAGTCTTTAGATTGCGCAAGAAAACCGGGCTCGTTGTTGACCATGCTGCGGTGCAAACATGGAATTGACGCTGGCAAGCGTGTCGTTCCATCGAGGCGCCGGGACACTAATGCAGGATTACTTCATGGAAACCGTCGCGTGTTCCGGCCGGCTTTCCGATTCGATGAATACGCGCTTCACATTCGCGTACCGGGCCTTGATCCGTTGCGTGATCCGTTCGAAGGTGTCGTGCGCGCCCCGGCGATCGATGTGCGGCGCGATGTGCAGGCTGACGTTCACCAGGATGAATTCGGGGCCCATGTGCATCGTCAGGATCTCGTTGACGCGGTCGACTTCCTCTTCCGCCTCGATCAGGTGGCGGATGCCGCTGACCACCTCCGAATCGGCACTTTCCCCGATGAGCAAGCCTTTCGTTTCCCGCGCCAGCCAGAATGCCGTTGCCGCGAGAATGAGGCCGATGATGATGGACGCCGCGCCATCGAAGACCGGGCTGCCCGTCCTGTCGCTCAGGTAGACGCCGGCCAGGGCGAACACCAGGCCGAGCAGGGCCGCGCTGTCTTCGAACAGGACCGTGAAGGTGGTTGGATCCTTTGCCCGGCGCACCGCGTCGATATAGCCCCGGTTGCCCTTGGCCTTGCGGAATTCGGTGAAGGCGACGATCCATGAGCCGCCCTCGAACAGCATGCTCAAGCCGAGGATGACATAGTTGACGACGGGGTTCTCCATCGACGTCGGATGCCGCAAGTGATGCACGCCTTCATACAGCGACACCCCGGCGCCGAGCGCAAAGATCAGCAGCGCCACCACGAAGCTCCAGAAGTAGACTTCCTTGCCGTGGCCGAATGGGAAGCGGGCGTCCGCCGGAAGCCGCGCCCGCCTGAGACCATAGAGAAGCAGCAGTTCGTTGCCGGAATCCACCAGCGAATGCACGCCTTCCGACAGCATCGCCGAGCTGCCCGTGTAGAACGCGCCCGCGAACTTGGTAAGCGCGATCAGCACATTGCCGGCGAGCGCGGCATACACCGCCTTGTTTGAATGGTCTGCCATGGTCGTCAGGTTGATTAGGACGGCACGAGCAAGACACATACCAGTGCCCTCCCGCGGGGCCTGAGGTGCCTTGGTCCGCGCGCCCCTCTGAAAATGCTACCGGCCCATGTAAGCCGTTCCCGTTTTGATCATGCCTCGCTGATGGCGCCATGCCGCGCCCGGACTGCTCCTTCTCCATGGCCTCGGGCGGGAACCGGAACAATCGCCCCGGGGCATGGTCAAGCAATGAAGACCACCCTGACGGGCAATCACGCCGCCGGACCCTGGCACTTGCCAGGCGAGGGTCCGAACCTGCCATGGAGGACATCATGCCCAGCGGCCCTTCCTCAGCCATTCCGGCCACCTTCAGCGACACCGCGCGACTGATCTACGCGGCCCGCCGGCAATGGTGGCAGTATGAACTGCTCGGCCAGGTCCTGGTGGATGCGATAGCGCAATGCGAGACCGTCAGCTTTCCCGAACCGGAAGGCGTGTTTCCGGCCGACGCAGGCATCACCGGGCTCGAAGCCGTGTACAAGGACATGGTCCGCCGCGTCTATGAAAACAATGCCGGCCTGAACGACCTGCTCGGACCGGATGCGGGGGACGTCAGCCAGGGCGTGCTTGAGGCGATGGAGCGCATCGCCGCGCGATCGCAGATGCGTTACCTCACCGCAAAGCGCCTGGTGTCAGAAGCCACGGGCCTGCCCGCATGGTGCGTCACCGTGACCGGCTGCGACGCCTGGTGCCGCGAACTGCAGGGCCATCTCCAGGACGTCCGGGATGGCATGCTCAAGCTCACCGCGATGAACCAGCTGATCCATGAAAGCGTCGGCGAAACCATCCTGGCGCGGGTCCAGCAGGCCCAGCAACTTTCGGAAGCAGGGCAGCCAGTCACCCTGGACCTGAAGCTCAGGTTCTCGCTCGACATGGAAAACTACGCCCAGCCGGTCGGCGCCTTCTCAGACGCGATCGCCGACATGGCCACGGTCGCCGGCGCGATGTCCGAGCTCGGGACTTCCGAAACGGACGACGACGTCCAGGCCGGCACCGTCTACCTCCACCAGCATTTGTTCTACCCCGACATGGTCGCCATCACGGTCGCCACCGATCGCGAAGCCTGCGCAGACGGGCTGGCCTTCGGCGAACTGCCGCAATCGTTCGCATGCGTGCACCAGGAGCATGTGCGCGACGTGCGCCGCGCCGACGCCTGCATGCGCAGTTTGCTTGACGACTGCTGCGTGTCGCGCCATCCGACGGCGTATCAGGTCGAGCCGGCGAGGGTGGCGAGGTTGCTTCAGCGGGCCGGGCAGTTGCTGACGGGGTGAGATAGCCACAGAGTGCACACTGCCGGGGCCATTCCTGGCAAGGCTCCACGGAGTGGGAGCCGCAACCGGGTCACCGAAGAGAAATGCGCGACCGCAGTAGAAATGGGATCCCCGCCTTCGCGGGGATGACAGCGGTGGTCAGGGATGACAGCGTCATCCCCGGCACCCAAACGCCCCTCAATGCTTGGCCTCATCCCCCGGAATATCTTCCAGCAAATCCGCCAACTCATCCGCATGTTCCTCTTCCACAGCAAGGATCTCTTCCATCATGCGGCGGCTCGTCGGATCCTTGTCGCCCAGATACCGGATCATTTCCGTATAACTCTCGATGGCGATCCGTTCCGCGACCAGATCTTCCTTGATCATGTCGACGAGATTCGTCCCCTCGACGTATTCGGCATGGCTTCGCGTGGACATTCCGTCCGGCGAAAAATTCGGCTCGCCGCCGAGTTGCACGATGCGTTCCGCGATGCGGTCGGCATGCCCCTGCTCCTCGTTGGAATGCTCCATGAATTCGTCGGCCACGCTCTGCGAATGGATACCCTTCGCCATGAAGTAGTGCCGGCGGTAGCGCAGGGTGCAGACGATCTCGGTGGCAAGCGCCTCATTGAGCAGCTTGAGCACCGTGTCGCGGTCCGCTCCATAGCCGGAGGTGACCGCGCCTTCTTCGATGTGCTGGCGCGCGCGGGCGCGCAGGGTTTGTATGTCGCTCAGGAATCCTGTGTCGTTCATTCGTTTTCTCCAGATCGTTCTTCAGCTTATTCATTGCGGGAAAGACACAGCATTGGAGGGATGGCAAGGGTTTTGGTTGCATGCCGCGGAGCCTTGCTTGATCCATCACAGCAAATCCGGTTTCTCCCAGTCAAGGAAGTGGCGAACTAATGGCATGGCTGGCAATCTCTCTGGACATCGTCCATCCAGAAGCCGCATAAGCCCACCATGAGTCCACCGGGAGCACCTTCGACGCCGCCGCTGCAGGGCAGGCAACTCATCCTCGGCACGATCAGCCTGTCGCTGGCCGTGTTCATGAACGTGCTGGATTCATCCATCGCGAACGTGTCCATCCCCGCGATCTCGGGCGACCTTGGCGTGTCCCCCCAGCAGGGAACGTGGGTGATCACGTCCTTCGCCGTCTCGAATGCCGTTTCCGTGCCCCTCACCGGCTGGCTGACCATGCGCATCGGGCAGGTGCGGCTGTTCATCGCCTCGGTGATCCTCTTCGTGATCGCCTCCTTCCTGTGCGGCATGGCCCCGAGCATCGGCGTGCTGATCGCCGCGCGGGTCTTGCAGGGCGCGGTCGCGGGCCCGATGATTCCCCTGTCGCAGGCCTTGCTTCTCGCGAGCTATCCGCCGCAGAAGAGCGGCATGGCCCTGGCGTTCTGGGGAATGACGACCCTGGTGGCGCCCATCATGGGGCCGCTGCTGGGCGGATGGATTTCAGACAATTACACCTGGCCCTGGATCTTTTACATCAACGTGCCGATCGGCTTGCTGGCGGCCTGGGTCACGTGGTCAATTTATGCCAAGCGCGAATCGCCGACGGTGAACCGGCCGATCGACAAGATCGGACTCGGCCTGCTCGTGGTATGGGTAAGCTGCCTCCAGCTCATGCTCGACAAGGGCAAGGAACTCGACTGGTTCAATTCCGGGGAGATCATCGCGCTCGCCCTGGTGGCCGGCATGTGCTTCATCTTCTTCGTTGCCTGGGAATTGACGGACGCGCATCCGGTGGTCGACCTGTCGCTGTTCCGGGGACGCAATTTCTCGGGCGGCGTGGTAGCCATCTCGGTGGCGTACGGTCTGTTCTTCGGCAGCCTCGTGATCCTGCCGCTCTGGCTGCAGACGACGGTCGGCTATACGGCGACCGAGGCCGGCAAGGTCATGGCGCCGGTCGGCCTGCTCGCGATCATCCTGTCGCCTGTGGTCGGTCGGCTGCTGGCGAAAATGGACCCGCGGCTGTTTTCCACCGCGGCCTTCACCATCTTCGCGGCCGTGTTTTTCATGCGCTCGCATTTCGCGCCGGACGTGGATACGCGCACGCTCATGATCCCCACCATCATCCAGGGCGCCGCGATGGCGATGTTCTTCATTCCCCTGACGTCGATCATCCTCTCTGGCCAGCCTCCGCAAAAGATGCCCGCCGCGGCCGGCCTGTCGAATTTCGTCCGCATCATGTGCGGCGGCATCGGCACCTCGATCACCTCGACCATCTGGGAAAACCGGACCGCCTTGCATCACGCCCAGCTGGCGGAGAACTCCGGGCCGTACAGCCAGCCGTTCGCACAGATGATGCGCGACCTGACCGCGCAGGGCATGCCGGAGCAGGGCGCCTACGCGGTGATCGACAGGATGATCACGGTGCAGGCCAGCACCATGTCGGCGACAGACATCTTCTGGATCTCGGCATGGCTATTCCTGGCCCTGATCGGCCTCGTCTGGCTGACCAAGCCGTCGCGCACCGGCGCGCCCGCGGATGCGGGCGGCGCGCATTGACGACAGGCGAGCCTGCGCGCCCGGCAATCTCCGGCGCCATGGCGGCCCAGCGTGAATGCGGACCGGCTTCGCTCCGGTCCGCATTGCCCCTTGATGCCTTGGTTTTCAGGACTCAGGCGCGCCGGATGTTATCCGCAGACAGCGGCAAGCGGCGAACGCGCTTGCCCGTGGCTGCAAACAGGGCGTTGGCGACCGCCGGCGCCACCAGCGCGGTGGCAGGTTCGCCGATGCCGCCCGGCTTTTCGGTGCTGGGCACCAGGATGATGTCGATCGACGGGGCCTCGTTCATCCGCACCACCGGATAATTGTGGAAGTTGGTCTGCTGCACCTTGCCCTTGTCCAGCGTGATGTCGCCATGAAGGGTCGATGACAGGCCGAAGATCACGCTCGACTGGATCTGCGCTTCCACCGTGTCCGGATTGACCATGCGGCCGAGGTCGGCGGCCACCACCACGCGGTGCACCACCGGCTGGTTGTCGCGCATCGAGATCTCGACCACCTGCGCCATGTAGGTATCGTAACCTTCCATCAGCGCGATGCCCCGCGACCGTCCCGCCGCGAGCGGCGTGCCCCAGCCCGCCTTGTCGGCAGCCAGCTTGAGCACGTTGGCGAAGCGCGGCTGCTTCTCCAGCAGGGCCATGCGATAGGCGTAGGGATCCTTGCCGGCGGCGGCGGCCATCTCGTCGATGAAGGACTCGTTGGCGAAGGCATTGAGCGCATGGCTGACCGAACGCCAGTATCCGACCCGCAGGCCGGCATCATGGATCACGAGGTCCTGCTTGACGTTGGGAATGGCGTAGGGAACGACCGCCGCTTCGGCCATGAAGGGATCGAGGGTGTCCTTGGGCAGGCCGAAGGCGCGCTGCGTGACCGATTGCGACGTGAGCTGGAAGCTGAGCGCCTGGGGCTTGCCCGAAGCGTCCAGTCCGGCCTGCATGCGGTGCAGCGCCATCGGGCGGTAGAAGTCGTGCGTGGTGTCGTCTTCGCGGGTCCAGATCAGCTTGACCGGCTTGCCGACCGCCTTCGAGATCTGCGCGGCCTGCACGATGAAGTCGACTTCCAGGCGCCTTCCGAAGCCGCCGCCGAGGAAAGTGGTCTGCAAGGTGACGTCTTCCGGCTTGATGCCCAGCGCCTGCGCCACCGACCCTTGCGCGCCTTGCTGGAACTGGGTGGGGCCGATAAGGAGGCACTTGCCGTCCTGGTAGGACGCCGTGAAGTTCATCGGCTCCATCGGCGCGTGGGCAAGCATCGGCTGCTCATACTCGGCGCTCAGCGTCTTCGCCGCGCCTTGCATGGCGGCGGCCGCATCGCCCGCCTTGTTGATGGGAATGATCTTCCCATTGGCGGCGGCCTGCCGGATGCCGTTCATCATCGACGCATTGTCGAGCTTCGCCACCGGGCCTTCGTTCCAGGCAATGGCGAGCGCCTCGCGGGCCTTTCGCGCGCGCCAGTAGCTGGTCGCCACGACCGCCACGCCGTCCGGGATCTGGACCACGTCGATCACGCCTGGCATCGCGCGCGCCTTAGCCTGATCGACGCTCTTGACCGTGCCGCCGATCACCGGGCATTGTTCCAGCGAGGCGTACAGCATGCCGGGCAGCTTGACGTCGATACCGAACGTGGCGCTGCCGTTGACCTTGGCCGGGGTGTCGAGACGCTTGGTCGGCTTGCCGACGAGGGTGAATTCCTTGGGATCCTTCAATGCCACCTTTTCCGGCGGCGCCAGTTTGGACGCGGCTTCGGCCAGCTCGCCGTAGGTCGCGCTCCTGCCGCCCGGCCCGAGCACGCGGCCCTTGTCGGCGCGCAGTTCCGACGCCGGCACCTTCCATTTCGCGGCGGCCGCGCTGATCAGCATGGTGCGGACCTGGGCGCCGGCCACGCGCAGCTTCTCCCAGCCGTCGCGCACCGAGGTGGAGCCGCCGGTGATCTGGGCGCCGAGCAGGGCATTGGTGTACACCGCGCCGGGCGGCGCGATCGCCACCTTGACGGCATTGAGGTCGACGTTGAGCTCTTCGGCGATCAGCATCGGCAAGGCGGTATAGACGCCCTGGCCCATTTCGGAACGGGCGGACAGCAGGGTGATGGTGTTGTCGTCAGCGATGTGGACCCAGGCATTCGGGGTGTACAGGGTGCCTGCGGCCTGGGCCTGCTTAATCAGGCCCGGCAGGTGCACACCCATCATCAGGCCGGAAGCGGCGAGGGCGGAAGTTTTGAGGAAGTCGCGGCGCGAGGTCGTCATGTCGGTCTCCTCAAGCCTTGGAGCGCATTTCGCTCGCCGCCGTCTTGATGGCGGCGCGGATGCGCGAATAGGTGCCACAGCGGCAGATGTTGCCGCTCATGGCGGCGTCGATGTCGGCATCGGTCGGATTGGTGTTCGTCGCCAGCAGGGCGGCGGCGCTCATCAGCTGTCCCGATTGGCAGTAGCCGCATTGCGGCACGTCGTGCGCGATCCATGCCTTCTGCAGCGGATGCGAATTGTCCGGGGACAGCGATTCGATCGTGGTGACCTTCTGGCCGGCGACCGCCGAAACCGGGGTCTGGCAGGAACGCACCGGCGTGCCATTCAGGTGCACGGTGCAGGCGCCGCACAGCGCCTGGCCGCAGCCAAACTTGGTTCCAGTCAGTCCGACCTCATCCCGGATGACCCAAAGCAGCGGGGTATCCGCCTCCGCATCTACCGTCACGGGCTTGCCGTTGACGTTGAATTGAATCGCCATCTCTCTGTTCTCCTCGTTGATTTGATTGCGGCGTGGACCTGAGGCCTCACGCTTCATGACAAGTGCAGGGATGGCCAGCAAACACCGCGGGCCAACGCTGCCTCGTCCTCTTATATTAGTCGCAATCGAGAAGAAAAGCTTGGACGCTATTTATTTGTGTCCCGTTCGATTGGGCATCCGCCTGGGCATGCGTCTCCCATTGACCGGGGAGTAGTCCGGTTCCGCCGGCCGGTTGCTCCAAAATGGAACACCCGGCCCGTCCCGTTCTACTCAGGCCTGATGAATATCAAGCCAATCGCCGGTCATTGGCCGGTGAACTGCCATGCGCGCACGTAGTTGATTTTCATGGCGTTTCCCTTGCCCTGCGGGGTGTAGGCATTGGAAGCGCCAAGGGTGCCCGCGCCGACGGCAGGCGAGGTTTCCTCGTTCACCATCCACAATCCGACATAGAAGTACATCGGCGTGCGGATTTCGCCCTGGTTAACGGTATGCCCGATCTGCACGCCGTCGAAGTAATACTTCACCGAGTTCGCGTCCCACCGGACGCCATACTTGTGAAAGGCCGCCGACAAGTCGACGGATCCGATCGCGCTTCGCGCCCGGAATTCGTCGATGTAGCTGTCGGGCGAGCGCATCGCCGTCACCACGTAGTCGACGGGAGCAAGGTTGGACGATGACCATGCGCCGTTGGGCGCGCCGGAGTAAGCGTGCATCATCGCGATTTCCGGACCGTTGTTCGCGGTGAGCGAGATCACCGGATGCAGGCCGGCGCCGACCGGCAGCTTCGCTTCCACCTCGAAGAAGCCATACTGCTGCGCAAACCGGTTTTCCGTCACCACGGTGCGGTCGAAGAAGCGGCCGCTTGCGTCCAGCGCCGGCCAGATGTTCAGCGCGCCGCCTTCGACGTTGAAATTCTTCGTCGCGTTATTCGCCTTGTAATAGATGTCGCTCGTCCATTTGCCGGCGTCAATGGTGCTGCCGGCATTGAACTCGTCATTGAAGGTCAGGGTGTACTGGCTTGCATCCTGGCCGGCAGGCGCCAGCGCGGCTGCGGCCGGTGCGGGGGCGGTGGACGGCAGGGTTGACGTGGTGTCGGAAGTTGCGGGAGTAGATGCCGGCGCCGGGGTCGACGGGGCCGACGGGGCCGTGGCAACGACCACCGCGGGGGCGGGTTCGATCGCCGGGGCTGGTGTTGCCGATGTCGCAGACGTTCCCGTAGCGGACGCGGCAGACGTGGGTGCGGTGGGTGCGGTGGGTGTCGTGGTTGCCGTGATCGCGGTTGTTACGTCGGCAACCGTGGTTGCCGGCGCGGTGGACACCGGCGCCTCGGCCGCTGGCGAAGAAGGTGTCGCTGCGGGCGCCGCGACGCTGCTGGTAGCGGCGACGGCAGCGACGGCTTCCGGCGCGCTAGCGGCGGACTGGGTGCCGGCGACGCCGGGCGATGTCGAGGATCCGCCTCCGCAGGCGGCGAGCGACAGGACGAGGGATGAGCGGGCCAGGAAGGCGAGGGGACGTGTCATGATTTTTCTTCAGGTTCGGTTGACGGGAGACGGCGCGACGCATCGCGTCTCCAATAGAACAGTGCCGTGAAGAAAGGTTCACACCATCAACATTCGTTAGGGCACGAACGCGGCAGCATCCGGTCCGTCGTTGCACGAATGACCAGGGATTCCGGCGAGCGGCAGCCTCCCGGGTGATGCGTTTTTGTGTTGTCAGGTCTTGGCGGGCAGCGGCTCCCCCATCAGGGTGAAGCCGCGCAATGGCAGGCTCAGCGCCACGCCGGACGCAATGAGGAGGAGGACGCCGGCGCTGCCGAACGCCACCCAGTGGGTGCCGAAACGTTCATAACCCCAGCCGCCGAGCCAGGAACTGATCATGGCGCCGACCTGGTGTCCCAGGTAAGCGGTGCCATACATCACGCCTACCAGCCTGACGCCGTAGACGTCGGCAAGGATCGCCGACGAGGTGGCGATGCTTCCTGCCCAGACCAGTCCGCCTATCGAGGCGGCGATGTACAGCTCCCAATGGGTGCCGACGAGGAGGAGGGCAAAGAAGCCGAGGCCGCGCACGAAGTAGATCGTTCCCAGGATGTTCCTGCGAGGCAGGCGGTCCGACAGCCTGCCGAGCACGAGCGTGCCGGCGATGGCGACGAGTCCGATGAGGCCGATGCCGTAGGAACTTGTCATCGCATCGAACCCGTGGTCCATCAGCATGGGCATGCCGTGGGTGCCCAGCAGGTTCATGCTGAAGCCGCATGCGAAGAGGCCGGCGACGATCTTCCAGAAAGGCGATGTCCGGATGGCGGCACCGAACGACAGGCTCGCCATCGCCGCCCTGGGGGCGGCCGCTTGCGCGTTCGCCTGCTCGGGCAGAAGGTCCGTGTTCGGCGGCGCGTCCTCGCGGATGATGAACAATGCCGCTGGCACGGTGACGAGGGCAAACGCGACGGCGAAGGCAACCAGGGTCGATTGCCAGCCCATCCTCTCGATCAGCAAGGTAAGCACCGGTGTCATGATGGCCATGCCGGCCATCGAGCCGGTGGAGAGAAAGAACAGCGCCATGCCGCGCTGGCGCGTGAACCAGCGGCTGATGACCGGCGTCAGCGCCACCGGACTCGTGAAGCCGAGGCCGATCGACATCAGCACGCCGAATGCGAGCATGAAGGCGACGGGCGTGCGGGCCGTGACCGTCCAGATGATGGAGATGGCAACGATGGTGGTGCCAAGCAGAAGGACGGGGCGCGTTCCCAGCCTGCCGACGAGGTAGCCGGCGAGCGGCATCGCCAGGCCATAGCACAGCATGCCGACGCCGATGATCATGGCCAGCAGGCTCCGGCTGAATCCGAGATCCTTGATCATGGGCAGGAAGAACGGGCCGATGCCGAGGCGCATGCCGACGGTCAATGCGGTGAGCAGCGTGGCGGCGGCAACGATGTTCCAGCCGAAGTACCAGGAGCGACGGGTCATGATGAAAAAGTAAGGATTCCGTCCATGGCGGCCGGACCCGGGATGAGGTGGATGGTCACCCGATGTTAGCAAATCTCCAGCATCCTGTTTGGGGTGTCACCGGCTCACGCAGGTTTTCGCCAGCCGTGGCTGCTGACGATGGCAATCCCGGCAAGCACGAGAAGCGCGCCGGCAAGGAAACGGGACTCGATGTCCTCGCCCAGCAGCCATGCGCCCTGCATCACGCCGAACATCGGCGTCATGAAGGAAAACACGCCAAGCCGGGAGGCGAGGTACTGGCGCAACAGCCAGAACCACGCCAGGAAACTCGCGAAGGACACGATCACCGTCTGGAAGACGAGGCTCTCCAGCGCACCCGCGGTCGGCTTGATGCCCAGTTCGCCGGTGAACGCGGCGACGGCCAGCAGGATGAGAAAGGCAACGACTAACTGGTAGAGCAGGGTTTGCTTCGCGGTGGATTGCGCCAGGCCGGAACAGCGTATCGCCACGGTGGTGCTGCCCAGCGCGGCGCCGGCGCCCAGGGCAAGGAAGTCTCCCCACAGCGCGCCGGAATCGCCGGGCGACGGTTGCCACGACGCCTGGTCCTTTCCGAGGAAAGCCACGAAGATGCCGGCGAAGGCGACCGCGATGCCCGCCCATTGGATCGGTGCGAGGCGCTCCGAAGGAAGCTTCCAATGCAGGCCGAGCGCGGCGAAGATCGGTCCGGTGTACAGGAACACCACCGCATGGGCTGCGCTGGTGTGGCGCAGCGCTTCGCAGACAAAAAGATACTCGGAGGCAAACAGGCCGCCAGCCAGCAGGCCCGCCCGCCAGGGACCGTCCAGCAAGGCGATCCTTTCCTTCCTGATGCGCATGAGGGCCATCAGGAGGAGGGCGGCGATGCCGGAGCGCAGGGCGACCTGCAGCGTGGGGCTGATGTCGTCCACCGTCGCCTTGAGCACGACCTGCTGCAAGCCCCAGATCATGCATAGCATCACCATGATGCCGATCGCCTGCCCATCCACCGCCTTGCGCGCATCCATCCGATCGCTCCCTAGTTTCGCCGTCCGTGGCAAAATTATGCGCGTGGCATGCGCCATGGATATAGTGAATACATGACAGTCAATGCAGCGTTTCCGCCAATCTTCACGACACGGGGCGCATTCGACTGGAATCCGAAGGGAGCAGCATGAAGCCACGCGCGAAGCACGTCTATCCATCCGCGGGCACCCGATTGCCCGCACCGGTTTTCTTCCGCTCGTCATCGGTGCCGGCGGAGGCTGCGACGCGCGAGCATCATCACGCCTGGGGGGAGCTGGTGTATTCCTTCAGCGGGTTGATGGAGGTGAAGCTGGCCGATCGGCATTGCCTGGCGCCGCCGCGTTGCGGCATCTGGCTGCCGCCATACACCGGCCACCAGGGCCTGAACCGGTACGAGACCAGCTTCTGCTCGGTCTACGTCGCGCAGGAGCTTTGCGCCAGGCTCCCCGCGCAGCCATGCGCCGTCACGGTCAGTCCGCTGGTACGGGCGATGCTCGAATACTTGCGCGATCACTTTGGCGCTGGCAACCATGCCGAAGAAGACCAGCGCCTGCTTGGCGTGCTCGTGGACCAACTGGCGCGCGCCGAATCCACGGCAAGCTATCTGCCCGGCACCGAGGATCCATTGCTGCAGCCGGTGCTGCAGACGCTGGAAGCGAATCCAGGCGACTCCCGTTCACTGGCGGAACTCGCGCGCGCGGCGAACACCACCGAGCGCACGCTGATGCGGCGATTCCAGCGTGAATTCGGCATGCCGTTCAGCGAATGGCGGCAGCGCCTGCGGGTCGTGAAGGCCATGCCGCGCCTCGACGCCGGCGATACCGTCGAGCACATCGCCCTCGACCTCGGATATGGCAGCGCATCGTCGTTCATCGCCATGTTCAAGCGCATGGCTGGGGTGACGCCGGATGAGTTCCGCAACGGACAAAGGGCGGCCGGAAGCCGGCGGCGCCATCCAGAAAGCTAGGAAAAACATGGAATTCGATTTCATCATCATCGGCGCCGGCATCGCGGGCGCGTCGCTGGCAGCGGAACTGGCTCCGCATGCCTCTGTCGCCATCCTCGAGCAGGAACCACAACCTGGATGGCATTCCACAGGCCGCTCGGCCGCGCTGTTCTCGGAGACGTACGGCACGCCCATGATCCGTGCGCTGACGCGCGCCAGCCGCGCCTTCCTGGAAAGGCCGCCGCAAGGCTTCACCGAGCATCCCATCCTGAGTCCGCGCGGCGTGATGCATGTGGCAATGAAAGGACAGGAAGAACTGCTGCAACGGGCGGTGGCGGAGGCGCGCGCAGGCTCTCCCGACGCGGTCCTGCTGGATGCGCGGGAAACCGTCGCGCGCTGCCCGGTGTTGCGCGCCGACATGGTCGCCGGCGCGCTGCATGAACCCGACGCCATGGACATCGACGTCCATGCCTTGCACCAGGGATATCTCAAGCGCCAGCGAAACGCCGGCGGCCGATTGTTCGTCGATGCCCGTCTCGAGCAAGCGAATCGGCAAGGACAGGGACAAGGGCAGGGCTGGCAGATCCGCCTCCAAGACGGCCGCACGCTGGGCGCGCGGGTGCTTGTCAACGCGGCAGGCGCATGGGCCGATACGGTGGCCGGGTTGTGCGGAGTGCCGCCCATCGGCCTGCAGCCCAAGCGGCGCACGGCCTTCACCTTCGATGCGCCGGCCGGAGTCGACTTCGCTGGCTGGCCGACGGTGATCGGCATCGACGAATCCTATTACTTCAAGCCGGATGCAGGGCAATTGCTGGGCTCGCCCGCCAATGCAGATCCCGTGTCGCCGCACGACGTGCAGCCGGAAGAACTGGATGTCGCGACCGGCATCTACCGCATCGAAGAGGCGACGACCTTGCAGATCCGGCGTCCGCGCCGGACCTGGGCTGGGCTGCGTTCATTCGTTGCGGATGGCGATCTCGTGATCGGACCTGAACCGGAAGAACCGCAATTTTTCTGGGTGGCGGCGCAGGGTGGATATGGCATTCAAAGCGCACCCGCCGTGGCGCAACTCGCGGCGGCCTTGCTGTTGGGGCGGGAGGTGCCGGAGTCGCTGGCGAAGCATGGCGTGCGGGCCGAGCCCTTGTCGCCGGCGAGATTCCGGTAATCGCGGGCGAAAGCCGGACGGAATGCAGGTCATGACCGCACAGTGCGGCGCTGCGTGCGTAACGACGCACCAGCGGAAGGACTCCTCCCGCTGGTGCGTTGCACTTGCCCAAAGCTTACAGGGCGAGGTTGGCGGCGGCCCACTGCGAGGGGCTGACCGTCAGGTTCGGCGCCACGAAGCCCGCGCCGATCACACCCACGTTGTTCAGGGCATTGACCTCGATGTTCTGCAGTTGCGTGATGTTCTGGTTCACGCCCACGTTCACGTTGGCCACCGGCCCCATCTGCTTGAGCCAGGCGGCTGCGGCGTCATTGCCGCCGCGCACCTCGGCCATGGCGCGGCCATCGAGTTCCTCGACGCTGGCCAGGTCCTTCATTTGCAGGTTGGACATGCTGTTCTCCTTATGCGGAAACGATTGGCTTAGTAGCCGAGGCTGATGTTGTTGTGGCCGTTCTGGGTCGGCGCGACGTTGGACGTGATGCCGGAGGCGAAGGCGACGTTGTTGCCGTTGTTGACCATGGTGTTCTGGTCCTGGCAGAGGCTCTGCGACGCGGCGAAGTTGAAGTCGTTCTTCGTCAGGGAAACCGAGGGGCTGTAGGACGAGCCGCAGCCGGGCAGGCTGGGCGTGTAGCAGGAGGGCATGCTCGGAGTGTAGCTGCAGCCGCCGCGCACGGCGGAGAGTTCGTCGGACTTGAGTTCGGTGGCGGAAACGATGTCTTTGATGGCGAGGGTAGTCATGGTCATTCTCCAGAGTGATGGTGGTTTGGGTGGTGGGCGCTTCGTGTTGCGCTTGACCGGTATTTAGCGAGGACCGTGCCAGCGTCCGCCAAACCATGAACGGGAATGCCAAGCCATTGAAAAGAAAGGAAAAAACTGGATCGTGGCAAGAACGCCAATGACCGTTTCGCAAGGATGGTCGCGGCGATCAGCCGGCATCCGCGAGACACTTCCCTTGCAAGGTGTGGGGCGGGAGCCGACACCTCCGGCGACGTGCGGAGAAGTTAGCCGGCGAAGGGACGTATCAAGGGGAATCCGTCCGAAATCCGCATGCGGTCATGGTTGATGCCGAGCCGTGTCAGCGGATTCCAGGGACCTGCTTCACTTCACCTTGCCGAGCGCCCGCAGGATTTTTTCGGGAGTAAAGGGCTGCGAGAAGACGGCCGCGTCGAAGGGTGCCAGCGCATCGTTTATCGCGTTCATCACCGCGGCCGGCGCGCCGGCCGTCCCTGCCTCACCGGCTCCCTTCGCGCCGAGCTTGGAGCTGGCGGTGGGCGTTTCGATATGGGCAACGTCGATGTCAGGCATTTCAGACGCCATCGGCACCAGGTAGTCGGCCATGCTGCCGTTTTTCATCAGGCCGTTCTCGTCATAGAGGCATTCCTCGAACATGGCGCCGCCGATGCCCTGCACGATCGCGCCGCGCATCTGCTCGTCGACGAGCATCGGATTGAGCACGCGCCCGCAATCCTCCACGACCCAATGCTTGAGCAGCTTGACGAATCCGGTATCGACATCGACCTCGACGTAGCTTGCCTGCACGCCGTTGGTAAAGATGAATGGATAGTCACGCTGGGCGTAATGGCGCGTCACCATCAATTCCGCCGTGAATCCGGCAGGCAAGGTGTCGGGACGGAAGTAGGCAATGCGGCCGAGTTCGCTCAGCGGCATGAGGGTTTCCATGGTGTCGACGGCGACGATGTCGCCGCGGCGCACCGCCATGCCCGCACCGTCGCGGCCGAGAATCTTTTCCGCGACCGCGAGGATGTTGTCCCGCAATGCGAGCCCGGCCTGGAGAACCGCCTCGCCGCCGATGCCTGCGCCGCGCGACGCCCAGGTGCCGCCGCCATAGGGCGTCACGTCGGTGTCGCCGGTAACAATGCGTACCTTGTCGATGTCGACGCCGACCGCGTCCGCCGCGATCTGCGCGAAGATCCCTTCGGTGCCCTGGCCCTGTTCGCCGACGCCGATCATGATCGTCACCGTGCCCGTGGGTTCCAGCTTGGCGGTCGCGCCTTCCTGCGACGAAATGCGGGCGCCGCCGACGCCATAGAACGCGGCGCTCGGGTTGGTCAGTTCGATGACGGTCGCGAAACCGATGCCGCGGTAAATCCCTTTCCTGCGCAGCGCCTCCTGCTCCGCACGCAGCGCGGCATAATCCATCATCGTTTCGATCTTGTTCAGGCATGCCTCGTGGGACAACACCTCCAGCTTGATGCCGGAGATGCCGGAACAGGGATAGGCATCGTCGGGAATGACGTTGCGCTTGCGCATCTCGAGCGGATCCATGCCGATCTTGTGCGCCGCGAGATCTACCAGGCCTTCGGTGACCGCGCAGGCGATGGGATGGCCTACGCCGCGATACTGGCAGGTCGGCGTCTTGTTCTGGAACACGACGTTCAGGTGGGCACGATATTGTTGATGGCGGTACGGACCGCCGACGAGGTTCACGACCTGGTTACCCTCGATGGCGCTGGTGCGGGGGAACATCGAGTATGGTCCGATGCCGGTAAGGTCGTCGATTTCAAACGCGGTGATCTCGCCGCCCGGCGCCACCGCGATGCGGCCGCGCACCCGGTGCTCGCGGGCGTGGATGTCGCTGACGAACGATTCAAGGCGGTCGGCGACGAACTTCACCGGGCGCTTGAGCAGGATCGACAGCGCCACCGTGGCGAAGTCGTCGGGATAGGCATGCACTTTGATGCCGAACGAGCCGCCGACATCCTTGCAGATGACCCGAACCGACGATTCAGGCAGATCGAACTGGCGCGCATACAGGTCTTGCATCATGTGCGGCGCCTGCTGGGAATGATAGACCGTCAGGCGCAAGTCGCCCGGGTTCCAGTCCGCGATCTGGCAGCGCGGCTCCAGCGTCACGCCGGTATGGCGGCCAAAATCGAAGCTGGCCTCGGCAACCGCATGCGCCTGGGCAAAGGCCTGGTCGACGCCGCCGGTATCGAGGCTGCGGGTGAAGCACAGGTTGTCCCCGAGGTCGGGATGGATGACGGGCGTCGCTGCGTCGAGCGCCGTTTCCATGTCGACCACCGGCGGCAGTTCTTCCCAGTCGACCAGCACGAATTGCAGCGCGTCCTCCGCCTGGGCCCGGGTTTCGGCAACGATCGCCACCACGGGTTCGCCCTGCCAGCAGGCGCGATCGACCGCCAGCGGATACTGCGGCGCCGACTTCATGCCTGCCAGATGGGCGAGGGTTGCCACCCAGGGCTTGCAAAGCGTCGACATCTGCTTGCCATCGACGATGGCCACCACCCCGGGCATGGCGCGCGCCTGCTCGACGTCGATCGATCGGATGCGGGCATGGGCTACCGGACTGCGCCAGTAGACCACGTGCACCATGCGCGCGAGCCGGAGATCGTCGAGGTAGGAACCCCTGCCTTCGGTCAGCCGGCGCGCGCCGCTGCGCGCGACGCTTTCGCCGATGTAGCGGTTGTCATCGGTCAGCGGCGCAAGGCCGGTCGGGATCCTCTCGGGGGCGTTCATGCCGCCGCTCCTTCGCGCTGCTCGCGGCGGGAGGCAAGCACGTCGCAGACCGCATCCACGATGGCCTGGTAGCCGGTGCACCGGCAGTAGTTGCCGGAGATGAATTCGCGGACCTCCTGCCGGCTGGCGTTCGGCCGGGTTTCGACCAGTTCCGTCGCCGCCATCAGCATGCCCGAGGTGCAGAAGCCGCATTGCAGCGCATTGCGGTTCAGGAAGGCCTGCTGCAGGTCGCGGATCGTGCCGGATTCCGTCAGGCCCTCTATCGTTTCCACCGTCTTGCCGTCGGCCTGGACGGCAAGCACGAGGCAGCCGCGGACGATTTGTCCGTCCAGTCGCACCGTGCAGGCGCCGCACACGCCGTGTTCACATCCGAGGTGAGAGCCGGTCATGTCAAGTTCCTCGCGCAGGAAGTCGACCAGGTGCATGCGGGGCTCGACCTCGTGCCGCTGCAGCTGGCCATTGACGGTGAGGGTGATGGTTCTTGTCTCAGCCATGATCTCGTTGCCTTTCGATTCGAAGTTCGTCAGCCGCGGTGACTGACTGCGTCGGCTGCCTGCAGCGCGCGGCGGAGCAGCACCGTGGCAAGGTGCCGCTTGGTCGCGCCTGAATGGGTCAGGTCCGGCATCGGCGCCCTCGGCCCGTCGAGCTCCGCTTCCAGCGCAGCGCATGCGTGGTCGATGGCGGCGGCGTCGAGTGCCTGGCCTTGCAAAGCGAGTTCGGTGGCACGGGCGCGGAGGGGAACTCCGCCGATGCCCATGAATGCGATGCGCGCATCCCGCAGTCCGCCGGCATCTCGCCTTGCCGCCATGGCCAGGCCGACGACGGCATAGTCGCCGTGGCGCCGGGCCAGTTCATCGAAATGATGGAAGGACTCCGGAGAACGCACGGGAATGTCGCAGGCCACGAGGATTTCATGCGGCGCCAACGAGGTGGTGTACAGGTCCAGGAAAAAATCGGCGGCGGCGATGCGGCGCTCGCCGCCGCTGCCGCGCACCACGATCTCGGCGTCGAGCGCGAGCGCGCATGCCGGCCACTCCGCGGCCGGATCGGCATAGGCAATCGAGCCGCCGAATGTTCCCATGTTGCGGATGGCGCGGTGGGCGATATGCGGCGCGGCCATCGCGAGCAGCGGCGCATGCGCCGCCACCAGCGGCGACGCTTCGACCTGGGCATGGGTCGCGAGCGCGCCGATGCGCAGCTTGCCGTCGACCAGCGCGATGCCGCGCAGGTCCGAGAGGCCGTTCAGGTCGATCAGCAGGGCAGGTTCGGCCAGGCGCATGTTGAGCGTCGCCAGCAGCGTCTGCCCGCCGGCCAGGAGCCGGGCATCGTCGCCATGGCGTTCCAGAAGCGCAATGGCCTCGTCAAGGGACGCCGGCTTGGCATAGTCGAAGGGAGGTGCTTTCATGTCTGCGTGGTGTTCAACGGGCAAGTAGATGGGCGATCCAGAACCCGAACGCGGTGGATGCGGCGCCGAGCAGGAACCAGAGGATGCGGATTTGTTCCGTCGTTGGCTGGGGCGGCGGTGGTTCCGGCCTTGCCGCAACCGGCGTGACGGCTGGCCTTGGAGCCGCCTGCGGCAAGGGTGGGGAAGACGCGATGGCCGGGGCGACCGGGGCGGATGGAGCCTGGGCTTCCGGCGTCGATGCAAGTGGAGGCGGCGAAGCCGGCAATGGTGTCGATGGCAATGACTGGATTGCTGGCGCCGCCGCCGGCGTAACCGGCGGAGCGGCTTGCTCCCCATTCACCCCAGGCTCCACAGGCTTCTCGTGCACCGCCGCCTGTGCGCTCTCCGGCACGCCGCCAAGCTGCTCCTGCAAGGCGGTGAAGAACTGATCCGCCATGTGCCGCGCCGACGCGTCGATCAGGCGGCTGCCGATCTGGCCGAGCTTGCCGCCGACCGTGGCTTTCGAGGAATAGGCCAGGCGGGTTCCATCCGCTTCCGGCTGCAGGGTGACGACCGAGCTGCCCTTGGCGAAACCTGCTGCGCCGCCGGTGCCGTCGAAGCTAATGGTGCAACCCTGCCCGGGCTGGATGTCGGAGAGCAGGATGCGGCCCGAGAAGCGCGCCTGCACCGGACCGATCTTGATCTTGGTCCGCGCCTGCATCTCGGTGTCGGAAACCTTCGTGATTTCTTCGCAGCCCGGAATGCACTTGGCCAGCACTTCCGGGTCGTTCAGCGCCTGCCATACCTTTTCGGGCGGGGCGCCAATAAGCAAGTCTCCGGTTAATTCCATTCAACACCTCTCGTCAAGTCAAGCCAAGGGGCGGCGAAGCGTGCCGCGAGAACAGGAATGCGTCTGCCTTCAAGTCGGTCGTGCCCGGAATCGTCTCCTCCCGGAATGCTGCAAGGCCGCATGAAATTTTTCTGGCGACGTCTTTCACTTACTTACCATTTGCTCAATAATATGCCACAATATTTAACGCTTGGTAAATAACGTCGGAACAAAATTTTTGATGAGCGCGCGCAAACCGGTCACCGGATCGAAGTCAGCATCGGAAGGAAAAGCGGAAGGCAAGGCGGCACCTGCGCCGCGCCGCCGTCTGCCGGTGGAGGAGCGGGAGAAACAGATCCTGGCGGGTGCGATCCAGTTTTTCGCCCAGCACGGATTCGACGGGCAGACGCGGGTGCTGGCACAGGAGATCGGCATCACCCATGCCTTGCTTTACCATTATTTTCCGTCCAAGCAGGCGCTTATCGAACGCGTGTATGTCGAGCTGTTCGAGTCGCGCTGGAAGACGGAATGGGAGACCTTGCTGGATGCGGATGACATCACCCCGGAAGACAAGCTCGTGCGCTTCTATTGCGATTACGCTTCGAGCGTGCTCACGCGTGAATTCGTGCGCATCTTCGTCTACTCGGGTCTGTCGGACCACTACATCACCGACAACTTTTTCAACCTGCTGCGCGAGAAGCTTTTCCCGCGCCTCGTGCGCGAAACGCGGAGGTATGCCGGGGTGACATCGCGGGCGAAGCCGAGCGACAGGGAGCTGGAATTGCTGCTAGGCTTGCATGGCGGCATTTTTTACACCGGTGTGCGGCGCTGGATATACGGCCAGCAGATACCGGCCAGGAAGGACGACCCCAACGGCGAGGGGTTCATCGCCGATCGCGTGCAAAGCTATCTCCTCACGGCATCATCGATACTCGAGGAGCCGAAGCGGGGAGGCGCAAGGACCCGTTCCCGCAGCCCGCGGCAAGGAAGCACGGAAACAGAGAAACGGCCAGCCAGCCCGGCTCGCACCGGCAAAAGAATCGCTGGCCGCAATGCAAAGGAGACATGAATGGCACTGACCTTGAATCATTACTCCATCCGGACGACCGACCTCGATGCCTGCCGGGTTTTCTACGAGCAGGTGCTCGGCATGAGCGTGGGTCCGCGGCCGGACTTTCCGTTTCCCGGCCTGTGGATGTATGCCGGCGATCACACCTACTATGGCAACGCGGTCGTGCACATCATCGGCATCGACCGCAACGATCCGGCGGGCTTGAAGCAATACCTCGGCGACCGCGACGAAACCGCCCTGCAGGGCACTGGCACGATCGATCACATCGCCTTCTTCACCGACGGCCTGTCCTCCATGCTTGAGCGCCTGAAGCGCCTGAACGTCGCCTTCCGCGAACGCACCGTCCCCGGCCTCGGCCTGCACCAGGTATTCATCGACGATCCGAACGGCGTGGTGATCGAGCTGAATTACCCTGCGCACGAAAAGCAGTCGGCCGGCACGGCCGAATCCGCATCGCCGGCTTCCGCCTGACATGGCAAGCATCCTGGTCGTCGGCGGGTCGCTTGGCGGACTGTTCGCGGCAAACATGCTGGCGCGGGCGGGGCACCAGGTCACCGTGCTCGAGAAGGCGCGGGAATCGCTCGACGGAAGGGGAGCCGGCATCGTCACGCACGCGCCGCTGCTGGCCGGGCTGCGGCAGGCGGGCGCGACGGTCGACGAACGGCTGGGCGTGCCGGTGCGGGAGCGCGTCGCGCTGGACCAGGATGGCGAAGTCATGGCCTCGCTGGCGATGCCGCAGGTGCTGACTTCCTGGAGTTGCCTTTACCATCTGTTGCACGAGGTGTTTCCGCGCGATTCCTACCTCACCGGCGTCACGGTGCGCCGCATCGAGCAGGACGGGGATGGCGTGACCGTGCTGGCTGAGGACGGCAAGATATTCCGCGGCGACATGGTGGTTGCCTCCGATGGACTGCGCTCCGTGGTCCGTGCCCAGCTTGCGCCCGCGATCCAGCCTGAGTACGCCGGCTATGTCGCATGGCGCGGCGTGTGCGACGAGGCCTTACTGTCGCGCCGCACGCTGGAACGGGCCTTCGCCAGCTTTGCCTTCGGCCTGCCGCCCGGGGAGCAGTTCCTCGGATATCCGGTTGCCGGTGCGGGGAACGCAACCGAGGCCGGCAGGCGCCGCTTCAATTTCGTCTGGTATCGGCCCGCGCCGCCTGGCGGCGCGCTCGAATCCCTCCTGACCGATGAGGACGGGCAATATTATCCGTTGGGCATTCCGCCCCACAAGGTATCGTGGCGCCATATCGCCGCCATGAGAACCGACGCGCGCCGCCTGCTCGCGCCCCAGTTTGCCGAGATCCTCGAAAAATGCGCCTTGCCTTTCCTGCAGCCGATCTTCGACGTGCAGTCGGAACGGCTTGCCTTCGGCCGGGTGGCACTGATGGGCGATGCCGCCTGCGTTGCCCGGCCCCACGTCGGCATGGGCGTGACAAAGGCCGCGCAAGATGCATCGGCCCTGACTGCCTGCATCTCGGAACATGGCGCGGGAGAACAAGCCGCCGCCGCCTATGAAGCCCTTCGCCTTGCCGCCGGTTCGGCGGTGGTGCAGCGCGGCCGCGACCTTGGCGCTTACATGCAGGCCCAGTCGCGCGGCGACGCCGAACGGCAGGCCGCTACGCGCAGCGCCGAGACGGTGTTGCGCCAGACCGCAATCGAATTGACGATTCCAGCCTGAGCCACAGGAAAGGAGAAAGGAGACAGCGCCAGCCAGCAAGCCCGAACAAGCAAGTCCGTGATTGGAAGCAGAACAGCCATAACAAGTCAGCAAGACGCGATCAGCAGCATCCAACTCAGTTCACGAGGAGACGACCATGAATTCATCCGACTTCCGCAGCCGCCGTCGCCAGGTGCTTGGCGCCGGCCTCGCGGCCGCCACCACGCCGCTCTGGTTCAACATTGCGCGCGCGCAGAACAACGCGCCGATCCGGATCGGCCTGCCGACGCCGCTGACCGGCGCATTTTCCGCCGAAGCCCAGGACCAGGCCCGCGCCGCCGAACTGGCCATCAAGGAATTCAACGAGTCCGGCGGGTTCAATGGCCGCATGGCCGAGCTGCTGGTTCGCGACGACAAGCTCAACCCCGGCGAGGCGGCCACCCGCACCCTCGAGCTGATCGAAAAGGACAAGGTCAACTTCATCGTCGGCTCGCTCTCCGCGGCAACCCAGCTCTCGATCAACGGCGTATGCAAGGACCGCAAGGTGCTGTTCAACTCGATCAGCCAATCCGACGCGATCAACGAGGCCAAGGACTGGAGCCCCTACACCTTCCATGAAGCGCTGAACCCGCACATGACGTCCGGCGCCGTGGCCCGCTATGCCTTTCCGAAATTCGGCAAGCGCGTGGTTTACCTCACCGCCGACTATGCGTATGGCCATGAAATGGTGCGCGGCTTCCAGCGCGCCGGGCAGGCGCTTGGCGTGCAGACGCTGGCGGATATCCGCCACCCCATCGGCGCGTCGGACTATTCCGCCTTCCTGCCGCGCATCCAGTCGCTCAAGCCCGACATCCTGGTCCTGTGCAACTTCGGCAGGGACCTCGTGAATTCGGTCAAGCAGGCCACCGACTTCGGCATCAAGAGCAGCACCAAGATCATCACGCCGGTCCTGCTCTATACCTCGCGCCTGGCAGGCGGGGCCGATGCCTTCGACGGCGTGCTCGGCGGCACGTCCTACTACTGGGGCATGGAAGACCAGGTTCCATCGGCCAAGGCATTCAACGACAAGTTCCGCAAAGCCTACAACGGCAGCGTTCCCTCCGACTACGGCGCGCTCGGCTATGCCGGCGTGCGCAGCGTGCTGCAGGCCGTGCGCAATGCCAAGTCTGTCGAATCGCTGAAGGTGGCGGAAGCGATGGCAGCCTTGAAATACGACTGGTACAAGGGCGAGCAGTTCTACCGCAAGTGCGATCACCAGTCGGTGCAATCGGTGATCATCGTCGAGTCGAAGTCCAAGAACATGAAGGACAAGAACGACGTCTTCAACGTGCTCGCGATCGAGAAGCCGGACGAGGCCTCTCTGCGTACCTGCGAGGAACTGGGCCACAAGGTCTGACGACCCGGTCCTTCGAGGAGGGAACATGGCGGAAATCACGCCCCAACTGCTGTTGCTGCAGCTGATTGCCGGCATTGCGCTGGGCTCGCTCTACGCCCTGCTGGCAATCGGGCTGTCGCTGATCTTCGGCATGCTGACAGTTGTCAATTTTGCGCACGGCGCTTTCTTCATGGTCGGCGCGTTTCTCGGCGTGTATTTCCTGGGGCTGACCGGCAGCTTCCTGGTCAGCCTGGTTCTCACGCCGCTTGCCGTCGGCGCCGTCGGGCTGGTGGTCGAACGCTTCCTGGTGCGGCCCCTGTATGGCCGGGGCATCGATTATCCCTTGCTGCTGACATTCGGCCTGTCCTACGTCCTCATCGAGGCCATGCGCGTCGCCTTCGGCATCGAGGGCCTGCCCTCGACCACGCCGCCGGCGCTGCGCGGCGCGGTCAACCTCGGCGTCGGCTATTTCCCGACCTACCGCCTGTTCCTGATCGGCGCCACGGCGGTCATCATCCTGGCGCTCTGGCTGTTCATCGAGAAGACGCGCTATGGCCTGATCATCCGCGCCGGCTCGCGGGACCCAGAGATCGTGCGCGTGCTCGGCGTGGACGTCGGGCGCGTCTGGCTCATGGTGTTCGGTATCGGCACCGCGATTGCCGGGCTGTCCGGCGTGCTGGCCGCGCCGACCCGGGCCGTCAATCCGGAGATGGGCATCCCGATACTGGCGGAGTCCTTCGTCGTGACGGTGGTGGGCGGGATGGGTTCCCTGCCCGGGGCCGTGGTCGCGGGGCTGCTGGTCGGCGTGGTGTTCAGCATGACCTCGCTGCTGGCGCCCGACCTTGCCGAGTTGTCTATCTTCGTCCTGATGGCGGTGGTGCTGCTGGTTCGCCCCCAGGGTTTCTTCGGCAAAGCCGGATTGATGAGCTGACCCATGGATACAATGCAACGGATCTACGGATGGGTGCTGCGCGAACGCGTACTCGCGGTGTGCCTGTTCCTGCTGGTCTTCCCGCTGATCATGCCTTACGAAGCACTGGCCATCAACATCCTCATCTTCGGCCTGTATGCGGTGGGATTCAACCTGTTGTTCGGCTACACCGGCATGCTGTCGTTCGGGCATGCGTCGTTCTTCGGGGTGGGAAGCTACCTGACCGGCATCGCCATCGTCAGCTTCGGGGTGCACTGGATTCCGGCGATCCTGATCGGCGTGCTCGGTGCGTTGCTGGCCGGGCTGCTGATCGGCTTGCTTGCCATCCGCACGCGAGGCATCTACTTTGCCATGGTCACGCTCGCGCTGGGGCAGATCGTGTACTACGCCTTCTACAAGGCGGAGCGATGGACCGGCGGCGAGAATGGCCTGCGCGGCATCAAGGTAGAACCGCTGGACGTGTTCGGCTGGCGCCTCGATTTCCTCGATCCGATCACCAAGTACTACGTCATCCTCGTGTTCGTGGCATTGGCGCTATGGTTCGTGTCGCGCGTCCTGAATTCGCCGTTCGGCGCGGTGATCGAGGCGATACGCGAAAATGAAAAGCGGACGGCTGCATGCGGCTTCGACGTGGCCCGCTCCAAGCTGCTGGTATTCGTGCTTTCCGCAGGCATCTGCGGCCTGGCGGGTACCTTGCGCGCGCTGCATCTTTCGATCGTGCCGATCGATTCCCTGCATTACCTCCAGTCGGGGCAGGGCGTCATGATGTGCCTGCTCGGCGGCATGGGAACCTTCTTCGGTCCCTTCGTCGGCGCCGCGGTGATGCTCTATCTGGAGGATGTCGTGACCTCGATGACCCGGCACTGGATGGCGGTGGTGGGAACGATCTTCATCATCTTCGTGCTGTTCTTCCCGCGCGGCATCTGGGGTTCCGCGATGGCGAGGCTGGACCGGAAACTCGGCCGGCGCGACATCGACCACTCGACCATGGGGACGACGGCGCGGGTCAGCGCGGAAGGAGAAGCACCATGAGGACGACGCCCATCCTGGAAGTCGAGGGAGTATCGAAGCGCTTCGGCAAGTTCCAGGCGCTGACTGGCGTCAGCGTCGCCTTCGCGCCCAACATGCTGACCGCGATCATCGGGCCGAACGGCGCCGGCAAAAGCACGTTCTTCAACGTGGTCAGCGGCGCCTTTCCTCCCAGCGAAGGCAGGGTGCGTTTCCGCGGCCGGGACATCACCGGCATGGCGCAGCATGAGTTCGCTCGCATCGGCATCGCCAAGAGCTTCCAGATCACCAACGTCTTCAAGCAGCTCTCCGCGCATGAAAACGTCCGCGTGGCAGCGCAGATGCGCACCGCAAGGTTTTCCCTGCTGCGGCCGCGAGCCAGCCTGGGCGAATTGTCGGACAAGGCGGATGCCCTGTTGCAGCGGGTCGGGCTGTGGGCGGTTCGCGGCAAGCCGGCGACGGACCTCGCCCATGGACAGCAGCGCGCGCTGGAAGTGGCGATGGCGCTGGCTTCCGAACCCCAACTGCTGCTGATGGACGAGCCGACGGCCGGCATGTCGCCGGAGGAAACCGTCGTGATGATGGACCTGATTTCCTCGCTTGCCAGCGAGCGTACCGTGGTGCTGGTGGAACACAAGATGAAGCTGGTGATGGGAATCTGCCAGCGCCTGATCGTGCTGCATCACGGCGCTTTCCTTGCCGAAGGCACGCCGGCCGACATCCGGGCGAACGCGGAAGTGAAGCGCGTTTACCTTGGCCAACATTAAGGAGTCGACATGCTCAAGGTCAGCGGCTTGAATGCCTGGTACGACCGCAGCCACGTGGTCCAGGACATTTCATTCGAGGTGAAGCAAGGGGAAATCGTCACGCTCATGGGGCGCAATGGCGCCGGCAAGACCACGACCTTGCGCACCATGATGGGACTGGTCGACAAGCGCGGCGGAAGCATGGTGTTCGACGGCACGGAATGCCTCATGCGGCCCGCGAATTCGCGTTTTCATCTCGGACTGGCCTATGTGCCCGAGGACCGCCGCATCGTACCGGGGCTCACCGTCCGGGAAAACCTCCAGCTCGGCCTGATCGCCAGCAGCCGGCGCGAGCGCATGGACGACATGGTGGACCGCATCGCCGAGACCTTTCCGCGGCTGAAGGAAAGGCTCGACCAGGAAGGCACGTCGATGTCGGGCGGCGAGCAGCAGATGCTCGCGATCGCCCGCGCGATGATGGCCGAGCCGAAAATGATCCTCCTCGACGAACCCTCGGAAGGCATCATGCCCATCCTGGTGGACGAGATGTTCGAGCTGTTTCACCGCATGAAGCAGCAGGGAACGACGATCTTGCTGGTGGAACAGAACGTGGAACGGGCCTTGTCGATTTCCGACCGTGCCTACATCCTCGACCAGGGAGAAATCGTGCATGCGGGTACTGCGCAGGCGCTGCTTGAAGACCAGGAAATCCAGGAAAAGTATTGCGCGGTGTGAGCAGGCGTTCTGGTCGCCCCGGTCGACGCGATTGATCCCCAAGCTCAGTTGGCGTTCTGGCCCTGAAGTGCATTCCTCAGCCACGCAATGAACTGCGGATGATACCCATGCGCCACATTGATCCTCATGGCAGGCGCGCATGAGGCATCCGTGGAAAAAGCCATCGACGGCGCGATCAGCATGCCGTTCGAGGCGGCATGTGCCACCGCTTTGGGATCCACCATGTGCGGCGGCGTATTGATCCAGAGGTAGAACCCGCCCCCGAAGGGGCTGCATGCTTCTAATCCCACCGATTTCAAGGCCTGGACCGTCTTCTGCGTCGCGTCGGCGACACGCGACTGCAGCGAGCGCAGGTGACGAAGGTAATGTCCCTGGTCGATCAGGGAAAAGATGAGTCTCTCGTTGTAGGAGGAGGTCGACACGGTCGTCGCGACGAGCAGCCTGCAGAGTTCGCTGGCGACCGACTTCGCGGCGGCCACATAGCCCACCCGGAAACTGCCAGCCAGGGTCTTGGAGAAAGAGCCGATGTAGATCACTCTTTCCAGCTGATCGAGGGCAGCGAGCCTGGGCAGCGACGGCGGCAAGATATCGGCGAAAGGGTCATCCTCGACCAGCATCAGGTTGTTTGCTTCCGCAATGCGCAGCACGCCGTAGGCATTTCCCAGCGTGATGGACCCGCCCGTCGGGTTGTGGGCGAGCGACTGTGTAAAGAATATCCGGGCGCCGCTGCTGCGGGCTTTCTCCTGCAAATCTTCCAGGCATGGCCCATCCTGGTTGCGCTTGACGTCCACGATGCGAGCCCGTCCGACGTTCAGCTTGGACAGCAACGGGTAATAGCCTGGATCGTCCACCAGTACGGCGTCGCCCGGCTGCACGTAGCCGCGGATGACGAGGTCCATCGCGTGGTTGGCGCCCTGGGTCATCAACAACCGGTCCGGCGAAGCCAATATGCCGCGCTCGGCCAGTACGCTGCACAGCCGCTCGCGGAGCGGCAGGTAACCCCAGGCGCTGTTGTAGTTGTAGGCATCGGCCGCCAGCAGGCGAATCGACGACAACTGGTGCTTCAGCTTCGATTCCTCGAGCCAGTCGGGCGGCAGGCGTCCATCGCCGGGACGGACCGGCAAGCGGCGCTCCAGCTGTTCGGTAAGCAGCGCCTCGCCATCGGTAATGCCGGAAAACGGAGCGATGGCATGCGGCCGCGGCCGCTCTATGGCGCCCGCCACGTAGTAGCCGGAACCTTGCCGGGCATGCAGGACACCTTGCGCAACCAGCCGCAAATACGCTTCCACCACGGTGTTCTTCGCGACGCCGTTGGCGACCGCTTCCTCATTCAACGACCGCAATTTCTGCCCGGGCCTCAGCTCGCCTGAGCGAATTCGGGCCAATACGTCTTGAACGACCTGCTCGACCTTGGTAGTGGGACTGGACATGGGGAAAGTGTACCAATGGAGCGTCTGGTACGGTATTGGTAAAAGACTGTTCCACTGTACCACTCCTTATCCAGTTTCGCGCCTAGAATTCAATTGCGCGAATGCACCGGCCCCGAAAGGATCGCGTCCCGGAAAGGACCGTGGGCAGCGGTGATCGCCAGCAGATTGAAAGGCTTGCCGCATCATGAAATTGAAAGAAAAAGTCGCCGTGATCACCGGCGCGTCGCGCGGGATCGGAAGGGCGATTGCCGAGACGTTCGCCAGGGAAGGCGCGAGCGTGGTCCTGGCCGATATCGACGGGAAGGCATGCGTCGATGCCGCCAGCCAGATTGCCGAAACCCATGGCAGCCCCACGCTGGCGGTCAAGGTGGACGTTGCCGATCCCGTTGAAAACCAGAAACTGATCGACCAGGCGATGCAGCGTTTTGGCCGGGTGGACGTGCTGGTATGCAACGCCGGCATCGTCAGGCCCGGCCGTCCGATCGAGGACATCACGCCGCAGCAGTGGCGCGAGGTAATGGACGTCAACCTGATGGGCTGCGTCTATGCCACGCAATCATTCGTTCCCATTGCCAAGAAGCGCGGGCAGGGCCGCATCATCTACATGGCCTCGGTCGCGGGCGAAGTGGGGGGCGTCAGTGCCGAACTCAGCTACGCCGTCAGCAAGGCGGCGGTGCTGTGCCTGACCAAGGCGGTCGCCAAGCAGCTGGGTCCGCACGGCGTGACGGTCAATGCGATCGCGCCAGGCGCCATCCAGACGGCAATGACCGACATCCTGCAATATCCGCCGGGCGTCCGGGAAAGCATTCCCCTCCAGCGCTTCGGCGAGGTGGACGATATCGCGGCGGCCGCCCTGTACCTGGCAAGCGACGACGCGCGTTACGTAACCGGTTCGACGCTGGACGTCAACGGCGGCATGTACATGAAGTAGTAGGCCAGTTGGTTCACCCATACCGAACAAGGAAGTCGAAGAGATGAACATGTATGAAAAGCGGGTCAGGCTGCGCGAACTGCTGGCGGAGAAAACGTGCACGCCGCTCATGGGCGCCTATGACGTGCTGAGCGCGAAGATCATCGAGCAAACCGGGTTTCCCGTCCTTTACACCGGCAGCTTCGTCACGGGAGCCAGCCGCGGCACCTTGCCCGACGTCGGACTGGTGCAGTTGCACGACTTGCTCGATCTCGCCCGCGACATTGCGAAAGAGACCGCCATTCCCATCGTCTGCGATGCGGACACCGGCTGGTACCATGCCGCCAACATCTGGCGCACGGTGCACGAATTCGAGTCGGCGGGCGCGTCGGCCATCCATATCGAGGACACCGTGTTCGGCAAGCACACCAGCCACCAGGCGATCCTGCTCGACCAGGAGGTGATGTGCCAGCGCATCCGCGCCTGCTGCGACGCCCGGGTCGACAAGAATTTCATGATCATCGCCAGAACCGATGCCATGTACCTGAACGACGACATGGAGGACGCGGTGCGGCGCATCAATGCCTACCTTGAGGCCGGCGCCGATGCGGGCTTCATCGTCTTCAAGGGGTCGATCAAGGCGCTCAAGGAATTCCGCTCACGCATCAATGGCCCGCTGATTACCACCAGCGTCGACTTCCAGGACTCCCTGGCAGACGAGACCGAGGCGGGCTCCAACATGTCCGTATACTGGCCGCTGACCATCTTCGCTGCGTACAAGGCGGTCAAGCATGTCTGCAAGGCCTTCCACGAAGGGCGCGATGCCACCAAGCTCAAGGAATACTGCTTCCACGAGGGTGAGCTGAATACCTTGATGCCCTACCAGCGGTTCGACGAGAACGTCGCGAAATACAAGGTGCTCGAACAGTTTTCAAGACATGGCGGCAAGCCGGCCACTTCAGACAAATAACAGGAGAACCAACATGAACAAGCAACTGCTTTGCGGCCTGACCGTCCTCGCCTTGAGCCTGCAAACCATGCATGCCCAGGCGCAGCCCGCCGCCCCCTTGCGCATCGGCTTCATTACCGACTTGTCCGGCCCGTACCAGGATACCGATGGCCCGGCCGGCGCCGAAGCCATCAAGATGGCCGTGGAAGATTTCGGCGGCACGGTTCTCGGCAGGAAAATCGAGGTCCTCTCGGCGGACCATCTCAACAAGGCGGATATCGCCGCCTCGAAGGCGAGGGAGTGGATCGACCAGAGCGACGTCAAGATGCTGGTCGGCGGCGCAAATTCCGGTGCCGGCCTTGCCATCAACAAGGTGATTTCCGAGAAAAAGCGCGTGTATTTCAACGTGGCAGCCGGGAGCGCCCGCTTCACCAACGAAGAATGCACGCCGTACACGATTCACTATGAATACGACACCGTCGCGCTCGCACGCGTGACCGGCTCGGCCGTCGTCGCGCAGGGAGGCAAGAACTGGTTCATGCTCGTATCCGATTATTCGTTCGGCCATTCCCTGGCGAACGAAGCATCCGAAGTGATCAAGGCGAAGGGAGGAACCATCGTCGGCTCGGTGAAGCATCCCCCGGTTTCCTCAGACATGAGTTCCTACATCCTGCAGGCGCAGGCATCGAAAGCCCAGATACTGGGCCTGGCCAATGCCGGCGAGGACACGGTCAACGCCATCAAGACGGCGCATGATTTCGGATTGAACAAGAAAATGAAGATCGCCGGCTTGCTGATGGTGATCAACGACATCCACGCATTGGGCTTGCCGGTCGCGCAGGGCCTGATGATGGCGGACAGCTGGTACTGGGACAAGGATGACGCATCGCGCAAGTTCGCCGACCGCTTCTATGCCAAGTTCAAGCGCATGCCCAGTTCGCACCAGGCTGCCGATTATTCCGTCACGAGCACCTATCTGAAGGCGGTCAAGGAAGTCGGAAGCGACGACGCCGACAAGGTGATGGCCCACCTGAAGAAGATGAAGATCGACGACTTCTACAGCAAGGGATATATCCGTGCCGACGGCCGCTACATCCATGACATGTACCTCATGCAGGTCAAGTCGCCGGCGGAATCCAGGAAGCCCTGGGACTACATGAAGATCATCGCTACCGTGCCGGGCGAGGAAGCCTTCACGAAGCCCGCCGAATCCAAGTGCGCGCTGCTGAAGAAATGAATCTAGAGGCGGGACGGATTCCCCGCTTTCCCGGATGGGATGATGACCAATGACGACAGGGGTTCAAATGAGTAATGCCACGCAGCGGATTGCGCTCGTAACAGGTGGAGCGAACGGCATCGGCGACGCGATCATTGCAGGATTGGCGGAAACCGGCGTAAAGGTGTTCTCGCTGGACCGGGCCGAACCGAAGCAGTTACGGGACGGCGTTGTTTACCTGGATGCCGACGTGTCGGACCCGGAACAGGTGGCGGGCGTCTTTGCCCGGATCGACGAGGCAGGTCAGGGGATTGACATCGTCGTCCACAGCGCCGGCATACAGCGTTCGGGCCTGGTCGGCCAATTGTCATTCAAGGACTGGTCCGACGTGATAGGAACCCACCTCACCGGGATGTTCCTGGTCGCGTCGGAAGCGATGCCAAGGATGATCAAGCAAGGACGCGGCGGCGCCATCATCAGCATCGCATCGACGGCGGCATTCGTCGGATTGCCGGGCCGGGGGCCATATACGGCGGCCAAGGCCGGCATCGCCGGCCTGACCCGGTCATTGGCGGTCGAAGCCGCGCCTTACCGGATACGCGTGAACGCGGTTGCGCCCGGATTCACGCGGACCGCCATCATCGAGGACGCCATCGCGAACGGTTCGCTGCAGGAGGACTGGATGCTGGAACGCGTTCCGATGCGCCGCCTGGCAGAGCCGGCGGAGATCGCCAAGGTCGTCAGGTTCCTGGCAAGCGATGATTCCGCCTATGTCACGGGACAGACCATCGTTGCGGACGGTGGCTGGACCATACAGGGGATCAACAAGTCCCCGGATTGGTTGAACGCGAGGGACGGGCAGAAGTAGAAAGGCAAGCTGGCGGGAGGATCCGCCAGCCGCCGCATCCACATCAGGTTCTTGCCGGACTTCAAAGACGATTCGAAACAGCTTAGCCTCGATCTCGCGCCAGCCAGCCGACGAACATTCGCTGTGGCAGCAATCATGCGCATGACGGCCATGCATCGCAGCCGAATCGGCATGGATGCATGGCCGTCCGCAAGGATCAGGCGCTTGCTGCCACCGTCCCCGGCGCTGCCCTTGATGCCTGCGGCAGGGCGAACGCGCCGACCAGCCCTATCAGCACGCTTGCTTCCACATAAAAGACGGGTGCCAGATTACTGCCTGACTTTTGCACGAGCCAAGCGTTGATGGCCGGCGCGAGTCCGCCGAAAATCAGGACGGCGACGTTGTAAGCGATGGCCGCGCCGGTCGAACGCACCCCGACCGGAAACATCTCCGTCAAGATGATGGGCGAGGGTCCCCAGAAGAAGCTCATGAACACGGCCGCGCCAACCTGCGCCGCGAGCAGGGAACTGAACGATGGGTTCTCGACGAATTGCTGGAACAGGAAGAACGTTGCGATCGCGTAGCACAGCATGCCCGGCAAGATCACGGAACGGCGCCCGAAACGATCCGACAGGTAGCCGGCAAGCGGGCAAAGCAGGAGCAGGACGGCGGTACTTGCGAATGTGCTGAGATTGACATCCGACGGTGCAAGGCCGAACTGCTTCTTCGCGAAGATTGGCAGGAAGAAGATGAAGACATAGGCCGACACCGTGCCGACGACGACGACGCAAAAGCCGGACAGGAGTGCCCGCGGATGGTTGCGGAAGACGTCCCGGACAGGGGTGTTCGTCGCCGGACGGGCGGATCTGGCGTAGGCGGCGAATTCGGGCGACTCGTCAACCGAGGACCGGATCAGCCAGCCGACCGGGCCGATCAGAATGCCGAACAGGAAAGGCAGTCGCCAGCCCCAGGACTCGAGATCGGCCGGGGACAAGTTGACGGACAGGAGGTAGGCGACAAACGCGCCGACGGAAAAGGCGAGCGCCTGCGAACACATCTGGAAGCTTCCGAAGAAGCCACGCAGATGGCGCGGCGAGAATTCGGCCAGCATCGTCGTGGCGCCGCTGAACTCTCCGCCGCAGGACAGTCCCTGCAAAAGCCGGGCCAATACCATGAGCACCGGGGCTGCAATGCCGATCGCGGCGTAGGTTGGCAGCAATCCGATCATTGCGGTACCTGTCGCCATCAAGGCGATGGTGAGCGACAGGGCTTGCTTGCGCCCGACGCGGTCGCCGTAGATGCCAAGGAAGATGCCGCCGATCGGCCTGGCCGCAAATCCGACGCCAAACGTGGCAAGCGTGAGCAGCAGCGAGGCCGCTTCGTCGCCGGCGGGGAAATAGAGTTTGGCGATCGTCACCGCAAACAATCCGTAAATGGCGAAGTCGAACCACTCAAAGGCATTGCCAAGCACCGAAGCCACGACCACGCGCCTTACCATCGCGGTAGATGGTTTGTTTTCCGTAATTTGCATCATTGTCTCCTCTCGTTTTCATGCGCCTGTTTCACCGAGGCGCTGCTTGATGACTTCAATGAACACGCTTGCGCCGAGCGGCAGGCTGCTGTCATCGAAATCAAATTCGGGGTGGTGGCAGGTCAAGCCATCGTGTCCGAGGAAGAAGTAAGAGCCCGGACATTGTTCCAGCATGAATGCGAAATCTTCGGATGCCATCAACGGCGCGACGTTGACGATGACGTTATCCCTCCCCAGCACCGATTCCGCCGCCCGGCGAACGACGTCCGTCTGGAAGGGCGCGTTGACCGTGGGTGGCGAGGTCTGCAGATGCTCGAAGACCACGCAGCAGCCAAAGCTGCGGGACGCCCCGTCGCACAAGGTGTTCAAGCGTTCCAGGACGAGTGCCTGGGTGGCGCACGAGAACGTCCTGACCGTACCTTCAAGCACCGCGGAATCGGGGATCACATTGATTGCCGTCCCGGCCAGGAAGCGGCAAACACTGACTACCGCGGCTTCCGTCGGATCGACGTTCCTGCTGACGATGCTCTGGATCGACTGCACCAGCGAGGTTCCGACCAGGATCGGATCGACTGCCTTGTGCGGCATCGCGGCGTGGCTGCCCGTCCCTTCGATTCGGATTCGAAAGAGATCGCTGGCCGACAGGATGGCGCCGGCACGAACGCCGACCTTTCCCGAGGGAACCGCATTGCTGTTGTGCAGCGCATAGATCTCGTCGCAGGGGTAGTGCTCGAACAAACCGGCGCGAATCATTTCGGATCCGCCTCGCAGCGTTTCTTCGGCCGGCTGGAAGATCAGGTGGACGGTGCCGTGAAACCGTCGATTCATCGACAGGTGCTTTGCGACGCCAAGCAGGATCGCCGTATGGCCGTCATGGCCGCATCCATGGAAAACCCCGTCGGTGACGGATTTGTAGGGTACCGACCCCTGCTCCATCATCGGCAAGGCATCCATGTCGGCGCGCAAGCCAATGGCAAGCGCCTGCCTGCCGTCGGCCGGCAAGGTACCGCGGATGGTGCCTACCACGCCCGTTCCGGCGAAATCGGTTTGCACCGAAATGTCCCACTCTCTGAGAAGCCCGGCAACTACCATTGCCGTGCGGTGCTCGGCAAAGCCAAGCTCGGGATGGCGATGGATGTCCCGCCGCCACGCACGCATGTCATCGGCCAAGGCCGCCATTTCTTTGTCGCCCAGCATTTGTCTCCTCGCTTGGTCAAGCACGCGTATCCGCGCATTGGAAGTTTTTGGTAGAATAACCCAACTGTTGAAAACTTCAACTAAAATTCCAGTATTGCCGGCGGGCGACTGGCAGGCTGCCGGTATAATGGGAAAGCCATTCCTTGCAGAAGGAAACCGGCTTTCAAGACGAAAGACCCTCAACATGTCTGTAACGCCGCCACTGTCTCCTTCACCGCAAAAACCGGCCGACTTCACGTCTTACCTGACGTTCAAGCTGGATCTGCTGAAGACCGAAATGAACCGCCGCGCCAACCTGATCTATCGCCAGGAATTCGGGCTTGATGTGCGTCTGCTGCGCGTGCTGCGTGCAATCTGTGATCTGCCCGGACGTACGGCAAGTGAAGTGCGGGACCTGACCTTGATTGAAAAGACCCTGTTGTCGAAGATGATGGCCGAGCTGATCGAGAAGAAGCTCGTGCGCCGGACCATCCACCCCGACGATGCGCGGCATTATCAGCTCTGGCCGACGGCGTCCGGAACGCGGGTGCGGATCGCGAGCGACAAGATAGGCCACGCCATGGAACAGGAGATGCTTGCCGTGCTCTCGGCACCGGAGCGGAACGCTCTGGAACTTATCCTGGGCAAACTGGTGGACGGACTGTCCTCAGCCAGCAGCGCCCAGAGCCAGAAAAAGAGCGGTGCAATGAAAAAGTAGGCCTGGCGTGGACAGGCTCGCGTCGCGCGGTGCGTACGCGGTATCAAGCGTGCTGGCCGTCGCGAGACATCAACGGCTGGACGCTGTTATCTGATTCGAACCTGTCTAGATACCGTCGAAACCCACCGGGACGACACCAATGGCGATAGCGGCGTGGGGCCGCTTCCGTCATTCAATGCAATTTCATCAGATGCATGGCAGGCAAAAAGCCTGCATGTCATTCATTTTCATTTTCAGGAGTTTTCATATGCAGTTCACGGCAAAAATGATTCCGCTGGCAGGCGCGCTGGCATTGGCATTCGCGGGTGCAGCGTCGGCACAGGAACAGGTCGTCAAGATCGGCCACGTCGGCCCGATCTCCGGCGCCATCGCTCACTTGGGGAAAGATAACGAAAACGGCGCGCGCATGGCCATCGACGAACTCAACGCCAAGGGCGTGACCATCGGCGGCAAGAAGGTCAAGTTCGAACTGCTGGCTGAAGACGACGCCGCCGATCCGAAGCAGGGCACCGCCGCCGCGCAGAAGCTGGTCGACTCCAAGGTCAATGGCGTGGTCGGCCACATGAATTCGGGCACCACCATTCCCGCTTCCAAGATCTACGCCGACGCCGGCATCCCCCAGATCTCGCCGTCCGCGACCAACCCGAAATACACCCAGCAAGGCTTCAAGACCGCCTTCCGCGTGGTGGCCAACGACGGCCAGCTCGGCGGCACCCTGGGCCGCTATGCCGCTGACAAGCTCGGTACCCGCAAGCTGGCGGTCATCGATGACCGCACGGCATACGGACAGGGCCTGGCCCAGGAGTTCATGAAAAGCGCCAAGGCCAAGAACGTGGAGATCGTGGCCCAGCAGTACACCAATGACAAGGCCACCGACTTCAACGCCATCCTGACCGCCATCAAGGCGAAAAAACCGGACACCATTTTCTTCGGCGGCATGGATGCGGTGGCTGGCCCGATGCTGCGCCAGATGAAGACATTGGGCATCAACGCCAAGTTCGTGGGCGGCGATGGCATCTGCACTGAAATGATGGCCAACCTGGCCGGAGACGCTCTGGGCGATGGCCAGGTGGTCTGTGCCGAGGCCGGCGGCGTGGAAGAGGCGCAGAAGAAGGGCATGGATGCTTTCAAGGCCGCATACAAGAAGAAGTTCAACGCCGACGTGCAGCTCTACGCGCCGTACACCTACGACGCCGTCATGGTGCTCGTCGAAGCCATGAAGAAGGCAGGTTCCGCCGACCCGGCGAAATACCTGCCCGAGCTGGCACGGATCAACTACAACGGTGTGATCGGCAAGATTGCCTTCGATGCCAAGGGAGACATCAAGGATGGCACCCTGACCCTGTTCACCTTCAACAAGGGAAAGCGGAGCCAGATCGCGGTGGTGAGATAAGCGACACCCATTCCAGGAGTTTCCCTCGTCAACTTGTTCCCGAAGCGGACAAGAGCGTTGAAATCGATTTTCTCAGCCACTGGTTTCCAGGGTCGTGATGATAACGCTCGTGCCAGTGCTGCTTGACCGCATAGTCCGCCAGTTCGAACGGCACGGGATAGGTACGGAACCTGCCTCTCCCTGCCAGCACCTCGGCCAGCCGCTCCGGGATGGTCACGAGCATGTCGGTCTGCTCGATCACGAATGCAATGCCAAGGAAGTTCGGAACCCGCAGCGCAATGCGGCGGGTAATGCCTTGCCGGGCGATTTCCTTGTCGAGGATGAGGTGCCCCGTCCCGGACGAGGTCACCACCGCGTGCTCCTCCGATTCAAACTCCTTCAGCGATAGCGTCGCCTTGATGCGCGGATGGTCGGTGCTGGCCATGCAGACATAGCGCTGCCGGAACAGCGACTGCTGATAAAACCCCGCTTCCAGTTGCGGCATGAACCCGAGCGCCAGGTCGGCCTCCCCGGATTCGAGCATGGCCGGCGTGTCTTCCGACAGCGGCACGATATCGATGTGCACGCCTGGCGCCGCCTGGCGGAAATACGCCCACAGCTTCGGCAACAGCACCAATTGGCTGATATCGGTCATGCTGATGCAGAAACGGCGTTCCGAGCGTGCCGGGTCGAAAACGGCGCGATGCCCATACACCCGCTCCGTTGCGCTGAGCGCGATGCGCACCGGTTGTTCAAGCTCCCGGGCCAGCGGTGTCGGCTCCATCTGGTTGGCGATGCGTACAAATAGCGGATCGCCGAAATGCTCCCGCAATTTCGCCAGCGCAATGCTGACCGCCGGCTGGCCGATTCCGAGCGAGTCGGCCGCCCTTGTAACGCTGCGGGTCTTGTAGATTTCGTCGAATACCTGCAGCAGGCGCAGGTCAGGGGATTGCATCGGTTTCCTCTATTCGAATTTCGAATGAAAAGCATTAATAGCATTGGATAGACCGAATGTCGAGGCCGGAATACAGTTCGCCTACCAGCACATGCAATTTAATGCCTTAACCCGGATCAGGTTTTCTGCAAGGCAAGCATGGTGCGCCACCGCATTGCCACAGGAGACGAACATGCATGACCTCGGCCGACTCGACGACCTTCCCTTTGAATACCGCGCGGCGCTCGCCGAACAGAACCTGGTGCCGCTATGGCCGAGCCTGCGGACCGTTCTGCCTCCCGGAAAGCCGCAGCCGCGGACCCGTCCCGCCTGCTGGAAATATGCGGCGCTGCGCCCATTGCTGCTGCAGGCCGGCGAACTGACCCCGATCGAGAAGGCGGAACGCCGCGTCCTGGTGCTGGCCAATCCGGGCCACGGCCTCGAAAAAATGCAGGCGAGCAGCGCCATCTACCTGGGAATGCAGCTGCTCCTCCCCGGCGAAGTCGCGCCATCGCATCGCCACACGCCTAATGCAGTGAGAATGATCGTCGAAGGCGAGGGCGCCTACACCACGATCGATGGCGAGAAGTGCCCGATGCAGCGCGGCGACCTGATCCTGACGCCGACCGGGTTGTGGCATGAACACGGTCATGACGGCAGCGAGCCGGTCGTGTGGCTGGACGTGCTCGACCTGCCGCTGGTGTACTACATGGAAGCGTCCTATGTGACCGAGGGCAGCGCCCAGGACGTCACCGGCGCGGGCGGCGAACGCGCCTACCAGCGCGGCGGTGTGGTGCCGTCGCCGGTGTTCGCGCGCCGCGGCCAGCGCTATCCCATGCTGCGCTACCCCTGGACAGACGTGCGCGCCGCGCTGCTGGAACTGGCCCGCAGCGAACCGTCGGCCGAATCCGTGCAAGTGTCCTACATCAACCCGGAAACGGGCGGCGACTGCCAGAACATCCTCGGCTACCACGCCCTGATGCTGCGCCCCGGCGAGACGCTCGATCTGCCGGTCCGCTCGCCGGCGACGGTGTTTCATCTCATCGAAGGCAAGGCCAGCGTGACGATCGACGGGTCCGCCTTTTCGCTGTTCGAGGCAGATACCTGCTGCGCTCCCGGCTACGCCCCGATCCGCTTGCAGAACCAGGCGGCCGATGCGCCCGCCTTCCTCTTCATCGCCGACGAGAGCCCGCTGCACAAAAAGCTTGGCGTCTACGAAGTGCGGGCATAGAAGACCCGTCGAATTTCCCGGTCCGGCTTGCCGGGCCCGTTCAGAACCATGCGGCCCTCGGAAAACGATGTCCGCTTCTTGAGGAAACCATCATGAATTCATCCCAACCTGTCATCGTCGCCGGTGGCGGCATCGGCGGGCTTTCCGCCGCGCTGGCGCTCGTGCGCCGCGGTTTTGCGGTCAAGGTACTGGAGCAGGCGGCGGAAATCGGCGAAATCGGCGCCGGCATCCAGCTCGGCCCGAATGCCTTCCATGCCTTCGACGCGCTGGGCATCGGCGAAAAGGCGCGCGGCCGCGCCGTCTACACCGACGAAATGGTGATGCACGACGCCCTCGACGAAACGCTGGTCGGGCGGATTCCCACCGGAGAGGCATTCCGCCGGCGCTTCGGCAACCCCTATGCGGTCATCCATCGCGTCGACGTGCACCGGTCGTTGCTGGAAGGCGCGCAGGAAACCGGCCTGGTCGAATTCCTGACCTCGACGCATGTGTCGCGCGTGGAGCAGGACGAGCAGGGCGTGACCGTCCTCGACCAGCATGGCAACGCGCATCGCGGCCAGGCGCTGATCGGCGCGGATGGCGTCAAGTCGGTCGTGCGCCAGCAATACGTGGGCGATCCGCCGCGCGTGTCCGGTCACGTGGTGTACCGGGCCGTGGTGGACAAGAGTGACTTTCCCACCGACCTGCAATGGAATGCCGCCAGCATCTGGGTCGGACCGAACTGCCACCTGGTGCATTACCCGTTGCGCGTCGGCGAGCAGTACAACGTCGTGGTGACATTTCATAGCCGCCGCCAGGAAAGCTGGGGTGTCACTGAAGGCAGCCGCGAAGAAGTGCAAAGTTATTTCCAGGACATCTGTCCGCGCGCCCGGCAGCTCATCGACCTGCCGAAAAGCTGGAAGCGCTGGGCGACCGCCGACCGGGATCCGATCGGCCAGTGGAGCTTCGGCCGCGCCACGCTGCTCGGCGACGCCGCCCATCCGACGCTGCAATACATGGCGCAAGGCGCGTGCATGGCGATGGAAGACGGCGTGACGCTGGGCGAGGCGCTGCGCGTGAGCGACAACGATTTCACCCGGGCTTTCGCGCTGTACCAGCGCTCCCGCATCGCGCGTACCGCCCGCATCGTGCTGTCGTCGCGGGAGATGGGGCGTATCTTCCACGCGAGCGGCGTCGAGCGTCTGGTGCGCAACGACCTATGGAAGGGCCGCTCGCCGGAGCGGTTCTACGATGCCATGGAATGGCTGTATGGCTGGAACGCCGACAATTGCCTGGCGAGGAACTGAAACGATGAAGCTGTATAACTTCTTTCGCAGCGGAACCTCGCACCGCCTGCGCATCGCGCTCAACCTGAAGGGGCTCGATTACGAATACGTCGCGGTCGACTTGAGGCGCGAAGAGCATCTTGGCGCCGCATTCAAGGCGCTCAACCCGCAAGGGCTGGTGCCGGCACTGGTCGATGAAGATCTGGTCCTTATCCAGTCGCCGGCCATCCTCGAATGGCTCGAGGAACGCTATCCGGCACCGGCACTGCTGCCCGCCGGAGCGGAAGCGCGTGCCCGCGTGCGGGCGCTGGCCGCGCTGGTTGGCTGCGACATCCATCCGGTCAACAACCGCCGCATCCTGGAGTATTTGCGCCACGTCCTTGGCTGCAAGGAAGAGGCCGTCGATTCCTGGTGCCGGCATTGGATCAAGCAGGGGTTCGACGCGCTGGAAGCCTTGCTGGCGGCCGACCCGACCCGCGGACGATTCTGCGTCGGCGACCAACCCACGTTCGCAGACGTCTATCTCGTGCCGCAAGTGGAAAGCGCGCGGCGCTTCAAGCTCGACCTGGACCCTTATCCGCGCATCCGCGCAATCGACCAGTTTTGCGCAACGCTCGATGCGTTCCGGGACGCCGCGCCAGCGGCGCAACCCGACGCTCCGGCAGCCGCGGCCTGACCGACCGATTCACATTTCTGATTTCTCCGAAAGGAAAACCGATGAGCTACTTGTTTCCCCCTGTCACCCCTGTTGGTCTGCCGGTTTCCGGCACCGATGATGTGTATCCGGTACGGCGCGTCTATTGCGTGGGCCGCAACTACGCGGCACATGCGCGCGAGATGGGCTTCGATCCCGACCGCGAGCCGCCATTCTTTTTCTGCAAGCCCAATGATCCCGAGTCGGTGGTTCCGGTCCATGCCGGAGAGACGATCACGCTGCCTTACCCGCCGCAGACCAGCAATTATCACTACGAGGTCGAACTGGTGGTTGCCATCGGCAAGGCGGGCAAGGACATTCCCGCGGCGCGGGCGGCCGAGCATATCTTCGGTTACGCGGTCGGCCTAGACATGACTCGCCGCGACTTGCAAATGAAGATGCGTGAAATGGGCCGGCCCTGGGAAATCGGGAAGGCTTTCGACTATTCGGCGCCGGTCGGCGTGCTGCATCCGCTTGCAGGCAGCGGCGAGCTGAACGCCGGCGAGATCGTGCTCGACGTCGATGGAGAGGTTCGCCAGCATAGCGACCTGACCCACCTGATCTGGTCGGTGGCCGAAATCATCTCCAACCTGTCGTCGCTATTCGTGCTGCAGCCGGGCGACCTGATCTTCACCGGCACGCCAGAGGGCGTTGGCGCGGTGAAGCCGGGCCAGACCATGGCGGCTCGGGTCGGCAACTTGGAGCCGATCTCCGTGAAGGTGGCCTGAGCAGGCGCTTGTCGCGTCAACAAAACACGAAAAGCGGCGCGACACGGTCCGCCGCTCATGCAGATATCTGGCTCAAGGAGAATACATCATGCGTAAGAGCATGGAGGTGCAGGACTTCATCGATTCGCTGCCGCTCTCGGCATTGCAGCGAACTATCCTGTGGTTGTGCTTCTTCGTCGTCGCGGTCGACGGATTCGATACCGCCGCCGTCGGATTCATCGCACCGGCCATTCGCGAAGAATGGCATCTGAGCGCCGCGGCGCTGGCGCCATTGTTCGGGGCGGGCCTCTTCGGTCTGATGGCCGGTGCATTGTTGTTCGGCCCGCTGGCAGACCGCCTTGGACGCAAGACGATCCTCGTCTGGTCTGTCGGTTTCTTCGGCCTTGCTAGCCTGGCTTCCGCGACCGCGCCCGATCTCGGCTGGCTGATCGTGCTGCGCTTCCTGACAGGCATGGGCCTGGGCGGGGCGATGCCCAATGCCATCACGCTGACTTCCGAATACAGCCCGCTTGCCAGGCGCTCCCGCCTGGTCACCCTGATGTTCTGCGGCTTTACGATAGGCTCCGCGCTCGGCGGCGTGGTGTCAGCGCAGTTGCTAGCCTTGTACGGCTGGCGCAGCATCCTGTTCGCGGGCGGCGTGATGCCATTGCTGCTCGTGCCGGTCCTGGTCCGCATGCTTCCCGAATCGCTCCGTTTCCTGGTGCTCAAGCAACGTTCGGCGAAGGACGTGCAGGATATCGTGAATCGGCTGGGCGAAGTACGGGAGGCGCCGGTGCTGACGGCGCACGAAGCACGCACCAATGCTCCCGTCCGCGCACTGTTCCAGCGTGATATCGCCGCGGGAACCCTGACCTTGTGGCTCAGCTTCTTCATGAGCCTGCTGATCATCTACCTGATCTCGAGCTGGATGCCTATCCTGTTGCGCAGTACCGGAGCGAGCCTCAGCCTGGCATCCTGGGTAACTGCCACCTTCCAGATCGGCGGGACCGTGGGAGCGATCCTGCTTGGCCGCATGATGGATCGCTTCGGGGCGTGCCGCGTCCTCGGTACCGCCTATCTCCTCGGCGCCGTCTTCGTGGTGATGTGCGGCGCCAGTGTCAGCAATCTGTGGTTGCTGGTGGTTGCCGTGTTCGGTGTCGGGTTCTGCGTGAGCGGCTCCCAGGTAGGCGCAAATGCGCTGGCGGCCGCGTTCTATCCGACCGGAAATCGCGCGACCGGCGTAAGCTGGGCCAATGCGGCGGGCCGCAGCGGTTCGGTGGTCGGCTCGCTTTGTGGCGGATGGATGATGGCGATGCATCTCGACATATCGTTCATCCTGACGCTGCTTGCCGTACCGGCCTTGATTGCCGCCGTCGCCATTGCCGTCCTCGGACGCGTGTCCGCGCGGATCGGAACCGAGAGCCGTGATACGGCGGCTTTCAGCGACTTGAATGGCACACCGGGGACTGTTCCCGTCAAGTGACGACCTCGTCGAAATGGCGCAATCCTGCCTTGAATCGCGACATGGACGGGCAGACCAGGCGGCAAGGCTAACGATCCGGGTCCTCTTTCGCCGTATCGGGTTTCGGGGCCGGTTTCCCAGGCGGCCCCGCAACGGGCAGATGCCAACCGAGCCTCAAGGCCGCCATGCGTAATCCGAAGCAAATCGCGGCGCCAGCACATGCCATGGCGGTTGCCGGCAATTGCAGCGCGTCGCCTGCCACGACGACGCTTGCTCCGGCAAAGGCGGCGACGGCATAGATGTCTGACCGCAGGACGACGGGGACGTCCGATAGAAGCACATCACGAACCATGCCGCCGCCGATACCGGTCAGCATGCCGAGCAATGCCGCCATGAGAGGATCGATGCCAAAGGCGAGGGCTTTCTGGGCACCGGAAACCGAGAACAGCGCCAATCCGGCGCCGTCGAATATCAACACCGCACTGCGCAGGCGTCTGACGGCCGGATACCACAGGAAGGTAATCAGTCCGGCAAGCAGGGAGGCGGCAAGGTAGCGCCGGTCGCTGAGCGCGGCGGGAGGCGTTGCCCCGATCAACAGATCGCGAAGCACGCCTCCGAAATTGCCGGCGGCGAAGGAAAGTACCAGGACGCCGAACAGGTCAAGCTGGCGCTTGACCCCACTCGCTGCGCCGCTCAGCGCGAAAACGAAAGTGCCGACGAGATCGAAGACCAGCACCAGGGTTTTCAGTGCCGACCCGATATCGATGGGAATCGGAGCAATCATGTAGGCCTTGAGATTTCCATTACGGCAGCGCGGCTTCGTGGCTCATGCGGAAAGCCACCCCAGCGCGCCAACGGCCATCGTCTCTACACGGGTCTCCAGGGGTGGGTGCATGACGGGAGCAAAATACGGACGATGGTTGGTTGGAATCTTGTTGATCTCGTTCGCGGCCAGGGCTTTCGCATACACCGCCGGATCGGGTCCTCCAACCCTCGAGTCCAGGCAACAGTGTTTGCAATCCTGCCAGCACTGTTCCGGTAGGGCTGGTGGACTGGGTATCCATGGCAGTATCCCTTCATCAACAATTGCAAAATGAATTGCAGTGGACGAGACTGAAAACCTTGTCATTATGCGCCTAGTCGTTTACCAAGGAAAACTGCCGCGAAACTGGCCGCATCGAGCTGCCTACCGAAGGTATATAGTGTCAAGCTTACGATTTGCCTGGAGCACTCATGCGAGCGGCTTACCTCGTGGGACACGGCAAGAACGATGTCGTGCGTGTCGATGAACGTCCCGCACCTGTGCGGCTGCCCGGCGAAGTGCTGGTGCGCATGCACACTGTCAGCCTCAATCGGGTTGACTTGTATATGCGCGACAGCGGTGCAGGAATCACGCATGCGCTGCCACAGACCCTTGGCCTGGATGGCAGCGGTGTCATCGAGGCCGTCGACGCCGGGGAGCCACTGCTGAAGGCGGGCCAACGGGTGGTGATTCACCCGGCAATCGCTTGCAATCACTGCGAATTCTGCCAGCGTGGCGATGTGGTTCTTTGTACGTCCGTTCGCTATCTTGGGGAACATCGGGACGGAACGCTATCCGACTGGATTTCCGTGCCCGCGCAGAACGTGTTCCCCATGCCTGAACATCTCTCCTTTGAAGAAGGGGCGACGCTGGGAGTGACATATCTGACCGCGTGGCGCATGCTGTTCACCAAGGCGCAGATCAAGCCTTGGGAGACTGTGTTGATCTTTGGCGTCGGCGGTGGCGTATCGCTGGCTGCATTGCAGTTGGCGCATCTGGCCAGTGCGAGGACCATCGTCACCTCCCGCGACGACGACAAGTTGAACAAGGCGCTTGCCTTGGGAGCCGATCACGGCATCAACGGTACGATGCAAGATGTCGCGAAGGCGGTGCATAAGATCACGAACGGCCGCGGCGTCGATGTGGTGATCGAGAATGTCGGGCAAGCAGTCTGGGCAAGCGCAATGAAGTCACTGGTGCGCGGCGGCCGCCTCGTGACTTGCGGAGCGACCACCGGAGACCAGCCGCCAGCCGACCTGCGTCGCATCTTTATCCGGCAATTGCAGATCCTCGGATCCACGCTGGGCAATTTCCAGGAATTTGCCGACCTGCTTAAATTCACCAGCGAAAAGCAACTGCGGCCTGTGATTTCCGACCGTTTTTCCCTTGATGACATTCATGCGGCGCTAACCTGCCTTGAATCCGGCGAGCAGTTCGGCAAGGTTGTCGTCACCCTCTGACCCGTTCCAGGTCCACTCACGGACCGGATTCGCTACACGCCGAGATATTGGGTCAAGGTTTCCGGAGACTGCAGCAGATGCGATGACTCTCCCGTGACGACGACCTTGCCTTTTTCAAGCACGACCGCTTCATCCGTATTGCCGAGCACCGCGCGATAATTGCGATCCACGATGAGGGTGCTGATGCCGGTCGCCCGGATCTTTGAGATGACGTTCCAGATCTCCTGCACGATCAAAGGCGCAAGGCCTTCCGTGGCTTCGTCGAGGATCATCAGGTCGGGATTGGTCATGAGCGCGCGCCCGATCGACAGCATCTGCTGTTCGCCGCCGGAGAGCTGCTGGCCGCCATGGTCCAGGCGTTCCTTCAGCCGGGGAAAGGTATCCAGCACGCGCTCGTAGGTCCATTCATTGCGGCCGCCCGGACCGGGGCGTGCCGACATGACCAGGTTCTCGCGCACCGACAGGTTCGGAAAAATGCCTCTTCCTTCAGGGACGTAGCCGATTCCCAGCCGGGACATCCTTTCCGGCGGGTGCCCCTGCACCGCCTTGCCCCGCCAGGTTACCTTGCCCGACGCCGCAGGAACATATCCCATCAGCGTCCGGATCAGCGTGGTCTTGCCCATGCCATTTCGACCAAGCAGGCCGATCGCTTTCCCTTCGCCGATGTCCAGGCCGACATCATGCAGGATGTGGCTGTCGCCGTAGTAGGTGTTCAGTGAGCTGATGTGCAGCATCGTCATTCCTTTTACGATCGATGGCGTGTCAATGGGTGCCCAGGTAGGCGACCTGGACATCTGGGTTCGCCCGGATCGATTCCGGGGCACCGCTGGCGATCACGTTGCCATTGACCATTACCGTGATGCGGTCGGCCACTCGAAACACGGCATCCATGTCGTGCTCGACGAGCAGGACCGCGTGTTCCTTCTTCAAGCCCTCCAGGAGCGACAGCATGCGTTCCGTTTCCTCGGACCCCATCCCGGCAAGCGGCTCGTCCAGCAGCAGCACGCGCGGCCGAGTGGCGAGGCACATCGCAATCTCGAGCTGGCGTTTCTTGCCGTGGCTCATGCTGCCGGCCTGCGCCGTGGCGGCGTCCGACAGGCCGGCGGCGTCGAGTGCCTCGCGTGCGATGGCCAGGCTCTGGTTGCAGCGGTCGGCGGCTTCCCAGAATGCCCAGGGCCGCTGCAGCGCCGCTTGCGCCGACAGGCGGCAGTTTTCCAGCACGGAAAAGCTGGGGAAGATCGTGGTGCGCTGGTAGCTGCGTCCGACGCCATGGCGCGCGCGACTGGGCTGTGCCAGCGTGGTGATGTCCCGTCCATCTAGGTGGATCCTGCCGTCCGAGACGGGTATTTCTCCGGACAGCATGTTGATCAGGGTGGACTTGCCCGCGCCATTAGTGCCGATGACCGCATGGATTTCGCCGTGGTGCAGATCGACGGAGACGTCCTTGACGGCGGTGAGCCCGCCGAACCGCCGGCTGACCTTGTGGGCGCGCAGCAGCGGCTGCCGGGTGTGTACATTCATCATTTGACTCCCAACCGTGCTGTGCCGGCCGCGGCATTGCGGCCTTGCTTGCGCGACAACCTGCCTTTCAGACCGGCCATTCCGACCAGGCCCCGCGGGAAAAGCGCGACGAGGAAAATCATCGTAATCCCCAGCGTGAGCTGCCATCGTGCCGCCAGGCTGCCCAGCAGCGCCTCGGAGGAAAAGCCTTCCTTCAGCAGCACGAATGCGACCGCGCCAAGCACCGCGCCGCGCAGCGATCCCAGGCCGCCGAGAATGATCATCAGGAGCACGGCGCCCGATTCGTGCCAGGACAGCATTTCCGGGTTGACCGCACCGTTCTTCACCGCCATCAGGAAGCCGGCGAGGCCCGCCAGGACGCCAGCCAGCACAAAGGCCGCCAGCTTGTACCAGTAGGTCTGGTAACCGGCGGCGCGCATGCGCTGCTCGTTGATGCGGATGCCGGCGAGCGCCTTGCCGAAGCGCGAGCGCTGCACCATCGCCAGCAAGCCGAAGGTGAACGCCAGCGCCGCCAGCGCGAAATAGTACATGTGGCTGCCCTTGTCGAGATCGAGCAGGGTCGCATCTCCCATCGCCAGGGCGGGACGCAGGGTGAGGTACATGCCGTCGCTGCCGCCGCCGATCGATGTGTCATGAAAGACGTAAAACCCCATCTGCGCAAACGCCAGGGTAACCATGATGAAGTACACGCCCTTGGTGCGCAGGCTGAGCGCGCCGACGAGGGCGGCATAGGCGCCGGCGGCCAGAAGTGCCAGCGGCAACATGCGCAGCACCGCGCCGGGTTCGGCTTCCGGCGACGCGAGCGCCGCCACGTAGGCGGCGATGCCGAAGAAGCCGGCATGGCCGAGGCTCACCAGGCCGGTGGTGCCGGCGAGCAGTTCCAGGCTCAGCGCGAAGACCGCGTAGATGACGATCTTCAGCACCAGGTCCTGCAGATAGGGCGACATGAAGGAGGGCAGCAGGGCCAGCCCGGCAAGGACGGCCAGCGGGACGATCCAGCCCATGGAACGGTGATGACGAGACATGATGGTGGGGGCCGCAAGAGTAGTGGTGGTCATGGCTTAGTATCCTTTGCTGCGCAAGCCTTCGGGGCGCCAGATCAAGATGATGGCCATCAGCACATAGATGCCGATGCCGCTGAACTGGGCGAAGAACACCTTGCCGAAGGTGTCGACGAAGCCGACCAGCAGGGAAGCGATCAGGGCGCCGGAAATCGAGCCGATGCCGCCGATCACCACCACCACGAAACAGACGATGAGGACATTCCCTCCCATGCCGGGATAGACCGATGCGACCG
>NZ_JAAIVB010000051.1 GCF_010974945.1 Noviherbaspirillum galbum | reverse complement strand
GAGCTGGCCGATGGCGGCGGCGACCGGATCGGCGGCCGGGGCAGCAGCGGGCGCGGGTGCGGCCGCGGGCGCTGCGGCGGTGCCGGCCTTGGCTTCGGTGTCGATCCTGGCGATGACTTCGCCGGACACGACGGTGCTGCCGTCGGCCTTGATCACTTCGACGATCACGCCGGAATCCGGCGCGGGCAGTTCGAGCACGACCTTGTCGGTCTCGATGTCGATCAGGTTTTCATCGCGGGCGACGGCTTCGCCCGCCTTCTTGTGCCACTGCAGCAGGGTCGCTTCGGCGACGGATTCCGACAGCTGGGGGACTTTGACTTCAACAATTGCCATGTAACTCTCCGTTTCGGGTTGTTCGGGCGGCGCGCCAGCTTCTAGCGCGCCGCCGGGTCGTTATTTCGTGAGGATGAAGCCCTTGAGCTTCGAGAATGCGGTGTCGATCAGCGCCTTCTGCTGTGCGTAGTGCTTGTCGTAGTAACCCACGGCAGGCGATGCGCTGGCCGGACGACCCGCGTAGGCGAGTTTCTGGCCGTCTTCGAGATTCTCGAAGATGTTGTGCTGGATCTGGAACCAAGCGCCCTGGTTCTGCGGCTCGTCCTGCGCCCACACCAGCTCGTTGAAGTTGGGGAACTTCTTGAGCTCGGCCGCGAAGGCCTTGTGCGGGAAGGGATAGAGCTGCTCGATGCGCACGATGGCGACGTCGGTGGCGGCGCGTTCCTTGCGGGCATTCACGAGTTCGTAGTAGACCTTGCCGGAGCAGGCGACCACGCGCTTGACCTTCTTCGGATCGATCTTCTCGTCCACTTCGCCGATCACGGTCTGGAAGGAACCCTTGGCCAGTTCGGACAGCGGCGAGCCGGCGTCCTTGTTACGCAGCAGCGACTTCGGCGTCATGATGACCAGCGGCTTGCGGAACAGGCGGATCATCTGGCGGCGCAGCAGGTGGAAGATCTGGGCGGCCGTGGTCGGCTGCACCACCTGCATGTTGTTGTCGGCGCAGAGCTGCAGGTAGCGCTCGAGACGGGCGGAGGAGTGCTCCGGGCCCTGGCCTTCGTAGCCGTGCGGCAGCATCATGACCAGGCCGGAAGCGCGGCCCCACTTCACTTCGCCGGAGCTGATGAACTGGTCGATCACGACCTGGGCGCCGTTGGCGAAGTCGCCGAACTGGGCTTCCCAGATGGTGAGGGTGTTCGGCTCGGCGGTGGAGTAGCCGTACTCGAAGCCGAGCACCGCTTCTTCCGACAGCACGGAGTCGATGACGTTGAACGGCGACTGGCCTTCGGAGACGTTCTGCAGCGGAATGTAGGTGCCTGCGTCCCAGCGCTCGCGGTTCTGGTCGTGCAGCACGGCGTGGCGGTGCACGAAGGTACCGCGGCCGGCGTCCTGGCCGGTCAGGCGCACGGCATAGCCGGACGCGACCAGCGAGGCGTAGGCGAGATGCTCGCCCATGCCCCAGTCGAGGTTCAACTCGCCGCGGCCCATGGTGGCGCGGTCGGCGAGGACCTTCTCGACGAGCGGGTGCGGCTTGAAGTTTTCCGGGACGTTGGTGATGCGCTCGGCCAGGCGCTTGAGCTCGGCCAGCGGCACCGCCGTGTCGGCAGCGTCGGTCCACTTGCGGTTGAGGAAGGGCATCCAGTCAACCGCGTACTTGCTCTTGAAGTTGGACAGCACCGGATCGACCGTGTGCTTGCCCGCGTCCATCGCGTCGCGGTAGGCCTTGACCATGGTGTCGGCGTCTTCGCCGCCGATGGTATTCTGGGCGGCCAGCTTGTCGGCGTAGAGCTTGCGCGTGCCGGGGTGCTTGCCGATCTTCTTGTACATCAGCGGCTGGGTCAGCGCCGGCGTGTCCTGCTCGTTGTGGCCGAGCTTGCGGAAGCAGACGATGTCGACCACCACGTCCTGCTTGAATTCGAGGCGGAAGTCGAGCGCGAGCTGGGTCGCGAACACGACGGCTTCGGGATCGTCGCCGTTGACGTGGAAGACCGGGGCTTCGATCATCTTGACCACGTCGGAGCAGTACAGCGTGGAACGCGAGTCGCGCGGATCGGAGGTGGTGAAACCAATCTGGTTGTTGATGACGATGTGCAGCGTGCCGCCCGTGCCGTAGCCGCGGGTCTGCGCGAGGTTGAGGGTTTCCATGACCACGCCCTGGCCGGCGAACGCGGCGTCGCCGTGCACGAGGATGGGCATGACCTGGGATCCGTCCTTGTCGCCGCGACGCTCCATGCGCGCCTTGACCGAGCCTTCGACGACCGGGTTGACGATCTCGAGGTGGGACGGGTTGAAGGCCAGCGACAGGTGGACCGGGCCACCCGCGGTGGACAGGTCGGAGGAGAAGCCCTGGTGGTATTTCACGTCGCCCGCCGGCAGGTCGTCGGCATGCTTGCCTTCGAATTCGGCGAACAGGTCCTGCGGCATCTTGCCGAGGGTGTTGACCAGCACATTGAGGCGGCCGCGGTGGGCCATGCCGATCACGATTTCCTGCACGCCCTTGGCGCCAGCGCGCTGGATGGCTTCGTCGAGCGAGGCGATGAAGCTTTCGCCGCCTTCGAGCGAGAAGCGCTTCTGGCCGACGTAGCGGGTATGCAGGTAGCGTTCGAGGCCTTCGGCCGCGGTGAGGCGATCGAGGATGTGCTTCTTCATGTCGGCCGAGAAGTTCGGCGTGGCGCGCACGGACTCGAGGCGCTCCTGGATCCAGCGCTTCTGGGCGGGATCGCTGATGTACATGAATTCGGCGCCGATGGAACGGCAGTAGGTGTCGCGCAGCGACTGGATGATGTCGCGCAGCGAGGCGGTTTCCTGGCCGAAGTAGGTATTGCTGATGTTGAACTGGGTGTCCATGTCGGCATCCGCGAAGCCGTAGAAGTTCGGCTCGAGCTCGGGGATGGCGGGACGTTCCTGGCGCTGCAGCGGGTCGAGGTTGGCCCAGCGGTTGCCCAGGAAGCGGTAAGCGGCGATGAGCTGCGTGACGGCGACGCGCTTTCGTCCCATCTCGACGTCGGCGGAAGCGGTGACGGTGCGGATGGGGCCCTGCTTGGCGCGCTCCGCGAACGAGGCGATGACGGGAGCGTGTGCGACGTCTGGCTTGCTGGAACCGTCGACGGCGGGAACGTGCTGCATCGCGTCGAAGTAGGCGCGCCAGTTTTCGGGAACGGAACCGGGATTGTTGAGGTAAGCCTCGTACAGTTCTTCGACGTACGGTGCGTTGCCTCCAAACAGATACGAATTGGAGAAGTACTGCTGCATCATCTTGCTCACCTTTCTTCGCGTTTCGCGAGATTAGCGGGTTAATCTAACCTTCCGCGACACGGCCTGACCGGTTAGCGGATTGCACATCAAGTTGTGGGGGGAAGGGCTGCGTGACCTGGGAACCTGGTTGAAAACCGATGTCGCGTCGCTGCGCAGGAATGCAGCGGGTTTTCAGACAGGCTCGAAGGCGGTACCAGAATTTGGAAGCCGTAGCATAGCACAACCGGAATCCATTTTCCTATCAGGGGCATCCCGGAAGAAACTTTTGTGCGCGCTCGGGAAAGCGGCCGGCGAGTGCCTATTTCCGGGAGCCACCGGCCGCTGCGCGGACGACGGCTCCCGGTTCCAACCGCTGCGGGAAGGACGGTCAGGTCATGCCATAGAACTGCGGCCGGGCCATGACGGACTGCATGTAGAGCACATAGGCCGGGTCCAGCCCGCCCAGCATGCCGCGGGCCATCGTCCCCTGCCCCGCCAGCGCGCCGAACCAGGCTTGCGGCGCCAGGGACAGCTCCATCATCGGCACCGCGTGCGCGGTCTTGAAGCCGCTCGCCGCATTGGCCACCGCGCCGGCCTGCGCCTGCAGGCCCACCGCGGCCAGGACGTCAGGCAGGCCGTAGCCGGTGCGCCGCGCATCGCCGAGCGTCAAGGGCCTGCAACTCATCTTGATGAGCTGGAACAGCCGCTCGACGCGTTCCGGTCCGCGGTTCTTGTAGGCGCCCTGGAAGTCGGGATGATGCGCCATTACAAGGGCCGCGAGCCCGGTGACGTGCGGCGCCGCCATCGAGGTGCCGTCCCACTCCGCATAGTTGTTGTCCGGGACCGAGGAGGTGATGGCGACGCCCGGAGCGCACACCGCCACCTCCGGCCCGAAGCAGCTGAACCGGGCGGCGAAGTACCCGTCCGCGTCAACATAGGACGTGACCGTCTGGGAGTGATAGCTGTCCGACGGAAACTCGTTCAGCCTGCCGATCGCCGACACCGCGAGCACGTTGGGCGACGACGCCGGATACTGCACCGGTCCGCCGGAGTTGCCCGCCGCGACGATGCAGGCGATGCCCGCCCGCTTGCAGCGCAGGATCTGCTGCTCCAGCGCTTCGGACGGCTCCGCGCCGCCGAGGCTGAGGTTGACCACGTCGATCTGCTTCTCGATGCAGTACTCCAGCGCATCGATCAGCTGGCTGGTCTGCCCGCCGGGGAAGAGCTTGCAAGCATGCACCTCTGCATCCGGCGCGAAGCCCCGCACCCCGAGCGCATTGTCCGCGCCGCAGATGATGCCGGCGCAATGCGAGCCATGGGCGATGATGTCGGTCGTCCAGCCGTCCGGGTTGGTTTTCTTGTCGACGATGTCGAAGCCGGCGCGGATCTGCTTCAGGTCGTCATGGGTCAGCGCGGCCGCGCCGGAGTCGATGATCGCCACCTTCACGCCCTGGCCGCGATATTGCCCGGGAAGCTGGTCAAGCCGCATGGCGCGCTGTCCCCAGCCGTACGCCTGCTGGCGCGGGAAGCTGGCGAGCGAAGGCCAGTCGGACAGCGGACGCAGGCCGACCACGTTCGGTTCGTCGATGCTGATGTCCGGATTCTGCTGGTAGAAGCTCCAGTAGTCGCTCTTCGGCTTGACGTACAGGCCGCGCAGCGATTGCACCGTTTCGCCGTAGAGCGTCAGCGTGGCCTGTCCGCGTTCGTCCGTCACCGCCGTGGCTGGCAGCATGCTGCCGAAGAGGTAGACCTCGGCGCCCTTGAGCGGGGCGTTGTCCCGGCCGAGCACGACGATGGCGGCATTGAGCACCGGACCCGACATCGACGTGGCGCCCGACACCAGGGGCGGCTGGAACGCGGGGTCGAGGATCGCCAGCGGCTGGTCGCGTTCCACCACCAGCCTGCCCTGCGCCTGCTGGTGCAGCATGAAGGCCTTCTGGTCGGTCATCCTCGCCACCAGCACCGAGGTGTTGCCCCCGAGTCCGTCGGCCAGGGCGCCGACCACGTTCTTCGGCCCGACCGTGTCGATCACCTCGATGTCCGGCGAGCCGCGCAGCGCCTGTTCGATGACATCAAAGGAGAGAGGCTGCAGGCCCATCATCTGCAGCGCCGGATTCTGCCGGGCCGCGACGAGGTACTGCGACTTGCGCTGACCCACCTTGCGGCCCGCAGGCGCATCGGTGGATGGAACGGATGCGGCGCCGGCAGGACGCGCGCCCGGCTTGGCGCCAGGCGGCGTCGCGCCATCGCCATTCGATGTTTGCGCGTCTTGCGGATTGTTGCCTTGTTCAGTTGGTTTTGCCATTGGAATTTCCTCTCAGCCGGTTTCGCCCTGCATCCCGTCGAACAGGGACAGGGGTCGATCCGGCTCGATGATGACCCGGGGTTGCGCGTCGCGGAACTGCCGGACCAGGGACGCCGCGGTTTCATGCGGCATGTCGATCACGAGTGTGTGAGGCTGCCCGGCCGGGCCGATTGCGTCGACCAGGGACATGCTCGGGTCGATGGCCGCCGCCTGGGCGACCTGGTTGAGCCGCTGGACGTCATCCGAGCGAATGATGTAGCGGCCGCTTCCTGTAATGGATTCTGCCGTGGTCATGATGCTGCCCTCCGTGACGTGCCGCGCACCCTGGCGGAGGGCGCGTGGCACTTTCCTCCCTGATTACCGGCGCCTGGCGCGCCGTTCGTGTTTCAACGCATCGCCGGTGCGCTCATGCCTTCAATGCACCATCTGGCTGCCGGCATTCGCGCCCTGCGCGGAGGCATAGGCATTCTGGTAGCCAGGGTACATGCCGGCCTGCTGCGCCTGCTGGGCTTGCTGCGCCTGCTGCATCTGCTGCAGCGCCTGCTGCTGGGCGAAGGCGGCGGCCATCGGGTCCGCATTGAAGGGCAGGATGCTGCGGCCGATCTGGCCAGCGACGCTGCCGATCTGCGAACCGAGGTTGGCGTTGCCGAAGAGCCCGCCGATCGCGCTGCCGAGCGGCTGCCCGACTTGTCCCAGCAGGTTGCCGAACCATCCTTGCGGCGCAAGCTGCTGCTGGGCGTAGGCCATGCTTACCGGGTCGACGTTGAAGGGCAGGAAGCTGCGGCCGAGCTGGCCGGCGACGTTGCCGATCTGGGAACCGAGATTGGCATTGCCGAACAGGCCGCCGATCGCGCCGCCCAAGGGTTGACCGACCTGTCCTAGCAGATTGCCGAACCATCCTTGCGGCGCAAGCTGCTGCTGGACGTAGGCCATGCTTACCGGGTCGACGTTGAAGGGCAGGAAGCCGCGGCCGAGCTGGCCGGCGACGTTGCCGATCTGGGAACCGAGATTGGCATTGCCGAACAGGCCGCCGATCGCGCCGCCCAGCGGTTGACCGACTTGTCCGAGAAGGTTGCCAAACCATCCTTGCGGCGCAAGCTGCTGCTGCGCATACGCCATGCTCACCGGGTCAACGTTGAATGGCAGGACGCTGCGGCCGATCTGGCCGGCGATGTTACCGATCTGCGAGCCGAGGCCTGCATTGCCGAACAAGCCGCCGATTGCGCCGCCCAGTGGTTGCCCGACCTGGCCGAGCAGGTTGCCGAACCAGCCCTGCGGCGACAACTGCTGCTGGGCATACGCCAGGGCAGTGGGGTCGACGCTGAAGGGCAGGAAGGCGCCGCCGATGCCGCCGGCGACATTGCCGATCTGCGAACCGAGGTTCGCATTGCCGAAGAGGCTGCCGATGCCGCGCCCAGCCAATCCGCCAAGCGGCGCGCCGATCAGGCTGCCGAAAAATCCTTGCGGTGCGAACTGCGATCCGGCTCCCGCGCCCAGCATGTTTGCGGAAATGCCCGAATAGTTTTGCATGGTTTCATTCACGTCGGATTCCTTCCAGGTAGTCGTTCGCATGGCCCCTGCCCCACTGCCGCGGTCGGACCGATAGCCGATAGCCAATGGCCAGCGTTCGATCGCGGCGCGTGACGCGGTTGCGCATGACGATGTTGTTGGTATGGCGCGCAGATCAAAAACCGTCAGTCAGGAACAGGCGACATTTGATCATTGCGCAGGTGACGCTGGCATTGCCTGATGATCCGGTCGGGGCGGTGCCAGCGCCAACGCAGTGTTGGCGAGCGCCGTTTGCTTTTCAAGCACACTCGACGTGCGATTGAGTCGTCTCAAATGTCGTCGCTCCGTGCTTGAAAGCGGGGCGGTGAAGTGTCACCATGCGCGGACCTTCCGCAGCCGGTACGATGATTTTGATAGGCGGTTTTGCGCGCTTGTTGAATCTTCGTTTTAACAGCGGGCGGGCTGTCGTCTGGTCGCCGTGATCGGGAATGGAATGGGAACGGGGAAGGATGAGGCGAAAAAAAACGGGCCCGCAGGCCCGTCTTCGAATGCCATGCAGCCGCCGGGGCGGCCGCGATGATTACTTGCGCTTGTCCATCGACGGCACGTCGCGCTTGGCGGCGCCGACGTACAACTGGCGGGGACGGCCGATCTTCTGCTCGGGATCGGAGATCATCTCGTTCCACTGGGCGATCCAGCCGACGGTACGGGCCATCGCGAAGATACCGGTGAACAGCGAGACCGGGATGCCGAGCGCGCGCTGGACGATGCCGGAGTAGAAGTCGACGTTCGGGTAGAGCTTGCGCTGGACGAAGTAGTCGTCTTCCAGGGCGATCTTTTCCAGGGCCATGGCAAGCTTGAACAGCGGGTCGTCGTGCAGGCCGAGTTCGGTGAGCACTTCGTGGCAGGTTTCACGCATGAGCTTTGCGCGCGGGTCGTAGTTCTTGTAGACGCGGTGACCGAAGCCCATCAGCTTGACGTTGGAGTTCTTATCCTTGACCTTGGCGATGAATTCGCCGATGCGCTCGACGCCGCCCTGCTTCTGGATGTCTTCCAGCATGTTGAGCGCGGCTTCGTTCGCGCCGCCATGCGCCGGGCCCCAGAGGCAGGCGATGCCGGCCGCGATACACGCGAACGGATTCGCGCCGGAGGAGCCTGCCAGACGCACCGTGGAGGTGGAGGCGTTCTGCTCGTGGTCGGCGTGCAGGATCAGGATGCGGTCGAGCGCGCGCACCAGCACGTCGTTGACTTCGTACTCGGCGCAAGGCGTCGAGAACATCATGCGCATGAAGTTGGCGCTGTAGGACAGGTCGTTGCGCGGATAGATGAAGGGCTGGCCAATCGAGTACTTGTAGGACATGGCGACCAGCGTCGGCAGCTTGGCGATCAGGCGGATGGCCGAGACTTCGCGGTGATGCGGATCGTTGATGTCCAGCGAGTCATGGTAGAACGAGGACAGCGCGCCGACCGTGCCGACGAGCACCGACATCGGGTGCGCGTCGCGACGGAAGCCGCGGAAGAAGAATTGCATCTGCTCGTGCACCATGGTGTGGTTGGTGACGGTGTCGACGAAGGTCTTCTTTTGCTGGGCGTTCGGCAGTTCGCCGTTCAGCAGCAGGTAGCAGGTCTCGAGGAAGTCGCAGTTCACCGCGAGCTGCTCGATGGGATAGCCACGGTACAGCAGCTCGCCCTTGTCGCCGTCGATGTAGGTGATCGTCGAGTTGCAAGCCGCCGTCGACATGAAGCCCGGGTCGTAGGTGAACTTGTTCGTCGCGCCATAGAGCTTGCGGATGTCGATGACATCCGGGCCGATCGTGCCCTTGTAGATCGGGAATTCCAGCGGCGAGGAGCCGTCGGAGAACGACAGGGTTGCTTTGGTTTCGGAGTTGGTCATGGCTCTTCCTCAGTGTCAGGAGGTGCTTCTATTGGTGAAAGAAAAGTAAAGCAATACCGTCTTGATTCGTTGGCTAGGCGGCCCGCATGCGCGCCAGCAAGGCGTGGACCTGCGGCAGGTCCAGTTCGCCGTCCGGTTCCTTGCGGGCCAGCAGCAGATCCATCAGGTCATTGTCCGAGAGATCCATCAGGCGCGAGAAGGCATCTACCTCGTCGTCGCTCAGGGCTTCCTCGTGCGCATCGAGGAAGCGCGTGATGAGGAGATCGTTCTCGAGCAATCCCCGGCGGGCGCGCCAGCGCAGGCGCGCGCGCTTGGCAGGATCGGCTTGGTGCGTGATGGACATGGCTGGAGTGTCTCTCTAGGGCAATACAATCCGTCGTTTCCGCCATGGCGGACGATGGAAGAAGATTCCGGGGCGGCAAGGCGAGCCTTGCCGCCTTTCCTTATACCGCGCGGCGGACCATCAGTTCCTTGATCTTGCCGATGGCGCGCGCCGGGTTCAGTCCCTTCGGGCACACGTCCACGCAGTTCATGATCGTGTGGCAGCGGAACAGCCGGTACGGGTCTTCCAGGTTGTCCAGCCGCTCGCCGGTAGCCTGGTCGCGGCTGTCGGCAATGAACCGGTACGCCTGCAGCAAGCCGGCCGGTCCCACGAACTTGTCCGGGTTCCACCAGAACGACGGGCAGGACGTCGAGCAGCACGCGCACAGGATGCACTCGTACAGCCCGTCGAGCTCTTCGCGCTCTTCCGGCGACTGCAGCCGCTCCTTCTCCGGCGGGATCGTCTCGTTGATCAGGTACGGCTTGATCGAGTGGTACTGCTTGAAGAACTGCGTCATGTCCACGATCAGGTCGCGGATCACCGGCAGCCCCGGCAGCGGCCGCAGCACGATCGGCTCGGTCAGTTCGTTGAGGTTGGTCGTGCACGCCAGCCCGTTCTTGCCGTTGATGTTCATCGCGTCCGAACCGCACACGCCTTCACGGCACGAGCGCCGCAGCGCCAGCGAATCGTCCACGTCGGCCTTGATGCGCTGCAATGCGTCCAGCAGCATCTTGTCCGTGTCCTGCAGCGTCACCGTCAGGTCCTGCATGTACGGCTTGGCGTCCTTGTCCGGGTCATACCGGTAGATCTGAAATTTGAGGGTGCGAGCCATGCTCTTTTACCTTTGCTTTGCTTGTCTGCTGTCTTGGAACGCGCCTTAGAACGTACGCGCCTTGGGCTTGAACGTCTCCACCGTCAACGGCTTGGTGTTGACCGGCTTGTAGTCCAGGCGGTTGCCTTCCGAGTAGAACAGCGAATGCTTCATCCAGTTCTCGTCGTCGCGCTTCTCGTAATCCCGGTGCGCATGCGCGCCACGCGATTCCTTGCGTGCCGCCGCCGAGATGATGGTCGCCTTGGCCGTCTCGATCAGGTTGTCCAGCTCCAGCGCTTCCACCCGCGCCGTGTTGAACACCTTGGACTTGTCCTTGAACGACACATGCTTGCGCCGCTCATCCAGCTCGAGGATCTTCTGCACGCCGGTCTGCAGCAGCTCGTCGGTGCGGAACACGCCGCAGTACTGCTGCATCGTGCTGCGGATCGCGTTGGCCACGTCCTGCACCCGCTCGGAGCCGGTGCTCGTCTCCAGCCGCGCCAGGCGCTCCATCGCCATGTCCGCCGCGCCCGCCGGCAGCGGCTTGTGCAGCTTCTGCTTCAGGTTCGAGGCCACGATGTGGTTGCCGGCAGCGCGGCCGAACACCACCAGGTCCAGCAGCGAGTTCGTGCCCAGGCGGTTGGCACCGTGCACCGATACGCAGGCGCATTCGCCGATGGCGTACATGCCGTTGACGACCTCGTTGGGGTTGCCGTTCTTCGGCGCGACCACCTGGCCGTTGATGTTGGTCGGAATGCCGCCCATCTGGTAGTGAATCGTCGGCACGACGGGAATCGGTTCCTTGGTGGCGTCGACGTTGGCGAACTTGTGGCCGATCTCGAGAATCGACGGCAGGCGCTTCTTGATGGTGTCGGCGCCGATGTGGCGCAGGTCCAGCAGCACGTGGTCCTTGTTCGGACCGCAGCCGCGGCCTTCCTTGATCTCCTGGTCCATCGAGCGCGACACGAAGTCGCGCGGCGCCAGGTCCTTCAGCGTGGGCGCATAGCGCTCCATGAAGCGCTCGCCGTTGGCGTTGATCAGGATGCCGCCCTCGCCGCGCACGCCCTCGGTGATGAGCACGCCCGCACCGGACACGCCGGTGGGGTGGAACTGCCAGAACTCCATGTCTTCCAGCGGCAGGCCCGCGCGCGCGGCCATGCCCATGCCGTCGCCGGTGTTGATGAAGGCGTTGGTCGAGGCGGCGAAGATGCGGCCCGCGCCGCCGGTGGCGAACAGCGTGGTCTTGGCTTCGAGGATCATCACGTCGCCGGTTTCCATCTCCAGCGCCACCACGCCCAGCACGTCGCCGTCGACGTCGCGGATGAGGTCGATCGCCATCCACTCGACGAAGAAGTGGGTCTTGGCGCGCACGTTGCGCTGGTACAGCGTGTGCAGCAGCGCATGGCCGGTGCGGTCGGCCGCGGCGCAGGCGCGCTGCACCGGCTTCTCGCCGAAGTTGGCGGTATGGCCGCCGAACGGGCGCTGGTAGATGGTGCCGTCGGGATTGCGGTCGAACGGCATGCCGAAGTGCTCGAGCTCGTAGACGACCTTGGGCGCTTCGCGGCACATGAACTCGATGGCGTCCTGGTCGCCCAGGTAGTCCGAGCCCTTGACGGTGTCGAACATGTGCCAGTACCAGTTGTCCTCGGTCATGTTGCCCAGCGAGGCGCCGATGCCGCCCTGCGCGGCCACGGTGTGCGAACGGGTGGGAAAGACCTTGGAAAGCACGGCCACGTTCAGGCCGGCCTCGGCCAGCTGCAGCGACGCGCGCATGCCGGAACCGCCGGCGCCGACGATGACGGCGTCAAAACGGCGAACGGGAAGGGATTGCTTGATGGCTGCCACGATTTACGGTCTCCAGATGATCTGCGCGGCCCAGCCGGCGCAGCCGATGAGCCACGCGATGGTGGCCAGGTGAAATGCCAGGCGCAGGGCGACGGACTTGGTGACGTAGTCCATCCAGATGTCGCGCATGCCGACCCAGGCGTGGTAGAGCAGGCCCAGGAAGGTGACGAAGGTGGCGATCTTGAACCACTGGCGGGCGAAGATGGTGGCCCAGGCGTTGTAGAAGCCGGCGCTGCCGTCGCTGGTGAGATAGGACACCAGCAGCAGCACGGTGTACAGGGCCATGACGATGGCAGTTGCGCGCTGGGCGAGCCAGTCGCGCACGCCGTAATGGGCGCCGACGACGAGGCGCTTGGGGCCGATGTTGTTGCCGGCGATGTCCTTGGCGATACCGTGTTCCATCAGAAGACTCCGAACAGTTTGAGGGCCACCAGCAGGGTCAGCGGCAGGCTGACGGCGAACACGGCGGCGGAGGTCTGCTTGCCGGAGACCTTGTCCATGCCCATGTGCATGTCGAGGAAGAGGTGGCGCACGCCGGCGCAGAAGTGGTGCAGGTAGGACCAGACCAGGCCGAGGATGACGAGCTTGACGAACCAGTTGGCGGTGAAGCCGCGCAGGGCGTCGAAGGAGATCTCGGAGGTGAGGCTCTTGTCGAGCAGGTAGAGGGTGAAGGGCAGCAGGAAGAACATGGCCGCGCCGCTGACGCGATGCAGGATGGAGACGTAGGCCGGCAGCGGCAGGCGGTAGTTGCCCACCTGCGAAAACGTCATCACATTGAATTGCCGTCGTGGCTTCTTTACGGCTTCAGACATAGTTTGAACTCCCAGAGCGTAGTAATCCTGTCATTTTCGCTGATTTTTGTGCAGCACACCAACTTCATATTTCATGTTGCCCGGAAAGTCGGCGGATTTCTCCGCCGGACTTCGCCCGCCAGCGCCGCGCGCGGACCCGGACGAGGCGCGCTCCGCGCTGCCATTCCGCCCTACCCCGGTGCCGTGGCGCCGGATGGCCCTGCCAGGACTAGCTGAGTTCGTTCTGGTAATGGTGGCTGTCGGTCAGGTACAGGCCGCGGCGGACTTCCACCGGCTTGTCGCCATACGTGAACGACACCCGTTCCACGCTGAGCAAGGGGGCGCCTGCGGGCACGCCGAGCAGTTCCGCGGTGGCCGCATCGGCGGCGACGGCGCGGATCCTTTCGGTCGCGCGGATCATGCGCGTGCCGAATTCGGTCTCGAACAGGCCGTACATCGGCCCCTTGTACTCGATCAGTCTTTCTGCCGTCAGGCCCTTGAAGATCAGGCCCGGGAGCCAAAGCTCCTCGACGATGGTGGGCGCGCCGTCGAAGGACTGGACGCGCTTGATGAAGATCACCGAGTCGCCCGATTTCATGTCGAGCTGCCGCGCGACTTCAGCGGGCGCGCGCAGGCGCTTGACATCGAGGATCTTATTATCGGCGGAATGCGGATCGCCTGCATCGGGCATCAGGCGAAGGAAACGGAACTGGGCGCGCGCCTCATGGTGCGTCGCTACAAAGGTGCCCTTCCCTTGCCGGCGGACAACCAGGTTCTCCGCCGCGAGTTCATCGATGGCTTTTCTGACCGTCCCCTGGCTGACCTTGAACCGGTTCGCGAGCTCGACCTCGCTGGGAATCAGTTCGCCGGGCTTCCATTCGCCGGACTGCAGGCTTTGCGTGATGAGCGCCTTGATCTGCTGGTAGAGGGGGCTGAACGTCGGCGACGTTCCTGGGGAAGACGTCCCCGCGGCGCCGGCTGGGGCGCCATTATTCAGCAAATTGGTCGGGACGGAGCTCATAGAACCCGATTTCACCACAAAACCCCGTTTGCCGTCTAGAAAAAACTTCTATGTGATATGTCTTATATAAGATATATGATAGTCATTGACAGGAGCTTGGCGAAAAGCCTACACTCGCGGGCAACATTTTAGCGGTTTGCAATCGTTCGGGGAAGCAAGCTCGCGGACGCGAAACGGAGCCAGCCACTGGCGCCAGAGGGCACGCGCGCAAGCCTTCGTTCCCGGAACGGAGAAGCGGGCCCTGCGCCGCCATGCCGGCGGTCGTGTCCATGACTGCGGGCGCGTTCGACGGTATCATTACGGGCTTGCTGAAATTTTCATGCGGTTCCATCACCATTTCATTCCCACTCTGGAGATTCACTATGGCTAAAGCCCCCATGCGCGTCGCTGTCACCGGCGCCGCCGGCCAAATCGGCTACTCCCTGCTGTTCCGCATCGCCAACGGCGACATGCTCGGCAAGGACCAGCCGGTCATCCTGCAACTGCTCGAGATCCCCGACGAGAAGGCACAGAAGGCGCTTAAGGGCGTGATGATGGAACTGGACGACTGCGCATTCCCGCTGCTGGCCGGCATGACCGCCCACAGCGACCCGATGACGGCGTTCAAGGACGTCGACGTCGCCCTGCTGGTCGGCGCCCGTCCCCGCGGCCCCGGCATGGAGCGCAAGGACCTGCTCGAAGCCAACGCCCAGATCTTCACGGTGCAGGGCAAGGCGCTGGACGCCGTCGCCTCGCGCAACGCCAAGGTGCTGGTGGTCGGCAACCCGGCCAACACCAATGCCTACATCGCCATGAAGTCGGCCCCCAGCCTGCCGGCCAAGAACTTCACCGCGATGCTGCGCCTGGACCACAACCGCGCCCTGTCCCAGCTGGCCGCCAAGGTCGGCAAGCCCATCACCGCCATCGAGAAGCTGTGCGTCTGGGGCAACCATTCCCCGACGATGTACGCCGACTTCACCCACGCCACCATCGACGGCCAGCCGGCCAAGGCGCTGGTGAACGATGAGTCCTGGACCAAGGACGTCTACCTGCCCACCGTCGGCAAGCGCGGCGCCGCCATCATCGAAGCACGCGGCCTGTCCTCCGCCGCTTCCGCCGCCAACGCCGCGATCGACCACGTGCGCGACTGGGTGCTTGGCACCAACGGCAAGTGGACCACGATGGGCATCCCGTCCGACGGCTCCTACGGCATTCCGGAAGGCATGGTCTTCGGCTTCCCGGTCACGACCGAGAATGGCGAGTACAAGATCGTCCAGGGCCTGCAGGTCGACGCTTTCTCGCAGGAACGCATCAACCTCACGCTCAAGGAACTGCAGGAAGAGCGCGACGGCGTGAAACACCTGGTCGGCTAAGCCGCCCCGGACAAGAACGGCGCGTCAGGCGCCGTTCTTTTTTGGCGGACGGCCTGGTCGCCGCCCGCTCCTCGACGCATTTTCACTGCCATTTCCGCAGAAAATTTCTGATACGCTATCCAGATGCATCCATCCGAGGTCTTATTCCAGGGCAAATACAAACCGGTCACCATCCCGGCCTGCGATCACTATGCCGGCTCCGAAAAGCTGATGCGGAAGTCGATCGCCCTGCAGCAAGAGCTTGGTCCCGTCTTCGACATCACGCTCGACTGCGAGGACGGCGCCGCCGCCGGCAACGAGAAAGCCCATGCCGAGCTGGTGGCCGCCACCGTTAACGGCGAAGACAACCGCTTCCAGCGCATCGGCGCGCGCGTGCACGACGTTTCCCATCCCTGCTTCGAACAGGATCTCGCCATCATCTGCGGCACGGCCGCCGCGCGGCTCGCCTACGTGGTCATTCCCAAGGTGGACGGGCTTGCTGATGTCAAGAAAGCCATCAAGGCGGTCAACAAGCATGCCGAGAAGGCCGGCAGGGCCGACCTGCCGGTACACGTGCTGATCGAGACCCATGGCGCGCTGCGGGATGCGCATGCCATCGCCGCCCTGCCCCAGGTGGAATGCCTGTCCTTCGGCATCATGGATTTCGTCTCGGCGCACTACGGCGCGGTGCCCGGTACCGCCATGCGTTCGCCGGGCCAGTTCACCCATCCGCTGGTGGTGCGCGCCAAGCTGGAGATCGCGGCTGCCTGCCATGCGCACGGCAAGGTCCCGTCGCACAACGTCACCACCGAGATCAAGGACACGGCGGTTGTCGCCACGGATGCCACACGCGCCTCGGCGGAATTCGGGTATACCCGCATGTGGAGTATCCATCCGCACCAGATCAAACCTATACTCAAGGCATTGTCGCCGCGCAGCTCCGAAGTGAACGAGGCGGCGGCAATCCTGACGGAAGCGCAGAACGCGCAATGGGGACCCATCCAGCACAACGGCAAGCTGCACGATCGTGCCAGCTACCGCTATTACTGGATGATCCTGCAACGCGCGCGGGCAGCAGGCATGCCCCTTCCGGAATCTGCGGGGAGTTTTTTATGACCTCTCTGCGTGATCGGCACGAAACCAAAACAGCCGGCGCGCAGTCCTGTAGTAAGTGGAGACAATTTCAATGAAACACCTGACCGCATGCATCCTTTTGACCGCCGGCCTGTTCGGCGGCGCAGCCATCGCCGCCGACACCGCGCCCGCCGCGGCGCCGGCCAAGAAGGCCGCGAAGAAGCCCGTCCACAAGAAGGAGGCGCATGTCCATGAAGAGAAGGCGCCCGAGATGGCCGGCATGCAGGCCGTCGATTACCACTGCGAGCTCGGCAACAAGGTCACGCTGTACCACGCGCCCGACGACGACCAGAAGATCTCGATCCACTGGAAGAAGCAGATGCACGAGCTGACCCGCGTGGGCACCAGCACCGGCGCCAACCGCTTCGAGAATCCCAAGGACGGCCTGGTGTGGATCGGCATTCCCGCCAAGGGCATGCTGCTCGACTCGAAGAAGGGCCAGCAGCTCGCCAACGAATGCAAGAACGCCGAGCAATCGGCGCCCAAGGTCTCCGAATCGAAAGGTGAGGGCAACACGCCAAAGTAAGCGCGGCCTGCATGACCGCTGCGCGCCGATGGGCGAAACACGATCCGATTCAGTTTTACCGTTCAGTTCTAATAATTTAAGGAGCGACTTTATGTCCCGCAATACTCTGAACACGCTGAAGGAATTCCCGGTCTCGGGCTCCCGGAAAGGCAGGTTCTACTCCCTTCCGGCACTCGGCGAAAGCCTGGGCGTGGATGTTTCCCGCCTGCCCGTGTCGATCAGGATCGTGCTCGAGTCCGTGCTGCGCAACTGTGACGGCAAGAAGGTGACGGAAGAGCATGTCCGCCAGCTTGCCAACTGGAATCCCACCGCGCCGCGCACCGATGAAATCCCCTTCGTCGTGGCGCGCGTGGTGCTGCAGGACTTCACCGGCGTCCCGCTGCTTGCCGACCTCGCCGCCATGCGCGGCGTGGCCGGCAAGATGGGTGCCAAACCCAAGAACATCGAGCCGCTGGTGCCGGTCGACCTGGTGGTCGACCACTCCGTGCAGATCGATTATTTCCGCGACAAGAAGGCCCTCGACCTCAACATGAAACTGGAATTCCAGCGCAACAACGAGCGCTACCAGTTCATGAAGTGGGGCATGCAGGCCTTCGATACCTTCGGCGTGGTGCCGCCGGGCTTCGGCATCGTGCACCAGGTCAATCTCGAATACCTCGCCCGCGGCGTCCACCAGAAGGACGGCGTGGTCTATCCCGACACCCTGGTCGGCACCGATTCGCATACCACCATGATCAACGGCATCGGCGTGGTGGGCTGGGGCGTCGGCGGCATCGAGGCCGAGGCCGGCATGCTGGGCCAGCCCGTATACTTCCTCACCCCGGACGTGGTCGGCGTGAACCTCACCGGCCAGCTGCGCGAAGGCGTCACCGCCACCGACCTGGTGCTGACCATCACCGAGATGCTGCGCAAGGAAAAGGTCGTCGGCAAGTTCGTCGAATTCTTCGGCGAAGGCACCGCCTCGCTGACCGTCACCGACCGCGCCACCATCGGCAACATGGCCCCCGAATACGGCGCGACCATGGGCTTCTTCCCGGTCGACGAAGCCACCATCGAATACTTCCGCGGCACCGGCCGCACCAAGGCCGAGATCGACGCCTTCGAGGCCTACTTCAAGGCGCAGGACATGTTCGGCATCCCGGGTGCCGGCGAGATCGACTACACCACCGTGCTCGACCTCGACCTCGGCACCGTCGCGCCTTCCCTCGCCGGACCGAAGCGTCCGCAGGACCGCATGGAGATCGGCCACGTCAAGTCGACCTTCATCGACCTGTTCTCCAAGCCCGTGCAGGAAAACGGCTTCAACAAGAAGCCCGAGGACCTGAACGCCGCCTACACTACCTCGGACGGCATCGAGGTGAAGAACGGCGACATCCTGATCGCCGCCATCACCTCCTGCACCAACACGTCCAATCCGAGCGTGCTCCTCGCCGCCGGCCTCCTCGCCAGGAAGGCCGTGGAAGCCGGCCTGAAGGTCGCACCGCACATCAAGACCTCGCTTGCGCCCGGCTCGCGCGTCGTCACCAAGTATCTCGAAGCCGCCGGCCTGCTGCCCTACCTCGAGAAGCTCGGCTTCGGCGTGGCCGCCTATGGCTGCACGACCTGCATCGGCAATGCCGGCGACCTCACCGCGCCGCTCAACGAAGCCATCGTGCAGAACGACCTCGTCGCGGCCGCCGTGCTCTCCGGCAACCGCAACTTCGAGGCACGCATCCACCCGAACATCCGCGCCAACTTCCTGGCATCGCCGCCGCTGGTCGTGGCCTATGCCATCGCCGGCAACATCACCCGCGACCTGATGACCCAGCCCGTCGGCAAGGGCAAGGGCGGCCGCGACGTCTACCTCGGCGACATCTGGCCGACGTCGCAGGAAGTCAATGCCCTGATGAAATACGCGATGAACGGCAAGCTGTTCAAGGAAAACTACGCCGACGTGCAGGCCGCGCCCGGCAAGCTGTGGGAACAGATCAAGGGCGTGGCCCAGGGCGACGTCTATGACTGGCCGGCATCCACCTACATCGCCGAGCCGCCCTTCTTCAAGGACTTCGAGATGCAGCCCAAGGCTGCGGCAAGCAGCATCCAGGGCGCGCGCGCGCTGGGCGTGTTCGGCGATTCCATCACCACCGACCACATCTCTCCCGCCGGCTCCATCAAGGAAACCAGCCCAGCCGGCAAGTACCTGCTGGAAAACGGCGTGCTCAAGGCCGACTTCAATTCCTACGGCTCGCGCCGCGGCAACCATGAAGTCATGATGCGCGGCACCTTCGCCAACGTGCGCATCAAGAACCTCATGATTCCGGCGAAGCCCGACGGATCGCGCGTCGAAGGCGGCCTGACGATCCACCAGCCCAGCGGCGAACAGATGTCGATCTACGATGCCGCGATGAAATATATCGGCGAAGGCGTGCCGACCATGGTATTCGCCGGCGAGGAATACGGCACCGGATCGTCTCGCGACTGGGCCGCGAAGGGCACGCAACTGCTCGGCGTCAAGGCGGTGATCGCGCGTTCCTTCGAGCGCATCCACCGTTCCAATCTCGTCGGCATGGGCGTACTGCCGCTGCAGTTCCTCGGCGACGACAGCCCGCAGACGCTGGGCCTCAAGGGCGACGAAACATTCGACCTCGTCGGACTCGAAGGCGAGATCCGGCCGCAGCAGCAGGCCACGCTGGTGATCAACCGCGCCAATGGCGAGACGCAGCGCACGCAGGTGCTGCTGCGCATCGACACGCCGATCGAGGTCGACTACTACAAGCACGGCGGCATCCTGCCCTTCGTGCTGCGCCAGCTGATCGCCGCATGATGCGCATGCCCGGCCCGGACCGATTGCGGCGGGCCGGGCGCCGCGCTGCAAGCCAGGCGTAAGGAAGCACCGCTATTCTGCAGTCAAAGGAAGCGCCGGGTCCTCCGGCGCTTTGTCCTTGCGCTTCCCTTTATTCTTGGAGAGATACCATGTGGAAAATTTTTGCGGCCTTCATCGTCTTCGCCCTGGCCGCTCTGTTCGTCATCATGAAAGGCGGCGAGAAAGTCGACATGCAGGGCGAAGCTGGCCATGGCACTTCGTCGTCGCACGAGGCATCGGCGCCCGCCACGCCGGCATCCCCCGCAACCGCACCGACGGCGCCGGCCGCTCCTGCCGCGTCCGCTCCCGAATCCTCGACGCCGCCCGCCTCGAGCGCACCCGCCGCTTCCAAGTAAGCCCAGCGGCGATCTCCGCATCCAGGCCGTGGCCAACGCCACGGCCTTTTTTCATGCACACCTCGGTCGCGGCGTGGCCCCTTGCGCTGGCTTCAGTCCGGTGCGCGCCGCAGCGCCCTCTTCCTGCGTTTAGTACTACACTATGTCCAGTCGGCGTTGCCGGCACCCGGATATTGATGTTCCCCATCCCCTGGTTTTCTGAAACGCGCACCTTTCATTGAATCAATTAGAATAGCCAACCCCGCCCCCTTGTCCATTTGTCATGCGCCGTTTTTCTAAAAGTTCGCCCAACCGGCTCTCCGCCGACAGCCAGAAGCTTGCGGCCCTTGCGCAAGGCTCCGCGCAATCCGCCAGCCGCCTCGAAGAACGCCATTGGGAGCACGGACTCGATTCCGTGCTGCAACGTTTGCTGAAGAACGACCACCAGGACACCATCGACGCCACGCTCGAGCATCTGTTCCGCACGGATCTCACTGCCTACGACGCGCTGATGGAGGCGGTCGAAGCCTGCAGCGAATCCTGCCGCATCGATCACGACGGGGTGCTGCATGACGTGCTGCTGATCGCCATTCCCATCCTCGCGTGGACTCGATTCACCATCGCCTCGGGCCCGATACCCGAAGACACGCGCGCGGCCCTGATCGCCCAGCTCCATGGCCATCTGCTGGCGGACAATGCGAAGCTGGCCCTGGCGCCGACGCTTTACTCCATCGACCAGCTGCCGCGTTCGCATGTCGAGACCTATGCGCTGACGCAGCGCATGGCGCAAGCGGCGGTCAAGGGCAGCGTGCCGCGCCAGCCCGTGAACTCGCCAGAGACCGCGCCTTTCCTGGCGGACACCCGCTACCTCATCGCCGCCGTCGCCACGCCCGCGGGCTCGCCCCTCTTCCGCTGGCAGGCCAGCATGAACCCGGCGGAGCGCATGCATGCCCTGTCCGCCTGGCGCAAGCAGGCGGGACCGAACCTGTCATCGCTGCTGCCGGGCTGCGGCGTCGAACTGCTGATGCCGGAGGCGTACTACATCGCCTGCCGCGAAGCCGACAAGCTGATCCGCCCCGCTTCCATCCGCGCGGCGGTGCATTTCCTGACCAATTCCCTGAGCGTCGATCCCAGCGGCCTGCGCGCCATCATCGGCGGCTTCTCGGAAGATCCGGTCAGCGGCCGCGTGGACGAATACCGCGTCGGCTTCACGCTGCGGCAGATGCCCGAAGTCGTCTACGGCGTGGTCTGGCCGCTCTACGGGCAGGAAGATGAAGAGGAAAGCGCCGTCATTTCGCTCGAGAGCGTGATGGCGCCCGAAACCGTTGCCGAGGAACTGCGCACGCCCATTGAAGAGATCGTCGCCCTGCTGCGCGCCTGCGGCGTCACACACATCAAGCGCCACAACGAACGCTTCCCCATGGAGTTCTGCGACGATTGCGGCGCGCCGCTCTATCCCGACCAGGACGGCGAGCTTGTGCACGCGGAAATGCCCGAAGACGTGCCGAGCAATACCGGCCACTTCCACTGACCGCCGGCCGGGCATTCGCGCCGCGATCTAGCGGGTGACGATGTCCCGGTGCATCGGCGCTAGCTTCGCCATCAGCCTGTTCTGGATGCGTGACGGCACGCCCTGGCGCTCCATCGCCAGCTGCAGGTCTTCCGCGAGGGCGTAGAACTGCGCGCGGGTGATGCGCAGATCCTCGTGGATCACCTGCATGTCCTTGCCGGTGTACTTGCACGGCCCGCCGCCCAGGTTGCACAACTGCTCCCCCAGCTTGGTCCCCAGCCGCTGCATGTCGACGTCCTTGAAGCTGTCCTTGATGCGGCCGTCGTCGAGCACGATGGGCAGGAAGGCGGTGACGATCTTGTCGATGCCCGCCTTTCCGCCGAGGCCCTGGTACACGGCATCGTCTGCCGATGCCTGCTGGATGGCCGGGCTTGTGGGCTGGGCGGTTTGCGCATGCGCCGCGGCAGGCAGGCAGAACGCGAGGATGGCGGCCGCTTGCGCGAGCGCGGATGAAGTGAGTTGGAATTGGCGTGTCATGCTGCGCTCCTCAGAATCCCGCCTGCAGCGACAGGTAGAAGCCCTTCTGCCGGACCGGATTGAGAACCGTGATGTCTCCCAGCCAGGCATAGGCCGCGGTCAGGGACAGGTTCTTGTTCGGAAACCATGCCAGGAAAGCGTCGTAGTAATCTTTTTCATTATCCAGCCCGAGGTTGTGGGGCTTCATGCGGTACTCGACGCCACCGACGAGCTGGCGATTGAACAGATAGGCGGCCGAGGCTTCGAGCATGGGCTGGTAGTCGTCGCGGCGGTCCCCGCCGAAACCGAGCAGGCCCATCTGGTTGGCCTTGGTGAAGCGCAGCGTGCCGTTGAGCAGAAGGCTGTGATCCAGCAGGATCTTGGTCGCGGACACGTAGTAATCGATGCCGCTTTCCCGACGGGCGCCAAGCTGGGTGACGCTGCTCACGCCCGGCAATCCGGTGACGCCGCCGTTGCGCTTGGCCATGACTCCCGCGGAGATCTGGGGCAGTGGCGAATCCTGTTCCAGCACCGCGTCACCCGCCAGGCGCAGCTTGATGCCGGCGATGTCCTGCGAGAGGCCGACGCCGTCGAGCGCGGCGCCCGTGCCCTTGAAGAGCTGGCGCGACAAGCTGAGTTCAAGTCGATCGCCGACCCCGACGGCCACCCCAGCCGATTTCAGCTCGTAGTCCTGGGTACGCACGAGGGTGGCGTGGACATTGGCCCCGACACTGTCCCGGGTGCCGTAGCCTGTGATCAGCGCCCATGGCGTCAATCCGCCGCCGCCCGCGCCTTCGATCTGGCTCACGCCCCCGGTGGCGAGCAGCTTGCCCATGTCTTGCGCGACTGCCGCCGTCGTAATTGTGGCGAGCGCGGCGACATGGAGCACGGCCAAGCCTTTCCATCGCTTCGACCTCATGTTGGTTTTCCTTCGCAAAATGGCATTCCCGAAAATTGCCCTAAAGATAGATGATGATAGTCATTTTCGACAATTTTGGAAGGATTCGTTGTTTCCCTAGTGAAAATTTTCTCGGGTGATACAACGTTTGTGCGCAGTGCGGGCGACCGGCCTGAAATGGCAAGCAATAGAGATCGCCTGCTTACCAGCGCGAGAAAGGAAGCGAGAGAAGGTTGGAGTTGTAGTAACGCGGATCGCCGGTGACTTCGTCACCGATCCAGTCCGGCTTGTCGATGTCGCGGTCTTCCCGGTCGAGTTCGATTTCAGCGACCACCAGGCCGGCGTTTTCGCCGAGGAATTCATCGACTTCCCAGACCCAGCCGGCATGGGGAATGCGGTAACGGCGTTTCTCGATCAGCGGACGTTCGCAGAGACGGTCGAGCAATTCCTCGGCGTCATGCAAGGGAAGCGGATATTCCCATTCGCCGCGCGCGGCGCCGATCGACTTGCCCTTGATGGTAAGCATCGCGGCCTCGCCCTCGATGCGCACGCGCACCACCCGCTCCGGCGCACGCGACAGGTAGCCCTGGCGCAGCAGCACGCCCGCGCCCAGCGCTTTCCAGCTTTCCCCCTTGACCAGGAACTTGCGTTCGATCTCGATGCCCATGCAGCTCCCCGCCCAGGAAACTAGCGCACGGCGCCGAGGATGGCCTGCAGCATCGCCTCGCCGAGGCGCTTGCTGCGCGCGCCATTCCAGCCCACCTCGGGGTCGGGCAGGATCGCGTTGTCCTTGAACGGCATTTCCAGCGTGAGCGAGACGCACTTGTAGGTGTGTCCGATGTATTTCGACGCGAGCTGCAGCATCTCTTCGCGGTACTTGGCCGCCTCGTAGCCGAACTCGGTCTGGAAGTCGGGACTGGCGCGGCGCAGGTCGTCGAGGAAGGTTTGCTGGTCGCTCATCTGCTCGGCGCTGAAGCCGTCCAGCATCTCGGACCCGGCGATGAAAACATAGGGCAAGGCCTCGTCGCCATGGATGTCGAGGAACAGGTCCACGCCGGTCTCCTCGATCCTGCGCTTGACGGCGAATACTTCCGGGCTGCGCTCCAGCGTCGGGGCCACCCATTCGCGATTGAGGTTGGCGCCGGCAGCATTCACGCGCAGGTTGCCGCGCACCGAGCCGTCGGGGTTCATGTTGGGCACGATGTAGAACACGGCCTGCTGCAGCAGCTTGCGGCCCACCGGATTGGCGCGGTCGAGCAGCGCCTCGATGAGGCCCTCGACGAACCATTCCGCCATGGTTTCGCCGGGATGCTGGCGGGCGATGATCCAGACGGTCTTCTTCGCGGCTCCCGGATTGCCGATCACCGCCAGGTTGAGATCGCGGCCATCGAGCGTCGCGCAGAGATCTTCCACCCTGCCTTGGGGCGCGGCCTGGACCGTCGCAAGCAGCGACAGGTGCCGGTCCCAGGAATAAGGCTCGAAGTAGGCGTAGTAGATGCTGTCGTGTTCGGGCGTATGGCTGATGCGCAGCACGCCGCCTTCGTACCGCGTCGGTACGCGGAACCAGTGCTCGCGGTCATAGCTCGCCACCGCCTGGTAATCCTCCCATCCCTGCGGATAGGCTGCCTGCGCCGCGTTCAGGAAACGCATCTCGCACGCCTGTCCCGCCGCGCCTTGCAGGCGGAAATAAAACCATTGCAGGAATTCCGAATTGGTATCGTTGCGGATCTTGAGCTGGATGTCGCCAGGCGTGTCGGCACGCTGGACGTCAATGGATCCGGCGTCGAACTGATGGCTGATTTTGATGGACATGGGGCAATGCGGACTCCCGGGCAACGATGCGGACGCACCGGCTTTCCGGGAAGGCATGGAGTCGTTGTTGTAGGTTGATGCTATTCTGCGGCTTTTCCGGATTTCCCGCAAAGACCATGTGCATCCCTCGCCTCCTCCGTTCCTGGCGTACCGTCTTCCTTGCAATTGCGGCAATCGCGTCGACCGGAGCTGCCCTGCCCGCCCTTGCCAGTCCGCCCGCGCAGGCCGGCGCGTGGCCGACCAAGGCGATCCGCTTCATCGTGGCCGCGCCCGGCGGTTCTTCCCTCGACGTGATCGCGCGCCTGCTCGCGGACAGGCTGCGGGAGCGGCTCGGCCAGCCCCTCATCGTGGACAACATTCCCGGCGCATCGGGCACCATCGCCACCACGACGGCAGCCAAGGCCGCGCCCGACGGCCAGACCATCCTGCTTTCCTACAACGGACCGCTCGCGTCCACCCAGTTCCTGACGCGCCTGCCCTACCAGCCATTGAAGGATCTCTCCCCGGTGGTGCTCACCAGTTCGCAGCCCAACGTGCTCGCGGTGAACCCGGGCGTGCCCGCCCGCAACGTCGCCGAACTCATCGCCTACCTGAAGAAGAATCCCGGCAAGCTGAACTACGCCTCGGTGGGCAATGGATCGTCTTCGCACCTGACGATGGAATTGTTCAAGAACATGACCGGAACCTTCGTGGTTCACATTCCCTATAACGGCGCACCGCCCGCCGCCACCTCCCTGATCGCCGGCGATACGCAGATGCTGTTCAGCGTCCCTTCGGCCATCGTCCCCCATGCCAAGTCGGGCAAGGCGAGGATACTCGCCGTATCCGGCGCCACTCGCTTCTCCCTGCTGCCGGACACGCCCACCCTGGCGGAATCCGGCCTCCTGGGCTTCGAGTCGCTGGCCTGGAACGGCGTGCTGGTTCCCGCCGGCACTTCGCCGGAAATCATCCAGCGCCTGAACCGGGAAATCAATGCCATCCTGGCCATGCCCGACGTCAAGGCACGCCTGCACAACGTTGCGCTGGAACCCGCGGGCGGCACGCCGGAAGCATTCGGAGCATGGATGGGGGCGGAAGCGAAGAAATGGCAAGAGGTGGTCCGCCGCACTGGCGCGACCCTGGATTGAACGGGGGACGAGTTGCTTTTCTTGCTTCAGCGATACCGGGTGGCGCAAAGCGAGGAGTGTTGCTATAATGCCGAGCTTACGTCGGGGCGTAGCGCAGCCTGGTAGCGCACTTGCATGGGGTGCAAGGGGTCGGATGTTCGAATCATCTCGCCCCGACCAATCAAATCAAAGACTTACGAAAAGCCGCCTAGTGCGGCTTTTTCGTTTCCAACGTCTGTGTCCGAAGCATGTCCGGATTTAACGAAACGTGTTGACTAAGCTAGCTACTACCGACATTCAGGTCTGAGACCTATAGAGGTGCTGGCGAAATGTAATACTGAGCAACGAAATTTTTACTTGAATCATTTCAATAACCTGAAATTATTTAAATATCTCGCGCATACAGCGTTCTCATCCCGTGCGTGCTATATAAAATTTGAGGAATCGTCTTGTAGGAGCGTAGTGTGCCAGTACCAAAATATGATGAGCTGTTCAACCCACCGCTTCAGGCGAGGCATACGCTAGGTGGTTCTGCGTCTGTATCTGAACAAAAGGAGGCAGTTGGTGAACTTTTTGATCCATTTTGAAGGCAGCTAGACCAAATTTTTAGCTCTCAATGACCATTTGGCTCCGCTGACCACTAAGTTAGTTTGAGATTAAAAAAGAAAAATTCTTCTTCATACTTGTTTCACAACATCATCTACATCGAGATATTTTTCATCATTGAGAAAACTGTCGATTTCTTCAATAAGCAGATCCATAGCGTTACTAACTGCATCAATGTACTTCAGTATATTTTGCATATCTGGAACTATTGCGTTCTCACCGTGAGCAATACTATTCCTTAAGTGAACTAAACGATCCAGTTCGTGGACAACGTCACTAAAGCGGTCAAAGTCAAAACGGAAAACACCACAAACATTTTTGAGAACGTCGCTCTTTAAGTTCGATTTCGTCTCTATTTTTGTCGCAAAAGACAGTGTATTTGATAAGAGTTTATTAAACTTTTTTGTAAATTCAATACGCTGTTCAAAAGACTGTTTGCCCGATAAACTTCTATACGAGTCGCCTAAGCAAAATACGACTAAATTGGTTGGAACTAAAGATGGGTTCAGCTTAAGGCTATTTAAATATTTAAGCATCTCTTTTAGCGAATCAACTACAAACCCCTCCCAATGCGCGTAAATCACTGGAATACAGAGCCTGCACCAAAATTTTTCATCAACCTTGGCAGAGTTAGTTTTAACCCTGGCAAATTCACCGAATCTCCACTTATTATTTTCCAATATTTCGACAACTACTTTATGCGCCACTGAATATCTCCATCGCCCTGTCCATTCTCGCTCTAATTCGAGTATTCGAAAATGCAGCAGTCCCAATCTCATTATATTTGGTGTCTATGAGAAGCAAATTAATGGCTTTTACGATTTTTTGCTCATTTCCTTGAACACCACCAAATGTACGAGGAATAGAATAGGCTAAAGAATCGTAAATGTGCTGTGCAAAAATTCCTTTTGGTCTAAAGACCTTTTCACCGAAATTACCGCTTAAAAATTTCACGAATTCTATAAACTCAGTCTTCTCTTTCTCCAAATCAAAAGCCAATTCTCCTTTGGAAACGGTCTTCATGAATTCAGTTAGATATTGGGGCACTGTTGTCTTGATTTCTCCTTGAATGTTTTTGAAAGCAAAGTAACGTAATACAAGTTCTTCTAAAAACATTTCTTCTTTTTTACGTTGAGTCGGGTTAATAAGTGAAATGAAATCAGCTCTTTTCCCGAGATCACGAAGAACTTGATTAAGATCGACTGGATAAGACCGAAATATGCAATTTCTGATTTCCTGATCAGATAGCGGACTAGAGCCTGTGTTCAGTCTGTTAAACAATTCATATCTTATGTCTTCTTGACTATCCCATCTAACGATCTCAACTCGGCATACTGACCTTTTTATCGAAGTCTTTAGTTTAAGCGGCAAGGTTTCAATGGATATCCCTTCAAGCTCCCTAACGATTTCACCTTCGGTAAGCACCAAGTTATTCTTATCTGGCATTTCATTTAGAAGCCCGAAGAATGAAAGGATTGTTGATATACGCTGCAGCCCATCAACGACCTCCCATTTCCCTTTATTGTCTTCAGCCACAAATATCGGCGGGATAGGAATTCCTAAAATTACCGACTCGATAAATCTGGTCTGCTGAAATTTTGACCATCGAAAAACACGTTGGTACTCCGGGGTAATAAATAAATCCCCGTCTTCGAACATGTTCATGAGTTCTCCAAATGACATGTCAAGCCTGTCAGTTTTGAGAGAATTTCTTTTATTAGTGATAAAGGTTTCGATTTTCGTCATAACAGGTTCGGGATGGCTTCTTACGACAGCGATCCGATTTTTATGAAATTCAGATTCCGTGTGCTAGTAAATCGTTGATTGATTAACTAGAACTCGATGACACAGTATTCTTTTAAATTTCAATTTCAAAGAAACAAATGGCTCGCACAAAATATATTTAATTTTTTTAAAGTGATCGCCGCTATTTGAGCAAGAGAACATTTAACTCTTTTTCTTGAAGGCTAAATTAGACACGTCGGCTGTAGAACATTAGACACGAATTTATTAATGATAGCGTAGCACTTTCAGCTCGAAAGCTGGCGAGGCAACCCATGAAAATTCCCGATCGAAACTAATACATCGTTATTCTGATTTTATCAAAGCGTTGCTAAATTTTTTGCATTGAGCGGGAGAAAATAGTCTTTTGGAATCATCACTGTCGAGGATGTACCTCCTCCCATATTTCTTCCGCCTCCTCGAGGGCTCCAAGATGCGTATCTAGCCATATCTTCAAATGTGATAAACCACCACTGAACTAGGTCTCTTGTCGTCGTATTGTCAATTTCTCTAACGACAAAAATTGACTTCATCATGCCCTTCATAGCAGCGAAGAACGTAAGTTTTACAAATGGACTATGATCAAGCCCGAAATAGTGCCCAATTTTTTTGTCATACGCCGCTGTCTTCTCTTTAATTTCAACTGGATAAGTATGCTGCCGCCCCCAGAACACACCATCAACGTCTGAAATTTCCGTCATAAATGCTGACTGCAATGCAACTCGTGCATGTTCCTTCGAAAATTCATCCGGAACTGCATGATGAGGAATAGAGCTTACTGAAGTATTATTTTTTAAGAAGTTGTACCGACGCGCCCGTGGCAAGAATCCAGTAAGTGTCGATGAGGGAAAAGCAGTCTGTGGAGCTGTAAGCAATCCAAGCTGTGTTGCAGTCCAACTTATTGAGGATGAATCATTGAGTCGTGTTATTTGTGGATAAAGGTAATAGCTTTGAATACCAATTGAGTGGAATGCTGCGCAGATCGTATGCAGCCCCGCAGGTGGCGAGGGCAGGACTCCTCCTGGAAGATAAACATTCCCCGGTTGGATAATTTCAGGAAAAATTACAATAGTATTTTGTCCGAAACGATTTGCCCCATTTGAAGTACTTCTAGCGACCCAACCGCCAACGGAAACCTGACCTCCATAACCAAGTCCTGTCAGGTAGGCACGAAATTCAACCTCCGCTAATAAGCCATACAGTTTGTTCTGATTCAAACTTGCTATTGAATGGCTCAGATAGTCCTGCATATTCCTTAGGGATAAGGATGACATTTAAAATAAATTCAAGTGATAACAGAAAGATCTTACATGATGCAAACAGTTATGAAAAAGAAATTATTTTTGAAGTAGCCCCGAGATGACGGGACCATGGGTATTTCTTAAACTAGCACTTAGGAGTACGACTATAGATATGCCCATACCTTCAAGGAGAAAGCAGGAAGTCGGAGTCATCACCGCAACCGAGCGCCGTAGGCGCTGGACACCGCAGCAGAAGCTGGAGCAGGTGCGGCGCACGATGGAGCCCGGCCGGTCGGTGTCGCTCGTGGCAAGCGAAGCGGGCATCACTGATAGCCATCTTGTTCAGTGGTGCAAAGCCTATACCGGGGGCTCCTTGGTGGCCGTTGGCGCCAATGACCCAGTGGTGCCAGCTTCGGACCTGCAGGAAGCGATGTGGCGTATGAAGCAGCTAGAGGCGGCATTGGGGCGCAAAACGCTGCAAAACGACATCCACAAGGAAGCGGTGGACTTCGCCGAAGGAAAAAAGTGGATTGCGCGCTCGCCTGTCTTGTCCGGGGACGACCAGTGAGACTGGTCTGTGAAGCCCTAGGTGTTGCGCGAAGCAACGTCGTGGCAAGGAAGCAGCGTCGTGAGGATTGGATCGACCGGCGTAAGGCACGAAGCAAGGCCGACGATTCAGTAACGCTGCAAGCCATTCGGACGGTGGTCCATGATCAGGCCACTATGGGTATCGGCGGGTTTGGGGCATGCTGCGGATGAACGGCATGCAGGACGGACGACCCCTCAGTCATGAGCGGGTGTGCCGTGTCACGCGTGATCATCACTTGTTGCTGTACCGGCATGGCTAGAGTCCAGTGAGCCAGCGGCGCCATGACGGCAAGAGTACGGTTGAGACGAGCAACACCCGTTGGTGCTCGGATGGCTTTGAGCTGTCTTGCGGCAACGGGGAACGGGTCAGAGTCGCCTTTGCCCTGGATTCCTGTGACCGCAAAGTAATGAGCTGGGTAGCAAACAAAAAGGAATCGATTCCGGTCTGGTGGGTGACTTGATGATGCATGCAGTGGAATACCGGTTTGAACCGCGCCGGATTTTGTGGAGGCACCGATATTTGAGAGAATGGTGCCATGAACAAAAAACAGATCAAGTTTTTCCCGGAAGTCAGGGAGCGCGCAGTCCGCCTGGTGCGCGAGCAGCGAAGCGAACACCCGTCGATGTGGGCTGCAGTCGAGAAGATTGCACCGATGATCGGCTGCACGGCCCAGACGCTTCTGGATTGGATCAAGCGTGATGAAATCGGCCGTGGCGTACGGGACGGGGTCAGCACCGACGAGCGGGAGCGCATCAAGGCGCTGGAAAGGGAAGTCAAGGAGCTGCGCCGCGTCAACGAAATCCTGAAGGTGGCCAGCGCTTTTTTCGCCTAGGCTAAGCTCGGCCGCCGATTCAAGTCCTGAAGTATTTCTTCGATTGCCATCGCGATACGTATGGAGTCGAACCGCTGTGCAAGGTCTTGGAACAGGCGCTCTAAGCCCGACAACTCGGGGACGATGGAACTCTGATACATCACTCCGACAGGGGAGCGCAATATCTTAGCATTCGGTACATCGAGCGACTGGCCGAGGCAAAGATCGAGCCATCGGTTGGCAGCCGGGTCGACAGTTACGAGAATGCGCTGGCTGAAACGATCAACGGCTTGTACAAGGCAGAACTGATCCATCGACGCGCCCCATGGAAGACCAAGCAATCCGTCGAGGTGGCAACCCAAGAATGAGTGGCGTGGTATAACTACCACGGGCTCATGGAATCGCTGGACTATACCCCGCCCGCCGAAGCCGACGCAAAATACTTCAAGCAACTCAGAACTGGTACTGTTTAACCAGTATTAACTTAAACCAACCAGCTTCTAAGATTGCCAGCGTGGTTCAGTTTGGGAACAGGTGGTCCGCCATTAGAGATTGAATGGCTGTCGGATAATGGCAGCTGCTATACCGTTGCAGAAGCGCGGTACTTTGCCAAACTGCTCGGGCTCAAGCCCGTCACCACGCCGGTGTCAAGCACTTCGCTATCGACTTCTTCGATGTATTTGACATCGTGTTGATGGATGTAGCGCGGCAAGATTTCCGGCCTTTAGCGGAATTTTGGACGCTCTCTTGTACATGCTGGTTCGGATTGAGCCTCTGCCCAAGAAGCCAAATATTAAACTGTTAACGACGTTTGCCGAGAGATGGGAGCCCACCGCTTACTATGTTGACGGTAGGGTAACTATAAACTTTGCTTTTACTTTTTTTCTTTTTGCGTGGCAAGCACCTTGCCTCGATAAGCCATTTGTTCTCAGTAAAAACAAGAAATGCCCTGTCAGTTTTTGGATTGAAATTAAGTCTCCTGCTCTGTGCATACCTTATTATCTGGCCTTGGCTGATTTCTATACCAATGGAGCGTATCGTAACAACCTTGGTATTCAACTCGTTACCATCACATAACTGCTCCAACTTTCTTGCTTTAAAAATTCTTTCGCTTACATCACTTGTGTGTGCTACTTTCAATGCCAACAGAGCTTCCTGCTCAGTCGTAACTTCTAGGGGCAGCCGAAGTATTCGGGGAAGCTCGTTCCCTAGTTTTGGCGGCTGCCGACTTTTTTTTGAGCGCTGCTTCTTGCATGCCGGTTCATTTTCCTGATCAGCGGACTTTCCTTTCCAAACTATCTTTGACTTCTTCTTTTTGTATGTCAGGTCATTGAGTACGCCTGGTTTTAATTTTGGAGGACTCTCTGTAAGCTGGCCCGCGCCAAGCAGGAATGTTCTTGAATTTTTTGTCGTTTCCGTCATTTTGATAACCTTTAAGGAAAGACGCGACGATTGTTGTCGTACTAATTATCAAAACGTACTACTAAAAACTCTGACAGAAGACCTGGAGCTCGGTTATCAGGAGTGCCGACGAGCATTGCTCGATCGAGTCCCTGATTGATCGTTTCACAGGAGGTCTCAGGAAGAAGTACACATGAATGACATGCAGCAAGATTTGCAAGACGTGAGCCTTGGCCACCGAGATTCTCTGAACATACGGGATCAGCCGAACACCATGACGCTCTGCTGATCGCACGCTGGAATAACGGACCGAGCCGATCCGGCCGGCCGAGTCTGACCAGACCGCCCATCGTGCCTTCAGAATCACCAGCGGCAGTATAAATAAGAATGCCGGCCATGGGGGCTGAGTTGTCCGCGGAAACATAAAGCCGCTCACGTAGGGCAGCGGTACTGTATCCGCACTCGAACACGAGTTGATTGATGAGCATGTGGGCCAGACTGTGAACCAGCAGATACCGCGATGCCCAGTCTCTTCCGGTCGCTCCGGATGGTGCAAGTACCTGTGGAATCGCCTGCAGACGGGTGATAAACCCGTCATCGAGCCGGTCAGTCAACCACGAACTGTTTTCGACCTGCCATTGCCGGATACGCTCCTCCGACAATTCGATGTAGATTCCCTCTCCAAAAACCTCAATCGCCGGAAGCCACCGCTCATGTATTTCCGTTGGTGGCCGGCGAAACAGCTGTTTGATCGCAGTGTCCGGCATCTCCTGATCCGCTAAGGGCTCCGGCTCCAAGCGACTGAAACCAAAAAACGCCCGGGTTTCACGCAGTCTTTCGACAAGGTTTACCTTAGAGATCACGGTGGTCAATCTGTCGGGAACAACGGCTGGAATGACCCTCAGGTTTGGGACATGAAGTGCGTCATTCACTTCATTGCGGATGATATTGAATTCCTGACGACGGAATGCAAGGAGGTCCGATTCCGGCACGGCAGGACTTACAACCTTGTTACCATTAAAGTAGCCAGGCTCAAACAGGCTCTTCAGCGCTTCAAAGACTATGTCTTCCGAAACCTTTGTTCCTCGACGTTCAAGTTTGCGGTGAAACTTGAACGCGATGTCGCGTCGTTCTTCCTCTTCTGACATTTTCCATTCGGTCAGCGCAATCGCGCACGCACTTGTATCTTTCTCAATTTCGTTCCGGACTTCCGCAACATCGTCATTTTGCTGGCTAATATCGGGCAGAAGAATGGCTGCAACAGTCCTTGGGAAATATAGGTTCGTCTGGTTTATCAGTGCGCCAATAAGTGGGTGCGAGCAGCCACACTCCTCTGCTCCTTGTCCAAGCCACGGTCTTTCACCTGGGCAGGATATCTTTGCCTCTTCAAATGCACTTTTCTCACCCGGGACAGGTTTGACTGTAGTTCCTGACAGGCTATTACCCTTGTATCCAGAAGACCCGGGCGGGCAGGTCATACATTGCACGCGGATGCTGCTGAGGTCTGCACCGCCGCGGTCGGTAATCCGCAGGCCGGTGTTGGAGACGCATGTACATCCGATCCATTCTTTCCAAGGAAATTCGTTAAGATGGCCTCCTGCACATACTGATACGAACCTGACCGGCTGCCAGCGCCCTCCTGGGGGAGTATCCAGCTTAACTGTATCGAGATTGAACTTGCGCATTTCACCAGTTGCGGTGTGGCGGTACCATGTCGGGAACCGTACCGCAGGAATCTGTAGTGCGGCATTGGGTGGTGCCTCCTCACCGCGTCGTATCGCACGGAAATCAGGCGGTGAAAAAAACCGGTCTACACGAAGCAGTGCAGACAGCCGTGGTTCGAATTTCTCGAACTCGGATCTGTCTTCGCACTGTATCATTCCGCGCGCCGCGTCAGATTTCATAAACCAGTAGTCAAGACCACATACCACATGTGGAATTCCACGCCTGTCGGTATAGATGCTTCCAGGGCCAAACGGGGCTATTAGCTGACCAACACGTATTTGCTTGTTTCCCATTTTACCGATCCTCAAATCTTCAGGGTATATCCCGGTGTGATAGTAAGTTCTGCGCTTCCGTCAACCTGACGCATGCTGCTAGGTATCACCATGCCGCGTCCCTGCTGCAGCTGAGTGGCAAACTGACCTGGCCACAGCATCAGGTATTCGCCATCCTTTTGAGGCGGAAACTCTTCCCATTTTTGTGGATTTCGTCCCCATTTTGCTTTAAGCGTGTTTGCGACTGCGCGTATTTCTTCAATCGAACGTTCGACGTCTTCTTCAATCTGGACTGACCCGCATCGTTCCACAAGCAAGTCCACTGCCTGATCGAGCGCCCTGCCATATGCATGACAATCTTGGACCGGGGCATTAATCTGCTGTCGGGCCCAAGTCAGCATCGCGCCGGCAAGCCCGCGCCTGATAGCAGAGATGGCAAAAGGCGTGGCAGAGGTGGGCTCAACGCGTTCGTAAAGCCGCCGGTGGTAACTGTGGAACTGCTCGAAGTGAGAGCGGTCCCGGCTTTTTGAAGGGTTATATACGGTAAGAATGAGACCGGGACGTTCCCACCATCTGCGTCCGATCCGGCCGGTGACCTGAATGTACTGTGCCGTTGTCTTAGGCTGCCCAATGACCCCCATTAAGGACAGCCGGTCGATATCTACGCCAACTTCGATAATGTTTGATGCAAGACAGGCGTCTAGTACTTCCCGAGCTTCTTCGGAATAACAGTTTGACAGCTTGTCCATCATTCCGACGATTTCAGCCTGTGAGAGCCGGCTCGTGAGCTCCTCAACGATACGGAGGTTCCGTCGTTTTTGTGGGTCGATCCCTTCCCGGTTGAACAGGAACTTCAGACGTGACCGAATATCCGAATCGAAAAGGGTCTTTGCTCCGCTAAGCTCCCGGATGCTGTTATAGAAAGCAAGCACGGTCCACCATGCATCACGCTTGTCCGGCGCAAAAAGGAAAGGCCGGAACAAAGCTGACGAGAATGCGCGGACTTGTGTGGTCAGAATAGAGCCATAATCAGATGCATGAATACCGAGATACAGGCGTCCGCGCATCAGTACGCCATCCGGATATTGCTGACGCGCATAGCGACCAAAGAATGAGTCTCCCATCAGCAGACCCGGACTTGGAAAAAGGCTCGTCTGGCGGCGGTCATAGAGCGCTTTTACCTGTTCATCAGCGCCCCGGATTGTTGCGGTGGACGCAATCAGCTTCGGCCGTATTAGCCCGTCCTTCCCCGGTATTGAGCACAGTCGCTCGAATATACCCTCATACAGGGCACACATTGTACCCAGCGGACCTGAGATAAGGTGCAGTTCGTCCTGCACGATCAGACCTGGCGGCATCCTGACCTGCTCAGGGCAGTTTCCGTCAACTGTACGTCCGAAAATCGCCCCGGCCGCCGGACGGTATGCCACCATGGCAAACTTATCTGCTGTGGCAATAATTAGAGAAGGCGGATGCCGGTAAATTCTTTCGTCGATAACCTCAACCGGCAACCATGATTCATGCCTCTCGCCCCCAAATTCACAGAGAGGATCAGAACAAAGAAGCAGCGGCCCCTCTTCAGAAACTTCACCTATACCCCTGAGCCGCTTCGCATTCCATTCCGTTTCTTTGATGCCAGCAGGACGTATCCCGTCATAGCGTCCAATGGCTGCTCTGCACCACGGACACTCTATCAGGACCAAGGGATTTCCTTCCAGCTGATCCTTTTTGTACTGGCCTAACTGGCTTTTTGCTTCGCTGATCTTGTTTGGAGACCCATCCCCGCCAATCCAGAGGCCGAGTGAAAATCTCTGTCCCGGAATCTTTCCATTGTTATGACTGTCCGGATGCCGACGGAGGTACTCCATCGCACAAATGAGCGCAGCCGCTCGCTGAAACTGCTGTGTGGTAAGCATCCTGAGTGTATAGCGCATCAGAACATTTGTGCCATCACGACTGAGGCCCGATCCTTTTTCCATTATCAGGCGTTCGTGAAACATGTAAAACGCCATCACACCCAGATAGGCCTCAGTTTTTCCGCCACCAGTCGGAAACCAGATCAGATCCACGATTTCCCGGTCTTCAGAGTCTGGTTCCGATACGCCCGCGAGCGACATCAGCAAAAACGCAATCTGAAATGCCCTCCACGTTCCCAGTCCGCTTCGAATGCCGTTTTCTGCGTAAATTTTCCAAGCTGATTTACCACCCGATGCTGGCATCACAACCCGTCTTGAGGCATGCCATTCCAGAGGGCGCTTGTCTAACTGCTTCGTTCCCACTTGTTGCAGCACCATTGCAAGATTCGTCAACCGGAATGCCCGCCTCACCTGTTCGGACTGGCGAAGCAATTTTATCCCGCCCTCGATACGCCTGAGGCAGGTCCGGCAAGCCAAGATGTGGCGCTCGGCAACCGGAACGAGATGAGATGGCAGCCTTTTCGCTTCCTGCTCCTTGTTTTCAACCCACCTCTGATATTCTGTAAGCAGATTTTCCAGCGAATTCCAAGCTTCGCCCTCACCGCTTTCTGGCAACCCAGCCAGAGTGCGCATCGAAAGCTCGATCAGTTTTCCATCTGCGTCCACGATATCGGCTGTCATGCTCGGAAGTTCGACTGCTGGCATGACATCGGCATACAGGAAATCCGGAGTTTCACCTGGGCGTGAATCCCATCCCGCTGCGCATCCATGTCCGATTCCCCAAGTTGCCGATTCCCGGTAAAGCAGAGATAAAGACTGCTCTTCCTGGTCGAGCTGAGAAAACGGGCGCTGACTTTCAGGATAGCGGTCCAGCGTTCCGTTCTTCACGAACGTTTCGAAGTACGCCTGATACAGAACAGTTTCTTTCGCGGTGGCATGAACGTTTAGTGTCGAATTACGAAGGACGACGGTAATCAGCCAGCTACCTTCCCTGCCGTGAATCGCGCGCGGGAAAGCGTCGAGCCGAAGTGCCATTGGACACCCTTCGGTAACCGGTATCTGGTACGACACTTTCCTGCCATCTACAAGTTCAGAACGTGAAATTGTGACCAAGGTGTCCGGAAGTACAGCGGGACGACGACGCCACATTGGTGAATCCCGGATATGCCCCTTATCGTCGGTCCAGCGGCGGGTGCATTGCTCATAGCGCCCATTCAGCGGAAAGGGACTGCTTCCCTCAGTCTGCCAAGCAAACCGCTTTTCACGGGGGATGTTGATGACTATCATGCCATCAGCAGCGAGCGTTGCACAGAATGTAATGCCCATGGTCGAGGGACTACGCGTATCAGGGCTGGTCACTTCAAAGTCATCTGTCTGAGCTTCTGCAAGCGGCCCATCTGACGTAGCAGACTGTTCATCCGGAGCATTTTCAATTCCTTCTGCGGGAGTATTGGGCTCAATGCCGCCATCAACACCCAAGGTATCACTTTCATGAGCTGCTGCTGCATCAGGCGATGATGCGCTCCTTGTATAGGTATCAGCGGGATGCAGCAGCCCGGCGCCATATTTTCTGTGAGGTGTTTCCCGGTCGTAGTAAAGTACTTCGCAGGGATCTGAATCTGCATCGGGGCGCCACGCCAGAGGGCCGCGCCGGTTCGGTTCAGAGTCAATAAATTCTTTTGAGGTATTAAAGTCAATGAGACGGGGTGTTCCAAGCAGCCAGCCTGGGCCAACAAGTTCACCCCGGATCCATGCAATCAGTTCCGATCTCTCGTTCATTTTTATTCCTGATTTCTGAGCCATCCCCGAAGGACGATCTTTGAATTCTTATGGCAAAGGATGCGAACCGACTCGGTTGCGCGGGTCATTCCTGTGTAGAAAAGGTGCCTCTGGAATTCAGTCCCCGCGAGAGCCAGATCAGTGAGAATGATGACTTTGCGTTCAAGGCCTTTGAATGCGTGAATAGTTGAGTACAGAGTGCCGTCAGCAGATTTTCCTGCGGGATAAACAGCGCAGCCATCTGCAGCAAGCCGTGACGCCGCACTAAAAGCATCTGCACAAAACGACAGAATCGCGATTTCAGATGCTTTGTAACCGGCCTTTCTGAAATCCGCTAGCCAAGTCCTGAGACTTTCAAGCTGATCAGCGTTTTCGTTATAAAACGAGATGTCATAATTTCCCAGGCTGCCTCCGGTTCTCATGTATCCGGAGTAAACTGAATCACCAAACCCACTTAGCCGCAATGCGGTATCTCCGACTATCTGGTAGTTCCGGCAGTTTTCGGCTAACAGCCATCGCGTAGGCCGGGCCGTTTCGAGGAGAGCCTGCAGTGAACTGTCCATCAGATGCTTCTCTCCAAGGACCTGATGACTGAAGTCACCAAAGAGCGCGAAGTTCCCTTCTTTCACTCCGCCGCTGAGAAACTGGCAAAGGCAGTTCCACAATCGTGGACGTCCGAGCAGGTCTTGTGCTTCGTCAAGCACCAGATAATCGAAGCTGGCATCCGCGCTGAAGTCAGGATCAGTCAGCTTATCCTCAATCAGCAAAGGCAGTTCTTCATCCCAATACCTCTGATGAGGATTTTCCGGAACCCTGATCCCTGCCATCTCTGCCATAACGCGTATTGCTCTGCCAGCGACCAGATTCGGCATAGCGGGAGCGTTTTGTGTGACGGCTGCGCGGATCCAGTCGCCTGCGAGGCGGTTAAAACATAGCAACGCTACGCGTTTTCCCGCCAGAGCAGCACGTCGGGCGACTTCTACGGCGATGAGTGTTTTTCCGGTTCCAGCTGCGCCATCAACAACTAGTCTCTGATTAAGGCTGGCCAGCCTGAGTACTGGTTTCTGCTGTTCACGGAGAATGCGCCCGATTTCCAGTTCGCGCTGCTGGATCTCTTCGCGGGCTCCGGGCTGACGCTTATGGACCGGGATGCATGCCTCAACGATCCTGTCTTTCTCTGACCCAGATAACCGCACCTTAAGTGGAAGCAGGTTCTGATCGGCCTCAATACTACGTTGCATTCGCTGTTTCAGATCGGCGCAGAATTCCATCCCCGAGGAATATGACCGGAACCGGACTCCATCTATTAGCTCCCATGGCTGCGCCGAAAGATTTGGCGGGAGCGTAAAACGAGCGTTCGGAAAGACACAGCCATGGACTACAGGCAAATTTTGAAACTGGGGTAGAAGCGCAACGAGGCGTCGGTAGAATGTATAGCGGCCGTCAGCAGCTTGTTTGAAAGGTGACCGTTTTATCTCTGCCGGAATCCATCGGTCATCTTCGAAATCAATTTTTGAGTGTGACTTGACCTCGATGCATATTATCCCGGTATCAGGAACAATAATCACAAAATCGATTTCTGTGCGCAGGCCGCGGTTCCATGGCGCAAGGTCGAGTGAATGGATGGCCGTCCAGTCGTCAGGGCCTGCCGCAAGCATAGTAAAGACGTCTCTTTCACCAGGCGGTGTCCGTTCGTCGGTAAATGCAGGAATCAGGCGCGCCACTGCTCTGCTTTACTCAGTTCATGAGCCAGATGCAGCTCAGAGGATGGCACCCGAAAGCCTTCTTCTACAGCGCGTACCCTATTGAACAGTGCAAGGCCTTCCAGAGGATGTCCATCAGGGAGGGCAAGAGAAAACCCATCCTGAGCGTTCGCAGTCGCCCGTATCTGAGGAATCATCGCAGTAAGAATCGAACAGAACTGCTCCTCTGTCTGTACGTTATTCATAAACCCTGCATGTATAGCTTCGCCTCGGCTATGGCATATTTCTCTCCACGCATGCTCATATACAGCTTCTGTTGAATAACCCCGGGAATTTAACTCTGTAAAATCCGGAGCGAGGACACGAAGCAGGATCTCAAAGTGTCTCTTTTGCTGCGGAGCATGGATAACAGTCGTTGGAGGTTTCATCCAGTGGATTAATGCAACATCGAGTCTCAGCAACCGGAGTCCCTGCTTGTCGAGTTCTCTGATCAAACCTCTGGGATTTGCCCGATACTTCTTTCTGAGTTGTTCTTTCCATGCCCGGCTTAACCGGCCATGCCTGGCACGAGCTCCAGTGCTTCTTGGATCATCGAGTACAGGTCTAATGATGAATGTGTCTTCAACATGTGTTTCACCAGGGATATGATAGGTAATACACGAGCTGTCCGGCTCCATAGGATCGAAGCAAAGCAGCTTAGACAGGGGTGGATAAAGTATTCCCTGCCCTTCATCAATCTGAACTAAAACTGCCCGACGTTCGTTGTGGATGCGTTCCTGATTCCATGTTTTGAAAAGCTGAAATTCATCTTCATCCGGAATGTAATCCGGGTCATCACCTTTTCTTATAGATGTCGGCATCCATTTTGTTTTCAGGTGACAGGCAATACTGCTTTGCGAATTCTGGTTGTGCTGAGAGTCGTCTGTAGCGGCGGACCTAGTAACAGGGTCGTACCCGAAGTCCGGCTCGTCTTTACAACCTGACCATACTACCTGAATAAGTTTTCTAAACCGGGGTGCGGTCAGGATTGCATCAGGAATAGCCCCCCAGCCTCTGGAACGAAGTGGTCCGACTTTAAGTAGTTCATCAAAAGGCGGGGAATCACGGTACCCTGAAGGCGAGTGTATAAAAGAATCCATTCTCAAAGCATTGCCACCTCCCGCAGTGACTACCTGATTAAATATCGGCACAGCTGGCCGCTGACAGAAAATCCGGAAGTTCGTTTGCTCATTTTGCATCCTGAGAAGATGTTCCCGTACGATGCATTCGACTGGATTTTCTTCCCCCACGAGATCATGCGCTGCCTGTTGCGCGGCCTCATAGAAAGTGCCCATTTGGTGTCCCCAGCGCTGTCGGAAATATGAAGTCGAGCCGAGACAGCTGAGCCTTTCTATTACTGATGTGTCGAACGGCAAAGGCAGAGTGAGCCACTCAGAAAGCATGCTCTGCAACTGGTTAGCAGCCTCATGACCGTCGTTATCATCGGTTTCACGGAAATTCCCGATTATCTGCCGGACACTTTTCCGAAGCAGGCTGAATTTCCTGTCAAATACCTCGTATCGGTCGAGATGTATAACTGAGTTTTTATTCAGAAACTCAAAAATGCTGGATGCGGTTAACCCCATCATTGCACTCTTTTCAGAGAGTTTATTGCAATTCCAGCCGGAGGCAATGGAAGAATTCCGTTTCGTTCAGGCTCGTGAGCATACCACTGCTCCAGTTGAGACAGCCGTGCACCTATGTCTTCCAGACGTTGACGATCGAGTGTCCTTGGTATGACAGCAAGAATATCTGCTTCATTAAACAAATCATTTCCGAGCACTTTCAGAAAAGCCAGGTCACCGTCGGCAACAACAAGCCTCGGGAAGCGGGTTTGCCTGTCAATCTCGCCGGTGCGTGTATTGAATAGCGAGACCCGGGAAACTATAGTTGGGGCCCATTCGCGAACCGTCAGCAATTCATCTAAGCCTAACTCCCACTTGTCGCCACCAAACCGTATCTGACTCATTACACCACGGGTCGTACGTTCCCCTCGGGCATTACCTGCCATGCAAATCAACGAATCTGATCGCCGCAGATTTTCGGGGCAAACCGGAGGGGCACCCGATATGAGTTCGTTATAACTTTCGCCGTATGTTATCGGTAAGCCCGTGAATGTCTGCACCTGGGGCTCATCCTCAAACCTCCAGCAAGCGGCAGTTACCTCAGAAATTGCCACCCTTGTTCCGGATCGTCCTGCCGTCTTTACCCATACCAACCCGGTCTCGTCCAGCTCGTCTACATAATACGGACCGCGACCATGTTGCTTGCGTGCACTGCGCATATCGCATAGGCCGCGATGGTGATTCCGGGTCCTTGCAAGTTCTTTGATACGAGCAAAATGAGAGGCAAGGTCGTCCGCACCTGTCTCAGCGAGTCGGAAGCGCATCGCCCCCAAGGTGACCAGACCTGCTGAGGCGGATTCGCACGGCATGGAAACCAAGCAGATACGTCGCTCTGAAGATTGATTCCGGATCCAGCAGTATCCGAGCTGCATAAGGAAATTGACCCAGTAAGGGATCGGCTGCCATCGGTCGCTCCCTTCCCGAAACAACGTCAGTGGAAGGATTGTTTTCCCAGTAACGGAGAGCCGTTTACGGTGAGGATCGCTTACAGGCAGACTGAGCATTGTCTCTCTTGATTAGATAATTAAGTTGCCTAATCGCATGCCCTCGTGGTTCCTCAGTTCGCTAGAGCGCAGGATTCATTATTTGCGTGCGAAAAACCCTACCAATAATGTCATGCGCCAAAGTCTCGGAAAATCCCATAAAAAGGGTATCTGGCGGTATATATTTTCTAACTACCAGCGTTCAGGGGGGTTGATTACCCTCAATCACACCACAAGATGTAACTGTTATGAGCTCCGAAGCAAAGATTAAAGATTGAATACCGTACTCTCAATTGTCTCTAATCGTCATATGTCCGACGATGATTCCTAAAAGCAAATTTTCTGCATTAATGCAGTTGTATTCTTGAGGCAGGTGTGGACTTTCAGCAAGACAGATGAAGTCTGGATATGCCGGCGTCAGTATCCAGCGAGCTGGCATCGTTTGCCATTCACTTGTGGCAGTGGGGCACTACGACGGCTGGAAGCTCGAGCCGGTTGAACACGACGATGCGCACCACCGGGCGAATGACTTAGGGTCGAAAAAAGAATGTTATGCCGGAAGCTTAATTCATGGCGAATGGGTAGTATCGCAGGCATTTCTCACAGGTAACCGTCCTAAGATAGGGTAGTACGGGGCGAGAACAACGTCCAGCGCCGCAATCTGAATCTTAGAATTTTAAAACCTTGTCTGGCCGGTTCTAAAGGGGGACGTATATCGTCGGATGAACTCAAAAATTTTAAAGAGAGTGATTACTCGGCTCCGATGCGCATTCTATATTTTTAATTTGGTAGTCTCTTTTATCCGCATCTGCAGCAATCCAAGCCTGTAAGCTGCCGATCAGGTCATCCACAGGTAAACGAAGTCTGCCTTTCAGTGCACACTCCCAAACTATCAACACCCGCCATCCTTCCTGAATTAACGACTCGCACTTACGCCTGTCACGCTCTTTCGTACCCTCAATCTTTGGCTGCCAGAACTCACGCCGGGTTTCAGGCATCTTGAACAAGTAGCACGAGTGTCCATGCCAGAAGCAACCATTAACGAACATCGCAATTTTCAGGTCACGCAAAACAATGTCCGGAGTACCTGGAAGATCCTTGGAATGAACTTCATAGCAAATACCCGCAGAATCAAGCAGCTCGCGAAACCGCAATTCTGGTTTGGTATGCTTGCTTCGTATCGCTCGCATATTATGCGAGCGTACAGTCGGGTTATGTACATCAACCATTGTTTATGCTGCTATTGCTACTTCACCTTGTTTTGTCTTAGCCTCAAGGATTCGGTCTTTCATAAGCTTTGCAACAGCGGTAAAGACAGGAACGACTACAGAGTTACCAAACTGCTTATAAGCCTGCGTGTCCGAGACAGGAATCCGGAATGTGTTTCCGTTATTATCAATAAACCCCATAAGACGTGCACACTCCAGTGGCGTCAGTCTACGTGGACGGTTCTTCATATTGTCCGGATGATGCAGCTCTTTTGAATGATCAAATCCACAATCAATGAGAATCTCCGAACCGTCTTTGTAATACCGTGCAGATAAAGTACGGGTGATATCGTTTTCTCCTACCAGGCCAAAACCAAATCCATTACCCTTTGCTTTATGCTTAGCAGAATAATTGTAGAGGTACTCCCAAAGCTTTGGTGTAAGAATATATTTTGAGTCAACAGCTTTGTCGAGGATATCACCAAGCCTAGGCTTTTCTTTGGCATAGTACTGTCGAATGTCTCGCAGAGTGAATCCTTCATGCACGTTCAGATCTTTCCTGAACCCTACTAACACAATCCGTTCGCGATGCTGAGGGATAAAGTTTTTTGCATCAATGACTTTTGGATCGACAGAACCAGTCGTTTCCATATCGGCGACCCAGTACCCAAGTTCATCCAGTGTTTCTGTAATTACCCTGAAGGTACGACCTTTATCGTGACTTTTCAGGTTCTTGACGTTTTCCAACAGGAATGCAGCCGGACGCTTGGCCTTAAGGATACGGGCAACATCAAAGAACAAAGTTCCCTGCGTTTTGCATTCAAATCCATGCGCACGACCAAGAGCGTTTTTCTTCGAAACACCCGCTATGGAAAAAGGCTGGCAAGGGAAACCGGCAAGCAGGACATCATGATCAGGAATTTTTTGATTAATATTCCGGTACGCTTCTTCTTCTGATACCTCAGGCTGGTCACTCAGGGTTATCTTACGAATGTCGTCATTGAAGGTGTGTGAATCAGGATCGCAATAATGATTTGCTTTATAGGTACGCGTTGCCGGCTCATTCCATTCGCTTGTAAATACACAGCGCCCTCTCTGCTGATCAAAGGCACGCCGAATGCCGCCTATACCGGCAAAGAGATCAATAAAGTCGAAATCGTATTCGGGATGATGCGCTGGCGGTGGTGGTAGTAACTGAGCCAGTGCGTCAAACTCGCGTCTTGTTAGCTCACGGTTTTTGTCTTTGCCATTTACAAGCCTGTTGATATTCTCTCTGCACCAGTCCCGGCCTGAAATGCTATTCAGGTATATAGCAACATATTTTTGGTCGTATATTTCTAGCACCCTAGTGAGCAGTGCAAGGTCGTCACTTAAGTAGTCCATAGGCTCTTAGCTGGGTCAATCATGTGATGGATTATCACCTATTTCTCCCTTTCTTGGCATCAGTTTACTGTACATTTTTTCAGTATTTGCGCTTTTTCAAAGTATAAGGTTACTCGAAAAGCGGATAGCGCTTCGTTGGCAGACGTCCGGTATAGGCCCAAGTGTTTACGCCGTTGTCAATACTTATGGCAGTTTGTCAGTCTGCGTAATCGGGATTTACCTCATTCCTCAGCACCTCCTAGGTCGCGGCCATATATGCGCTCCAGAAAAGATCCTCTTTGCACCAAGCAGGCACCAAGCCTTTCCTAGTATTACGTCTTTAAGTAACTGTATTCAAAGATTTTTATTTTAATTCTGACTCTTTTACAGGAATGATAACGAATTCCCGCATTTCAATTCATTTAGGAAATGTTACTATCGCGCCATGAATTACCAAATTGGAAAGTTCTATGGACGCTTCAGATGTTAAATTTCCTTCCAGTTTTGAACACGTTGCCGCTTCAGTAGAAGAAATTGCAGCAAAGTGCGCTAGCTTCGGCGCAGATCTTGCACTGCTGAAACTTTTGCCGCGAAATGCAAATGATAAGAACCAGATTTATCTGGCCTCAGATTTTGGCCTTTTATATGATCTTTTTGACCTCACCCTAGCGGAACGTGGGATGAGTACAAGCGAGACAAAGGGCCGATCCGCCCCCGGCACACGTATTCCTGAAGCGGTCTTCAACAGCTTTTCTTGGGCACAAAGGGATGGAGCGCTGATTCCAGCTAGGCGCGTAAAGGCGATCATTTATCCTCAGTATCCGGAAGCACGCCTCTCAGGATTTCAAACGGTCAACAATACAATTCCACAGTCGCTTACAGTCGGGTACACGAAAGAACATTCGGCAGAAAAGCGTCTTCTTGTGCTTGCAAGAACTCCACGCGGAAAATGCGTCGGACTTGTTTATTTCCGCCTATCCGCCAAACTTGAAAGAGAGATCGAAGCACTACCAGGGTTTGAACGTGCGCGTGCATGCAAACGTCTTACTATCAACCAAGGAAACACCGCAAAACTAGAAGCGGCGCTTGCTACGGTATTAGGACGATCAATACCCGGCTGCCGCCTTGATGCATACGGGCGGAGTCTACCTTTTTCAGGCACCCAAGTTTGCGGATACACACTTGAGCATGAGCTTGGCATTGTCCCGAATTCCGGCAGCGATGGCGACCTCTTCGGTATTGAACTAAAGACCCATACACAGGTAAAAGTCACATTATTTACGCCTGAGCCTGACGGAGGCCTTTATGCGAAAGATTTTGTCGGTTTTATGAACAAATACGGTTACCGTGACGCTAATGGTGATTTACGTTTTACAGGAATTCACCGCGCCAACAAGTACTGTCCCAAATCAAAACTTACGCTTCAGATTCGCGAATTCAGGATTGAAGACGAACAAATAAAGGCGTTTCCTTACAACCCTGATACACCCCTTACCCCCAAAATGGACTCCATTGAAGTCGCGCTGATTGCGGGCGATGATGAAGTTGCAGCGAGCTGGAGCCTTGAGCGTCTGATGAACTGCTGGGGCGCCAAGCACAACGAAGTTGTCTATATTCCTGCTGAAAAATTACCGAATTCAGATGTAGCGACTAGGGAACTCGGCTATGTATATACTGTGACATTCGGGACGAAGGTAATGTGGTGCCGCGACACGTCTGCAGAACGCCTGCTCCAGGCTATTAACGACGGTGTGATTTTTCTCGATCCTGCGCCGAAACTGCACGCAACTGACCATGGGCAGAATAAACGCCGGGCCCAATGGCGTGTGAATGACATCACCAAAGCGGCGCAAGCGCTTTATTCCATCGTCGAGTTCAAATCAGTTGCTGCATCCAATCCGCATATCAAGGCATTACCCGTGTCTGCATAATAGTACGCAAGCACATAGGATCGTCCAACGGCATTAGTCGCTACCACGTGAACGGGGATAAACAACTGGCCGCAAAATATTTCATATAGAGCTGAAAATACGCCAGTACATCTCAATAAAGTCGTGGGGGCCCATATCAAGCGTCCCGAGACTACGCGACGAAAGGCTGGCAAGGGCCTTCTTATCCTGCTCTGTCTCAGTTCCGGTTGACATCCGCTCATAAAGCCTGATGACCCTGTCGCCGAATGACTCAGATCCTGATTGACATACGCCTTTGCAGATAGCGACGGGTGCGACTTCCAAAATTTCGGCTTCCAGCAGTGCATTATTTAAATCAGATCGCAACTGCCGGACCGCAGCTCCTACTGCGGTTTCTCTGTCGATTTCACAATCAGTTGCGTGGCTTCTCTCCAGAATCCGTACTCTCCTTTTAAGCTCCGCGTGCATTTGTGCCCTCCAGCTGTTCAACCCTTTTTACCAGTTCATCCATCTCACCGATCTTCGCTGCCATCCCAAGACTTGCCATCAGCTGCGCACCATGTCCGGGCGCGATCTCCCCATTGGCAACCGCATGCAGAACTGAGCGTGCCTGTGCTGAAAGCGGATCCCCGGTACTCAGAGCGACCTCAATAGTTGCTTCCGTGGCCCGGAGTGAGGGCAACACTTTTTCAAGAAGTATTTTTGCAGCCTGAACATCACCTGCCTTTGCCTGCCTGATCAGACTATGCAAAATTTCGGGCAGCTCCGTTGCAATCGCGTCACGCAGGTGGCTAATTTTACCTGTGCCGGGCTTCTTCCCCGCCGGATTGCCGGATTCGCCAGGTTTCCATCTACTGCTTTTCCTTGAATCACCCATCTGCAAATCTCCTGCAAAAGCAGGAACAGTAAAATTGAACCACCGTTCCTTACTTATCTGAAATACGGCCTCTTGTGTTAGTTTCGAACTGATGAACCCGCGCACTACGACTCAGGGCATCAACTATCCTTTTCACAGGTCATCAGCCCAGTCCGTTCCCGTCAGCCTTGGAATTTGTATGTCCGTCTCATATCCCTTGCTAACCAGCCGCCGTGCAAGATCGAACGCAGCTGCCTGTCCGGTATAACTTGCATCATTATCGCCTGCAATCAGGACCTGACGGACACCGGCAGGCGGAACCCAGCCTTTCAGCAGAGTCGCATTGCCCGCGGCCCAGACAGGAATGGAAAAGCGGCGCGAGGCAGCAAGTGCTGTTTCAATGCCCTCAGCAATCCCCAGCACCCGCCCGGCACAGTTTAGCTGCACTGATGCAGTCTTAAGCGGACCACCCGGCATAATTTTTTTCGGTTCTGCTACGAGCGCTTTGGTACCCTGTAATGTTAAGTATGTCCGGTGAACAGAAGCTACACTGCCATCCGGGTAACGCATCAGGGCCAGCATCGCAGGGTATACCCCAAAAGTTTTCTTGTCATTTCCGGTATACCGAAGAGCGGGATGGAAGCGAATATCAGCCGGGACAATCTCAATACCTGTCCGCTTATTCAGATATTTCCAGACAGGATCTCCTGAAGTCACTGGCTTTGCCGAATTCCATGTCTCATGCATCAGCCGGAAGTGATATATGCCTGTTCTCTGAGTAACAACAGGCATACGGGGTGCAGTGCTGATGACGCGATCCACCTCATTTGCGGCATGTCTGAAGTCCCACCGGAAAAATAACTGGAGAAGCCGGAAGCCATCACCGGCTCCGCAATGTGAACAGTACCATGTCCCCCGCCCTTCTTTGTCGTCAAAACGAAACCGGTCTTTACCACCACAAACCGGACATGGTCCATGTCTGTTGCTCAGGAATTCGGGTGATATCCCAAGTTCCTGAAGAATGCCTGACCACCGTCCTATCGCTTTCTGCGCTGTTCCAGCGATCTGGAAGCTGTTGGTATAAGTCATTTCGCTGACCTCGCATCCCGGATACGGAGTCGAGTCAGGAAATCCCTGACTTCCTTTGTCGGCTCTGCCACAACATCTTTCACGCTTCTTCCTGGCCAGTTTCCAAAACGATCCCGGAATCGGTGTCTGCACCAGCCCGTCTGGTACCCTTTTTCTTTGGCAATAGCAAGTAGCTGCGAGTAGAACGCCTGCCTGCCAATCCTCGCGGGCTCTTTCTCAATTCTGACAAGGTCTTTATCAACCACATCCACCCTTGGCTGGCGCTCGGGAACAAATCCACACTTAGGACATATGCGCACCCCGACTGCCTTCATGTATTTGCATAGGGGACAAATTTTTGGCACAGGTCGTTCACAGTTGTTTTTGCCCCCTGCCCTGCTCTGCTTTCCTGTGTCCAGCTCAAGCGGAATATCGTCGGTAGGAAAACCGAGACGCGCAACTGTTCCGGAGTGATCAAGGATAAGCGCCCTGTTTTTGCCCGGGTAAGGGCGTAACACACGTCCGGCCATCTGGAGATAACGGATGAGGCTCCGGGTTGGACGGGCAAGAATGAGCGTGGCACACGCCGGGAAATCCCAGCCTTCTGCCAGGATCGCAACATTACTGATGATCTTGATTTCACCGGTTCTGAGACGCATCAGGATTGCTTGCCTCTCTGCATCATCAGTATAGCTGTCGATATGCTCAGCTGGCACACCAGCAGCCATGAACTGTTCAACAATATGCTTCGAGTGCGCAATACTGGCAGCGAAACAAACGGTTGGTGTACCGTGCGCCAGTTTTAACCAATGCCTCACAATGTCCCCGATCAGTACTGGCGTATTTATGACGCGCGCAGCTCCGGCGTCGGTATAGTCCGTTTCTCCGAAAGCATTGCGTGCCGTCTTTATTCCTTTGAGATCAGGTTCTGACGGCGCATAAATATCACAGTCGACCAGATAACCCTCGTCGATGAGCTCACGAATCGTAGAACCGATAATCATATGCTCAAAGAGTGGGCCTCCTGCCTCATGACACCATTGCCCGAGTCCGTGTGAGAACGGAGTAGCAGAAAGACCAATTACCGGACACTCAGCATGCCGCAGCAGCTTGCGAAAGTCTTCAGATCCTGAAACAGCATGCGCCTCATCAATGATAAGTAAATCGACCTGCGGCAGGCCTCGTCTCGCTACTGTCTGGATACTGGCAATGATTACCGGTTCATACAGACGGGCAGTGTTCTCACCCTGAATCACGCCGAAGGCGATACCAGACTGAAGCGCACGCCGGCACGTCTGGTCAACGAGATGAATACGGTTACACAGGAAGGTCACGCGCTTCCCCCGCGCTAGCGCGCCTTTTATTACTGACATCGCTATTTCTGTTTTGCCTGACCCGGTCGGAGAATAAAGCAGTAACCGCCGTATCCCTCCGTCCATGGCGGACCAGCAGCGCTGTACAGACTCCGCCTGATACGGGCGCAAAACGATCTCCCCGCCCGATACCGGGCTGAGGGAATCAGCATGGCAGGAGGTTTTTTCCGGATCTTCTCTTCTCTTCTGTGATGTACCTGAGCTGCTTGCAGGCTCTTCTGGTTCAGAGTACAACCGGCTGCATGACGCCGGCAGGTTGCTAGCATTAAAATCGTCAGTCATAAAGCACCATTTCGTTTGGAGCAATTTTCTGGAATCAGAAAGCCACGGTCGACAAAAATCCGGAGATCCAGATCAGTAACACTCAGCTTCTTCTCGAGGAACAGGACGTCTGCAGGCACTCGCCCGTTATTCTGACTGGCATACAGCCATAACAGCATGAGATGCGCCTTTGACGGGTCAGGTAAAGTGCAGAACTGATAGTCGTCCAGTACCGCCCGATGAAGTTTGATCCAGGGAGGATTACGTTTGCCGTAGTGCTGGAACGAATTCCAGTTCTTAATTACGAACATTTCTTGCATAGCTCAGTCCTTTGCCAAGTTGCAGCCGAGCATAGGAAGCAGAACATTAAGAAACGCAGGACAGGCGCCCTTCGTCAAATATTCCTGACAATCAGGACAATCTCTAAGGTGACTTAAAATAGTCGACTGATCGTAACCAGTGAGCAGAACTGGCTCGCTGAAGCAATCGATATATGACTGTGGGAGAGCCTTGGTATCAGAACCCCGGTTATTTGTCGCAGGAACGTCAGTAGGAGCAGAGACCGTCTGCTTACTCTCTTCAATCCGCTCTTCGATCCAACGATCGATTTCACTCTCCACCCACCCCACAATTCGCTGGCCGCCTAAACCCACCTGCCGCGGAAATTTTCCCTGACAGATACGCTGATAAATAGTTGAACGGGAAAGACCGGTTCTTTCCTCAACACTCTTCCGGCGAAGAATTGCCGGTGCTTTAGAGCCTTGCTTAGTCATGTGTACCTCCTGATCGCTGTTCCCAGCCAGCCCGGGAACGTGGAGGTATCCTAATGAGCCGCTTCACCAAGCGTAATGGGGGAAAGTTACTTTCCCCCGGTTGGCCGACACTATTGATTAGACCGGGATGTGAACTCAGAAAGCAACTGCCGTTGATTAAGCGACAGCTCATCAGGACGCCAAGGCTCGCCGGCTATTCCAACGATACGGATAGCACTGTCACGACGAAGCGGACCCTGACGACGTGGGAGTGAACACTGCTCGGCTTGGTCCTGTATTGTTTTTGCAACTGCCACCAGTCTTTCACAATCCAGCCACCGCCACACATCCTTCAGATAACCGCCTTCTTTTGCTTCGGCTAAAAGTACAAGATAAGCAGCCCACAAATGAGCCACTGATGAATAACTACGCCAGTGCTTTCGCATGCTTTCACGGCGAACACGAAGTGGCTTGCCGTCGTAATCTTTTTCACCACGATATATTTCACTAACAAGGTAAAAAGCCTTATCTAAACCGGCATCTTTAATATGCGCCGCTTTCATGGTGAGGAGCGCGATGAGAGCATGGCCCGCTGCAGGTCTCCCCGGGTCTTTTTTTCTCAGGTCACTTCCTGCTCCTCTGTCGCCGGCCTCAATCAGGAAGCGCAGAGTCTCAGGAGATATCTCCTCAAGCGTTCCTTGACAAAAATTGACATTTACTTCAAGCCATGCTTTCAGAGCGTTTCGTCTGTATGGATCTTCTGGATGAAACATTACAGAAAAAACGCTCGCAAAAACTGCACACCGATCAAGGCCAGTAAGGTCTAAATACCTCATCAAGTTGCTCCTTTTGATAATATTCGAAAATTATTCAGGTATTGCCCGTCACATAAGCGACGTCGGGCATTGCGCTTTTAAGCTACACACATGATGAAAGTGCTGCTTTCTGAAACGGCATGCGTCAATACATTGACTCGTTATGTGGGCGGGGATGAATATCTTGGGCGGCATCATAATCAGTGGCACTTTAGCCAGATCGGTCACCGCTGCCAGAGCACCTCTTTATCACTTGCCAGGTGGAGTGTTTGTCACCCGCCGGTGCTTCACTGGATCGTCAGCGCTGCCGTCGCTGATCAAACTGAACGCGCTCCGTTGCCCAACAAACCGCCTATTTAGCGTACGCCCACGCAAACGCGTAATCGTCTCGAGATGAGAGAGCGCAGCGGCCGAGCACGACACTCAGTTGGCCACGCTGTCGGAGCCAAATCTGTGAAATGACGGAACTGAATGCGTGAACTCCTGCTTACACCGTTAGCCTTCTTGCCGAAGGCAAACCCACCGCCAGCAAAAAAACCGACGAGTTGGTGAGGTGCTACCAAAGTTCTATTTGCTGATGGCCAAAGGGCCTCAGCATGCGGAGCGCAAATCTGCAGAGCAGTCCAATGATCATCATCGCTCCCGTACCGTTCATCATGCTGGTACTGACTTTGATCACCTTCAATTAAATAATGAACGGGCCACGGATTCGTGTCATTGCTGGATATATGGACCTGCATAAGGATGGCCTGAATTGATCCGTGTTGTTCGCCTTTTTTCCGACTAAATGCAACCATATCACCGGTAAGGTTTTTCATATTATTCCCATTAATAAGTACATGACAGGATGTGTCCAAGAAGAGCATGGATGCATGTGGACGTTGTCAGAATACCTGGAGAATAGAGTGCAGGCAAACAGTTGAATTGATGTTTGAAAATAGGCTAAAGCGAATTTTTACTGACAGTTAATACTGGAATATCCTGGCATTACATCGCGTTAAAAGTACTGAGGGAAAAAGACGAAGTGTCAAACTCTTAGCAAGACGGCGCTCCAAGTAAAACTTAGCACGATAGATAATCCACTGTGTCACTCTCATCGCCGTTCTACTTATACCCAAGATCGTTCGCCGCCTACGACCCTGCATTTGCAAGGGGCTTCTAAAGAGCACATGACGGCCTGTCGATTATGAATCCTGAGACGCAAAAATCGTCCCGTAGCCGTCAGTCACGAGACCGGCCCAGAAGCAGACGCTTGGAAAATCGGACTCCGCGCGATCCAACCCTTTCAATGGCGGCTCAGGTCGCATAAGAGTTCTTTAATAACCCTCGGGGAGAACGGCATAACCTACGTCATGTCGCCCCTGATATTTTTTTAATTCAGTGCTCAGCAAACTCCATGATGCGGCGTGCATCCCCGAGAATTGCAACCATGCGTCGAAGCCTTGTGAGGGTGCGGTTGATGGTCGTGTGGCGCTGACAGATCATCGTTCTATGCTCGCGGGAAGCTGCTTCCAATAGATATGGGCTTCATCAGCACCCTTGGGTTCATCGCAACCTCTGGGCTATCTCTGCCTAGGGCTCGTATTCTCAGAAGCTAAGAGCTGGCTTGCAATGTCGAGTGATCTTGGACTGAGACGACTGGCTGGGGTTCGTCCTAGTCGCCTTCGACATAGACCGAATACGTGCCATCAGCTTGAGACGCGATGCAGACCTCGAACTGGTCAGCCGTCGGCTCTGCGACGCTGGAAAGCGCTACTAGTTGCCGAATGAATAAGACCCCTGATGCAGAGAGAACGTTAAGGGCGAGTAGCGCACTCCAAGGAAGAGACGGGCACAGCGACAAATGAAAATGTTCGCTGCTTTTACCCGGAAGGCGTGTCTCCGACAGCCCCTCAGCGCTTGCCATAAACCTGCGCCAAAGCACGATTCACAGCTGCAACAATAAATATATTTGACTCCACTTCTTACATATCCAAAACTTTGTTTGATGGCTTTTCAACCGCCCCCATCCACACGCCTTGGCGGTGCACACAGCGCGATAAGCTGCCGCATCCCAGCAGATCTCTCTTGGAATGCAGTGATACGCGACTATTTTTATTGTTCATGTCGCTCCCTCTCAGGTAGTAGTGATACCACTCTGGTCGTAGTGATACCACTCTGGTCGTAGTGATACCACTCTGGTCGTAGTAACAATTTATTTGAAACTCAGGTCAGTTTTCGTAGTCTACGCAAACCTTATCCGATGCCGGATTTACTTCATGAATCATGAATTACTTAGTGCTGTGAGACGTGAAGTACATCGATCATGAACTTTTGAGTACGGCTATAGTTTTAGACGTCAATACGGGTTGTGTTTCTGAATACGGCTTGATGTTATTAACTGGAGGCGATGATGAGATCGACGAATTACTTGATTGTGGTTGTTGCAGGCGGAAACGTTTATGACGTTTTTTATGAACAGGTACACCTGACACCTACCGGAGTGCTTAAAAGGTTTTGGGAGGAGTACGCTATGGATGTCGTTGGAAAGGAATATCCAGCCGAACCGGAGATCGTCGGTCTGTACGCCGCACGCGGGAAGATTAATGAAATACCGCCCGCCGAGTGGGTAAGCCTTGAATCCGGACTTCCAGTGAGGAGAGAGTTCGAATTCACGCGGGAAGATATAAAGAAGATTGAAAGCCTCCAAGAGGAATACCCAGGGGACGATGACCGAGCGATCATCATGCGCGCGCTCGACGCACTTCGTGAAAAACAGGAATCAAGAAACACGAGCCTGCAAACCTAACAGCCTAGCGCATAATGACGGGCCTGCTCACTGGGTCGGATATAAATGTCTGCATACTTTTGAGCTCAGATGCTGAATGCCATTGACTGGGTCAGACTGAGGTTTGAGTTCCACTCCAGATATATTTGGAGTGATACAACTTAGGCGGAGCGGAACCCAGGCAGTATTTATAAAACTACTTTTGCCTGATCTGTTACCGATTCTCCCCTGACGAGGAAATAGCGTTTTTCCGTACTTCCCGGACATGGCTACACTCGCCCCGATAACGAAAACCGGTGCATGTGCATTCCAGATGGCCAGCCCGACCAAATATCACTCTGTATGTTTTTTCGGGGTTGCTTGAACTCGGAAATTCCCAGAATCCCGCCTCACAAACCGGACTGTCACTTGCCAGCGCAGAAACCAGTTCACCGATTTCCTGAATACGAGCCGCTGTTACGCCCTTTGTATTCATTGCTTTTATTTCTTGCAGTAAAGCTGGCGCCAGTGAATGAAGCTTTTGCTGCAACTCTGTTAGGACAGACATGTCCCTGACTTCGTCAGACTCGATAACCTGGATTAGCTGCATTTTCGCTTCAAGTAATTCTGCGATATATCCATCCAGCGTCCCGTCAGCCAGCAGGTATTCGACTGTCACCTGATTTTCCTGACCTAACCGGTAGCATCGGTCTTCCGCCTGCAAATGATTGGCGGGGACCCAGTCAAGGTCCTGGAAGATAACATGAGTACCTGCAGTCAGCGTGATCCCGACCCCCCCGGCAATAAGATTGCACAACATCACGCGGACTGCCGGGTCGTTCTGGAACGCATCCACCGCTGCCATACGCTGCTCCCCGTTCTCTGCGCCCGTAATCCTGACAGCTGTAGCTCCAAGTGCCTTCTGGTGGCGTAAAAGACCATCGCTATAACAAGTAAACACGACGACTTTCTGACCACTCTGTAGTACGTCTCTGATCCGCTCGGCGCAGGCTGCGTGCTTCGCTCTGTGTAGCGCGACCCGCATCTTAGTGAGACGCCCCAAGAACTCTCTGTCGTTCGGCCGTGAAGGGTCAGACGCCGCCAGCCACGACAGAAATTCTGCATAGGCGTCCAAGGCTGTGTCACCAGCCGGCTCGACTGGTACCCACGTCCGGATCTTTGGTGGTAATGAAAGCACCTCGTCCTTTTTACGACGCAACATAACCTCTTTTAACAAAAGGTTCAGTTCGTGAAGATTTGATGCCCCGTCAGTTACCCATCCGTAGTCATTTCGATAGGCACCACAATAACGCTTCGCAAATGAAAGGAAACTGCGTGCAGCGGGATGGCCGACTGAACGCAGAAGATTAAACAAATCGCGTGGGCGGTTAGGCAGTAAGCGTCCTTTGAGAGCCGTCTGGACGAAGTGATGTGCCGTCGGCATGATTCGACCGGTGTGGCACGCCTGGTTTGTGTCCACAATCGACATCATGGACATAATGGATCGACCGGTCACTTC
>NZ_JAAIVB010000050.1 GCF_010974945.1 Noviherbaspirillum galbum | reverse complement strand
CGCCGATCACCCAATCAACCGCATTGATGATCTGCTGCCTTGGAACGTCGCGGGCGAACTGCCTTCCTTCGCCGTCCCCGCCTGACTTCCACTTCGCCGTCAACCACGGTGCTCAACTAACGCTTACGTTAGGCATAGGAGTACCGGTCAGCAGGTAGACCGCCCTCGGGCCATCCGCCTGGGTCGGTTTGCCGTCGGTTACCCCTGTCAGCTTCAATACCTGAGAGGTCCGCTGACTGGAATTTTTAATGAAGTGCGCCTCATCGACAATGATGCCAGCCCAGTTGATCGAGCGTAGCATACCGGCATTTTTAGCAAGAATGTCGTAATTGACGACGACCCAGCGTGGCGTGGCTTCACTATGTCCGTTGACGCCAAGGACTTCGACCGCGGCCGAGGGATCGACGAGCCTGATTTCACGTTTCCAGTTCAGCTTGAGTGAAGCAGGGCAAATGACCAGAATCATTCCCCGCGGAGAGGCTTCATTAATCGCCACAATGGCCTGGCGGGTTTTGCCAAGCCCCATATCGTCAGCAAGGATTGCTCTGCCGTGCTGCTTAAGAAACTCGATGCCACTGACTTGGTGGGGATATAGTCCAGACGTCGCTACGCTCATCACTGTTCTCCTGTTTAGCAGCTTTGCCACGGTGGCGGGGGCTGCAATCCGGATCAAATCCCCCCAGCCCTTTGGCGGGCCAGACCAGAATGCTCAATGCGACACATGCAGTTACGGCACTGTTATGCTCCTGTCTCAGCGCCTGTCTTTACCAGTGCGGAACCTTGTGTCCGGTTGCCTTCATTCCGGCCTGGCTCAGAACTGCAAAGTCCTGTCGGGGAACGTAAACTTTCCTCAGGATGCTAGGCTGCTTCAGGGACCACGCAACAGAACGATGCAGATCAGCCTCCATTCCGGTGTGGTCTGACAGGACGACTCGATAACTGGTTTGGCTGCATGTAACAGGGCAATGCCGGTATTCACGTACACGCGCCTGCGCACACCTTATAGCAGAGCAGATAAGTAATCCGCTCCGGATGCCGGCTGAGTTTGGGAGCAAGTAACGCAGCCCATCGACCGGCCTGATGGCCCGATGACCGTTTACATCAGGAAACTGAGCGGAAGTACTTGAAGAGACAAACAAAAAACCCTCCTGTAGTGGAGGGCCGACGCGTTCCGTTTGGTTGCTCCACGATGGAGCCACATTTGCGATTTCGCAATCCACCTTGCCCGGTCCGGCAGGTTGGCATGGGCGTCGACCCAACTCAGAATGTACAAACAAATATAAACCCCGACTTATCAGGTCGTCAAGTCTGTTTCATGTGATTTACGCACGGTTTAAATATGGGGCTTTGCAAAGGAGAGGATCTAACTACGTTATTTCATAATGGTGTAACTCATAAACAAGTGGCATCCTCGATGACGGTTACCACTCAGCTTTTACGCAGTACAACAACATTATTTACCGGATGAATAATCAGCGATAGCCGATCCCCGAGAATCTGCCATGCTTCCTTCTTCTCCCGCATGTAATCATGATGCAGATAGTGGCGGCGCACTTTGCTTCCTGGCAGCACATGATTCTGGCAGCGGTCGATGATTTCCAGCGATACCCCCGAACCCTGCATCAGGGTCGCGCCGGTACGCCGCAGATCGTGGGGTGTCCATGCACCATTTCTTCCGTCGCTGAGCACCAGGGTATTATCATGCCGCCGGTTCTTCATCGGCTCTCGCGCCTTGCCGTCGCGCCCCTTCTTGAACATCGCCTGGCGATCGCCAATCTGTTTGCTCATTGACTTGACACAGACATGCCCTTCCTTGTTCCTGGCAGGAAAGCACCATTCAGAGTGACCAGTCAGGCTGTGCAACAGACGAAACTGGCTAAGCGCAAATGATGACAGGTACACCGTCAAATCGGCCAGATTTCCTTTCACGTTTTCCCGTGGAATAAACCATTCACCTGCGTCCAGACCGATATGCTCCCACCGCGCCATCGACAGCTCACCGACCCGGCAAAGTGTCGACAGCATGATCCAGATCGCGCACTGAACTGACTGTTCAAGAGGTTGCGCAGCGGTACGTTTGTCTGTCGCCGAGTCATATTGCGCCTTCATCCGCTTCAGCATGTCGCTGAGCTCGCGAATTTCCTCGCCGGAGAGAATGCGGTCGCGCTGATTGTTCAGGTCATAGTCCTGACTGACAATCTTTTCGATTTCGATCAGATCCATCGGATTGCCGTCTGCCAGCAATCTGCGCCATGGCTGGCGCTTCTCGGCCCAGGCAAACATCTGTGTCAGGTTGTTGCGCATGACTACCGCGGCGCGATTTACGCCGCGACTGACCATAACGCGCAGGACGGCGCGGAAGTCATGCTCGGAGACCTCCCTGACCGGCTTGCTGCCGACTCTGGGGAGTACGTCGGCATTGAATGAACGCCGTAGCTCTGCATTACCATCCTTGCGGCGCACGCCATCCTGCAGCCACACGTCGAACAGATCCTGCACTGTCAGATTTTCGATGCGGGCTGCCTCAGCCTGCTGAACCAGCTGCTTAGCCTGTGCCTGTCGTTGCTCCGCCTCGGCCTGCTGTGCCTTTTCAAGCCGGCACTGGTAATCAATGCCCTGCCGCGCCAGGGCGCGGATCATTGCCGCCTGTTCCCGGGCATCCTGCAGCGAATAAAAGCCTTCCCCGCCCGTATCACGATACTGTCTGGGCAGCCGGTACTGCCGCTCGGTACCATCGACCATGTAGCGGACCAGCCAGGTTTTGACGCCATCGGTCGCAACCCGCAGCTGAAGTCCGTCTCCGTCCATGAGCTTGTAGGCCTTCTCTTTCGGCCTTGCGCTCTCAATGGTGCGAACAGTGAGCTTTCCCATCCTGATCCTTTCCGTGTCCGGCGCGTGTCCGGAAAATCGCCGGCTCCCAGTGTACCGGGTTGGCCGACAGCGGACAACAGCATAGATTTAACTATCTGATTTTTCAGCGTATATCGGAATTTGGCGGATTTTCCCGGACGCTGCCGGACGGTGAAGTAATGAGATGGGGTGCAAGGGGTCGGATGTTCGAATCATCTCGCCCCGACCAAGAAATTCAAAGGGTTACAGATCACAAGTCTGTAGCCCTTTTTGTTTTTCGCACCGCTGCGAAGCAAACCGGCTAACGATGAAACACATGCTTTCACCCCGTGCGCTTCTTTCTCGTCTTCGGCGCTTCGCCTTCCTCACCGGGCATCGGCTCAAGAAGTGCATCAATATCGCCCGCGGTAAACGGTGCCGCGCCCGTGGCTGATTCCGACAGGATCGCGTCGGCCAGCGCGGCCTTGCGTTCCTGCATGGCGACGATCTTTTCCTCCACGCTACCCGCCGCAATCAGCTTGTAAACGAATACCGGCTTGTCCTGCCCGATGCGATGCGTGCGGTCGGTCGCCTGGGTTTCGGCCGCCGGGTTCCACCAAGGGTCATAATGAATCACGGTATCGGCCGCGGTGAGATTGAGCCCGACGCCGCCCGCTTTTAGGCTGATCAGGAAGACCGGCGCCTTGCCTTCCATGAATCGCTTGACGGGCGCGGCGCGGTCGGCCGTTTCGCCAGTCAGCATTTCGAATGCTATCCCGGCGTCGCCAAGCGAGGCCGCGATCAGGTCGAGCATGCTGGTGAACTGCGAAAACACCAGGATCCGCCGTCCTTCGTCGATGAGCGAGGGCAGCATTTCCATGAGCTGTTGAAGCTTGGCGGATTCCTTTACCCGGCCGGCGGTCGTTACGGGCAGCAGTCGCGGATCGCAGCATACCTGTCTCAGCTTGAGCAAGGCATCGAGGACCACGATGTGGCTGCGCGCGAGTCCCTTCGCCTGGATGGCGGCCCGCACTTTTTCCTGCATGGCGGTGCGGACCGTCTCGTACAGGTCTCGCTGTGCGCCGCTCAAATCGACGGTCTGGATGATTGTCGTCTTGGGAGGCAGGTCTTTCGCCACCTGGTCCTTGCGCCGTCTCAGCATGAATGGCCGCAAGCGGCGCGTAAGCAGGTCGCGCCGCGCCGTGTCGCCACCCTTTTCGATGGGCGTACGCCAGCGGCGGGTGAAGTCCTGCTGCGTTCCCAGGAAGCCCGGCAGCAGAAAATCAAATTGCGACCAAAGTTCCCCAAGGTGGTTTTCAAGCGGAGTGCCCGTCAGGCAAAGCCGATGCCGCGCACGCATCCGCCGCAGGACCGACGCAGCCTTGGTTGAGGCATTCTTTACATACTGCGCCTCGTCCAGCACGAGCAAGTGGTATTCCTGTGCCGAGAGGACGTCGGCGTCGCGCCACAGTAGCGGGTAGGTCGTCAGCACGAGGTCGGCCGCGCCGATGCGGTCGAAATGCTCGCGGCGCCGGGCGCCCTGCAATTCCAGCACGGACAGGGTCGACGCAAAGCGCCGTGCTTCGTCCTTCCAATTGTGCATCAGCGAGGTTGGCATGACCACCATCGCCGGGCGGTCGAGGCGCCCCGCTTCCTTCTCCGCCAGGATGTGGGCCAACGTCTGGATGGTCTTTCCGAGACCCATGTCGTCCGCCAGCACGCCGGCCAGATCGTTCTGGCGCAGGAACTGCATCCAGTTCAGCCCCTCCTGCTGGTAAGGACGCAAGGTCGCCTTAAGCGCGGGCGGCACCGGCACGGCGGCCGGGGCGACGCCCTGCGATAAGCGGCGCGCGATTTCGTGGGCGGAGGAATTGCCGTGGAACGTCCAGTGCCCCGTCTGCTCGAGCATCGACATGCGGCCCGCATCCCATGCGGAAATCTTCATGTCCGCGTTACCGAACGAATCAAAGAGATCGATCAGCACCCGCACGACCGGCTTCAGGCGCGACGCGCGCAAATGCAATCGCTCGTTGCGGTCCGTTTTCAGTTCGACGGTTTCGTCATCGGCGATCGCATCGAGTTCACCGCCCAGCCAGCGCGGATCGCGGCGGAACAATTGCGCCAGCAGGGGCTCGAGGCGCACGGTCCGGTCATGGACGGCGATGCCCATTTCAAGCTCGAACCATCCTTCCCCGGTGGGTCGCGCCTCGCCGGCAATGTCATCGATTTCAATGACGTTGAAGCGGAAATCCGCCGACATGTCGATCTTCCAGCCGAGCTCCCGCAATGCCGGAACCGTCTGTTTCATGAAGTCAGGCCAGTCTTCCACACTGCGCGGCGCCAGCATTCCTTCGGGGAAGGGCTTGGGGCCGTACACCGAATGTTTTGCGATCTTGCGCAGCCCGGCGCCGTGCAACTGGCTGAAGTATCGAAGTTCGAGTTCATGTTTGCGCTGGATCTGCACGATCTCGCCGCTGTCGAGCCGCGACAGGTTTGACGTTGACTGGGCGGCGAAGGGCTGTCCACCGTAGTCGAAGATCACGGTCGCGAAATCGAACATCTGCCGCGACTGGGGCGTCCAGGCTGCGGAATGCAACGGCAGGCTGTCAAGGACCAGGAGGGGAACGGGGTCGGCATCGATGATATGGAATGCGTCCACATTGCTGGCGGGCGGCAGCGGCAGCCCTGGCGCCACATCGCACAACACGCTGGCGACAGCCGCGGCCTCGTCGAGCGAAATGGGCGGCATCGACAAGAAGTCCGCAACCTGGCGGGCAGGCAGCGTCATCGACACCGGCCCTGCTTCCCCGCTCGCGGCGTCGAAGTACCAGAATGGCTCCGTGGTCGTGACGATCAACGAGGCCGCGGGATCGACCTGCAGCGCGGGGCGCATGCGTTCGTCGGCTTCGACATGCCATTCCGTGCGGCCTGTCCTTGCTCCGGCGGCATGCACCGGCGAAGGCTGGATGGGAAACATCGTCTGCCCCGACGGCAACACGAAGGCGCGCCCGGTCCCGAGGAGCCGTTCCAGAATTTCCGAGCCGGTCTTGCCGAGCAGGCGATAGCCGGAAGTGGACTCCCGCGAACGGCCCAGCCACAAGCCTCGCAGGATAACGATGTCCTCGTCGCTGACGAACTTCGGCGGCTTGATCAATGCCTGCTCGACATTGTTCCACTCGCTGTCCAGCGAACGTATCGCGCCGCTCCCATCCAGTTTTCCCTTGAAAAAAACCACTTCCGTCTCGCCGGAGTAGGATCGCGTGACGACATAGGCCAGTGCCTGCGTTGCCTTCAGCTGCGCCTGTCTTTTTTCGCCGGCGGGCGGCGCCGATTGCCTGTTGCGAAAGCCTTCGAGCCAGGTCGCCAGTTCGCGGCGGATGCCAGGCGATGGCGCTACCAGGCGGTGATCTAGGGCGGCAGCGAGCAGCGCCGCTACATGCTTGCAATTGGTGCCGACGGGACAACTGCATTCGCTTTCGATCCATGCATCATGAAATGACACCTTCACCGCGTACGGGGACATCCTGGTGCCCTGGACGGCGCCGGCAAGCGTGCGGGCGTCCCTCCATTCCAGGTGCGTTACCGCATCCCGGTATCCACGCGCCTTCCCCACGGTGTGCAGGCCCAGCCAGTAGAGGATGTCGTCATGATTGTATGAAACGGTCATGGTCAACCTTGGAACGGGCCAAGGGAAAATGAGAATGACGCCATTTTACCTTCAGGGGTGGCGCTGGCTTGGCGGAGTGTGTCGATACCGATTTACAGGACCTGCGGGACTGAGGCAGAAGGAAGAAAAGTCTTAGAACTCATTCCATCAATGAAGGCATGCAGGAAAGCCACAACTTCAGAGGATTACAGATCGCAAGTCTTTGCTGTTTATTGTTTTTACTTGGCAGTTAACTGGAATTGTTCTGAAGATAAGAACTCAAGTAAGACGTTCAATTTGCCAGCAGAACCAAATGCTCAGTTTGATCACTAAAGCCCGGTAATACATTCTCCTTGAGAATTCGATGATCAACATAAAAACACTTATAGCGACCTCCCTGCTCGCAACACAAATTCCAACACTTGCGGCAAACTTACACGGCAATACCATTCCGAAAGAATTGGAACGCCTGCTTCAACCAAGTGAAGCCCTCATCGAATTCCAAGTCGCGGACCTTGATGGCGACGGCCGATCTGATTATTTATTCGTTGTCGAAGATAGGACAAGTGGCGTAGACCTGCCTCTTGAATCCCATGCCCGCCTGCTCAAGATTGCGATTCGGTTACCCGACGGTGGATTGAAGGTGGTCAAGTCAAGTGACAAGGCCATCCTCTGCGCCAAATGCGGCGAAACTTCCGGAGATGATTTCGCGGGAATCAGCGCATCGACTAAAGAATTCGCGGTTCATCACCACGGCGGCTTTCTGTGGCGTTGCGGGAAGACATTTAAGTTCCGCTATTCCAGACTAGACAATACATGGCAGCTCGTATCGGTAAATACAGGGTCGCTCCGCTTGACAGACCCCGCAAAGCCATTCTCAGCCGAGTTGCGCCCTCCCGATGACTTCGGAAAAATTGATATCTCTAATTTTGATTCAACCAGCTTTGCTTGCAAAGCATCCGAATAACGATTTCTGTCACACTTATAAGTAGAGGAAAATTCGCCTATACGTTGTCGTATGGGCGAATAGTCTCTGCCATGCTATGGTGCCTTGATACGCGTTAAGGTCTTTAGATTAGTGAATGGAACTGCTGGACCCAAGGGTTCGCGGTATTCATGCGTTGATGTCTAGTTATATGCCTTTTCTTCGCCAATTCATTTTCTTTCCACTCTCTGCTTCGCTGCTCCCAAAACCTCAGACATCCAAGGTGCGCAGACCAACACTTCCAAGGGATGTTCAGGGTTAAGCAGGTCGGGATGCAAATATTCAGCGTTCGAATATTTTTTATCTATGCAGAACTTCTGCCGCCAGAACTCTAAGACAGTAACAAATTCAATATCACTTACTTGTTGAGGCATGTCGAATTCATTATTCCAGCGGTAGATTGAGTAACTCTCCGCATCAGACCAAAAATACGGAAAAGCCGTGGAGATGCCCATGAAATAGGGCGTGGCCGATCTTGTTAAATATGCGACTAGAGGAGGAGCCATCCCAACGATACCTTCCGGAATGACTAAACCACTCGGGATGGGCAGCTGCTTTCGTTGATAGTCACGCATTTTATCAAGCTTACCAAACGGCTTTGCTCCCCTTTTTCCTCCCAGCAGAATCGCCTCCTTGGCCATGTATTCCGGTAATTGGGTATTGATTGGGGCAGGCACAAAGATGATCCAGTCGCACCAACCATCGCCGTTCAGGTCTATACCCGTTGCCGGCACACCGACACTTTCAGTTCTTATAGTTTCTTTTGTTTTTGGCGCGGGACGACCAGCACCTCGGCATTTTGTCATAGGCTCAAGTCTTAAGTCAGATGATCGAATGGCCTCTGCAAAGCTAGATTTAACGAAAAGCACCGTCAACAAAATTAATTGAATAATCCTCATTGCATAGCTCTCAATTTATTTTGAGGGGTGTCACTTCAAGGCCGACATTATTCGTAAGATTATCGCTGCAACGCAGGCTTCGCCAATCTCCTCGCCCCTGAACGAGGCCGAGGAAATTTGCCACATATCGGCCGTTAATGTCGCATAGTGATCCAGTCTGGTTTGTACACTGGCGAGTGAGCACGCTTTCATCAGGGTGAAAGGCGAGAGACCGAGGTAATTGATTTGCACCTGGACGATAAACTCCTCCATTGTGTAAGCGTGCTATGCGAGCCGCCAGATTTTCTTCGATGGCTCGTTGTCTTGACTTCCATTCGCTTGAAAACGGCCGTTCATCGTTTCGGAACTGACTTTGGAGCTCCAGTATATTTTCAATGGTACGAAGGTTTGCCATCAGAAATAATTTCGAAATGAAACTATATTCATCGGTGCTTTTAAACTTTGCCAAAAGCCAATTTCTCAATACTTCATCAGTAAAAATGGCCTGGGTCATAAAAGCATTTCGACCCTCGCCAATAGTGATTGCACCAGCAGGGTGGAAGCTCAACATATCGATGAATTCTTGTTCGCCGAATCCAGTTTGATCTTGAAATGAATGGCGCTCCGCCATCGTCAAACCTGCCCAAGCTGCTTCTCGCTGAACCGAGGTCAATTCAGTACCGAATCGCGCTCGATATGTCTCGAAAAATCCCCTCGACCTTCCGACTGCCCCACTTCTTCTCAAAGCAGCTTGTATTCGGCTTGCTACGTCACCGGTAATACCCAATTGACGCATTGATGCCGGCGGTACGTCAGCATTGTTGATTACGAGACTTTGCAACGCTCGCAAGAACGTTTCGCCAACAAATTGAGTTCGACCATATGATGCATGGTAGGTGTGTCCATTGATGACTACCGCCATCCCGGGGCACCCATTTGCCGAGCAATCTTTTTCAACTGCTGGAGGCGCAGGAGATTCATTTAGCTCAGCGGCAGCCTCGTACTTTGCAATACGTCTTCTTTCTTCGACACTTTGGAATGGTAATGTGAACTGGCTGGCGGGATTGCAATTGAGAATTCTTTGTTTGCTCGTCGCGCTATAGTTCGTCATCATGACGTTGATATCTGGGTCTCCAAATCCAAATTGGATAGGCGGCAGTATTCCAACTGCACAATTTGGCGCCTCATTCGAATCCGCGTATCCGAGTCGTGACAATATGGCTCTTGCTTGCTCGTCATTGAAGTTATTGATGTTGAACTCACTAATCGAAATCAAATTCTTCCCGTAGAACTGCTTGAGTAACTGCACCGGATCTCCAACAAAGCTTTCTTCGTTCTTGTTCCATCCAAAGGCATCGCCTTTGCGCGTTGAATAATCAAGCTTCCCCTTGACGAAGTTACCTGTGGGATCAAACAGTAAGTTTTCCTTTGCCCCGCCTTGAATGTCGCTAATGACAAACGCCCACCGTGCTTTGGTAAAACCTTGAGATACCCCGATTGGTGAAATACCATTCGCTTGGGCCGTGATTGCAAAATATGAGACCTTGGCCCAGCCATCCGGATCGAAGGCATTGAGCATGTCGCCTCCGGCATACGCATACAAATCGGTGCCGCCGCCGTCCAGCCCCGCCGGATCGGGGCTGATGAACCGCCCCGCTTGCGGATCGTAGTAGCGCGCCAGGTTGTAATTCAAGCCGGTCTCAGGGTCGGCGTACTGGTTCACCAACCGCAAAGGCTGCTCGATAGGTGCATTCGGTTCCGCATCGATGATGAGCTTGCCGTTCCCGTCCACTCCAGCCCGCCATAACAGCTTTGCTTCCTCGTCGGTCGCGGCGGTCACCGCGCCTCGATGATCGCTGTGCAGGTAGATGATGCGTGGCCCCAGGAAAAACTGCCGCAGTCGTTGCACGAAAGTGCGTGCCGGTTCCATCCATGCCACCGGCCGCCAGCCGAGGTAAATGAACTGCTTCGTCACCAGACCGTTCGCATCGGTTTCGGCAATCAGCTGGCGGCCGTCATAGATGAATCGCCTTCCTGCGGCAGGATCGTCCGGCAACGCCTTGGCGATCCTTCGGCCTTGGGCGTCATAGCGATAGATGGCCTTGTCCTTGCCTGCCTGCCGTACCCGCTCAAGCTGGCCGGCAGCGTTCCAGACGAGTTCGAGCCGGCCCGGTTCAGCCTCTCCGCTGACTGGATGGGTCAAGTAGCGGCCTGCAGCGTCCACCGGTCTTTCCGCATCCGGTGACCATGGCGCCGGGATGGCGGGAAAAGGCGTCGAACCAGGCATTCCCGATTCCTGCATCGAAGGGTTGGCCACTGCTGCGGAAACGTGCGCGCCCTTGGCCAGCGCCGGATCGACAGGCTGCTGCACGATTCTGTCGATGCGTCCATCTTCATCGGTCGAGATACCGTAGGCATGCACGCCATCATGATAGGCGTGCAGGCGCCAGGGCCAGCGTTGATTGCCTGTCGGTTCGACGGCCGCACGGACACGGAGTCCATTGCCGTATTGCCAGCCAGTTGCCACCGCTGGCATCCACTGCAAGTTCCTGACCACGACGCGCGTGCCGATCCAGCCGGAGCCGACGTCGATGGCATCCAGCCTGTCGCTGAGGCCCGGGCTGGTGGCATGACGCATGTGTACCGCAGGCAGGTCGATCGTCTCGCCGTCCGGCGCAAGCTGGGTCAGCCAGGTCTTGCCAAGGCGGCCCGTCTCGTCATAGTCATGGTTGACAGCGACGGATTGCCCGCCGAGCTGCTGCATTTCCTGCGTTACCTGGCCGAAGGCGTTGTATCGCATGCGGATGGCGCTGTCCGGCGAGCCCTGGCCGCTGCCGGGGAACTTTTCCTGGGCGACCAGCCATTGTCCGAGATGACGGAAGACGATGCGCTCGCTCAGCCTTCCCTGGGCATCGCTGCGGACGAGGCTGGCGAGCCTGCCTTGCGTGTCGTAGCCCAGCTGTGTGACTGCGCCGGTCGGATCGATGATGGATGCAATACGCTGGCTCGCGCCGACATACCTGGCCCGGCTCATATCCTGGCGGCCGTAGCGGACGCCTACCAGCCGTCCGAAGTCGTCCAGCCATCGCCTTGCCGACAGCCGGGAATGCGCGTCGTCCGGAAGCGTGATGCCGATGGGCTGGTTCTCGAGCATGCTACCTGGTTCGCCGAACTGCATCCGGTAGCCGGCTGCGCGCGCTGGCGATGGATTGGCGTCCTTGCTTTCATCATTCGCCACGTCGCTCCTATCCGCCGGATCGGGAGCGAGCGTTGCGAAGCTGACCGTCGGCAGCGCTATTGCGCTCAGGATGTCGGCGGCGTCATATTGCGCCGCGAGCTTGCGGACGAGCGCCTGCGGGGGCGCCGCCACATCGTCATTCGCTGGGGTCGAAGCGTCATCCGCGAGCCAGGCGCGTTGGGTAAGTTCCTGCACCTTGCCGCTCAGGGTGTAGGCGAGGTCGGTCCGGATGGTGCGCGCCTCGTCCTGCATGGTGACGACGGCGGGCCGGCCGGCAGCGTCGCGCCTGGACACCGTGATGCGCTGCCCGCCGGGCCGTAGGATGCGCAATGGATGTTTCCCCTGCGCGTCATACGCGATCGAGGTGACCTCGGCATCGCTGGCATGCATGTCCGCAGAGTCCGCAGACACGGCGATCCCGGCGAGGAGGCTCTTGCCGTTGATCGTGTCATAGCGATAAGCAGTGACACGGGTGATCGGCGTAGCCTGTTCCCGTCCCGCCTCGTCGAGCGGACTGAAGCCGCTTTCTCGCACCGACACGGCTTGTCCGAAGCGGTTGTATTCCAGCCTGACCTGAAACTCGCGGCCCGGCACCACGCTGGGCCGCACGATCGATGCGGGAAGAACCCCGCTTCCCTCGTACGCATACCGTATCCGCCAGCGCGGCGCCACCGCCTTTCCGTTGCGATACTCCACGTCGCTGATCTTGACGATCCGGCCAAGCACATCGCGCTCGATGCGGCGGGACGTGGCCGGTCTGCCGCGTGCGTCGAGCCGGGTGGTGTCGGTCAGCCTGCCGATGCGGTCATAGCCGTAGCGCACGTTCGCATCGCCGCAACTGTCGCAGCCGGTGCCGGTGACTTCCAGCAGGCGGTATTCGCCGCCAATGACCCGGTGCCGGTATGTCGTCTGCCGTCCGAGCCGGTCGGTCAGGACCGTCTTGCCATCCGCGCCGCCCGGGAAGCTGGGCGAGACAAAGGCGAGCGTTATCTTTCCCGCGTCATGCTCATGCGTCGACATGACTGCATGGCCTGCCTTGTCGTAGGCCCAGGTGCTCAGCCGGCGATCGACGAGCTTGCCGTCGCTGCCGCTGCCAATGATGCCGATGCCGGTGAGATACGCGTGGCGTCCGGCCGCCGCGTCTTCGTAGTGATAGCTGCGTGACAAAGTGCTGACGGTAATCCCGTGAGCCGCATAGGGATGCGGCTTGCGGTCGCCGTCGTAATGCGTCGGGTAGGAGACCTTGACCAGGTTGGCGACCCGCAGTGCGGCCGCCTGGCGGTGGTCGGCGGCATGATCTTTCCTGATCGCCTCCGGCACCTCGCTGCCATGCTCGTAGCGGAATTGCCCGAGCGGACTGTCGATGGCGATGATGCCGGCAAACCCGCCTTGCCTGCGCGCCTGCCCCGGTTCGGGGTAGCGCATGCGCAGTTCCCTGCCCTGCGGGTCGGTGACCTTGAGCAATTCTCCCCTGGGGCCGCGCGTGAGCGTCACAAAGGCGCCGCTCGGCGACACGATCTGCTCCAGCTTGCCACGGGTATTGAAAAGCAGCTTGCGGCCATCCGGCCATTCCCATGTGTATTCCTCGCCCCGTGCGGACCTGCGGGCGAGTACCCGCCCATGCGCCGGATCAGGACTGGCGCACCATGATGGATGCGCGGGGTCTCGCGCGAAGATGCGCCGCGCGCCGTCCGCCTGCAGGATCTGGATGCTGTTGCCGACGACATGGAGATCGGTTTCATACGACAGCCGCCATCCGGCACCGATCTGGCCGACCACCATGGATGCGCTGCTGTTGTAGTGGCGCACGATTTCGAGTCCAAGTTCGCCCGGCAAGGCGGGAAGGTCGACTTCGCGCTGGGTCTTGTTGCCATTGATGACGTTGATGGGATTGCCGGCGCCGACCTGCACGCCCGTGTCACTGCCCTGGGCCGCGGGACCGACCGACCCGCAGGTGCTGCCCGCCGCATGCGGACCGCACGCCGCCAGCCCCGGAGCGCCTTCAAGCTGGAAAGCGGCGCGCGCGCAGTCGGCGGGCGCAAGCACGACGAGCAGGAGCGCCATCGCCATGCGGATGGCAGCGAACAGCATGTGCAAGCCGGAGAGGCCGATGAAGTTTTTCAGGGTGCGGCGAAACATGTAGCGGTGCGTCTGGTGCGAGGTCAATCAGGTCATCCTGCAGAGGTGCATAGTTGCGTGCATTTCGTGTCGCCAGGCGGACAGCCGTATAGTGGGTCACGATTGCCGCCATTCGTGCCCGAACCACCTGACTCGTTGCCGCCAGGTGCATTGGGATCGAAGATCACGGTGCAGCCGATGGTCAGGCACTTCGGCGGCGCAACCGGTAGCGTGTTCGAGGTCGGTTGATGAAGCTGGTCGGCGTCATCGGCGCCAGGAACAATCACCGGCTTGTCTGGCTCGATCGCATCCGATTGCATGTGCAGGGCAACGTGGGTCACGACGGGAATGCGACGGTCCTCATACAATCCGCTGAGGAAGGGATCGCTGCCGTCGTCCGCCCAGCGCAGCATGAATTGCAAGGCGGTGGACACGAACGGCACCTTCAGCCGGTAGCCATGCGTGATCCGCAGCTTGATGAGGTTGGCATCCTGGATGTTCTGCCCGGACCGCGGGCCGATGGCCGCGGGGTCCTTCAGGGCCTGCCAGTTGTAGGGAATGACGCGCCTTCCCTTGCCGAGGGTGTCCTGCAGTACCGGGTCGTTCCAGTCATCGAAGCTCCCCTGGACCGGATTGAGCAATTCGATCTTGAGGCTGCGATCTGCGAGGTCGGCCCGTACCTTCGCCAGGCTTTCCTGCAATTGCGCGTCGTCGGTGCCGCCGCCGTACAAGGGAACGAGCGCCCGCTGATACGACTCGAGCACCCGGTCGAGGCTGGCGTTTTCGACGCTGCCGGTCCGCGCGGCCATGAAGGCGGCATGGTTGATCTGGTTCTTCGCGACGAAGAGCAAGGCATATTGCAGGATGGCGAGTCCGAGGATGGTCAGTACCGGGCCGATGGAAATGAACTCGACGAGCGCCGCGCCGTGTTCCCGGCTCATCCGACTGCTCTGGGAGACGAACGGCTTCCCATCGCCTGGCTCCGGATCGGGGTCGATCAATGGATGGGACAGCCTGTCGCCGGGCCGAATGTCCATCCGGGCAATCGCGCCCTGCTGCAGTTCCAGCGCATGGGTCGTGCGAGACCGCCGGCCTGGCGCGACGCTGAACCGCCATGGCTTGAGACCGGACACGCAGCCAAGGACCCGGCCTGCGAGGTCAAGATAAACAACGTCGATCGTTTGTTTCATGAAGCAGGCATGCACGCTGGCACAGCGCGTGATGAGCATGCCCTGCGCGGCGCCGAGGGGAGCGGCCAGCATGAGACCCCGCAAGCGGCGGGCGAAGGTGCCGGCGCTGCGCAGGTCGAGCGCATGCACGCCGGTGCGGGTATGCATCGCGGTCATGCGGGCAGCGGCGTCGCAGGCCTGGCCTGGGGTTGGGAAAGCATCGTTCATGGTGCTGTATCGTTCCGGGCAGAGACTAAAACCCCGAGTGCAGGAATTTCATGACGATGGGGAAGAAGAGCACGACGAAGGTGCAGGGAAAGATGAATGCAATCAGCGGCAACAGCATCTTCACCGGCGCTTCCATGGCCAGTTTTTCGGCCCGCATGAAGCGTTCCGCACGCCGCTGGTCTGCCTGGGCGCGCAGCACCGGCCCGAGGTTCATGCCCATGCGTTCCGCCTGGATGACGGCGCTGACGAAGTTCCTGACGCCGGCTTCATTCAGGCGGTCCGCCATCTCCCGCAGCGCATCGGCGCGAGCGCGTCCAGCGCGGATGTCGCGCTGCACGCGCTGGAATTCCGCGCGCAGCATCCCCGGCGGTCCCTTGGCAACCGCTTGCTGCATGGCGCCCTGCATGTTGAGTCCCGCTTCCACGCAGAGGGTGATGATGTCGAGGTAGAAGGGTAATGATTTCAGTACGTCCCGCCGGCGCACTGCCAGGCGGTCCCGCAGCCAGAGTCCGGGATAGGCCCAGCCGCACAGGAAGCCCGGCAATGCCGCCTTGAGGCAGTTTGCCAGGCCGGCGCCTTCTCCCAAGTTCCTGGCTTGGGAGAGGGAGGCGGCAATCCACCACGCGATTGCCGCCACGGCCATGCCGCTGACCAGGCGTGCCGCGACGAACTGCGCGGGATCCAGGCTGTAGTCCAGTCCCGCCTGGCACAGGCGGGCGCGCATGGCGGCGATGCGCGGCGCAACCGGCCTGCTTTCCAGCATCGGCACGATGGCGTGGCTCAGGCAACGAATCGGCCACCACGCAAGGCGAAAGCCAAGCGGTGGCGGATCCTTGTATGAGCGGTCTTCCCGCGGCATGCTTGACAGTCCTTTGCCTAGCAGCCATGCGGCGAGCGCGGCGGCAATGCCGGCGCAGGCCGCGGCCAGTGCCAGGATCAGCGATATGCGGGAGGGTAAGGCGTCGATCACGTTCTGCATGATGCTGTCTCAGACGTCGATGGCGACAATCTTGCGGATGACATGGATGCCGGCGACTTCCAGCAGCGCGATCACAGCCAGCGTCGCCCATCCCACCCGGGTATGCCAAAGATGGCTCATCGCTTCCGGTTCCATCTTGTCGAGCGCCGCCATCAATCCCAGCGGCAACATCCCGACCACCCATGCCTGCAGCTTGCCCTGGGCGGTCAGGGCGCGGATTTTCGCTTCCATCTGCAAACGGCCGCGGAGAGACTGGGAGGTGCGTTCCAGCGTCTCGGCGAGACCGCCGCCGGTTTCCACCGCGATGCGCATGGCGGACACGACGAGAGCCGTGCTTTCGGTGGACATGCGCCGGGACAGGTTTGCGAGCGATTGCTCGATCGTGACGCCAAGGCGCTGTTCGCGCAGCAGCAGGGAAAATTCCTGCCGCAGGGGCACTGACGCCTCGGCGACGAGCTGGGCCAGCGCGGCATTCAGGCCGACGCCCGCGCGCATGCTGCCGGCGAGCATGAGCAAGGCATCGGGCAGCTGCTCGTCGAAGCGCAGCCGGCGGCGATGCCGCATCCGGGCGTAGAGCAGGCGCGGCAGCAATGCCAGCATGCAGACCGCGGCCATGGCCGCCACCCCGCTGCCCGTCGCGGTCCAGGCAGCGATGCCGCCGAGCGCCATGATGCAGAGATTCGTGATGAACAGCGCGCGTGGATCGATGAACAGGAAGAATTCCCGCACCTGGAAGCTTGCGCGTTCGGTGAAGGCGTCGCGGTACCTCGCCATCGCAGCCGTGCCGGACGTGGCGGCAAGCCAGGCAAGCATGCCCACCGAGACGAAGGCCGCGATGCTGGCGGCCAGCAACAGGAAGGATGCGTTCATCCGCGCTCCCCGAAGCCTGCATGGCGGCCTTCCATGTCGGCGGGGGAAACTCGTTCCCCCGGATCGACGCGCGCTGGAGGCGGCTTGAACATGTCCAGATCCAGCGGATAGCCTGCTGCGCGCAGGTCTTCGTAAAAACCGGGGACCATGTCGCAGCCGGTAAAGTCGCCATCGATCTTGCCGTCCGGGCCGACGTATCCCCGGCTGGCGAAACGAAAGAGCTCCTGCAACTGTATCTTGCCGCTCTCCATGCCGGTGATTTCGGTGATGCTGGTGACAATGCGGGTGCCGCAGGCAAAGCGCGTCTGCTGCACGATGAGGTCGACTGCCGAGGCGATCTGTTCTCGTATCGCCGCCAGCGGGAGGTCCATGCCTGCCATCAGGACCAGGGTTTCGAGGCGCGCAAGCGCGTCTCGCGGCGTATTGGCATGCAGGGTCGTCAGCGAGCCTTCGTGGCCGGTGTTCATGGCCTGCAGCATGTCGAGGGCTTCGGCGCCCCGGCACTCGCCGACCACGATGCGGTCGGGACGCATCCGCAAGGTGTTTTTCACGAGGTCGCGGATGCTCACCGCTCCCTTGCCTTCGGCGTTGGCAGGACGCGATTCGAGGCTGACCAGGTGCGCATGATGCAGCCTGAGCTCGGCGGCGTCCTCGACGGTGATCACGCGCTCGCCGGCGGGAATGAAATTGGACAGGATGTTCAGGAGCGTGGTCTTGCCCGACCCGGTGCCCCCGGAAACGATGATGTTCTTGCGCGAGCGCACGCAGACGTCGAGGAAGGCCGCCATGTCGGGGCTCAGCGCGCCAAACCGGACCAGGTCGCCGGCGTCGAGCTTGCGTTTCGCGAACTTGCGGATGGTGAGGGCCGGTCCTTTCAAAGCCAGCGGCGGGATGATGGCATGTACCCGGGAACCGTCCTTGAGCCGCGCGTCGACCATGGGCGAGGCTTCATCGATGCGACGGCCGAGCGGCGCGACGATGCGCTCGATCACGCCGAGCACGACGCGGTCGCCGGTGAAACTCATCGGATGCTTCTGCAGGCGGCCGGCGCGTTCGACGTAGATCTCGTCATGCCGGTTGACCATGATTTCGGAAATGGCTTCGTCGTCGAGCAACTCTTCCAGCGGCCCGAGCCCGACGGCTTCGTCCAGCACCTGCTTGCGCAGGAGGTCCCTGTCGATGTCTTCGGGAATGCTGTCCTCGCTGCTCGCGATGATGTGCCGGACCAGGGCATCCGTCTCCGCGCGGAGCTTGTCATCGCTCATCGCGGACACATCCTGCCGCCGCAGGTCCATCGTCTCGAGCAACGTGGCATGGATGCGCCTGCGCCATTCCCTTTCCTGCTCCTGGCGCGTCGGATCGGGGACGATGACCATCGGAAAGCCAGCCTTGGTCGCTTCAGGCGTGCCGGCAACGGCACGCAAGACCCGCCGCTGTGCCACTTCCGCCGCGCGGTGCGACGCGCGGATTTCTTCCGTGGCGAGACGATTGCGGCAGGCCGCGGTATCGGAGCGGGAATCCGGGGAGGCGGCTTGCACCACGGCACGTCCCGTGCCGGCGGCTTCGCCGATCTGGGCGACCCTGAGCCGGTAGGGACCGATGCCGATGACGTCGCCATCCTGCAGCGGGCCATGATGCCCGTCGATGCGTCGTCCATTGACGGTGGTGCCGCCGAATCCGCCAGTGTCTTCCAGGACCACGCCGGCCGGCGACCGGGACAGCCGTGCATGTTCCTTCGATACCCGCCAGCCTTCCAGTCGAATCTCGTTGCCCGCCCCCCTGCCGATGACGCATTCGTCCGGAACCTGGACAAGGCGCGCCGGCCCGTCTACCAGGCTGATTTCCACCTGCAGCATGTTCTTCCCCTTGTTCGTTGTTCCGCGGTTTAGTCGTCGATCATGAGTTCGACGGGGTCGCTGACGGTGCTGGCGGCATCGTCCTTCTTGACCGGACCGGGGGCGTCGTCCGGCCCGGGTTGCAACGGATCGCTCAGGTAGGGAGGCCGTCCGAGGTCGCGCCGCAGGCGCTCGGCGGTGCGATCCACCCGCTCCGCCATGGCCGGCGTGTGGCTGTCGACCAGGGTTGGCGTCACGAACACGACCAGTTCGGTTTCCTTGTTCTGGAAGCGCTTGGACCGGAACAAGGCGCCGATCACGGGAAGGTCGCCAAGCAGGGGCACCTTGTCGATGTCCGTGCTGTTGTCCCGCTGAAGCAGGCCGGACAGGACGATGGTTTCGCCGCTGTGCACGTTGAATTCGGCATCGGTGCGCCGCGTGAGCAGCGCCGGCCCGCCCGGCGATGAAACGGAAGGATCGATGGCGCTGACTTCGGCGCCGATCCTGGCGCGGATGACGCCCGTGCTGTCCACCCGGGGCGAGACGTTGAGCTTGATGCCGTAAGACTTGAAGGCGACGGTCACGCCCGTGATGCTGGCCACGGTGTAGGGAATTTCGCCGCCCGCCACGAAGCTCGCCGTGGAACCGTTACGCGTCGACAGTTGGGGTTCGGCCAGGATGGTGGCGCGGCCATCTCGCGCCAGCAGGTTGAGCTGCGCCGTGAGGCCGAGATTGACAGCGGCCAGGGCATTCAGCCCGGAAGGCGCCGGCACGCCGGCGGCGCCCTGAACTTGCGAAGTGCCGACCGGCAGCGCACTGCCCGAGGGCGACGGGATGTTGAGCTGGAAGACGCCGTCGCCGCTGCGGAACGGGCTCCAGATGACGCCCGCGCCAGCGCCGCCGGCGGCGGCGTTCCACTTGAGGCCGATGTCCCGCAGCTCGGTGCGGGGGAACTCCACGACCTTCACGTCCATCATCACCATCTGCTCCCAGCCCAGCGGGTTGGTGAAGTTGACGATCTGCGGATAACGCTTGCCGAGCAGTTCGATCTTCGCCAGGTCGGCGTCGCTCAGCTTGTCGCCCTCGACGATGACCTTGTCGCCGACGATGGAAGCGCGGGCACGCGGAATCTTCGCCAGGAAGGCAGCGATGTCGCGGGCGATCCGGGTGATGTCGCCCTGCATGATGTTGACCTTGATCCGCTGATGCCGGCCATCCTCGTTCCAGACGAACAGCGTGGAGCTGCCGGCGCCATTGGCGAAGATGATGGTTTCCTTGCTGTCGAGCGCGGCGGCCGTCAGGATCTGGCCGTTTCCCACCGCGATGCGTGCCACGCCCGGCGTCGGAAAGACGCGCGACTCGCCGACAAACATGTCGATCTCGGGAACCTGCGGCTGATCGTCAGCCTTGCCTGGCGGCGCATCGTTTCGCGGCGCGGGGTTCCCGGCGTGCACGATCGCCGGCCTGCGGCGGTCCGGTTGGGCGGGACGCGCCTGGGCATGCGCAGTGTCTGTGTCAATGGCCGTCGCGCCTGAGGAAGGTGCGCCGAACCCGGCGAGGAATACTGCGCAGAGCCAGGTCACTAGCCGGCGTGCCATGGAGTCGAACCCGACGGCGGGAGGAAGCGCGGAAGCAAGGAAAGGCTTGTGGATCATGTCATTCTTCATTGAAGCGGAACGCCGTCGAATCGCGGGAGGAAAGCATTGGCAAAGGCTGGTTGAAAAGCGGGTAGTCATGTCGGCCGCTCACCCGCCATCGCGGGAGCCGGGCCAGGCCACCGTTGCTGGCACGAGATCAGGCACGCCTCGGGCAACGGCACCGTCCGCCTGTGTCGACGGCAGGGCGCCCGGCACGCCTGACGCGGCATTCGAAAGCGCGGACGCCGAAAACACGCCCTCCTCGCGGCGAAGCTGCAATCCCTCTGGCGGAAGCCTGCCGCCCGAACCACCGTACAGCACCGGCACATCGGCACGGCGCATCCTGTCGACAGGGCCGCGTTCGGCATCGGCCATGAC
>NZ_JAAIVB010000004.1 GCF_010974945.1 Noviherbaspirillum galbum | reverse complement strand
ATGGCGTTGGTTACCGGACCTGAGGATGGTTATTCACTGGTCGTTATGGCGAAGACATCATCAGGCAATCGCCAATTTCTACCATCGCCGCCGCAGAGTGCAGCCAGCATGACTTACAGCTGTAGTACTAAGAGTTATTTCGGAAAATTTATGAAATCTATCGAACAGGGAACTGGGAAAAATGGACAGTAGAAATGAGAGCGAACGGATCGATCATAATAATAAATTAACTTCGATGCCAGCTAATCCGTGGGAGTTTGATGTTGATTTGGGAACTTCGCCAAACGAAGCATTAAATCGGATATTGAGTATTGTTTATGAAGTTGCAAAACATGATGCAGATTCATGGCCATCCGATAACGATTGGCGTATAAGTTTGCCTAGTTGGTTCAAGGAGAAAGTACCCGAATTGAACAAGGAGGAAACGGATCAGCTTCTGGCATCCACACCGAGAGATAAGTGGGACACTTTGCCGTGGGAATTTTTTTCTTGGATAGATGCTATGAGAGACCGTGGTTGGAAGTGGTGGGGATACAGTCAGAGCGGAAATTTGGCTACCATTGTTCTCCATATTGCCACTTACCCCGAAAGGATTGATGCTTTTAGGGAGATCTTGCGGGCCGCTGGAGTTAAAATTGAACGCGAGCAATACGGAGAAATAAGCTGATACCTACAGTGGATTGCCGGTACCTTTAGGGGTAGGTGAGCAAAGACAACATCTGCGGGTATAAAAGGTCTTATAGCCACCTGCCTGCGGAAGAGGTGCCATCATGCCCGTTCCCTATTCGATGTTTGTGTTGGAGAATCGTTCAAGCCTGCGCACGTGGTAACCAATCGCAACGCCAAGTCGCCAACTATTTCTAGGTCAGCCTGGCGACTGTGGAAAATATCCTCCGACTGTACCGGCGCACCGGTGATGTTTCGCCGCATAAGCCGGATCATCCGGGACCACCCGCGCGCCTTGATAACAAAGCCCGTGCGCAACTGCGCCGCTTCCTGGCGAAACAGCCCGATATGACGCTAGCCGAACTGCGGCAGCAACTAGTGCGCGACAATGGCCCGCTGGTGAGCACGTCGAGAATCTGCCGGGTCCTGCAGGAAATGGGATTGCGCCCAAAAAAAAGGCAGTACATGCCTGCGAACGGGACACCACGCGGGTATGTCAGGAGCGGCGGCGGTATTACAAGACAATAGCCGGTTGCTCAGTCAAGAAGCTTAAGTTCATTGACGAAACCGGCGTGAACCTGAAGATGACGCGTCGCTTCGGCAGGGCCAGACCGGGCACGCGCGTTCATGATGCCACCCCTAAAAACTACGGCCACAACGTCACCATCATCGGCTGCCTGTCCTGTTACGCCCTCGATGCCGTCATGACCGTTGAAGGCGCTACCGATGCAGCGGTGTTTCGGGCCTATGTGTCGAAGGTGTTGGCGCCGACCCTGCGCCGTGGCGATGTTGTCGTCATGGATAACCTTGGTGCTCATAAGGTGGCGGGCATAGCTGAAACGATTGCCGAGCGAGGTGCAGCGCTCATGTACCGGCCGCCTTACTCTCCCAACTGTTCACCGATCGAATCCTGCTGGTCAAAACTGAAGACTAAGCTGCGCAGCTTAAAAGCACGTACGCGCGAGGAACTCGACGAGGCAATTCGGAAGGCCATCAATACCATCAGCAATAGGGAATCCCGGGGCTGGTTTGCTCATTGCGGATACCCCCTAAACTAATAGGCGATCCGCTGTAAGCTGAGAGACTGCCCGCGCTTGCAGCGGGCAAGATAAATCATGCAGCTAAAAACGAAGGTCTCAAGCCGCCAGCCGTGCCGGCTGCCCCAAGCCCTCCAGCAAGACGTCATACTCCCCACCGGTCAGATGCGCGCGAGCAATCGACAGCATCCCCTCTAACACCGGCGGCGGCGCGTTGTCGCGCACGCCAATCAACAGCTCCAGTCTCTCCGCGGCATTCAGCGCCGGCAGCATCCAGCGCATGTGATGCGCCTTCTCCGCGGGCGAGAGCGAGTTGACGATCGACTGTTCGATGGCGATGAGTTCCCCATCGGTGTAGGCATCCTGCAGCGCGGCGTTGTGCGCCGTTTCCTCGAACTGCATGTGCACCAGGTTGTCGCCGACGAAGGCGGCGAGGACGCGGTAGAGGGCATGCGCTTCGGCCGCGCGGCTCGATGCCGGCGCCAGTTCGACGTCCATGGCGAGCTGATGCAGCTGATGGATCTCGGCTTCGTGGTGCACGTGCTCGTCGGCGATGCGCGCGCTGGAGGCGGGAACGCGGGCTTCCATTGCGGGGTGGACGTAGGTGTTCTCTTTCTCGAGGTGCCCCTGGAACATGTGCAGCAGCTCGCGAACCTGCGCCACGCATTCGGTCATTGCCGCGTCGTCGGCGGGATCGGCCGCGCCGAGGCGGGTGAGGGTGGTGGTCATGCACAGGCGCAGCGCCTTGTGGATGCGGCGATAGATGTCGACGCGCTGGTGTTGGGAAGCTTGGCCGCTTGTGGCGGTGGATTCGATGGCGTGCATGGTGGCTCCGGTCGTCTTCTTGGGTTGGCGGGTTGGTTGCGGTAACGGCTGGATTGAGGGCATCGCGGCGTTGTGGGATGCGTTGCCTTCGCAATTCGTCGGTACGGAGCGTACTTTACGCAAGAAGGGATGGGCCGGTTCTTAAAACTTCATTCATCTAATCCTAAAATAACCTTAATGGCCAAGGGGAAAAGGACGGGTCAGAAGGAGGAGCCGGGCTGTTTGAGGAATTCGATTTCTTCCTCGGTCGAGGGTCGTCCGAGGATGGCGTTCCGATGCGGGTAACGTCCGAAGCGGTCGATGATTGCCTTGTGCCTTAGTTCGAAGCGGTAGTTGTCCTCGGGTGTCAAGCATTTGAACAGGTCTTCCGCGATGGCATGGATATGCTTCGACTCGCTGTGCATGTAAGGCATGATGAGGAAGGCGCATTCCGTCAGCGACAGTTGCTCGTCGGCCCGCGCGGCGCAGGCTTCCTGGGCGAGGACCAGCGCCGTCGGGTCCTGCGCGAAGGCGGCGGGCGTATTGCGGTGGATGTTCCGCGAGAATTGATCGAGCACGATGATTTCGGCGAGGCGGCCCTTCGGCGAGGCGCGCCATGCGTGCAGCTCGCCCTGCCGCGCGCGTTCCAGCAAATCGCCGAAGCGCTGGCGGATGACGTCATCGAATGCCGGTTCTGCGGACCACCAGCTTTTTGGCGGGATGTCCTCGAACCAGAACTTGAGCACCTCTTCCATTGTTTTTCTCCTTTGACGAATTTGAGGAACGAAAGGCATGAAGGCATTCGTCGGCATGGTGATCGGTTTTCCACGCGGCACGCAGCGCTACATCAAGCCGCTGAACCTTCCGGCGATGCATCCTATCCATAAGGATAAACGGAAGACATCATGACACCGATCGTACGCAGCCTGCTTGAGACCGATCTCTACAAGTTCACCATGTGGCAGGCCTTGCTGCACAGCCATCCGGGCGCGACTGCGGAGTATGAATTCCATTGCCGTAACGTGCCGGCCTTTCCGCTGGCGTCGCTGGCGGAGGAGGTGGACCGGGAGCTGGACCATCTATGCGCCTTGCACTTCCAGGAGGAAGAGCTGGCCTATCTGCGCGGATTGCGCTTCATCAAGAGCGACTTCGTGGACTTTCTGGCCGTGTTTCGCTTCCAGCGCAAGTTCATCACCGTGCGAGCGGAAGGCGACACGCTGGTCGTGCGCGCGTCCGGGCCGCAAGTGCATGTGATGGGTTTCGAGATCTACGTGCTCTACATTATCAATGAGCTGTACTTCCGGCGAATTTCCGACGCGGGCACACTGGACGAGGCGCGCCGGCGCCTGCAGGACAAGCTGGCGCGGCTGCGCGATTTCGCCAGCGAACCGCCGCTGCTCCATCCCTTCGAATTCTTTGATTTCGGGACGCGCCGCCGATTCTCCTGCGCTTGGCATGAAGAAGTGGTGGCAACGATTGCCCGTGAGGCACCGCAGTTCTTCAAGGGGACGTCGAACGTCTACCTGGCGATGAAGTGCAGGCTGGTGCCGATCGGCACCATGGCGCATGAGTACCTGCAGGCTTACCAGGCCTTCGGCGTGCGGCTGCGCGACTTCCAGAAGGCAGCGCTGGAGGACTGGGTGCAGGAATACCGCGGCGACCTCGGCACCGCGCTTACCGACGTGGTCGGCATGGATGCCTTCCTTGCCGACTTCGACCTGTACTTCGCCAAGCTCTTCGATGGCTTGCGCCATGACTCGGGCGATCCGGTGGAATGGGGCGAAAAGGCAATTGCCCACTACGCCCGCCTGCGCCTCGACCCGCGCACCAAGCGCCTGGTGTTTTCCGACGGGCTTACCCTGGACAAGGCATTCGCGCTGTACCGCCATTTTGCCAATCGTATCCAGACCGGCTTCGGCATCGGCACCAACCTGACCAATGACACCGGCATCACGCCGCTGAACATCGTGATGAAGTTGATGTCATGCAATGGACAGGCGGTTGCCAAGCTGTCGGATTCGCCGGGCAAGACGCTGTGCCGCGACGAAACCTTCCTGGCTTACCTGCGGCAGGTGTTTCATCATCCCTCCCATGCCGCATGAGCCGGCAGTAAAGGAAACCACGTGACGCCAACCCACGACGCCGCCGTTCTGATCGGCCGCTTCCAGCCTTTCCACTGCGGCCATGCCAGGCTTCTGGAGCTTGCCCTCGCTACGGCGCCGCGGGTGTTCGTCGTGCTCGGTTCGTCCTTCCACGCGCGCAGTCCGAAGAATCCGTTCACCTGCGACGAACGCGCAAGCATGATCCGGCTCAGCCTGCCGGAGGCGCAGCGCGATCGCGTTTCCTTCATCGCGGTGCGCGATTATTACCAGGACCGGCGCTGGGCGGAGGCGGTGCAGCGCAAGGTAGGGCGGCACGTGCCCGAGACCGCCCGCATTGCATTGGTCGGCTATTTCAAGGATGCGTCGAGTTATTACCTGAATCGCTTCCCACGCTGGGAGCTCATGACCGGCGAGGCGCTTGCTGACGTCGATTCGACGCGCGTTCGCCAGGTATTCTTCGAAGCCGAAGACATCGATGTTTCGCTGGCGGTGGTCGCGCCCATGCTGACCGTGCCGGTCCGGCAGTTTCTCAAGGCATGGTCGACATTGCCGCATTACCGCAAGCTGGTTCAGGAGCATGCGGCCATCCAGGCCTACCGCGCAGCCTGGAAGCTGGCACCGTTTCCGCCGGTGCAGACCACGGTGGATTCGGTAGTCACCGCCGCCGGCCACGTGCTGCTGGTGCGGCGCGGCGCCTTCCCCGGCAAGGGTTTGTGGGCGCTCCCCGGCGGCTTCCTCGAGCAGCGCGAACGCCTGGTGCAGGGCGCGGTGCGCGAGTTGATGGAAGAAACCCGCCTCGCCGTGCTGGAGGAAGAACTGCTGGACGCGCTCAGGGCGGTGCAGGTGTTTGACCACCCGGACCGCAGCCAGCGCACGCGCACGATTACCCATGGGCATTACTTCGCCCTGGCGCGCGACCAGCTGCCGGATGTCGAAGGCGCCGATGATGCCGCGTCCGCCGCCTGGATTCCATTGGTCTCACTTGCCGCGATGGAAGACCAGTTCTTCGATGATCACTTCCACATACTCGATCATTTCCTTGGATTGACCTCCGACGACGAGGCTTGACGGCGCAGCGCCGGGAGCAAGGAATCTTTGCCGGAACGGCAAGGTCCAACCGGAATTCCCTCCGATCAATATCCATGCAGCGCCTCACGGATTTCATGCAGATGCAAGGGACCGCTCCTGAAGCCCGGGTGCAATACCGTTCGGTCAGGTATTTTCTTTTCATGCTGGTGCTGGCCTGCCTCATTCCGGGGCTGCTGGGCGCGATGGGCCTGTTTGCCTACGAATACCGCCAGGAGCGCCTGCAGACCGAACGGGATACGCTACAGACGGCGCGGGCGCTGCGGCAGGCGATGGACAACCACGTGCTGCGGACCCAGGCCTTGCTGCAAGGTCTCGCCTTGTCGGATGCGCTGGCCGCCGGCAATTTGGAGCGCTTCCGCAACCAGGCAAGGGATGCGTTGTCGGCATCCGGGCTGGGCAACCAGATCACCCTGACCGAGCGGACGGGACGGCAGATTCTCAGCACAGCGGTCGATGCCGGCCAGTCATTGCCGCCCCATCCGGTTCCCGCGCTGGTCGATCATCTGTTCAACGACACCATGCCGGTGGTCTCGAACCTGTATGTGTCGAGCGTGTTGCACCGGCCTGTCGTTGCCGTCCTGGTTCCGGTCAGGAAGGATGGGGAGATCACGTATGCGCTCGGCATGACGATCCTCCCCCTGACGCTGAACGCCATCCTCGACAGCCAGGGCTTGCCGCCGGGCTGGGTGGCGACGATCTTCGACGGCGATGGGGTTGTCGTGGCCCGCAGCAGGGAGGCCGCGCGCTTCGTCGGACAACTTCCCGCCGACCGGTTCTACGCCCAGCTGATGTCCGACACGGAAGGCAGCTTCAGCGCCACCATGCGCGACGGCGTGCATGTCCTCGCCACCCATACCGTTTCCCCGGCGACGGGCTGGCGGGTGGCGATTTCCATTCCGGAACAGGAAATCCGCGCGGGCATCGTCACCCGCATGCTCCTGCTCGCCGCGAGCGTCGCCGGACTGTTCGCGGTCGGCCTTCCGCTCGCCTGGTTCTTCAGCAAGAAGATCGAGGGCGCCTTCCACGGGCTGATCGCGCCGGCGACGGCCCTCGGCGACGGCAAGCGGATCACGCCGCCCACGTCCGACATCCGCGAGGCGATGGCGCTGTCGCACGCGCTGGGCGCCGCTTCCGCGCTGCTCGAGGAAAGGCAGGCGGCGATGCGCCGGCTGCTCCAGTTCCTGCGCGAGGGCGAAGCCAAGTACCGTGCCTTGTTTTCGTACATGTCGGAGGCGTTCGTGGTGGGCGAACCGATCCTGGATCCGAAAGGCAAACCGGTCGACCTGCGCATGCTGGAAGTCAACGAAAATTTCTACCGCTACACCGGCATCAAGGAACAGATCGTCGACAAGGCACTGACCGAGGTGGTGCCGACGCTCGAGAGGATATGGGTGGAACGGCAGTCCCGGGTGGCGCAGAGCGGGCGCTCGGATACCTTCGAAGGGTATAACCAGCACACAGGGCGGCACTTCAAGGCGTATTGTTTCAGCCCCTCGCCGGGACGCTTCGCCACGCTGTTCATCGACGTGTCGGAGCAGAAGCGCCTGATGGCGGAACTGCAGGCCAGCGAAACCCGGCTCGCGCTGGCGCTCAAGGCGGGAAGCACGGCGGTATGGGAGATGGACGTGGCGAGCGGCGCGATGTCGCCGGTCAACGACCTGCTCTACACGATGCTGGGCGCGGCTCCCGAAGAGTTGAGGACCGCGCGCGCCTGGCTCAGGCGCGTGCATGACGAGGATCGTCCGGCCATCATTGCCATGATGAAGGAAGTGATCGACGGCAGGCGCGCCAGCTTCTGGGGCGAACTGCGCCTGCGCGGCAAGCACGGCGACTGGCACTGGATACTTTCGCATGGCATCGCCTCGGAGCGGGATGGCCGCGGACGCGCGCTGCGCCTGGTCGGCACACATACCGACATCACCGAGCGCAAGCAGGCACAGGAGCAGATCCGCCAGGCGGCGCTGCATGATTCGCTCACCGGACTGCCCAACCGCACCCTGGTCTTCGAATTCGGCACCCGCGAAGTCGCGGCGGCCGCACGCAAGCATGGCAAGGGCGCGGTGCTGTTCATCGATCTCGACCGCTTCAAGCCGATCAATGACCTGCACGGCCATGATGCGGGCGACCAGGTGTTGAAGGAAGTGTCGCGCCGGCTGCTCGCCTGCACCCGCTCCGAAGACCTGGTCGGGCGCCTCGGCGGGGATGAGTTCGTCGTGATCCTGCCCCATCTCGACGGCACCATGCGGCATGCCACCGTTGCGGTGGCCGAGCACATCGTCCAGCACCTCAGCCAGCCCTACCAGGTGGATGATCTCACGCTGACGCTGTCGCCCTCCATCGGCATCAGCCTCTATCCGGAACACGGCGACGACATCAGCGGACTGATCCATGCCGCCGACATGGCGATGTACCAGGCCAAGCAATCCGGCCGTGCCACCTTCCGCTTCTACTCGCCCGAACTGGACCGGGAAGCGGAGGCCTTGCTGCTGCTGGAGCAGCGCCTGAAGCAGGCGCTGAAGTCGGGCGGACTGGAACTTTACTACCAGCCCATCGTGGACATACGCAGCGGCCGCATCATCAGCGCCGAAGCCTTGCTGCGACTGACGGACGACGCGTCGCAGCCCGTCGGACCCGACCGCTTCATCCCGGTCGCCGAATCGGCGGGCCTGATCGGCCAGATGGGCGAGTGGGTGGTGCGCCAGGCGTGCCGACAGCAGCGGGCCTGGCGCAACGAAGGCATCGACATCTCGGTGTCCTTCAACGTGTCGCCCATGCAGTTCCGGCAACGTGATTTCGCCGAGACCATCGGCGGCATCATCCGCCAGTACCGCGTCGACCCGGCCTGCCTGCATGTCGAGGTCACGGAGAGCGCCATCATGGACAACCTCGAGCAGGCGATCGAGGTGCTCAACCGCATCAAGGCGCTGGGGGTGAAGGTGTCGCTCGACGATTTCGGCACCGGCTACTCCAGCCTGAGCCGCCTGAGCGCGTTGCCGCTGGACAAGCTGAAGGTCGACCAGTCCTTCATCCGCCACATCCGCAGCGACCATGCCAGCCGGCTTGTGACGGACGCCATCATCGCGTTGGGTACGAGCCTGCAGCTGGAAGTGATCGGGGAAGGCATCGAGACCTACGATGCCCTGCGCTACCTGGAAGAAAAAGGATGCAGCCAGGCGCAGGGATACCTGTTCAGCAAGCCGCTGCCCGCCGCCGAGTTCGCGGCATGGTGCAGGCAGCATGGATGAATTGGATGGGTGCCGGCGGGTTGGTGTCGCCAGGACGTCGCGCGCTTACTTTTCCGTTTTCAGGGCGATCGGGCGGCGCGAGATTTCTTCCGAGGCGAGCGCGGAGAGTTCATGCAAGGCCTGGAACTGGCCTTCGGTCAGCGCGCGGGGCTTGTTGTCGAGGACGCACAGCGTGCCCAGCGGAAGCTGGTTGCGGTCGGTCACGGCGAAGCCCGCGTAGAAGCGGATGAAGGGATGGCCGGTCACGAGGGGATTGTCGCGAAAGCGCGGGTCGCGGCTGGCGTCTTCCACGACGAGCGCGTTGTCCTGCACGATGGCGTGGCTGCAGAAGGCCCATTCGCGCGGCGTCTCGGCGGTATCCAGGCCGAGGCGAGACTTGAACCATTGCCGCTTGGTCGTCAGCAGGGACAGCAGCGCCATGGAGGCGCCGGTGACCTGGGCCGCGAGCCAGGTGAGTCGGTCGAAGGCGTGTTCCGCGGGACTGTCGACCAGGCCGGTCGCGGCCAGCGCCTGCAGGCGAGCGGCTTCGTTTTCGGGCACGGGGTAATCGGGATCGTCCGCCGCCAGGAATTCGGTGGGCAGGGAAACCAGGGTCGCCGGATCCGCGTCGGCGCGGGAGCGGGAGGGTTGGCGTTCTAGGAGCCGCATGACGGAGCTGAGCCGGACGCGGCGGTGTCCGCCGGGCGTCTTCCAGGAATCCAGGGTTCCCGATTCGATCCAGAGCTGGGCGGTACTGACGGCAACTCCCAGCAGACGCGCTGTTTCGCTGGTTGTCAGAATCGGATCATCATGACCGGGCAACGGGTGATTCTTCATAACGGTTCCATAAGGCGTCAGCCATTATACACCTTGGCTTTTTTTACTAGTCAGAAATAATAAAGTTGGTAAAAACAATGAGGCAAGTGCGCAGTGAAGCGCTGGCAGGCCGAGGAAATTCGGTTAGCCTTGCGGCGTCTATATCAATTGATGCATCGTCAATGCCTCTCGACTGGAGAACGAACCGATGAATAAAAACGCATTTGCCCTGGCCGCCTTCGCCATCCTTGCCTCGTCCGCCCGGGCCGAGACCGTCGGCGACGTCAGCACCACCTTCCGCCTGCTGGGCGCCAACAACAAGATCGTGGTCGACGTGTTCGACGATCCCAAGGTGAGCGGCGTGTCCTGCTACCTTTCCCACGCCAAGACCGGCGGCATCAAGGGTAGCCTGGGCATCGCGGAAGACACTTCCGACGCCGCGGTCGCCTGCCGCCAGGTCGGACCGATCGGCTTCAGCGGCACCATCCCTCAGGAAGAGGAAGTGTTCACCGAGCGATCCTCCCTGCTGTTCAAGCACGTGCGGGTGGTCCGCATGGCCGACAAGAAGCGCAATACCCTGGTGTACCTGGTGTACTCCGACCGGGTCATCGAAGGCAGTCCGAAGAATAGCGTGACCGCTGTCCCGGTGCCGAGGGAGACGCCCCTGCCGGTCAAGTGAAACCCGGCTAGCGCTTCTGCACGAGCGCGCTGCGCTGGTGCTCCACCTGCAGGATGAAACGCTGCAGACGCGCGCTGGAAGCGACCGGCAGGCGCAGGAAACACAGTCCCACCCGCAGCAGCGGGTGGGAGCCGGTGCTGCCGACCTGGGTCACGTGGCGAACCTTCGCCCGGTTGCGGATGACCTGCCCCTCGCCCAGCGGGAAGGAGATGTCGACTTCATCGCCCTCCGCCAGCGCCGACTGGTCGACCGCGTTGAGCCCCGCGCCGCCGACGCTGAGGTCGTGGATGGGCAGTTCGCATATCAGGACGCCGCTGTCGTTGGTGATCTTTGCCATGACCGGCTTCTTGACCGGCAGCGTCACGCGGTAGCTCTCGCGGCGCTGCATGCGCACGATGCGCGCCGGCAGCGGCACCTCGAAAGCATCCGCGCCGCCCCACGAGAACCGGCGCGGCGCCTGCGGCACCGAGAACTGAATCCGGATGCCGTTCTGCACCGCGACCATGACGCAGTTGCCGGTGCTGGATTCGAGCCGCCGATTGGCCCGGGGATCGCCGCCGAGGTCGAAAAGCACATGCTCCGCGCCGGCCTCGAGCAGCGTGGTCAGGATGAAGTCCTTGCCCTGGTTGAAGTACACGGTCAGGGGTTCGCGCTGGCGGATGAGATCATTCAGGCAATTGATGATCTCCATGCGGCCGAGCAGGAAGAAGCGATCCTCGATCTCGCTATCGTTTTGTGAAAGGTCCATTTCCCAGGTATCAGAATCAGTGGCGCATAAGATAACGCAGAAGCCTGCCGCCGGGCAGCGTCATGTGGATTCTGAAACGCAAAACAGGAAAATTTCAGCGCGATGACGATCGCGTTTGCGAATTGTCAAAACGAGGAAGGGATAGCGGTATGTTCCAATAAAGTTGGAACAATAAGGCGGGGTCGCCTCGCAAGGCGACGGAAACGCGGCGCTCCTTGGCAATGGAGGCAGGCGCCGGCAAACATGCGGATCATCGACGCATGGAGGCGGCGCGCTTCGGTGCGCCGTGCCAGCACGGTGATCCGCTAGGTGTTTCCGTTCAGTGCGCCCACTTGTCGGCGCCGGCCGACACGGCCTCGCACAGTCCGAGCACGCGGGAAAAGAATCCCTTGGCGGCTTGCGCCTCGGTGTTCGCGGTGCCTGCCTTGGCATTGGCCGTGGCGGCGGGAGCGACGAAGGAAGCCTGGAAACGAAGGGCGGAAAGCAGGGCGACTTCTTTGAACATGATTTTCTCCGGTATATTCTGCTGCGGTGCAATGTAAATATACGGATGGCCGGGAAACATTTCCAATTTCGAGTTGAAATGTTTGTTATCACGGGCATGAATAGCCGCTGCGCCTTGGGGTTTCCGCCACACAAGTTTGCCGCGTTCGGAGGTATGCTATGCGACTCCTCAGCCATCCGCCGTCCGCCAAGTGAAATCCCTCCTGTCCAAGCTCAAAGACCGCTTCCTCCCGAACGAGCCGGCGCCGCCGGCCCCGGCCGCCAGCGTCCAGGAAACCCGCCTCCCAGCCGAGGAATGGAAACAAAAAGGCAACGACGCCCTGGCCGCGGGCGATCTTCGCCGGGCGGAGGAATGTTACCGCCAGGCGCTGCGCGAGCGCCCCGGCTATGCGGAGGCGATGGTTAACCTGGGCGTGGTCTTGTCCGCGCAGGGGCGGATGCTGGATGCGGAGTCGGCTTTCCGCGACGCGGTCGACGCGAACGCCGGCCTGTGGCAGGCCGCTTACCATCTCGCGCTGATGCTGCAGGAGCAGGGAAAGAAGGAAGAGTCGAAGCGCCTGATGCGGCAGGCTTGCGGCCTGAATCCGTCGCTGCATGAATTGCGCTGGCGGCTGGGCACGATGGAAATGCTCGACCAGCGCTGGCTCGAGGCCATCCAGGCGCTCGAGCACGCGCGCACGCTCGAACCCGACCATGCCGAAGTGCTGAGCAACCTCGGCGGCTGCCTGATGAAGCTGGGACGACACGAGGAAGCCTATGCCGTCATCCGGCAGGCGCTCGCGCAACGCGAGATAGCGGAATCCCATTTGCTCGCCGGCGTCATCAGCGAGGAACTGCGCCGGGAAGAACAGGCGATGCAACACTACCAGGACGCGGTGCGCCTCGATCCGCAATCGCATACCGCCCATTACCAGCTTTCCTACCTGGCGCTCGCGCGCGGCGATTACCGCAACGGCTTCGCGCATTTCGAGCATCGCTTCCAGGCGGCGACCAACATGCCAGGGCTGGCCAAGGGCCAGGCGCTGATCGCGCAGCTCGGCGCGGCGCGCCACTGGACCGGCCAGGACCTGCGGGGCAAGACGCTGCTCGTCGTTACCGAGCAGGGGCTGGGCGATTCCATCATGATGATGCGCTACCTTCCGCTTCTCAAGGAAAGGTTCGGTACGAAGGCGGTGCTGGTGCGCTGCGAAGCGCCCCTGCTCAGCATGTTCCGCGCGCTGCCCGGCGTCGATGCCGCGCATGCCGAGGCGGAGCCGCTGCCGCCGGCGGCGTTCGACCTTTTCTGCATGACGATGAGCCTGCCCCAGCGCTTCGGTTCCGTCGCCGGCACCATTCCCGAGGCGCCTTACCTGCGGATTCCGGAAGCGCTGCGCGCGCGCTGGAACGACAGGATGGCTGGCGTGTCCGGACTCAAGGTCGGCCTCGCCTGGGCGGGCAACAAGCTTCTTGAAAAGGACGCCATCCGCAGCATGTCGCTGGACATGCTGGCGCCGCTGTTCGCGCTCGACGGCGTAAGCTGGTTCAGCCTGCAGAAGGGCGAGCCCGCCGCCCAGCTGCAGGGAAGCGTCCATCCCGTGATCGACTGGATGGACGATTGCAACGACCTGCTCGACACCGCCTCGCTGATCTCGCACCTCGACCTGGTACTGTCGGTCGACACCGCGGTCGCCCACCTCGCCGGGGCCACCGGCTGCCGGACATGGCTGATGAACCGCTACGACACAGAATGGCGCTGGCTGCTGTCGGGCGACACTTCGCCCTGGTACGGCGGCATGACGATCATCCGACAACCCGCGCGCGGCGACTGGCAAGGCGTAGTCGAACGCATCGGCGACGCATTGCCCTCGCTGATCGAGAAGGCGGAAGCCTGACCTCCTGCGCTGGACCTCTCCCGAAAGGGAGGGGACATGTAGTCACCTTGCCACCCATCACCCCTGAAACTCCAGCAAGCGCTGCACGGTCACGGGCTTGACCCAATGGTAGTCGAACCCCGCATCCAGCGCGGCCTGCCTGTCATGCGACTGGCCCCATCCGGTCAGCGCGACCAGCACCGCGCCGGCGCCGGGATAGCCGCCGCGTATCCGCCGTGCCACCTCGAAACCATCCATGAGCGGCATGCCGATGTCGAGCAGGACCGCCGCCGGCATGGCGGACGCGATGGCGTCCAGCGCCGCCGGACCGTCGTTGACGGTCGCGACCGTGGCGCCGAACATGCGCAGCAGTTCGGACAAGGTCATCGCGGCATCCACGTTATCGTCCACCACCAGGACCTCCTTGCCGTTCCACCAGCTTTCCTGCAGCGGCTTGCGGGCCGGCGCCGCCGCGTCGCCAGCGTCGCGCGAACGCTGGACGACCGGCAGCCGCACCACGAACTCGCTGCCTCGCCCCTGGCCCTCGCTGTGCGCGCTCGTCCGCCCGCCATGCATGTGAACGAGGCGTTCGACCAGCGACAGGCCGATGCCAAGGCCGCCGCCGCGGTCGTCAAGCTGCCTGCCCTGGGAAAACAGCTGGAAGATCTGGGGCAGCATGTCGGCCTCGATGCCGATGCCGTTGTCCGCGATGCGCACCTCGCATTCGTTTCCGTCTTGCCTGACGTCGACCATGATGCGTCCGCCTTCCGGCGTGAACTTGGCGGCATTGCCAAGCAGGTTCGCGAACACCTGGGTCAGGCGCGCGCCGTCGCCGAACACGTCGATCGGCTGGTCGGGATAATTCAGGCTGAGCTGGTGGCGGCCGGCTTCGATCTGCGGACGGCTGGCTTCGACCGCATGGTTGATGATCATCGCGAGGTTGCACGGCTCCCGGCGCAGCGCGATCTTGCCGGTGGCGATGCGCGAGATGTCGAGGAGATCGTCCACCAGCCTGCTGAGCTGGCCGACCTGGCGGTGCATGAGCGCCTGGATGGCAGGCAGGCGTTCGGGCGTCGGGGCGCGCAAGCCCAGGAGCGTCACCGCGTTCGACAAGGCCGCGAGCGGATTGCGCAATTCATGCGCGAGCGTCGCCAGGAACACGTCCTTGTCGCGGTCGGCCTGCTGCACCGCCTGGTAGAGCTGGGCGTTTTCGATGGCGACGGCGGCGCGCCGGGCCAGTTCCATGGCCAGCGCCATGTCCTGCTGCGAGTAGATGCGCCCGGATTCGGCGGTGATGAAGATCGCCGCGCCGATGACTTCCCCGTGCGCGGTCAGCGGCACGCCGATGTAGGAACGCAAGCCCAGGCTCTGCAGGGCCTTCAGCCGTTCCGGTTCGCGCACGCTCTGCGCGAGAGCGTCATCGGGTATGTGCGCCGCGAGCATTGGCTTGCCGCTGCGGATGACCTGCCAGCTTCCATGGGCATCGCCCGGCTCGGGCGGAAACCGTTCGTACAGGTCGCGGGCGAGCTCCACCTTGCGCGGATCGACGTGCGCCACCGCCATGCGCGAAAGCCTGCCGTGTTGAACGAGGTCGATGGCGCACCAGTCGGCGAAATCGGGGACCGCGAGCATCGCGACCTTGTTGATGGTGGATTGCGTATCGACCAGCGCCGCCAGTTCTTCGCTCGCCCTGGCGAGGAAGGCCATGTCGCGCTCGTCCTGCTTGCGGCGCGTCATGTCGAGGCTGATGCCATGCATGAAGCAGGGCTTGCCTTCATCGTCTTCATGCACCGTGCCGCGCACTTCGAGCCAGCGGAAGCGGCCGCCCGGGGCCTGAACGCGGTACTCCACGGAGTAGTCCCGCGTTCCCGGGCGCCGGCCCTCCCGCTTGTTCCTGTCGAGCGCCTGCCTGATGACTGCCGTGAGCTTTTCCCTGTCGTCGGGATGCACCAGGTCCACGTACTGGGACATGCTCGAAAAGCTGATGGCCGTTTCGCTGGATGCAAAGCCGTGCAGGGCAGGCGCGCCTTCGAGCAGCAGCACGCGGTCGTTGCGCATGTCCCACTCCCACACGCCGAGCCGTCCGGCTTCGAGCGCGAGGCGCAGGCGCTCCCGGGTCTGCGCATTGAGCATCTCGGCCTGGCGTTTTTCCAGCGTGATGTCGCGGCCGTTCGCATAGATCATGCCGCCCTCGGGAGCGGCCGTCCAGGCGATGTCATGATAAGTGCCCTGCTTGTGCCTGATCCTCACCTCGAAATGGATCAGCGGGCCCTGGCTCGCCTGCACGATGGCCTGCGCCGTGCGTTCCACGTCGTCCGGATGCACGAAAGGCGCGAAATGCCGGCTGACGAGGTCTTTCTCGTCATAGCCGAGCATACGCTTCCAGGCCGGGTTGATCGCCCGGATGTGGCCCTGCGCGTCAATCTCCAGCAACAGGTCGAGGGAGTTGGTCCAGAGGCGGTCGCGCTCATGCGTGGTGGCGACGAGGTTGCTTTCAAGCTGCGCCGTGCTGGCGTTGAGGCGCATCTCGTCCTTCTTCTGCACGGTGCGGTCCTGCATGATCTTGGCGAAGCCGCGCAGGCCGCCGTCCTCGCCGCGGATTGGCGTGACCTCCCCGCTTGCCCAGAAGCGGGATCCGTCCTTTCGCAGGTGCCAGCGCTCGTCCGAGCCGTACCCTTTGAGGCGCGCCTGTTCCAGTTCATGCCGGGGAATGCCGGCCGCTACGTCTTCGGGGGTGAAGATGCGTTCCAGTTCCTGGCCGAGCATCTCGTCCATCGACCAGCCGAGCAACAGCCGGGCACCGCCGTTCCAGTAGGTCACGCGACCGTCGGTGTCGAGGCCGATGATCGCGAAATGACGCGCGCTGTCGACGATTTGCTGGAAATCATCGTGAGGCGGTGAATCGCGTCCGGTTCGAAAGGTGGTCATGGCCAGGGTGGTCGGAGGAGGACCGGATGGCAGGCATGGATAGAATGAAGACAGGGCGGTTCGGCCCCCGGTTCAATGTTGGCCCGACCCGAGGAGCGATGCCCCCAGGCGAAACAGGGCCAGTACGTCTTCATGGAAGATCGCGAGCAGCAGCAGGAGGATGAGAAGGATGTCGCGGATACGCCGTCCCTGTCGGCGCAAGGTTTTTTCATTTGTCATGCTGCTCCAGGTTGCTTCATGTTGCTTGATGCTGCTTCGGGTTGCTTCAGGTTGCTTCGGTTTGCTTCAGGTTGCTGCATTTCATGCATAGCCGCAGGCGCGTTCGAGCAGGCCAGCCTGCAGGTGGTCATGATGTTCGAGGGCATTGTTTGCCCATTGGCATGCCTTGGCCGCATTCTGCTTCCGGTAATACACGAGGGCGATCTGCGAGCGGATATTTTCGCCGCGCGGCCACTTGTCGAGCGTGCGGTAGAGGTGGTCGAGGCTCTCGTCGAGCCTGTTTTGCATCGAAAGATAGGCGGCGTAGTCGACGTGCAGGTCGGCATCCGCGAGCGGCCGGGCGAGGGCAAGCTGGTAGTACACGTCGGCCGCGCGGGCATCTCGGTCGCGGCGCCAGTAGATCATGGCGATGCCGCGATAGGGCTCCGGGTGGTCGGGGTTGATTTGCATCGCCTGCCCATAATGACGCATGGCATGCAGGTAATCCTTGCGGTCGAGTTCCTTGCGTGCCTGCGCCAGCAGCAAGTCTTCCTTACCGACCACGCCGTAGGCGGGCAAGGGCGCGCTGGCCTTGTGGGCGGGCGACAGGGAACGCGACGATGCCGCGCAGTGCAAGCCGAAAGCGAGCCAGAGCGCCAACCAGAACCCGAAGGCGCGCTGCCGCACGGCATGCTGGCCGCGCTTCATGCGAAAACGCCAGCCGGCAACGTCAAACTCTCTGGCACCATGGACGCGACCCCCGGATAAATGGACACCAAGCTTGGACGGGAAGCGCTCTTGCTAGTTCGTTATCAATTGTTTCAGCGGCAATGTAATGTAACGGCGGGTATTGATGTAGTCGTGATCAACCTTCCTCGCGTTCCGGCAGCGTCAGGCGGCCGGTGTGGAAATCGTATTCGAAGACCTCGCCGTAGCGGCCCCATTCGATGGCGATTTCGAGCATGCGCTTGGCGTCCTCGGCCTCGAGCTGTTCCTCCAGCAGGTCGATGAACGGATCCTCCGGCAGGGCTCCGCCCAGCTCCGCCTCCAGGCGCTCGCGGATCCGCTTGGCAAGCGGAACGTGCAGCAGGAGTTGCTGGCCGAAAATTTCCTGGCGCAAGGGATGGTCGGCGTCAGCATACCGCCGGCCGAGCGCGGTGAGGGTGATATCGCCTTTCTCGACATGCGCCAGGCCGAGCATGCCCAGCGCCTCGTAGGTCGGGAAGAGCTCTTCGTCGGGCAGCTCGGCTTCCTCGGCCAGCTGCGGCAGGTCGGCATGTCCCTGGAACGGCGCATCGGCGAGCAGGTCCAGCACGCCCTCGATGCGGTTCACGTCGGTGTCGGGCAGGCGGTAGTCGACCGCGGCGGCGGTGACCGCCACGTGGCGCATGGTCATGAGGCCATACACTTCATCGATCAGGGCGCGCACTTCCCGCGAGTCGGCGTCGCGCGGCCGCGGCAAGCCGACCGCGATCTCCGTGCGGATGCGGCCGGGATCGCTCGACAGGATGATGATGCGGTCCGCCATCATCACCGCTTCCTCGATGTTGTGCGACACGATCAGGATGCCCCGGGTAGGTATCTGCTTGGTCTCCCAGAGGTCGATGATGTCGTTCCTCAAGGTCTCGCCGGTCAGCACGTCGAGTGCGGAAAAGGCTTCGTCCATGAGCAGGATGTCGGGGTTGGTCACCAGCGCCCGCGCGATGCCGACGCGCTGGCGCATGCCGCCCGACAGCTCGCGCGGCAGGGCGCCGGCAAAGCCGGCGAGGCCCATCAGTTCCAGCATCACGTCGGCGCGGGATTCGCGTTCCGCCGGCGGCACGCCTTGCGCTTCCAGGCCGAGTTCCGTGTTCTGGCGCACCGTCAGCCATGGGAAGAGGGCGAAGGACTGGAACACCATCGCGATGCCGGAGACCGGTTCGTGGATCGGGCTGCCGCGGTACACCGCTTCGCCGTCCTCCGGCGACACCAGCCCGGCGATGATGCGCAACAGCGTCGACTTGCCCGAACCGGACTTGCCGAGCAAGGCAACGATCTCCCCTTCGGCAAGGGCGAAGTCCACGTTCTCGAGCACGATGCGCGGCGCGCCGTCCGCGCTGCGGAAGGACTTGCGGATCTTTTGTAGTACAACCAGCGGCTGGCGTGGCATGACGTTCTGCTCCTCCAAGACGGCTCAACGGCCGCGGTCCTCGGCGATCAGGTAGAGCCTGCGCCAGAAAAAACGGTTCAACAGCATGACGAAGACGCACATCACGCCGATGCCGAGTGCGATGCGGTGGAAGTCGCCGGCATCGGTCATTTCCTTGATGTAGCTGCCGAGGCCGTCCGCCACCAGGGTCGTCTTTCCCCAGGTTACGTATTCCGCGACGATGCTGGCATTCCAGGAACCGCCGCTGGCCGTGATCGCGCCGGTGAGAAAGCTCGGGAACACGGCGGGCAGGTAGACCCGCTTCCACTTCAGCCACCCCTTCAGCCCGAGGTTGTCCGCCGCCAGCCGCAACTCGTTGGGCAGGGTCGATGCGCCCGCCACCACGTTGAACAGGATGTACCACTGGGTGCCGAACACCATGAGCGGACTGAGCCAGATGTTCGGGCTCAGCTTGCCGGCAGCGATCACGTAGACGACGAGGGGAAACAGCAGGTTGACCGGAAACGCCGCCAGGAACTGGGCCACGGCCTGCACCCGCTGGGCGTACTCGGGCCGCAGGCCGATCCAGACCGCGGCCGGCACCCAGATGAGCGAGGCAAGGGCGATCAGTATCATGACCCGCGCCAGGGTGACGAAGCCCAGCCCGACCACGTGCGCGGCCTCGCCCCAGCCCACGTCGCTGTGCACGAAGACCACGAAGCGATAGGCAGCATAGGCCGCGGCCAGCAAGATCAGGGCGTCCCACGCGCGGGCGCGCCAGGGCGCGCTGGCGGTCCTGGCCGGCGGGGCCGCGGCGCGCTCGCTTTCCCGGCTGAACCAGCCGAGCGTGCCGCGCAGCGTCGCCCAGATCCGGTCGCTCAGGGCGCTGATCACCCGGCTGCGCCTGCCCCAGTCCAGCAGCCAGGATTGCTGGGCATGCTCGCCCTGCGATTCCTCGAACCGGAACTTGTCGGCCCAGGCCAGCAGCGGCCGGAAGAACAGCTGGTCGTAAAGCAGGATGCCGGCAAGCATCGCCGCAATGGCGTAGACGATCGCGGCGCTGTTTTCGGCATCGATCGCCACCGCAATGTAGGCGCCGATTCCCGGGAGCTTGATATCCTGGTTCGCCACCGAGATCGCTTCCGCCGCAACCAGGAAGAACCAGCCGCCGGACATGGACATCATCATGTTCCAGAGCAGCCCGGGCATGGCATAGGGCAGTTCCAGCCGCCAGAAGCGCTGCCATGCGGAGAGGCGGAACACCCGCGCGGCTTCGTTCAGCTCCGGCGGCACGGTGCGCATCGACTGATACAGGCTGAAGGCCATGTTCCATGCCTGCGAGGTAAAGATCGCGAAGATGGCGGCGCATTCCACCCCGAGCAGGTTGCCTGGGAAGAGGGCAATGAAGGGCGCGATGGCGATCGCCTGGAAGCCGAGGATGGGAACCGACTGCAGCACGTCGAGCAGCGGAATGAGTACCTTCTCGGCTGCGCGGTACTTCGCCGCCACCGCCGCGAACACGAAGCTGAACACCAGTGCGAAGCCGAGCGCGGTGAACATCCGCATGATGGTGCGCAGGAGGTAATAGGGGAGGTAGGCCGGATCGAGGGAAATCGGCGTCGGCTGGCCGACGGTGAACGGGCGGCTCATCTGCATGGCGCCGAAGGCCAGCGCGGCGAGCACCGCCAGCACCAGCGGCAGCAGCGCCCAGTCCCAGCGGTTGGGCTTGGTCGCGAGGATGAGCTTGCCGCTCCGGTCGGGATTGAAAAGCGTGAACATGGGGCCCTTTGCAAAATGGAGCCGTACAACCTGCAGGCCGGGAGCGGCGGCATGCGAATGTCGATGGGTGCATCGAGCGCCGCCGGCGCCCGGACGACATTGTATGTTTTTTCTTGCGTCGCAACATCTGGAGGCACGAAAGTGCGGGCTGATTTTTACGTGCCGTTTACATTTCAATCGTCCTTTCGATCCGGATTCCGAGTTGCGGCAAGCCGGCGGCTCGCTGGAAAAACCTCCGTTGAGCTTCCGCCCTCAGTTTCCGGCCGACCGGCAAACGCTCAGCAGATCCAGGTCGTCCCGATACCATCCGCTTCGCACCTGCATGGCGCCCAGCAGCGTGTGGTAGATGTTGTCGTGGCTCGCCGGCTTTTGCCGGACGGCGTCGAGGCAACCGGGCGCGAGCGCCTGACGCCGCAGGAAACCGGGGGAAGTCCAGAGCAGAAGGGGAATGTGCCGCTGTTCCTCGGGCGCAATGGCGGCCGGTGCGCTATGCAGATAAATGCCGCGCTCTCCCAGCGACTCGCCATGGTCCGAGACATAGACCAGGGCCGTGTCGAAGCGCGCCGCCTGCCGCTGCAGCGTGCGGACCAGGGTGCCCAAGAAATGATCGGTGTAATGGATGGTGTTGTCGTAGGCATTCAGCAGTTCCTCGCGCGTGCAGTCGCGGGGCTGCGATTGCCGGCAGGCCGGCCGGAACGGTTCCTGGCCCGGCGGGTAGGTCGTGCGCGCGTGATATGCCGGCCCATGGCTGCCCATGGTGTGGAAGACAATGACGGCGTCGCCGGCGAGTCCGGCCAGCGTCTGTTCCAGGCCATCTAGCAGGACTTCGTCCGGGCAGGCGCCACGCTGGCAACGCGGGTCGTGTTCCGCGTCCGCGAGATGAACGTCGGCCACCCGGGCGCTGCTGTCGCGTCCGCCGGAATTGTTCGAGCGCCAGCGCACGTCCACCCCGGCGCCTTGCAGGGCGTCAAGGGCATTGGGAACCTGCCTCGCCCTCGCCATGCTGAAGTTTGCCCTGTCGAGGGGAGACAGCATGCAGGGAACCGATACCGCAGTCGACGTCGCGCAAGCCTCGGTCTTGCCAAAATAGTAGACGTTGCCGAGCGCCTGCAATTCGGGATTGGTCGGACGGGAATAGCCGCCAAGCTGGAAGTTCGCGTGCCGCGCGGTCTCGCCGATGACGAAGAAGACCAGCAGCGGCCTGGCCGAGGGCGGTTCCTGTTTCGCCGACCATGCGCGCGCGTCGGCGGGAGCTTCGTCCGCGGCAAGCCTGTCGTCTCGGATCAGGTCGGCCATGCCCTGCAATGCCGCCGCCGGCACCAGCAGGTAATGAAGCGCTTGCTGGCGGTAGGCAAGCTCGCGCACCTGTTGCCCGAAGGCGGCGAGCATGAATGCCGCAAGCAGCAAGGCCGACCCGATGACGGCGGCGCGGTCGCGCCATTCGCGCCGGCGGGGCAGCGGCGCGATGCGGGAACGCGCCACGAGCAGCACCGGCAAGGCGCCAAGCCCGATGACATACCCGGCCAGGCGCGGTCCGAACAGGGCCAGTGCCTCCGCCTGGTCCGTGCCGCCGATGTTGCGGAGCATCTCCCGGTCGATCGCGACGCCGAAGGTGTCAGCGCAATAGGCCGCCATCGAGGCGAGCGGAAACAGCAGCGCGCTGACCGCCATCAAAGCCTTCCTTCCCGGCACCAGCGCCAGGGCGCCGGCATGCCCGAGCACCAGGAGCAGCATCAGGAAAAACAGGTAAGCCAGTTCCAGTACTTGCCCATGCCAGAATGCGGCGCCCGCTTCCAGCCAGAAACGATGGTTGAACAGCCCGACGAACATTGCTCCAATGAGCAGGCAGAAACTCGCCGGCGACCCGAAATGCAGTTGCCACTCCCACTTTCCACCGCCTGGATGCGCCGCGTCTTTCATGCATTGTTGAAGTAAATCAAGTCGATATCGTCCCCAACTGCCAACCTGCATTACAGAGCACCTGTCCAAATACTTGTTTGTTCCAGCGCATGCAACGCTCTCTTAGCCAATTGCTCCCGATACCGGAACGATATGATGCTTGAAAGCGTCACTTTTATTAATTTCGGTGGATTGGCCTAGAGATGCTTGCTCCTGATTATCATGTCTCCGACGACTGGATGCGGTCCTCCCGCTCGCTGATCGACGCGCAGCTTGAACGGCTGCTGCGCGCGGACCGGGCATCGACCGTCACCGAAGCGATGCGATACAGCGTACTGGCGCCGGGCAAGCGGATCCGCCCCTTGCTAACCCTGGCCGTTGCCGAATACCTGGGCGCACGTCCCGAAGGCTTGCTGCACGTGGCATGCTCCATCGAAATGATCCACGCCGCGTCGCTGGTGCTGGACGACCTGCCGTGCATGGACAACGACCATCAGCGGCGGCAACGTCCCTCCACGCACGCCGCGTTCGGCGAAGACGTCAGCATCCTGGCAGCCATTTCGCTGCTGATGAAAAGCTATTGCATCCTTGCGTCGCACGCGGCCGTGCCGCAGGCAACGCGCCTGCAGCTCATTGAATTGCTTTGCGACACCATCGGCGCGAACGGACTCTCCCTCGGCCAGTACATCGATCTCAGCGTCAAGACCCAGGCCGTGAACGCCGGCGCTATCGCAGATGTGCATCACCTCAAGACCGGCGTGCTGTTCATCGCGGCCGCGAAGGCCGGATGCCTGCTCTGCGATGCCACCCCGGAACAAAGCGCGCGCATCGAACGCTTCACCACCTGCATCGGCCTTGCCTTCCAGCTCATGGACGACCTCCAGGACGTTGCCGATACCGGCCTGAACCTTGCCGCACGCATCGGCAGAAGCAATGCGGAGCGGCAATTCCGCGAACATCTTCGGGAGGCGGAAAAAGCCATCGACGGCGAGCGCAACAGCGCCGTGCTGAAGGACTTCCTGCATGCGGTGTTCAACCGGACTTAGTTTGGGGCGGATTTCTGCAGGTCGCTTGTGGTGCCCGTCATGCGGAGCTGGTCGGGCCGTGGCGAGCGCAATGCCGAAGGCGAGCTGAGGTCCGCTCCCCTTGATAGCGAGGGGCTAGGTAGTAAAAGTATTCCTCTCAATGCACGCTCCGCGTCCATAACCCCGTACGCGCCGTCACCGCCATCCGGTCCCGCCGGCTGACCGCATTCGCCGCCATCGCACACCCCGCCACGAGGTAGGCCAGCTTCCTCGCCGTCGAAACCTGCGTGCGGCCATTCCAGGCCTCCACGCCGAGCGCACGCACCTTCCACCCGATATCCCGGTAGATCAGCAAGGCGCTGGAAATCGCCCAGGCGCAACGCCAGGGCAATCGCGCCATGCCGATCTTGGCGGATGCGTAGTAGCTCTCCGCCAGTTCGACAAGCTCGCATGCCAATGCATGCAATCGTTCCTGGCAATGCGGCTGGTGCAGGTCCTCGCGCGCGATCTGCATGCGCGCCAGCCATTCTTCGGGCAGGTAGCATCGTCCCACCTCCCAGTCGTCGCGCACGTCGCGCGCGATGTTGGTGAGCTGGAAGGCAATGCCCAGGTCGGAGGCGCGATGTATGACTTCCTCGTCCCGCACGCCCATGATGCAGGCCATCATGACACCCACCACGCCCGCCACGTGATAGCAGTAGCGCAGCGTATCCTCCAGGGTGCGGTGGCGGACGTCCAGCGCATCCATCGCGAATCCGTCCAGCAGTTCGAACAGGTACCGGCGCGGAATGTCGTGCTTGCGCAGAACCTGACGCAAGGCCTCGAATGCCGGAAGGTCGCTCGGGTTGCCGTCGCAGACGCGGGCCGTCTCTTCCTGCAGCATGCGCAGTCGTTCCATCTTTTCCCGGATCGGCATCGATTGCTGGCCATGGCCGAGGGTCTGGCCGTCGATGACGTCGTCGCAATGGCGGCACCAGGCATACAGCATCATCACGCTTTCGCGCGTCTCCGGATCGAAGAGCATGGCGGCCTTGGCGAAGCTCTTCGATCCCTGCCGGATTGCTTCCGCGCTGTAGGAGGCGACCTCGCCGCCAACGCCATGGTTGCCGGCCCTCATGCCGCGTTCCTGTTGAGCTGCTCGTCGAGAATGATGCCCGCGGTCGCCTTGGCCGAGCCGACGACGCCGGGGATGCCGGCGCCAGGATGCGTTCCGGCGCCAACGAAATACAGGCCTTCCAGTTCTCGGTCCTTGTTATGGGTGCGGAAATAGGCGCTTTGCCACAGCACCGGTTCGAGCGAGAACGCGGAGCCGACATGCGCGTTCAGTTCGTCGCGGAAGTCATATGGCGTGAAGATGCGCTGCGTGACGAGGTCGCGGCGCAGGTTGGGAATGGCTTGCTGTTCCAGGTAAGCCAGGATGCGCTGCGCATAACGCGGGCCTTCCTCGTTCCAGTCGATGTCGGCATTGCCGAGATGCGGCACGGGCGCCAGCACGTAGTAGGCGCTATGGCCCGGCGGCGCGAGCGAAGGATCGGTCACCGTTGGAGCGTGCAGGTACAGGGAGAAGTCATCGGCCAGGGTGTCGCCATGGAAGATGTCCTTCAGCAGTTCGCGATACCGCGGGCCGAACAGCACGGTATGGTGCTGCATGCCTTCGCGCACGCCCTTCAGGCCGAAATACACCACGAACAGCGACATGCTGAACCGCCTGCGCTTGAGGCTTTGCGCCTTGCGCCTGGCGACCGCATCGTTTCGCAACAGCTTGTCGTAGGTATGGACAACGTCGGCGTTGCTGGCGACGAGCCGGCAAGGCAGTCGTTCACCGCCTTTCAGGACGACTTCGCTCACACGTCCCTGCCGGACCAGCACTTCATCCACGTCAGCGCCCAGCCGCAATTCCCCGCCGAGTTCCGCGAACAGGCGAAGCATGCCCTGAACCAGCGCGCCGGTCCCGCCCTGCGGGAAGAACACGCCCCATTGCCGTTCGAGCGCGTGGATCAGCGCATAGATGGACGAGGTTTCGAAGGGATTGCCGCCCACCAGCAGCGAATGGAAGCTGAATGCCTGCCGCAGGTGCGGGTCCTTGATGAAGCGCGACACCATGCCATAGACGCTGCGGTAGCTTTCCAGGCGGATGAGTTGCGGCGCCACCCTGACCATGCTGCGGAAATCCGGAAACGGGACATGGCCGAGCTTGAGGTAGCCCTCGTCCAGCACCGCGCGGGAATAGTCGAGGAAGCGCCGGTAACCTTCGACGTCGCCTGGCGACTTGAGACCGATCTGCCGGTCCAGTTCGGCCTGGTCGTTGACGTAGTCGAAGCGATAGCCGTCTTCCCAGGACAGGCGGTAGAAAGGGCTGACCGGCAGCATCGTGACGTAGTCCTTCATCTGCCGCCCGGAGAGGGCGAACAGTTCCTCCAGTGCCGTTGGGTCGGTGATCACCGTCGGGCCGGCATCGAAGGTAAAGCCGGCATCCTCGTAGACATACGCCCGTCCGCCCGGCTTGTCGCGCTTCTCTAGCAGGAGGGTGTCGATGCCGGCGGATTGCAGGCGGATGGCGAGCGCCAGTCCTCCAAATCCGCTGCCGATGACGATAGCCTTGCCGGGATTGCCATTCATGGAGTCGCTCCTGTCTGTCCTGTCTGTCCAGTCTGCATGGCGGCGCGCAACGCGGGCAGCACCGGGACCGGCGGCTTGCCCGACAGGATGCGCAACTGATCGAGCCGGCGCAGCCGGCCCGCGTAAAACCGTTCTATCAAAGCGCGCGGCAGGGTGTAAAAGCGTTCCAGCACGCGGTAACGACTGGCTGGCTGGCCCGCGAAGAAGAGCATGCGATTGAGCAGGCGCATGAAACCTTGCTCGCGCCACTGGGTTACGGAAAGCTGCCTTATCCTCTCGCGCAGCGCTGCGCTATCGTCCGCCGGCCAGAACGCAAACTGTTCCGCCAGCCGGACCGCGCACGGCAGCGAGTAGCCGGTTGTGGCGTGATACATGCCTGCCCGCAAGCCGCTGCAAGGGAGCGAACGCAGCGGTTCATTCCAGAAGGCGTCGATGTCGCCGGCAAGCGCTACCGGCAGGATGCCGTCTTCCTCTCTCTCCACGCGGTCCATCCGCCAGCCGCGCTGCCTGACATAGTCGGCGATCCGCGCGCGCACCGCCTCGCGCTCCAGCCCCGGGGAACCGCTGTAGTAAGTGTCTTCCACCAGGATGCGGCGCTCGTTCAGCGGCAGGGTATAGACGAAGCGATACCCATCGTGCTGCGGCACCGTGGCATCCATGATGATCGGCAATGACTGGCCATGTGGCGCGGCGAGCACGATTTCCTGTCCGACGAATTTCTGGTACGCATGCGACACGTACGGGGAAGGGGCGTAACCACGGCCATCGATGACGGCGCGCGCTTCCAGGCGGCGTCCATTTACCGTCACGCCGTCCGCCGTGACGTCGGTCACCTGCACGTTGAGCCTGGCGCGATGGCCGAGATTCGCCGTCAGCGCCTCGTGGAAGCGGCTGGACGTCAGGCTGAAGCAGGACGTCTCCAGGACGCGGCGGTGGCCGGGGAACCTGACTTCGTACGCTGGCCAGGAATGCGCAACCAGCGGACCCAGCCAGTCAAACTGTTCCGGCGTCAGGTCCGAGCGATAGAAAGACCAGGTATGGTTGCCGCCGAGCTTGTCGCCTTGCTCCAGCAGGACGATGTCGCGGCCGGGATGCAACATGCCGAGGCGCCATGCGATCAGGCCGTTCGCGAGTCCGCCACCGACGAGGATGAGGTCATGCATGCGCGAGCCGCCTTTCGATGATGTCGCAGGCGGCGGCCGCGCCGTTCTCCGCGAGCGCGGCTGCCTGCACGCGCGTCGCCGTTTTCCGCATCGTTTCGTCGCGCAGCGCTTCCATGATGACGCCGGCCAGGCGCCGCTTGCTTGCCTGGCTTGGCCGCAGCAGGCGGCCGACGCCGAGCCGTTGCAACCGCATGGCATTGTCGAGCTGGTCATGCGCATGGGGCACCACGACCTGGCGCACCCCGGCTTGCATCGCCTTGAACGCGGTGCCGATGCCGCCCGCATGCACGACCACCGCCGCATGCGGGAACACCCGTTCGAACGGCGCATAGTCGACGCGCAATGCCCAATCCGGAAGCCGGGAAGGAAGTCCCGATGCCTGGAGAGCCGCGGCGCCGCTGGTGACGAGGAGCGCGCGCATGCCCGCGGATCGTGCCGCCTCCAGTGCGGCGGCGTAGAAGGTGCCGGTGTCGCTGGCCGTGGAAGATAGCGTGAACACCGCCAGCGGCCGGTCGCATCGCGCGAGGAAGGCGTCCAGTTCCGGAGACGATGCGCTTGCTGGCAGGGCAACCTGCGCGGTCCCAGTCTGCACGGCGGCCTTGGGCCAGTCGGGCCGGGGGCCGCCGAGCAGCGGCGAAAACATGGCAAGCACGCAATCCGGGGAATGCTGGCCTTCGTACATCGGATGGGGAGCGTCATCGATGCCGAGTCCGCGCCGGAAATCCATTACCGGGCGCACCCATTCCTCGGTGTACTTGCGCACGTAGTGGAGCACCTTCGCATGGATGACAGGGTCGCGGCCGCACAGCCATGGCAGCACGGGGTAGGGCAGGTAGTTGGGGCGGTCATGCACGGAAAACAGCGTCATGGGCTGGAATACCGCCGAGATCCAGGGAATGCCGGTGCGCGCCGCCAGCAGCGGCGCGGCCAGCGCCATGAGCGACTGGCTGACGAGCAGGTCGGCATCGGCGCAGGACTTCTCCAGGTCGGCGTAGCTGTCGGCGATTGCCGGCGCGAGGAAATGGCGGTAGACGAACTCTCCTCCCTTCTTCGGATGCATGAAGCGTGCAAGGAAGTCGGGCGACTCCTCGGGCTCGGGACGCATGCGGCGGAAGCCGAGTCCGGCAGCCTCGACGCGGGCACGGTGGTTTGCCGTGGTGGCGATCGTTGCCCGATGTCCGCGCCGGCGCAATTCCTGCCCCAGTGCGAGGAAAGGGTAAAGGTCGCCGAGCGATCCGGACGTGGCGAACACGACGTGCTTGCTGGCGGAAGCCGTCATGCGCGCCTCAAGGCAGGCAGTCGCCACCACGGCACCCCGGGATGGAGATGGTGTTCATGGTGATAACCGAAATGAAAGCAGCTCAGCAGCGATCCAAGATAGCCGTAGGCATTGCTTCGCGCCCGGTGATGGTCGGCGAAGCCCCCGGCCTCGCCTTCCTTGTGGCGGTGCGGCAGGTAGGTGCCGAAATAGAAGAGCTGCAGCGAGGAGAGCAGGCCGGGCACCGCGAAGAAGAGCACGATGTTTTCCAGTCTTGCCCCCAGCAGGAGATACAGCGTTACCCTCAACAGCATCGTTACCGCTTGCCTCGTCGTGAGATAGGTGCGCATGAAACGCGCGTACCACGGCAGCAGGCGGTGGGGCATCTCCGGCGAAAAATCGGGATCCTCCGCCGAGCCGGGAAGGCGATGGTGGGCATGGTGCATGCGGATGAGATCTCGGTAGGAGAACCCGGCATAGAGCCAGACAGCGGCCTGGCCGAGGCGGTCGCCGGCAGCGCGCGACGTCGGCCAGAGCGAGCCATGCATCGCGTCGTGCGCGACGATGTAGAGGCCGACCGACAGCCAGGTTTGCAGGACGACCAGGGCGGCTGCCTCAAGCGGTGCCGGCCAGGCGAAAGTGATGTCGAACAGGAAGATGCCGCCCAGGTGAAATGCAAGCCAGGCTGCCATGACGAGCAGGGCGAGGCCGACGCCGATCCGGCTTTGTCTCGCTGGGCTCATGGTCTGCGTCATTCGATGTTCCGCGTGGTCTGGCCGGGCGCCGGTTCGCGTTGCGCGAAAGGCGATCGTTCCCGTTGCCGACTGAGCTGCTCCTTGAGTTCCTGCTTCAGCGTTTCCACAGGAGGTGCATACAGGAAGCCGAAAGAGACACCGTCCTCGCGGGTATGGACCGCATGATGCATGCGGTGTGCGGCGATCAGCCGGCGCAGGTAGGCTTGCCGGGGCTGCCAGGTGAAACCCCAGCCGGCGAGGCGGCGATGCGTGATGCCGTCGTGCAGGATGCCATAGAGCAAGCCGTACAAGGTGATGCCGAATGCCACCCACCAGAGCGCGCCGAAGGGAGGAACGACCGCAAAGAAGGCAATCGTCGCAAGCGTGAAGACGACCGCGAACCAGTCGTTCCTTTCCCAGCCCGAAGACGGCCGCCCGGCATTCGCCTGCGCGGCCGGCGCGTGATGCGATGCATGCCAAGTCCACCCGATGCCGTGCATGACGTGCTTGTGGAAAAGCGTCACGGCAAACTCCATCGCCACCAGCGTCACGGGCAGGATAAGCACCCAATGGAAGTTCATGTCTGCGAGCCTGCGGGTCGGCTACGGAAAGGCACCGTGGACGACAAGGTTGTAAAAGGAAGATTCTCCTGGCGGATTGCCGCGGCGCGAGACGTCTCCCGCCCGCGCGTGGACAGCGTGTTTCATCTTAAAGGCATGCCGGATCCGTGTCGGCGAAGAATGAAGCGAATCCGATTTGCATCAAGTTTGGTCAGGCTTTGCCCGAGACATGGGCCTGCCCGCCGCCAGTGGTTTGTCGCCGCGCGGTAACGTTCGTCTTTCCGGCAAGGTCCTGCAAAGTCATGATCGCCCTGCCTACGCCAGCCCGCTTCTCGCTACAATGGCAAAAACAGATCAGGCAGGGTTGCTAGGCCCGCCAGGAGGAGAATATGTTGCGGTTCCTGTCGCGGCGACGCCCGTCGGTGGTTGCCATCAACGGCCGGGACGTCGAGGCCAACGACCGGGAAACCCTGCTGCAGGCGGCGCTGCGCGCCGGCGTGCCGTTTCCGAACAGCTGCCGGGTCGGCGGTTGCGGCACCTGCAAGTGCCGGCTGGTCCGGGGGGAAGTCCGCGAGCTGACGGAATCGGGATACATCCTCACGGACGAGGAATGCCGCCAGGGTTACATCCTTGCCTGCCAGAGCGTCGCCAGGACCGACCTCGCCCTGGAGGTCGAGATGCCGCCGCATTCCTCCGCACATCGCATGGGTGGAACGATCGTTTCGCAGGACAGGCTGGCACGTGACATCTGCCGCGTCCGCGTGCAACTGGATGAAGGCATTTATTATGCCGCCGGGCAATTCGCGGAACTGTGCCTCGATGTCATGCCGGATGTAACGCGTCCTTACTCCTTTTCCACGCCGATGCAGGCCGATGGCGTCGTCAGCTTCACCGTGCGCCAGGTTCCCGGCGGTCAACTGTCGGAATGTCTCTGCAACGATGAGTTCATTGGCAGGCAGGTCTCGGTCATTGGGCCGAACGGCAACTTCTGGCTGAGGCCGGGCACCGCGCCTTTGCTCATGGTGGCGGGCGGCAGCGGCCTGGCGCCCATCCTGGCCATGCTCAAGCAGGCCGCGATCGCCGGAGCGGACCGCCCCGCGACCTTGCTGTTCGGCGCGCGCGAGCAATGCGACCTGTACGCGCTCGACGAGATCGCGGAGATACAGCGGCAATGGCAAGCGCCTTTCCGCTTCATCCCAGTGCTGTCCGAGGAACCTGCGTCCTCATCCTGGCAAGGCGAGCGCGGCCGCGTGACGGAAAGGATTCCCGAGGTGGTTCAGCCCGGTGCGCATGCCTATCTTTGCGGACCGCCGGGAATGATCGACCATGCGGTCCCGCTGCTCGAAGGCCAAGGCATTCCACCGGCGCACATCCATGCCGACCGCTTCCTGGCGAGGCATGAACGGCAAGGAGACGCGGCTGCCTTCCGCGAAAACGTTGCAACCGGCGAGCCAGTTACTTCCGGCAATCCCGCCGGCATGCTCCATTACCTCAAGTTCTTCCTTTTCCATGGTTCCAGCCTGGCCGCCCTGGTGGCCATCCTTGCCGGCGGACCGGCGATCACCTTCGCCTTATGGGGAATGACCGCGTTTTACGTGGTGGGCGATGCGATCTGCGGCGATGATCTGTCCACGCCGCGCTTCAGGCATCCCGGTATCCTGACGGTGCAACTTTGGCTGGCGCTGCCATTGCTGCTGATCATTTCCTTCGCCGCGGTCTGGCACGTCAGCCCGGGCGATCCCTTCGGCTTCGGGCAATGGGTGGCCGGCCTGACCGGCTATGACGTCATCGCCGCGCGTGACGCGACCGGCTTCGGCGACCATGTCTCGCTGGTGTTCTACATGGGACTGGTGATAGGCATGGTGGGAACGATCACCGGCCACGAACTGACGCATCGCACCTGGGATCCGGTCTCGATGCTGATCGGCCGCTGGCTGCTGGCGTTCAGCTTCGATACCGTCTTCGCCATCGAGCATGTGCACGGTCATCATCGTTATGTCGCGACCGAGAACGACCCTGCGACCGCGCCCCGGGGCCGCAACGTCTACCACCACATCCTCGCCTCGACCATCAAGGGCAACGTCAGCGCCTGGAGGATCGAGGCCCGCCGCCTCGCGCGCAAGGGCTTTCCGGTGCTCGGCTGGCGTAACGCCGTGCTGCGCGGCTACTTGATGAGTGTTGCTCTGCTCAGCGCCGCCGCATGGATCGGCGGCTGGAAGGCCGCAGGCTTCTTCATCCTCTGCGGCCTGTGGGGCAAGTCCTTGCTGGAAATCGTCAATTACATGGAGCACTACGGACTGGTGCGCCATCCGGACACGCCGGTCGCGGTGCGTCATTCCTGGAATACGAACAAGCGCCTGAGTTCGTGGAGCATGTTCAACCTGACCCGCCATTCGCATCACCATGCCCAGGGCGAGGTTCCATACCAGGACTTGAGGCCGTGCCGCGAAGCGCCGATGATGATCGGCGGCTATCTCACGACCATCATCATTGCCTTGGTGCCGCCGCTGTGGCACCGGCTGATGACGCCGAGGGTGCTCGCCTGGGACCACGAACATGCGAACGGCATCGAACGCGATCTGGCAGCGCGGGCGAACGCCCGCAGCGGCATTCCGGCAATGATTGCGTCGAGGGCGGCCGGTTGAGGCGCCGGCTGTCGGAGTCACCGTTTGCGCGCGGGAATGTCCTGCGTTAGAGTAGGCTGCTCGATCTCATCCGGACTCATGCATGCAAGCGATTCCACTCGTTCATACCACGCGCGGCTATCTTTCCAATGGCGCCGTCGGAAGCGCCGATGAAGGCGCGGTCCATGTCGAAAACGTCCACCTCGGCTCGGCGGTCGTGGTCGACATCCGCGGCAACATCCTTTGGCAAGCCGGCGATCCCCATTACCCGGTCTTCACGCGCTCCACGCTCAAACCCTTCCAGGCCTTGCCATTCATGCTCGACGACGGGCCGGCGCGGCTTGGCCTCGACCCGGCGGAACTGGCCCTCATGTGCGCCAGCCACAATGCGGAAGACAAGCACATCGCGGTGGTTCGCGGCCTGCTCGGCAAGGCAGGATGCGACGAGACGCACCTGCAATGCGGTTGCCACGCGCCGATGTTCTACGAGGCGCTCGGCAAGACGCCGCCGGCCGACGGCAAGTGGTCGCAGGTGCACCATAACTGCTCCGGCAAGCATGCCGGCTTTCTCGCCTGGTGCCGGTTGCACGACGTTTCCTTCGCCGATTACGTCGATCCCGCCCATCCGCTCCAGCAACGCATCCGGTCCATGCTTTCCGACCTGACCGGCCTGGAACAGAAAGATTTGCCGATGGGGATGGATGGATGTTCGGCGCCGAACTTCGCCATGCCCTTGTCCCGGCTTGCCTGGCTCTACGCCCGGCTTGCCCAGGGCAGCAACGATGCCAAGTATGGCGCCGCGATGGGCGACCTGCGCGACGCCATGGTCGCGCGCCCGGATCTGGTTTCCGGTGAAAACCGCAGCGACCTGTATTACATGCAGGCTGGCGGTGGCGACTGGGTGACGAAGGTTGGTGCGGATGGTGTCCAGCTGATCGGCATCCGCTCGCGCGGCATCGGCATCGCCGTGAAAATCGTCGACGGGAATAACCGTGCCGCGCAGACCGCTACCGTTTCCGCCCTGTCCCAGCTGGGGTTGCTGCAAGGCGAGGGCAGGGCATTGCTGGAGCGTTACGGCCGCATCCCCTTGATCAATGCCGCGGGCCGGAACGTGGGAGACGTGGAGGCAACCTATTCCTTGGAAAAGATCGCCTAGCGGGCTGAATTTGCCGCTTTATTTTCCGGCAATGCCAAACTCCATGGCAAGGAAAGTCACGTCATCCTCGAAGGAATGGCGGGCGCCCCGCCACGCCCGCAGCGTATCCCCGAGCGCCTGCCGGACGTGCGCCAGCGGACGGCCATGCATTTCCTTGTTGGTCAGCAGCGCTTCGAGACGCTGCTGACCGAATGCTTCATGCCGTGCGTTCTCCGTTTCGGTGATGCCGTCCGAGTAAAGGAAGATCCGGCTTCCCGGCTCGAGCTTTACCGTGCTTGCCTCGAACTCCGGATCGCGCAGGATGCCGATCGGAACGCCCGGCACGCCGGCATGAATGATGTCGCCTCCGGGCATGGCCGTCACCAGTGCCGGCGGGTGACCCGCCGTCGCGACTGCGGCGAGGCCGGTGTCCTGCTCGATCAGCCCGAAGGCCAGCGTCAGGTACAGGCTGGTATCGGGCATCCGCAGGAAGCGCTGGTTAACGTCCTGCATCACGATTTCCGCGGCCCTGCCTATGTCGCTCGTCGTTTCCGTCACCAGCCGCGTCATGCGATGCGTCGCGGCGCGCATCTGGTGCTGCAGGCTGAATGCCAGCATGGCGGCGCTCACGCCATGGCCGGAGATGTCCGCCAGGTAGAAGCAGACGTGGCGGTCGCCCACCATGAAATAATCGAAGCAGTCTCCGCCGACATAACTCGACGCCTGGAAAAGCCATTCGAAGCGAACCGCGCCCAGCCTGGCCGGTTCCGGAAGCAAGCCGAGCTGCATCGACCTCGCCATTTCGAGTTCGCGGCTGAGCTGGCGGTAAGCCGCGTCACGCTCGAGATGATGCTGGTAGGCAGCCGAGTGATATCGGATGCGGGCAATCATTTCCGCGGCGGCCGGCAGCTTGATCAGGTAATCATTAGCTCCCCGGGAAAACGCCATGGCCTTGGTATTCGGGTCTTCTTCCGAAGACAGCACGAGCACCGGCACTGCGCTGGCTTCTTCCATGTTTCTGTATCGGTGCACGAGGGCCAGTCCATCCGCATCCGGCATGAACAAGTCCTGAAGGATGACGGTCGGCCTGAAGGAAATGATGGCCTCCATGGCGTCCGCGGCATTCGTGACGGCGAAGAGTTCGATTTCCTTCGCTCCTTCCAGCATTTTTTTCAGTGCGGCGGCAACCAGCCGCTGATCATCGACGAGCAGGACGCGGGTGCCGGAGTTAGTTCCGGGAAAGGAAAATTGGTCGCGCCGTCGCCTTCCATGAACGAATGCCGGCAGGCTGGGATCGATGTCTTCAGGAATCGGAGCGGTGTTCATGAGGCCGGGTGAAACATACGAATGTCGACTGGCTTCAGTTTATGACCGTCCCGCAGCGCTTAGGTTGACAACGATTTGCTTGCGGGCAGATTGTCCAGGAAAAATTGTCACAAAAAGATATGAACCTACCAACTTTTGTGCATCTAACGGTTTCCAGTCATTTATCGTTCGAGGCGCTGACGCCAGCGCACACATACAAGGAGTGAACATGAAGAAATTGCCTTTAGCTATCTTTGTTTCTCTGTTGGGGACCGCAAGCGCGGCGTTCAGCCAGACCACGACCACCACCACGACGAACGATCCGTCCAAGAGCAGCGCAACCGCGCCCAGCTCCCCGAGTTCGTCCGCCAACACGACCGTGACTACCACGACGACCAATGCCACTTCGCCTTCGAGCAGCTCCGGTAGCTCGGGCAGCTCCGGTTCAGGCATGAGCACGTCCAGCAACGACACTTCCGCTCCGCCTTCCAGCAGCTCCGGCTCGTCCAGCGGCATGAGCAGTGGCAGCTCGGGCTCCTCGGGTTCATCCAGCAGCGGTTCCGACAGCAGCATGAGCGGATCGGGATCGTCGAGCTCGTCCTCGCCCAGCAGCTCTTCCAGCCCCTCTAGCTCGTCCACCCCGTCGAGCTCTTCCAGCAGCTCAACCTCTCCGAGCTCTTCGAGCAGCACCGACACGAGTTCCAGCGGTTCGAGCAGCACCAGCGGGGCATCCGACACGTCGAGCTCTTCCAGTTCGCCCAGCTCTTCCAGCTCCTCCAGCTCGCCTAGCTCCTCCAGCACGTCGTCCTCCCCGTCCTACGGCAGCGGCACGACCTCCGGCACCACGTCGGGCAGCAGCGACAGCAGCACTTCGGGCTCTTCGTCGACGATGCCATCGTCTTCGTCCGGCTCTTCCATGGGCTCGTCGTCGACCAGCCCATCGAGCGGTTCTACCAGCGGCTCGTCAGGCTCGAAATAAGCCAGGCCGATCCAGCCAGCGGCCCGGTGACGGGCCGCTGCGCCACTCCTTGCGGACACGCCTGCCGGCGTGCTCCGCGACTGGCATGCCGCCTCCTGATCCCGCTTCAGGTCCGCGCGCGGCGCCTTGCCAGCGACATCATCATTGCCCCCAATACAAGCAGAGCCGCGCTCGCAGGTTCCGGAACGAGCACGATCTCATCGCTCGTGGCGCTGCGCAGAAAGCCCAGGTAGGGATTCAGCAGGACGCCGCCGAAGTAGGTGCCGAAGGTGCCTTTCGTCTGTCCGTCGAACCAGCCGCTGAATGTGTTGTTGCCGACCAGCACCGGCTCGCCATTCCAGTTGATGAAAGAGGGACCGCCCGAGTCGCCGCCGCCGATACTGGACTCACGGTTGTTCGGCAATGCCGGCGAGCAGGCACTGAACATCGTGCAGAACGTGTCCTGCCCGTTGCCATCGAAGTCGGCATACCAGACTTCGTCGTTTCCGGTGAAGTTGGCTTCGTCATTCTTGTCGAACAGATCGATGTAGTTTTCCCCTGTGCGCTTCGCTTCGAAGCTGGGCGCCACGGTATAGCCGGCAACCCCCGTCCCCGACGTGCCATAGCCTGCCATGTAGATGTGCGTCGAGGCAGAGACAGGCGCGCCGGCGATCCGGTAGCGCTTCGCGGTGGCGGGCGCATCCGAGGAGAGGGTGAGGACCGCCACGTCATCATTGACGCAAAAACTGTTGACGCCGGGCGGGCAATTGCCGAATCCCTGGTAGTCCGGATGCACCGCCACCTTGGTCGCGTTGATGATGGCGTTGCGGTCGCCCGCGCTGTTGAAGACCACGCGCACGTCGGTGCCCGGCTTGGCGAGATTCACGTAATGCCCCTGGCCGTCGGTGTCGACGCAGTGGCCGGCCGTCAGCACGGAGCGCGTCCCGACCAGCGCGCCGGAGCAGATGTACGACTGCCCATCGAACCTGATGTTGATGCTGACCACGCCTGAGTAAGGGGACGTCGGCACATTAGGATCGACGTGGAGCGCCGGTGAGTCGGGAGGCGCACCTACCGTGATGGCAGGCTCGATGTTTCCGAGGCTGCGGATGACATCGGCGGCCAGCGCCGGTTCGTAGTTGCCGTTCGTGATGAGGGCAGCGTGGCTGAGGCTGGGACTGAGGGCCGCCGCCGAGGTCATGATGGCGGCGAGGGAAACGCCGAGCAGCTTCGTGCCGAAACGGCCGTTGAGCCGTGGCTTTGCGTTGCGCATAAGTTCTCCTTGTAGGTCTTCAGGAAGTGTTGTCACGCATGCGGGCTTGCGATGCGTGACGGCCCTGAGGCACGTTGCATGCCACTGGAGAAAAGCGCTGATGTTTCAGATACTTGGCAAAAACGGACGGCGAAGCTCGGGAAAAAGCGTAATGCGGAGCGACTTGCGCTGCCTCGCATCGCAATGCGCTTTAATGCGACTTCTCAAACTCTTCCCGAAAGATGGCGGGCCGCCGGGCCCGCCGTAAAGTGGATCATTTCCCGCTGCTGCGGGCCGCTTCCACGTCTGCCTTGTTCTGTGCCTTGGCGACATCGGAGGTGGCATTATTGATTTCCTTGTCCGCTTTCTGTTGGGCCTTGAGCTTTTTCTTGGTTGCCTTCGCGTCGGCATCGACATTGGCCTGGGCTTCCTTGTGCAGGGCCTTGTCGACTTTTTTCTGCGCCTTGAGCTGTTCCTGTTCTACCTTGCCCTGGGCCTTGACTTCGGAAGGCGTGGCTTCCTGCTGGGCATAAGCGTGCGATGCGAAGGCGACGGCGACCATCGCCGCGAGAATGGTTTTCATGGTGGATTCCTTTCAACAAAAGACTTGTACTAAAGATACGGGATCCGTGTGCAAGTTCCTTGTAATGATCTTGCTTATATCCGGCGGCCTTGCGCACGGAAAAGCTCAAGCCGGCGGTCCGGCGTGGTCATTGACTGCCGTTGTCCTCGTCGTTGCGGCGTGCCGCGCCAGAACGCCGCGCAGCGCGCCCATGTCGACCGGCTTGGTGAGATGCTCGTCGAACCCGACCGCCAGCGCCTTCCTGCGATCGGATTGCTGGCCGTACCCGGTGACTGCAACCAGCAGCATCGGCTGCGCCCCGTGCGGTTGCGCGGCTTCGCGGGCGCGGATGCGTGCCGCCACTTCATGCCCGTTGATGTCGGGCAGGTCGATGTCGACGAGCGCGGCGAAAGGCCGGCATTGCTCGGCCAGCGCCAGGCCATCCAGGCCGGTGGCGGCCGCGCTGACTTCCATGCCATCGTGGCGGAGCGCATGGGCCAGCATCTCGCGCACGTCGTCGTTGTCGTCGATGAGCAGGATGTTGCCGGAAGCCGCGCGTTCCGCAGCGGGCATGCTTTCCCCTTGTTCCGCCGGCACGACGAGAGCGAGCGGCAGGCGGATCGTGAAGGTGCTGCCCTGGTCCTGTCCGCCGCTTGCCGCGGTCACGTCGCCGCCATGCTGCCGCGCGAGGGCACGCACGATCGCCAGGCCAAGACCCAGTCCGCTCTGTCCCCGATGATGGCGCGGCGCCTGCACGAACTTGTCGAATACCGTTCCCAGCAGGTCGACGCCGATGCCGATCCCGGAATCCTGCACGTGCAGGAATGCCCACTCAGCCGATCGTTCCACCCGAAGATGCACCGTGCCGCCCGAGGGTGTGTACTTGAAGGCGTTTTCCAGCAGGTTGGTGATCATCTGTTCCAGTCGCGTCGGGTCCGCTTCCACCATTACGCTGCTGATCGTGGTGGTGACATGATGCTGGAGCTTGCCGCCCGCGCGCATCTGCAGCGCGCCGAGGCAATGACGCGCCGCTTCGCCGAGGTCGACTGCGGTCCTGTACAGCACCACCTTGCCGGAAATGAGGCGGCTGGCGTCCAGCAGTTCGTCGACGATATGGGTGAGATGACCGCACTGGCGCTTGATGATGTCGCGGGCGCGGCGCGCCGAATCGGCGGGCGTCCCGTCCAGGTCGAGAACGGCGATGCCGGAGCTGATCGCGGCGAGGGGGTTGCGCAATTCATGGCCGAGCATCGCGAGGAATTCATCCTTGGCGCGGTTCTGCTCCTCCGCCATCGCGCGCCTTTCCTGCGCGTCGTCGAGCAAGGACTGGCGCTCGCGCTGCACGCTGTCCAGCACCACGCCGGTCTGGTGCATCGCCGCCAGCAAGGTGTCGATCTCGTGCACCTCGGTGCGCGCATCCGGCGGCACCTTGCCTTCGCGCAGGCTCACCGCGGCGCGTTCGGCGCTGCCGATGGAGCGCGTCAGGCGCAGGCTGAAATACACCGCGGCTGCGACGGCGCAGGCGATCGCCGCGAACAGGCCTGCAGCCGCGAGCATGACCGAGCGCCTTGCCGCGGCCTCGATGTCGGCGATCGGCACGCCCACGGCCACCGTCCAGCCGGACAGCGGCGAGCGCACGAGCGCGGTATAGATCGGCACACCGTCGCGGGACACATGCCTTATTTCGCCAGTCTTTCCCGCGCGGATGGCCGCAAGCAGCTCGGCCCGGGGCGGCTTGCCGATATAGTCGTCGTTGCCACGGTTGCGTGCAACCGTCATGCCGTCCTTGTCGAAGACGCCGATCAGCCAGTCGCCCGGAACGTTTTCCACCGGCAGCAGCTTCTTGAAGAAGCTGGCGTAATTCCAGACCGAGATGAGATATCGCTTGCCGCTGGCCAGCGTCACGGGCAGCTCCACGGCGCAGAGGTACTGGCCGGTGACCCTTCCCTGGATCAGGCCGGAAACCTGGGTGCCGGATTGTTCGAGGACCAGGCGTGCGCGTTCCACGTTGGAAGCTGGCAGCGGCGGCAATGGTTTGCCATAAGGGATGACGGTCGTGAACTCCCGCTGTCCGCCTTGGTTGAACAGCGTCATCTGGGTGCCGCGCCCGACGTTGGCGGCGACCGCCTGCCCGTAGAATTCACGGAAGTTCTCTGCTGCCAGCAAGCGCGAGGTTGCCAGCGCGCGGACCACGCCGTCCAGCCGGGTCATTTCGCCATCGACCGCGAGCGACGTGGCGCGCGCCAGTTCATGCATGCTGCGCACCGCGGCCTGGCGCTCGTCGTCAACCAGCATGTCGAGCGCGAAGGCCGAGAACACGAGGATGGGTACGAGGACCGTGCCTGCCATCAGGGCCAGGTAGGTACGGATTTTCATTGGCGGATCACGGCTGGCAGTCGCTGCGGGAACAGGCTGAACAAAATGACGTGATCTTATCAAGCCATGGAGAGCAGCTTATTGCTTTTCGTCATGGCGGCAACGACTAAAGTGTTGGCAGCGGGCGATCCCGGAAGGCATCCCGGCAGGCTCAGTCCGGCGGCCGGGGGGCCTTCTGTTTCTCCATGATGACGTGGTGGATGAATCTTAGCTTGTCGATCACCGTCGGGGACAAGGCAAACGGATAGGCGTCGGGCATGCCGATGCTGCGGTTCAGGCTGTTGAGCACGTAGGTCAGGGCAAACCAGTCGCGCATGACTTCGTCGAAGTCATGATTGCGGTGCGGGCGGCCCGGGATGTCGAGTTCAGGCTCGCCAGCTTTCTTCGGCCTGGCGGTCAGGCCGCACCAGTAGGCAGTGTCGAGCGTATCCACCATGTGCAGGAAATGCGCCCAGGTTTCGGCCCAGTCCTCCCATGGATGCGAACTGGCGTAGCTGCTGATGTAGCGCTGTTCCCAGTCTGGCGGAGGCCCCTGTTCATAGTGCCGGTTCAATGACTCGCCGTAGTCGGCGCGCTCGTCCCCGAACAGTTCGCGGTAAGGCTCCAGCCAGGGCGTGCCGTCCACCAGCCGGTCGAAATAGTAATGACCGCTTTCATGGCGGAAATGACCGAGCAGGGTGCGGTAGGGTTCGTGCATCTGCTCTCGGGTTTTTTCCCGGTGCGCCGGATCCGCCTCCGCAATGTTCAGGGTGATCAAGCCATTGCTGTGGCCCGTCATCACCTGCTTGTCAGGCATGTCTTCGAGAAACTCGAAGGCCAGGCCGCCGTCCGGGTCCATGGCCTTGGATGGTGGACGCAGTTTCAGGTCCCACAGCGTGTAAAGCAGGCGGCGCTTCGCGGCTTCCAGCCGTTGCCAGAACAGCTTGTTCTGCGCGGACGACAAGGCGGGAATGACATGGGTGAGCTGGCAGGAAGCACACAGCGCGTCCTCCGCCTCGGCGGGAATCATCCAGTTGCACACGTTTTCGCGTGCGTAGTTGACGCACTGCCGGTAAAGACGGCTTTCATTGGCCGGGTTCAGGCTCCTCCAGATATTATCGCCGGCAGGCTCGAAGGTACTGATAGCGCGTACCTCGGGCTGGTAGCCAAGCATGCCGCCGCAGCGTTCGCAGCGGACGTTTTCGAAAAATACCTGTTGACCGCATCTGTCGCAGTGGAAAGTTTTCATGCAGGGCAGCCATGGTGTTAGTGTTACTTCATGGACGACTTCCCCATGCAACCGTTCCCGCAGCGGCGGCGGCGTCAAGCGGCGCCGCGCGCCACCGCATGCACATGCCGCTGGCCGGTAACCAGCCCAGGGTGATAGGCATGCTCGCTGCTGCCCAGCGGAATGTCGATGCTGGTTCCGGTGAGGCGTTCGAATTCCACCGGATCATGCGCGCAGAACAGCTCGATCTCGCCGCGATACGCCTGCCTTAGCTTTCTCAGGCGTCGCTGGTTGGCGAGGCGGGCAGTGCGATCCTTCTCCATCAAGGTTTGATATAACTCGAGGCCAGGTGTGCACCGCGGGTTTTCCCAATCCATCTCCTGATGATAGAAGTAGGCATCACCGGCTTGCAGCAGCCATCGTTCCGGCGTTCGGATGGCGACGCCCGCGTGCCCATAGGTGTGACCGGGCAATGGCACCATCAGGATTTCCGGCGGCAGGCCGGTCATGTCGCGGACCTGGCTGAACCCGTACCAGGACTCTCCGTGTGCAGGCTGGTAGACGCGCCAGCGCTGCCGGCTGTTCCATTGCTGCGGCCGGAAGCGCTGGCGGTCGAGCCAGGTTTTCTGCTTTAGGGCGTAGTCGCGTTCCTGGCGCATCATGTGCACCGTCGCGTGCGGAAAGTCGTCCAGCCCGCCGGCATGGTCGAAATCGAGGTGGGTCAGCACGATATGCCTGACATCGGTTGCCTTGAAGCCGAGCCGCTCGATCTGGCGCACGGCGGTCATCTCTTCCCGGAAATCCGGACTGAGCAAGGCCAGGAACATGGGGCTGATGCGGCTGCGCGGCTGGATGACGTCGCGCAGGCCAAAGCCGGTGTCGACCAGCACCAGGTCCTGGCTGGTCTCGATCAGCAGGCAATGGCAGCACAATTCCCCGCGTTGCAGGATGGAAGGGCTGCGTCCGTCCATCAATCTTCCGCCGAGCGGACACGACGACACGCAGTTCAAATGGTGGATGCGCATGGCTGGCTCCTGGTGACTTGCGATTGCAAGCAATGCCGCGGCCTTGCCCGCCGATGACTTGCGTCGAGGGCATGGATCGTTGCGGCTTCCTGCAAGGTGGACCGGCAAGCGTCCGGCCGGTTCCGGACATCGCATTCGCGCCAGGCAAGCCATGACGCCAGGCAAGCAATTGCCCGTGACCGCTGCCATCAGTGCCGCCATTGCCGGAAGCGTGTCAGTCGGACCGGCCGAGGAAATCGAGAATGATGCCGTTGACCTCCCTTGGCGCTTCGTTCTGCACCCAATGCCCCGCATCGGCGATGCGATGGATGGTGAGGCGCGGGGTGAATCGTTCCATTCCGTCGAGCAGGAAGGCGCCAAGCGCCGGGTCGCGCATTCCCCAGATGACCTGTACCGGAACCGGGATTCGCGCCGGGCGGGCGAGGTCCATGGCGCCCGGCCTGACATTTGCGCGGTAATAATCCAGCGCCGCCTTGAGCGCGCCCGGTTGCCGGAGGCCATCGACATACGCATCGATGTCCGCGCGCGAGAACGCCGCGCGCCGGCTGGTGCAGCGGAACATGCGCCTGACGGCGCTGAAGTCTCCGGCTGCGAGCGTTCGCTCCGGCAGGAAGGGAAGCTGGAAGAAGCCGACGTAGGCGCTGCGGAACAGCTGCGAGGTATGCCAGACCTTTTCCTGGTAGATCCCCATGTGCGGCGCATTGAGGATGATGAGCTTGCTCAGCTTATCCGGGTGGGCCTGCGCGAAGGCATAGGCGATGATGCCGCCCCAGTCATGTCCGGCAACCACGGCCTGTTCATGGCCGCTTGCCGAGACGACCGCGGCGACATCGTCGACGAGATGGCGGAGATGATAATCTCGCTGGCGCGGCGAAATCGAGGAAGGCGGATAGCCGCGCAGGTTGGGCGCCCATGCCGCATATCCGGCTGCGGCCAGCGCCGGCAGCTGATGCCGCCAGGCACGCGCGTTTTCCGGGAAGCCGTGCAGCAGGATGACCGGCGAGCCCTCGCCCATGACCTGGACGTGCAGGCGGATGGCCGGATTGCCGCGGGTCTGCACGATTTCCTGCCGGATTTTCATTTGTTTCCCCTCACGATGACGCTGTCCTGCTGATGGAACGCAACAACCAGGTCGGGCATGCACTGCATTGTTAGGGAGCGGGACTACGATAAAGGTTCGAGACCTGCATGGAGACAGACATGGACGCCCCGGGTATCAACGACAGCGGTTGCAGGAAACTCTTCGACGCCTTCGGCGCGGTGATGCGCGGAATGCGGCTTGCCAGCGTGAGCTATGTCATGATCGATGCCCTGCAGGCGCTCGTGCACGGCGCCGGCGAGGCGGGCATTGCCGTCGAGGTCGCCGAGCGCAACGAAGCGCATGGCATGCACCCGCGCGTGCAGGCGATCCGCTTCTCGGCTGGTGACTTTCCCGCGCACGACGTGCAGGCGGTCGAGGCAAATGGCGGTCACGTCCTGCTGATTGGCGCCGCGGCCCAAGCCGAGGAAGTCATGAACCTGTTCTTCGACCTGGATGTCGGCAGGCTGCCATTCGACGAAGCGGTGCGCCGTACCAGCGCGCGCCGGTTGAGCGCCGTGCAGAAGCCGCCGGGACGCATGCAGAAGGGAAACATGCGGCGCGGGTAGCGGGCAGGGCGGGCCTGCATCATCGATGCAGGAATCTCCGCGCGGGCGGCGAGGCTCCTCGGCATGTTCTTGCACGGGCGGAAATGCCCGCGTCAACTCACGCCTCCGCCGGTGCGGTTCGCTGGAGCATGTCGGCCAGATCCTGGAGCAGGAAAGGCTTGTTCAAGGATTCGTATTTGAACCCGGCAGCATCGGAGGCCGGCGCGTCGCCGCCTGACGCCAGGATGATCTTCAACTCCGGGTGCAGGCTAGACGCCGTGCCGGCAAGTTCGATGCCCGACATGCCGTTCAGGGTAATGTCCGTGATCAGCGTATCGAAGCCGCCGTTCCGCAAGACGTCCAGCGCCGCTTCCGCACTGGCAAAGCTTTCGACCTCGCAGCCGAGGATGCAAAGCATTTCCGCCGCCATGCCGCGGAAGTCATCGTTATCCTCCACGAAGACGATGCGCCGCACCGGAGCCTGATGTGGCGAAGCGTCCGGATCGTATGCCGATTCCGGCACGTCCCGCATGCTCTTGCATTCGGTATTGTGGATCGATTCCGGAGCACCCTGAAAGACCTCCGACAGCGCCGGGTCGAGCAATTCGCGAAGCTTGCGGGCGAGGTCTTCCCGCTGGTAAGGCTTGGTCAGCAGATGCACTCCGGGATTGAGGCGTCCTCCTTGGACGATGGCGTTTTCCGTATAGCCTGATGTGTAAAGAACCTTCAACCCGGGCAGCAAGGCCAGGGCGCGGCGCGCAAGCTCTGGACTGCGCAAGGCGCCCGGCATGACGACGTCGGTAAAGAGCAGGTCGACCTTCGCGCCGCTTTCGACGATGGCCATGGCCGCCTCGGCTTGATCCGCTTTCAAGACACGGTACCCCAGCTGGGTGAGCATCTGCACCGCGGTCGCCTGGACGCCGAGGTCATCTTCGACGACCAGGATGGTTTCGCTGCCGCCCACCACGCGCTCCAGGCGCGGCGCGACGATCCGGTCTTCTTCATCGCGGGTGCGAGGCAGGTAGATGGTGACGGTCGTCCCCTGGCCGGGTTGTGAACGGATGGCGATGTGTCCGCCGCTCTGTTTCACGAATCCATAGGCCATGCTGAGCCCCAGGCCGGTGCCCTTGCCTTCCGGCTTGGTGGTAAAGAAGGGCTCGAAGGCACGATCGGCGACGCCTGGCGACATGCCGCAGCCGGTATCGGAAATGGCGAGCATGATGTATTGGCCCGCCTTCAAGCCGGCGGCGGGCGGGAGGTCCGCCTGATCGAGTTCGGCATTGCTTGCCTGTAGGGTGATCCTGCCTTGTCCATCCATCGCGTCGCGCGCGTTGATGACCAGGTTGAGCACGACCTGTTCAAGCTGATGCCGGTCTACCAGCGTGTTCCACAAGCCGGCGGCAATGATGGTCTCCATGGCGATGGTTTCTCCCGCGGCTCGCTGCAGCAGGTCGTTCATGTCCCTCAGCATCCGGCCAAGATTCGTGACGGCAGGGCGAAGGGGCTGCTTGCGGGCGAACGCGAGCAACTGGGACGATAGCCTGGCGCCGCGGTCCACCGCCCCCATCGCGGTGGTCGCGCGCTGCTGCACCTGCTGGCGGTTCTCGTTCTCGAGCTGGATCAGCTGCAAGCTGCCCTTCAGCACCTGCAACACATTGTTGAAGTCATGCGCGATGCCGCCGGTAAGCTTGCCGACCGCATCGAGCTTCTGCGCCTGCATCAGGGCCAGGCGCGCTTCTTCGAGCTCCCTCGCGGCGTCCCGCGACGGGCGGAGATCGCGAAGGAAGATGCCGAGGGCGACCGAGCGTCCATCCCGGAAAGGCGCGGCGGAAAGCTCCGCCGGCATGGCATTGCCGGCACGGTCGACGACCATGATCTCCAGGCGCGGTGCCGGGCGGACTTCGGTTTCATCGGCCAGGAAGCGTTGCAGGTCGAGCGACCGCGCCTTGCGTTCCGGCGGGGGGATGAGGAGCTCGACGAAGTTGCGTCCGATCGCCTCGCTTGCCGGCCAGCCGAACATGCGTTGCGCCTCGCGGTTCCAGTCGCTGATGACGCCGCCGGCAGTGATGGAGAGGAAGGCATCGTTGGTGTTGTCGAGAATGGCGTGCATGCGCTCGCGCTGGGCGGATATGCGGCCGGCCAATGGCTGTACCCATCTGCGCAGGAGAAGGGTCCCCGCGGCGATGAAGAGCAGCACGGCGCCGACCAGCCATGGGAACCTTTCCCGCAATGGCAGGTAGAGCTCGCTTGCATCGATCTTTTCCATGACGGCGAGTTGCCGGTTCGGAAGAGGAAAGTAGCCGGCAAGGACCTGGGCGCCGCGCGCGTCCCTGATGCGCGCCGATCCGCTTTGGCCCGCCAGCGCTCGCGCCACCGGACCGGATGCCTCGCCACGGGCATTGAACATCGGATAACGGACCGCCTTCGGGTCATGGCGGCTTGGGAAGCAGGCGACGTCGTCGGCGTCGCGTGCGCACAGCACGAGGTCGCTGGAAGCGGAAATGCGCTGCGCCTGTTCCATGAGTTCGTGGAACAGCAGGAGTGGGCGCTCCAGCACGATTTTCCCCAGATGGCGCTCCTTGTCGACGATGTCATGCTCCTGGTGGAACAGGAAGCCGTCCTTCCAGATGAGCATGGCCTTGCCGGGCGCCTGCGTCAGGCGGACCGCCATGGGCGCGCCAGGGAGCTCCATCGCGCCGCCGGCAACGATGGTCTCGTCGGCAGCGTTGGCGATCCGCACCCCGCTGAAACCGAGCGCCGCAAAATTGACAGCTTCGCGCCGCAACGATGCCAGCGTTGCGTCATCCTTCGGGGATTGGTCGAGCATCGCCAGGGAAGACACGATCGCCGGCCGCGTGGCGATGGACGCGGTCAGCAGGATTGCCCGGTCCAGGATGCCGGAGATTCCCAGTGCGCTCGTCTTCGCGGCGTGCAAGAGATTGGACCGCGCGGAATGTTCATAACTCCCCTTCAGCAAGCCGAATGCGGTAACGCCCGATGCTATGGCAAAGGTTGTCAGCAGGGCGGCGGACAGGCCGGTGATGCGCTTGGCGTCGCTCACTTCTGACAGGCCGCCGGGAAGCTGGTGGCTGGCCACCATGCTCCAGGTGCCGATGCCGACCAGCGTCATGCCGGCAGCGGTCAGGGCAGCCATCTTGTTCAAGGAGGCGACCTGGTAAAGGGCTTCAAGGTCGAGCACATAGCCAAGGAAAGCGGTGAGTCCGATGAGGAAGACGGCAATGGCCATGGTCAGCGCCGTCCTCTGCGTCAGGCGGCTGCGCGGCTTGCGGCGCATGACGAGGAAGACGAGGCCGGCAAGGATGAAGCCGATGCAGGCGTTGGGCGCGGTACGGCCGGGTTTGCCGTGGCCATCCCCGAGCGCCGCATGGATGGATGGCCAGTCAAGGCTGAGATCGAGATCCGCGGCATGCTGCACCAGGATGGCGGCGGGAAGAACCACCAGCAAGGCGGCGAGCGAGCGGTATGCGACGCGGGTTCCGGCGTGCTCACTTCCATGCAGGGCGAGGCAGGCGCCGGAAACCAGGAACATGATGGCGGTATTGATGGCCATCGCCGTGCTGTCGGGCAGGATGCGCACCATGTCCAGGTTGCCGATCGCCCATCCGGTCAGGACGAAGGCGCCCAGCAAGATCAGCAAGGCGCCTGCAAGTCGATGACGTGGAGGGAAGGACATTGGCATGGAGGGCATGTAATGGAAATGCACGGAAATGCATGGCCGGACGTTGCACCTTGTCTCCGGGACCGGTGGCGCGCAATCATGCAGCCCGGCCGGACCTGGAACGCCATAGTATAAATCGCTGGAGAGCCTTCTGCAGACTCGTTCGAAAGAGGCGAATCCTGTAGCGGCGGCCCAGGGCAGAAGCATGGCCAGCGAGATGAAGGGAAGCTGGAAGGAGTGTCAGGCGGGTATGCGCAAGGTGCAGGCAACGAGGCGCGACATGGCATCCTTGATCATGCCCTTGGTGATCCGGCCGCTGTTCCGCTCGAGCAGGTAGCGGTATCCCAGGAACTCGATGCCCGTGACCATCAGGTCGACCAGCAAATCGTTTTCGATGCGCAAGCCCTCGGTTTCAACGGTCTTGCGGTAGAGATCGCCTATGCGGACCAAAACCTGCGGGCGGAGTTCGGATACCGGCGAAAGCGGGTCATGCAGTTCGACGTACAGGGGACGCAGCAACGAGCCGATGCTTTCACCCCATTCGAGATAAAGCTCCACCGCATGCGCCATCTTTTCCTTGACCGATGCATCGGTTGGAATGCGGTTGACGAAGCGGTCGACCAGGCCTTCGCAGGCGCGCGCGATCACCAGGCGCACGACTTCATCGAGGTTGTTGAAATGCCGGTAGAACGTGGGCCGCGACAAACCCGCGCGCTCGAGGATGGCATTGACGTTCAGGGCGTGGTAGCCGAGATCTCCGTAGGCAGCTTGGGTGGCGTCGAGGATGCGAAGACGAACGCGGGCATAATCGGCTTCGGTTTTGAGCGGCCGGCCGCGCGTGCGCGGATGGGCGGGGCGGTTTTCGGCTGCTTGAGAAGACATGGCGGGTACCTTGTGGGGATCGGCGTCCGGTCGGCAATGGATGATGCCGGACCGTGCCATTGCTGCATTCTAGCAAAGTCGCCTTGTCTTCCCGGACTTCTTTCTTGACCTTATGGCAAGACGTTCCCGCTGCCGACGCTGAAGGCGGGCGGCCCCGCAAGCGTATCCAGCGCCATCATGCGCTATCAGGCGCTGGATGCCCCGGAAGCGCCCGCGGCATCGGTGCCGCCCGGCGCGCCCGATTCGCCGGTGGATGAATCCGCGCGCTTCCTTGATACGCGTCGAACCTCGGGCTGGCCTTGGCCGGGGTTCGCCATGCCGACGGTCGAGCGCAGGTCCGTGCTGCCGGGCGCATTGCGGTTGACGAGATCCTCCGGCGACACCTCGACCACGTCGCTCGGATCGGCGTTCGAAATCTCTTCCACTGCCTCGTTCATCCGCACATCCAGGAAGTCCGAACCAGCAAGCCCGGACGCCGTTCCCGTACGCGAGGCGCGCACTTCGCTTGCGTCGCCGTCGGCGCCGGCCGTCCCGCCCGAATGGTCGGGCTCCGCCGGGAACGATACCTCTTCGAGCACGCGGTCGGCGCCCGCACCTTGCTTCGTGGCGAGGTCGGCAAGCGACACGATGCCAAGCAGGCGATGGTCTTCGTCGTGCGACACGACCGGCACCCTGCGGATCTGCGTATCGCCCATCTGCTGCATGACTTCGTCCAGGGGCTGGTCCTCGAAGCACCAACGCACGTCGGTGCTCATGACGTCGTCGATGACCGTATCATCGGGACGAAGTCCGGCGGAGGTGGCGCGAACGGTGATGTCGCGGTCGGTCACGATCCCGACCAGGCGCTCGCCCTCGCAGACTGGCAGCGCACCGACATCCAGTTCATCCATCAGTTGCGCGGCTCGCCGCAGGGTCTCCCGGGGCGAGACATGGCGCACGTCCCGCGTCATGACGTCCGATACGATTTGCATGGTGATCTCCTTGTTGCCTGCAGCTGCTCAACGTCCCGACTCGAGGTGCCTTGTCAATGATCGTTGCCGCGATGCGCGCGGATCTGGTCCCAGAGCTGCTGCGGGCTGAATTGCGTGTAGTCCTTGCTGATCTCCAGCTTGACGACGGAGTCGAGTTCCGGACTCAGTTCCTGGCGCAAGGTGCCAAGGAATTGCGGCGAGACGACCAGCGACAACTGGGTGAAGCGCCCGTCGCGGAACGACTTGAGGAGATACTCCGCCACCGACTTCGCGAACAGTTCGGTCGCATGTTCCTTGGGCGTTTGCTTCGGCTCGTATGTCTTGCCAGGCACGGCGCCTCCCGTATCGTGGATGCTCTGCGTCGCCGAGGTCGGACCTATCCGGTCGCTTTCGGTCTCGCTCGTCCTCAGGCGGACCTGCTCGTTGACCATGTCGTTGATTTCTTCCAGCGGGTCGGAAGCATGCAGTTGGGAAAAGAACCTTGCACGGCCCGCATTTGCCGTGACGATCCAGGTTGCATCCATAGTACCCTCGTTAGTGCGTAGACAGGCAAGTTCGATATGGCCCGCAGCGCATTCGTTCCATCGCCAGGACAACTTCCTGCCCGCTCCTGCACGCCGGGAGAATGTCACTTATGATGTCTTGCGCGCTGCCATCTAGCCGATGCTTACCCCGTGCAATTTGCCGGCCAACACTTGATCAGGAATGTCCATGCATCTATCCCGCTTTCATCGTGTCAAGCTTTCCCATGCGCCCACGCCCCTCGAACCATTGCCCAATCTCAGCCGCTACCTCGGCGGGCCGAACATTTACATCAAGCGCGATGATTGCACCGGCCTGGCGACCGGCGGCAACAAGACGCGCAAGCTGGAATTCCTGATCGGCGATGCTCTCTCAAAGGGGGCGGCGCATCTCGTGACCCAGGGCGCCACGCAATCCAATCATGTCCGGCAGACGGCGGCTGCGGCATGCAGGCTCGGCCTGAAGTGCACGGCGCTTCTCGAAACCCGCGTGCCGGATGCCGGGCCGGATTACTTCGCCAATGGCAACGTCCTGCTTGACCGGCTGTTCGACTGCAACGTTGAAACACGCCCCGCCGGCCTGGACATGAACAATGAACTGGTGGCCGTCGGCGAGCGGCTCCGCCAGCAGGGGGAGGTGCCCTATCTCATTCCCGGCGGCGGCTCCAACCCCATCGGCGCACTGGGTTACGTCGTTTGCGCCCAGGAGATCCTGATGCAATCGAACGACCTCGGCATGCGCGTAGACTGCGTGGTTCATGCCACCGGCAGCGCGGGTACCCAGGCGGGACTCGTTGCCGGCCTCGAAGGCATGAATACCGGAATTCCAGTGCTCGGCATCGGCGTGCGGGCGCCGCGCGACAAGCAGGAAGATAACGTCTACCAGCTCGCTTGCAAGACATGGGAGCTGCTGGGAATCCCCGGCCAGTTGAGCCGCGGCGCGGTGCAGGCGAACTGTGATTACGTCGGCCCCGGATACGGCCGGCCGACAGACGGGATGATCGAGGCTGTGCGCATGCTGGCCCGACTCGAAGGCATCCTGCTCGATCCGGTCTACAGCGGCAAGGGCATGGCAGGCCTCATCGACCTGATTCGCAAAGGGCATTACCGCAAGGATGAGAACATCGTCTTCGTGCATACCGGCGGCTCGGTGGGCTTGTTTGGATACCGCGACCTTTTCGGCGAGCCGGTGGCGGCGTGATGACGGCGGCCTTGATCGGCGTGCTCGGTGGCATGGGACCGGCGGCGACGGTTGACCTCATGCAAAAGATCATCCAGGAAACGGCTGCCGGCCGTGACCAGGACCATGTGCCGGTCGTGTGCTGGAATGTGCCCCAGATTCCCGACAGGCAAAAGTCGCTTGCCGGCGAAGGCGAGTCGCCGTTGCCAGCGATGGCTCGCGGGATCAAGGCGCTGAATGCCGCAGGTGCCACTCATATCGTCATTCCCTGCAACACCGCGCACCACTGGTTCGATGACCTGCAGGCGTGCAGCGAAGCGCCTATCATTCATATCGCCTCGGCCAGCGTGGAAATGATGGAGGCGGAAGGTAATGTTGGGATTGTTGGCATTCTGGCGACACGGGGCACCTGGCAGGCGCGGCTGTACCAGGAAAGACTGGACGCCCGGGGAATCACATGCATCACGAATTCCGATGATGAGATGCTCTCGCTGTTTACCCCGGGATGCTATGCGGTCAAGCGGGGAAGGCGGGAAGAGGGCGGAGCTTTGCTTGAACGTGCGGGAGAGGCGCTTCTCGCCCGCGGAGCGACCCGGTTGATTCTAGCTTGCACCGAAGTACCCGTGGGGTTCGACGCCATTCAATCCAGGTTGTCGACGATCAGCATCGATTCCAACCGCGCGTTGGCGCGTGCGTGCGTGCGGGAGTGGCAAGCCTCATTCGGTGCATTGCAGCGCTGATTGCACAGCGTACGGTGTCAGGCAAGCGCCTGCTCGACGAAATGAAGGCGGTCCTGGCCCCAGAACATTTCGTTGCCGACAAAGAAGGCGGGGGCACCAAAGACGCCGCGGCGCACAGCCTCTTCGGTCGTGTCCTTGAGTTCTGCCTTGACGGCCGGATCATTGATCAAGGCAACGAACTGCGCCGGATCGAATCCTGCCTCTTCCAGCACGGATGCCAGTTCCGCCTGTTCTCCCAGGTTGCGCGGATGTTCGAACATCGCGGCGAACACCGCCGCCAGGTAGCGGTGGAACTGCTTTGGCCCGCTGCGTTGCATGGCCACCGCGCCCCGCATCAGCGGCAGGGTATTGATGGGAAAAACGCGTGGCATCTGGAATGTGACGCCGAAATGCTTCGCCCAGCGCTCGAGATCGACATTCAAGTGCACTGCCTTGGCGGGAATCGTGACCGGGCTATGATTTCCTGTCGCCTGGAATACGCCGCCAAGGAGCATGGGGCGCCATTTGATCTCGGCACCACGGCGTGCCGCAATCTTCGGCAGTTCATGAAAGGCGAGATAGCTGTACGGACTGCCCACGTCGAAAAAGAACTCGACCTGCTTGCTCATGGTGTTGTCTCCGGTTGGAAAACGGTCTTCGTGCGGAAGGAAATGAAGAGTCCTGCAGGGCTACCAGCGCTCAGTCCATGGCCGCAAGTCCAGTTCGTGGGTCCAGGCGTCCCTTGGCTGCTGGTGCAAGTGCCAATAGTTGTCGGCGATATGTTCCGGATTCAGGATGCCGTCCTGCTCCTTCAACGCATACCTTTCCGGGAAGTTGTCGCGAATGAATGCGGTATCGATCGCGCCGTCGATGATCACGTGGGCGACGTGAATGTGGCGGGGACCGAGTTCGCGCGCCATGCTTTGCGCCAGGGCGCGCAGGGCATGTTTCGCTCCCGCAAAGGAGGCAAAATTCGCAGAGCCGCGAAGCGACGCCGTTGCACCCGTATAGATGATCGTTCCATTCCCGCGGGAAACCATGCGCTTCGCGACTTCACGGCCCACGAGGAATCCGCTGAAACAAGCCATTTCCCAAATCTTGAAGTACTTGCGGGCTGTTTCATCGAGAATGCTGCAAGGCACGTTAGCGCCGATGTTGAAGATCATGGCCTCGATCGGCGCAATATCCCGCTCGATGTCATCCACCAGCTTGACGACATCCTCTTCCTTGCGCGCATCCGCGGCGAAGCCGTGCGCTTCGCCTCCGCTTGCCCGAATTTCGTCGATGAGCGGCTGCAGCTTTTCCGCACTGCGCCGCACTGCGCAGGCAATCATGCCCCCGCGGGCAAATCGCTTCGTGATTGCGCCGCCGGTGGCATCGCCTGCACCGACGATTAGGGCGGCTTTCTTGTGTTGGCTGGAATCCATTGTCTCCCCCGCTTTGAGGCGCCTAGGTTGAGTCAATGGTAATGGAAATCCAATTGCTGCATCTGCATCAGTCAAAAAAATCGAGTCCACCGTCAGCAAGCCTCGGACTGCCTGTGGACTAGCGTGGTGATTTGAAGCCGCTGTCTATCCAGTTGCCCGCGCTGGTTGCCGTCAGCTTGAAGTTAGGCTGGACACGAACGCTTGCCAGTTCGTCGCCGTAACGGTCCTGGGCGCTGAGCGTGGCATAAGGTTCGTCCTCGTCAGCGACGATATCCAGCTTGACCTTCACCAAGCCATCATCGGTCATGACATCGATGCTCTTGTGCAGCATGGCATGCATGTGCTGCTCATGGCGGCGAAGCACTTCGGACGCCGTCTTGACCAGAGTGGAGAATGCCGCCGCATCGAGTGGCTTCGGGTTCTTCTTGTCACGTCCCATGGTCCAAGGACCCACCAAGGCAGGCTCAGATTGACCATCCTGATACATCGCCACTGCCCAACCATCGTCGTCTTCGTTCTTTATGACTTTTGCAGTCCAGCCATCATCCCGCCAGAGCCTGTCTTCATGGGTGAACTCGTCGTCTTTCTCCTCTACGTCCTGCGAAGAAAGTTTCGCATCGATGTTGTCTTCAATCAGCATGTCTGTCGTGGTAGAGGCATTCATTTTTGGATAAGCTTGAAGAGCTTGAGATTGATTCGGAATACTGATTATACTGTACAAACGTACAGCAACAAAGTCCGGTGATAAAACGGAGCATGACAATATGATGGGCAGCGCGCTCTCTCTACTCTCTCCCGGCGAGCGCTGTGAGCTGGTGCTGTCGGATGGTGACCGGCGGCAAGGGCGGTGGAACCCGAACCTTCCCGGCTTCGAACTGTGCGACGGCCTCGAAGAAGGTATTGCATTTCTTTGCGATGTCGAGGAATGGTGGCCGCTCCGGCAACGTTGAGCGACGTCCTCACTCTCTAATTTGCCCTCCTGCGATCTAGGGTAACGGGCCGATTTTTTGATTCGGCGAAGCGCTTGACGAAGCAGGGTGCGTGCTGCATAATCTCGTTTCTCTGCTGCTGACGAACACAACGCTTCACAGCGCAGCGCTCCCCGGGCAACCGGCTGGTAGCGCAAGCGGACAGATCTTTAACAAATAACAGCCGATAAGTGTGGGCGCTTGATGGGGTGCACGCCGGGCAACCGGTGTCTCACAATATATCAAG
>NZ_JAAIVB010000049.1 GCF_010974945.1 Noviherbaspirillum galbum | reverse complement strand
AGGACGAAGGTGGTCGTCACACGCCGTTCTTCAACAACTACCGTCCGCAGTTCTACTTCCGGACGACGGACGTGACGGGCGCGATCGAACTGCCGAAGGACAAGGAGATGGTGATGCCGGGCGACAATGTGTCGATCACGGTGCAATTGATCAACCCGATCGCGATGGAAGAAGGCCTGCGCTTCGCTATCCGTGAAGGTGGTCGTACCGTCGGCGCCGGCGTCGTCGCTAAAATCATCGAGTAATTCTGAATCGTGGCGCTGCGACTGCTTGGTAACGAACCAGGCATCGCAGCGTTATCAATTCATTCAACCGTTTCGCGTAGGGGTATAGCTCAATTGGCAGAGCGTCGGTCTCCAAAACCGAAGGTTGGGGGTTCGATTCCCTCTGCCCCTGCCACCTGATTAGGTGCAGGGCCACCGAAAGATAGATTCATGTCTAACCACCCCGTTGAAACCGTCAGCACATCGAGCGACAAGGTAAAGGTCGCTCTTGCTATTTGTGCCGTCATTGCGGGCGTCGTCGGTTTTTACATCCTCTCGGACAAGCCTACCCTGGTGCGCGCTAGCGCCCTGGTGGTTGGACTGGTTGTCGCTGTCGCCATTGCATGGACCTCGGAAGCGGGTCGTCAGTTCTTGGAGTTTGCGCGCGAATCCGTGCGTGAAACCAAAAAAGTTGTCTGGCCCACTCGCAAAGAAGCAATGCAAATTACCGCCGTCGTCTTCGGTTTCGTACTGTTGATGGCGATTTTCCTTTGGGGCACGGACAAGATTCTCGAGTTTGTGCTGTACGACCTGATCCTGGGCTGGAAAAAATAATGAGCGAAAATACCCAAGATACAAACGTCGCCGCAGCGCCGTCGTCCGGCAACAAGCGTTGGTATGTCGTGCATGCCTACTCCGGCATGGAGAAGAGTGTTCAACGTGCGCTGACCGAGCGCATTGAACGTGCAGGTATGCAGGACAAGTTTGGTCAAATCTTGGTCCCTACCGAAGAAGTTATCGAAGTGAAAAACGGCCAGAAGGCCGTGACGGAACGCCGGTTCTTCCCGGGCTACGTCCTCGTCGAAATGGAGATGACGGACGAAACCTGGCACCTGGTCAAAAACACCAGCAAGGTTACTGGTTTTATTGGCGGCAAGTCGAACAAGCCGACACCGATTCCGCCACATGAAGTCGACAAGATCCTGCACCAGATGCAGGAAGGCGTTGAAAAGCCGCGTCCCAAAGTGCTCTATGAGGTCGGCGAACTGGTGCGTATCAAGGATGGTCCGTTTACCGACTTCAACGGCAATGTCGAAGAAGTCAACTACGAAAAATCGAGAGTCCGCGTCTCCGTTACCATTTTTGGCCGCGCAACCCCGGTTGAACTGGAATTCGGCCAGGTTGAAAAGGTCTAAGTCTTCTTCCCCTTCATCGTATTCAACGCCCGTCAGAGCGTCGCTCATCGACAGGATGAGGAGATCTGACATGCATTGTAGGCAATACGGAGGAGCCCCATTAGCGAAGGCGCAATGCCGGAGCGAACAGGCGCTACTACTCATCTAACTGGAGCCATCATGGCAAAGAAAATCATTGGCTTTATCAAGCTGCAAGTCCCGGCTGGTAAGGCAAATCCCTCCCCCCCGATTGGTCCGGCACTCGGCCAGCGCGGTCTAAACATCATGGAGTTCTGCAAGGCGTTCAACGCGCAGACTCAAGGTGTCGAGCCCGGCCTGCCCATTCCGGTCGTGATCACCGCGTTTGCCGACAAGTCTTTCACTTTCGTGATGAAGACTCCCCCGGCAACTATCTTGATCAAGAAGGCCGCCGGCATTCAAAAGGGTTCCCCGAAGCCCCACACTGACAAGGTTGGCAAGATCAGCCGTCAGCAGGCCGAGGAAATTGCAAAAACCAAGATGCCGGATCTTACGGCAGCTGACATGGACGCAGCCGTGCGCACGATCGCCGGATCCGCGCGTTCCATGGGCATCACGGTGGAGGGTCTGTAAATGGCTAAGTTGACCAAGCGTGCAAAGGCACTCAAGGAAAAAGTTGACCGCACGAAGCTCTACGCCTTCGACAATGCAATTGCATTGATCAAGGAATGCGCAACCGCGAAGTTCAATGAGTCGATCGACGTCGCTGTGCAACTCGGCGTCGACGCAAAGAAATCGGATCAGGTAGTGCGTGGCTCCGTCGTTCTGCCCGCAGGCACCGGCAAATCGGTTCGCGTTGCGGTCTTCGCATCCGGCGACAAGGCAGAAGCCGCAAAAGCAGCCGGCGCTGACGTTGTCGGCATGGAAGATCTGGCCGAACGCATCAAGGGCGGCGACATGCCTTTCGACATCGTGATCGCTTCGCCGGACACGATGCGTATCGTCGGTACCCTTGGTCAAATTCTCGGCCCGCGCGGCTTGATGCCGAACCCGAAGGTCGGCACGGTCACTCCGGACGTCGCCACCGCAGTCAAAAACGCGAAAGCCGGTCAGGTCCAGTACCGTACTGACAAGGCAGGCATCATTCACGCAACGATCGGCCGCAAGTCGTTCAGCGATGCAGACCTCAAGTCGAACCTGCTCGCCCTGATCGATGCACTGAACAAGGCAAAGCCCGCATCCAGCAAAGGCATCTATCTGCGCAAGGTCGCGATTTCGTCGACCATGGGCGCCGGTGTCCGTGTTGACCAGACGACGCTCGCTGCCTAAGCAAGAATCAAGTCCCCGTACCGCAGATGCGGTACGGGGCAAATCTTTGGGCTGACCCCAGCCAATCTGGTTGCGGGGCAGATTATCAAAGACCGTTGGGCGGCGTACTTCTCCAGAGAAGTGCAAAGTTAAACGCCAGGCGCGAAAGCATTGGCACCCAACGCAGATGGTGAACCCGAAAAGTTTTGTAGTCTCAAAGCTAGTCCGCTAGCACTGAACTCCTAAACGTCGGACGCCGTGTTCGAACCGATGCAAGGCGTAAGCCAAGCATCATTTTTGGAGGTTGATCTTGAGTCTCAATCTGAATGACAAGAAGGCCGTCGTCGCCGAAGTCTCCGCGAAAGTTGCAACCGCGCAGACGATCGTCGTGGCCGAATATCGCGGCATCCAGGTTGGTCACTTGACGCAACTGCGCGCCAAAGCGCGTGACCAGGGTGTGTACATGCGCGTGTTGAAGAACACGCTCGCACGTCGCGCCGTCGAGGGCACGCCCTTCGCTGGCCTTGCCTCCGAAATGACCGGCCCGTTGATCTATTCGATCTCCGAGGATGCCGTTGCCGCAGCCAAAGTCGTTCACGACTTTGCCAAGGGCAACGACAAGCTGGTCGTCAAGGCAGGTAACTTTGCAGGCAAGCCGCTTGATAAAGCAGGCGTCGCCGCTCTGGCCAGCATTCCCAGCCGTGAAGTCCTCATCGCCCAGCTGTTGGGCGTCATGCAGGCTCCGGTTGCCGGATTTGCCCGCGCTCTGGCTGCCTTGGCAGCCAAGAAGGAAACGGAAGGCGCGTAAGCCCTTTCGTTCCGCGTCAGTACCGATCAGATGTAATTACCGAATACACAATTTAGGAGTTTCAAATGGCAATCAGCAAAGAAGATATCCTGGAAGCAGTAGGCCAGATGTCCGTCATGGATCTGAACGACCTGGTGAAGGCGTTCGAAGAGAAGTTTGGCGTTTCCGCAGCCGCAATGGCAGTCGCTGCTCCTGGCGCAGGTGGCGGTGCTGCAGCAGCAGTTGAAGAGCAGACCGAATTCACCGTTGTGCTGTCTGAAGTCGGCGCGAACAAGGTCGGCGTCATTAAAGCCGTCCGTGAAATTACCGGTCTGGGCCTGAAAGAAGCCAAGGACCTCGTTGACGGTGCACCGAAGCCCGTCAAGGAAGGCATCGCCAAGGCAGACGCAGAAGCAGCCAAGAAGAAGCTGGAAGAAGCAGGCGCAAAGGCCGAACTCAAGTAATTCGGCTTGCCAGGGCGAGTCAACATCGCCGGAGTCAAAGCTCAGAACCTTCTCGAAAGAGGGGGTTCGGCTTTGGCTCCTTTGTCGTTTTGTAAAATTGGTAAGCTAGATGCCAAAACTCTTAGACAAAAGCAACACGTCCGATGAGTTTCGCATGACTTGATAAACAGTCTAGTAAGCCCCGAAGGGCTGAGACTTGAGGTTTCGCAGATAGCAGGCAGCGACGGAAATACGCCAGCGAATCCTGAACTCTCCATCCTTCCTGTCACTCACGGAGTGTCCATGCACTACTCATTTACTGAGAAGAAGCGCATTCGCAAATCGTTCGCGAAACGCGCTAACGTCCACAACGTTCCGTTCCTGCTGGCGACCCAGCTCGAGTCCTACACGGGCTTCCTGCAGGCAGAAAAAGCGCCATCGCAACGCAAGAATGAAGGCCTCCAATCCGCCTTCACCTCGATTTTTCCCATCGTATCCCACAATGGTTTCGCTCGGCTAGAGTTTCTGTCCTATGTGTTGGGCGACCCTCCGTTTGACGTAAAGGAATGCCAACAGCGCGGCCTCACCTTTGCTTCGCCGCTGCGCGCCAAGGTGCGTCTTGTCATCCTCGACAAGGAATCGCCGACCAAGCCCGTCGTGAAGGAAATGAAGGAGCAGGAGGTGTACATGGGCGAACTCCCGCTCATGACCCGCAACGGTTCCTTCGTCATCAACGGTACGGAGCGTGTGATCGTTTCCCAGCTGCATCGTTCCCCGGGTGTGTTCTTCGAACACGACCGCGGCAAGACGCACTCGTCCGGCAAGCTGCTCTTTTCCGCACGCATCATTCCCTACCGCGGTTCCTGGCTCGATTTCGAATTCGATCCGAAAGACATCCTGTTCTTCCGTGTCGACCGTCGCCGCAAGATGCCGGTCACGATCCTGCTGAAGGCAATCGGGATGACGCCGGAACAAATCCTGGCCAATTTCTTCGTCTTCGACAACTTCAAGCTGCGCGCCGACGGCGGCGAGATGGAATTCGTCGCGGAACGCCTGCGCGGCGAAGTTGCCCGTTTCGACATTACCGACAACAGCGGCAAGGTCATCGTCGCCAAGGACAAGCGTATCAACGCCAAGCATGTCCGTGAAATCGACAATGCCGGCATCAAGCACATTTCCGTGCCCGAGGACTACCTGCTGGGCCGCGTGCTCGCGAAGAACATCGTCGACGCCGAGACCGGCGAAGTGATCGCCAACGCCAACGACGAACTGACGGAAGACTCGCTCGCCCGCCTGCGCGACGCCGGCGTCACCGACATCCAGACGCTGTACACGAACGACCTCGACCAGGGCGCCTACATTTCGCAGACCCTGCGCATGGACGACACCGCCGACCAGACGGCTGCCCGCGTCGCGATCTATCGCATGATGCGTCCTGGCGAGCCGCCGACCGAAGAGTCCGTCGAAGCCCTCTTCAACGGCCTGTTCTACAGCGAAGAGCGCTACGACCTGTCGGCCGTGGGCCGCATGAAGTTCAACCGCCGCATTGGCCGCGATGAACTGACCGGCGCCATGACCCTGTCGAACGAAGACATCCTGGCCGTCATCAAGATCCTGGTCGAGCTGCGCAATGGCCGCGGCGAAGTCGATGACATCGATCACCTCGGCAACCGTCGCGTCCGCTGCGTCGGCGAACTGGCGGAAAACCAGTTCCGCGCCGGCCTCGTCCGCGTCGAGCGCGCTGTCAAGGAACGCCTCGGCCAAGCCGAAGCTGACAACCTGATGCCGCACGACCTGATCAACTCGAAGCCGATCTCCGCCGCAATCCGCGAGTTCTTCGGTTCGTCGCAGTTGTCGCAGTTCATGGACCAGACCAACCCGCTGTCGGAAATCACCCACAAGCGCCGCGTCTCCGCGCTTGGCCCGGGCGGCTTGACCCGCGAACGCGCCGGCTTCGAAGTCCGCGACGTGCACCCGACCCACTATGGCCGCGTCTGCCCGATCGAAACGCCGGAAGGTCCGAACATCGGCCTGATCAACTCGCTGGCACTGTATGCCCGCCTGAACGAGTACGGCTTCCTCGAAACTCCGTACCGCAAGGTCGAGGCTAGCGGCGTGACCAACCAGATCGACTACCTGTCCGCCATCGAAGAAGGCCGTTACGTGATCGCCCAGGCGAATGCGACGATCGACAACGAAGGCAAGCTGTCCGATGAACTGGTCTCCGCCCGCCAAGCTGGCGAGACCATCCTCGTCTCGCCCGAGCGCGTTCAGTACATGGACGTCGCGCCTGGCCAGGTCGTTTCGGTTGCGGCATCGCTGATTCCGTTCCTCGAGCACGATGACGCGAACCGCGCATTGATGGGCGCGAACATGCAGCGCCAGGCCGTGCCTTGCCTGCGTCCGGAAAAAGCCTTCGTCGGCACCGGCGTGGAGCGCACCGTTGCAGTCGACTCGGGCACCACCGTCCAGGCGCTGCGCGGCGGCGTGGTCGACTATATCGACGCCGGCCGTATCGTGATCCGCGTCAACGACGAGGAAGCGGCTGCGGGCGAAGTGGGCGTGGACATCTACAACCTCATCAAGTACACCCGTTCCAACCAGAACACCAACATCAACCAGCGTCCGATCGTGCAGGTCGGCGACCGCGTGGCGAAGAACGACGTCATCGCCGACGGCGCCTCGACCGACCTCGGCGAACTCGCGCTCGGCCAGAACATGCTGGTGGCGTTCATGCCCTGGAACGGCTACAACTTCGAAGACTCGATCCTGATCTCGGAGCGTGTGGTTGCCGACGACCGCTACACCTCGATCCACATCGAGGAACTGTCGGTCGTGGCGCGTGACACCAAGCTGGGCGCGGAAGAAATCACCCGCGACATTTCCAACCTGGCTGAAAACCAGCTCGCCCGCCTGGACGAGTCCGGCATCGTGTACATCGGCGCCGAAGTCGAAGCCGGCGACGTCCTCGTCGGCAAGGTCACGCCGAAGGGCGAGACCCAGCTGACGCCGGAAGAAAAGCTGCTGCGTGCGATCTTTGGCGAAAAGGCATCCGACGTCAAGGACACGTCCCTGCGCGTGCCTTCCGGCATGGTCGGTACGGTGATCGATGTCCAGGTGTTCACCCGCGAAGGCATCCCGCGTGACAAGCGTGCCCAGCAGATCATCGACGACGAGCTGAAGCGCTACCGCCTCGACTTGAACGACCAGCTGCGCATCGTGGAAGGCGACGCCTTCCAGCGTCTCGAAAAGATGTTGATTGGCAAGATCGTCAACGGCGGTCCGAAGAAGCTGGCCAAGGGCGCCCCGATCACCAAGGAATACCTGGACGACCTGGACAAGTACCACTGGTTCGACATTCGCCCGGCCGACGACGACGTCGCCGCCGCGCTGGAAGCCATCAAGGAATCCATCGCCGAGAAGCGCCACCAGTTCGACCTCGCCTTCGAAGAGAAGCGCAAGAAGCTCACCCAGGGCGACGAACTGCCCCCGGGCGTGCAGAAGATGGTCAAGGTCTACCTGGCAGTGAAGCGCCGCCTGCAGCCTGGCGACAAGATGGCAGGCCGCCACGGCAACAAGGGTGTGGTCTCGCGCATCGTCCCGGTAGAAGACATGCCGTACATGGCGGACGGTACGCCGGCAGACATCGTGCTGAACCCGCTGGGCGTTCCTTCCCGGATGAACGTCGGCCAGGTGCTGGAAGTCCACCTGGGCTGGGCATCCAAGGGCCTGGGCCTGCGCATCGGCGAAATGCTCAAGGCGCAAGCCAAGGCACAGGAGCTGCGCGAGTTCCTGAAGAAGATCTACAACGAGTCGGGCAAGACCGAAGATCTCGACAACTTCACCGACGACGAAATCCTGTCGCTGGCCGCGAACCTGAAATATGGCGTTCCGTTCGCCACGCCGGTGTTCGATGGCGCGCATGAAGATGAAATCCATCGCATGCTCGACCTCGCCTATCCGGACCAAATCGCGACCCAGCTCGGCATGACGCCGTCGAAGAACCAAGTCACGATGTACGACGGCCGCACCGGCGAAGCCTTCGAGCGCACCGTCACGGTGGGCTACATGCACGTGCTCAAGCTGCACCACCTCGTCGACGACAAGATGCATGCCCGCTCGACCGGACCGTACTCGCTCGTTACCCAGCAGCCGCTGGGCGGCAAGGCACAGTTCGGCGGCCAGCGCTTCGGCGAGATGGAAGTCTGGGCACTCGAAGCTTACGGCGCGTCCTACGTGCTGCAGGAAATGCTCACCGTCAAGTCTGACGACGTCACGGGTCGTACCAAGGTCTACGAGAACCTGGTCAAGGGCGACCACGTGATCGACGCCGGCATGCCGGAATCCTTCAACGTGCTGGTGAAGGAAATCCGTTCGCTGGGCATCGACATCGACCTCGAGCGAGACTAAGCGGCAACCTGCCGCCCATCCGCAACGGCCGATGGGCGGCAGTGAAAGAATGGCAGCAAATCAGCAAGAAACAGTAGTAGGCAAGTAGCAGGTATTACGAAAGGAAGCGACGCCTGTTCCCGGTATTGGCGGAACTCGTGTCACCCGGCACAGTGGCAGGGCTCTCCCGCCGATGCGAACAGGGTAGAAGCAGGCCCCGCTTCCCGACGATACCGAAACGCGTTTATCACGCCTGACTGGAGTGAAAGAAATGAAAGCACTGCTCGATCTATTCAAGCAAGTACAGCAAAGCGAACAATTCGATGCGATCAAGATCGGTCTTGCATCGCCTGAAAAAATCCGTTCCTGGTCCTACGGCGAAGTCAAGAAGCCGGAAACCATCAACTACCGTACCTTCAAGCCCGAGCGCGACGGCCTGTTCTGCGCCAAGATCTTTGGCCCGATCAAGGACTACGAGTGCCTCTGCGGCAAGTACAAGCGCCTGAAGCACCGCGGCGTCATCTGCGAAAAGTGCGGCGTGGAAGTGACCCTGGCCAAGGTGCGCCGCGAGCGCATGGGCCACATCGAACTGGCATCGCCGGTCGCCCACATCTGGTTCCTCAAGTCCCTGCCGTCCCGTCTCGGCATGGTGCTCGACATGACCCTGCGCGACATCGAACGCGTGCTGTACTTCGAAGCCTACGTCGTGACCGATCCCGGCATGACGCCGCTGAAGAAGTGCCAGATCATGTCCGAGGACGACTACGCCGCCAAGTACGAAGAGTACGGCGACGACTTCACCTCCTTCATGGGCGCCGAAGGCATCCGTGAACTGCTGCGCTCGATCGACATCGACCGCGAAGTCGAGACCCTGCGCCAGGAACTGAAGGATTCCAAGTCCGAAGCCAAGATCAAGAAGTACGCCAAGCGCCTCAAGGTGCTCGAGGCCTTCCAGCGTTCCGGTATCAAGCCCGACTGGATGATCATGGAAGTCCTGCCGGTGCTGCCGCCGGAACTCCGTCCGCTCGTTCCGCTGGACGGCGGCCGCTTCGCGACCTCCGACCTGAACGACCTGTATCGCCGCGTCATCAACCGGAACAACCGCCTGAAGCGCCTGATGGAGCTGCGCGCGCCGGAAATCATCACGCGCAACGAAAAGCGCATGCTGCAGGAAGCCGTCGACTCGCTGCTCGACAACGGCCGCCGCGGCAAGGCCATGACCGGCGCCAACAAGCGTCCGCTGAAGTCGCTGGCTGAAATGATCAAGGGTAAGGGCGGTCGTTTCCGCCAGAACCTGCTGGGCAAGCGCGTCGACTACTCCGGCCGTTCCGTCATCGTGGTGGGCCCGCAGCTCAAGCTGCACCAGTGCGGCCTGCCCAAGCTGATGGCGCTCGAGCTGTTCAAGCCTTTCATCTTCAACAAGCTTGAACTGATGGGCCTCGCGACCACCATCAAGGCCGCCAAGAAGCTGGTCGAAGTGCAGGAACCGGTGGTGTGGGACATCCTGGAGGAAGTCATCCGCGAACACCCGGTCATGCTGAACCGTGCGCCCACGCTGCACCGCCTCGGCATCCAGGCGTTCGAGCCGGTCCTGATCGAAGGCAAGGCGATCCAGCTGCACCCGCTGGTCTGCGCGGCGTTCAACGCCGACTTCGACGGCGACCAGATGGCCGTCCACGTTCCGCTGTCCATCGAAGCACAGATGGAAGCCCGCACCCTGATGCTGGCCTCCAACAACATCCTGTTCCCGTCGAACGGCGAACCGTCGATCGTGCCGTCGCAGGATATCGTGCTGGGCCTGTATTACGCGACCCGTGAAAAGATCAACGGCAAGAACGAAGGCATGCTCTTCCCCGACGTGTCCGAGGTCATCCGCGCCTATGACAATAAGGAAGTCGAGCTGACGACCCGCATCACCGTCCGCATCACCGAGTATCCGAAAGATCCGGAGAGCGGCGAGTTCGTCAAGACCATCAAGCGCTACGAGACCACCGTCGGCCGCGCCATCCTCTCCGAGATCCTGCCCAAGGGCTTGCCGTTCTCGGTGCTGAACCGCGCGCTGAAGAAGAAAGAAATCTCCAAGCTCATCAATACGTCGTTCCGTAAGTGCGGCCTGCGCGCCACCGTGGTGTTCGCCGACCAGCTGATGCAGTCCGGTTTCCGCCTCGCGACCCGCGCCGGCATTTCCATCTGCGTCGACGACATGCTGGTGCCGCCCCAGAAGGCGACCATCATCGCCCGCGCCGAGCACGAAGTGAAGCAGATCGAGCAGCAGTACGCGTCCGGCCTGGTGACCGCCGGCGAGCGCTACAACAAGGTGGTGGACATCTGGGGCAAGGCCGGCGACGAAGTCGGCAAGGCCATGATGGACCAGCTCAAGGTCGAGGACGTCACTAAGCGCGACGGCACCAAGACCACGCAGGAATCGTTCAACGCCATCTACATGATGGCCGACTCCGGCGCCCGCGGTTCCGCGGCACAGATCCGCCAGCTCGCCGGCATGCGCGGACTGATGGCGAAACCGGACGGCTCGATCATCGAAACGCCGATCACCGCGAACTTCCGCGAAGGCCTGAACGTGTTGCAGTACTTCATCTCCACCCACGGCGCCCGTAAGGGTCTGGCGGATACGGCGCTGAAGACCGCGAACTCCGGCTACCTGACCCGCCGCCTGGTCGACGTGACCCAAGATCTGGTGGTGACCGAAGACGATTGCGGCACCTCCAACGGCGCGTCCATGAAGGCGCTGGTCGAGGGTGGTGAAGTCATCGAAGCACTGCGCGACCGTATCCTCGGCCGTGTTGCCGCGACCGACATCATCAATCCGGAAGACCAGGCAACCCTGTACGAAGCCGGCACGCTGCTGGACGAAGACAGCGTCGAGAACATCGAGCGCCTCGGCATCGATGAAGTCAAGGTCCGCACGCCGCTGACCTGCGACACGCGTTACGGCCTGTGCGCCAAGTGCTACGGCCGCGACCTCGGCCGCGGCATGCTGGTGAACTCCGGCGAAGCGGTTGGCGTCGTCGCCGCCCAGTCGATCGGCGAACCCGGCACGCAGCTGACCATGCGTACCTTCCACATCGGCGGTGCGGCATCCCGTGCCGCGGTTGCCTCTTCCGTGGAAGCCAAGTCCAACGGCACGGTCCGCTTCACCGCGACCATGCGCTACGTCACCAACGGCAAGAACGAGCAGATCGTCATTTCCCGTTCCGGCGAAGTGCTGATTACCGACGACCTCGGCCGCGAGCGCGAGCGCCACAAGGTGCCGTACGGCGCGACCCTGCTGGTCAAGGATGGCCTCGCCATCAAGGCCGGCACCGCGCTGGCAACCTGGGATCCGCTGACCCGCCCGATCATTACCGAATACACCGGCACGGTGAAGTTCGAGAACGTCGAGGAAGGCGCAACGGTCGCCAAGCAGATCGACGAAGTGACCGGCCTGTCCACCCTGGTGGTCATCGACGCCAAGCGCCGCGGATCGTCCAGCAAGATCGTTCGTCCGCAGGTCAAGCTGCTCAACGAGAAGGGCGAGGAAGTCAAGATTGCCGGCACCGAACACGCCGTGACGATCGGCTTCCAGGTCGGCGCGCTGATCACCGTGAAGGACGGCCAGCAGGTCTCCGTCGGTGAAGTGCTGGCACGTATCCCGACCGAATCGCAGAAGACCCGTGACATTACCGGCGGTCTGCCGCGTGTGGCCGAACTGTTCGAGGCGCGTTCGCCGAAGGACGCCGGCATGCTGGCGGAAGTCACCGGTACGGTCGCGTTCGGCAAGGAGACCAAGGGCAAGCAGCGCCTGGAAATCACCGACATGGACGGCAACAAGCACGAGTTCCTGATTACCAAGGACAAGCAGGTGCTGGTGCACGACGGCCAGGTGGTGAACAAGGGCGAAATGATCGTGGACGGCCCGGCCGATCCTCAGGACATCCTGCGCTTGCTGGGCATCGAGGCACTGGCCCGCTACATTGTCGACGAAGTCCAGGACGTCTACCGTCTGCAGGGCGTGAAGATCAACGACAAGCACATCGAGGTGATCGTTCGCCAGATGCTGCGTCGCGTTCAAGTCGTGGATGCGGGCGATACGGCCTACATTCCGGGTGAACAGGTCGAGCGTTCCGAACTGCTGGACGAGAACGACAAGGTCATCGCCGAGAGTAAGCGTCCGGCAACCTACGAGAACGTGCTGCTGGGTATTACCAAGGCATCGCTGTCGACGGATTCCTTCATCTCCGCCGCATCGTTCCAGGAAACCACCCGCGTGCTCACCGAAGCCGCAATCATGGGCAAGCAGGACGGTCTGCGCGGCCTGAAGGAAAACGTCATCGTGGGCCGCCTGATCCCCGCCGGTACCGGTTTGGCTTACCACCGTGCCCGCAAGGAAAAGGAGACCTGGGAAGCCGAGGAGCGCAGCGCGCTTCTGCAAGCCGAAGAAGCAGCACGCGCATCGGATGTCGAGCCGGTCAATGAAGCGACGGCAACCACCGACGTCAATCACGAAGGCGACCAAGTCTAAACGCCAGTCTAATCGTCCCAAGCAAAACGGCACCGGAAACGGTGCCGTTTTTTTTCGTCTCCAATCTGGATTTGACCCCGGGCCCGGAGAACGGAGACGCCTTGGTCAGCGCTACTTTTCCTGAACCAGCGGCTTGCCCTTGTCGATCACTTCCCTGCAATCACCCTTGAACGTCGCATTGTCGTAGTTCGACCAGCCGTAGCTATCCACGTAGCGCTTGTGGGTCTTGAACTTCGCGTTGAAAAAACTCCATTCCGGCTGCTCGCCTGGATACTGTATCGCCGCCATGTCGAGCAGCGAGTGAAAGACATTTTCCGTCGAAAGGCGGGTCCGCTTGTGGTGCAGCAGTTGCCTGACCTTGTCCGGATGCGACTCGGCGTAAGCGTCGGAGTACCAGACCAGGGACGGCACGTGGAATTCATGTTGCGTGTTGTGGCCATGGAAGGCGAGGCTGCAGGTGCCGTCATAGAGCGTCTGGCCGTGATCGGCCACATACATCAAGGAGGCCTTTTGTCCGGGCGACTTGAGCGTATTGATCACCTGCGACAGGAGCCAGTCCGTGTACAGGATCGAGTTGTCATAGCTGTTGTTGATCTGCGGCTTCATGTTCGCATTGGTATAGGCGGGGTTCGCGATGCCGAAGAGCGATGGTTGCCACTTGTCGAATTCCTGCGGATACCGGTGGCTGTAGTTCCAGTGGCTTCCCAGCGTGTGCAGCACGATAAGCTTCTTCCGGGCGGGCTCGCGCAACGCCGCGCGCAACGGGGCCAGCAGGACATCGTCATAGCTTGACTGATTCGTGAAGCCGCCCAGGTTCAGGAACTGCACGACGTCCGCCTCCTTGGCAAACACCGAAATCGGCGTGTCGAACTGTCCGAAGGACATCTGGTTCGACAGCCACCACGTCTTGAACCCCGCTTCCTTGAACGCGGTCAGGAAGGACTTCTCGGAAAAGCCCGCCTGCAGGCTCTTGCGCGCAGGCTTGCGCGATACCAGCACGGGAACCGACAGGCGCGTTGCCGACACGGCCGTCACCATGTCGGCCAGGCTTACCACGTTCGCTTCCTGCTTGAGCAGGGGATTCGTCTCGCGTCCATAACCGTTCAGGCTCCATCGGTCGAAGCGGGACGATTCCCCGATGACCATGACGACGACCTGTGCCCCCTCATCGTCGTTGGCTGCCCGCGCGCCGAAGCGGAATGCGGCACTGCGCTCGGACAATTCCGCAAGGTACTTTCGTTCCTTCCAGAAGTCGTGAACCCGAACGGCGATGCCGAAAGGCCAGGTCTTTCCGAAGGCATCGATCTCGAATGGCACCTTCGCCCATGCAGGCAGCTTGGGGTAGAGCGGATGCGCCTTTGCCACGGCCGACGCTAAGGACGCGCCCGAGGCGTCGGCGTTGTCGTCGTCCTCATTCTCGTCCTCCTCCGAGGCTTCGCCGCTGCCGGCGGACACCATCCTGACGACCGAGGCCTTGCCCGCCGTTGGCGACGAAGCTATCCCCATGTTGTCCCCATATACCCACACTGACGCCGCCAATCCGAGGAGGGCCAGGGCCACCCAGCGTGATCCATCCTTCCAGTCCAGTTCACGGGTTTTGCAAGCAAGAACTCCTGATCCCAGCCACCATGCCAAGATTCCGACGAAGACGGCTCCGAGCCCCCACACCTTGTTCCCCAGGAATTCCATGGCTTCCTTGGGGCTGGTTTCGGCGATGATGCCCAGGTGATGCGAGGAAATCCCCTGGCCGTAATAGGCGTTCAGATAGATTTCCATAGGTAAGGCCAGGAACGAAGGCAGCAGCAGCCAGTGGAAGTAGGCGGGACGCTTGGCGACGGCCCATAATGCGAGCCATGCCACAACTTCCATGCCGAGCATGCGCCATGGGTCGGCGACATCCCTCCCAAACAGCGAAGGCAGGAACGGTCCGGCTGACAAGACGAGGTACGTCGACAGCAGGAAGAGATTGGCCGGACGAAGGATGAAACGCATAAACTGTTGATTTCTTGAACATTTGCCGGACGGAATGACCGAGGCAAACAGTTTATGCGGAGTAATCCAACCACGCCACGACAACCCGCCTGTGCTGCAGCGGTGGCTGGCGGTTTTTCCCTTATGTGCAACCTTTTTCCGAAACCAACCTCAAACGCGCGGTTGGGCGCACACTGAGTCGTTGACGCGGATTTCACCCAAGGATATACTCGCAGGTTCTCGATTTTAGGCTCGCCAGGGCTTAAGCGTTCTTTGGTCAGAAATTTCTCCCTCCATCAGCGCTTCTTTTCTGGTTGTCCAAACAAAAGTCGGAAATCGACAACGAGCAATTGCATGTTGCACTGACCTCTCGCTTCGGTCCCGGGCAATCGATTTCGGGGCTGTATTTTTTAACGTTGTACTTTGTTGGATTAAAGACCGATGCCAACCATCAATCAACTTATTCGCAAGCCGCGGGTCTCCGCTGTTGTGAAGAGCAAGTCGCCGGCGCTGGAAAACAGCCCGCAAAAGCGCGGCGTTTGCACCCGCGTGTACACCACGACGCCGAAGAAGCCGAACTCCGCGCTTCGTAAGGTCGCCAAGGTCCGCCTCACCAACGGTTTCGAAGTCATTTCGTACATCGGCGGCGAAGGCCACAACCTCCAGGAACACAGCGTCGTGCTGATCCGTGGCGGTCGTGTCAAGGATTTGCCTGGTGTTCGTTACCACATGGTTCGCGGCGCGCTGGACACCCAGGGCGTCAAGGACCGTAAGCAGGCACGCTCGAAGTACGGTGCAAAGCGCGCCAAGGCCGCCAAGAAGTAATCAAGAATTCCGCAAGGAGACTTGTCTCCCGGTGCTTCACCGCGCGGAATGTGAACCGGCCCCGAATGGGTCGAGTAAGTGGATGGCCATGATGGTCTCCGCGAGCAGCCAGCGAAAACACTCAGCGCTGATGCTCAACTGAAGAGTGAAAGGAATCGAAATGCCACGTCGTCGTGAAGTTCCCAAGCGGGAGATTCTCCCGGATCCGAAGTTCGGCAATGTTGATGTTGCCAAGTTCGTTAACGTCCTGATGCTGTCCGGTAAAAAATCGGTCGCCGAAAACATCATCTATGGTGCGTTCGATCACATCAAACAGAAGTCGGGCAAGGATCCGCTCGAAGTATTCACTGCAGCAATCAACAACTGCAAGCCGATGGTCGAAGTGAAGTCCCGCCGCGTCGGCGGTGCCAACTACCAGGTTCCGGTGGAAGTTCGCCCGGTCCGCCGCATGGCACTCTCCATGCGCTGGCTCCGCGAAGCTGCAAACAAGCGCAGCGAAAAGTCCATGCCGCAGCGCCTGGGCGGTGAGTTGATGGAAGCAGCTGAAGGTCGCGGCGGTGCGATGAAGAAGCGTGACGAAGTGCACCGCATGGCAGAAGCCAACAAGGCATTCTCCCACTTCCGTTTCTAATAGTAGTTCACTAGTTGCCTTCGCACCGTTGAAGGCCCAGTAATGTAAATCGGTTAAAACCGGGCGCATCTTTGACAAAAAGCGGCGCTCGGTTTTCTACCATTAAAAGACTTAGGATTGAATATGGCTCGCAAGACCCCCATCGAGCGCTACCGCAATATCGGTATTTCCGCTCACATCGATGCCGGTAAAACAACCACTACCGAGCGTATCCTGTACTACACCGGTGTTAACCACAAGATCGGTGAAGTGCACGATGGCGCAGCGACCATGGACTGGATGGAGCAAGAGCAAGAGCGCGGCATCACGATTACTTCCGCCGCCACCACCTGCTTCTGGAAGGGCATGGCCAATAACTTCCCCGAGCACCGCATCAACATCATCGACACCCCGGGTCACGTGGACTTCACCATCGAGGTGGAGCGTTCCATGCGCGTGCTCGACGGCGCCTGCATGGTCTACTGCGCAGTGGGCGGTGTGCAGCCTCAATCCGAAACCGTGTGGCGTCAGGCTAACAAGTACGGCGTGCCGCGTCTCGCGTTCGTCAACAAGATGGACCGCACCGGCGCCAACTTCTTCAAGGTCTATGACCAGATGCGCGCTCGCCTGAAGGCTAACCCGATTCCGGTGCAAGTACCCATCGGCGCGGAAGAGAACTTCGAAGGCGTGGTCGACCTCGTCAAGATGAAGGCCATCTACTGGGACGACGCTTCCCAGGGCATGAAATTCGACTACCGTGACATTCCCGACAACCTGAAGGATGTCGCCCAGGAATGGCGCGAGAAGCTGGTCGAGGCCGCTGCCGAGTCCAGCGAAGAGCTGATGAACAAGTACCTCGAGGAAGGCGATCTGACCGAAGAGGAAATCAAGAAGGCGATCCGTCAGCGCACCATCGCCAGCGAAATCGTTCCGATGATGTGCGGCACCGCGTTCAAGAACAAGGGTGTACAGGCAATGCTTGACGCCGTGATCGAATTCCTGCCCGCACCGACGGACATCCCGCCGGTCAAGGGCGAAGACGAAGACGGCGAGCCGGCTGTGCGCAAGGCCGACGACAACGAGAAATTCTCGGCACTGGCTTTCAAGATCATGACCGACCCGTTCGTTGGCCAGCTGATCTTCTTCCGCGTCTACTCCGGCGTGGTGAATTCCGGTGACACGGTCTACAACCCGGTCAAGGGCAAGAAGGAGCGTATCGGTCGTCTGCTGCAGATGCACGCCAACCAGCGCGAAGAAATCAAGGAAGTGCGCGCCGGCGACATCGCCGCCGCTGTCGGACTGAAGGAAGCGACCACCGGCGAAACCCTGTGCGATCCGGAAGCCGTCATCACGCTGGAGCGCATGGTGTTCCCCGAGCCCGTGATTTCGCAGGCTGTCGAGCCGAAGACTAAGGCCGATCAGGAAAAGATGGGTATCGCCCTGAATCGCCTGTCTCAGGAAGATCCATCCTTCCGCGTCAAGACCGACGAGGAATCCGGCCAGACCATCATCTCCGGCATGGGCGAACTCCACCTCGAGATCATCGTCGACCGCATGAAGCGCGAATTCGGCGTGGAAGCAACGGTCGGCAAGCCGCAGGTGGCATACCGCGAAACCATTCGCAAGACTTGTGAAGAGATCGAAGGCAAGTTCGTCAAGCAGTCCGGCGGCCGCGGCCAGTACGGTCACGTGGTGCTGAAGATCGAACCGCAGGAACCCGGCAAGGGCTTCGAGTTCGTCGACGCAATCAAGGGCGGTGTGGTGCCCCGCGAGTACATCCCGGCAGTCGAGAAGGGCATCATCGAGACCCTGCCGACCGGCGTGATGGCAGGCTACCCCGTGGTCGACGTGAAGGTCACGTTGTTCTTCGGTTCCTACCACGACGTGGACTCGAACGAAAACGCATTCCGCATGGCTGCGTCGATGGCGTTCAAGGATGGCTGCCGCAAGGCAAGCCCGGCTCTTCTCGAGCCGATGATGGCAGTCGAAGTCGAAACGCCCGAAGAGAAGATGGGTGACGTCATGGGCGACCTCTCGTCCCGCCGCGGCATGATCCAGGGCATGGACGACATCCCGGGCGGCGGCAAGATCATCCGCGCGGAAGTTCCTCTGTCAGAAATGTTTGGTTATTCCACGACGCTGCGCTCCCTCACCCAGGGCCGTGCAACGTACACGATGGAATTCAAGCATTACGCTGAAGCACCGAAGAACGTTGCTGACGCCGTGATCACCGCCAAAGGCAAGTAAGTGCAACAAGGACCGGCCATGCGATCCATGGCCGGTTCAAACAAGACAATCAACGTATCGTTCTTTTTGAAGGAAATGCAAAATGGCAAAAGGCAAGTTTGAGCGGACGAAACCGCACGTGAACGTAGGCACGATTGGTCACGTTGACCACGGCAAGACCACGCTGACTGCAGCGATTGCAACCGTGCTGTCGGCCAAGTTTG
>NZ_JAAIVB010000048.1 GCF_010974945.1 Noviherbaspirillum galbum | reverse complement strand
GCGAAATAGGCGCCGAGCATGTAGAAGCTGGCATGGGCGAAGTTAAGTACGCCCATCATGCTGAAGATCAGCGTCAGGCCCGAGGACAGCATGAACAGCAGCAAGCCGTAGCTTAATCCGTTCAGCATAGTGATGACGATAAACTCCACAACTGCTCCTTCATCGGTTGTATTCGTGTGCCGGGTACGGCAAGGACAAGCGCAACGGCAATCCGCCGCGCCGGCGGGGCGCTGCCCATCGGCATGTCATTCCCGCCTCCGCGGGAATGACATTGCTTGGTCAGGCTCAGCCAGGACGCTTCATCTGGCAGGACGTCGGCTGCGTCGCAACGAAGGTGTCGAACTTGGCGTCGGTCTTCCAGCCGTAGCCGGTGTTTTCCTGGTCGAACTTCACGTCCTTGCCGTTGGCCTTCACCCAGGTCGCGACGTACAGCGGCTGCTGGAGCTGGTGGTCCGACTTGCGCATCTCGACGTCGCCGTTCAGGCTGGCGTCCTTCATGCCTTCCAGCGAATACGCGACCTTGATCGGATCGGCGGACCTGGCTTCCTTGAAGGCCTTGGACAGCATGTGGATGCCGGTGTACGACGCCATCACGGTGTAGTCGTCGTTGAATCTCTTCTTAAAGCCCTCGACGAGATCCTTGCCGGCGAACTTGTCATTGTTGACGTTCCAGTAGCCGACATACTTCACGCGGTCCGCGCCGGCCGCGCCCATGGCCGTCGGCACGCCCTTCGTGCTCGCATAGTAGGTGTAGAAATTGGCCTTGAGGTCGGCATCCTTCGCGGCCTTGATCAGCAGCGCCAGGTCGGCACCCCAGTTGCCGGTGATGACGGTGTCCGCGCCCGAGGCCTTGATCTTCGCGACGTAGGGCGAGAAGTCCTTCACCTGGCCGATCGGGTGCAGGTCGTCGCCCACGATCTGGATATCGGGACGCTTGCGCTTGAGGTAATCCTTGGCCGCGCGGGTCACCTGGTGACCGAAGGCATAGTTCTGGCCGATGATGTAGACCTTCTGGGCATGCTTGTCCTTTTCCAGCAAGGTCGTCAGTGCTTCCATCTTCTGGTCGGAATTCGCGTCGAAGCGGAAATGCCAGAAGCTGCACTTGCTGTTGGTGAGGTCGGGATCGACGGCGCCGTAGTTGATGTAGATGATTTCCTTGCCGGGATTGCGTTCGTTGTGCTTGTTGACCGCATCGACGATCGCCAGCGCCGCGCCCGAGCCGCTGCCCTGGATCAGGTAACGATAACCTTGATCGATCAGGGACTTGAGAACGGTCAGGGATTCTTGCGGGCTGCCCTTGTTGTCGAATCCGGTGACTTCGAAGGTATTGTCTCCGGCCCATTTCTCGCGATTGGCGACATCGGCGACATATTGCCAGCTGCGCAGGGCATTTTCGCCAATGGGCGCGAAAGCGCCGGACAACGGATCCATGAAGGCGATCTTTACCGTGCCGGCATGGGCGGCGGGTGCGGAAAACGCCGCGGCGGCGGCGAGCGCGAGCGTGAGTTGGGTAAGCTTGAACGTCATTGTTATCTCCTCGTTGGTGTAAATTTGTTATTCCGCGGTCCTTGCAAGACTGCGGCAATCAGGTGTTGGGCAAGGGATGATTCTTGAACTGGTCGCGGATCAGGTTCTTCAGCACCTTGCCGGTCGCGCCGGTAGGCAGCGAATCGACGAATGCCACGTCATCCGGCGTCCACCACTTGGCGACCTTGCCCTCGTAGTGGTGAATTAAGTCTTCACGCGTGGTGTGCATGCCGGGCTTGCGGACCACGACCAGCAGCGGCCGCTCGGCCCACTTGGGATGGGGGATGCCGACACAGGCAGCCTGTTGCACCGCCGGATGGTCGAGCGCGATGTTCTCGATGTCGATCGAACCGATCCACTCGCCGCCCGACTTGATCACATCCTTGCTGCGGTCGGTGATCTGCATGTAGCCGTCGCCATCGATGGTTGCCACATCTCCGGTCGGCAACCAGCCATCCTGCAAGGCTGACGCGTCTTCCTGGCCGAAATAGCTGTCGATGACCCACTGTCCCTTCACATGCAGGTGCCCTGGCGTCTTCCCGTCCCACGGCAGGTCCTTGCCGAGGTCGTCGACGATCTTCATGTCGACGCCGAACAGCACGTGGCCCTGCTTCTGCTTGATCGCCTGTTGCTCCGCTTCTGGCAGCGACAGGTGCTGGTTCTGCAGGGTGCAGACCGTGCCGAGGGGAGACATTTCCGTCATGCCCCAGGAGTGCAGGAGTTCGACGCCGTGCTGGAGGCGATAGGTGTCCATCAGGGCCGGCGCGCAGGCCGATCCGCCGATCACTACGCGCCGCAGGGCCGACAGGCTCAGCTTGCGGGATTCCATGTGGTTCAGAAGGCCGAGCCAGACGGTGGGCACGCCAGCCGAGAAGGTCACGCCCTCCTGCTCGCACAAGGCGTGCAGCGACTCGCCGTCCAGCGAAGGACCAGGCAGAACCAGCTTGGCGCCGTTGAGCGCCGCCGAATAAGGCAAGCCCCAGGCGTTGACGTGAAACATGGGCACCACCGGCATCACCACTTCGCGCGATGAAATGTTCAAGCCATCCGGCAAGCTGGAAGCATAAGCATGCAGGATGGTGGAACGGTGCGAATACAAGGCACCCTTGGGATTGCCCGTCGTGCCCGAGGTATAGCAAAGCGTCGATGCGGCGTGCTCGTCGAACTGCGGCCATTCGGCGAGGCATTCGCTTTGCGACACCAGTTCCTCGTAGCAGAGCAGGTTGGGGATCGTGGTTTCCGCCGGCATGCGCGCGGCATCCGACATCAGCACGTAGCCCTTGATCGAGGGGCAGTGCGGGGCGATGCGTTCGACGAGCTCGAGGAAACTCAGGTCGAAAAACAGGTACTGGTCCTGGGCATGATTGGCGATATAGGCGATCTGGTTCTGGTGCAGGCGCGGGTTGATGGTGTTCATGACCGCGCCGATGCCGGAAATCGCGTAGTACAGTTCGAGGTGGCGATAGCCGTTCCAGGCCAGCGTGCCGATCCGGTCCCCCATCTGGACACCGAGCGCGCGAAGCGCGTTTGCCATCTTGCGTGCGCGGGCATGGCATTCGGCATAGGTATAACGATGAATGTCCCCTTCCACGCGGCGGGACACGATCTCCTTGTTGGCGAAGTGCCGGTCCGCATGCCGGATGATCGTCGATATGAGAAGAGGCTGGCTCATCATCTGACCTGAGATGGGGCTCCGGGTATATTCTTGATTCATGTTCGCTCTAGGCCTTTCATCGATGGTGAACGGATCGCCCTGCTTGCTGCGGCTTGCCACATGCGCGCTGTCGGCTTCCAACGTAGAGACAGTGTCCTTCACCAGCCCCGGGAATACTATGTTTGATGAAACACTGGATTGCGTTTTGTATGTGCTCGATCCACACCGTGCTGACTCGTCGTTGCGGAAGCGACGCGGCTAGCGCATCGCGATGACGCGACGGGGTGATATGGGGCGGCAGGAGGTACAGGAGGGACAATAGGGACAAGGCACCGCCATGCCGCAAGCCGGCGTCACGGCGATGGCAAGGACAAGGTATCGGGTGAAGGAGGATCGTCCCCCGGCCTGCGGTGAATGCCTTATTCCTCGGCGAAGAACTGGCTTGGCGTCAGTCCGAATTGCTTGCGGAACATGGTGGTGAAGGCGCTGGGACTGTCGTAGCCCAGCGCGAGCGCGACGTCGATCACCTTCTCCCCGGTAGCCAGCAACTCCAGCGCACGCAGCAGCCGCGCCTGCTGGCGCCACTGGCCGAAGGTCATGCCTGTCTCTTTCACGAACAGGCGCTGTATCGTCTTGACGTTCAGCGACAGCCGCTTGGCCCAGTCGAGCATAGTAGATGGATCATCGAGGCGGCGCTGCAATTGTTCACAGATGGCGAGGAGGCGGGCATCGGAGGGCATCTGCACGTGCAGCGGAAGCACCGGCAGCGCGCGCAATTCATCGAGTATCAGGCGCATCACGCGGCTGTCGCGGGTGCCCGGCGCATAGGGTTGTCGCACGTCGACCGCGGCGCGGATCAGTTCGCGCAGCAGCGGCGAGATGCCGACCGCCTGCGTCCGCTTGAAGAGATCGCGGCCGGCGTCGGTGGCCACGAGCAGGCTGCGCATGTGCACTTGGCCGACGCAGCGGATCTCATGCGTCATGCCGGCGACCATCCAGATCGCGCGGGTCGGCGGTACGACCCAGCGCCCGGCGTCGGCCTGTACGATCATCACGCCGCGCACGGCATAGATGAGCTGGTGCTTGGAATGGGCGTGCGGCTCGATATGCCAGCCCGTGGGGTAGTCGGTCGCACGCGCGCTTACCGGCGACGGCTCTCCCTCTATTTCCTTGAGCGCCTCGGGCAAGGGCTTGGGCTTGAACGACGGTTCCATGTCCTTTTCGAAGGGGCTTTTGGTCAAATGGCGCAAGACAGACATGCCAGATGTTCTCATAATCGGTGCTGCAGATCCATCCTAGCCGGACTTGAACCGAAACGATTCCATCCTTACGACGCCCCATGACGACCGCCGCCCAGACCCTTGTTGACGCTCAGACACGAGCGAACCGCCCCGCCATGGGCATTCTCGGTGCGATCAGCAGCGCGCACATGATCAATGACATGATGCAATCGCTGATCCTGGCGCTGTATCCGGTCCTGAAGGGAACGCTGTCGCTGAATTTCGCCCAGGTTGGCCTGATCACGCTGACCTACCAGCTCACGGCATCGCTGCTGCAGCCTCTGGTTGGCATGGTCACCGATCGCCGGCCCCAGCCCTACTCGCTGCCGCTCGGCATGGCGTCGACCTTGTGCGGACTGCTGCTGCTGGCGGTGTCATCCAGCTTCGGCATGGTGTTGCTGGCCGCGGCGCTCATCGGCGTCGGCTCATCGATCTTCCATCCGGAGTCATCGCGCATCGCGCGCCTGGCTTCCGGCGGCCGGCACGGCTTCGCGCAATCCATGTTCCAGGTGGGCGGAAACATGGGGACCGCCATCGGGCCGCTGGCGGCGGCCGCGGTCATCGTGCCTTTCGGCCAGCGCAGCGTCGCGTGGTTTGGCGTGCTCGCGCTGCTGGGCATCGGCCTGCTGCTCGCCGTCAGCCGCTGGTATGCGACCCACCAGGCGGCACACGCCGCCCGGAAAGCCGCGACCGCATCTCCTTATCCGCGCAGGAAAGTGTTCGGGGCGATCGCGGTGCTGATGGTGTTGATCTTTTCCAAGTATTTCTACGTCGCCGGCCTGAACAGCTTCTATACGTTCTACCTCATGGACCACTTCGGCCTGACCGTTCAGGATGCCCAGTTGCATCTCTTTTACTTCCTGTTCGCCTCGGCGGCGGGTACCGTGCTCGGCGGTCCGGTCGGCGACCGCATCGGACGCAAGCCGGTGATCTGGATCTCGATTCTCGGCGTGGCGCCGTTCGCCCTGATGCTGCCGCATGCCGACCTGTTCTGGACGACGACGCTCACGATCATCATCGGCCTCGTCTTGTCATCCGCCTTTTCCGCGATCCTGGTTTACGCCCAGGAACTGGTGCCGGGAAAGGTTGGCATGATTTCGGGACTGTTCTTCGGTTTCGCCTTCGGCATGGGCGGCCTCGGCGCCGCGTTGCTCGGCGTGTTCGCGGACAGGACGAGCATCGGCTTCGTGTACAACGCTATCGCCTACCTGCCGCTGCTGGGCGTGGTTGCCGCCTTCTTGCCGGCGCGCCGGCGGCGGGACTAAGTCCCGCGTTCCTGCCGCGCACGGCACTCACGGCAACCCGCTTCAGGCGAAGCCGGCCTTGGACAGCTCGAGACGGTATTGCTCCCAGCCCGATGCCGGCACGGTCTCGCCCGTCCGGTCCTGGATTTCACGCATTCTTTCGCGCACCTCGGCGGCGGGGTCGGCCGCATTGCCGACGTTGATGCCCCGGGTCATGGTGATGTTGGCGGACTCGAAGCTTCCTGCGCCCGCGAGCAGGATCATGCGGTTGGGAGCATTCTCGCCGGCGAGGGCAACGATGCCCGGGCTGACCGCCTCGGGGTGAAGGTGCTCGAGTTCCGCGGATGACAGCACGTCGTTGGTCATTGCCGTCGCGGCGCTTGGCGCGAGGCAGTTGACGCGAATGTCGTGCTTCTCGCCTTCGAGCGCCAGCGTCTGCATCAATCCCACGACGGCCATCTTCGCCGCGCTGTAGTTGGACTGTCCGAAGTTCCCATAGAGACCGGATGATGACGTGGTCATCACGATGCGGCCATAGCGCTGCTCGCGCATGAGGTCCCATACCGCCTTGGTGCAGTTCACCGAACCCATGACATGCACGTCCATCACGAGGCGGAAGTCATCCAGGGACATCTTGGAAAAGCTCTTGTCGCGCAGGATGCCGGCGTTGTTGATCAGGATGTCCACCCTGCCCCACTCGCCGATCGCGCGGTTGACCATGGCTTGCATCTGCGTGAAATCGCGCACGTCGCCGCCATCGGCGATCGCCATGCCGCCGTTGCGGATGATCTCGTCGGCGACGCCGCGGCCGGGCGAGCCGTCGTGCCGTCCGGCGACGTCGTTGACGACAACGCGCGCGCCGTGCGCGGCCAATGCCAGGGCATGCGCCCGGCCGAGCCCGCTGCCAGCCCCGGTCACGATCGCGACGCGGCCGTCCAGATATTTCTTGATTGTCATTGTTGCGGCTCCTTGATGGAAATGAGTTGAGTTCCTGTCCCTGCACGACAGGCGATGGTTTCCTGCATTGCGGTAGTGTCAGGCAAACGGGAAGCGGGGGCTATGTTCGTCCGTACATTCGAAGGGACTGATACATGTCTATTTGCGACATGGATTTGCTTGGTGGTATAAATTAAATTCAGTTAGGCTGTGGCATCAGTGCGCGCACGACATGAGTACGGATCACGCTTTCCGATTGTTTCGATAGGGCATGAGAATGGATACTGAACGGACAGAGCTTGTTTCCAGGGACCTCGCCACTGAATTGGTCGGCCTCCTGCACCGGAATGCGCCGATCGAGGAGTTCGCGGCACATCTTGCACGCGCCGAAGTCATGCACCTCGAAGGCAAGGACAGCGCCGGAACGGCAAACCTTGTCAGGATGGCAATGGGCGTCAAGAACCGCCTTGACATGCACCAGCTGAGCGAACAAGGCATGCTGGCGATGTTCGATTCCGCCAAGGACTTGTCCAGCCGGCTGGACACCGACAGCCTGCTTGGGGCAATCGTCACCCGGGCGCGCAATCTCCTGGGTTCGCATGTCGCCTGGCTCACGATCCACGACGCCGAGAAAGACGAGTTCCGGGTGCTGGCGTCCGACGGAGCGATCTCCTTCAACACCACGAGGATGAAGCTCAGCGGGCGGCTTGGCATCGCGAGCATCGTGTTGTCGACGCGCCTGCCCTTCTTCACCCAGAATTACCTGCTCGACAATCGTTTCCCGCACGACCCTATCCTGGACGACACGTTTCGCAGCGAGGGTGTGGCGGGACTGGCGGGGGTGCCGCTCATGTTCGATGACAAGGTGGTCGGCCTGCTGTTCATCGCGGATCGTTACCACCGCACCTACACTACCTTGAATGTCGCCATCCTCAGCACGCTGGCTACCTACGCCGCCGTGGCAATCAACAATGCCAGGGCCTTCGAGCATGCCAAGGATGCGCTGCATCGCGCGGACGTAGCGCGCGAGGAACTCGAACATCATGCGCGCGAAATCCAGAACGCGGCGGAAGCACACGAGCAGTTGACCGCGCTGCTGGCGAAGGGCGCCTCGCTCGGCACGCTGTCGGAAACGATTGCCCATCTGCTGAACGGCAGCATCGTGATCCTGGATGAGGCGTTCCACGTGATCAGCAAGGCAACCGCGCCGGGTTATACAGGCCGGCTGGCGGATACCTACGCGCCCCACAGCGCCCTGAGCGCCGAGGTTACTCAGGCCATACGCAACAGCCGGCAAGGCGGACGCTCGGTCATCGCGCGCGAAGAGGACGGCGAGCTGTGCCGGGTCATCGCCGTCATCGGCGGCAACGACCTGCTTGGCGCGGTGCTCCTGTTCCGGCAGGGAGACCTCGGCGAAATTCCTGTCCGCACCTTCGAACGCAGCTCGAGCATCATCGGCATTGTCCTGCTGTCCCAGGAAAGGATGGAGGCAAGCAAGAGCCGCGATGTGTCGGCGTTGATGCGTTCCTTGATCACCGGCACCCGCCGCGAGGACCTTTCCCTGACGTGGGACCGGGCGAAGCGCTTCGGCCTGGACCTGGCGCAACCCGCTTCGCTCATCCTCGTTGAGACCGAAGGCCTGAAGCCGGATGCGCTGGCGAGGCGTCTGCGCGCCGGTTCGTCACTGTCGGAACTCGTGCTCGACGAGATCGACGGCGCCCTTGCGATCATCATTCCCACGACGAAGATACAGCACACGCTTTCGGAATTCACCGCCATCGCCAAGCGCGAGTTCATCGACCGCTATGGCGGCATCGTCTCCCGTCCCATCCAGTCGCCGGCGGAAATCCCCGCCTGCTACACGGCGCTGCGGCGCGGCCTGGCCGTGATCGGCAGGCTGGGCATCAAGGGCCAGATCATCGACCAGAATGAAATGGCGCTGTACTCGGTGCTCTTCGAAAGCCACGACCAGGAAAGGCTGAAGTCCTTCATCGAAGCGACGATCGGCCCGCTCATCGCGTATGACGACAAGCGCCATACGCAACTGGCCGACACCCTGCTCAGCTACATGGATAGCAACCAGAACGCGAGAACGACCGCGACCCGCCTCGGCATCCACGTGAACACCGTGAGGCAGCGTCTGACCAGCGTCGAGGAATTGCTGGGCTACTGGGGAAATCCGATACGCGCGCTGGAAATTCACGTGGCGCTGAGGCTGTGGCGCCTTTCATGACAGGAGCCTGATGTCGCCGAGGGATGCGCCGCCGTTGAGGGGGCGCATCCCTGAAGGTTCAGGCGCGCTCGAACACGGCAGCGATGCCCTGGCCGCCGCCGATGCACATCGTCACCAGGCCATAGCGCTTCTGCGTGCGCATCAGCTCGTACACGCACTTGATGGTAATGATCGCCCCGCTGGCACCCAGCGGATGCCCCAGCGCGATCGCGCCGCCGTTCGGATTCGTGCGCGCCGGATCCAGGTCCAGCCCCCGGCACACGCCCAGCGACTGCGCCGCGAACGCTTCGTTGGACTCGATCACATCCATCTCGCCCAGCGTCAGGCCCGCGCGCTGCAGCGCCAGCTTCACCGCCGGGATCGGTCCCGTGCCCATGACCGACGGGTCCACCCCCGCCACCGCGTACGACACCAGCCGCGCCAGCGGCGTCAGGCCGTGCCGCGTGGCCGCCTCGGCGCTGGCCAGCACCACCGCCGCAGCGCCGTCGTTCAGGCCGGAGGCGTTGCCCGCCGTTACCGTGCCGTTGTCCTTGCGGAACGCCGGCTTGAGCTTGGCCAGCGACTCGGCCGTGGTGCCGGCCTTGGGATGCTCGTCGGTGTCGAAGGCAACGACGCCGTTGCGGGCCTTGATCTCCACCGGCACGATCTGCGACTTGAAGTGCCCGGCCTCGATGGCGGCAAGCGCCTTGCGCTGGCTGTCGGCGGCGAAGGCGTCCTGCTCCTCGCGGGAAATCTTGTACAGGTCGGCGACGTTCTCGGCGGTGATGCCCATGTGGCCAGCGCCGAAGGGATCGTTGAGCGCGCCGAGCATCATGTCGAGCATCTTGGCGTCGCCCATGCGCGTGCCCCAGCGGACGGTCTGCATGACATAGGGCGCGCGGCTCATGGTTTCCACGCCGCCACCGACGGCGATGTCGGCATCGCCGAGCTGGATGGCGTTGGCGGCGGTGACGATGGCCTGCAGGCCGGAGCCGCAGAGGCGGTTGAGGGTGAGGGCGGCCGATTCCTTGGCCATGCCGGCGTTGAGGCCGGCCACGCGGGAGACGTACACGTCGCGCGGTTCGCACTGGATGACGTTGCCGAGCACGATGTGCTGTGCGGCGGCCGGATCGACGCCGGCGCGGGCGAACGCTTCCTTTACGGCGATCGTTGCCAGGTCGGAGCCGGAAAAGTCCTTGAGCTTGCCGCCGAAGGTGCCGACGGCGGTGCGGGCCGCGCCCGCGATAACTACATCCTTCATCATGACATGTCGTTTTCGAGTGGTTGAACTGGTTTTGCGAAATTCCCGTTACTGGCCGCGCTGGTCGGGCGACATGGGATTCCCGCGCAGGCGGGAATCCCATTTCATTCGTCCGGAGAGGCCGGCTCCATCGAACGCGCATGGCGATCGATGGAGCCCATCATCTGCAGCTTAGTTGGAGCAGGTGAACGAGGCCGCGGAATTGACGTCTCCCGTGCCGTTGTACTTCGGCCACTTCGGATAATCGCAGAGCGGACGCGTACGGCCGGGAACGCCGACGGTATCGGCGACCACCTGGCTCGACGGGCTCGTGCTCTTTTCCGACCAGTTTTCCAGCGCGGTGAGGGAATCCCAGGTCGCATTGAAAACCGTGCTGGCGGCATGGCCCAGTCCGGGCACTTCATAATAGCGCGCGAACTTGTCCACCTCCGACGGTCCCATCTGGCTCTGCAGGCGCTGGTAATACTCCTCCGTCGCCCGGGTGCTGACCAGGACGTCGACCGTGCCGTGGGCCATCAGCAGCTTGCCTCCCTTCGCCGCAAACGGCGCGAGGTCGACCCGCGTGTCGAGCTGGGTGCTCAGCTCGCTGATCCTGCCTGCATAAGGCCCGGGGTTTTCCGGATCGAAGCTCAGGGAATCGAAGTTCGCATCCTTGGTGACGGAACTCTTGATCCACTGGTCCAGCAGCACGCTGACGTAGGGCGCCGTGCGCGGCATGGGCATGACCGGCTGAGAGGTGCCGAAGGCCAGGAAGGTGACCGTCGGCTGCACCGGCGAAGGATTGGTCGTGATGCCGAGATCCGCGCCCCAGACGTTGTAGCCTGGATAGTGGTTCTCGCCACTCGCCAGTGAGAAGTTGAAGCGCGTGTCCGTGTTGATCGTCTTCAGTGCCGTGATCTGCGCGTCCGACAGGCAGGTGTCGCCGGTATCCGCGCCGTTGGCGCAGCGCAGCGGATTGCCGTTGTAGGTCGCAGTCGTGGGATTGAACACCGCATTGCAGCGGTTCTGGTTGCTGATCAGGCCGTCATTCACGCCATCAAGGCCGTCACATGCCGCCATGACTGCGTTATACAACAACTGGCGCTTGGCGGTGTTCGGGTAGGCGCCCGGCTGCGCCAGCGCACGGTTCATGCGCTGTCCGCCGAGGAGCGCCGCGGCATCGTTCCATGCGGGATACCAGGAGATCGCGCCATCCCAGTCGGCCGGCCAGCGGGTGACGGCGGCGAGCGCCTCGCGTCCGCCGGTCGATCCGCCGGCGAAGTAGGCTTTCTGCACCTTGTCGACGGCATAGCGCAGCTTGGCGAGATACATGGCGGCATCGCGGGTCTTCTTGATAGCGTCTCCGCCGAAGTTCCTCGCGGCCTCGTCGTTCAAGGCGAAGGAACCGTCCTGCGAACCGAAGGCATTGGCCTGGTGGCCCGAATCGCTGGCGAAGGTGACATATCCCCTGCCAAGCGGTGTTGCCTTGTCGGTCGGCCCGTTGGGAACGTTGCCGGTGACGTTGGGAATGCTGCCGTCGAAACCGCCGCCGCCGAGCATCAGCGCCTTGGAATTCCAGTTCGTCGGCAGTGCGACGCGGAACTGGATGTTAGGCGCGGTCTTGTCCACCGGGGAGATGGAGGCGTTGACCAGGCAATGTTCGGGAACCGCGCTGGCGCCCGTGCCGCTGGCGGCAACCAGCGTGGCGCTCGTTACCGCGCCGCCCGACGTCGGCAAGCCGATCGACGATGCCGGAATGGCCGTTCCCGCAAGCTGCGCGCAGGTGAGCGGCAGGACGGCGGGCGTGGTCGTCGTGGTTCCGGGGTCGCTGGCAACCGGCGTGCTTCCCCCTCCCCCGCCTCCGCAAGCCGAAAGACCCAGGGCGGCCAGGGCTATCCAGCCGGCCGGCTGAGCGATTCTCCATGTATTCATGCTGTCTCCTAGTGTAATGATATTGAGCGTCTGGAAACTCGACGAGCCTGGCTGCCGCTGTTCTTTGGTACGTCGGCTGCAAGGCGAGTTGAGACAATTCAATTTTTACGCGCGGGTGTCGCATGTTCAATGTGCGAACGCGCTACACAGGAGGGGTTTTCAGTGTGTTGTCGGGACAGTTGGCGAATGGCAGTTTGATTTGGCGCATGTGCTGCATTCCGCCCGCAGTGATGACATAGATGGCGGGGAATAGCAGCGCGCGGCTTCACATCATCCCGGTGTGGACTCGCACACCGGATTCAGGCCGTGGCCGGGTCGGCCTGGGCCGCGTCCGCCAGCAAGGCTTTCCGGTTGGGGCAATCGTGCAAGCCGGTGCGCATCCTGTCTTCATCGGCCAGCAGTTCGGAGACCCACTCCACGAAGGCGCGTACCTTCGCCGACAGGTGCCGGTTCTGGGGATATACCACGTGCATCGGAATCACGTTGGAGCACCAGTCCGTTAGCACCGGTTCCAGCTGGCCGGTCTGCACATAAGGCTTCACCATGTAAGCCGCCATTTGCCCGACACCCAGTCCGGCGATGCCCGCGGCGAGGTAGCCGTTGGAATCGTTGATCGCGATGCGCCCCGGCACGCGTAGTTGCAGGCGCTCCTCTCCCCGGGCGAAGATCCAGTCGTGGACCTTGCCGGTGCGTGCCGAAAAGTAATTGATGCAGCGATGCGCCAGCAGGTCGTTCGGATGCGTCGGCGTGCCATGCAGGGCGAGGTAGGATGGCGCGGCGCAGGTCGCCAGGGCGATGCTGCCGACCCGGCGCGCCACCAGGGTGGAATCCGCGAGGTCGCCGCCGCGCACGGCGCAATCCACGCCTTCCTCGACCAGGTCGACGGTGCGGTCGGTGCAACCCATCTCCAGCTCGATTTCCGGATAACGTTCATAAAAGCTTGGCAGCGCGGGAATGATCAGGGTGCGGGCAAGCGCGGTCGGCACTTCCACGCGCAGCCGCCCGCGCGGGCTGGACTTCGACTGCGAAAGCGCTTCCTCGGCGTCGCGCACGTCGGCAAGTATCGTCTGGCAACGCTCGTAATAGGCGGCACCGTCAGGTGTCACGCTGATCTGGCGCGTGGTGCGGTTGAGCAGCTTGACGCGCAGCTCCTGTTCCAGGTTGCGGATCAGCGTGGAGACGGTTGCCTTTGGCAACTGCATGTTTTCCGCGGCGCGCGTAAAGCCGCCGGCATCGACGACCTGCACGAAAATCTCCATGGCCTGAAGCTTGTCCATTAGTACCTCCTGTTCCGGTTCAGCATCCGCATGCATCATTGTTCAGATTCATGAACAGTCAATTCATTGCGAGGTTATTTATCCGGATTGTAGAACAAAGTTATCCTGCTACGCATCGGCAAACAGGAGTTCATCATGACTTTGCGAGAAGCGACTTTCACCGCGGCGGCGGTCCTGCTGGCAGCGTACGGCGCGGCCGCTGTCGCCTGCAGCAGCGCGCTGGCGGAGGCGATGGACGCGGGCGGCGCGGTGAGCGCGCAGTACCGCGGCTTCGAAGATCTGGCGCAGCGCGTATTCGTCATCCCGGTCGCCCGGGATGCTTCGTGACAGCCATGGGCAATGAACAGCTCCGCCGCCGCGACCTCGACGTGCAAGGCGCACGCGGCGCCTTGGCCGCGCGCCTGTATGTTCCTGCGCCTGCCTCGGGGGAATCCGCAGGGGGAAACGACGGGCTGGTCGTTTTCTTTCCGCCCGGCGCCTTCCTTCAGGCGGACCTCGATGGCGTGGATGAATTCCTGGGCCTGCTCGCCTCACAGACCGGCTGGCGGGTGCTTGCCAGCAAGTACACCCTTCCCGCCGAAGCGCCCTTCCCGGCCGCGGTCGAGGATGCTCATGCCGTCCTGAAGTGGGTGCAGCGGCACCGCGCGCGGCTGGGATGGAATGGAAAGTCCCTGGTCAGCGCCGGCATCGAAGCCGGCGGCAACCTCGCGGCGGTATCCGCGGTGCTGGCGCGCGACCGGGGCGGCCCGGCGCTTGCCGGACAGGTATTGATCATGCCCATGCTGGACCCCGGCCTGACGAGTTGTTCGATGCGCCAGGTCTCGAATACCGATGGCAGCGCGCGGGAAGCCGAAACCTGCGCGGCGGGATACCGCGATTACCTGCCACGGGCGGTCGACAGGACCCATCCCTATGCCTGCCCGCTGCAGTCGAGCCGGATGAAGGGTTTGCCTCCGGCGCTGGTGCTTTCCGCGCACGACGATCCGCTGCGCGACGAAGCCGAGCAATACGGCGCCAAGCTGTCGGCTGCCGGCATCGCGGTCACGGCCAGGCGGCTCGGTCCGCTGGGCTTGCGGGAGCCGGATGCGCGCTGCAGTTGCGTGCGCAAGCACGACGTGCTGGATGCCATTGCGGGCTTCCTTGCCGGGCTGGCGCATAAGTGAATGAATGAAGTGAATAAATGACTGGATCGGCCCGCCAGGCGGGCGCCCTGGGTCAGCAGACTAAACAAAAAGAAAACAGAAAGAGGAACCACCATGAAACGACAGACCACGCTGATTGCCTCGGGCGGATTGGCGCTAAGCGCAATCGCCGCCTTCGTTCTCGCCGCCTGCGGCGAGCCCTCCGCCAAGGAAGCACCCCAGCAGAATGCCGGCCCGCCGATCACCGCCGCCGCCGTGCTGGAGAAGCCGGTCGTCGAGACGCAGGAATTCTCCGGCCGCATCGAGGCGGTGGAACGCGTCGAGATCCGCCCGCGCGTCTCCGGCTTCATCGCGGCCGTGAACTTCAAGCCGGGTGCGGTGGTGAAGAAGGGCGATGTCTTGTTCGTCATCGATCCGCGACCCTACCAGGCGGAAGCCAGCCGCACCGAGGCGGTCGCGAATGCCGCCCGCGCCCGGGCCGATCTCGCGAAGCTGGAACTGGTCCGCGCGGACAAGCTCGTGGCGGAAAAAGCCATCGCGCAACGCGAGGCCGACGAAAAGGCCTCCGCCTACAAGGAGCTTGAGGCCAATGCCCGCGCGGCGCAAGCGGCCTACGAGGCGGCGAAGCTTAACCTCGGCTTCACCAAGGTCCATTCTCCTATCGATGGCCGCGCCAGCAAGGCGGAAGTTACCCTCGGCAATCTCGTCGACGGCAACGTGGTCCTGACGTCGGTGGTGTCGAGCAACCCGGTGTACGCGAGCTTCGATGGCGACGAGGATGCCTTCCTGCGCGTCAGCGCCCAGGCGCGCAAGGGCCAGCCCGCAACGGTTCGCGTCGGCCTGGCGAACGAGGAAGGCTTCCCGCGCGAAGGCAAGCTGGAGTTCGTCGATAACCGCATCGATCCGGCAACCGGCAGCGTACGCATGCGGGCCGTGTTCAAGAACGACGATAACGCACTGGCGCCGGGCTTGTTCGCCCGGGTGCAGCTCGCGCCGACCGGCGAAGGAGCAAAGACCGCCTTGGTGGCTGAGCGCGCGGTCGGCACCGACCAGAACCGCAAGTTCGTGTACGTCGTCACCCCGGACGGCAAGGCGGAGTACCGGCCGGTGCGGCTGGGCCCCGTGGTCGACGGCATGCGCGTGGTGCGGGAAGGCCTCAAGCCGGGCGAGAAGGTCATCGTCAACGGCTTGCAGCGTGTTAGGCCGGGCGCGCCGGTCACGGCGGAAACGGTGCCCATGGATGCGGCCCTGACCGTCGGCGGCAAGGAAGCCGCCAGGCAGCAGGACAGCGGCCAGAAGACGGCGAGCAAGGACAACGCCGGACCGCAGAAGGAAAAATCCTGACGTAGGGCCCGGCGGCCTGGCCTGCCGGCCAGCTTCGCCTGACGCATACCAGCCAGCCTCCCCGCCGCAGCGGCGGGAGGGCCGGCGCTGTCACACCTTCCAAGCGAGCATCTCATGAATTTCTCCCGCTTTTTCATCGACCGCCCCATCTTCGCCGCCGTGCTGTCGATCATTATTTTCGTCGGCGGCGCGCTAGCCATCTTCAAGCTTCCGATCTCGGAGTATCCGGAAGTGGTTCCGCCCTCGGTCGTGGTGCGCGCCCAGTATCCCGGCGCTAACCCGACGGTGATCGCCGAAACGGTCGCCGCCCCGCTCGAGGAGCAGATCAACGGCATCGAAAACATGCTCTACATGTCGTCGCAGGCCACCTCCGACGGCTCCCTCGCCCTGACCGTCACCTTCAAGATCGGCACAAATGTCGAGCAGGCGGAAAGCCAGTTGCAGAACCGCGTGCAGCGCGCTCTGCCGCGCCTGCCGGAAGAAGTGCGGCAGATCGGCGTGACGACAGCCAAGAGTTCGCCCAACCTGACGATGGTGGTGCACCTGTCTTCGCCCAACGGCCGTTACGATGATGTTTACCTGCGCAATTACGCGGTGCTCAACATCAAGGACCAGCTCGCGCGCATTCCCGGCATGGGCGAAGTGCTGTTGTTCGGCGCCGGCGACTACGCGATGCGCGTCTGGCTCGATCCCCAGAAGGTTGCCGCGCGCAACATGACGGCGAGCGACGTGGTCGCCGCCATCCGCGAACAGAACGTGCAGGTAGCCGCCGGCGTGATCGGCGCATCGCCGTCGAAGAACGCGGAATTCCAGCTCACGGTCAACACCCAGGGCCGGCTGCAGACCGAAGAGGAGTTCGGCAACATCATCGTGCGTACCGGCGCGGATGGCTCGGTCACGCTGCTCAAGGACGTGGCGCGCATCGAGCTCGGCTCCAACGGCTATGCGCTGCGTTCACTGCTGAACAACAAGTCCGCCGCGGCAATCGCCATCTTCGAGGCGCCGCAGTCCAATGCTCTGCAGCTTTCGGCCGACGTGCGCGCCAAGATGGAAGAACTGAAGAAGGATTTCCCGGAAGGCGTCGACTACAGCGTCGTCTACGATCCCACCCAGTTCGTGCGCGAATCGATCCGCGCGGTGATCCACACGCTGCTCGAGGCAGTCGCACTGGTGGTGCTGGTGGTCATCGTGTTCCTGCAGACCTGGCGCGCTTCCATCATTCCGCTCGTTGCCGTGCCGGTCTCCATCATCGGCACCTTCGCGGTGCTGCTCGGCTTCGGTTTTTCCATCAATACGCTTTCGCTGTTCGGCCTGGTGCTGGCGATCGGCATCGTGGTGGACGATGCCATCGTGGTGGTGGAGAACGTCGAGCGGAACATTGCCGCCGGCCTCTCGCCGCGCGATGCCACGGTGCAGGCCATGAAGGAAGTCAGCGGACCCATCATCGCGATCGCGCTGGTGCTGTGCGCGGTGTTCGTGCCGATCGCCTTCGTCTCCGGCCTGTCGGGACAGTTCTATCGCCAGTTCGCGCTGACGATTGCTATATCGACGGTCATTTCCGCGTTCAACTCGCTCACGCTGTCGCCGGCGCTGGCGGCAACCCTGCTCAAGCCGCATGACGCGCCCAAGGACGCATTGACGCGCGCCATGGACAAGCTGTTCGGACGCTTCTTCGGCTGGTTCAATGCGGTGTTTCACCGGGCATCGCACGGCTATGCCGGCGGCGTGCGTTCCGTGCTTGCCCACAAGTCGGCCGCGCTTGCCATCTATGCGGTCCTTGCCGTCGCCGCCGTCCTCGTGTTCAAGGCGGTGCCGAACGGCTTCGTGCCGGGGCAGGACAAGCAATACCTCGTCGGCTTCGCCCAATTGCCGGATGCCGCTTCGCTGGACAGGACCGAGGAAGTGATCCGCAAGATGTCCGACGTTGCCAAGACGGTGCCGGGGGTGCACGATTCGATCGCCTTCCCCGGCCTGTCGATCAACGGCTTTACCAATGCGCCGAACGCCGGCATCGTGTTCTTCGGCCTGGATGGCTTCGAGAGCCGCAAGTCTCCGGAGCTTTCCGGCATGGCGATCGCCCAGCAGATCAACCAGAAGCTGGGCGGCATCCAGGATGCGTTCATCATGGTGTTCCCGCCGCCGCCGGTGAACGGCCTGGGCACCATCGGCGGCTTCAAGCTGATGATCGAGGACCGGGGCAACCTGGGCCACGACGAGCTTTACAAGGCGGTCCAGGCACTGCAGGCGAAGGCCTGGCAGACGCCCGAGCTGGCCGGCGTGTTCTCCAGCTACCAGATCAACGTGCCGCAGCTGTTTGCCGACATCGACCGCACCAAGGCCAAGCAGCTCGGCGTGCCCTTGTCGACGATCTACCAGACGCTGCAGATCAATCTCGGTTCGCTGTATGTCAATGACTTCAACCAGTTCGGACGCACTTACCAGGTCCGGGTGCAGGCCGACGCGCCCTTCCGTTCGCACGCACAAGACATTGCCCAGCTCAAGGTCCGCAGCAGCAAGGGCGAAATGATTCCGCTGTCCTCGCTCATGCGCGTGAAGGATAGCTATGGCCCCGACCGCGTGCAGCGCTACAACGCCTACGTTTCGGCCGACATCAACGGCGGCCCGGCGCCCGGCTATTCCAGCGGCCAGGCGCAGGCGGCGATGGAGCGCATCGCTAAGGAAGTGCTGCCCAAGGGCGTGAGCTATGAATGGACGGAGCTGACCTACCAGGAAATCCTTGCCGGCAACACGATGGTCTTCGTCTTCCCGCTGTGCGTGCTGCTAGTGTTCCTGGTGCTCGCGGCGCAATACGAAAGCTGGACCCTGCCGCTGGCGGTCATCCTGATCGTGCCGATGTCGATTCTCTGCGCGCTGCTGGGCGTGAAGCTCACCCATGGCGACAACAACATCTTCACGCAGATCGCCTTGTTCGTGCTGGTCGGCCTGGCGTCGAAAAACGCCATCCTGATCGTGGAATTCGCCCGCGAGCTCGAAGAGCATGGCCGCAGCATCGTGGACGCCGCGCTCGAAGCCTGCCGGCTGCGCCTGCGCCCCATCCTCATGACGTCCATCGCATTCATCATGGGCGTGGTTCCGCTGGTGTTCTCAAGCGGGGCCGGCGCGGAGATGCGTCATGCGATGGGCGTGGCGGTGTTCGCCGGCATGCTGGGCGTCACCCTCTTCGGCCTGTTCCTCACGCCGGTGTTCTATGTGCTGCTGCGCATGCTCGCCAAGCGTTTCGAAAAACACAAGCCGGCGGCGATCGCGTCGCAGCCGGAAGGAGTTGCATGATGACCCGGATGATGCATCGATTCACGCCTCTCGTCGCCGCCCTGCTGCTGGCTGCCTGCGCAACGCCGGCATTCCAGGCGCCGGAAGTCGAGCTGCCGAGCAATTTCAAGGAAGCCGCTGCCGATGGCAAGTGGAAGCCCGCCCAGCCTGCCGAAGCTCAGGCGCGCGGCGAATGGTGGAAGGTCTTCGGTGATGCGAGGCTCGACGCGCTGATCGCCGAGGCGACAGCGGCCAACCAGAACCTGTCCGCCGCGGCTGCGCGCGTCAGGCAATCGCGCGCCCTCGCCGGCATCGCCGAGTCGGAACGCATTCCGCAGGTGAACGTGCAGGCCGGCGCCCAGCGCGGCCGCGCGTCGGCGGTGCCGCTCGGGCTGCCTGCCGGCACGCCTGTCCCTGCGGGCAACGTCTTCCAGGCGGGCCTTGGGGCGAGCTATGAAATCGACCTCTTCGGCCGGGTGGCCGGCAACGTCAGCGCCAGTCAGGCTGACGCTGCCGCCAGCGAAGCGACGTTCCGCTCGGTCCAGCTGGCGCTGCAGGCGGATGTCGCGCAGACTTATTTCCGCCTGCTCTCCGCAGATGCCGAGCTCGGCCTGCTCCGGGAGACGGTGCGCCTTCGCGAAGAAAACGTACGCATCAACCAGCGCCGCTTCGATCTGGGCGACATCGGCGAACTTGATCTCGCGCGCGCCAATACCGAGCTGTCGACGACGCGATCCGACCTGCTGGCCGTCGAGCGCCAGCGGGCCCAGCTGGAACATGCGCTGGCCATCCTTCTCGGCAAGCCGCCCGCAGCGTTCAGCCTGGAAACCAACCTCTTGCTGGCAGCCGCCATGCCGTCGATTCCAGCCGGATTGCCTTCGGCCCTGCTCGAGCGGCGTCCTGACATCGCGGCAGCCCAACGCGCCATGATCGCCGCCAACGCCCGCATCGGCGTGGCAAAGTCGGCCATGTTTCCGGCATTGCGCCTGACGGCGGCCGGCGGCGGCGAGTCGGCGGACCTGGCGGACGTGTTCAACTGGACCAGCCGCACCTGGCTGCTCGGGGTGGCGGCAGCCTTGCCCATCCTGGATGGCGGCCGCAACCGAAGCAACATCGCGCGCAGCGAAGCGGCGCTTGAGGAAGCCGTGGCCGCCTACCGCCAGAGCATCCTGGCGGCGCTGTCCGAAGTAGAAGACAACCTTGTTGGCTTGCGCACGCTGGCTGGCCAGTCGGAGGCCATCGACAGCGCGGTTGCGTCCTCGCGCCGCAGCGCCGAACTGGCAGACAGGCTGTATCGCGCCGGAAGATCGAGTTATCTCGATTTCCTGGATGCGCAACGCAATCTCGCCAGCGCCGAACGGGCCGCGGTGCAGCTGCGCGGCGCCCGCGCAAGCACGACGGTAGCCTTGATCCGCTCTCTCGGCGGCGGGTGGTAGCCCATTCCTGACCCGACCGCTTTTAACCGGCCGCTGGCCGGTTTTTTTTATGCGGCGAGCTCAGCCTTCCTTGAGCAGCCGCCGCAGCATCTTTCCCGTGCCCGTCGCCGGCAGCTCGCTGCGGAAGATCACCTCGCGCGGCGCCTTGTAGGACGCCATCTGCTCGCGGCTCCAGGCAATGATGTCTTCCGGCGTAGAGGCCGGCGCGCCCGGATGAAGCACCACGAAGGCCTTGACCACTTCTCCCTTGGCCGGATCCGGGATGCCGATCACCGCCGCCTGTTTCACCGCGGGATGCTTGATGAGTATCGTCTCCACTTCCTCGGGGAAGACACTGTAACCGGATACCTTGATCATCTCCTTCAGGCGTCCGGTGAAGGTAAGGTTACCGTCAGCGTCGAGCTTGCCCATGTCGCCGGTAAAGACCCAGCCGTCGCGCAGCGTCGCCGCGGTGGCTTCCGGCTTGTTCCAGTAGCCCTTGAAATTACCCGGGCTGCGCATCGCGATCTCGCCCAGCGTGCCCACCGGCAGATCGTTGCCTGTTTGCGGGTCGACGATGCGGCATTCGACCCCGGGAAGCAGCCTTCCCTGGGTGCCCCAGCGTATCGCGTCGGGCGGCGTGTAGGTATCGCAGGTATGCGTCTCCGACAAGCCGTAGGCGGCTTCGTAGGTCTGGCATCCGCCGGCGAAGGCGCGCCAGCGCTCGGCCAGTTCCTCGGTCAGGGTAATGCCGAAGCTGGTGCATGGATTGATGCGCAGCGAACGCAGGTCGTAATCGCCGGCCTGCGGCGCCTGCATCACCGCCACGTTCATCGGCGCGATGCTGTACCAGTTCACCACCTTGTAGCGGTCGATCGCCTGCAGGACCGCCAGCGGATCGAAGCGGTGCAGCAGCACCGTGGTGGCGCCGCTGTAGACCGTGACGTTCAAGCCCATCAGCATGCCCGCGATATGGTACAGCGGCGCGACCGCCAGCATCACATGGTCGTGCTCCGCGCCGCTGGCGAAGGCGGTGCATGCGGTCTTGAACAGGGCGTTGCGATAGGTCAGCATGGCGCCCTTGGGCATGCCGGTCGTGCCGGATGTATAGGTCATCAGCGCGACATCTTCCATCTGCAGGGCGGGCTGCGGCACCGCTTCGCCGGGCTGCTCCAGGCTTTCCAGGAAGTCCATCGTTCCCGCCACCGCGAGCTTGGGCGTGCTCATCTCCGGCGGCACGCTGATGGCGGGCTCCGGCGGCAGCATGTCGCCGTAATGGGTCAGGAAGACATGCTTGAGGCGGGTCGAGGGCAGCACTTGCTCGATCACCGGATAAAGCTGGTCGGCGGCGACGATGACTTCCGCGCCGAGGTCGGCGGCCTGGTATTCCAGCTCATGCTTCTTGAACAAGGGACTGCACGGGCTGATGATCGCGCCAAGCTTCTGGATGCCGAAATGGGCAATCGCATATTGCGGGCAATTGTTCAGGAAGACCAGCACGCGGTCGCCTTTCTTCACGCCGAGCGCGGCGAGCTTCACCGCAAAGCGGTCGCTCAGCCGGTCAAGTTCGCCATAGCTGATTTCCTTGCCGTACCAGAGATAGGCAGCCTTCTCAGGGCGGATCCGCGCGTGATGGCGCAGGTATTCGTGCAGGGGTTGCTCTCCGTGGCGGTAGTCAATTGCCTGCATGGCTTGTCGTCTCCTTGTCGATTGCCTGGGAAGGCTTGTCTGCATTCGGGTCCGCCGGTGTCGGCGCGCCCTGCATGAATGGCGCAAGCGGGTTGCCGGCGAACATCGCCCCCACCTCCAGGAAGCTCGCTTCCGGCGCCGCGCGCAGTTCCAGCCGCGCGCCGGTCGCCGGATGGGTGAAGGCCATGCCGGTTGCCGCGAGCATCAGGCGTCCCTGCCCGAAGCGTTGCGCGAAATACCGGTTATGCCGCCCCCGTCCATGGTAAGCGTCGCCGATGATGGGGTGGTTGATGTGCTTCATGTGCCGCCGCAATTGGTGCTGGCGGCCGGTCTCGGGATACAGCGCCACCAGGCTGTAGCGGCTGGTGGGATAGGTTTCGATCGCCACCGCGATCTCCGTGGTTGCCAGCCGGCGAAACCGCGTCCGCGCCTCGCGCACCGGCTGCGGCTCGGCCAGCCGCCGCCTGTCCTCCGGTTCTTCGCGCAGCGGGTGGTCGATCAAGCCCTCGTCCGGCGTCCATCCGCGCACCATTGCCACATAGGTCTTGCTTACCTCGCCGGCCATCAGCGCCCGGCCCATCAGGCTGGCGGTCTGCGGATCCCGCGCGAAGAGGAGCAGGCCGGAGGTGGGGCGGTCCAGGCGATGGACCGGATACACATGCCCGCCGCCATTGAGCTGGCGTGCGAATTGCAATGCGAACACGGTTTCGTGCTTGTCGATGGGACTGCGGTGCACCAGGAGGCCGGCCGGCTTGTGCACCGCCAGCAGCCAGGGATCGCGATACACCTCGGTAAGCGGGTTATCGGTCATGGCGGTCGGGACATGGTTCTGTCATGGCGTTCATTGCGCTGTCTCGGTGGGTTGAAAGATTGGCCCGTGGATCGCCAGTATAAAGAGCGGGAGCCTGCCTTGCGATCGCTCTACGGTAGAAATACTAGGTCTTGTTGACTTCGCAATTCTCTCGCTTAGTATTGAGTCCGCTACGCTCGCGGACAACGCATCGGGCGAGCCGGCACGGCCGCGGCCGCTGCACGCTTATTGACATCCTCCCCGCCCTAAGGTGCGGGAATTCCTGCTGCCAGCGCCTGATGTCCCAGGCGGAGAGTGTTCTTAGCTGAGTTCACATCGCGATCATGATGTTGGCCGCAATGCTCGCAGGTCCATTCTCTTATTCGTAACTCTTTCAGCCCGCTAGGGCCGCTGTGTGAAAGACACGCAGAACAGGTTACGGTGGTAAATGCCTCGTTCACCTCCAGTACAAATGCCGAGTGCGCAACCGCTTTATACTTCAGCATATCTCGAAATGAACTCCACCCTGCATCCATTACACTCTTGGCCATTTTGGTCTTGGCCAATTTGGATGCATTGACGTTACCAACGACAATGAGGCCGTAAGTTCGCACCAGCGCGGTGGACAGCTTGTGTAGGTAATCTATCCTTCTATTGGCAATCTTTGCATGGATCGCCTTGACGCGCCGTTTCTTATTGGCGCGTTGCGACTTGGTTAATTCCGGCTCTAAGTCGCGGTAGAATCGATTTGCCTCTTCTTTCTCGCCGTTGCTGAAGGCGGCAAATTCTTTCAAGCCCAGATCGATGCCGACTTCATTGGTCACCGGCATGGCATGCACGTCAGGTACTGAAAAGGTAATACTGATGTACCAGTGACCCTGCGCATCCTGGGAAAAGGAACCTGTCTTGATTTTGGCATGAGAGGGAAGCGGACGGCTCATCCAGACCTTGAACAGCTTGCCGCCATAGGCAAAGCCGTTCGACTTGACTTTGATGCCAGACGCCTTGAACGGGATCCAGCCAGTATGCCTCCTGCCCCGATAGCGCAGAAAAGGGCGATTCTTTTCTGAGCGCCGTGCGGCGTAGGTTTCACAGACCGCTTGGATGGTCTGGGAGTGCAAGCCCAGCTCTTTAGATGCGCCAGCACACAGATTCGACAAATCAAAGCCGCTGGGCCACTTCTTGCCCCACTTTAGCGCGTGCTTTTGGGTGTCGTTGCAAAAGTTCCAGTTGAAATTGACCGCGCGTGCCAGACCATCCAGGTGATTGGCGCAAGAGCTGTCTTTGATGCGGTACTGGAAGGAGCGGATCATAAAAAATTAGATTGGGGCATATCAACCAAAAAGCAAGGCGCTCTGAAAGCGCCACGTCTTATATCCCCGTTATAAAGGACCAGGTCTTACAACGCAAAGAGATAAAATTTGGCGACAACCCATCATGATGACGATCTTCGTCATGCCCTCGCTCACCCGGGTTTTCCGTGCCGTTGCGCTTTCCCTTTCCGCTGCCCGCCCTGCCCATGCGTCGGTGACTTTGCCAGCCTCTAACATCGATCCTTAAGTGCCTCCCACATGGGGTTGAAAGAAACTTTCGTTGCATACTTTCCTTATCTGCTGATACAAAAAGTACTTGGGTACCTGGACCGCCGGAACCAGTCCCGGTAAGTCCTCTCGAAGTGAGAGACGCAACCGGATCAACGACGAGACACGCGCAAAGGCCGTTGAATCGAGATCCCCGCCTACCCACCAGCAAAACAAAACTCCTCAACCCCACGCCAAGGTCCGCCCTTGTACTCCCACAACATGAGTCCTGCAGACCGGCCCGCGGCCATGCTCCACCCGGCCGAAAGCGAATCATAAAGCTCCCGTGCCTGCGCCGCCGGCACCTTGTTCTGGATCGTCACATGCGGCCGAAAGCCCTGCCGGTCCTGCGGCGTCAACCAGTCCCGGAAGCCGGCAGCAAGCCGACCATGCAAGGCGCTTAATCCGGTACTGACGATCTCGATGGCGACTCCCCGTCCCAGCATCCGCACGCGAGGAAACTCGATCGTCATGGGCGCGGTCATCGCACACTCCTGCTGAAGACGTTCCCTGATGGCCTGCAATTCCTCTCCCGGAAGCGCATGGAACAAGGTGACGTGCGCGGACAGGAAATTGCGCTCCGGCGGAAAATGCGTACGACGCAAGCCATCCAGGCGCTCGAAGGAATCGGCATCGAGCTTCAAGGTCAGGATGAGCGGCGATGCGTGGATCAAGATGACGTTGCCTTCGGACTGTAGACTTCAGAGCAAGGGAAACTTCGTGCGCCCGCTGTCGATCAGGATGAACTCGCCGGTCGTCTTGCGCGCCCCGTCGCACAGCCAGAAACAGGCGTCGGCCACGTCCTCGGGCTGTATGGTGGCGCCGAGCGGCGTCGATTTCATGTAGGACTGGCGTGTCGCCTCGTAACGTTCCTGCCCGAGCCCTTGCTGCAGCCAGGGCGTTTCGACCATGCCGGGCCCGACCGCGTTGATGCGGATCTCCGGCGCCAGCGCGCGGGCAAGTCCGAATGTCATCGCGTTGAGCGCGCCCTTGGACGCCATGTAGGCAACGCTCGACCCGACGCCGGACACCGAGGCGATCGACGACACGTTGACGATGCCCGCGCCGGGATGGCGTTTCATGAGCGGAGCCAGCGCGCGGATCATCTGGTAGGCGCCGATGACGTTGACGGCATAGATGTCCTGGAAATCCTGGGCACCCAGTCCTTCGAGGTTCTGGGCAGCGACGAACTTGGTGGTGCCGGCGTTGTTGACCAGCGCATCGCACCTTCCCCACCTTGCCTCTATCGCCTGGGCAAGCGCCCGGCAGTCTGCGTCTTCCGCGACGTTCGCCCGTTGCAGCATCACCTCGGCGCCGAGCGCGGCGCATTCATCCGCGACCTTCTGCGCCGGTTCGGGATTGCGTGAAAAGTTGATGACCACGTTGTAGCCACGTTCGGCGAACAGCCTGGCGGTGGCGGCACCAATGCCTGATGAGGATCCCGTGACGACCGCGACTTTCCTGCTCATGCTTGTCTCCATTCTTAGATGATCGTTCTGCCTGCGGGCGGCATCTCGTAGCCCATCCAGCCCAAACCAGTAAGGTTACTGAAATTCGGATTTCCTTGCAGCTTGCCCGGAGGCATTGCGTCGAGCCCGCGAACGCGGCAACGAAGACATGAGAGGCAACCCCCATTCCGACAGGGGAAAGCTGAAAAGGCAAGACGCGTTTACCATGCGAGCATTGGCCTTCCAGGAAAGACATCATGCTGCGAGATCACGAACAACGAGGCGACAGGGAACGCCAGCGCCGCCAGGTCATCTTTTCGGGCATCTGCGCGCTGATCCTGACGGTCGGGCTGGCGCGGTTTGCCTACACGCCGATGCTGCCCATCATGCAGCGTGAAGCGGGCCTGAGCTATCTCGCCGGCGGGTGGCTGGCGACATTCAACTACATGGGTTACATGGCGGGCGCATTGCTGGCGGCAACCACCGGGGAACCCAGGCAGAAGTTCCAGCTCTATCGCGCGGGGCTGCTGATCGCGCTGGCGAGCACAGCCGCGATGGGAATGACGGAAAACGTGGCGTTGTGGGCGGCATTGCGGTTCGTCTCCGGATTCTCGAGCATCGCCGGCCTGCTGCTGGCCTCCGGCCTCATCCTCAACTGGCTCATCCGGAACGGCCATCAATCGGAGCTGGGAATGCACTTCACCGGAGTGGGCCTCGGCATCCTGATCTCCGGCGTGGCGGTCGGGACGATGGCAGGAAGCCTGTCCTGGGACAAGCAATGGCTTGCGCTGGGCGCGCTGGGACTGGCGTTTTTCTTCCCCGCATGGCGCTGGCTGCCTGCGCCGCAACCGGTGCAAGGCGGAGGCGCGGCCAAGGCGGGCCCGCCACCGCTTTCGCGGCGTTGGCTTGGCCTGCTGATCACCGCCTACTTTTGCGCGGGATTCGGCTTCGTCATCGGCGCCACCTTCATCGTCGCCGTCGTCGAAAAGCTGCCCGCGCTCGCGGGCAAAGGCGCCTGGGTCTGGGTCATCGTCGGCGCCGCCGGGGTGCCGTCATCCTTCTTCTGGGATTGGGTCGCGCGCCGTGCGGGAGAAATTCCTGCGCTGATCATGGCGTTCGCCGTGCAGGCCGTCTCGCTCATCATTCCCGCCACGACCCAGAGCGGCTTCCTCAACATGACGAGCGCGGTGTTATACGGCATGACGGCGGTGGGCATCGTCAGCCTGACCCTCTCGCTGATCGGGCGCGCCTATCCTGGCAATCCGGCCAAGGCGATGGCCGGCCTGACGCTCAGCTATGGCGTGGCGCAGATTACCGCGCCGGCAATGGCTGGCTATATTGCGGCGGCGACCGGTTCGTATCGCGGTGCCTTGCTGGTGGCGACCGCGGTCATGATAGTCGGCATGGCGCTGCTGCATCTGTTGCGGCGCCAGGCGAAGCAAGCCATTTCGCCGGTCCAGGCCTGATCGGCGAGGACCGGCGGCAGGCGCCGCGGATCTATCCGCGCCGTTCCACGTTGGCGTCGGCGACCGCCAGCGCCGTCATGTTGACGATGCGCCGGGTCGTCGCGGCGGCATTCAGGATATGCACGGGCTTGGCAGCGCCGAGCAGGATCGGCCCGACCGTCACGCCGAAGCCGCCGGTGATCTTCAACAGGTTGAAGGCAATGTTGGCGGCATCGAGGTTCGGCATGACGAGCAGGTTGCAGGTCCCTGCCACGGGCGTGCCGGGAAGGAAATGACGGCGGATGTCCTCGGACAGCGCCGCATCGCCCTGCATTTCCCCTTCCACCTCGAGCGCCGGCTCCAGTTCGGCCAGCAGGTCCCGGGCGCGCCGCATCTTCTTCGCTGATGGCCTGCTCGACGAGCCGAACATCGAATGCGACAGCATGGCCACCTTCGGCGTGAGTCCGAAGCGCCGTATTTCTTCCGTGGCCATCAATGTGATCTCTGCCAGCTCCGCGGCGCTCGGGTCATCGTTGACATACGTGTCGGTGATGAAGATGGTGAACCTGTCGAGGGTAAGCGCATTCATGGTCGCCATGACGGTGGCGCTCGGCTTCGGCCCGATCACTTCGCGCACGCGGTCGAGATGCTGGTCGAAGCGGCCGACGGTTCCGCACAACAGGGCGTCGGCATCGCCCTGCTCCACGAGCATGGCGCCAATCAGGGTGGTCGAGCGGCGCAGCGCTGCCCGCGCCATGTCCGGCGAGATGCCGTCGCGCCCGCGCATCGCATGGTAGGCATCGGAATAGGCGCGGTAGCGCTGATCGTCTTCCGGGTTGACGAGTTCGAAATCCTGTCCCGGGCGCAGGCGCAGGCCGGCCTTGCGGATGCGCAGGTCGATCACGTTCGGACGGCCGATCAGGATCGGGCGGGCAAGTCCTTCGTCGATAACCGTCTGCGCCGCGCGCAGCACGCGCTCTTCCTCGCCTTCGGCGTAGGCCACGCGCTTGGGCATGGATTTGGCCAGGCTGAAGACCGGCCGCATCAGGAGTCCGGTGTGGTACACCAGCTGGCTCAGCTGCTGGCGATAGGCATCCAGGTTCTCGATCGGCCGGGTCGCCACGCCGGACTCCCTCGCGGCTTGCGCGACTGCGGGCGGAATGCGCTCGATCAGGCGCGAGTCGAAGGGCTTGGGAATGATGTAGTCGGGGCCGAAGGACAGTTCCTGCCCGGCGTAGGCCAGTGCCACGGCGTCGTTCGTTTCCGCCTGCGCGAGGTCGGCGATGGCTTTCACGCAGGACAGCTTCATCGCCTCGGTGATCTTGGTGGCGCCGCAGTCCAGCGCGCCGCGGAAGATGTAGGGGAAGCACAGGACATTGTTGACCTGGTTCGGATAATCCGACCGGCCGGTGGCAATGATGCAATCGGGGCGCGCCGCCTTCGCCACTTCGGGACGGATCTCGGGCTCGGGGTTGGCCAGCGCGAGAATGATCGGCCGGTCGGCCATCGACTTGACCATGTCCCCGGTCAGCACGCCCGCCGTGGAGCAGCCGAGGAACACGTCCGCGTCGCGCATGATGTCCGCCAGCGTGCGGGCGCCGGTCTGCTGCGCATACCGCGCCTTGTTGGGCTCCATGCTGGCGTCGCGCCCGGTAAAGATGACACCCTTGGAATCGGTCACATAAACGTTTTCCCGCTTCACGCCGAGCTCGACCATCAGGTCGAGGCAAGCGATGGCCGCCGCGCCCGCCCCGGACACCGCCAGCTTGACCTCGCGGATATCCTTGCCAACCACCTTCAATCCATTGAGCAACGCGGCCGCGGAGATGATGGCCGTGCCATGCTGGTCATCGTGGAACACCGGGATGTTCATCCGCTCCCGCAACTTCTTCTCGATGTAGAAGCATTCCGGCGCCTTGATGTCCTCGAGGTTGATGCCGCCCACCGTCGGCTCCAGCATCGCGATCGCATCGACCAGCTTGTCGGGGTCGTGCTCCGCGAGCTCGATGTCGAACACATCGACATCGGCGAATTTCTTGAACAGGCATCCCTTGCCTTCCATCACCGGCTTGCCGGCCAGCGCGCCGATGTCGCCTAGGCCCAGGACCGCGGTGCCGTTCGTCACGACCGCCACCAGGTTGCCGCGCGAGGTGTACTCGGCGGCAAGGTCTGGATTGCGGGCAATTTCCTCGCAGGCGTAGGCGACGCCGGGAGAATAGGCCAGGGACAGGTCGCGCTGGTTGGACAGCGCCTTGGTGGGCACGACCTCGATCTTCCCCCGGGTCGGCTTGCGGTGGTAATCCAGCGCCGCTTCGCGAAGCTGGTTGTCTTCTCCGTTCATTTCTGTTGACATGGCTGTCCTTTGGTGAGGGGGCGGGCATCGTCCAGTGCCTGCGCGGCGGTAGGCACCCGCTGATCACTTCGCTTGGATGAGGGCGGCCGGACGACGGCCCGGGGTGCTGGTCCGGGCCTGCGTATGGCTTGTCTCCTTGATTGCACAAATTAGATGGCGACTTGTCCATGTTGTTCTCGGCAACACAGCTGTCTTCCGCGTATCCATCAGGCAGCAGGCAAGAGGGAAGTCTGCGCCTGTGCAGGTCGTTCCTGCCGGAACTCAGGCGTGGCGCGTGCGCTGCAATGCGGCAAGCGCATCGCCCAGGCGTTTGTCCATCACCGCGCCGACGTTGAACCTCGACCAGCGCGACGTCTGGCTGGAGTCCACGGCAAAGATGCGTCCCGGAGCCATCACGATGTTTCGCGCAAGCATTTCCTCGGCGAGCACGAGCGAGTCATCCATCTCCTTGAAGGCGGCCCAGAGGTACAGGGACTGCGGCGTCTGGACGAAGATCTCCGCGCCATAGGATGCAAGCAGGTGCGCGGCCTTGCCGGTCACCTCTCCCAGGCGGGCGCGCAACCGGCTGAGGTGCCGCTGGTAGTGGCCTTCCCGCAGAATGATGTCGATGGTGCGTTCGCAGTATTCCGAGCTGTTGACATGGATGAGGGTCTTCAGGTCGGCGAGATCGCTGGCAAGGTCTGCGTTGCAGGCAATGAAGCCGACGCGCAGGGATGCCGAGAAGGACTTGGAAAAGCTGCCGATGTAGATCGTGCGCTCCAGCTGGTCGAGCGACGAGAGGCGCGGGGAATTCACCGGCTTGAAATCGGCCAGCGGATCGTTCTCCACCAGCAGGACATCATGCTTCTGCGCGAGCTGCAGCGTGCGGAAGGCCTTGGCCTGCGAGATGTCCGAGCCGGTCGGATTGTGCGCCAGCGATTGGGTAAAGAAGAGACGGGGCTTTTCACGCGCCATGAGCCGCTCGAGAACGTCGAGATCGGGGCCGTCGGTCAGCCTCGGCACGCCCAGCACGCGGGAACCGGCAAGCTTGAGCTTGCCGAACAGAGGATAGTAGCCGGGGTCATCGACCAGGACGGCAGCCCCCGGCGGCAGGAAATAGCGGATGACCATGTCCATCGCCTCGTTCGCGCCATGCGTCAGCACGATCTGGCGCGGCTCCGCGCCGATGCCGAAGTCGCCCAGCTTGCGCACGAGCTGGTCGCGCAATGGCGCATAGCCGAAGCGGCTGCCATAACGGAACAGCGAACCGAGGCCGGTCCGCACCACCTTCTGATGATACTTGTCCAGCCGCACGTCCGTCAGCCACTCGACGGGCGGAAACCCGTCGCCGACGGCAAGCGTATCCGGACCGCGCTTCAATTGCTCGCGCATCAGCCAGACGATGTCCATCGCCCGTCCCAGGGTCTCGCTGTCCTCGCTGCGCTTGGCATCCGGCTTGCCCAGGACATAGTAGCCGGAGCCACGCCGCGGTTCGACCAGTCCGCGCGAGACGAGGATCTCGAAAGCGGCAACGACCGTGTTTTTGGCATATTGGTGAAGCGCGGCAAGTTCGCGCAAGGAAGGCAGCTTCTCGCCTTCCCGATACGCGCCGTCCCGGATCTGGCGCTCGATGTCGTTCGCCAGCGCCACGGGAATGGACTGCGACTTCGAGGGCGCGGCCTGCGCACCGGTTTCCTTGGGCATGGCTCAATTCCTTTCGGCATGACGGGCGCAGCGCTTCGGCACCATACCATGACTGTCCCGGCAAACTGTACCTTTAGTTCTTGGTACAGTGCGCCTACATTGTAGCCATTCCTTCTTGAACACATATAAACCAGGAGACATGGCATGGATTCCCGCCTTCCCAATTTCCGCGCGCTCACGCCGGAACAACGACGCGAACACCTTGCGCGCGCAGCAGGCCTGACCGCGGAAGACATCGCGCTGCTTGCCACGCCGGGCGCGCTCGGCATCGATCGCGCCAACGGCATGATCGAAAACGTGATCGGCACCTTCGAGCTTCCCTTCGGCGTCGGCGGCAACTTCCAGGTCAATGGCCGCGACGTCCTCGTGCCCATGGTCGTGGAGGAGCCCTCGGTCGTGGCGGCCGCTTCCTACATGGCCAAGCTGGCGCGGGAATGCGGCGGCTTCGAAACCTCCAGCAGCGGTCCGTTGATGCGTGCGCAGGTGCAGGTCCTCGGCATCACCGACCCGTATGGCGCGCGCCAGTCCCTGCTGAAAAACCGCGATGCCATCCTCGAGGTCGCCAACAGCCGCGACAAGGTGCTGCGTGAACTGGGCGGCGGTTGCCGCGACATCGAAGTCCACGTGTTTCCCGATACGGCGCGCGGACCGATGATCGTCATGCATCTCATCGTCGACGTGCGCGACGCCATGGGCGCGAATACCGTCAATACCATGGCGGAAGCAGTATCCCCGCTGGTGGAGAAGCTGACCGGCGGCTCGGTGCGGCTGCGCATCCTGTCAAACCTGGCAGACCTGCGCCTGGCGCGTGCACGGGCGCACTTCACGCCCGAGGTGCTGGCGACCGCCACGCGCAGCGGCAACGAGATCATTGAAGGCGTGCTGGATGCCTACGTCTTCGCGGCCATCGATCCCTACCGCGCGGCGACGCACAACAAGGGCATCATGAACGGCATCGACCCGGTGATCGTCGCCACCGGCAATGACTGGCGTGCGGTCGAAGCCGGGGCGCATGCCTATGCCTGCCGCAGCGGCCGCTACACCTCCCTGACGCATTGGGAGAAGGACACGAGCGGCGCCCTGGTCGGCACCATCGAGATGCCGATGCCGGTCGGCCTGGTCGGCGGCGCCACCAAGACCCATCCGCAGGCACGGCTCGCGCTGAAGATCATGGACGTGAAGTCGGCACAGGAGCTGGCTGAGATCACCGTGGCGGTCGGTCTCGCGCAGAACCTTGGCGCCTTGCGCGCGCTGGCCACGGAAGGCATACAGCGCGGACACATGGCGCTGCATGCCCGCAACATCGCTCTCGTCGCCGGCGCCGTCGGCAACGAGATCGATGTGATCGCCAAGCGCATGGCGGAAGAGCAGGACGTGCGCACCGACCGCGCCCTGGCCCTGCTGGCGGAAATGCGCAACGCATAGTGTCCACGCTTCCCGGGCACGAACCGCCATTCCGGTGGCGTCCATTTAATTAGAATTTCAACCGCGTTACGACGGAGAGAGACAATGAACAAGACCAAGCACCAGCGCCCCGCCCTCCTGGCCATCGTTGCCGCCGCCATGCTGGCGGCGCACGGACCTTCCCTGGCACAGCCGAACAACGAACCGTTCCGGATCGGCTTCATCACCGACATGTCCGGCGCCTATGCCGACACCGATGGCGTGGGCGGGCTGGAAGCGATCAAGATGGCGATCGAGGATGCTGGCGGCACAGTCCTCGGTAGGAAGATCGAAGTGCTGTCCGCGGACCACCAGAACAAGGCGGATACCGCGGCGGCCAAGGCCCGGGAATGGATCGACCAACAGCAGTTGAAGATGCTGGTCGGCGGGGTGAATTCGGCGGCGGGCCTGGCGATGAACAAGGTCATCGCCGACAAGAAGCGCGTGTATTTCAACATCGGCGCGGCGACCGCACGCCTGACCAACGAAGAATGCACGCCCTACACGGTGCATTATGAATACGACACCGTCGCGCTCGCGAAAGGCACCGGCTCCGCCGTTGTCGCCCAGGGCGGAAAGTCCTGGTATTTCCTGGTTGCGGATTATGCATTCGGCCACTCCCTGCTGAATGACACGAGCGACGTCGTCAAGGCTGCCGGCGGGACGGTCGCCGGTTCGGCAAAGCATCCGCCGAATGCCAACGACATGTCATCCTTCCTGTTGCAGGCCCAGGCATCCAAGGCGCAGGTGCTCGGACTTGCGAATGCGGGAACGGACACCATCAATTCGATCAAGGCCGCGGCGGATTTCGGCCTGAACAAGACCATGAAGGTGGCGGGCCTGCTGATGACGATCAACGACATCCACGGACTCGGCCTGCCCGTCGCCCAGGGATTGCTGATGACCGACAGCTGGTACTGGGACAAGGACGATGCGTCGCGCCAGTTCGCCAATCGTTTCTTCCAGAAGATGAAGAAGATGCCAAGTTCCCACCAGGCGGCGGATTACTCCGCCACGTCGAATTACCTGAAGGCCGTCAAGGCGGCGGGCACGGATGATGCGGACAAGGTCATGGCCGAACTCAAGAAGATGAAGCTCGACGACTTCTATGCGAAGGGCTCCATCCGGCAGGACGGCAGGTACGTGCACGACATGTATCTCATGCAGGTCAAGGCGCCGGCCGAATCCAAGAAGCCCTGGGATTACCTGAAGACGGTCGCCACCATTCCGGGGGAGAAGGCTTTCACGCCGTTGAACGAGAGCCGGTGCGCTTTGGTCAAGCGTTGATGGGATATGGCGGCATGCCGGACTGGTGATGCTGCCCTGCTTGATTTTTTAGGCAGGTGCGTCGATGTCCCTTGATTAGTCCTGCTGCGACCAAATCTCCCTCCGTCATTTCCGCGAAGGCGGGAATCCCATCTCGGTTTTCTCTCCGGTGAACCGGTTGGGGTTCCCACTCCGTGGGGACTTGCCGGGGCTGGTCCCGGCGGCCCAGGTCCTTTCTTTGGCAGCAGACAAAGAAAGGACCCAAAGAAAACTGCTCTCACCCCCATGTGGGAGTCACTTCGGGCGGCCTTGTTCGTTGGTTTAAGGGGATGCCGTCCTCCACCGGAGTAAGCACCTGACACGCATTCGATGCCTCGACCTCCTGCCGCATCGGCATGGCTCTAGCCTGTCCCGACTACGGGGAGCACCTTCCTACTCATTCATTCCCGCCTACTCCTGCCATTCCCGCCTACCCCTGCCATTCCCGCCTACCCCTGTCATTGCCGCTTACCCCCTGTCATTCCCGCGAAGGCGGGAATCCCATTTCGGCCGTCCAGCGCGATGCACGTAGCGACTCCCCCGACCTTGCCTGAACCCGGTGTATAGTTATCCAGCCTCAACCAGGGAGTTCCTCAATGGCATACGCATACGTCGTCGGGCAGATCACCATCAAGGACGCAGGCAAGTGGGCCGAGTACCGGGACAAGGTACCGGCAACGATCGCCCCTTGGGCGGGCGAACTGGTCTTCCGCGGAAAGCGGGCCGCCACGCTCGCTGGCTTTAGCCCACACACGGACATCGTTGTGATCCGATTCCCGGATATGGAAGCGCTCAACGGCTGGCACGCATCCGCGGCCTACCAGGCGATCATACCCCTGCGGCAGGATGCGGCTGATGTCGTGCTGGTGTCCTATGAAGCCTGACTGACCACCCCGCACGACATCCCTTCCGCAGAAACCTAACCCAGATCAAGTTTTTCAAATAAAGCCCGCCTTGCCGATTCCGGCGCGAATACATGCATTTAAAATGAATCTTATCGAGGGCATCCGCTCCCGAACTTTCCACCATCAAGAAAAAGGATTTGCCATGCAATCGACGCGCAAACTCTGGACTTGGCTGGCCATCATCTGCCTCCTTTCCTTCGCAGCCCTGGGCTGGGTCGGAACCGAGATCTACCTGAAGGCGCCTCCGATTCCTAAACAAGTCATCACAACCAAGGGACAGGTCTTGTTCACCGCCGACGAGATCCAGCATGGCCAGCAAGCCTGGCTGTCCGCCGGCGGACAACAGCTCGGCACCGTCTGGGGCCATGGCAGCTACGTGGCGCCTGACTGGTCCGCCGACTGGCTGCACCGCGAAGCCGTGGCACTGCGCCAGGTCTTCGCCAAGCGCGACTTCGGCAAGGACTTCGGGGCGATCTCCGCCGCCGACCAGGCCCACGTCGACGCGCTCGTCAAGGATGCCATGCGGCAGAACACCTACCAGGCCGACACCGGCGTGCTTTCGGTGTCCGAAGAACGCGCCGCCGCCATCCTCGATACGGCCACCCACTACGATGGCCTCTTTGGCAACGACGCCAGCCTGGAAAAGCTGCGCGAGCAGTATGCGATGAATGCCGGCTCCCTGCCGCAGCAGGCGGATCGCCATGCCCTGACCGCCTTCTTCTTCTGGTCTTCCTGGTCGGCAGCAACCGATCGTCCCGAAGAGACCGGCCTGTCCTATACCAGCAACTGGCCGCATGAGCCTCTCATCGGCAACACGCCCAGCGCCCATGCCGGCGTGTGGTCGATCGCCTCGGTGATCCTCATGATCGCGGCAATTGCCGGCATGCTGTTCATGCATTCCCGCCACCAGGAAGAAGGCGATCCGGTCGCGCCGAAGAACGATCCGCTGTTCAGCCTGAAGGCAACGCCTTCCATGAAGGCGACCAAGAAATATTTCATGGTGGTCATCGCCCTCATCCTGGCCCAGGTCGGCATGGGCGTCATCAGCGCCCACTACGCGGTCGAAGGCCATAGCTTCTTCGGCATTCCGCTCGCCGACGTGCTGCCGTTCACCGTCAGCCGCACCATCCACACCCAGTTCGCGGTGCTGTGGATCGCGACCGCCTGGCTTGCCACCGGCCTGTACATCGCGCCGGCCATTTCCGGACATGAGCCGAAGTTCCAGAAGCTCGGCGTCGACCTGCTGTTCTATGCCCTGCTGTTCATCGTTGCCGGCTCCACCATCACCGGATGGATCGGCACCGTCGGCCACAAGGGCACCGACTATGCATTCTGGATCGGCAACCAAGGCCTCGAATTCACCAGCATGGGACGCGTGTGGCAGATCCTGCTGTTCGTCGGCCTGCTGTTCTGGGCAACGCTGCTGGGCCGTGGACTCTGGCCCGCGCTCAGGAAGCCTTCCGAAAGCCGCGGCCTGATCGCCATGGTGTTCCTGGCAGCCGTGTGCATCGGCGGCTTCTATGCCACCTCGCTGACCTGGGGCCAGCATACCCATTACTCCATGATCGAATACTGGAGATGGTGGCTGGTGCACCTGTGGGTCGAAGGCTTCTTCGAAGTGTTCGCCACCGCAGTGATCGCCCTGCTCTTCTCGCGCCTCGGCCTGATCCGCACCGCAGCCGCAAACAGCGCCATCATCCTGGAAACCATCGTGTTCCTGTTCGGCGGCATCCTGGGCACGCTGCATCACCTGTACTTCACCGGCACCCCGACGTCCGTGATCGCCATTGGCGCAATGTTTTCCGCGCTGGAAGTCGTGCCGCTGACGCTGATCGGCATGGAAGCGTACAAGAACTACCAGCGCTCCAAGGCCGCTCCGTGGGTGGCAAGCTACAAGTGGGCGATCCTCTGCTTCATCGCAGTGGGCTTCTGGAACACCGTCGGCGCCGGCCTGCTGGGCTTCTCGATCAATACGCCGATCGCGCTGTACTACATGCAGGGCATGAACATGACCGCGGCCCACGGCCACGCCGCGCTCTTCGGCGTGTACGGCATGCTTGGCATCGGCCTGATGCTGTTCTGCCTGCGCGGCCTGTTCGACCGCCTGGCATGGTCCGACAAGCTGCTGCGCCCCGCGTTCTGGGGCATGAACATCGGCCTCGCGATGATGGTGTTCCTGTCGCTCGTCCCCGCCGGCCTCTACCAGGCCTGGGCCAGCGTCACGAAAGGCATCTGGTTTGCGCGCTCCCCTGAAGTGATCCACTCGCACTTCATGGAGTCCATGGTGTGGCTGCGCGTACCGGGCGACATCGTGTTCTCGATCGGCGTTGCCTTCCTGGCCATCTTTGCCTTCCGCCTCCTGACCGGCAAGAAAGCTGCCCAAGCGGAAACCACGCTCGCCAACGCGGGCAAGGCGACCAAGGCTTGATGCGGCATGGCCGGCCCGGTTCGCCGGGCCGGCTTTTTTTCACCCTTTGCTTCACCTTTTGAATCAGACCGATACCACTTATGTCACACGATTGCTCCACACCCACCATTGCCGACGGCACTTATGTTTTCGACGCCCGAGGCATCGCCAGGCGCTTCCGCCATGCCGCCATCTTCGGCGCGCTGGACGCGCTCCATCCCGGGGAACGCATGCGCTTCTGCAACGACCATGATCCCCTGCCGCTTCTTTCGCAGATCACCAATGTCTTCGGCCGCAAGGTGAACATCGAGTATGTTTCCCGTGCGCCCGGCGAGATCGTGATCGACTTCATCGTTGCCGCCTGACCTGCGCCGGCAAACTTCAACTTGATGGTGACACCATGCGCCTGACCGATTTCACCGATTACTCCTTGCGGGTGCTGATCTACCTTGCGTCCCACACGGACAGGCTGGTCACGATCCAGGAAATCGCTACCTCGCATGGCATCTCGAAAAGCCATCTCACCAAGGTCGTCCACCAGCTCGGCCTCGCCGGCCTGGTGGATACCTTGCGCGGCCGGGCGGGCGGCATCCGCCTCGCTCGCGCTCCCGGCGACATCGGCATCGGCCAGGTGGTCCGCCTGACGGAGCCCGATCTTTCCTTCGTCGCCTGTTTCGATCCCGGCCACACCCTGTGCATGCTGGCCGGAGATTGCGCCCTCAAGCATGCCATCGGCAGCGCCGCACAGGCATTCCTCGCCGAACTCGACCGCAAGACGCTGGCCGACATGGTGCCGCTGCGCGGCAAGGATGGCATTGCCGGCAGGGACCGGTCCATCACCATCACGGCGCGAGCGGCCTGACCGCCCGCCTCTTGCAGGCAACCGCCCGATGGCCAAGATATTTCCCATCCACCCGCGCAATCCCCACCGCATCTGCTGGGGTTGCGACAAATATTGTCCCGCCGATTCCCTTGCCTGTGGCAACGGATCGGAGCGGACGGCGCATCCGGTCGAATTGTTTGGCGACGACTGGCATCTCCAGGGGCCGGAGCCGCAGGCCGATTTACCTGCCGAAGAACCGCCCGCCATCGAGCGGGACCAAGCCGGTCCCTGAACAAGCCTTTAAGCAAGTCCTTAAGTCGAGCGTTGAGCAACGCCTATAAGGCATGAATGCGGCCGCATTCCGCCCCGGCGCGTTACTACTGCGAAAGAACCCACTTCACCAGCTCATGGGCTTCCTTGTCGGTGACGGCATTTGGCGGCATGGGCACCTGGCCCCACACACCGCCGCCGCCCTTGATGACCTTCTGGGCGAGCTTGTCTTCCGCGTCCTTCTGGCCCTTGTACTTCGCGGCAACATCCTTGTACGCCGGGCCAACAACTTTCTTGTCCACCGCATGGCAAGACATGCAGTTCTTGGCCTTGGCCAGTTCCTCGGCACCCGCCGCAACGGCGAACTGCGAAACCAGGGCCAGGCTCGCGACCAGGCTTAATCCAGGCAGTTTCATCGTCATCCTCGCATTTAGTTATGTGGGTTAATCAGGACATGCAAGGCGATTGACCTGCATCCTTGGCAAGATGTTCCTGAAAGACGATGGCGGGCACTCAACATTAAGGACCAAGGGCACGCGGCCGGCGGAACGCTGCACGTGAGCAATTCGGCGTGCGGATTCCGGTCGCGCATAAAAAAGGCCCGCACGAGGCGGGCCAAGGAGGAAACATGAAGAGATCAGAGGAAAGTCAGGTCAGTGTCCCGAGTCGGCATCGGGGCGGGTATGTGCCTGGAACACGTCAGGCTGGTCGGCGCCATTGACATAGAGGAAGCCGACGAGACCCTTTTCCATGCGCGACAGGGCGTGGTCCACCAGGATGAAGCGTCCCGGTGCTTCGACCTTGAACTCGACCATCGTGGCGCCGCCGGGCGCGACGGTTGTGGTCTGCACGTTCTTCAGCGGCGGCGATGTCAGGTCGCCCTGGCTGTAGACGCGGTCAAAGACTTCGCCGATCACGTGGAAGCTCGACGTGGCATTCGGACCGCCGACGCCGAAGAAGACGCGCACGGTTTCGCCTACCTTGGCTTCCATGCGGTGCGTCTTGGTCAGCGCATCATGCGTGCCGTTGAACATCATGTGCTCAGGCTGTTCCGCCAGCAGCTTCTCGAGCGAGAACTCGTTCTCTCCCGGCGTACCATGCTTCTGCGCGGTATAAAGCTCGCCTTGCATCACGTAGAATTCGCGGTCGACCTTGGGCAGGCCGCCTTCCGGCTCGACCAGGATCATGCCGTACATGCCGTTGGAAATATGCTGGGCCACCATCGGCGTTGCGCAGTGATACACATAGAGGCCGGGATTGAGCGCCTTGAAGGTGAAGCTCTTGGTGCTTCCCGGTGCCGCCTGCGTCACCGCCGCGCCGCCGCCGGGACCGGTCACGGCGTGGAAGTCGACGGAGTGGATCATGTGGCTGTCCTTGGCATTCGCCATGTTCACGGTGACGGTGTCGCCGACGCGCACGCGAATGAAGGGTCCGGGAACCTTGTTGTTGAAAGTCCAGTATTTGTAGGTGCTGCCATCCATCAGCTGGCCCGTGACCTCGGTGGTCTCGAGATTGACCGTCAGCTTTTGCGGTCCGCGCGCGCCGACCGGGGTGCCTACTTCAAGCGGGCTGCGCGACACATCGGCTGCCTTAGATTCAGTCTTTGCCGCTTCGCCGCCGACAACGATCTTGCCGATCATGCCCGCCTGGACGTGGCCCGGCAGCGAGCAGATGTACTGGAATTCGCCTTTCTTGTTCGCCTTGAATACGATCGCCGTGCTGGAACCCTTGGCATTCAGCTGGTTCGACTTGGTCGCGAAATCAGGCACCGTAATATCGTGCGTCGCGCCGTCGCCATTGACGAGGTTGATCTGCACGACGGCGCCTTCCGGCACGTTCAGTTGCGGATTGACCTTGCCCTTGATGTTGCCGGCTTCACCGATGAAGACGAGCTTGCCGTCGGCGATGTCCGTGCGAAGCGTGTATGTGACGTCGGGACGGATCTGGACTGCGCTGGATGTGCCATGGTTATGCGCGGTCTGCGCATAAGCGCCGGTGACGGAAGCCAGGCCGAGTACGGCGCATGCAATAAGTTGGGGATACAGTTTGCGTTTCATGTTATTCACCTTGTTCACTGTCTGAAAAATCGTTTTCGGTTCAGTTGAGGCACATCCTACGACCGCGCCCTCAAAAGCGAACATGATCCAGATCAACTAATTCCGGATGCGCCAGGCATGCGTCGGTTACGCCACAAGCCGCGCTACGACGTGAGGTTTTCAAGATTGCATGACATGCCGGTATTCGATTTGCCATGCGGGCGAGCGGGAACGACGGCCTGCATGGCAGGACAAGGCACTCTGCAAAACCTCTCGAGTGCGGCCAAGGACTAATGCGCATGAACATCGCGCACGCAGGCCAGTCATGGTGAAATTTGGATTGACGCCTTGTCATCGCCATGCCGTCGGCATATGCGCGCAAGTCCGGATTGTTTGATCTGAGTCATTTTTTCAAATGCCTCATGATGGGTACGATGGCTTCACTTGCTGCAGCAACGTGTCGTCGTCGGCGTGCTGTGGTGCCCAGGTCCGACGGCACGTCATCAAAAAATCATGAATCGCACCGCTACCTTTGTCGCCCTCGCCTTCCTCGTTCCCGCCCTTGCCGAGGCAAGCTGCGGATCCGCCTTCTGCACGGTCAACACGAACTGGACCGCCGAAAGCGCCAGCGTGGATGCCGGCTCGTCCTTCGACCTGCGTTATGAATTCATCAAGCAGGATCAGCCGCGCACCGGCACGGACGACATCGCCGTCGGACAGGTGCCGCGCCATCACGACGAGGTCAGGACGTATAACCGCAACCTCGTCGCCAGCTTCAGCCATACCTTCAGTTCGGGATGGGGCTTGTCCATCGTGGCTCCCCTGACCGATCGCGATCACTTGCACATTCATAACCATCATGGCGCACAGCTGAGCGAGCAATGGCAATACCAGGAGCTGGGCGATGTGCGCGTGACGGGCCGATACCAGCTTCCCCTGGCCGGCGACGCAGCGAATCCGTCGACGGCCGGCCTGCTGTTCGGCGTGAAGCTGCCCACCGGCTCCACCAGCGTGACGAACGCGGCCGGCTCCGTTGCCGAACGCAGCCTCCAGCCCGGCACAGGAACCACGGACCTGCTGCTCGGCGCGTATTATCACCAGCGCTTGCCGGCGAGCGACATCTCCTGGTTCGCGCAGGCCCAGGTGCAGCAAGCCATCGCCGAGCATGCAGGCTACAAGCCCGGCGGCCAGCTGACGGCTGACCTCGGGGTGCGCAAGAACCTGACAGAGAAGCTCGGCGGCCTCGTTCAGCTCAACATGGTCGTCAAGCGCCGCGACAGCGGCGCGGAAGCGGAACCCGAGGACAGCGGCAGCCGTTCCCTGTTCGTGAGTCCCGGCCTGGCTTATACGTTGAGCGACAACATGCAGGTGTACGGATTCATCCAGCAACCGCTGTACCAGAACGTCAACGGTGTCCAGCTGACCGCCCGCCGCGCCGCGACCATCGGCATCAGCGGACGGTTCTGAGGCGTCCGCGGAAAGCGCAACAACAAGGTTTTGCAAACGGGAGAACGATCATGTTCACCATGTCCAGGAAGTGTCTCGCAGCGGCAGCATTTTCATTGATGGCAGCCCTCATGTCGGCTGCATCGGCTGTATCGGCCGCGCCGGCGGCGTTCGAGGTGACCGACACCGCCGGCCAGCTTCACAACCTGAGCCGGCACCAGGGAAAATGGGTCGTGGTCAATCTCTGGGCGACGTGGTGTCCTCCCTGCGTCGCGGAAATCCCGGCGCTCGAGGCCTTGCATAAATCGCGTCAGGACATCGTGGTGCTAGGCGTGGCGGCCGACGGCGCGGACACCAGGAAGATCAGCCAGTTCGCCAGCCAGCTCGGTGCAACCTATCCCATCGTTGCCGCCGACCGGCAGACGCTGTCGCAATTCCATGCGCGCGGCTTTCCGACCACCATCGTGTATGACAAGGGCGGCAGGCAGGCACTGCTCAAGGAAGGCGCGATCACCAGGCAGGAACTCGAAGACCTGCTGCAGGGAACCCGCCAGGACCGTTAGCCGAAAAGGCGCCTTCGGGCAATCGCTCATGCATCAGCTCATTCTCCTGCTTCACGTGCTGTCGGCCACGGTCTGGACCGGCGGACACCTGGTGCTTGCCTTTTCCGTCCTGCCAAAGGCACTGGCCGCGCGCGATCCCGGCGTGCTGTCCGGCTTCGAGTCCGCCTACGAGCGCGTCGGCATGCCGGCCCTGCTCATCCAGGTGATCTCGGGCGCATGGCTGGCCTACAGCCTGCTGCCTGATGTGTCATCCTGGTTCACTTTCGATGCCTTTCCCGGCAAGCTCATCACCTTCAAGCTTCTGCTGCTGGCAATGACGAGCATGACGGCGCTCGATACGCGGCTGCGCATCATTCCTCGTCTAAGTCCGGCGACCTTGCCGGCCATGGCACGCCGCATCCGCCTGGTGACCCTGCTGTCCGTGCTCTTCGTCGTGGTAGGGGTATCGTTCCGCGGCGGCCTGCTCGCCTGACGCATCCCGTTCGCCCTGGGATCAGTCGCGGTCCCGGCCCGCGCGCGCCGCTTCGATGGTTGCGATGTCGATCTTCTTCATGGTCATCATCGCATTGAAGGCGCGCCGCGCTGCCGCCCGGTCGGCGTCGCTGATTGCCGCGACCAGTGCCCGCGGCGTGATCTGCCATGAGATGCCCCAGCGGTCCTTGCACCAGCCGCACGCGCTTTCCTGTCCGCCATGGGCGACGATGGCATTCCACAGGCGATCCGTCTCTTCCTGGTCCTCGGTGGCGATCTGGAATGAAAATGCTTCGTTGTGCTTGAAGTGGGGCCCGCCGTTCAGGCCGATGCAGGGAATGCCGGCGACGGTGAATTCCACCGTCAGCACGTCTCCCTGCTTGCCGTCGGGATAGTCATCCGGCGCGAGGTGGATCTTTCCAACGGCGCTGTCCGGAAAGGTTTCGGCGTAAAAGCGGGCGGCGTCGAGCGCCCCGCCCTCGTACCACAGGCAAATCGTGTTCTTGGCGGCCATGTCCAGTCTCCAGTGATGACCAATTTCGTCGTTGGTTCGCGCACGTCTCGCTGCGTGAACGGGTCAAGGGAGGCTAATGCCCTCACCGGCTTACGTCAACGATTTTGATGGGTCAACCGGATCGTCCTCCCGCCTCCGGTATTGCTGCGATCCTGTTTCCATGTGAACATGACGGTAACGTTTCCATTGAAGGCTGGCGCTTCGCTTCGCGTCATGCCGCACCTGCCCAGCATGCTCGTCATTTCCCGCTTTTCCCCAGAAGAATGGACTGCCTATCGCGACCTGCGCCTGCGTGCCCTGGCCGAGTCGCCCGATGCATTCGGAAGCACGCTGGCGCAGGAACGCGAGAGGCCCGATCCAGAGTGGGAAAGGCGCCTTGCGGCCGGCGTTTCTTCTGCGCTCGACCTGCCGCTCCTGGCCCGCCTGGACGCTCGCCATGCCGGGCTTGCATGGTGCCGCATCACGCCTGATTCGCAGCATGCAACGCGAAAGGCGGCCCTCTACCAGGTCTGGACGGCACCAGACTGCCGCGGCCACGGCGTCGGCAAGGGCATGGTGGAAACCAGCATCGCATGGGCCCGCAACAATGGGGCGCAGGGCATCGCGCTGGCGGTGACCTGCGGCGAAACGCCAGCCCGGCGGCTTTACGAACGGCTCGGATTCAAAGCCGTCGGCGAACCGCAGCGCATGCGGCCGGATGCGGAACTCATGGAACAATCGATGTGGCTGGAGTTCGGTCAGGAAGCCGGGTCCGGCAAGGAATTGCCTTGATGATCGCCTTGATGCGCGGGGATTGCGCCGCCGGTGATGATCTGCCTGGCGACCAGGCTCTGGAGGCGCCAGAGGTAACGATCATGTATGCCGTGCCCTTGCAGCCCTCGTATGGTGTTGAACAGATACTCCGCGCCTGACCCCCAGTGTCCGCATGCCTGGGCAAGCACCCGGGCGATGTGCTCGGGCGCGGGGTCCCTCACATACGCGGGCGATTTCCTGTTCATCACGAAGGCGATCGCACGCATGGAACCGGCCTCGGTATCGACCGTGACCCAGCGCGCATAAGTGTTGGCCGGCTTGATCGTGATTTCGCGCCGGCACAGCTTGTGCAGCTGCTCCCGCACCGTCTCTTCCGCGAGCCTGTAAAGCATGCCCTGGCACTGGCCGCCGCGGTCGAGGGACATCATCAGTCCCGGGCAATCCGGCGTCGCGCGAAACCGGCGTATCTCGAAGCAGAAGGAACGTCGCCATCCGTAAGCGGTGCCGCGCATTTCGTCGAGGTGCTCGCATTCCGGTTTCCAGATCAGCGAGCCGAAGGCGAACAGCCACACCGGCTGGCCCGTCGGCCGTTCCTGCAGCAAGCCGTTCACCATCGCGTCGTAGTCCTCCGCGCTCTGGTAGGCGAGGCCGGGCAGCGGTCCGGGATCGTGCATGGCGCGCCGGGTGCGGGCAACGAGCTCTTCGGTCAATTCCATGTGGCGCATGGGCATCCATCCATTCTCGTCGTTCTCAAAGTGCAACGCTTTCCCGCAGGTCTGCCGCCAGCAAGGCGCAGGTTTCGTTCAGTTCAGGTTCGAGGCGATGCAGCACCAGTCCGACCTTTGGCAATGTCGGCAAGCCGTGGGCCTCGGCCGGCAGCGTCCGCAGGTTAGAGCGCAGTCCGAACCGGGTGCGTACCGTGACGCCGAGGCCGGCGGCAACGGCCGCCCATACGGCGCCAAGGCTGTGGCTGGTGAAGGCGATCCGCCAGGGAATGCCCGCCCGGTCGAGCGCCTCGATGGCGACGGTGCGCATCACGCAGGGCGCGTCGAATGCCACCAGCGGCAGCGGCAAGTCGCGGTCTTGCAGGAAGGCGGGAACCGGGCCGGCCGGGCCGATCCACTCCATCTGGTAACGCCCCAGCTCCTCGACATGCGGCGTGTCCCGGGCGCCTTGCCATGCCAGCACCAGGTCGAGCCTGCCGGCAATCATGTCGGCGACGAGATCGGCATTGCGCGCCACCTTCGCCTCGATGTGCACGCCGGGATGGCTGCGCGCGAAGCGGCCCAGCACCTCGGGCAGCAGGTGCTCTCCGAAATCTTCCTGCAAGCCGAGACGTACCGAGCCTTGCAATCCGGTCGCGCCGACAGCCATCGCGGCTTCGTCGTTCAGCTCGAGCATGCGCCGTGCATAGCCGAGCATGAGTTCGCCTGCGTTGGTCAGCGCCATGCCGCGGCCCGCCTTGCGCAGCAGCACCACACCTGCCTGGTCCTCGAGTTTCTTCAGTTGCGCGCTCACGGCGGAGGTCGACCGCCCGAGACGGTCGGCGGCCTTGGCGAAGCTGCCCAGTTCCATGCCCACCGCGAAGCTGCGCAAGGCATCGATGTCGAAGTTAATCCGTCGCATCCATTATCCCGAAAAGCTGAACGTTAAGTTTCGAATTTCCCGATTTTCGAAATTATCATCGCGCCATATACTGGCCTTGTCAATCGATTCATCCATGCAAGGAGAGATGCCATGAGCTCGATGGTTGGACTGGGAAAGAAAGCCTTTGGGGCAATCGCGCCCAAGTTCGCGGAAGTGACCGACGACGTCCTGTTCGCTGGCATATGGGAGCGTGAGAACCTCTCTCGCCGCGACCGCAGCCTGATAACGGTGGCTGCGCTGGTCGCGCTCTACCGGCTTGAACAATTGCCATTCCATCTCGCGAAGGCACGCGAGCACGGATTGACGAAGGAAGAACTGGCCGAGGCGGTCACGCATCTCGCGTTCTACGCTGGATGGCCCGCGGCCGCCAGCGCCATGAAGCTGCTCGATCAGGATTGATCGGCAGGAACATCGACACCCACGACTTTAGGAGATCATCATGCCCATGGCCCGCATTTCGCTGCGCAAAGGAAAGTCCCTCGATTACCTCAAGGCCTTGTCGGACGGTGTCTACCGCGCGATGGTGGAGGCATTCGACGTCCCCAAGAATGATCTTTTCCAGATCATCCACCAGCATGAGCCGGAAGAACTCGTGTTCGACCCGCATTACAAGGGCGGGCCGCGCTCGGACGATTTCGTGCTTGTCTGCATCACCGCCGGCAAGCCGCGCAGCACCGCCATGAAGGAAGGCTTTTGCCGCCACCTGACGAAGGTGCTGGCGGAAGCGCCGGGAATCCGTCCCGAAGACGTCATGGTCATCATCAGCATGACCGAGTTCGACGGCTGGTCGTTCAGCGGCGGGGAGCTTTCCCTGTTCCCGAAGGAGTTGCCGCAATGATCGCGATGCAATATAACCTCGTGTTGCCCGCGGATTACGACATGGGCATCATCGAACGGCGCATCGCCGAGCGCGGCCACGCCACGGACGGCTTTCCCGGACTCGCCTTCAAGGCCTACCTGCACGCGGGAAAAGGAGACGAGACCTCGTCCGCCGACAATGTCTACGCCCCGTTCTACCTGTGGCATACCGTGGACGGCATGAACGATTTCCTGTGCGGCCCGGGCTTCGTTGGCCTGACGCAATCGTTCGGCTGGCCTGCGGTGCAACGATGGAATGTCTGGCACGCGGAACACGGGAGCGCGCTCGATCAGGCGCGGTATGCGACGCGCGAAATCCTGCCTATCCAGCCGCACGCCGATCTCGGCGCGCTTCGCCGCGCGGAGATCGAGCGGTCCAGTGCCAGCATGGCGGATCGCGGCGTGCTGGCCAGCCTCGCCGGCTTCGAGCCGGCGGACTGGAGCCTGGTGCGGTTCCGGCTATGGAGCGGCATGCCCGGCTTGCCGGAGGACGAGCGCGGGCACGGCCGGTTGCAGATCTACCGCGTGGGCCATGTGTCTCTTGGCTGAGTATCGCGCGCCCGGGGCGACGCGCGGCATCCCCGGCGACGTCACTGCACCAGCCTGAGCCTGCCGCCCCAACGGGCATGTTCGGCCATGTCTGTTTCGTTGCCCGAGGTTTCCCGGTCAAAGAGATAGGCGCCGATCAGCAGCAACCTGCGCATCTCGTCATTGGACACGCGTTCGGCGATGTCGGCCAGGGTGGCGGCATACAGCTCGCACATGCTGAAATGATCGACCTTGGGGCCGGTCATGCGGCTCAGCGCATTGAAAATCGATTCTCTGTCCATCATCAGTCTCCTGCTTTCGAAGCCAGACAAGTCCAGATGGAATCGGTTCTACGAAAAGCAGCAGCCTTTGACGGTAGGACAATCCGGCGGGGTCTCCTTGGCGTTTCCTGAAGACAAGTCGATTGCAGCGGCTCATTACGGATGCGGATTGTGGAAACTAAATCCCCGTTCCGGAGTAGAACAAGCTGGAACCGGAGGACGCCATGGCACAAACCCTTACCGACGGCGCAGCCAAGCCGTCTTACACCGCCGAAGAAACCCGCAAGCGCATCTTTGCCATCGTCGCCGCATCGTCGGGCAACCTGGTGGAGTGGTTCGACTTCTACGTATATGCCTTTTGCGCGATCTACTTCGCGCCGTCGTTCTTCCCCAAGTCGGACCAGACCGCGCAGCTGCTGAATACCGCCGGCGTGTTCGCGGCCGGCTTCCTCATGCGCCCCATCGGAGGATGGTTCTTCGGACGGCTTGCCGACAGAAAGGGGCGCAAGACGTCGATGGTGGTGTCCGTGCTGATGATGTGCGGCGGATCGCTCCTGATCGCCTGCCTGCCGACCTACGACCGCATCGGCGCCATGGCGCCCTTCCTGCTGCTGGTGGCCCGCCTGCTGCAGGGCCTGTCCGTGGGCGGGGAATACGGCACCACCGCAACCTACATGAGCGAGGTCGCCCTGCGCGGAAGGCGCGGCTTCTTTTCCTCCTTTCAATACGTCACCCTCATCGGCGGCCAGCTCCTGGCCGTGCTGGTGGTGCTGGTGCTGCAGCAATTCCTGAGCGAAGCCGAGCTCAAGGCATGGGGATGGCGCATTCCATTCGTCATCGGCGCCATCACGGCGGTCATCGCCCTGCTGCTGCGGCGCACGCTGCACGAAACCACGACGTCGGAAGCGCGCAGCAGCAAGGCGGCAGGCAGCATGCGCAGCCTGTTCAAGGAACATCTTCCCGCCTTCCTGACGGTCGTCGGCTACACCGCCGGCGGCTCGCTGGTGTTCTATACCTTCACGACCTACATGCAGAAGTACCTGGTGAACACCGCCGGCATGCCGATCAAGAAGGCCAGCGAAATCATGACGCTCTGCCTGCTGGTGTACATGTGCCTGCAGCCGGTGTTCGGCGCGCTTTCCGACCGCATCGGGCGCCGTACCAACATGCTGCTGTTCGGGGCGCTCGGCGCGGTGGCGACGGTGCCCATCCTGACGGCGCTCGCGCACAATTCCAGCCCCACCGTGGCCTTCTTCCTCATTACGCTGGCGCTGGCCATCGTGAGTTTCTATACCTCCATCAGCGGCATCGTGAAGGCGGAAATGTTTCCCGTCGAAGTGCGCGCGCTGGGCGTCGGCTTCGCTTATGCCGTCGGCAACGCCTTGTTTGGAGGCAGCGCGGAATATGTCGCCCTCGGCCTGAAGTCGATTGGCCATGAATCCGCGTTCTACTGGTACGTGACGGCAATGATGGTCGTCGCCTTCCTGGTCAGCCTGCGCCTGCCGCGCCAGCCGAGCTACCTGCACCACGATCACTGATCACAGGATTCTCTTCAGGAAGCCCGCCGTGCGGCTGCGCGCCGAAGCGGCGATCGTTTCCGGCGCGCCGGCGGCCACGACCTTGCCTCCCTCGTCCCCGGCCCCCGGTCCGATGTCGACGATCCAGTCGCTCGCGGCCAGCACCCGCATGTCGTGTTCCACCACGATGACGGTGTTGCCGGCATCGACGAGGCGATGGAGCTGGGCCACCAGCTTGTCGACGTCCGCCGGATGCAATCCGGTGGTCGGTTCATCGAGGACGTAGAGCGTCCTGCCGCGGGAGGCGCGCTGCAGTTCCGTGGCAAGCTTGATGCGCTGCGCCTCGCCTCCCGACAGCTCGGTGGCGGGCTGCCCGAGTCGCAGGTATCCCAGCCCGACTTCCCGCAGTGTCTGGAGGGAACGCCGGATGGTGGCTTCTTCCTCGAAGAAATGCCAGGCCGCATCCACCGTCATGGCAAGCACGTCAGCGATGTTCTTGTCGCGGTAAGTCACCTCCAGCGTCTTGGCGTTGAAGCGGGTTCCGTGGCAGACAGGGCATGGCGCGTAAACGCTGGGCAGGAACAGCAGCTCGACCATGACGAACCCTTCGCCCTCGCAATTGGCGCAGCGGCCCTTGGCGACGTTGAACGAGAAGCGGCCGGCATCATAATGACGCGCCCGTGCGGCACGCGTGGCGGCGAACAGCTTGCGGACGTGATCGAACAAGCCGGTGTAGGTCGCGAGGTTGGAGCGCGGCGTGCGGCCGATCGGCTTCTGGTCCACGCGCACCAGCCGATCGATGCGGTCCATGCCTTCCACGATGCGTCCCTCGAGCGCGGCGGGCGCCGCGGCCGGCGCATGCTCCACCGCATCGCCCTCTTCCGCTTCCGCCGCGATCTCCTGGCCAAGTTCCCGCGTCACCAGTTCGACGAGGCCCTGGCTGACCAAGCTGGACTTTCCCGAGCCGGAGACGCCGCTCACGCTCGTCAGCACCCCCAGCGGGAAGGCGGCGTCCAGGCGGTCGAGGTTGTTGCGCGTCACGCCGGCCAGCCTCAGCCAGCCTTGAGGCGGGCGCACCGCCCGCCTCTCGGGCGCCGGCACCGCGAACAGGTAGCGCCGCGTATGCGAACCGGCAACCTTCTGCAATCCGGCAGGAGGACCGCTGTACAGGACCTGGCCGCCGCCCTCGCCGGCGTCGGGACCGACATCCACGATCCAGTCGGCATGCCGGATCACGTCCAGCGCATGCTCCACCACGAACAGAGAATTGCCGCTCGCCTTCAGGCGATCCAGCGCCCGCAGCAATGCCTCGGTGTCCGCCGGATGCAGGCCGGCGGAAGGCTCGTCCAGCACGTACACCACGCCGAAGAGGCTGGAATGCACCTGGGTCGCGAGCCGCAGGCGCTGCAGCTCTCCGGGAGAAAGCGTAGGCGTGCTGCGTTCCAGGCTCAGGTAGCCCAGGCCCAGTTCCAGCAGGACCGACAGGCGCGCCACCAGGTCGGCCGCGATCCGCTGGGTCACGATCGCCTTTTCGGGATTCCTTGCCGCAAGCTTGTCCCATCCGGGCGCGCGCGCATCCGCATACGGTTGCAGGATGGACGCCAGCCGCTTGAGCGGCAGCCGGGAGAAATCGGTGATGTCATGCCCGGCGAACGTGACGGACAAGGCTTCGAGCCGCAGTCGCTTGCCCTTGCACAAGGGACAGCCGGTGCTGACCATGTACTGCAGCACCCGCTTCTTCATCGACGGGCTTTCGGTATTGGCAAAGGTATCCAGGACATATTTCCGCGCGCCGGTGAAGGTGCCCTGGTAGCTCGGCGTGTCCTTGCGCTTGAGCGCGCGCCGCACTTCCTCGCGGGTGAATCCGGCATAGACGGGAACGACAGGCTGCTCCTCGGTGAACAGGATCCAGTCCCGTTCCTTCTTCGGCAGGTCGCGCCACGGCGTATCGACGTCGATGCCCAGCGTGGTCAGGATGTCGCGCAGGTTCTGGCCATGCCACGCGGTAGGCCAGGCGGCAACGGCGCGTTCCCGGATGGTCAGGGTGTCGTCGGGCACCATGGAATGCTCGGTCACTTCGTAGACACGGCCCAGTCCGTGGCAGGTCGGGCACGCGCCCTCCGGCGTGTTCGGCGAGAACGACTCGGCATAGAGCAGCGTCTGGCCACGAGGGTAATCACCGGCCCGCGAGTAGAGCATGCGCAGCGAATTCGACAGCGTGGTGACGCTGCCAACCGATGAGCGTGTGGTCGGCGCGCCGCGTTGCTGCTGCAGCGCGATCGCGGGCGGCAAGCCTTCGATGCGATCCACCTCCGGCACGGGCATCTGGTGAAACAGCCGCCGCGCGTAGGGCGACACCGATTCGAGGTAACGGCGTTGCGCCTCGGCATACAAGGTGCCGAACGCCAGCGACGATTTCCCCGAACCGGAAATGCCGGTGAAGACGACGAGGGCATTCCGGGGGATGTCGAGGTCGATGTTCTTCAGATTGTGTTCGCGCGCGCCGCGCACATGGACCTGGCCATCCAGCTTGTCGTGACTGGCGTTCGCAGGATGTTCAGGATGCTTGGCGTGCTCATGGTGCTGAGATGAATTGCGCATGTGAGGATCTTCCGGCAAGGAGACTCAGGTCGTCCGTTTGTGTTTGTTGAACGGACATTGTTTCCAGTGTGACTGCGGCTTTCGTGGAATAGTTCTTTTTTGACTTGAGGGAGGTTGAGAGGGGGTGTTGAGTTTCAAGAGGCGAGGCTAGCCTGGGGAAATGGGATTCCCGCCTTCGCGGGAATGACAGCGTTAGGCGGGGATGACGCGGGTTAGCGTGCGTGGCGGGGCATGCTGGAAACGATCGGATGGATGGCCTTGCGGGCGCAAATGGCGCGGCCTCTCGTGGCTTTAGGTCTTCAAAGATAGATCCAGCAGTTTTTCAAAATACACCGACAAGGGATCCGCAGGCCCTGGCCCGAAGTGCTGGCATGTCCGATAGCCAAGCTTGCGATACAAGCCCAGCGCCTCCGGCTGCCGCACTCCGGTTTCGAGCCGCACCAGGCCGATCCCATGGTCGACCAGGTGCCGTTCCAGAACGTCCATGATCGCCTTGCTGATTCCTCGTCCCCGGAAGCGGGAGTCGACGAAGATGCGCTTCACCTCGCCGAATGCCGCGTGCCCCGCTTCGTCGTACTTCATGCGTACCGCGCCGCAGCCAGCAAGTTCTTCATCGACATACGCTCCCACGAACAAGCCTTCGCCCTGCAGCAGCGTTGCCGGGTCCGTCAGGTGGGGGGCGACTGCCGGATACAAGGCGAGCATGTAGGCATCGGCCTGCGCGACAAGGCGAAGGAGAGGCGGGTCGATGGCATGGATAGGCGCGATCAGCGTCATGTTGAAGGACGGTCATGTTTTATCAGATCCGATTGTAAGACAGCAAACCCTCTTCCTGCTTGAGGCACTTTCGCCACGAAGAAAGCATCGACATATGGTCGTTTCGCAGAGGAACTAATGCTTTCCCTCACTATCTATTCGTGCTTAACAACAACAAATTGTGCACAAGCTTTTCGGTGTGCCGACCTGGTTCTCAATGAGAAATTCTGCAGCGTTACGCATTTCCGAAGACATCGAGACAAGTGCCGTTCCCCTCCTGCTGCCCGAAGAGGCGATCGTTGCCCCGCCGCCTGCCGCGGTCCCGTCTCGACGTTACATCCCCGTCCGGAACAAGTTCGTCCTGGCGTGGGCCTTTTCCCTCTCATGGACCTTGTTTTCCTGGTACTTCGGACAAGGCTGGATAGACGAACTCGCCACGCACATCGGCACCCTGCCTGCCTACCTCGTGGTGTTCGGCATCGCCATCATCCCCGGCTTCATGAATGCCTTCCTCGTTGTGTCGCTCCTGCTGGACCGGCGGCCGCCGCGAAAGCCGCTGGACCTGCCCTATCCTGAACTGACGATCCTGATCGCGGCATACATGGAAGAGGCGAACATCCTGTCCACGCTGGAGAGCATCGAGAAGCAAAACTATCCTGGCGTGCTGCAGGTCATCGTGATCAACGATGGATCGACCGACAATACCGGACCACTCGTTCGCGCGGCGAGAAAGGATTACCGCTGGCTGAGACTGATCGACCTGCGGCGAAACATCGGCAAGGCGCGCGCCCTGAACGTTGGCCTGGGTGAAGCGAGTTATGAAATCGTGGTGACCATCGACGGCGACTCTTACCTGCACAAGGACGCGCTGAAGAACATCGTCGAGCGCTACATGACCGATCCCTGCAAGACGAGCGCGGTGGCGGGCTGCGTGCTGGTGCGCAATTCACGCCGCAACTGGATAACGAAGATGCAGGAATGGGATTACTTCCATGGCATCGCCGCCATCAAGCGCATCCAATCCCTGTTCCATGGCACGCTCGTCGCGCAAGGCGCCTTTTCCCTCTACAGCAGGCGGGTGCTGCGTGAAGTCGGCGGCTGGCCGAACTGCGTCGGCGAGGACATCGTCCTGACCTGGGCGATGCTCAAGGCGGGATACCGCATCGGGCATTGCGAGGATGCGCTGCTGTTCACGAACGTGCCGGAGACGCTGTCGATCTTCGTGCGCCAGCGGCAGCGCTGGTCCCGCGGCATGCTCGAAGCATTCAAGTGCCATCCGCAGATCCTGACGACGCGGCGGATGGCCACGGCCTTCATTTACTGGAACGTGCTGTTTCCCTTCCTCGACCTGATCTACACCGTGGCCTTCATTCCCGGCATCGTGCTGGCCTGCTTCGGATGCTACTGGATCGCAGGACCGATGACGCTCGCCCTGCTGCCGCTGACCTTCATCATCAACTACCTGATGTTCAGGAACGGCAAGGAGCTGTTTGACCGCATGGGCCTGAAGGTAAGGCGCAACCGGCAGGGTTTCCTGCTTTACACGTTGGCATACAGCCTGCTGCTGCAGCCGGCGTGCTGCCTTGGCTACGTGTCCGAGCTGCTCAAGCTCAAGAAGACCTGGGGGACCAAATGAAGCATGGCTGGCTCGTGGTACTGGCGCTCGCGCAGGGCAGCGCCATCGCGCAGGTGTGCGCCGAGCGTGCGCCCGCCGGGCAGGTCGACGCGCAGGCGTTCGTGGCGAGCGACAGCGAACATTTCGATACGCGCCGCGCCGGCGCTTCCTATTGGCTCACGCCATGCCAGGAACGCAATCGTGTCGGCATCGGCGGGCGCCTGCACTGGTTCGAGCAGGACGGCTGGAACCGGAGCGGTCAGCAAGTCCTGCTGCTTGGACAGGGCAAGGACACGGCTGCGGGCTCCTACTGGCAGGGAGAAGCGGGAGTGCTGTCGCAGCATGGCAAGAATCTCGCGACCTTCGATGCCACCTACCATGGCACGCTCGGTCCCGCCACGAGCTGGGAAGCATTCGCCAATCGCGATTTCGTGGAAACGGCGGCCGCGCTCGACCAGGGCATCCACGTCAACTTCTTCGGCGCAAGCCTGGAGCATGGGCTCAATGCGCACCTGACCGGGGTGGCGCTGCTCGGGCATCAATCCTTTTCCGACGGTAACGAACGCCTGCACGGCAGGCTCAGGCTCATCTACCAGCCCTTCCTCGACAGCGGCTTCACGGTCCAGGCGCGCTATCGCTGGTTCCGCAGCGAAGGCGACGAAGGCAGGCGCGCGTACTTCAATCCGGACCGTTACCATGAAAGCATGGTCATGGCTGGCTGGCGCAAGCGCAGCGCGGACTGGACGGCGGTGGTGCTTGCGGGCGTCGGACGGCAACGCGTCGGCGAGGACGATGCCACGCCGACCAGGCTGCTCGACGTGTCGCTGGAAAAGCGGATGACCGACGCGCAGGTTCTTTCCTTGAAGGCGGGCTATAACCAGAGCGCCTCCTACGGCGGACCGGATTATCGCTACAAGCAGGTCCAGCTTCAATGGCAATGGCGCTACTGACCGGCGCGTCGCGCTGACGACTCATTCGGCTTGCAGGATAGGACTGGCCAAGGTTTCCAGGAACTTCAGCAGCGCTTCGATTTCCGCCGGCGTCAGGCCCAGCGGCCTGAGTTCGGAATGGCCGAGAGCGGCGTCGGGCGCCTTGTCATAGTGCGCGACCACGTCGCGCAGCGTCGCCTTTTGCCCGGCATGCATGTAAGGCATGCGTGCCGCGACGCCGCGCAAGCCCGGCGTCTTGAAGGCCGAGACCATCGCGGGATCGCCGGTGGCGAGAAAGCGCAATTCTTCGCACTGCTCCGGCCTCGCATCGCTGAACTTGCCCAGGCAATTGAATTCGTCGCGCAGCAGTTTGGTGATCGCGCCTGACCTGCCTGGATCGGGCTTGCCGGAGATCGCAGGGATGCCGGTGTTGTGGAAATGCTGGTCCGTCAGCAGCGGCCCGTTGTGGCAGGTCACGCAGCGGCCCTTGCCGATGAAGACGCGCAGTCCTGCCTTCTCTTGCTTGTCCAGCGCGTCTATGCCGGCCTCGTTCCTCGTGGCGACCGCCTCGATATACCGGTCCAGCCGCGACGGTCCGAAGCCGAGCGTCTTTTCATAAGCCGCGATGGCCTTGCCGATATTGGCGAAAACACGCGATACGTCCTCCCGGCGTTGCGCCGGCAAGCCTGCCCAGGCAGCTTGCTGCGATGGGTTGCCGGACGGCCCCGCCGCGGGCGGCAATCCATCCAGGGATGGCATCTTGCCGAAGATGGCTTCATAGCCCGGACGATAATGGGCGGCGATCGTTCGAGCGTACGCCATGCGGTTGCCGCCATGCTCCAGCGGGTCCTCTAGCGGCCCGAGCGCCTGTGACCAGAGACTGTCCTTGCGGCCGTCCCAGAACAGGAAGGCGGCATGTCCCGCGCCGACGACCGGCATGGTGCGGCGCATGCCCTCGCCGATGCCGCGCCCGCGGGGAAGGGAATCCTGGAACTGCCGCTCGGGAGCGTGGCAAGACGCGCAGGCAACCTGGCCATTGCCGCTCAGGCGCTTGTCGAAGAACAGTTGCTTGCCTAATGCGGCTGCCGTTGCGGCGACCGGCGCGGCTTCGGCCGCGTTCGATGGATCGGCCGGCGCCGCGCCGAGGCGCCTGATGTGCAGCGAAGACAGCAGGCTGATCTCGCCGCCGCTCCATCCGTCGAATGCCTTCAGGTCGGCCGCCGCGGCCAGCACCAGCGTCGTCGTCAGTGCGAGCATGACCAGGGCGAGTCTTGCCATTGTGTTGATCTTCATCCAGATTCTCCCTCGTCCGGGTTGGCGGTTCATTCGGGGTTGATCACGACATTGAAGGTAATGCCATCGTTGCCGTCCTTCGCATCGATCTCCAGCTTGAGCTCCCACCAGCCGGGCATGCTGAACTTCATGCCCTCCAGCAGGTAGCGCCCTCGCTCCAGTTCGCGGGTCACTCGCGGCTGGGTGGGGAAGCCGTGGCCGTGCTGGGGCATGCCGCCGCCGACGGCGATGCGCGCCTGGGTGACGGGTTCGCCCGCCGCGTCGTTGAGCTTGATTTCCCATGCATGCATCTTGTTGATGACGATAGGCGCAGAGACCGGCTTGATGGCGGCGACGTACTTGCCCTTGTCCGTGGGGCGCTCGGTCGCGAGATTCAGATCTTGCGGCGGCGTCATGCATCCAATAAGAGCGGCCGACACGGCCAGAGAGGCGATCGTTGCGTGGAGATTCATGTTCATGTCCTTGTCCGGTATGGGTTTGGCCGCATGGCAAGCACGCGGCGCAGGCAGGGTTTCCCGTCTTCCCGTGAGGAATGCGGGCAGCGATTGAAGTTGTTTCGGTTGCCAGTGTTCGCCTTCCCATGATGGCAAGGTCAAGCGTTAATCGATGCCTGCTTTTCGCGGGCCGGCGGCAGGCCCTACAATGGCGCCATGCCTGCCAAACCTCCCATCTTTCCCGGACCGAATACCGCCCGCGGCGCGGTGCTCGCAGTCCTGCTGTCAAATGCGGACCAGACCGGCGCCGAACCGCTGCGCGGGCGCATCACGCTCGCCGCGATCATCCGGGCCTTGAAGCGCAAGTACCATTGGCCGATCGAGACGACGAGCTTTCCTTCGAATGCCGCCGATGGCCGCGCCACCTGGGCAACGGTGTACAGCATTCCGCCGCACGTCATCGCCGCCGCGCTGGATGCAGGCGGACGGGAATGGCTCGAGAGTTGCCGGCCAGGCAGGACGCGCGCCTAATAAGGTCCGGCGCATCCAGTCGCGATTGCCGCACGGGACGTGCATCCCTTGAAGAATTTGACAGTTGATGACGGCCGTCATTTATAATTGCGGCATCCATCTCCAGGACCGCACATGAGGAAAGACAACACCCACGCCCGCCTGGTCTCTTTCGAGGAAATGAACCTTCAGGTCGGGGCGCGCCTTCAGATCCTGCTGGTGCGCGACGTGAAGCCGATCCAGTACTTCTGCTCGCTGGTCGGATTCGCGAAGGGAGAATTCCTCATCATCAGGCTGCCCGCGAACGTGCAGGGCCAGGGGCCTTTCCGCGAGGGCGACAAGCTGACGGTCAGGGTGTTTTCAGGGGTGAAGGTGTGCAGCTTCGACGTGACGGTGATGCGCCTGTACGAGCAGCCGCTGCACTGCTTTCACGTCTCGTTTCCCGACCAGGTGCTCGGCACCAGCCTGCGCTCCGCCATGCGCATCAAGGTCGATATTCCCGCCAGCCTGACGAAGCCGGGCGACGCCGCGTTCGCGGCATGTCCTGTGCTGCTGGACAACGTCAGCATCTCCGGGGCGCTGGTCGCGGCTCCGGCGGAAATCGGCAAGCCGGAAGAAAAGGTGCAGTTGCAGTTCTCGATCTTCAGCCAGCCGCTGGATCTCGAGATGTCGATCACCGCGAATGCGATGATCAGGAACGTGGTCGCGGAAGGAGACGGCGACGCGAAGCGCTACCTGATCGGCGTGGAATTCATCGACCTCGATTCGACCTCGCAGATCGTGCTGCAGAACCTGGCCTACAAGACGGTGCTCGACGACCGCCATAAGATCGTCTGAGGTAGCGCGTCCCTTAGGCCACCGGGCGCCGCTCAGGCCGCGGCCGGCGCCAGCTTGAACACGCTCACGGCCTGCGCAAGCTGGACCGCCTGTTCCTGCATGGCTTCCGACGCGGCCGCCGCTTCCTCGACCAGGGCCGCATTCTGCTGCGTCACCTGGTCCATCTGCGCGATCGCGGCATTCACCTGCTTGATGCCGGTCGTCTGTTCCTGGCTCGCCGACGTGATCTCCCCAATGATGTCGGTGACCCGGCGGACCTGCTCGACGATATTGCCCATGGTCGCACCCGCCTGGTTGACGAGGCTGCTTCCCGTCTCCACCTTGAGGACCGATTCATCGATCAGTTGCTTGATCTCCCTGGCGGCATTCGCGCTGCGCTGCGCGAGGGTGCGCACTTCGCTCGCCACGACGGCGAAGCCGCGGCCCTGTTCACCGGCACGCGCCGCTTCCACTGCCGCATTGAGCGCGAGGATGTTGGTCTGGAAGGCGATGCTGTCGATGACCGACACGATGTCCGCCACCTTCTTGGATGATTCGTTGATCGCGCTCATCGTGTCGACCACGCGGGAAATGACTTCGCCGCCTTCCGACGCCACGTCGGCTGCGGTACGGGCCAGGGTGTTCGCTTGCTGCGCGTTGTCGGCGTTCTGCTTCACGGTGGAGGTCAGCTCGTCGATGGACGATGCCGTTTCGCCCAGCGAGCTTGCCTGCTCCTCGGTGCGGGACGACAGGTCCTGGTTGCCCGAGGCGAGCTGGGTCGAGCCGGTGGCGATCTGTTCCGTGCCGTTGCGCACCTCGGTGACGATGCGTCCGAGGTTGTCGTTCATCTCCTTCAGCGCGGCCATGAGCTGTCCGGTTTCATCCATGGACCCCACTTCGATATGACTGGTCAGGTCGCCCGTGGTGACGCGCTTCGCGAGTTCGACGGCCGCGGTCAGCGGCCTGGTGATGCTGCGCGCCAGCAGGACTGCCAGCACCATGCCGAGCGCGATGGCGAAGGCGGACACGGCGATGACGAAGGTCCGCGACGTGCCGATGATGTCATGCACGTCGGACGTCGCGGCAGCCATTTCCTTTTCGGCGTGGTGGATGACGACTTCCATGTCGGCGACGATCCTGCGACGCAGCGGGCTGCATTCCTTGACGAGGAATTCGCCGAATTCCTGCATCTGCCCGGCTTCGCGGTACTTGCGCGGGCGGTTGAGCTCCTGCGCCATCTGCACCAGTCCCTTGCTGACCTTCTCGAAGTCGGCGTCGCCGGAATAGCGCGGCGCCAGTTCCTTGAGCACGTCCATGAAGATGGCCTTCTGCTGGTCGACGATGGCCAGCTCGCGCTTCGCATCGTCGTTGTCGGTGAACACATAGGCGTTACGCGCCGCGATGCCCGTCTGCGCGAGCGCTTCGCGGGCGACATACAGGGGGTGCAGGCGGTCGACGATGACGCTGTCCTGGCGCGTCACGGTATTGTCGATGCTCAGCATGCGGGCGACGGCGACGGCGGCGAGCGCCATCAGGAGAATCAGCAAGATGCCGAAGCCGAGCGACAGGCGCGTGCCGATTCTGATGTCCTTGATCCTCATGGTCTCTCCTGTGATTTTTATCGACGCGTTTCGATGAACGCGGCTGACGGCCGCCATCCGTCCTTAATTCGAATGGCATCGTCGCTTATTTCCGCAAAGAAATTAACGAAGTAGGATGGGTGCTTCTTGTCTTTGCGGTGAGGAAATTATTACATATGGGAATGGGCGGCGTTATCCCATTTTCATGGGAGACCCGCGCCGGGCACGGTTTTGCGCCGGTTTTCGCGTTTGAAATGCAACACCTCAGGCCAAGCGAAGCATGGTGAAAATGCGATTAAGTGATGAATCTGATGAAGCCGTCGAAAAGCGTTATCAAGGCTTTAATATTTACGCACCATCAGATAAGCACTCCGCTCATAATCCGGAAAAGGGATCGATGGGCTGCCAGGCCTCCTGCACCTGCACGTCCACCTTGTCGGCGGCGGCGCGCTCGCGAACGAAGCGCAGCGAGGCGTCGAAACCGGGCTCCCGCTGGAGCGGTTCATCGAGCGGCTTGAAGAAGTTATCCCAGTGAACCGGGATGATGCGCTTGGGGCGTACCGCCTGCACGATCTCATGCCAGTACTCCTGCTGGTAGTCCGCCTTCGTGCCGGCCAGTCCGCCGATGCCAAGATAGACGACGTCCGCGCGGCGGTCCTTCAGCGCGCCGGGTATGAAGCCGGCGCTGCCTTGCACGAGGATCGCGCGGCCGTCGTGCTCGACCAGCACGGAATAGCATTCGCCGAGCTTGTAGTCGGTGATCTTCGATGGCGGTTCGAGCGGCTCGGTGATGTTGCCGGGCGCGAAACCGGTGGGCAGGTGCGCGGAATTGATCATCGTGACCGTGAAACGGCCAAAGCGCATGCTCTGGCCATTGCCGACGACACGGATGCGGTCTTCGGGGAAGCGGTAGCCGCGCGCGATGTTGGCCGTCGATTCCGAGCCGAGCAGCAAGGCACCGGTCTTCGCGGCCACCACGGGAGAATCGAGCGCGTGATCGTAGTGGGAATGCACCGGAATGACGGCGGCAAGGGAGCGCACGCCGGCGCGCTGCAAGGCGCGGTCTATCCGGCTTTCGTTCGGACCGATCTGTCCGGCAAGTTCCGATTGCGCCGGCCGGCTGAAGAATCCGTCGGTCATGATCGCCGTTTCACCATCGTCGAAGAGCAGCGTGCTCACGCCAAGGAAGGTGACCCTGAGGCCGCCGGCTTTTTCGCTGCGCTGCTGCGGGGGCGAAGCCGTCTGCGAGGCGGAAGGCGCGGTGCCCGCCATGCAGGCGGACAGCGACATGGCGCATGCGATGATCAGCAGGAATGGCTTCATTCAGTCTCCGGATGAGGTTGCTGGATGGGATGCGGCCGCCTCGGAATCGCGCCCGCCTCAGAAAAGAGGCAATTGCACCTCGTGGATCCTTGCCTGGCGCAGCACCCACTTCTTCGCCGCCAGCAGGTTGTCCGTTTCGCCCCGCACGGTGCCCACCTCGCACAGGTAACGGGGGTCGTTGCCCTCGTCTGCCGTCAAGGAGACCTTTCCCAGGCGTTCATGCCGGCGCCACAAGGTATGGCAGCGGTAGCCGCGCTGCCATTCGAGATCCGTTGTCTTCTTCCTTCCCATGGGACGTAACGATACTGGGTTTGGCAGACTCAGACAATCCACCCCGTCAACGGGAAGCGATGCAAATTTCACAATACCCGCCGACGGGATACAATGACGAAATCACAAATCTAAGAACCAACAGCATGGGCATCCGGTCGCGGTTATTGGTTCTCGTCTTTTCCATCCTCATTCCATCCCTCGTTGGTGCGGGGCTGGTGATCTATTACGTCTATCACGCCCAGCAGCAGTCCTACCGCACCAGCATCCAGGACCTGGGCAACGCCATGGCAGGCTTGCTGGACAAGGAGATGACGGAACGCATCAAGGTCCTCGACACCCTGGCCCGCTCCCCCACCATCAGCGACAACAACCTGGAAGGCTTCTACCGCTTCGCCCAGGAGGTCGCGGCGAACCATGACGCGGTGATCATCCTGTCCGATGCCGCCGGCCGCCAGATCATGAACACCCGCCGCCCCTTCGGCGAGACCGTCCTGCCCGGGATGCCCGAATCCATCCTGTCTCAGCGCCAGAAGCTCGGCCCCTTGCCTCCCGTCGTATCGGACATTTACTTCGCGCCGCTGAGCAAGGGACACAGTTTCGCGGTCCAGGTGCCGGTGGAGCGGAATGGACGCCTGCTCTATTACCTGTCGACGGGTTCCTTCACCAGCCAGCTGCAGAAACTGCTGGACGATCACCGGTTGCCCGCCGGATGGATTGCCACCATCATCGACAGGCAGGGCGTGGTCGCCGCCCGCAGCCTGAATCCCGACAAGTTCGTCGGCGCATCGGCCGACAAGACCCTGCTTCGCAAGATCATCGCCGAGAAGCAGGGCAGCAACGACGGCGTCACGCTCGACGGCACGCCGGTCACCGCTTTCTTCAGCCAGGCCCCGCATTCGGAATGGACCTTCCTGGTCAGCGTGCCCAGCAGCGCCCTTACCGGCACCGCACGCCAGGCGACCGCGTTCGTGGCCCTGGTGGCGCTGCTGCTGCTCGGCCTGGGGACGGCGGTGGCAGCCGTCATCGCCCGCAAGACCGCCAAGCCGCTGGAAGACCTGCGCCGCGCCGCCGCCGACCTCGGCGAGGGCAAGCGCGTCGGCTGGAAGCCGAGCGGCGTTGTGGAAATCGACACGGTCAGCCTGGAAATGGCCCGTGCCAGCGAACAGATCCGCAGCGCCAAGGCCGACCTCGAGATGCGGGTGGCGGAAGCGGTCGCCACCGCCGAACGTTCCCAGAAGGCATTGCTCCAGTCGCAGAAGCTGGAAGCGCTCGGCAGGCTGACGGGCGGCATCGCGCACGACTTTAACAACGTCATGCAGACCCTGACGACGGGCCTGCAGCTGATCCTGTTCGCGACGGTGGAACCGCGGGTACGGCAGACGGTGGAGGCCTGCCAGCGCGCCGTCGAACGGTCCGCCGAGCTGACGCGCCAGCTCATGGCCTTCGGGCGGGTGCAGGAAGTCCACCTGGAAACCGTGGACCTCGCGCGCCAGCTGGAAGCCATCCGGCCGCTGCTCATCGGCGGCCTGCGCAGCGACATCGACCTGAACATAGCTCTTCCGCCCGGGCTGTGGCCGGTGACGGTCGATGCCGCGCAGCTGGAGCTGGCCTTGCTCAACGTGGCGATCAACGCCCGGGACGCGATGCCCCTGGGCGGCAGCGTGTCGATCTCGGCAGGCAACCTCACCCTGACCGAAGCGGCCGGTGAACTTGTCGCGGGCGACTACGTGCGCATCACCGTGACGGATACCGGCGAAGGGATGCCGCCGGATGTCCTCAGCAAGGCGCTCGATCCATTCTTCACAACCAAGCCGGTGGGCCGGGGATCGGGGATGGGATTGCCGCAGGCGTACGGCTTTGCCAGGCAGGTCGGCGGCAGCCTCGCCATCGACAGCCTGCCGGGCCGCGGCACGACCATCGCCTTCCACCTGCCGCGGGCAATCGAGTCCCTGCCCGGCCGGAACCTGGCGCTTCCGCAACCCATGCCGGGGCCGGCCGGCTCGTCCGGAACGCTCCTGTACGTGGAAGACGATCCCCTGGTCTCGTCCGTGGTCGCGCCGGCCCTGCGCGCGGCGGGATTCGAGGTACGGGAAGCCGCCAACGCCGCCGACGCGATCGTGCTCCTGGCAAGCCACGGGCCCTTCGACGTGGTCTTCTCCGATATCGTCATGCCGGGGCAATCGACAGGCATCGACCTGGCCGAGCATGTCCGGACCCGGTATCCGGAAACGGTCGTCGTGCTGGCAACCGGCTACTCGGAGCGCCAGGCGGCGGTGCCCGGCGTGAAGATCCTGGCCAAGCCCTATGACGTGGCCGACGCCGTCGCCATCATCAGAAACGCCATGGCGACCGAGCCAGGCGTCCGGGACACCGCGCGCGTGCCGGATGCCTGACTCCGCCCACCGAGGACCCGCCGTGCGCACCTGCCTCCGCTCCCTGCTTTTCTTCGTTGCCGCCATCCCTGCGGTCTCTGCCGCCCTGGCCGCCGGGCCCGTCGATGTCGTGATGGGAACCGCGACGCCGGGCGGCGGCTTTCCGGTCTATGGCGATGCCGTGGTTCGCACGATCGCGAAGACGGATCCGGAATTGCACGTCGAGGCTCGCAACACCAGGGGCAGCACCGAGAACATTCCCTTGCTGGAAGCCGGCAAGCTCGACATCGCACTGGTGCAGGGCGAGGCCGCCCACGAGGCGCTGCAGGGCGTCGGCCGCCCGCCCGCCAAGCTTGCCATCATTGCCGCCATGTACTCGACTCCCGGCATGTTCGTCGTCCGCGCGGACAGCCCCTACCGGAGCATCCGCGACCTGCGCGGCAAGCCGGTGGCATTCGGGGCGCGCGGCTCGGGGCTGGTCATCCTCGCCCGCTACGTGCTGGATGGCCTCGGGCTCGACATGGACAAGGATTTCCAGGCGGTCTACCTGGAGCGCGCGGGCGACGGACCGGCAATGGTCGCGGACGGCCGCGTGGCGGCATTGTGGGGAGGCGGCAGCAGCTGGCCCGGCTTCACGGCGGTCGCCAACGGCGCGCACGGCGGCCGCTTCATCGTCCCTGACGACAAGGAGATCGCCGCGATCACTGCCCGCCATGGTTTCCTCAAGGTGCTGACCTTGCCCGCCAACAGTTTCAAGGGACAGCCTGAGGCGTTGGCCTCGGTCGGTTCCTGGAGCGTCATCATGGCCCGTCCCGGCCTGCCGGCCGAAACGGCTTACCGCCTGACCAGGGCCCTTCACCTTGGCGAGAAGATGATCGCCGACCTGCTGCCGCAGGCGCGGGAAACGACCGCGAAAAACACCGCGGCGGTGGCGCCGGAAGCGCGACTGCATCCTGGAACCTTGAAGTACCTGAAGGAGATCGGGGAAATCAGCAAGAAATGAGGCGGCCCGCCGCCGCTTCGCGGCATGGAACCTCCTCGGCGAAGAGCGCCAGCAGCCGCCGGGAAACCACCTCCGGCGCTTCCAACATCAGCCAATGGCCGCTTTCCGGGAAATGCATCACCTGCCTCGCCCCGAAACGGTCCGCGAAGACGCTTCCAATGTAGGTATCCCGATCGCCCCACATGACGAGCGAGGGAACGCTGTTCGACAAGGCGCGCAGGCTCGCATCCCAGCCTTCGAACACTTCCGGATCGAGGCCGCGATAAAGCCGCAGCACCATCCGGCGCACCCGGCCGGTAAAGGCGCGGTATGTGGCACTGACATGGGCGCGGCTCGGCTTGTTCGCCCCGGAGTTCTGGCGCATCGCCCGCGCGAGGCCGGACTGCGAAGTGAGGAGTTGCAGCAACTCGCCCAGCCCCCGGGTCCGGCAGATGCGCCCATACCGATGCCAGCGGTATTCGGACTGGAACACGGTGTTCATGATCGCGATGCTCCGTACCCGGTCAGGATGCCGCACCGCCCATGCCAGGCCATACGGCCCGCCGATGTCATGCACGACCAGATGGATGGGTTCCGTGATGCCGAGCGCATCGAGGAAGCCGTCGATGAAACGCGCCATGTTCTCCAGGTTTACCCTGAACCCATGCGGCTCCGCAGACTGGCCAAAGCCGGGCAAGTCGGGCGCCAGGCATCGATGGCCCTGGCTTACCGTGGGAATGACGCCATCCCACACCGTGCAGGAGTCAGGAATGCCATGCAGGAAAAGCACAGGTGCTCCCTCGCCTGAATCGGAAAAATGGATCCGTGCCCCATCGACGTTGACGAACATGCCTGCCTCCTGAAGTTAAGCGCCGCGAAATGCACGCATGCCTGGAGTGTGGCTTGCCCGGCCGGTCCTGACTATGGCAATTCATGCCATAATCCTTGCATATCATGACACCACCCTCTCGTTCGCCTCGACGGGCAAGCATCAAGATCGGGCTCCTCGTCTACCCGGGCTGCATGCCGGCCGGGCTCTTTGCCGCCTCCGATCTGTTCCGGGCGATCAACCGGCGGATGGGCAAGCCGGTGTTCGATCCGGTCTGGATCGGCGCCGAGAGCGGCAGGGTCGAACTGGTCGACGGTCCGGTGCTACACCTGGACCATGCCCTGCGCGAACCTTGCGATGCCTATCTGCTGCCGGGCTTCTGGGCCGAATCCGCCGCCGACCTCGATCGCATGCTCGACCGCCAGGCCCGCCTGCTTGCCTGGCTGCGCCAGTTGCCGAAGCAAACGGCGCTGTGGACCTATTGCATGGGTGTCGCGCTCGTCGCGGCGGCGGGAAGGATCGACCGTTGCGAAGCGACGGCGACATGGTGGCTGGAGCGGCCTCTTCGCGAACGGTTCGCGGCGATCAGGTGGGACTTCCGGCAAGCCGTCGTCGAGGACCGCAGCATCGTTACCGCCGCCGGCGCGAACGGCTACTGGGCCTTGCTCAACTGGCTGCTCATGCGCCGGATACCCGCGGAGGTCTTGCGGGACGTGGAGCGCGCCATGCTCGTCCCGCGATCGGACACGGGACACCCTGCATTCCGGCCGGTCGAGCTCATGGTGCAGGCGGATCCTCAGCTGCAGCGCCTGGTTGCCCATGTCCGCAACGTACCTGCTGCCGGCCTGAACCTCGGCATCGCAGCGGACTACCTCGCCGTGTCCGCCAGAACCCTCAGCAGGCGGATCGAGCGGCATGCGCAAGTCAGCGCAGGCAAGTGGCTGCGGCTGGTCAAGCTGGCCCAGGTCGCGGATGCGCTGGTGGCCTCCACCGCATCCATGAAAACGATCTGCGGGGAGGCAGGCTTCGCCGACGAGGCAAGCCTGATGCGCACCTTCAAGCGGGTGACCGGCATGACGACCTCTCAATACCGGCAGCAGTATGGCCGTCCGCTCGAACATGCCGGTACCGGCGAGCGATGAGGCGCCCGCCTTACGCCAGGAGGAAGCGCCGCGTTTCCCGGGCCAGGTGATCGAGGAAAGCCTCGCGATTCTCAAGGCTGTCCGTCACGTGCGGCGGCAATTCATTCATGAACGAGAAATGTCCGGCGCCTGGAACGACGCGGGCATCGACCAGATCGCCCAAGGCGTTCTTGAGAAACAGCGTTTGAGACGGCGGCGTGACGTCGTCCAGTTCGCCGGCCCACACCTGCATCGGCGCATGCACGCCATCGAGCGCGCCGGGCGCCCGGAAGAAATCCGTCGCCGGCGTGAACAGCACCAGGCGTTCGATGCGCTGGCCGGCGGCGATATCCAGCTTTTCACCATGTCGCATCCACATCTGCCCGCCCGACAGGCCGATCAGCATTGCCGCGCCGATCGAATGTCCGATCCCGTCGACGGGGTGGCCTGTCCCGGCGGCGTAGTCGAGCGCGAGCGCGAGCCGCCGGATCCGCAAGGACAGATCGGCCTCGGAGATGGCATGGCCCGCCACCCGCTCGAAATGCGGCGCCACGACGGTAAAGCCATGATCGGCAAGTGTCTGCAGCAGCGGCATGTGGCGCCGCGGATTTCCTCCCGCGCCGGCCGCAAACAGGACGACACGCGAAGATTTGCTGGCAGTAAGGACCGAAACGCTGAAGCTTCCGTCACGATCGGCGATTTCGACAAAATTTTCCATGGAGTTGAAAACAACGTTTTGGACCATTTTATTGCAGGATTCGTGGCGATACACTAGCATCGTGTTTCCGCGAGGAAACGTCAAAACAATAAGGAACATCAAGGAAACCGGCAGGCTAAGCAAGGGCGAGCGCCAGGAAAATACGGACCGCGCCCGGCCCGGGACCTTCCTACTCCCCCTAATCATTCCCGCACCGGTCTCCTATGGGATGTTCTCACTCGCATCAAGCTCGCAACAAGCCTGCGCGCTCGGCCGCAGCACAAAAATCGAACTAGGGATGGTCATGAAGTTATTGAAGAACATGAAGATCGGCCGACGCCTCGCATTGGGCTTCGCCGCCGCGATCGGCTTGTCGGCACTGATTGCGGCCGACGGCATCTGGACGATAGGAAGCCTGGGCGCCAACATGCGCGACGTCATGGCCGAGCCGCTCATGACCGAGCGGCTGGTCAGCGACTGGAACCGCAACATCACCAGCGCGGTCACGCGCACCACCGCCGTCGCGAAAAGCGCCGACGCGACGCTTTCGCAATTCTTCGCGGCGGATGCCGCCGCCTCCTCGAAGAGCAGCACCGAGTTGATGAAGAAGATCGAAAAGCTCATCACCAGCGAAGCCGAGAAATCCCTGTTCAACAAGATCAGCGAAGTGCGCGCGTCCTACATCCTGAGCCGGGACGCGGTGTTCAAGCTGAAGGCCGAGGGGCGCGCCGAGGAAGCCAGCAAGGTGCTGGATGAACAGTACCTGCCGGCCTCCGCCCGCTACCTTGAATTGGTCGGGCAGTTCCTGCAGTTGCAGCGCAAGCAGCTCGACGAGGCGGCCGAACGGGCCGAAGCCCTGGAAAGCCGCGGCCGGCTGGAGCTGTTCGGGCTGAGCGCGCTCGTGGTGCTGTTCGGCGTGGCTTCCGCATGGTGGCTGACCAGCGGCATCACCGGACCGCTGCGCAAGGCGGTGACCGCTGCGCGGCGCGTTGCGAGCGGCGACCTCGCCGGTGACATCCAGGTCGATTCGCGCGACGAGACCGGCGAGCTGCTGCAGGCGCTGCGCGACATGAACTCCAGCCTGCAGAAGATCGTGTCCGACGTGCGCCAGGGCACCGAGGCCATCACCACCGCCTCGGGCGAGATCGCTGCCGGTAACCTCGACCTGTCGACGCGCACCGAGCAGCAGGCCAGCTCGCTCGGAGAAACCGCCTCGTCGATGGAACAACTCACTTCGGCGGTGCGCCATAACGCGGACAACGCGCGCCAGGCCAACGCGCTGGCCAACACCGCGTCCGAAGTGGCAGTCAAGGGCGGCGAAGTCATCGGCGAGGTCGTCGGCACGATGGGCGACATCAATGCCTCGGCACGCAAGATCGTCGACATCATTTCCGTGATCGACAGCATCGCCTTCCAGACCAACATCCTTGCGCTCAATGCGGCGGTGGAAGCGGCGCGTGCCGGCGAGCAGGGCCGCGGCTTCGCCGTCGTGGCGAGCGAAGTCCGCACGCTGGCGCAACGCTCGGCGGCAGCCGCCAAGGAAATCAAGTCGCTCATCGACAGTTCGGTGGAACGCGTCGACGCCGGCAGCATGCTTGTCAGCCAGGCCGGCAGGACGATGCAGGAAATCATGGAAAGCGTGCGCCGCGTCACCGACATCATGGCCGAGATCACCGCCGCGAGCGCCGAGCAGACCGCCGGCATCGAGCAGGTCAACCAGGCCATCACGCAGATGGACGCCGTGACCCAGCAGAACGCCGCCCTGGTGGAGGAAGCGGCCGCCGCGTCCAACGCGATGCAGCAGCAGGCCGAGAAGCTGACCGAGGCGGTAGCCTTGTTCAGGCTGGAAGGAAGCCATGCCGCAGCGCAGGCGCCCGCCGCGATTTCCGCGCGCGTGAACGCGATCGTTCCCGCTGCCCTGGCGACCCGGGTGACGCGATCCGTCACGCGCGTGGCGCCGAAACGGCAGCTTCCGGTCGCTACCGGTGACGACTGGGAAGAGTTCTAAGGCATTCCCGCCCCTCGTTCCGATTTCAGGCAGGACTCCGGCTTGCTCGCCGCGGGAGATGGGCGCATGATCCTGCGAAGTGACTTTTCGAGGGACGGGAATGCAAACGATATTGGGCGCAAATGGCCAGATCGCGGTTGAGCTGGCGCGGGAGCTTCGGCGCAAGCATGAGACCGGCCTGAGGCTCGTGAGCCGCCATCCCCGCAAGGTCAACGAGACGGACACGCTGGCATCGGCCGACCTTCTCGACGCGAGGCAGACCGCCGAGGCGGTCAAGGGCAGCAGCGTGGTCTACTTCACCGCCGGCCTGCCGCCTGACACGGAATTATGGGAGAAGCAGTTTCCCGTCATGCTGAAGAATGCCCTGGATGCCTGCCGCGCGGCGGGCGCCAGCTTCGCCTATTTCGACAATACCTACATGTACCCGCAGGACGACCGGCTCATGACGGAAGAGACGGCCTTCGCGCCGGTCGGGCGCAAGGGCCGGGTCCGCGCAAGAATGGCGGCCATGGTCCTGGATGAAATGAAGCGCGGGGACATCCCGGTCGCCCTGTGCAGGGCGCCCGAGTTTTACGGCCCCGGCAAAACGCAGAGCGTCACGAATACGCTGGTCATCGACAACCTCAAGTCCGGCAAGAAGCCGCGGGTGCCGGTCAGGGACGACACGCTGCGAACGCTCATCTGGACGCCCGACGCCAGCCGCGCACTGGCGGCCATCGGCAATGCGCCCGACGCATTCGGCCAGACCTGGCACCTGCCCTGCAGTGACGATCGCCTCACCTACAAGCAATTCATCGAACTGGCCTGCGGGATTTTCGGGAGGGATGCCTCGTACACCGTCATCAGCAAATGGGCCTTGATCGGCGCGGGTATTTTTTCTCCGACAGTGCGGGAAATCCGGGAGCTGCTGCCCCGCTACGGATGCGACAGCTTGTTCGACTCGACGAAATTCAAGCGGCGCTTCCCGGAATTCGAGGTGACCTCATACAGGAAGGGGCTTGAGTTGATTCAACGCGAGTCGCGGGCCTGACGGCCGTTCCTCATCTTGGTGTTTTAAGGAATCAAGCGTCCATCCATTCGTGTTTCGCGACGCGACGCTCTCCAAGCCATAGGACGCCGGCCTGCGCCCATTTTGACATCAATCAAGCCGATGGCAACGCCGCCTCCTATCGTGTAATTCATGGCCTCACCATGCCCAGGACCATCTTTCTTTCATCAGCGCAAAGGAGAGACACCATGGCCACCGTATACCGTCCCACCACATCTCCAAGCCCTGGCCACGCGCTGGCCGGCTTCGCGCTGATGCTTGCCTGCCTGTTGCAGCCTGTCCATGCCGAGGTTCGTACCGAAGGCGGCAATGCCTATCATGCTTCGGGTGAAGTAAGAATGACGGAAAGCGTACCCGGAGATCTGTATGCCGTCGGGGGCCGCGTCATGCTGCTGGCGCCGGTTGGCGAGGACGTTGCCATTGCTGGCGGCTCGGTGCGGATCGACGGCGACGTGGGCCAGGACCTGCGTGTGGCTGGCGGCAGCGTGGACGTCACCGGCAAGGTCGGCGGCGACCTGGTGGCCTCGGGCGGCCAGGTGCGCGTCGGCAAGGAGAGCGTGGTGAAGGGCGAGGCTGCGCTGGCGGGCGGCGAGGTGACGATGGCCGGCACGCTGGAGCGCGGCGCCCGGATCTATGCCAATCGGATCGTGATCGACGGACCGGTGCGAGGAAAGACCGAACTCTACGCACAGGAGATCACGTTCGCACCCGGCGCGCGCATCGACGGCGACCTGCATTACGCCAGCCGGCGTCCCCTGGCTGCCGATGCCCGCGGCAAGGTCAGCGGCAGCATCGTGCAGGAAGAAGAACCTCGCGCATGGGAGGAGCGCGCGCATCGCAGGGCCGGCGGCTTCCACCCGTTCTTCATTCTCAGCATGTTCGCTTGCGGCATGCTGCTGCAGGCCGTCTTTCCGAATGCGATCGCGGGTGTTCGCCAAAGCATGACGAGCGCGCCGCTCAAGAGCATCGGCATCGGCCTGGCCTTGCTGTTCACCTTGCCGCCGCTTGGCGTGCTGCTGCTGGTCACGCTGGTCGGCATTCCGCTCGGTCTCGGCGTGTTCGCACTTTACCCGCTCCTGTTGCTGCTCGGCTATCTGGCGGCGGCATTCTTCCTGGGCGGACTGCTCGCGCGCATGATGCACGCGGAAGCGCTGGCCGACCGCCGGCGGCAGGTGCTGTTCTTTGCCCTTGCGCTCCTGGTTTTGGGCCTGGTCGGCACGATACCGGTGGTAGGCTGGCTGGTCGTGTTCATCGCGCTGCTGGAAGGCATCGGCGGCTGGGCGAGCTGGACATTGCAGCGCTATCGGGCCGCGCGCACAAGCGGCCACGCGTGATGGCGGCGGACGAAGATCGTCCGGCCGCTTTCCCCGGCGCGGACATTCAACCATCGTTGCCGAACAGCGAAAGCAAGTACGAGCTGCTGTTCGAAAAGATGGAGCAAGGCTTCTGCCTGCTCGAGCGCTTGCCCGGCGTCTCGGGCGAGCCTAGCAATTACCGCTATGTCGAGGTCAATCGCGCCTTCAAGCGCGAGACCGGCTTGCACGACGCGGTAGGCAAGTCGATTCGGGAAGTGGCCCCGAATGTCGAAGCGCATCTCCTCGACAGCTTCGACAAGGTGGAGGCCAACCAGCGGTCGGAACGCCTCGAAGCCTACGTCGCCTCCCTCGGGATATGGGTCGAGGGCACGGTATTTCCGGCACATGCGCCCGGGCAGATCGCGGTGCTTTTCAGCAACGTATCGGCCCGCAAGCGTGCCGAACTCGCCCTGCGGGAAAGCGAGACTCGCCAGCGCACCCTGCTCGAAGGGCATGCGCAGGCCTTCTGGGAAACCGATTCGCAGGGACGTGTAATCGATGACTCGCCGAGCTGGCGGGCCTGGACCGGGCAAACGCATGAAGCATGGATTGCCCAGAAATGGCACCTGGCGATACACCCGGCCGACCGCACACGCGTCCTGCAGGCATGGCAGGTCGCTCTTGCCACGAAGGCCACGTTCAATGCCGAACTGCGCCTGCGCCGCGCCGACGATACCTGGTGCTGGACCAACGTCCGGGCAGCGCCGGTGCTTGATAGCGACGGCAGCGTGCTCAAGTGGGTGGGAATGACCGTCGACATTTCCCAGCAGAAGCACGTCGAGGAAAACCTCCGGCGCAGCGAAGAGCGGCTGCACAAGATCTTTTCCCAGGCGAGCACCGGCATGGTGGAAACCGACGTGAATGGACAAATGACGATGGTGAACCGCAAGTTTTGCGAGATGCTTGGGTACACCGAAGGCGAACTGCTGGCCATGAACGTAACCGACGTCACGGCCGCCGAATCGTTGCCATCCACGATCGCCGCAGTGCAGGCACTCGCGTGCGGCGGTCCCGACGCCGTGCTGGAAAAGCGCTACCTGCGCAAGGATGGCGGCTACATGTGGGCGCAGAGCAGCGTCAGCGCGCTGCGCGGACCGGACGGGCAATTCCAGGGGCTGGTGGCGATCGTGGTCGACATCGGGGAACGCAAGCAGGCGCAGGAGAGGCTGCGCCATGCCTCGCTGCATGATCCGCTCACCGGCCTGCCCAACCGCACCATGTTATTCGAATACGCCGGCTACCAGCTGCCGCACAACCGCCGGCACCACCGCCGTACCGCGCTTCTCTTCCTGGATCTCGACCGCTTCAAGCCGGTGAACGATTCCCATGGCCATGAAGTGGGCGACGCGGTGCTGCAGGAAGCCGCGCGCCGCCTCATGGCAAGCGTGCGCGAGGAAGACATGGTGGCGCGCCTTGGCGGTGACGAGTTCGTCATCCTGTTGCAGGACACCGGCGATCCGCAGTACGCTGCGGAGGTCGCCTGGCATATCGCTTCCCGTATCGCCGAACCCTTCCACGTCGGTGAACTGGCACTGTCGGTCTCGACGTCGATCGGCATCAGCATCTTTCCGCAAGACGGCGACGACATCGACACCCTGCTCAGCCATGCCGACATGGCCATGTACCAGGCGAAGCAGAACGGCCGCAACAATGTCCAGTTCTTCTGCCCCAGCCATGCGGTGGTCGCGCAGGCGCAGATGGCCATCGAGCGCAAGCTCAAGGATGCGGTGCGTGGCAACGCCTTCCACCTGCATTATCAACCCATCTTCGAGCTCGGCAGCCGGCGCGTGGTCAGCGTGGAAGCGCTGCTGCGCTGGAACGCTGCCGACATCGGGCCGGACCGCTTCATTCCGGTCGCGGAATCGACCGGAATGATCAACAGCATCGGCAAATGGCTGTTGCGCGAAGCGGCGCGGCAATCGCGCTCCTGGCGGGAGGCGGGCCTGCCGCCGGTGCCGATCTCCGTCAACGTGTCCGTGATCGAATTCCGCGAGCAGGGCTTCGCCCGCCGCCTGCTTGGCATGCTTGCAGAAGAAGGACTCAAGCCGGACGCCATCCAGGTGGAAGTGACCGAAACCGCCATCATGGAAAACATCGACCATGCGGCCGCCGTGCTTTTTGAACTCAAGCAGGCTGGGGTGAAGATCCTGCTTGACGATTTCGGCACCGGATATTCCAGCCTCGCCTACCTGGTCAAGCTGCCCTTGAACAAGCTGAAGATCGACAAGACCTTCATACTGCCGTCGCCGCATAGCAGCGCCAGCCAGGCGGTCACGAATGCCATGGTTGCCCTTGGCCGCGCGCTGGGGCTGGAGGTCGTCGCGGAGGGCGTGGAGTCGGAAGGCTTGCTGGATTTCGTGCAAGGCCAGGGCTGCCACCAGGCGCAGGGTTTCCATCTTGCCCCGCCGATGTCGGGAGCCGCCTTCTGCGAATGGTATCTCGACGGACATGCAAGGCAGGCGGATCTGCATTGATTGGAAATTATCGATGCTTCCGCATGGCGGCTGACCGGCTTGTTCATCGGGCAGCGGGGCCCTTTGCCGGAGGCGACAGCAGGTAGGGATGGTTTGTCCCCGCGGCGTTGCGTCCGGCGCCGACGATCTGGCCCGCGTCGTTGATCTTCGTGGCGGTATCCAGCGTCCAGCCGGAAGCCTTTACCTCGGCCAGTTCGTTCAGCATGGTGAGCACGCCGTTGCTGAACAAGAATGGCTGGCTCGATCCGTCGGGATGGGAAATGTCGCCGACAGCCTGGCCAAGCGCGTTCAATCCCGTGGCGCGGCTGGTCTCGGGCACTCCCGGCGTGATGTTCGTCATCGTGCCGTTGGCCTGCCGATACACGAAGGCGCTGCCGTTGCTGGTCCCGGCCACGTCGCCGTGCCCGTTGATGGCGTAGGCGCTCGTTCCGGACACCGGCGAAGGGCCGTCGGGAAGCGCGCCGATATTCGTCGCGACGCCATTGGAGACGACATATCCCTGCCGGAAGAACTTCTGTCCCCGCGTCACCAGGATCTGGCCCGCATCGTTGATGCCGGTGGCAATCGCCACATCGTTCGAATCGGGATTGAAGTCGCCAAGGTTGATGGTCTGGCCGTTGCGCAACAGGAAGGCGCAATAGAGGAAGCATGGGAGGTCGTCGCCGGCCGGCAGTCCCCCCACGACGTCCCCGGCGTCGTTGATGCCTTCAGGATTGCCCAGGCCGCCCAGCGGACGCATTTGTCCGTCCTCGACCATGAAGCCGGCGCCTTGCAATCCGGGCGCGGGACTCGTTCCCACTATCTGGCCGCGGTTGTTGATGGCCGTCGCGACGCTGTAAGGTCCGCCGAGCGTCCCCAGGTCATGCATGTAGCCATCCCGAAACACGAACGCATGAATGCGGGAGTTGGACGGGTCGAGCCCACTCTGGCCGACGACCTCGCCGAGGTCGTTGATGTCGGCGGCACCGGCGTCGCCCCCCGCAGCGCCAAGGCTTCCGAGGTCCGCGACGTGCCAGCGCGCCGGCTCGGCAAAGCGCAGGCGCCATTGGCGCGGGGGCATGGCAATGATTTCCGCCGCGCCAGCCTCGCCTGCAGGCACGTTGAAGGCGCTGATGCGTGCCGTGAGACTGCCGGCGGCGAGCACGTCGGTGTCCAGGTTTAGCCAGGCGCGCGTGCCATCGGCCGAAACGTCGAACACGCCGAGCCGGGGCAGATACCCGGCCGGCGGCAGCAGTTCGACGTTGCGCAAGCCGCTGCCGCGCACTTCCAGCCGCACCTTGCCGGCAACCAGTCCGCCATGGGCGGGTGCCGCCGCCAACGTGGCGGCAAACCCCGCGGTGCCTTGGACATTCCAGTGCCGGGGTGACATGGCCACGATTTCCCGCGCTCCGGGTTGCGCTTGCATGACGTCGAATGCGCTGATGCGCACCGTCTGCGTGCCGGCGGGCAGGGATGCCGTGTCGAGGTCGAGCCAGGCGCGTTTCTTGTCCGCCGACACGTTGAAGACAGCCAGGCGTGGAAGGTAGCCGCGTTCCGGCAATAACTCCGCATTGGCGATGCCGCTGCCCTGTATCTCCAGCCGGACCTTTCCCGCGAGAGTGGCGCCGTCTGGCGGCGCTTCGGTCAGCGCCGCGGCAAAGCCCGCGGCCGGCTGCGTCTCGTTGGCGATGAACCAGGTTCTCGCCGGCATGGCGACGATCTCGGTCGCCGCCGCTTGTGCGGCAGGGACCTCGAACGCGCTGATGCGCATCCGCGTTTCCCCATTCGGCAGGGTCGTCGTATCGAGGTCGAGCGTCGCACGCGTGCCGTCTTCGTTGAGGATGAAAACGCCCAGCCGCGGCAGGTAGCCGCGTTCCGGCAAGAGTTCCGCGTTCGCAAGCGCGCTGCCTTCGACTTCCAGCCGGACGATGCCGCTCAGCGAAGACCCGTCAGGGGGAGCGGCTGCGATACGCGCGGTGAACGGAGTCGATTGGCCGGGAGCAACCGCCCTCGCCGCCTCGACCGCCAGGCGGCGCGAGCCGTCTTCCTGCCCTTCTCCGCCGCTGCAAGCGACGGTGCAAAGCGCGATGCAGATTGCAAGCAAGCGGCTTAAATGGGAAACTAGCGGATGCATGGCACCCTCCCTCGCTTGCCGGACGCCTTCGGTCAGCGGACCACCAGCACCGGGATCTCGGTCTGCAGGAGCACCCGTTGCGTCACGCTGCCCAGGAGCAGGCGGTCCAGCCCGCGCCGGCCGTGCGATGCCATGACGATCAGGTCGCAGCCATGGTCCTCGGCCGTCCGTACGATCTCATTGGCGGGACTGGTGTTGAATGCGGGACGAAGCTCGCATCTCACGCCGGCTTCCCTCGCCGCGAGTTCGATTTGCCGGAGCGCCGTTTCGGCTTCGGTGCGCATCTGCTTCTCGTAGCTTTCCGGCTCGGGAAACGCGGCGGCTTCCGCCACCCATCCATAGGGATAGGGTTCGGCGACCGACAAGGCAAGCAGGCTGGCATTGTCCTGCTTCGCGAGTTTCACGGCGACGGACACGGCTTTCCTGGCCAGCTCCGACCCATCCGTGGGCACGAGTATCGAATGAAACATGATGCCTCCTAGCGCCAGGCATTGGCCTGACACCAACCATCCTACGAAACGCGAAAAACCGTGGAAAGCATGCCGCATGATCTGGGTCAAAATCCGCTTGGATTCGCCCGCCGGAATTGGCCGCGCACGCCACGGCACTCATGCCGGCCGATTTTGACTCCGGTCAAGTGGCGTTTCGGGGGAGCGGGTGGAATATCTCACATCCATCACCCGACAAGCGGGAGGCTCGCCATGTCACGTCCCCTGGTCATCCGCAAGCGTGCCGGCGACTTGCGCATCAAGCCAAACTGGACGGATTACGCCGCCGAACGGGCCGCGTTCTCCTGGGAAGCGGCGCGCGCCCACCTCGCCGGCCTGCCCGGCGGCGGCCTTAATATCGCCCATGAAGCGGTCGATCGCCACGCGGCGGATCCCCGTTCGGGCAGCCGCATCGCCTTGCGATTCCTCGGGTCCGGCCGGGACATCGATTACCGCGCGCTGGCGGGGCTCACGAACCGCTTCGCCAACGTGCTGGCCGGCCTGGGCGTGGCACGTGGCGAGCGCGTGTTCACCCTGCTCGGCCGCGTGCCGGCGCTTTACGTCAGCGTGCTTGGCAGCCTCAAGGCCGGCGCGGTGGCCTGCCCGCTGTTTTCCGCCTTCGGCCCTGAACCGGTCGCCACCCGGATGGGCCTGGGCGACGCCCGCGTGCTGGTGACCACCGCGGACCTCTACCGCCGCAAGGTACAACCGGTGCGCGACAGGCTGCCCGGGCTCAAGCATGTCCTGATCGTGCAGGAGACCGGCGACGGCATGGCTGCCGCCGATGGCGTGCATGACTTCGAGAGCCTGATGGCGCAATCGCCACGGCGCTACGAGACCGCGCCGACGCAGGCGGAAGACATGGCCCTGCTCCATTTCACCAGCGGCACCACCGGTACGCCGAAAGGCGCGATCCACGTGCATGGCGCGGCAGTGACGCATTGGGCCACCGGCCGCTATGCGCTCGACCTGCATCCCGGCGACATCTACTGGTGCACCGCCGACCCGGGATGGGTGACCGGCACCTCCTACGGCATCATTGCGCCGCTGCTCCATGGCGTGACGTCGGTGGTCGACGAGGGCGATTTCGATGCGCACAACTGGTACCGCATCCTGCAGGATGAAGACGTCAGCGTCTGGTACACCGCACCGACGGCGATACGGATGCTCATGAAGGCCGGCACGGAGCTGGCGAAGCAATACCGCTTTCCTGCCCTGCGCTTCGTCGCCAGCGTGGGCGAGCCGCTCAATGCGGAGGCGGTCTGGTGGGGCGAGGAGGCGCTCGGCCTGCCTGTGCATGACAACTGGTGGCAGACCGAGACGGGCGGCATCATGATCGCCAACACGCCGGCATTCGACATCAAGCCGGGATCGATGGGCCGCCCGCTGCCGGGCATCGACGCCTGCATCGTGGAGCATGATGCGCAAGGCGGCGTGCGCATCGTCGACACGCCTGGGAAGGACGGGGAGCTGGCGCTGAGGCGCGGCTGGCCGTCCATGTTCCGCGGCTACCTGAACAATGAAGAGCGCTACCGCAAATGCTTCGACGGCGACCTTTACCTCACGGGAGATCTCGCGCGGCGCGACGAGGACGGCTATTTCTGGTTTGTCGGACGCGCGGACGACGTGATCAAGTCTTCCGGCCACCTGATCGGCCCCTTCGAAGTGGAAAGCGCCTTGATGGAACACCCGTCGGTGGCGGAAGCCGGCGTGATCGGCAAGCCGGACGAGACGGCCGGCGAAGCGGTCAAGGCCTTCGTCTCGCTCAAGTCGGGATGGAAAGCGTCGGACGAGCTTGGCCTGGCCTTGCTTGCCCATGCCCGCAAGCGGCTAGGCGCCGCCGTGGCGCCGAAGGAAATCGACTTCCTGCCAGCGCTGCCGCGCACCCGCAGCGGCAAGATCATGCGACGCCTGTTGAAGGCGCGCGAACTCGGGCTGCCGGAAGGCGACACTTCCACGCTGGAGGGACAGGCATCATGAGCACCGCCATCCAGCAGCGGCCCCCCTTTCCCGACCCCGGCGATCGTCCGGTTTCCTGCGACAGGCAGACGGCGCTGGCGCTGCTCTCCGACATGGTGCGCATCCGGCGCATGGAAGAAAAGGCGGCCGAGCTTTATGGCGCAGGCAAGATCCGCGGCTTCCTGCATCTCTACATCGGAGAGGAGGCGGTGGCGACAGGCGCACTGCACGCGCTCGCCGCCGAAGACAACATCGTCGCCACCTACCGCGAGCACGGCCACGCGCTGGCGCGCGGCGTGCCGATGAAGGCGATCATGGCGGAAATGTTCGGCAAGGTGGACGGCTGTTCGCGCGGGCGCGGCGGCTCGATGCACCTGTTCGACCGCGAGCGGCGCTTCTATGGCGGCAACGCCATCGTCGCCGGGGGACTGCCGCTGGCGGTGGGTCTCGCGCTGGCGGACAAGATGCAGGGCGTGCGCCGGGTGACGGCTTGTTTCTTCGGCGAAGGCGCGATAGCCGAGGGCGCGTTCCACGAATCGATGAACCTTGCGGCGCTGTGGAAGCTGCCGGTCCTGTTCTTGTGCGAAAACAATTTCTATGCGATGGGCACCGCGCTTGCGCGCTCAGAGGCGCAGACCGACCTTTGCCGCAAGGCGGAAAGCTATGGCATCCCCGCCGAACGCGTCGATGGCATGGATGTGGTCGCGGCGATGGAAGGCACGGCGCATGGCGCGCGCCAGGTCCGTGCTGGCGAAGGGCCGTTCTTCACCGAGTTCCAGACATACCGGTTCAGGCCGCATTCGATGTTCGACCCGGATCTCTACCGGGACAAGGCCGAGATCGAGGCATGGAAGACACGCGGTCCGCTGCATACCTTTTCCGGCCGGCTCAAGCGCGAGGGCAAGCTGAGCGAAGAGGAATTCCTGGCGATCGATGCGCGGGCGGCCGAGGAAGTGGCGGCGGCGGTCGCGTTTTCCGAAGCATCGGCATGGGAGCCGGAGGCGGACCTGCTGCGCGACGTCTGCGCACCGGAGGCGCGGCCATGAAGATGAGCTACCGGGAAGCGCTCCGACTGGCCTTGCGCGACGCGCTGGAAGCCGATGCGCGCGTGTTCCTGATGGGCGAGGACGTCGGACGCTACGGCGGAACCTATGCGGTCTCGAAGGGCTTGCTGGAAGAATTCGGTCCGGACCGCATCCGCGATACGCCGCTGTCCGAACTTGGCTTCGTCGGCGCCGGCATCGGCGCCGCGCTCGGCGGCATGCGGCCGGTCGTCGAAATCATGACCATCAATTTCAGCATGCTGGCGCTCGACCAGGTGGTCAATACGGCCGCCTGCCTGCGCCATATGTCGGGCGGCCAGTTCAACGTGCCGCTGGTGATCCGCATGGCTACCGGCGCGGGCCGCCAGGTGGCGGCCCAGCATTCGCACAGCCTCGAGGGATGGTATGCGCATATCCCGGGCATCCGCGCGCTGGCCCCGGCCACCGTCGCCGATGCCTACGGCATGCTCGCTCCGGCCCTGGCCGACCCGGACCCTGTGGTCATCTTCGAGCATGCGCAGCTCTACAACATGGAAGACGAGATCGAGCAGCGCCCTTGCGACATCCGGTCGGCGGCATTGCGGCGCGAGGGTGACGACCTCAGCATCATCACCTATGGCGGCAGCCTGCCGAAGGCGCTGCAGGCGGCGCGCCTGCTGGCGGATGACGGCATTTCCGCTGACGTGCTCGACCTGCGGGTGCTGCGGCCGCTGGATACGGCGGCCATCCTCGGCACGGTGCGCAAGACGCACCGCGTGCTCGTCGTGGACGAAGGATGGCGCAGCGGCAGCCTGGCGGCGGAGGTCATGGCGCGCATCGCCGAGGAATCCTTCTACGACCTCGATGCGCCGCCGGGCCGCGTGTGCAGCGCCGAGGCGCCGGTGCCCTATGCGCGCCACATGGAAGCGGCGGCGCTGCCGCAGCCGGCTGCAATCGCCGCCGCGGCGAAACAACTCATGGGCAGATCATGATCGAATTCAAGCTCCCTTTCCTCGGCGCGGACGTCGACGAGGGAAAACTCCTGCAATGGCAGGTGAAGCCCGGCGACGCCGTGAAGCGCGGCCAGGTGGTCGCCGTGGTGGATACGTCGAAGGCAGCCGTGGACGTGGAAAGCTGGCAGGAAGGGACAGTGGCGGAGCTGCTCGCCGCGCCGGGCGATACGCTGCCGGTTGGCGCGGTGCTGGCGACCCTGCTCGAGGAAGGCGAGACGATGGAGATGGCCAGGCGGTCCGGAAAGACGCATGAAGCCGGGGCGGTAGCGCCGGGAACGACCGCCTCCACGGCGCCCGACGGCGCGCGGGAATCGCAGCCTGGCGGCGTCAACGTCCTGCCTGCCCGGCCCGTGCCAACCACCCCTTACGCCGGCGCACGCCGCAGGACATCGCCCGCGGCGCGCAAGTACGCGGAAGACCATGACATCGACATTGGCGCCGTCGCCGGTACCGGGCCTGAGGGCGCGGTTACCTTGCAGGATGTGCAGAGGGCAGCGGCGTTGTCCGCATTTTCGTCCGCTCCATCGTCCGCTTCATCGCCGCAGCCCTCCCCCGTCCTTGACCGCCAGGCCGAAATGCGCCGCTCCATCGCCGCAGCGATGAGCCGCTCGAAGAAGGAAATTCCCCATTACTACCTGAGCGAACCGGTCCCGATGCGCCGGGCGCAGGAGTGGCTGCTCGCCGCGAACGCTACCCGTTCCCTGACCTCTCGGATACTGATGGCAACCCTGCAGATCAAGGCCGTGGCGCTGGCGCTGGCCCGCTATCCGGAGCTCAATGGCTTCTACGTGGATGGCGGCCACCGCCCCTCCGGCGCAGTCCACGTGGGCGTCGCCATCGCCCTGCGCCAGGGCGGGCTGGTCGCCCCGGCCATCCACGACGTCGCCAGCAAGCCGCTGGACCGGCTCATGGAGGAACTGACCGACCTGGTCAAGCGCACCCGCGCAGGCTCCTTGCGCAGCTCGGAAATGTCGGATCCCACCATCACGGTGACCAACCTCGGAGAGCAAGGCGTGGAAACCGTGCATGGCGTCATCTACCCCCCGCAAGTGGCGCTGGTGGGCTTTGGCCGGATCGCGCAGCGACCCTGGGCACGCGACGACGCGCTCTGCGTGATGCCGGTAACGACCGCGACCCTGGCAGCCGACCACCGCGTGTCCGACGGCCATTACGGCGCGCTGTTCCTTGCCGAGCTGCGCGACAGGCTGCAACAGCCGGAACAGCTCTGATGTTCCGGAGACCTCGACAAGGAGATTGCCATGGAACAAACTGAAAAGCCCGCCAGCGCGGAAATCCTGGCGGGAATACTGACCACGCTACGGTCCATCGCTCCGGAAACCGCGGACCAGGACCTGAACCCCGGCGAGCCGTTGCGCCGCCAGGTCGACCTGGATTCCATGGACTGGCTCAACTTCCTGATCGCCCTGCATCAGCGCTTCCATGTCGACATCCCAGAAGCCGACTATGCGAGGTTGCGGTGCCTAGACGACATCGCCGCTTACCTGCAGGCGAAGACGCATTGACCTCCACGATGACGCGAGGCGGCCGTCACTTCAACATTCCGCGCGACTTCATCCTCTCGCAGGCATCCTGCCTGGGCCCGCGCATGGGGCGCCCCTTTTCCTTCGCCCGCGCTTCCATCGAGGCGCGATGCTCCTCCATGTACGCCTTGCACTCATCATAGTTCTGAAGCGACATCATCTTGTCATGATGCCTGGCCCTTTCTTCCGGCGTCATCATCGACCAGCCCGGCGTGTTGCTCTTGTCGAACCGGTATCCTCCCCGCGGACCGTTGCCGGCCGGCTGGCCGAAGAGGGATGCCGACACCAGTGAAATCGCCACTCCGGCGATGATCTTGTTCATGCTTTGCATCGAGGTTCTCCTTCTCAGGTCGACAGGTTGAAAATCGTGATTGAATCAGTCATCGTCGCCACTCCTGTTTTCATGCTTGCCCTGTTCGCCATGGACGGAATGACCGGCGCCTATCGCCAATCCGCTCCCTGTGGATGACCCGAACCACTGCAAGCCCCAGAACCCGGCGACCGCCGCCATCACCAGCACGGCGACAAGCCGGCGCGGGGAACGGATGCCCTCCCCGGGACCGCCCCGCTTGAATCCATGCAGCATGGCCCCCACCAGGTTCTCTCGATGCAGCCAGCTGCTGCCGATCACCGCGGCAACGTGCAGCGCGACCAAGCCGAGCATCACGTTTGCCGCCGCCTCGTGCGCCTCCTCCATCCACTCCCGCGCGTCGTTGTCGGTGGCCCAGCCCGTCACGGTCACGGCGATGGCCAGCACGAGCAGGCCGAGGATGGCAAGCCCGCCGGCGGGGTTGTGGCCGACATGATGCTCCGGCTTGCGGGCAAGGAGGGAAGCGACATACCGCCTGACTGCGGCAACCGGTTTCACGAAATCCGTGAAGCGCGCATAGCGGCTGCCAACCAGGCCCCAAACGATCCTGAATGCCACCAGGCCGCCCATCGTGTATCCAAGCGTGATGTGCACAAGATGCCATCGCTCACTCTCGGCCGTCAGGTAGGCGCCGGCAAAGGAAAGCACCAGGAGCCAGTGGAAGACGCGCACCGGCGCATCCCAGACAAGGATTGGTTCGCCGGCGGCGGACACTGACATTTTCTTCATTGCCATCTCCCATCTTCACTGTAAGCCGGCCTGCCATGACGGCAGGCCGCCGTATGTTCAATTCGCTTGCTACGGCCCGATCACGATATGGTTCACCACCTTCGTGACACCGGGCGCGCACCAGGCCGCATGCACCGCGGCGCTGCGCTCCTCGAGCGAGGGCACGGTGCCGGTCAGCGTGACCTCGTCTTCCTTGACCGACACGGTGATGGCCTTGGCTTCGGCATGGGCGCGGCGCTGCAGCGCCGATTCGATGCGCGCGCGGATGTTGCGCGGCGCGACGACGGGATGCACGACGATGTCGTTCTTCACATCCCTCACGCCGCGCAGGTTGCGCACGTCGCGTTCCGCCACGCGCCGCAGATGGTCGCCCCCTACTCGGCCGGAAAGCGTTACGCGGCCGGCTTCCACCAGCACGGTGACTGCATCGCGCGGCAGCAGCGCGTCCTGCTCAAGCGCCGTCCTGGCGGCCACCGCGATATCGGTATCCGACCGGGTATCCTGGCCAGGGAGGCGCACGTCGACTTCAAGCGCGATGCCCTTCACGCCGGCGACGCGCTCCACCGCGCGCCGGGCCGCGATCTTTTCCGCGAAACTGTCGAGGTGCCCCGACAGCGTGACGACACCGTTCCTCACTTCGACGCCGACATCGGCCGCATCGACCAACGGATCCCATTCAAGTTCTTCCAGCACGTCCTCGCGCAATTGCAGATCGGTTTTCATGTCAGGCTCCATTACAGTTTCCATGCCTGGCGGCCGCGCTGCATGGATCGCGCTTATCGTACGGCGGGGGGTGGTCCCGCGCTTGACCGCAGTCAAAGATGAACTGGTGACCTCGCGACGCGCCGGGAGTGCGTTTTGATTGCGGTCAAGCGCGCGCAGGAGGCTTGCACCACACTTGGCCCATCCGGGTATCGAAGGAGAGCGCCATGCCCTACAAGACCATCGTCGTTCAGGCCGACTGCGATGCGTCGGCAGCCGATCGTTACCGGACCGCCGCGATGCTCGCGCGCCAGAACCGGGCGCATCTCGTCGGCGTCGCTTCCGCCATGCACCCGATCTGGCTCGACCGATTCCAGCGGCGCAATGACCAGCTCGACCTGGATTCCTTTCTCTCCGCGCTCGAAAGCGAGGCCACGAAGGCGCTGGACGGATTCCTGCAAGCGGCAAGGGAACATGAGGTCGAGTCGGTGGAAACACGGTGCGTGCATGACGACATGTCTGTCGCGCTGGCCTTGCAAGCCACGCATGCTGACCTTGCCGTTCTTTCCCGGCCCGGCTCCGGCAACCCTGGCGTGATCGGATCAGCCACGGGAAGCCCGGCACTGGCGGCCATGGTCGCGATGCAATCCGGCGCACCGGTGCTGATGGTGCCGTCCATCGGCGGTCCGCTGCATGCCGGCCGTCCGGCGGTGGTCGCCTGGAAGGTGTGTCCGGAAGCCCGGCGCGCATTGCACTTTTCCCTGCCGCTCCTGCGCCATGCGTCCCAGGTGCATGTGGCGGTGGTGGCACGCAAATTCGAGATAGAACCGGGCAAGCCGCGTGAGCGTGAACCTGGCGGCGACATCGCCCTGTTCCTGGCGCGCCACGGACTCAAGGTTGAAGTCCACCAGCTCGAAACCCGCGGCGAAGTCGGCGAGACGCTTCTCGGCCTGGCCGACGACGTCCATGCGGAACTCCTGGTGATGGGCTGCTACGGGCACCACCGTTATCGCGAATACCTGCTGGGCGGCGTGACGCGCGACGTGCTGACGCATGCCACCCTGCCGGTGCTGATGGCGCATTGATCGCCAACCGGGCCCAGGGCAAGCGGATGCGCGCGCTCAGGAGTGCAGTTGCAGCGGCTTGCGGAAGCGCACAAGCTGCTGGGTGTCGCCGTCATTGACGAGCATGCTCGACAGACCATCGGCATCTGCTTCGACATACACGGTCAGCGGCCGGTGGATAAGATGGTCAAGGCCTTCGAGCACCACCTCCAGCACATCGCTCTTCGGGTCATAGGTAATTCCATAAAGCGGCAGCCAGTTGGCCTCGATCTGGTTGCCCAGCGCCAGCGAAGCGACCTCGATTTCCGCCTGCTCGCCGTTGATGGCCTTCGAGACGCGGTCGAAATATCCGCTCCATTCCGACTTGTTGAGTTGGGTGGATGACATCGTGTTCTCCTTTCATGCGCTTGGTGAATGGCTGGCAGCGGGTCAAGGATCGGCCTGCGTCGGCTTGAAAATGAGTACCGGAACCGGGGACCGGATGAGCACGCCGAGGGTGACGCCGCCCGGCATCGGCGCGCCATGCTCGTTCCAGCCATGCGACGCCATGTGGATCAGGTCGCAATGGCTGGCGCGGGCGATCTCGACGATGGCGGTGGCGGCGTCCTGCGCGGGAATCTTGGTGCAGCGCCATGGCACCGACTCCGACCGCGCGCAGCCGGCGACATGGGCAAGGTGATCATCGGCCAGCCGTTCGAACAGGGCCTGGCGCCTGGCAGCGAAATGCGGGTCGTGGTGCATCCAGGCTTCCAGCCGGTCGGACCGCGGTTCCGGAAGCACATGCAAGCCGATGACTTCGGCACCGTGTTCGCGCGCCAGCCGCACGCCATGGGCAACGGCTTGCCTGGAAAACGCGGAACCATCGGTGGGCAAAAGAATGCGCTTGAACATGGCATGGTCCAGAAAGAAACGACTAACCCGCAGGCCAAGGAAGGCATGTCAAGGCGGACTATAGGCGCGGGACGCGCTTTTCGCCTGACCTGAGTCAAAACTTCTCGAGGCGGCGCCGACACCGGAATTCCTTCGCCTCATGCCGCCCGAAACGTCCCGCGACGAGGCGGGGAACAAGTCATTCGTAGCGCAATGCCTCGATCGGATCGAGGCGCGACGCCTTGCGTGCCGGATAAAATCCGAAGAACACCCCGACCGCCGTGGCGAAAAGAAACCCGCCCGCGACCGCACCGGGCGACATGCGTGTCGGCCACTGCGCGATGGCGCCGATCAGCCAGGTGGCAAGCGTGCCGGCGGCAATGCCGGCGAGGCCGCCCGTGACGCTGAGAATGATCGACTCCGCGAGGAATTGCAGAAGGACATGCACGCGGCGCGCGCCGAGCGCCATGCGCAAGCCGATCTCCCGGGTCCGCTCGGTGACCGACACCAGCAGGATATTCATGATGCCAATGCCGCCGACCAGCAGCGAGATCGAGGCGACGATCGCCAGCAAGACAGACATGACCCGGCTGCTGCCTTCCGCGGCGTTCGCGACCTGGCTGAGGTTGCGCACGCTGAAGTCGGGTATGGCGTCGGGTTTCGCCCGATGGCGCCGGGAAAGGATGGCGGTGACATCGCCGATGGCGTCCTGCACCTGTCCGGGCGATTCCGCCTGGATGAAGATCTGGTTCACGAAGCCGGTCAGCCGCGGCTGCAGGTCGAACGGGATGGGCACGGGCGGATAGGTGGTCACCGTGCCGCCCTGGGCGGCTTGCAGCGCGGCGGGCGCGGCCACACCGAGGACCTTGCGTTCGGCGGTGCTGAACGGCACCATCACCACGTCGTCCTGGTCCTGCCCGAACGCGGTCTGTCCCTTGGGCGAGTACACGCCGACGACTTGCAGCGGAATCCCGCGCACCAGGATGGTCACGCCGACCGGATCGTCCGTCGCGTCGAACAATTGCCGCTTCACGGTGTCGCCGATCACGGCGACCAGCGCCGCGCCGCGTTCGTCTTCCTCGTCCAGGAAACGCCCCTCGGCGATGCGCCAGTTGGTGATGCGCGCGAAGTTCGCGGATACGCCGAGCACGCCGGTGTTCCAGTTGCGTTCCCGGTACGCGGCCTGGCCCGCCTGCCGGATCAGGTATCCGGTTTCGGCGACCGACTTCGCCTCGTGGCGGATGGCTTCCGCGTCGGCCAGCGTCAGGGTGGACGCGCTTCCGCTGCCGCCGCGCATGCCCGCGCTGATGGCGGCGCCGGGGACCACCACGAACATGTTGGTTCCCAGGCTTTCGATCTGCTTGCGCACCGCGGCGCTGGCCCCATTACCTACGGCCACCATCGCGATCAGCGCCGCGACGCCGATGAATACGCCAAGCATGGTGAGTATGGAGCGCGTCTTGTTGCGCGCCAGTGCCCGGACCGCTGCGGAGAAAATCATGGCGCCGAAGGCCTGGTGCGCCGTTGCCGGCGCCGATGCCGCGCCTGCATCCGGGGCCGGCATGGCAAGCCGTTCCGTGCTCGTCTCGCTGGCGGGTGTATTGCGCCGGTCGCTCACGATCCTGCCGTCGCGCATGGTGATCACGCGGCCCGCATAGGCTGCGATATCGTTTTCGTGCGTGACCACCACCACCGTCACGCCGCGCTCCTTGTTGAGGCGCACCAGCGTTTCCATGATGTCGTGCGAGGTCCGGGTATCCAGGTTGCCGGTCGGCTCGTCGGCCAGCAGCACCGCGGGCGCATTGACCAGGGCACGTGCGATGGCGACGCGCTGTTGTTGTCCGCCCGACAGCTGAGCCGGGGTGTTGTCGCAGCGCCCGGCCAGGCCCAGAATACCGAGCGCGGCGCGCGCCCTGCCTTCGCGCTCCGCCGCCTCCCGGACGCCGGCGTAGTAAAGCGGCAAGGCGACGTTGTCGAGTGCGCTGGTACGAGGAAGCAGGTTGAAACTCTGGAACACGAAGCCGATGCGCGTGCTGCGCAGCGCCGCCAGGTCCTTGTCGGACAAGCCGGCGACATCGCGGCCTTCGAAGAAATAGGAGCCGCCGCTGGGCTGGTCGAGGCAACCCAGGATCGCCATCAAGGTGGACTTTCCCGACCCGGACGAGCCCATCACCGCAAGCATTTCGCCGTGCCGGATTTCCAGGTCGACGCCGTCGAGCGCCCGCACCTCCTGGTTGCCCACGCTATAGATGCGGGTCAGGCCGCAAGCCCGGATGCAGTGGCTTTCCATATGGCCAGTCCTTGCCTCTCCGCGCCCTTCAGAGCCGCGGCAGGCGCGGCCCGGCAGCCGGCCCTGCCTTGTCGGCCTGCGGCGCGGCCCGCTCGGACAGGATGACCTGGTCGCCCTCGTGCAAGTCGCCGCCGGTCACTTCGGTCCAGGTATCGTCATCGAGGCCGGTGGCCAGCGTGAGGCGACTGGGCGCGCCGTCCCGCAGCACCCAGACGGCACCCTCGCCCGGACGGCGCGGCGATGCCGGCGAGGACGACGCCGCTTCCCGTGACGCCGGCTTGTAGCGCAGCGCCCGCGTTGGCACGCGCAACGCATTTTCCGAGCGCGCCGTGACGATGCGCATCGATGCCGTCATGCCGGGCTTGAGCGCCAGGTCTGTATTGTCGACGCTGACGACGACATCATAGGTCACGACATTCTGCACGGTCTGCGGCGCCTGCCGCACCTGCGTCACCACGCCGCTGAAACGCCTTTCGGGAAAGGATTCGACGCTGAATAGCGCTTCGTTTCCAAGCGCCACGCGGCCGATGTCGGCCTCGCTCACATTGGTGTCGACCTGCATCTTCGCAAGGTCGGCCGCGATCAGGAACAAGGTCGGGGTTTGGAAACTTGCCGCCACGGTCTGTCCCCGCGTCACGTTGCGCGACACCACGGTGCCGTCCACCGGAGAGGTGATGCTCGTATAGCCGAGGTTGACCTGGGCCGCCTGCAAGGTCGCCGCATGCTGCCGGACCTGGGCGCGGTCCACGTCGGCCTGTGTCTCCGCCTGGCGCCGGGTATTGCTTGCGCTGTCAACCGCTTCCTGCGAAATGAACCCCTTGCGCCGCAGATCCAGGCTGCGCTGGTACGCGGCCGCCGCGTAGTCGAGGGCGGCCATGTCCTTGGCAAGCTGGGCGCGCGCCGCGCCGAGGTTGGCCGATTCCTGACTGACCGCGGTCTCGTAGAGCCTTGGGTCAATCAGCGCGCAACGCTGCCCGGCCCGCACGCGCGTGTTGAAATCGCAGCCCACCTCGACGATGACTCCCGAGACGCGGCTGCCCACCTGGACGATGGTGACCGGGTTGACGGTGCCGCTTGCCACCACCTTGGGAGCGACCGTGCCGCGCTCCGCCGGGGCGGTGAGGTAGCGTTGCGCCGGCGGCGGAGTGCGATGCAGATAGGCGTACAGGACGGCGAGGGCCAGCAATGCCGCGATGCCAGCCGCCGCCGCTATCGCGCGGCGCAACGCGCGGCGCTGGCGGGGCGCCTCGCCCGGGTTCGGCAAGCTTGTCGATTCGGTCTCCTGGAAGCGCGCGTTCATGGCATGGCAGCCCCTTGTTGCAAGCTTGCATCGACATCCTAAGGAAATGCCGCTTCCGCGTGAAGGCGGGTGGATGATCTGGGTCAAATGCGCATGGAATCTCCGGCGGATCGGTCGATCGCGGATTGCTCAAGCCTTGGTCCGGCTACCCACCCCTCTTGCCGCAGCGCAAAGCTGGCCTGCTCCCCGGCGGGAAAATCGCCATGTCGCTTGCGCGCCCCATGGCCATTGCTAGAATGGTTCACGCTCGCTTTTTCAGACCCTTGCCGCGCGCGGCGCCGGCATGCACAGGATTCGCCAACCATGAAAGCTTTCCAACCATGAAGATCGGCATCGTCGGCGCGGGCCATGTCGGCGCCACCGCGGCGCATTCGCTCGTCATGCAAGGCGTCGGCAGCGAGATCGTGCTCGTCGACCGCAACCGCGCGCTTGCCGATGCGCAAGCAATGGACGTGCTGCATGCCACTCCCTTCTCACATCCTCTGCGGCTGCGCAGCGGCGATTACGAGGCGCTGGAGGGCGCCGCGGTGGTGATCATTGCCGCCGGCGTATCGCAGCTTGCGGGCGAGTCCCGGCTTGCGCTCCTGTCCCGCAACGTCGCCGTGTTCGCGGACATCGTGCCGCTCGTCCTGCGCCATGCCGGCAATGCGGTCATCGTGGTCGCCACCAATCCTCTCGACATCATGACCTATGCCGCGGCCAGGATCTCGGGATTGCCGGCGGAACGGGTCCTGGGCACCGGAACGATGCTCGATACCGCGCGTTTCCGCGCCCTCATCGCCGGACGCTTCGCGGTGTCGCCGTCCTCGGTCCATGCGCACGTGCTGGGCGAGCACGGCGATTCCGAAGTCCTGGCCTGGTCCGCCGCGCGCGTGGGCGGCCTGCCGCTCCATCAACTCGCCGCGGCCAGCGGCGCGCCGCTCGACCCGGCAACGATCGCCGACATCGAGGATGGCGTGCGCGGCGCCGCCCAGCGGATCATTGCCGGCAAGGGGGCGACCTACTATGGCATCGGCGCGGCGCTGGCCCGCCTGACGCGCGCCATCCTGCACGACGAGCATGCGGTGCTCACCGTGTCCTCGGTGGTCGACGACATCGAAGGCGTGCGGGACGTCGCGCTTTCCCTTCCCTGCACGGTCGGCGCGAACGGCATCGCGATGCGCCTGCCGGTCGGATTGAACGCGCAGGAGACCGACGCCTTGCGGTCGAGCGCCCGCATGATTCGGCAGCACATCGCCTCGCTCGGATACTGATACGCCGGGCAGGCCGGCTTTGACCTGAGTCAAGCGCGTCCTCCAATCGCGTTCTAGCCTGAGGATTCTTGCGCCTGACGATCCGGAACAGGCGATTCGCGGGAGGCCATCATGACGTACAAGACGATACTCGTCCACGTGGACCAGTCGGCCAATTCCCGCGCCAGGATGCAGCTCGCAGCCGAACTCGCCGCCACCCACCGCGCCCACCTCGTCGGCGCGGCCATGACCGGCGTGTCCCGCTTCGCGTACACCAACGGCGAGGTGACGCAGCTCGACCCGGAACTGATGGACTATCTCGCCCGCTTCACGAACGCGGTCAGGATCCGGGCGGAAGAGGCGCTCGACACCTTCCGCGGCATCGCGGACAAGGCCGACGTCCGGTCCTGGGAGGCTACCCTCTTCACCGACGAACCGGAGTCGGGCATCAGCCTCCGCGCGCGCTACAGCGACCTCGCCGTGGTGTCGCAATTCGACCCGGACGACGCCAATTCCACCGTCCCGCCGGACTTTCCCGAGTACGTCGTCCTGAACGCGGGACGCCCCGTGCTGGTGGTGCCGTTCGCCGGCGAGTTCAGCCAGATCGGAAAGCGCCCGCTGATTGCCTGGAACGGCAGCACGGCGGCGACGCGCGCGGTGAGCGATGCGCTGCCGCTGCTGCGCCAGGCAACGACCGTCGACGTGGCGATCTTCAACGCCCACGACAGCGTCGACCACGGCAACCAGCCGGGAGACGACCTGGCGCTCTACCTCGCGCGGCATGACCTGCCGGTCGTGGTGCACAACGAAGCCACTTCCCTGAACATGGGCATCTCCCTCCTGTCGCTGGCCGACGACCTCGACAGCGACCTGATCGTGATGGGCGGCTACGGGCATTCGCGCTTCCGGGAAATCCTCCTGGGCGGCGCAACGAGAACCTTGCTTGGCGCCATGACGGTGCCGGTGCTGATGTCCCACTGAATCGGGACCGGCCTGGTTCACCTCGCCGGATCAGCGCGGTGACACCCGCACGCCGTCCTTCATGTCGTTGGACGGATACCGCACCAGCATCGCGCCGGGCGCAAGTCCGTCCAGCACCTGCGCCTCGTCCTGGTTGCGCTGGCCGATGTCGACCTTGCGTTCCCTTGCGCGCCCGCGCTCCACCGTGAAGACGCGCCAGCCGTCCGCCGCGCGGAACAAGCTGCTTCCCGGCACCTTGAGCACGTTGTCCTGCGACCAGATCACGATCCGCGCTTCGATGCGGTAGCCATCGCCCAGCGTGCCGAGGTCGCCGACCGGATCGGCGATGACGTTCACGCGCTGCTCTTCCACGCCCAGGGCGGACACCTTGGTGAAGGCCACCGGCTCCACCAGCCGCACGGAGGCGCGCAATGCGCCCGCCCCGCCCCAGTTTTCGATGAGCACCTCGTTTCCGGGACGGATCTTCACGGCATCGGTGGAAAGCACATCGACGACCAGTTCGTAGCGCGCGGGATCGTTCACCACCAGCAAGGGCGTGCCGGCGGCGACCGCGCGCACGCTCTGTTCGTGGATCTTGATGGCATAGCCGCGCACCGGCGCGCTCAGCTCGATCTTCGACCCCGGCTTGCCGGCGGACTGGATCGCCAGCATGGCGGCCCGCGCGCCGCGCAGGTCGGCAATGGCCGCCTGCTCGCGGGAGCGCGCGGCATCGAGTTCGGCCTGGGCAGCCTGTTCGGCGGCGGCGGCGCGGTCGGCGGCCTGTTCGGACATGAAATGGGTCTTCATGAGTTCCTGCGCACGGCGGCGTTCGCTGGCGGCAAGCTTCAGGTCGGTCTCGGCGCGGCGCGCGCGCCGTCCCGCTTCCTCGGCCTGGGCTTGCGTGGACTCCATCCGCGCCATGGCTTCCTCCTGCTGCCGCGCATCCAGCGGCATCGGACGCAGCGTTGCCACCACCTGGCCCGGCTCCACCGCATCGCCTTCCCGCAATTCGATGCGGTCCACCTCGCCGGCGACCGGCGCTGCGATCACGTACTTGTCGTGCGACCTGACGTAACCCTGGTTGTTGACCGTTACCTGCATCGGTCCGCGCACCGCGGGCATGGTCTCGACGGGCAAGGGTTTCGGCGCGAACAGCAGCCACAGCAGCGTCGCTCCCGCCACCGCCGCCAGCAATCCGGCCACTCTTTGCACGCGGCGTTTCCTGGTCATCCGGCGTGCCGTATCGATGACCGGCGCATCTGCCTTCGCGTCCATCATTACTCCCGTGTCTTCAAGACTTCGATCATGTCCAGCCGTCTGATCCTGCGCCAGACGAGCGCGCCGGAAACCACGGCGGACAGCAGCACCGCCGCCGCCGACAGCAGGTAGGTGCGGGTGCTGACGACCAGCGGAATGCGGAACAATTCCTGGCTGAGCAAAATGGAAAGCAGCGCCGCCAGCTGGTAGCCGAGCAGGCAGCCGAGCGGCAGCGCGGCGGCCACCAGCAGCGCCTGCTCTCCCAGCAGCATCCCGCCGACCTCTGCCTGGGAAAAGCCCAGGATGCGCAGGCTTGCCAGTTCGACCGCGTTTTCAGACAAGGCGATCCGCGCCGCGTTGTAGACCACGCCGAAGGCGATCACGCAGGCAAAGGCGACCAGGACGCGGGTATTGATCCGCATGTTCTCGGCGATGGTGGACAGGAAGCTTTGCAGCGTCGCCTCCCGCAAGCTGACGCTGGCCACCGCGGGTATGCCCTTCAGCGTCCGGTAGAGCTCGGCCTGGCGGGCCGGGTCGACGGCAAGATAGGCGCCCGACACCAGCAGCGGTTCTTCCGCCTGGCGCGAGAGGGCCGCCATGTCCATGTAGGCGAAGACGCCGATGGGCTCGTCGACGATGCGCACCACCGGCACTTCGGCCACCCGCCGCTGTCCCTCGAGGAACTCCACCGACAAGGCCTCGCCCTTGCGGACGCCCAAAATTTCCGCCAGCTTCGATGTCAGGACCATGCCTTCGGCCGGCATGTCGATCGGACGTTCTTCCTCGTCCAGTATCCGCCGCAACTCGCGTTTCCCGCCCAGGGCGAAGATCAGGGTTTTCTTCGCGTGATGCGCGAAGCGCAGGCGCACCGCGGCGGCGCGGAAAGGCTCTACCCGGTTGACGCCCGGCAGCGCGGAAAGCGCGTGCGTCACGCTTGCGTCGCGGCTTTCGTTGAAGCTCAGCATCAGATCGTCCCGTTGCGCGGTGCGAAACTGCACGCGAATGATTTCATTGAGGGCGTCGAAGGTATATTGTCCGGTCACGACAAGCGCGGCAGCCATCGACAGGCCGAGGATGGAAACCAGCGCCTTGAGCGGCTTGCGTTCGAGCCGGCGCAACACCATGCGCAGCGGCACGCTCATGTAACGCTGGAAGCCCAGCCGCTCCAGCGGACCCGGCCGGAAATGGGCGGGCGCTTCCGGCCGCATGGCTTCCGCCGGGCGCATGCGCAGGATGCGGCGCAGCGCGAGCCAGGCGCCGGCGATCGCCGACGCCGCGCCGCCAAGCGCCGATACGCCGATGGAAAAGCCCGACAAGGAAAACTCCAGCCGGGGAAAGTGATAGAAGCGGGCGTAGAGTCCGGCGAGCCCCTGGCCCATCCAGCTTCCCAGCGCGATGCCGGCAACGGTGCCGGCAAGCACGATGAGGAGGGCAAGCTTGACGTAATGCCATGCGACCTCGCGGTCGGCGTAGCCGAAGCTTTTCAGGAGCGCGATCTGCGCCCGCTGCAGCACCGTCACCCGCATCAGGATGTTGTTGGTGAGGAAGGCGACGATGGCCAGGAAGACAGCGGGAATGACGGTGCTGCTGACGCGGGCGCTCGCCAGTTCATTGGCAAGGAAGCTGTGCGAGACCTGGTCCTTCCTGCCGTAGGCGCCGAAGCCGCCGTAGGGCTGGAGCATGCGGTCCAGGCGTTCGATCACCTGCTGTTCGCTGGCGCCGGGCGCGAGGGTGAGCGCGACGTCGTTGAAGCCGTCGCGCATGTCGGTGGCGCCGGCGAGGGCGTCGTGGTCCATCCATAACACGCCGAAGCGGCGGTTGTCGGGGAAGCTGCTGCCCTTCATCTCGTTGAGGTATTCCGGGGAGATGGCGATCCCGGTGATCTGCAGGATCTCCTTGCGGCCATTGATGACCGCGGTGACGCTGTCCCCCGGCGAAAGCCGGTTGGCCGCGCTGAACGCCTCGCTCGCCAGCACTTCGTTGCGGGCCATGTTTTCCGGCATGCGGCCGCGGCGCAGATGCACGCGGTTGAGTCCGGTGCCGGGCGCGCCAGGCAGCGATACGAGCCGCGCGCTGGCGGGTTCGTCCAGCCCGGGCACGTCGAGCGACGCATCGATGACCACGCGGCCAACGAGCTGGTTGACGCCGGGAATGGATTCAAGCTGCTGCAGCAGGCTAGCCGGCGCGCGCTTGAGGCTGGCGAAGACGTCGGCGAAGCGGTTGTGCTCGTAGTAGGCTTGCTGCGATGCCAGCAGGGCTTCATAGCCGCTGCGCATGGTGACGAACGAGGCGATGCCGCAGGCGGCCATCAGCGCGATGGCAAGCGCCTGGCCGCGCATGCGCCACAGGTCGCGCAGGAGCTTGCGATCGAGGGGCGGCAGCCAGGAAGGCAGGCCGGAGGTCCGCGTCACCATGAAATCTGCTCCGGCGTCTTGCGTTCCGGGTTGGCATCGATGCGGGCGATGCGGCCGCTGGTCAGGTAGACCACCCGGTGCGCCATGGCCGCGATCGCCGCGTTGTGCGTGATGACGATGGTGGTGGTGCCCAGTTCGCGGTTGACGCGGTCGATGACCTGGAGCACGAGCTTGCCGGTCTGGAAATCGAGCGCGCCCGTCGGCTCGTCGCACAAGAGAATGTCCGGACGCTTGATGATGGCGCGCGCGATCGCCACGCGCTGCTGCTCGCCGCCCGACATCTGCGCCGGGAAATGATCGAGCCGGTCGCCAAGCCCGACCATTGCCAGGGCTTCCCGCGCGTCCATCGGATCGTCGCTGATGTCGGCGACCAGTTCCACGTTCTCGCGCGCGGTCAGGCTGGGAATGAGGTTGTAGAACTGGAACACGAAGCCGACGTGCCGGCGGCGGAACCGCGTCAGCGCCTCGTCGTCAGCGTCGCTCATGTCGCGGCCGTTCCAGTAGAGCCTGCCGCTGCTGGGCGTGTCCAGTCCGCCGATGATGTTCAGCAGCGTCGACTTGCCGCTGCCCGATGCGCCGAGCAGGACCACGAATTCGGACCGGTAGAACTCCAGGCTGATGTCCGACAGGGCCTGCACCGGCACCTCGCCCATCTGGTAGGTCTTGCCGATGTGAACGAGGGAAAAGACCGGCCATGCGCCCGCGCCGGCAACGATGCCGGCATTGGCGTCGGCATTGGCGCCGGCAAGGACTTGTGAATTGAAATTGGCACGCATCGGGAATGGCCTTCAAGGCGGGGCCGGTCCGTCACCGCGCCCGGCCCCGCACGCGGGAAAAACCGCGCCCTTCAACATGCGCATGACACCCTCCTTCCCATCCCGGCAAGGCAGGACGGATGAGAAGCACCTTACGGACTGCGCCGGCCGAACCGAATGACCTGGATCAAATTTTCCGGGAGCGGGAGAAGAATGCTACGGTCGGTGCGAATTTCTTCAATTTGATTCCAGTCAAGCACTGATCCGCGATCAGGCATAGCGTCGTCATGGACATGCTTTCCCCTCTCGTTCGCTGCGGCAGCGTCCCGCATTCCGGCAACCGGGAATCCATGTCACTGGACACGGTCATGCCATGAATGCCCCCAACCCGTCGGAAAGATCCGCTGTGCTCGGCGACCCGGGCCGGCTGCGCGGACTGGCGCGCGCAGCCGCAATGCTGCATGCGGCCTGGGCCTGGGTGCTGTTCGCCGGCGTCGTCACGGCAGCCACGGCGGCGATACTCGCTGCGCGGGACCTTGCGCCGCGCCGGCGCATCGCCCGGAATGCCGCTCGCCTGCTGTGCCGGCTGGCCGGCGTGCAACTGTCCGCAGCCGGGCTGGAGCGCCTGCCTTCCGGACCGCACGTGCTGGTCGTCAATCACCTGAGTTTCGTAGATGGCATCGTGCTGACGGCGCTGCTCCCGTGCAATCCCGGCTATTCCTTCACGGTGAGGCGCGAACTGCCGCAGCAGTCGCTCTTCTGCCCCTTGCTGCGGGCGCTGGACGCATTCATCCTTCATACCAATGGCCATCCGGCGCATACCAGCGTGGAGCGCGCGGTGTGGAGGCTGCGCGCCGGAAGCCGGATCGTGGTGTTTCCAGAGGGGCAAATCCGCTCCCAGCCCGGACTCCTGCCCTTTCATTCGGGTGCATTCGCCGCCGCCGCCCAGGCCGGCGTCCCGGTCGTGCCGGCCGCGCTGCGCGGAACGCGGCAGGTGCTGCCGTTGAAGTCATGGTTGCCGCGTCGCACGGCGGTGACGCTGGAGATCGGCAACGCTCTGTCCGCAGGCAGCGCCAGCATGCGCGACATCCTCGCGCTGTGCGACGACGCCCGCCGGCAGGTGTTGCTGATGTCCCGCGAGCCGGACCTCGCGGTCATGCCGGTGTCTTCCCAAGCGAATCCGCCATGAGCAACGACATACCCGACAAGATGCTTGGCATGCGGCTGCTGGAGCCGGGGCAGCCGCTTGCCGCCCAATGGCTCGACGTTCCCGAGCCCGGCGACGACGAAGTCTTGCTGCGCGTCAGCGCGTGCGGGGTATGCCGCACCGACCTGCACCTCGCCGATGGGGAATTGCCCGGCACCGCCATGCCCATCACCCCGGGACACGAGATCGTCGGCAGGATCGTGCGGGCCGGTCGCCTCGCCGGAGAGCTGCATGCCGGCCGGCGCGTCGGCGTCGCCTGGCTGGCGGACGCCTGCGGCGCCTGTCCGTATTGCCTGGCCGGCCGCGAGAACCTGTGCGACCGCGCCCGTTTCACCGGCTGCCAGCGCGACGGCGGCTATGCCCAATACGTAACGGCCAGAGCAGAGGCCTGCCTGCCGCTGCCCGACCGGTACGACGACCTGCACGCCGCGCCGCTGCTTTGCGCCGGGCTGATCGGCTACCGCGCCTATTCGATGATGCCCTACGGCGCGATGGAGATCGGCATCTTCGGCTTCGGCGCGGCTGCGCACATCATCGCGCAGGTGGCGCGTTTCGACGGCAAGCGCATTCATGCCTTCACCCGGCCGGGCGACCTGCGTTCGCAGCGGTTTGCGCGCGCGCTCGGCGCAAGCTGGGCGGGCGGCACCGACGAACGTCCGCCTGCGCCGCTGGACGCCGCGATTATTTTCGCGCCCGCAGGCGAGCTGGTTCCCCTCGCGCTCTCGCTGCTTCGCAAGGGAGGCAGCGTGATCTGCGCGGGCATCCACATGTCGGACATTCCGGGCTTTGCCTACTCGCTGCTGTGGGGCGAACGCAGGATACAGTCGGTTGCCAACCTGACACGGGCGGACGGCAGGTCGTTTTTCGCATTCGCGGCGCGCCATCCGCTGCAGACCACGGTGACGACCTTTCCCCTCGCGCAAGCGAATGCCGCGCTGGAGCAACTCAGGCAAGGCGCATTCGACGGCGCCGCGGTCCTGGTGCCCTGACCTTGCCAACACATGCCAACACCTGATATCGCCCGCGACCATCATGACCTATAAAGCCATCCTCGTGCAGGTCGATGAATCCCGGCATGGCGTCGCCCGCATGCTGGCCGCGATACGCATCGCCGTGCGGCAAAACGCCGGCCTGCTGGGCCTGGTGCTGATGACGGTGACGGGACAGGAAGGCGTATGCCGGCAATTGCTGATGGAAAGGGCGCAGCGCGCCCTGGCTCGCTTCAGCCGACTGTGCGCCGAACATGGACGAAAAGAATTCGAATGCCACACCACCTTCGCCAACGACGACGCCGGGCTGCTCGACCATGCACGGGGCTGCGACCTGCTGGTACTGGGCCGGCCCGACGCTGACGAAGGCCCGCCAGGCGCCGATGCAGGCCTCTTGAAAGACATCTTGCTGCATTCCGGCAGGCCGGTGCTGCTGGTGCCGCCGGACTGTCCGGACGAAATCGGCAAGCGGGTGCTCGTTGCCTGGCAGGATACCGCGCAGGCGGCCAGGACGGTCTCGCTGGCGCTGCCCTTGCTGCGCCACGCGCAAGCGGTGCGGGTGGTGCATCCTTTCGGCGCCAACGGCAAGGCGCCGGCCTACCACGGCCAGGGAGGCCTCCTCCGCTTCCTCCGGCATTATGGCATCGAGCCCAGCGTTGCCACCGATGAAGACGCCGCGGCAGGCGCCAGTTTCGCCGAACTGGTCGAGACCCAGGCAGAACGCCTGCACGCCGACCTCGTCATTTCCGGATGCCAGGGCCATTCCCGGTTCCGGAAAAGCCAGGTCGATGACCTGACCGAATCATTGATGTTCCTTCCCCGCACCGCATTGCTCGTCGCCACCTGATGCAGGCTTGATGCGAACACGGACAGGCCGGCGGTGCCTGGTACGCGGCGACTTACGCCAGCGCAAGGAAGCCTTGCGTCCGCTGACTAAACTGAATAGCCTGAAGAGACGGATCACCGATCAACCCGAGGCGGAATGCCCGAGATGAATGCAGGCACGCCTCGCCTGCTTCTCCGGCAGCATCGGCGATCCGGTCATGATCCTCGGCGCCAGCGCGCATGTCGCCGCCGCAAGCCGCGCTCCGGGAAGCTGTCCGCGCATCACGCTCATCTCCCGTTCGCCTCGCATGCTTCGCACGCGCATCGCCGGCGCCTTTTCCCGACATTGACAGCGGGATTGAAGAATGCAGCTTCGATCACATCTTCAAGGCGTTCGATAGTTTCGCGCCGAAAGTCCGCAACGAGAGCAAGCATGCGGAACCGGCACGGACATGATGAGGTGAAACCATGAGCATCAACACCAGGGTCGTCGATTGTCGTGCGTTCGCTGATGCGATGCATCCGGCCAGCCATTCCCGGCCGGCGAATGAATTGCATTGAGGCCGCCATGCCATCTGATCTGTCTTGCCAGAACCGGGCGGCGGCGGCGCGGATACTGCTGATCGGCGATGACGACGCCGGCCGGCTTGCCTGCCGCCGCGCCCTCGCCGCCAGCGAGGATGCGCGCCTGGAACTGCTCGAGGCCGGGTCGGCGAACGAAGGTTTGAAACTGGCGCGCGAAAGCACGCCGGACTGCATCCTTCTCGATCATCATCTGCAAGGCGCGGATGGCATCGACTTTCTCCGGCAGCTCGCCGCCGAGCTCGAGCCCGACGAGATCCCCGTTCTCCTTCTCACGGAGGCAGACCCGGCGAACGCGGACGATGCCCCGCTCGTTGCGCAGGCGATGCGCCGCGGCGCGTGGGACCAGCTTCGCAAGGACGATGGCGGCCGCTACCTGGAGCTGCTGCCGGCCGCGCTGATGCGCATCTTGCGCGAACGCCGTCTCGCGCGCGAGAAGCGCCAGGCCGAAGTGAAATTCCAGAACCTGGTGGAGCAGATTCCCGCCATCACCTACCTCGTTTCGCTGGACGGCCGCGCACGCACGACCTACGTCAGTCCGCAAGTGCATACGCTGGGATACAAGGAATCGGAGTGGCTGGGAGATCCCGGGCACATGCTGGGCCACGTGCATCCGGCGGACCGGCCGCGCATGCAGCGCGCGGTACGCAGGGGCAGCCTGACCGGCAGGCCGACGAGCCAGGAATACCGGCTTTTCACGCGGAACGGCGAATTGCGCTGGGTGCGGGATGAAGCCCGCTTCATGCATAACGAAGCGGGCAAGGCCATGTACATGCAGGGCGTACTGACCGACATCACCGACAGCAAGCGCAATGAAGAAGCCCTGCGCGCCTCGCAGCACCGCCTGCGGCAGCTCGCGGCCCATCTCGAATCGGTGAAGGAAGACGAACGCGCCCGCCTCGCGCGGGAAATCCATGATGAATTCGGCAGCCTGCTGACCGGCATAAAAGCCTACATTTCGGTTTTCATCCGCCGCAACACCGCACCGGGAGCCGAGCCCGACAAGCTGCTCACCGAGGCATCCCAGCTTGCGGACGACGCCATGCAAAGCATGCGCCGCGTCATCACCGACCTGCGCCCGAGCGTGCTCGACCAGCTCGGCATCTGGGCCGCGCTGGAGTGGTACACCGAGCAGGCCGGCCAGCGCGCCGGCCTCGAATCCCAATGCCTGGTGGAGCCCGATGTCCTCGCGCTCGACCTGGGGCCGGAACGCAGCACCATGGTGTTCCGCATCGTGCAGGAATCGCTGACCAATGCGATCCGCCATGGCCAGCCGGGACGCCTCGGCGTGCATGCGTATTGCCGCAATGGCAGCCTGGTGGTAGAGATCGCCGACGACGGCAAGGGAATGCCGCCCGACGATCCCGCCGGTTCCCATTCCTGGGGCATCGTCGGCATGCGGGAACGCGCGCGGCATTTCGGCGGGAAACTGCGGATCAGCGGCACGCCCGGGCACGGAACGGTGGTCGCGCTGCAGCTGCCGCTGGAGCATCCATGAGCGCCGATCCCATCCGCGTGCTCATCGTCGACGACCACGCCGTCGTGCGCAAGGGCGTCCGCCTGATCCTCGCGGACACCAGCGACATCGACGTGCGCGGGGAAGCCGCGACCGCGCAGCAGGCCATCGATCTGGCACGGCAGCAGGAATTCGATGTCGCGCTGATCGACATCGCCCTGCCCGACCGGAACGGCCTGGAACTGCTTCGCAGCCTGCGGGCGGAGCACCCGCGCCTGGCCGTCCTGATGCTGAGCACGTACTCGGAAGACATCTATGCGTTGCGCGCCGTGCGCCTGGGCGCCGCCGGCTACCTGACGAAGGAGAGTTCGGAAAAGACGATGACCGAAGCGATCCGGACCGCTGCCAGCGGCCACCGCTACCTCAGCCCGACGCTGGCGGAGCGCATGGCGGGCATGCTGACCGGAGCCCTGGCGCCCGCCCATGAAAACCTGTCCAACAGGGAACTCCAGGTCATGCGGCTGATTGCCTCGGGAGAAAGCCTCGCCAGCATCGCCCACCGACTTCACCTGAGTCCGAATACCGTGACCACCTACCGGACCCGGATCCTCGAAAAGATGCAGATGCGCTGCAATGCGGACCTGACGCGCTACGCGATGGAAAACGGCCTGCTCCGATGAAGCCCGCACGTTTCCATCCGGGGTATTGGATCCCCTACAAGAAGTGTCATGGATGCCCGATGGCGCCCAGCCGGCGTCCGGCGCAGACTTTCCCCATGCCGCCCGGCGGACGGCATTCTCGTTGGCACGGAGGCCATCATGCTTTCTCATCTTCAATACCCCGGACAGCCGGCGCTTCCCGCCCGGAGCGTCGTTCCTCTCCATCCGGTCCAGTGCGCCTCGTGCCGGCTTCGCACGCTATGCCTGCCGACGGGCCTGACCGATGCCAGCCTGCGCAAGCTCGCGCCGGCGCTGACCTCGCGCCGCGTCTACAAGGACGAAGCGCTCTACAAGATGGATGATCCATTCCGCAGCGTCTACGCGATCCGCTTCGGACACTTCAAGACCTTCCAGGTATCCGCCAACGGCGAGGAACAGATCACCGGCCTGCACATGGCGGGCGACTTGCTCGGCATCGATGGCCTGTGCAACGACCGCCATCGCTGCTACGCCGTCGCGCTGGAAGACAGCGAAGTCTGCGAGTTCCCGTATGCCTCCCTCGAATCGCTGTTCGTCCAGATTCCGCCGCTGCTGCGTCAATTCCACCGCCTGATCAGCGAGGAAATGTCGCGCGAGCAGGCGAACATGCTGGTGCTGGGCAACCTGAGCGCCGACCAGCGGTTCGCCTCCTTCCTGCTCGACCTGTCCCGCCGGTACGGCGCGCGCGGCTATTCGTCGACCAGCTTCTACCTGCGCATGTCGCGGGAAGACATCGCGAACTACCTCGGCCTGACCATCGAGAGCATCAGCCGCATCATCGGCAGGATGCGCGCGCGCGGGCTGGTCAACGTCACCCACCGCAACGTGGAACTGCTGGATGTGCCGGCGCTTGCCACGCTGGCATTCCGCGACGGCCGCGCACAGGCGGACGCCGTGCATTGATGCCCGGCCAGGATTCCGGCGCGGCGCTGATTGCGCCCACATTTTCGCAACGTGTGCTTAGGTTCCCGCCGCCATGTCCCCTCCCCTTGAAAGGGAGGGGGCTTTTCGGATCTCAATGGATGGCGATCTTCCGGTTCGTTCCGCCGGCCTTCTTGGGCAAGACCAGCTGCAGGACCCCGTTTTCGTAGCTTGCCTTGGCCTGCGTCTCGTCGATGTCATGGGCCAGGGTGAAGCTGCGGTACTGGCGTCCGTAGTAACGCTCGCTGCGCACGGTGTTTTCGCCCGTCTTCTTTTCCGATTCCTGGTTTAGCTCGGCGGAGATGTTCACCACGTTGTTGTTGATGTCGACCTCGATGTCTTCCTTGCGCACTCCAGGAATGTCCGCCTTGACGGTGTATTCCTGCTCGTTTTCGGTGACGTCGATCCGTATGCGCGGCTCCGGCTCCATGTCGCCGAAAAAGGATCGCAGCCCGAAGTTCTTCATCAGGCTTTCCATGCTGCGGAAGGGGTCGCTGCGCGTCAGGTCGCGGAAGGGATCGAAATGCGTCAGATTGTTTGCCATGATCAGTCTCTCGTAAAACATGAAGCGGGATTTCCATCGGTCGCCCGTTTCCCGCAAGCGCGGGCGCCGGATTCATCTCTGCCGGTCTGCCTGCAAGGCGTTCACGGCGCGATCACGATATGGTTGACTACGTTCGTCACGCCGGGCGTGCGCCACGCGGCATGAACCACCGCCCGCCTCTCCTCGAGCGAAGGCACGGTTCCTGTGAGCGTGACCTCGTCGTCGTGCACCATGACGTTGATGGCCTTGGCTTCGGCATGGGCTCGCCGCTGCAGCGCGGATTCGATGCGGTCGCGGATGTTGCCCGGCATAACGGTCGGATGCACCGTGATGTCGTTCTTCACGTCCTTCACGCCGCGCAGGTGGCGCACGTCGCGTTCCGCGACCATGCGCATGTGGTCGGACTGCACCTTGCCCGACAGCGTCAGCCGGCCATCTTCCACCAGCACCGTCACCGCTCCCTCCGGCAGGATGGAATCCATCTCCAGCGCGGTCGTCGCGGCCGTGGCGATGTCGGTGTCGGAACGCACGTCCTGCCCCGGGATGCGGACCTCGATCTCCACCGCGATGCCCTTCACGCCGGGCACGCGCTCCGCCGCGCGCTGCGCCGCCACCTTCTCGGCAAAGCTGTCGAGATGCCCGGACAAGGTAACCACGCCATCCTTGACCTCCACGCCCACCGCCGTCGCATCGATGGCCGGTTCCCAGGCAAGTTCCTCCTGGACGTCTTCACGCAATTCAATATCGGTCCTCATCGCATCCTCCAGTGACTCGTGCCTGCAGCGCGTTTCGGCACGCGCTTCAGCACATGTTTCTATCCACGCCCGTCTTGCCGGCCGCCTTACCGCAGCGTGGCGAGCCGAACCGCGTCTTCATTGCGGTGGCTGCCGATCCCGGCAAAGTCGCCGCGCATCGCCTTGAGCGCAAATCTTTCATCGCCGATCTCGCGGGCGGTACGCAGCCCGAGGCGGCGCAACCAAGCGTGGGCAGGGGACCAGCCCTGCACGGCGCCTTCCAGCATGACCGCGGGAACCACCGCCGCAAGCAGGTGCCAGGGCGGCTTTCGTCCCGCGACGAAAGCCAGCCCGAACAGGCCCGCCGCGGCAAAGCCGAACTGGAGCGCGCGCTCGATATCCCACTCATGCTCCAGCTCGCGGAGCCGCTGGTCGATCATGGCCGCGCGGTCGTCATTGCGCAGCGCCGCCACGCGTTGCCGCCAGTCCCGCCGTCTCGCCGCATCGATGCCGGCGCTCGTCTGCCAGCCGCCGGCTTCCGCAAAGTAATCAGCCATGTCTTCCCGCTTCCCAAGAAACGAACAGGAACTCAGTTCATCGTGCGCGACTGGTAGCCTTCCTGGTCGCCGCGCAATGCACGCAACGCCATCCTCGACCGTTCGACCTCGTGGACGGTGCGCAGCCCGGCGAAACGGCGCAGCCGCACCAGGCCCGGCTTTCCGGAGACGGCATGCGCCAGCATGAGCGCCGCGGTCAATGCGCCGGGCAACAGCCAGCGCCGGCTGCCACGCGCGCTCAACGCGAGGCTTGCCAGGATGGCCAGCGGTGCGCCGAGGCCCGCCACGCGGTCGGCGTTCCACTCCCGGTCGAGACGCGACAGCTTGCGGTCGATCGATGCCGCATCGACCGACAGATAGGCCGCAATGTCGTCATCGAGCCAGTCCCGCTGCGGATGCCTGTCGGCCAGCCAGGCCTGGGGCATCCGGGTGGCATGCTGCATGCCGGGCGAAGTCTCCATGTCTGCTCCTTGTGCCGGCCGTTGCTTGCTAGCGGTCGAAGTTGTAGTACATGGCATTCAGGTAGCGGGCGACAGCTTCAATGTCTTCCTCGCGCCATCGCGCCCGCGCGACGTCCTGCCAACGCCTGACCTGGTGGCGGAGCGAATCCATGTCCGTGACGAGACGCCGCTCTCGCCAGTGCATGTCCTGCGTATGGCAGGTCATGCAGTGGTTTTCATACAATATCTGCCCGCGGTCCAGGTCCCTGCCCTCGGCGGCCGTCCGCGACGGGTGTTCTCCAGCATCGGCGGCGGACGCCGACGCAAGCATTGCCGCCGCCACGCCTGCTCCGGCAAGGCGCAGCAGCAAGGAAAGATGGATTCCTGTCTTGCGCTTCATGACGCGACCTCCTGGAATGACACGGCGGCGCCGGGGCGCGGCTATGCCGTGTCCTGGCTTGTCTCCGTGGACTGGAACACCATGCCTGACATCGGTTCGCACCAGACCACGCGGTTGCGCACCTCTTTCACGCCAGGAATGTTTTCGGCGATCACGCTCAGGGCCTTGATCTCCTCCTCGCTCATCAGCACGCCGTTCAGGAACACCACGCCGTTGCGCACCAGGACGTCGATCGCGCCCCGCGGCAGCCAGCTCGCCTCTTTCATCGCATGCCACAACTGGCGCCGGATGTCGTCGTCGCCCGTCGCGCCGGGCGGCACGTCGCGCAATACCGCGTCCAGCGCGAGCAGCAGGTTCGCGCGGCTGACGATGCCGACGAGCTGATCGTCCTTCACCACCGGCACGCGGTTGATCCTGTGCTTTTCCATGAGGTGAACCACGTCGTCCAGCGGCTTGTCCGGCGTCACCGTGACCGGCTGCGCCGTCATGACCTCGCCGACGCGGCGGCCGTGGGTATGCTGATATTCCTTGGCGAGACGGTCCGGGCCAAGCAGGAATTCCAGCCAGCGCGGGCGTTTGCGCTCGGTCTCCGTTTCCGTCCGCCGCAGCAGGTCGCCTTCGGTCAGGATGCCGACGAGACGGCCGTCGTCATTCAGCACGGGCAAGCCGCTGATACGGTAGCGGAGCATGCGCTCGATCGCATTCCTGATCGGGTCGCCTTCCTTGACGCAGACCAGATGCCGCGTCATCACGTCTTCCACTTTCATGTGCGTCCTTTCGCATTCCATCCTGTTCATCGAGGCGGCGCGGCGCCATGGCGCCCGTCGTTTCCCGGCTCACATCGCGGGCTTGTCGCTCCGCGCCTTGATGTTCGCCTTGAGCTGTTCGTTCATTGGCATGTGAAGCACCACGCCCTTGGGCGGAATCGGCGACTCGAACCATCTTGCATACATGCGCGCGAATTCGCCCGACTTCATCAGCCGGGTGATGGTGCCATCGACGAGCTTCTTGAATTCAGGATCGTCCTTGCGCACCATGCATCCATAAGGTTCGACCTGCAATGCCTCGCCCACGACGTCGAACGCGTCCGGGTTTCCGGAGTTGGCTCTCAGGCCATAGAGCAAAACGTCATCCAGGGCCAGCGCCGCGGCACGGCCGCCGTCCACGAGCTGAAAGGCTTCGGCATAGTCCTTGGCCGGCACGACCTCGAAGTTGAGGTTGTGGTCGGCGCCATATTTCCGGATGACCTTCTCGTTGGTGCTGCCGGCGGTGGTCGCCACCGCCTTGCCGGCGAGATCGGCATAATTCTTGACGCCGGATGCCTTCCTGGCCAGCAGGCGGGTGCCGGCGTAAAAATAACTGACCGAGAACGCTACTTCCTTGCCCCGCTCGGCGGTGTTGGTCGTCGAGCCGCACTCGAGGTCGTAAGTGCCGTCCACGAGCATGGGAATGCGGTTCTTCGGCGTCACGGGCAAGTAAGCGTTTTCGAGGTTCGGTCGCTTCGTAGCCTTGCGCACGTCGGCGACGATGGCTTCCGTCAGGTCGACCGAGAAGCCGACAGCCTTGTGTGGGCTGATCGCGTAACTGAAGGGGACCGAAGATTCCCGGTACCCGACCGTGATCTTGTTGCGGTCGGCAATCTTCTTGAGGGTCTGGCCGCTGGCAGGCGGAATGATGGCCGCCATGCCTGCAAGGAGCAGAGAGGAGGCAAGCGTGGGGGTTTTCATGTGCTTCCTTTCGTCTGTTCAACCTGAGGTGCCGGGCCGGCCTGCAGGTCCATCGCACGGCACGAATCCGCGCGCGTCTGTTTGCCGGGCTGCCGCTGAAACGGGCCTCACTTGCGAAGAAGCATAGCCAGCGGTTTCGGAAAATTGAAGGACGCAGATCAAAATTCCGCGTGTCCGCGCCCTGTCACGGAACAGCCGTCGCGTACGCCTCTTCGATTGCTGCCGCGGGGTTCCTGCCGTTCGTGTCCACCGCGATCCTCCGAAACGCTTCGGACGCATCGACGGGCTCGGCATGCGCCAACTGCCTGTCCAGCACCTCGATACCGGCATCCGACGCATCGTTTCCCCGCCGGGCGCGCTCGCGCAAGCGCCCGCGCATGGTTTCCGCATCGGTCGACATGTCGAACATGATCGCTGGAAGCTCCAGCTCGCCGGCAAGCGCCAGGAAGCCCGACCGCTGCCAGCGTTCGAGAAAGGCGGCATCCACGATCACCGGATAGCCGGCGACCAGGCAGGATCGCGCCAGCGCTGCGAGACGGGCATAGGTACGCAAGGTCGCATCCCTTTCATAAAGCGAGGGCGGGCCGGCGTGGGAGTTCGCGGGCAGTCCGTGCAAGCGCTTGCGCTCGACGTCGGAGCGGATCAGGATCGCTCCCAGGGAGGCCGCCGCGTTGCGGGCGAAGGTGGTTTTGCCGCTGCCGCTGCAGCCGTGGGTGATCATCAGGCTTGGCCGGGCGCGGCGCACTTGCCCGCGGGCGAATGCCAGGTAGGCAAGCCCCTGCCGCAACGCCTTGCCGTTGGTGTCGTTCAAGCCTTGCGCTGCCCGCAGCATCGATACCTTCGCGCGCACGACGGCGCGCTGAACCACGTAGTAGTGAAGCACCTGCAATCCGCCATAGTCTCCGGTTTCCTCGAGGTAACGGTTGAGCACGCGGAAGGCCACGCGTTGCGCGCCGAGAAAAGCGAGATCCATGAGAAGGAAGGCCAGGTCGTTCATCACGTCGATCCAGCGCAATTCCGCTGAAAACTCGACGCAGTCGAACACTTCGATGCCATGTGCGGTCGTCAGGATGTTCCCGCAATGCAAATCGCCATGGCATTCCCGCACCATGCCGTTCCTTGCGCGTTCCAGCCAAGCGGGTCGAAGCGCGGACCGCTGCGCACTTTCCCAATCCTCGAGATCGGCCAGTGCTTCTTGAAAGAATCGGCGCTGGGACTCGTCAAGCGGGAGATGCTGGTCTGCGCGTTCCGCGGACCCGTCAGCCAGCGAGGTCAGCGTGGAAAGGTTTTCCTCGGAGGTCGATTCGATCTGCGCCGGCTTGCCCCAGTCGCTGGCTTCCGGCGCGCGCGCCGCTGCAGCGTGAAAGCGCGCCAGCAGCACGGCGATCTGGTCGATCTCGGATTCAGCGATGCCGGCTTCGGCAATCCGCCCTGTCCAGATGGCTTGCTGCTCAAATGCGCGCATCCGCACCGCGTACTCGAGCGGCCTGCCCTGTCCGGCCAGCGTCACGCCGTCCTCGTCCAAGGACACGGCTACCACGTCGAGGTAGAGACGCGGCGCAAGCCGCTTGTTAAGCCTGACTTCCTCCTGGCAAAAGAAGCGCCGGCCCTCGAGGGTGCTGAAGTCCACGAAGTCGTATCGCACCGCCTTCTTGAACTTGTACGCCAGTCCGCCGGCGACCAGGATGCGGGACAGGTGGGTTTCGAACTCGGCGACGGCATGGCCTTCACGGCGGAGCGATGCCGCAACGGCGTCGATCAGGTCCGCTTGCGCTTGCAGATGGAAGATGTCGTCATTGCTTCGGTTCATGCGCTTTCTCCTTTGACGGCGCGCCTGCGGCGAATCCCAAAGCCGAAGCGCCGGTAGAAATGCCGCTTCGTCAATTCGGAAACGATGATGTAGGCGGCGGTAATGAGCAGGATCGCAGCCACCATGTGCCACGGCAGGGGCACGAAGCTGAATGCCTGCTGGGCGACAGGCAGGTATGGCAAGGCCAGCGCGAGGCCGGCGATCGCCAGCACCGCGCCGGCAACGAAGCCGGCAGGACGGCTGCGGTGGATGGGTTTGTAGGTCCGGATCACCATCAGGATGAACAGCTGCGTCAGCAGCGATTCAACGAACCAACCCGTGCGGAACAGCGCTGCCTGATCGTCCATCGCGGCGACGTTCCTCGTCAGCCAGAGCAGCGCGCCGAACGTCACGAGATCGAACGCCGTGCTGATGAGGCCGAATGACAGCATGAAGCTGCGGATCATGTTCAGGTCCCAGCGATGCGGCGTCCTGTCCCACTCGCGGTCGACGTTGTCGCCGGCGATTCCGAGGGCCGGGATGTCGGACAGAAAATTGTTGAGCAGGATCTGCTTGGCGAGCAGCGGCAGGAATGGCAATGCGAGCGCGGCCACGGCCATGCTGATCATGTTGCCAAAGTTGGCGCTGGTCGTAATGAAGATGTACTTCAGCGTGTTGGCAAAGGTATGGCGGCCTTCGTCGATGCCCGCCCGCACCAGCTTCAAGTCATGCTTGAGAAGCACGAGGTCGGCCGCTTCGCGCGCAACGTCAACCGCGCGATCGACGGAAATGCCGACATCCGCGGCATGCAGGGCCGGCGCGTCATTGATGCCGTCGCCCAGGAAACCAACGACCTGCCCGCCTTTCTGCAACACGCGCACGATTCTTTCCTTCTGGTTCGGATCCACCTCGGCGAAGAGGTTGCAGCCGGCCGCGCGCTGCCAGAGCGCGTCGTCGCTCATGGCCGACAGCGCTTCGCCGGTCAGGGCATGCGAAGCATCGATGCCGACCGCCTCGGCCACGTGGCGGGCGACGGCGAGGTTGTCTCCCGTGATGATCTTCAACGTCACGCCGAGACGATGCAGGCTGGCCAGCGTCGGCTTGACGCCGGGCTCGGGCGGGTCGAAGAAAAGCAGGAAGCCGCGCAGGCAGAGGTTGCGTTCATCGGCCGGGCTGTGGCGGATGCCCGGGTCCACGCGGCGCGTGGCCAGCCCCAGCACGCGGAACCCTTGCGCGCTCCACGCGGCGAACCGCTCGGACATGAGCGAGCGCATCGACTCATCCAGCGGCACCTCGGCGCCGTCCTGCCAGGCGCTGGCACAAACGTCCATGACGTTCTGGAACGCCCCCTTGGTGATCATGAGCGCGCTTTCGCCGCCTTCGGAACCTGCCACCACCACGCTCAGCCGGCGCCGCTGGAAGTCATAGGGAATTTCATCCAGCTTGCGCCAGGTTCCTGGCGCAAGCCGTTGCGATGGACTCGCCAGGATTGCCTGGTCGAGCGCGTTTGCCAGGCCGGTCTGCAGGCTGGCATTCAGGAACGCAAGCCGCCCGAGCTCTTCGTCGGGTCGCGCGGAGACATCCACGGCCGCATCCAGCCGGGGCGCGCCTGCGGTAAGCGTGCCGGTCTTGTCGGTGCACAGCACGGTCATGCTGCCAAGGTTTTCGATGGCATTGAGCCGCTTGACGATGACACCCTGGCGCGCCATTTCCTTGCTGCCGTGCGCAAGCGTCACTGTCAGGATGGCCGGAAGCAGTTCGGGCGAGAGGCCGACTGCCAGTGCCACGACGAACAGCAGCGTGTCGCCGGACGCGCGCTGCAGGAGGATGTTAATGCCCAGCACCACCAGCACGATGAGGAACATGAAGCGCATGAGCATGGCGCCGAAGCGCCGCAGCCCCCGCTCGAACTCGGTTTCGGGTTCCTGCCGTTCGAGCTGGCCTTCGATGAGGCCGAACTCGGTGTGCCGGCCGGTATTGACGGCTAGCATGCGGCCGGTGCCGCTACGTACCGACGTCCCCATGAATACGCAATTGCCGCGGCTCGCGAGCGGCGCGTGCGCCGGCGACACGCCGGGATGCTTTTCGGCCAGCCATGTTTCGCCCGATAGCAGCGCCTGGTCGACGAACAGGTCCGTGGCGTCGAGCACCACGCCATCGGCGGGAATCTGGTTACCGGCCGACAGCAGGATCACGTCCCCGGGAACGATTTCCGTCGCGGGAAGCTGGCATGCGGATCCGTCGCGCAGGACGACCGAGCTGACGGTCAGCCTGCGCCGCAGACGTGCCACTGCCTGTGATGCGCGGTGTTCCTGGTAGATGCTGAGCACTGCGCTTGCCGCGAGGATGAGGATGACGATGATCGCGTCGGTCCACTCCCGCATCGTCATCGACACGACGGCGGCGAACAGAAGAATCAGCAGCAAGGGGTTGCTGAAATGGCGCAGCACGAGCGTGGCGAGCCCCGGTACGCGTGCCGTGCCGGTGTCGTTCGGCCCCGCCCGGAGCAACCTGCGCCGCGCTTCGTCGCCGCTGAGGCCATCCTTGCCGCTGCCGAGAAGGTCCGCCAGCTCGTCGGCGGGCCGTGCCCAGAAATTCTCCAGCGATTCCAGCCGATCCGCGCGGGCCTCAGGCGTCGCCTCCGCCGGACCGGTCGGAGATCGGTCCGGGAGCGCCACGCCTTCCTGCATGCCACTCATCCAGCATCTCATCCGGCATGTTTACCGGCCCCCATGCCGCAAGTGCTGATCCCCAGCATCCAGTAGAGCGGACACCAGCTGGCAAAGGCCGTCGCCAGCGGAATGAGGCCAATCAGGGCAAACCATTTCAGGTTGCCGGGCGCGAAAAAGTAAAGACTGAAAAACACCAGGGCCAGCACGACGCGCACTGCCTTGTCCAGCGTGCCAAGATTCGGTTTCATCGCCATTCTCCTCGTGAGATTGACCGCGGTTGCCGGGCGCCTGGGCGACGCGATGCGGCTTCCATCACCAATGTATTTCTGCGCCTTCGGGGACGCATCCCGGTCGGTTGATCTCAGTCAAAAGGAAAAGAATTATTGCCCTGGCCCTATCGCGGTGCGCCTTGCCTTTCGCCGTCGTGCCAGCTCGCTTTCTCCGCAATAAGAACAACGAGGGTCGAGTTTGAAATCCAGAGTTGAGAAGAGCGAATGACGGTACCCAAACATTCCCGCCAAATATAAAATCATTGCCTTGCGGATATGATTACGTTTATCATCTATTTATGATAATGGCGTCTGAAATGCGTTGAGTCCGCTCATGTTTAACTTCCTTGCACAAAGGCTCAAACGCCATCTCATCAGCGTCCTGCTCCTGCTGTTTGCCTTTGTTCTCATTATTGGAATCTGGACTCTCACGCTCGGACAAATCGTCGATACGAAGAACGAATTCCTTAAATCAGGAGCGCATGATGCGGCCAGCTTCGCGCGCGCTTTCCAGGAACATACAGAACGAACCATTGAATCCGCGGATCAAGCCGTGGAGTTTCTGTCTTACGAGTATCTGAAGCAAGGGATGAAGCTCGACATTCCGGCATTGCTCAATTCCGGAGTCATTCACGGCGACATCTTCAATCTCTTCACCATCACCGACCAGAGCGGCGATGTGATCCTCTCGAGCAAACCCTTTGCACGAATGAACCTCGCAGACCGCGAGCACATTCGGGTTCACCGCGAGCAAACCGTTCAGGGGCTTTTCGTCAGCAAGCCGGTGCTGGGACGCGTCTCCGGAAAATGGTCGATCCAGCTCACCCGCCGCATCGACAATCCGAATGGCACGCTGGGCGGCGTAGTGGTCGTGTCCATGGATCCCTTCTACTTCACCCGGCTTTACGAGTCCATTCAAATCAGCCCGAACAGTTCGGTATCCCTTGTCGGCCTCGATGGCATCGTGAGGGCCAGGCGGACCAATAACAAGAGCGAAGTCGGACAGAATCTGGCGGGCACCCAGGTCTTCCGGAAGCTGAACGACAGCGACAACGGAACCTTCATCGCGAACAGCGCCATCGATGGCCGCGACCGGATCTATGCCTACCGCAAGCTCAACAGGTATCCCTTGATTGTCATGGTCGGCGTCGACATCGAAGACCTGATGCAGGCCTATCTTTCGATGCGCGACCATGCGCTGCAGCAAGCGCTGCTGAGCACGCTCGCCATCGTCGCGTTCACGCTCCTGCTCCTGACGCTCATCCACCGCCTGATGCGAAGCAAGGAACAGGCGATCGCCGCAAACGCCGCAAAGACACAATTCCTGTCGACCATGTCGCACGAACTGCGTACGCCGCTCAATGGCATCATCGGCTATGCCGAACTCCTGCAGGAAGACTTGCCCGACAACGAGCACCGTTCATTCGCGGGCTATATCCTCGACAGCGGGAACCACCTTCTCGGGCTGGTGAACAGCGTGCTTCACCTGAACAAGATCGAAGCCGGCAAGATGGAACTCAACCTCGGCAGCGTCGACGTGCAAAGGCTGATTGCGCAGGCAGTCAATACGCACCGCGCAAGCGCGCTTGTGAAGGGGCTGGCATTCGAGGTCCGATGTGCGGCGAATCTCCCGGCGACTCTTGTCTGCGATCGCGTGAAGACACTTCAGGTGCTGAATAACCTGCTGCATAACGCGATCAAATTCACGCATTCGGGAAGCGTGTGCCTGGAGGCCGAATACGCCGACGGCCAACTGTCCTTCCATGTCATCGATAGCGGTCCCGGCATTCCGGAAGACATGCGGGAGAAGGTCTTCGAAGAATTCTTCCAGTCCGATACGGGCGACAGTCGAGCAAGTGAAGGAACCGGACTGGGCCTGGCAATCGTCAAGAAATTCGTTGACCTGATGGGTGGAACGGTGAGCATCACGGCGTCGGCGAGCGGCGGCGCCAGGTTCACCTTCAGGCTTCCCGCGATCCTGCCCGCCGAAACGCATGCAACCGATTCCCGACACGCGATGGCGGCATGATGGAACCCGGATCGCAAAGCATCCTCCTGGTGGAAGACAACCTGATGAACCAGGGCCTGATCGTGCGCCAGCTCGCGCGCCTCGGTTACGAGAAGGTGGCCGTGGTGGGCAATGGCAAGCTGGCGCTCGAATGGCTCGCATCGCATACCTGTCACCTGGTCCTTGCGGACTGCCAGATGCCGGTCATGGATGGCTATGAAATGACGCGCCGGATCCGTGAGAACGAACGCACCTGCGGCCGCCGAACGCCGATCATCGCGGTGTCGGCCGGCGTCATGGATGCCGACGTGCACCGCTGCGCCGAAGCGGGCATGGATGCGCATATACCAAAGCCGACACAGCTGTCTACGCTGCGGGCCGTGCTTTCGAAATGGCTGGGAGGAACGGATGAATGAACCGCAGCACGAGATGACCAACGTTCTGCCTTCCCGGTTCGAACCGGGGCATCTATTGTCTGAAGTTGGCGATGATCACGAAGCGATGACGATATTGCTCGAGATTTTCATTGCGACATCTCCGGACATGCTCCTCGACCTCGCCGAAGCAGTCGAGGATGGGAGCACGACGAGGATCAGGGAAATCGCCCATTCCTTCAAAGGCAGCACGGGTGCCCTCGGGGCCAGCTTTGCCACCGCCTTGCTCCACCGGCTCGAAGAGCATGCATGCCGTGGCGACCAGGCGGCATGCACTGAATTGTTTTCATCGGCGCGATCATCATTGTTGTCGTTGATCGACGATGTCCGTAGCTTCGTACAAATGGAATGCCGTCGTTGATCTAAAGATATTAGAAGGATATCCCATGCTTTCCACCCGGCCCTGGCAACGTTACCGCATCCTGGTTCTCGAGGACAACAAGTTTCAGAGGGCCTTGCTAGTCACCATGCTTCGGAGCCTGGGCTGCGAGGACATCCTGGAGGCAACGGATGGCGGGCAGGCGCTTTCGCTGATCGCAGCGGACGGGGTGGATGTCGTCGTCTGCGACCTTCAGGCCGACGAGCATGCATCGATAGATGGCGTCGAGTTCATCCGCCTGGTGGGACGTCATCAGGTCGGATCGCTGATCCTGGTGTCGGCGCTGGGTTCCGACTTGTTTTCCGCGGTAGAGATGCTGGCGAACGGCCACCGCATTTCCCTTGCCGGATGCCTGCCGAAGCCAATTAGGCGCGAGCATCTTGTCCAGGTACTCGAACGGTGCATGCCGCGCGTTACGGAGCCGGCCCGGCACGAGCATGCGGAACGAATGTCATGGAGCGTCCAAGACCTCAAGTCGGCGATCATGAAAGAGCAGTTCGTGCCTTACTTCCAGCCCAAGGCTTCGCTGGCCGATGGCCAGGTGCGCGGCGCCGAGGTGCTTGCGCGCTGGAACCACCCGGAGGCCGGGGTGCTCGGGCCTTACCACTTCATCCCGGTGATGGAACGCGAGGGACTGATCGACCTTCTTACCGAATCGCTGCTTCACCAGGCCCTGCAAGCGAGCAGGACGCTCGCCGAAAACGGCACGCCGATCAAGCTGGCGATCAATGCCTCGCCGCTTACCCTGCAGGACGTCGGCGTGCCGAACCGCTGGCGGGCGATCGCCATGGAACATGGCGTGCCACCGGAGCGGATCATCATCGAAGTGACGGAAACAGCCGTCGCGGAGAATTTCATCGGCTTGCTCGAAACCGTCACGCGGCTTCGCATGCACGGCTTTGGCGTGGCGCTTGACGATTTCGGCACCTGCTTCTCTTCCCTCCAGCAGCTTAGCGAATTTCCGATCACGGAAGTGAAGATCGACCGCTCGTTCGTGATGCGCGCGCCGGCGACTCCTCGCGGACACATGATCTTCGAGTCGATCCTGGCGCTCTCGCACCGGCTCGGCCTGGATACCGTCGCCGAGGGAATCGAGACCCGGGAACAGCTCGATTTCGTGACCTCGGCTGGCTGCACCACCGCGCAAGGCTTCCTTATCGCGAAGCCTTCCTCGTTTGCCACATTGAGAACATTGTTGGCCGACATTCCGGCACCTCAAGCGACACAAGCAGTGTAGGCGCACGTTTGCGACCAATGACACGCCAGCCGGGGATTCACGAATGACGCCGTCCGCCCAATTGATTACGCACTGAGATTAGTAGAAATGACCATCAAGAAGATTACCAGCGATCAGCTTCGCCAGGGCATGTTCATCAGCGACTTGAATTGCGGCTGGAATGAACATCCCTTCATTCGCAGCAAGTTCAAGGTGACCGGGGATGAAACGGTAGCCAAGATCCTGAACGCGGGAATCAAGGAGGTCTACATCGACACGGAAAAAGGTCTCGACGTCCACGACGCCCCCACCCAATCCGAAGTCAAGCGCGACATCGAGCGTGACCTGCGCAAGATCGCCGAGACGCCGGTTCCGGAACCGCGTTCAGCCTATGAAGAAGAATTGGAGCGCGCCGGCAAGGTGAAGGGCGAAGCGACAGCCCTTGTGAAAAGCATCATGAGCGACGTGCGCCTCGGCCGCGCAATCGAGATCGATCGCGTTCAGCCAGTGGTTCAAAACATTACCGAATCCATCCTGCGCAATCCTGGCGCCCTGCTGGGGCTGGTGCATATCAAGGACAAGGACGACTACACGTTTTTGCACTCGGTGAGCGTTTGCACTTTGATGGTTGCCTTTTGCCGGTCACGCGGAATGAAGGGCGAAATCGTGCGCGAGGCCGGCATGGGCGGCCTGCTGCACGATACCGGCAAGGCGAAGGTGCCGGACGAGGTGCTCAACAAGCCGGGCCGGCTTACCGACGAAGAGTTCGCCATCATCCGGAAGCATCCGCGCGACGGTTACGACATCCTCAAGGACATCCCGAAGATAAGCGACATCGTGCTGGACATCACCCTGCACCATCACGAACGCTGCGACGGCACGGGATACCCTGACAACCTGAAGCAGCACCAGATCACCATGCTCGCTCAGATGGCCGCGGTGGTCGACGTATACGACGCAATTACGGCGGACCGCTGCTATCACAAGGGGATGACGCCCGCCGAAGGCGTTCGGAAGCTGTTCGAATGGAGCAAGCACCACTTCAATGCGGAACACGTACAGAATTTCATGCGCTGCGTCGGCATCTATCCGGTCGGCACGCTCGTCATGCTGGAATCGGAGCGACTCGCGCTCGTCATCGAACCGCATCCGACGAACATGCTGGCCCCAAAGGTGAAGGCATTTTTCAATACCCGCTCCGGAACGCGGATGACGCCGGAAATCATCGACCTGTCGAAAGGATTCGGCGCGGGAGGCGGAGACCGGATCCTGAGCTACGAGCAACCTGCGAAATGGGGCCTGGACCTGGCACTGGAACTGGGATCGTGATGCACGTGTCCATGCGGCTTCGCTCCATGCTCGCCGGACCGCGCTGCCGTCATTCGTCCTTGCGCATGCCTTCCATGCCAGACGCCCAGCGAATGAATTCCTGCGTGTCGGACAGCACCGCGCCAACGGCTTCGCTTGGGGCGAGGGCGTCAATCCGGTCCTCCAGCGCGCGTGCTCTTTCGCCAAGCTCATGGAAGCCGAAAGATCCGCTTGCCCCTGCCAGCGTATGCATCAACAGATGGAGATGTTTCATGGCCAAGGCATCGCCGCCTTTCGAGACGGCATGCAATGCCTGTTGCAGTTCCTGCAGTTTTTCCGGAAGACGGTCAAGGAATACCTGCGCAAGCGCCCTGATCTGCGCCTCCAGATCGTCAAGCTCCATTGCGGTCCTCCCAAAGTTTTCTTACCTGCTGCGCGAGCGTCATCGGGTTGAACGGCTTTGCGATCACCCCGATCGCGCCCATTGCCTGATATTGCTCCACTTCGCGCGGCTGGACCTTGGCGGTCATGAAAATCACCGGGGTGGACGCCAGTTCTCCGAAAGCGCGCAAGGCTTTCAAGGTGGTGGGGCCGTCCATTCCCGGCATCATGACGTCGAGGAGCACCAGGTCGGGCCGGATGCCTTGCTCGATCGCACTTACCGCTTCGCTGCCGCCGGAGCAGACATGCAGCGAAAACCCGCCAACGATTTCAAGTGCGATCTTGGCCACGGCCCGGATATCGGCATCGTCCTCGACGTAAAGAATGGTTTTCAGGGGGGTATCGGGCGTCATGTCACTGTCATGGTGATGCGGCGTGAAGAGGAAAGCCGGCATGCCGAACCACCTGCATGCAAGCTGCAATTCAATGTATCAGAAAAAGCGTATCCGTCCTACGTTTACCTGACCCGCGCAGCAAGATCCAACTCTTGCGTCGTTCAGACTGCAACTTTGTCGTCGCAGCCCGGCGACGCCTGACATGACGACTCGCACACCAGCTCCCACAATAGCCGATGCCAATACTCAAACCTGAAAGCAGGAAAATGCAAACCAAGAGTTCGAACCGGGTTTTCCTTGGCATAGGAATCTTATTGATCATCGGTGTCGTCGCTTCTGCGGCCACTTCGATCTGGGTATTGCGCAAGCAGGCGATGGAAGACTGGAAGCGGCAACTTTCCGGTTTCTCCCTGATCCTTGCCGAGAACACTGCGCAGCAATTCACCACGGCCTACCTCGCGCTCGACGGCACGGTGGAGCGCCTTAAGGAACTCGGCATCACAAGCGAGTCCGACCTGCGCGCGAAAACCGCGACGAAGGCAGTGTTCGAGATCTTGAAATACAAGCTCGAAAGTTCGCCGCAGATCGATGTCGTCTCCATCGTGGCGAGCGACGGAGAGCTGCTCAACTATAGCCGTCACTTTCCGCCCAAGCCCATCAACCTCGCGGAACGCGACTACTTCAAGGCGCACCGCGATAATCCGAGCTTGGACGTACTGATCAGCGCCCCCGTACAAAACAAGGGGAACGGAAAATGGACTTTCTACATCAGCCGGCGTCTCAATGGCGAGCACGGTCAGTTCATAGGAATGGTCCTGCTCGGCATTTCGGTTGATTTCTACACCGAGTTTTATCACAAGGTCGGCATCGACGGTAAGGCCTACATTTCGCTGTACCGAGATGATTTCCTGCTGTTGGCCAGGTGGCCGCAACGCGAGGGCGTTCTGGGGAAACACAACCTTGACGGCTCGCCGGCAATCGTTGTGAAAAGAATGAAAAAACTGGATGACGTCATCGTGACGGCATCCCCTCGTTTTACCAAGGGCGGGAGCATTACCCGGCCGCGCATGGTTGCGGTCAGGACGGTTGAAAAGTATCCCCTGATTGTCGTGATTGGCATCGAGGAAGAGACCTATCTTTCGGAATGGCGCAATTCAGCGCTCATCATTGGCGGAATCGCAACCGGCACCGTCCTCTCCCTGGCGTTCGCCTTCATCCTTTTGATCAGGATAAACCGGCGCCGGGAACGCGACCTGGTCTTGACGCTCGAACTCAAGCGGCAGGCTGAATTCAACAACCGGGTCAAGAGCCGCCTGCTCGATAACCTGGCCGAAAAGCAGGAGGCCCTTCGCGATTCCAATACCCGCCTCGAAGCGCTCGTGGAAAATGCGGCCGATGCCATCATCGTGCTGACGGAAACGGGCCTGATCGAATCTTTCAACAAGGCAGCCGAATCCATTTTTGGGTATGCCGCACATGAAGTCATTGGCAAGGAAATCATCTTCCTCTCCGGCCCGCAAGTAATTGCCAGTGAAAATGAAGGCTTGATTGCTTTCGCTCTCCGCAACTTGCCCATCGTCGGCATGGAAGGAATGGGCAAGCGTAAAAACCAGACGATTTTCCCGATCGAGTTGTCGATCAACCGCTTTGCCGTGTCGAATGGCCGCAAGCTGATTGCCATCGTCCGCGACATCACGGAGCGGAAAAAAGTCGACAGGATGAAGAATGAATTCGTCTCCACGGTCAGTCATGAATTGAGGACGCCGCTGACGGCAATCCGCGGCGCCCTCGGGCTTGTCGATGGAGGGGCACTGGGCGCCCTGCCGGAAGCCGCCGCCACACTCATTGCGACGGCGCATAGGAGCAGCGAACACTTGACCCTGTTGATCAACGACCTGCTCGACCTGCAAAAGATCGAGGCCGGCAAGCTTGAATTCAACTTCGAGATCGTCAAGTTGCGGCGCCTGCTTGACGATACGGTGTCAAGCAACATGCCGTTCGCAACGCGATACGAAGTCACGCTCCAGGTCGATGGAGAGATTCCGGACGTCTCGCTGAATGTCGACCCCTCCAGGTTCGAACAGGTGATGGCCAATCTGCTGTCGAATGCCTGCAAGTATTCTCCCCGTGGCGAGCGAGTTCTTATCCGCGCAGCCCTTGTTGCCGCCGAGCAGATACGGGTGGAGATCATCGACAAGGGACCGGGCATTCCCGATGAATTCCGCGACAGGCTATTCCAGAAATTCTCCCAGGCAGATTCGTCTGACTCGCGGGCGAAGGAAGGCACGGGACTTGGCCTGTCGATCGTCAAGAGCATCGTCGAGCGCATGAGGGGTTCGGTCGGCGTTGAACAACCACCCGAAGGAGGAACGATCTTCTTCATCGAACAGCCATGCCGGCCGGTTCAGCATGCTGAAGAGAACGAAGATGCAGGGGAAGGGATTGAAGCCAGGTGATCCGGGTGCGTGCTCAGGTTTTCGTCGCGGGCCAATGTCATTCGACGGGAAGGAGATGCGACGTGGCCCGGTCGACCGCCAGGATGACGCTCTTTGCATTGAAGGGTTTGATGATGAAGCCCTTGGCTCCCAACCGGAGGGCACGCTTTACCGTGTCCGCATCGTTTTTACCCGTCACCATCAGCACGACGGAATCAGGTAAAAATTCATTCAGGCTGCGAAGTATTTCCAGGCCGTCAGATCCCGGCATGAGGATGTCGAGGCACACGATCTGCGGCTTAAGCTTTAACGCCATCGTCAGCCCGGATTCTCCATTAAGGGCTTCTCCGACGATTCGATAACCCACGCTGCGAAGTATCGTCCGGAGAAGCATCCGGGTCATCTCGTTGTCGTCGACAATAATTGTCGTTAAATTCTTGTGCTTCATTCTGGTTTAGGTAAATTTAATTTACTAAAAACGAAAAGTTAAATTCTTGATCCAAATCCTTGAAACTTCGGAAAATCTCGTATTCGAGAAAATCTTCTTTAAGACCAATACCTTATAAGAATAATCCGGTGCGGGACCGGATGATCACGAACGACAAAATTTTAACAATCTTAGTGAATTTCTTGCCCAAGAATTGAAAAGATTGTGGTTATCATATATCCTGATTGCCATTGGGAATGAAAATTGCGCAAAGATTTTCGGTCTGTCTTGGACAACCCTTGTACTGCGCTTCCCTAATCACAAGGTCAAGAGCGGAAATGAAATTAACGCCTCAACGGTCTTTAGCGCGATTTGGAACATCTGGCTTGTTGTTTTTAGTGGTCCTCTGTTCCGCTCTCATCCTGTACCGAATTGAATTCGACGCGGTGGTCGGTATTGCGCTCGTGCTGAATGGCTTCTGCGCCGTCGCGGCGGCATGGCATGTTCGTCGCGTCGAACGCCGGTTTGCCGCGTGCCGCCAGCGATTGCAAGACCTCCGGTTGGCATCCCAGCCGGGCGAACGCCTGCAGGACCTGATGCCGTCCCTGCTTCCCCTTTGGAGCAGGCATGTTGATACGGTCAAGCAGCAGACCGAAAGCGCCGTGTCCCAGCTTATCGAAAGCTTCGGTTCCATGGTCCGCGAATTCGACAAGGCGGGATTCGGCGGCGTGAGCGGCGAAGAGAGCGCGAAGGCGGCAGAGACCACGGTGACTCTCCTGAACATCTGCAAGAAGGAACTTGGGCCGGTGATCCACACCTTGGAGCAGATGATTGGAAGCAAGGACGAACTGCTTGAGAACATCCGGAAATTGACCAACGCGACCTCGGAAATGGAAAAGATGGCCGAGAACGTGGGTTCGATCGCGGCGCAGACCAACCTGCTGGCGATCAACGCCGCAATCGAAGCGGCGCGCGTCGGCGTCCACGGCCGGGGCTTTGCCGTCGTGGCCGCGGAAGTTCGCAAGCTCGCATTGCTGTCTGCGGAAACGGGAAAGCAGATCAGCCTGCGGGTGAAAGAAGTATCGAGTTCCGCGAAGATGACCCTGGAGGCAGCCGACCGCGCATCCGAAAAAGATCGCTCGTCGCTCGCGAACTCTGGAAACGTTGTCCGGGATGTGCTCAGCCACGTGGAGGTCCTCGGCGACTCCGCGGAAAACATGCGGCACCACGGCTCCGTCATCCGGAACGACGTCGAAAATCTTTTGATCACGCTGCAATACCAGGACCGTGTCAGCCAGATCCTCAGCGCCGTGTCCAACGACATGGAAAAGCTGCAGCAGACGCTGGATGGCAATGCGATTCCCGATCTTCCCGATTCGGACCAATGGCTGCAGGAGCTCCAGGGCAGCTACACGATGCGAGATCAGTTCATGAATCATCATCCGTCCCTTGTCCATGATAAAGACGGCAGCGAATTGACCTACTTCTGAGTACAAGGTACCCCAATGTCAAAAACCATCCTGATCGTTGACGACTCCGCAAGCCTTCGCGCCGTGGTCGGCCTTGCCTTGCGCGGCGTCGGTTACCAGGTGCTGGAGGCAATGGACGGAAAGGACGCTCTGTCCAAGCTGACCGGCCAGAAGGTCCATCTCATCATCTGCGACGTCAACATGCCGAACATGGACGGAATCGCCTTCGTCAAGGAAGCCAAGCAGAAAGCCGCCTACAAATTCACGCCCATCCTGATGCTGACCACCGAATCCGGAGAAGCCAAGAAACGCGAAGGACAGGCGGCGGGCGCGCGGGCCTGGATGGTCAAGCCGTTCAAGCCGGAACAGTTGTTGAACGCTGTTCAAAAGCTGATCATGCCTTGAGGAGCCGAACAATGCATTCCGGTCGAGGCCCCAGGAAAGTCGTGCTCGCCCTTGAAGGCGAACTGACGATCTTCCGCGCCGAAGAATTGAAAGCCAGTCTGCTCGGGAAGCTGGAATCGTGCGATGAACTGGACGTCGATCTGGCCAGGGTGACGGACATCGATACGTCTGGCGTACAGGTACTGATCCTGGCCAAGCGCACCTCACTGCTGGATGGAAAGGTGCTTCGCCTGCATGGCCATAGCCAGGCCGTCATCAACGTTTTCGAGCTGCTCGATATTGCCCAGCTCTTCAGCGACCCGATCGTCATGTCATCGCCCTGATCCAGGGGCTGCGGCCCGGGACCAGGCAGACCCAGGCAGACAAATTTTTCAGGAGCGCCATACATGCTCGACCAAGGGCTGCAAGCATACATCTTAGAAAGCCGCGAGCTGTTGGAAGAGATGGAGACGGCGCTTCTGTCGCTTGATCTGAAGAATCCCAACGGCGAGCATATCAATGCGATCTTCCGCGCCGCGCATACCATCAAAGGTTCGGCGGGCTTGTTCGGGCTCGACTTCGTCATCGGATTCACGCATGACGTGGAGACCTTGCTCGACCGGATCCGCGATGGCAGCTTGCCCTTGATCCACGAGCATGTGGAATTGCTCCTGGTCTGCAGGGATCACATTTGCCAGCTTGTCGACGCGGTCGAAGACGGCCAGCATGAAGCGGAAGAATCGCTGCGCGAGCAGGAAGCTGCCTTGACCGCTCGCCTGCATTCCATCCTGGGCTCCAGGAATTCCAGCCTGGCCGAGCCGCCCGCGCCGCGCCTGGACCAGGTGAAAAATGTGAACGGCGATCCGACGGATGGATGGCACATCTCCGCGCGCTTCGGGCCCGACGTCCTGCGCAACGGCATGGACCCGCTTTCCATACTCCGCTACCTTCAAAAGATGGGCACGATCACCGGGGTGCTCACCCTGGTCAATGGCATCCCCGATGCGCCCTCGATGGATCCGGAGTCGTGCTACATCGGGCTTGAATTCGGATTCAAGAGCAATGTCAGCAAGGCGGAAATAGAAAGCGCCTTTGAGTTTGTCCAGGATGACAGCGAGGTCCGCATCCTTCCGCCCCAATCCAAGATCAGCGAGTATCTCCGCCTGATCGAAGAACTTCCCGACGAGTCGGCCCGGCTGGGCGACTTGCTGATCCGCTGCGGCACGCTGACTCACCATGAACTGCAACAGGCGCTCAAGCGGCAAGCCGGCAACAGCGAGGCTGGGCGATTGGGCGAAATCCTGGTGGACGATGGCGCGGTTCATCCCAACGTGGTGGAAGCCGCCCTGAGCAAGCAGGAACATGTCCGGCAGATCAAGAGCAATGAAAACCGCACGCTCCGCGTCGATGCCGAGAAGCTGGACAACCTGATCGACCTGATTGGCGAACTGATCATCGCGTCCGCAAGCGTCAACCTGACGGCCCACCGCATCCGCAGCCAGGAAGTCCAGGAATGCGGTTCGGTGCTGTCCGGACTCGTTGAAAAGGTGCGGGAGCGCGCGCTCCAGCTGCGGATGGTGAAAATCGGCGCAACGTTCAGCCGGTTCCAGCGCGTCGTGCATGATGTCGCGCGCGAACTCGGCAAGGACATCACGCTCAAGATCAGCGGCGACGATACCGAACTGGACAAGACGCTGGTGGAACGAATCACCGACCCGCTCACCCACCTCGTGCGCAATGCGATCGACCATGGCATCGAACCAACCGACATCCGCCTCGCACGCGGCAAGTCCGCGCGGGGACAGGTCGAACTCAATGCGTATCATGAATCCGGCAGCATCGTCATCGAGGTAAAGGATGACGGCGGCGGACTCGATCGCGGCAAGATCCTCGCCAAGGCGGAAGAACGCGGCCTGATCGACACCGACCGTGCCTTGTCCGACGGAGAGGTCTTCAACCTGATTTTCGAGCCGGGATTCTCCACGGCCGAGAAGGTCACCAACCTGTCCGGACGTGGCGTGGGAATGGACGTCGTCAAGCGCAACATCAGTGCATTGCGCGGCGGTGTCGATGTATCGAGCGAACCAGGCAAAGGCACGACCTTCAAGGTGCGCCTGCCGCTGACGCTCGCCATCATCAATGGCTTCATGGTCGAGGTCGGATCGTCGATGTTCATCATTCCCATGGAAATGATCGAGGAATGCGTGGCCTGCGACGATGCCTCGGATGGCGACTTTATCAATCTGCGCGGCCAGATCCTGCCCTTCGTCCGCTTGCGCGATGTTTTCGGGATTTCCGAATCCGCCGGGCGCCGCCAGAGCATCGTCGTGGTGCGATACGGCTCGACGCGCGCGGGAATCGTCGTGGATCGCCTGCTCGGGGAATTTCAGACAGTCATCAAGCCGCTGGCAAAGATGTTTGCCCAGGTGAAATGCATCAGCGGCTCGACCATCCTCGGCAGCGGCGAGCTCGCTCTCATTCTCGACGTGCAGGCATTGATCCGGCTGGTCGAGCATGCCTCCGGAAGTTCGGCACCGGCGCGCAACCACGCCCCGGGCGAAGCGACATCGGCGCCGGAAATCTGAAGCGGCCGGCCGCCGCCGGACAACAGGCCCGGTTCCGGCGCGGTTCATCGCCGGAATCTACAAACTACTTGGGGAAATACGTGAAGCGGAATCATTTTTTGGTAATGACAATCGGCAAGAAGCTGTTCCTGCTGACCCTATGCTCCTTGCTGGGCCTGACGCTGCTTGCCGGTTTTCTCCTCGTGTCCGAGCGCGACCTAATTTTGAAAGCGAACAAGGACAACGTGCGCCAGACCGTCGAAATAGCGCATGGTATCGTCACGCAGTATTACAACCGCTCGGCAAAGGGAGAAATGTCGGAGGCCGACGCAAAGCGCCAGGCGCTGGCACTGATCAAGGAACTTCGCTACAGCGGCAACGAATATTTCTGGGTCAACGACATGCATCCCCGCATGGTCATGCATCCGACCAAGCCGGAACTGGACGGCACCGACGTGTCGCAAAACAAGGACCCCACCGGCAAGGCGATCTTCATCGAGTTCATCAAGGCGGCCCGTGGCGGCAATGGTGACTTCGTGTTCTACATGTGGCCAAAGCCGGGCAGCGACATGCCGGTTCCCAAGGTTTCCTTCGTCAAGGCATTCGTGCCATGGGGCTGGATCGTCGGCTCGGGCGTGTACGTCGAATCCGTGAACGCCACCTTCTACGAACGTGTCCGGACCTTTGCCGTGGGCGGCCTTGCCATCCTCGCCGTGCTCGCCGCGATTTCCCTTCTCATCGTGCGTTCGATCACCGGCCCGATCGGCATTGCCGTCGCGGCGGCGAAGCGGGTTGCCGACGGCGACCTGACCGGAAACATCCGTGTCGACAGCCACGACGAGACCGGACAACTGCTGCAGACCTTGAACGAGATGACGGCCAGCCTGGGCAAGATCGTGTCTACGGCCAACCGCTCGGCGGAAACCGTGAACAACGTGGCGCTCCAGATCAATGCCGCGGCGCAGTCCATCGCGCACACCGCGAGCGAGCAGGCCGCGGGCGCGGAAGAGACGAGCGCGGCGGTCGAACAGATGACCGCATCGATCGCCCAAAACACCGAGAACGCCCGGGTCACCGACGGCATCGCCACCCAGGCCGCCGTGGAAGCCGCCGAGGGCGGCGAGGCGGTGCGCGCCACCGTGTCGGCCATGCAAAAGATCGCCAAGAAGATCGTCATCATCGACGACATCGCCTACCAGACCAACCTGCTGGCCCTGAACGCCGCCATCGAAGCCGCGCGTGCCGGCGAACACGGCAAGGGCTTCGCGGTGGTGGCCGCCGAAGTCAGGAAGCTGGCCGAGCGCAGCCAGGTTGCGGCGCAGGAGATCGGCGAGGTGGCCGAGGGCAGCGTGGAACTGGCGGAACGGGCCGGGACGCTGCTGGAGAAGATGGTGCCCAACATCCGCAAGACCTCGGACCTGGTGCAGGAGATTGCATCGGCGTCCCAGGAGCAGGCGACCGGCGTGGGCCAGATCAGCGCGGCGGTCAACGAGCAGAGCATGACGACCCAGCAGAACGCCGCCAGTTCCGAAGAACTCGCGGCCGGCTCGAATCAGCTCGCGATCGAAGCCACGGCATTGAAGACATCGATGGCATTTTTCAAGATTCGCGCTTAAGTGCTGACTTAAGGGCTGATTGGCCGCGGCAAGGCGGCGGCCAACACTGCTGCACCAGTACCGACAGGAGAAACAGATGAACCACGTCACCCGTCCCTCGCACACCGCCATGTCCGCGACGCACGGCGATCTGGCCGACAAGCTTGGCAAGAAACAATTCCTCACCTTCATGCTGAGCGGCGAAATGCATGCGATCAGCATCCTGAACATCAAGGAAATCATCGAGTACGGCACGCTGACGACGGTTCCGATGATGCCGGACTACGTGCGCGGCATCATCAACCTGCGTGGTGCGGTGGTCCCCGTCGTCGACCTGGCCATCCGGTTTGGCCGCAGCGCCAATGAAGTGACCAAGCGGACCTGCATCGTGATCATGGAGGTCCGGGGCGCCTCGGGAGGCCAGACCGTCGGCCTGGTGGTCGATTCGGTCAATGCGGTCGTCGACATCCCGAATTCCGATATCGAGCCGGCGCCCTTGTTCGGCGCCGGAATCCGCCGGGACTTCATTGAAGGCATGGGCAAGCTCAATGGAAAGTTCGTCATCCTCGTGAATGTGGATCACGTGCTGGCGGAAGAGGAACTCGACAGGTTCACCCCCGCGGACGCCGCGCTGGTTCCCCTGAGTTGAACGGCCTGCCGCGGAATGCCCCTATCAACATGACCGAAAAAAGGATGATCACATGCGAATGAACATGCCGGTGACGAACGTCGAACGTGTAGTCAAGGAAGGAGAATACATCGTCTCCAAAACCGATCTGAAGGGCAGGATTGTCTATTGCAACAGGCCGTTCATCGAAATCAGCGGATTTTCGGAAGAAGAACTCATCGGCACGTCGCACAACATCGTGCGCCATCCGGACATGCCACCGGAAGCTTTCGCCGATTTGTGGGCAACCCTGAAGAGTGGAAAACCATGGCGCGGCATGGTGAAGAACCGCTGCAAGAACGGGGATTACTACTGGGTGCAGGCAAACGCCAATCCGATCTGGGAAAACGGGCGGATTACCGGCTACATGTCCTTGCGCGTCCAGCCGAACCGGCAGCAGGTCGAGGCCGCCGAACAGGTCTACCGCAGGTTCCGCGAAGGCAACGCGCGTGGCCTGAAGATTCGTGAAGGACAGGTCGTACGCTCCGGCCCCCTCGGCTGGCTCGCTTCCTTGACGCGCATGCGCATCGCCACACGGATTTCACTGGTCATGGGCGCATTGGTCGCCATGCTTGCCGCAACCTTGGCATGCCTGCTGATGCCAGGCATCGACACCCAGATTCTGCATGAATATCTGGAGGAAGGCGCAACGGTCGGGCTCGTGATGCTGGTATTTGCGTGGTACATGGTGTATTACCGGCTGATCGTGCCGCTCGGCGAAATGACGCGGGCATGCCAAGTCATTTCCGCCGGCGGGCTTGAGATGAACGCTGATACGAGCAACAGCAATGACGAGATCGGCGCACTTCGCCTTGGCCTGAACACAATGATCGGCAACCTCGCGAGCATCGTGACCGACATCGGCACGGCCGCGACGGCGGTCCATGGCGGCGCGCATGAGATCCGGTCGGCGGCGAACCTGTTGTCCCAGACGGCGAGCGAGCAGGCCGCGGGCGCGGAAGAGACGAGCGCGG
>NZ_JAAIVB010000047.1 GCF_010974945.1 Noviherbaspirillum galbum | reverse complement strand
CCATGATCCAGGCGCTCAGGGCGGTGGCCAGGGTCCAGGCCAGGCCCGACCAGAGGGTGTCGAGGTAGGTCCCCACCCCATCCGGCGACGGCTCCCAGAAGATCCGCCAGTTCCAGTTGTAGTTCATTGCGCTCCCTTTTGTCCTGTTGCCGCTGCGGCATTGCGTTGGCTTGCGGCCGGCGCCTCATCGTACTCTCGCGCGCGCTCTCGTGTGCAAGCCAGCGGAAATGAAACGGGAGGACCAGCCTCCCGTTTCATCGCTACTCATGCTGGTAGTTCAACGACCGTTTACTTGTAGGCTGCCGGATCGCCGGAGTCGGTCGGATTGGCGATGGCTTTCTTGAGCTGCTCGCTCATCGGCCAGTTCAGGTTCACGCCCTTGGGAGGAATCGGCGCCTGGGACCACTTGGCATAAATGCGATTGATCTCGCCCGACTTGAACACGTTCTTGATGGCATCGTCCACCACCTTCTTGAAGCCGGCATCTTCCTTGCGCAGCATGATGCCGTAGGGTTCGACGGACAGGGCTTCCGGCGTGATCGAATAGTCGGAAGGAGCCTTCGAGCTGGCGGCCAGCGAGGCCAGCAGGATGTCGTCCATCGCGAACGCGACCGCGCGGCCGGTCTCGACCATCAGGAAGGCTTCCGCATGGTCCTTCGCGGCAATGATGTTCATCCCGAGGTTCTTCTCGGTGTTCAGCTGGGTGATCTGCTTGATGTTGGAGGTGCCGGACGTCGACACGATGGTCTTGCCCTTCATGTCGTCCAGCGACTTGATGTTGGACGACTTCTTGGCCAGCAGGCGGTTGGCGGTAATGAAGGTCGTGGGGGCAAAACCGACCTGCTTCTGGCGCTCGAGGTTGTTGGTGGTGGAACCGCACTCGAGGTCCACGGTGCCGTTGGCCATCAGGGGAATGCGGGTCGCCGAGGTCACCGGGTTCATCTTCACGTTCAACGCGGTCAGGCCAAGGCTCTTCTGCACGGCGGTCACGACCTTCATGCACAGGTCGATCGAATAGCCCTGGTAGGACTGCTTGTCGTCGAGGTAGGAGAAAGGAATGGAGGAATCGCGCACGCCGAGCGTAATCTGGCCGGTTTCCTTGATCTTCTTGAGGGTTGCGCTATCTTGCGCCTGAGCGGCGCCGGCGGCAAGACCCGCAACCATCAACGCGGTAACGAGAATGGAGTGTTTCATTGTCTCTCCTGGATAAAGTAGAGGATTGTTATAAACCCGGCGGACCGCCGTGACTTTCCTGTGTGCAGAGGAAGTTTCACATGCTCAAGGTATGCGCGGAATATTAAACGATTATTACGAATTCGGTACAAAAAAGCGCCAAGCTTCGGCTGCCGTCTGCAGGTGCGCGACACCATGCCTGCATGGCGCACCGCAGCAAACCCAGCGGCCGGATCTCGCGACGCACCACCATGTCGCATGGCCTTGTCCCGAATACGCGCGCAGGCAGAGATTAGCAATATTCTTGCCAGAAATCCATGCGAGGATTTACTGAGAAACCGCCCTATTGCAGGAGTCGGTCCACCATCGCATAGCCCTCGGCGAAACCCGCCTCGAACGCCTTTTCGCGCGTGGGCAAGTGGGCATCATGACCCGACTCGGCGGCCAGTTCGCTCTCGTAGCTGGCATCCTCGCCCGGCTGGGCGATGCGCACCGCATAGTCCCAGCCTTGCGCTTCATCGTGCCGCAAGGCGCAGACATGCACCTCCATGCCCTTGTACGAATCGGTCTGCCAGTCTTGCGGTTCCTGTGTTCCTGGTTTCATGTCACTCTCCGGAGAAGTCAGCCGCGCGCGGAAGCCGCCTGCCGCTGCGCGGCGAAGTCGATGTAATACGCCAGGCTGCCCGGATTGCTCATGGCATCCGGGTTCGCTACTTCATCGACCCGCATTCCGAGCAAGAGTTTTTTGACGGGCAGTTCCATTTTCTTTCCCGTCAGGGTCCGGGGTATTTCGCTGACCGCGAAAATGTCGTTCGGCACATGCCTGGCGGACAGCGATCCGCGGATGGCGGCATTGATCCGCGTACGCAAGGCGTCGTCGAGCACCACGCCGGGGCGCAGCACGACGAATAGCGGCATGTACGATTCCCGCCCGAGATATTCGAGGTCCACCACCAAGCTGTCCAGCACCTCCGGCAGGTTTTCCACCACCCGGTAGATCTCGCTGGTTCCCATGCGGATTCCGTGGCGGTTGATGGTGGTGTCCGAGCGTCCGTAGATCACCGCGCCGCCGCGGGGGGTGATGCGGAGCCAGTCGCCATGTCGCCACCAGCCGGGATAGGTGTCGAAGTAGCTTTCGCGGTAGCGCCGGCCCTCCGGATCGTTCCAGAAGTAAAGGGGCATGGACGGCATGGGCTTGGTCACGACCAGCTCTCCCACTTCATCCACCAGCGCCCTGCCCTGTTCATCGACCGCATACACCGCGATGCCCAGCCCGCGGCACTGCATCTCGCCGGCATGGAGCGGCACGATCGGTGAGGCGCCGACGAAGGAAGCCGCGATGTCGGTGCCGCCGCTGATCGAGGCCAGCAGAACATGCTGGCCGATTTCCTCGTAGACCCAGTGGAAGGCTTCCGCCGGCAGCGGCGACCCGGTGGACCCGATGGCGCGCAGCCGGCCGGTATCTACCCATTCCTTCGGGCGGATGTTCGCCTTCATGCAGTTGCCGAAATAGGCGGCTCCCGCGCCGAACATCGTCAGCTTCGCTTCCTCGGCGAACCGCCACAGGCAGGAGAGGTCCGGATAGCCGGGATTGCCGTCGTAGATGGCGATCGCCGAGCCGGTCAGCAGGCCCGTGACCTGGGAATTCCACATGATCCAGCCAGTGGTGGTGAACCACATGAATCGGTCGTCCTCGCCCATGTCGAGCTGAAGGCAATGCCCCTTCAGGCCTTCCAGCAGGACGCCGCCATGGCCATGGACGATGGGCTTGGGCATGCCCGTCGTTCCGGAGGAATAGACGATCCACAAGGGATGATCGAAGGGAAGCTGCTCGAATGCCGGCACCGCCTCGCGGCCGATGGTTTCCGCCCAGGGAATGGCACCGTCGATGCGCGCCCCGGCATCGAGGTAAGGAAGCAGCACGATGTGCTTCACGCTCGGCAGCGCCTGAGCAAGGCTGGCAACGACTTCCTTGCGGTCGAAATCCTTGCCGCCATAGCGGTAGCCGTCCACCGCGAACAAGACCTTGGGCGCGATCTGGCCGAAGCGGTCGAGCACGCTCGGCGTGCCCATGTCGGGAGAGCAGCTCGACCAGACCGCGCCGATGCTGGCGCAGGCATAGAAAGCGATCACCGTCTCAGGAATGTTCGGCATGTAGGAAACGACGCGGTCGCCGGGCTCGACGCCCATGTCCCTGAGCGTGGCCGCCACCGAGGCGATCTGACGCTTCATCTCGCCCCACGTCATGGTCGACAAGGGCCGGGTCTCCGACTTCGCGATGATCGCCGGCGCGTCGGCATCGGACTGGCCTTCGTGGAAGCGGAACACCTGCTCGGCAAGGTTCAGCCGCGCACCCTCGAACCATGTCGCGCCGGGCATGCGCTCGGCATCGAGCACGCGCGTGTAGGGCGCCGAGCTTTTCACGTCGAAGTACTGCCAGACGCATTCCCAGAAGGCGGACAGTTCATCGACCGACCATTGCCACAGCGCGTTGTAGTCGTCGAAACGCAATCCCTTGCGGACCTCCAGCCATTGCATGAAATCATGTATCCGGCTGCGGGCAATCTGTTCCGGAGTGGGTGACCAAAGCGGTGCGTTTGCAGCGTCGTTCAAGACTGTCTCCTGTCGTCATGGTTGTGTTTCACTTCATGTTAACCCGCTTTCGCCGGCTTCGCCCGCCGCCGCTCAAGTCTCGCGAGCCCGGACGCCGTCCGGAATGCGCGAAGCGCCGGATGGCTTGGAGATTCTTGACCTCGATCAATTTTTTTGATGCCGGGTCTGCGCTACCCTGTGCGCATTTCCCCTCTCTACATGACGATGAACGCGCTCTCCAGAAATGGGTCTGCCGCTACCCAGCCTTCCAAGCCGAAGACGGCGCCTCGGCATACGCTGTTCGATGATCTCCAGGCCCTGGTCAGCGGCGCATTGCTGGTCGCGCTCGGGGTGACGCTGCTCGGCCAGGCGCGGCTGATGACCGGCGGCACGGTGGGCCTCGCCTTCCTGCTGCACTACTACAGCGGCCTGCCCTTCGGCGCTCTCTTCTTTTGCCTCAACCTTCCCTTCTACTACCTTGCCGTCAAGAAGCTGGGCTGGACGTTCACGCTCAAGACCATGGCAGCGATCTCGTTGATGGCATTGTTCTCGGAATGGATGCCGCAGATGATCCGGCTCGACCGGATAGAGCCGGTGTACGCGGCCACGATGGGCGGCCTGCTGGCCGGTGTAGGCCTGCTGGCCCTCTTCAGGCACCGCGCCAGCCTCGGCGGTTTCAATGTCTTCGTGCTCTACCTGCAGGAGCGCTTCGGCATCAGGGCGGGCCTGACCCAGCTTATCCTGGACGCGATCATCCTGATGGCATCGATCCCGGTCATTACGCTGCGGTCAGTGGCGATCTCACTGGTCGGCGCGGCCGTCCTGAACCTCACGCTCGCGGTGAACCACCGTCCCGGGCGCTATGCGACTTCCTGAGCCGGCGCGCGAATTGCATCGCGACGACCAGCACGCCAAGGCCACCGGCGGCGATCACCCACGAGGTGCCCATGCGTTCCACCAGCATGCCCGCCACGGCCACGCCCACTGATTGCCCGAGGAAAAAGCTCGAGGCGAATGCGGAAACGGCTGCTCCCCGGCGCTCCGGCGCCATCTGGGTGGCATTCGTCTGCAGGGTGTTGTGCAGCATGTAGAAGCCGAGTCCGGCCGCGAAGCAGCCGGGAATTCCCCACCACCATTCCGGCGCCAGGCCGATGCTAATGAGCGCCGCGGCCATGCAGATGCCGCCGCCCGTCGCCAGCCCGAATTCCCCGAGGTGTTGCACGAGGCGGCGCGAAGCCAGCGCGAACAGGAAGCCGCCGAAGCCGAACAGCATCACCAGCGCGCCGGCAGCGCTGAGCGAGAGGTCGAAGCGCTGGTGCACATGCGATGCGATGAAGGCAAAGCCGCCGTAAAGGAAGGCACCTTCGAGGAACACCGTGCCGAGCACCACCCGCGCCCAGGGCTTGGCCAGTACTTGCCGGAATTCCGAAACCAGCCGCTGCGCCGCATTGCCTTCCGCGCGCCGGGTCAGGCGCGCATGCTCCGGGAGGCGGCGGTTGAGGCGCAGGGCGACCAAGCCCACCATCAGGAAGATCATTGCCACGCCGAAGAAGGGAAGCCGCCAGCTGAGCTTGTCCGCCGCATAACCGCCGACCATGACGCCGGTGGACAAGCCGAGGATCTGACCGATGAGGAAGCGCGCCAGGACGGGCTGCCGTTCCTCATACGGCACGACGTCGCCGATCCAGGCCATCGACAAGGGAATGATGGACGCGCAGGTGGCGCCGGCAAGCAGCCGGGCCAGGAGCAGCATCGGGAAGCTGGGAACCAGCCCGCAGAGCGTTGCGGTCGCGGCGCAGGCGATGCTGCCTCCGCCGACCACGAAGTACTTGCCGTATCGATCGCCCAGCGGGCCGAAGAAAAGCTGCGACAACCCGTAGGCGATCGCGAAGAAGGTGATGACGTAGGAGGCATTGCCCAGGCTGACGCCGAACTCGCGCGCGAGCTGGGGCAGCAAGGGGTCGGTCACGCGAAGGGAAATGCCGCTGGCGAAGGCAGCGATGGAAAGCACCGGCACCGCCGAGCGCGGTATGGCCGGCAAGGCGGCGGAAGCTTGCGACATGGGGAGGACCTTGGATCTTGTTATTTACCCGTGGGGCAGGTCCTCATTGTAGCCCCGCCGCGGAAGGCTTGCCGGTGCGTCCCGGCAAGCTCCGTTTCACCGGTTCAGGCGGGTTGCGCGAACCGTCCCGACTGGAAGTCGATGATTGCTTGTTCGATCTCCGCCGGCGTGTTCATCACGAAGGGGCCATATTGCGCCACCGGCTCGTTGAGCGGCCGCCCCGCGAGCAGGATGAAGCGCGCCGGCCCGCCATCCGCGCCGACATGCACCACGTCGCCATCGGAAAGCACGCCCGCCGCCTGGGTCTTCAACGGCCTCGCGTCGGCGCCCTCGCCTATCGCGAGACGCCCTTCGTAGGCATACAGGAAGGCGTGGTGGCCGCGCCGGACCGGCGTCGAGAAGCGGCCGCCAGCCGGAAGATGCACGTCCAGGTAGACCGGATCGGTCGACAGGCCGAGTATCGGACCGTCGACTTTCATGCCATCGAGGTCGATGCTGCCGGCGATCACCTTGACCTTCCCGCCCTGCGGCAGATCGGCCACCGGGATGTCTTCCGGCTGGATGTCGCGATACCCCGCCGGCTTCATCTTTTCCGCGGCGGGCAGGTTGATCCAAAGCTGGAATCCGCGCATGCGTCCTTGTTCCTGCTGGGGCATTTCCGAGTGGATGATGCCGCGCCCGGCCGTCATCCACTGCACGCCGCCGCTCTTGAGGTCCCCGGTGTTGCCCAGATGGTCCTGGTGCCGCATGTGACCGTCGAGCATGTAGGTCACGGTTTCGAAGCCGCGATGCGGATGCGAAGGAAAGCCGGCGACGTAATCGTCCGGATTGTCGGAGGAGAATTCATCGAGCATCAGGAAAGGATCCAGGCGCGTGCCCTGGCCGCGGCCAAGGCTGCGGCGCAGCCTGACGCCGGCGCCATCGGAAGTTTCCATGGCATCGATGATGCGTTGCAGCTGGCGCGCTTGCCGGTTCGTGTCCATGATGTGCTCCTGGTCCTTTCGTCGATGTTGGTGAGTAGCCTAGTGACTTTTCAGGCGGCGGCGCGCAACGGGGTAACGAGCTGCTGGATGGCAGTTTCGGCCTTGCCCAGCGCGGCTTCCTTGCTGGCGTCTCCCATCGAGAGGCCTTCGGCGTAGACGAATTCGACGTCGTCGATGCCGATGAAGCGCAGGAAATCACGCACGTAGCCGGTCTGGGTATCGCGCGCCGTGCCCGCATACAGGCCGCCCCGCGCGGCAAAGACATATGCCTTCTTTCCCTTGAGCAGGCCGACCGGGCCGTTCTCGGTATAGCGGAAGGTCACGCCGGCGCGAGCCACGTGGTCGAAATACGCCTTGAGCTGGGAAGGCACGCCGAAATTATAGAGCGGCAGGCCAAGGACGATCACGTCGGCTTCGCGCAGTTCGTCGATCAGCGCGTCGGAGAATCCGACGACGGCTTGCTGTTCCGGGGTGCGGTCTTCCGGCTTGGACAGGAAGGCGCCGAAACGTTCGGCATCCAGGTGAGGAATGGGGTCGGCGGCCAGGTCACGGGTGATGACGCGCGTTTCCGGGTTGCCTGCCTTGAACCGGCTGACGAAACTGTCGGCCAGGCGGCTGGATTGGCCATTGGCGGAAAACAGGCTGGAATTCAGTTGCAGCAGGGTTTTCATTTTTTTGCTCCACGTGAGGTGTCGGTAGAGCTATTAAACTATTTATTCAGACGATAAAAAAGTACAATATTTCGGTGTTAAATATCGGATAGATAGATATATGTCGGACATCAATCACATCACGCTGGAGCAGTGGCGCACGCTGGTCACGGTGGTCGACATGGGCGGCTATGCGCAGGCGGCAGACGCCCTGCACAAGAGCCAGTCTTCCGTGACCTATGCGGTGCAAAAGATAGAAAGCCAGCTCGGGATCAAGGTATTCGAGATGCAAGGGCGGAAGGCCATGCTGACCGCTACCGGACGATTTCTCTATCGCCGCGCAAAAGGCCTGCTCGACGACTCGCTTGCGCTGGAACGGGCGGCTGGCCGGCTTTCCGCCGGCTGGGAGGCAGAGATCCGCATCGCGGTGGAAATCCTGTATCCGACCTGGCTGCTGCTCGATTGCCTGGCCCGATTCGGCGCGGAAAGCCCGCATACCCGGATCGAGTTGTATGAATCGGTCCTCAACGGCACCACCGAGGCCCTGAGCATGGGTGTCGCGGATCTGGCGATCGCCGGCCAGGTTCCGCCCGGATTTCTCGGACAGCCCCTGATCAGGCTGCGGGCGGTTCCGGTGGCGAGCCCGGACCACGCCTTGCACCGGCTCGGCCGGCCACTGGGCATGGACGACCTTCGCCAGCAGCGGCACCTGGTGGTGAGAGAATCGGGGTCGAGCCGCAAGTCCAATGTCTTGCCGCTGGACGCTAGCCAGCGCTGGACCGTGAGCCACAGCGCGACTTCCATCGAAGCGGTCAAGCTCGGCCACGGCTTTGCCTGGTTCCCAGTTGACAAGATCCGCAACGAACTGGCTGAAGGCAGCCTCAAGGCGTTGCCGCTGAAGGAAGGCGGAGAGCGCTTTCTCGAGCTTTACCTGATCCTCGCCGATCCGGATGCGGCCGGCCCGGGCACGCTGCGCCTGGCGGACATCCTGATGGAACGGACCAACACCGCCTGCGAAGCGCATCGCGCGGAATCAGGCCAGGAGGCGCAGTGAAGATCAGTCGAGCGCGCCGTACACCAGGCCCCGGAACATCTGCCGGTAGTAGGTGCGCTGCTCAGGCGCCTGCATGAGGAGAATCGCCAGCAGGTCTTCCCGCGGATCGATCCAGAAATAGGTGCCGGCCAGGCCGCTCCAGGTGAAGTCGCCGGTGCTGCCGGGGAGAACCGCCCCGCCCTCGCCGAGCCGGACCGCGAAGCCCAGGCCGAAGCCATAGCCCGGACCCGGCAGGTAGTTGGCGCCGGTGCGCGCCGCGGGCAGGTCGCCAAGGTGGTCGCTGGTCATCCACGCCAGGGTCTTGCGGCCAATGATGCGCACGCCATCCAGTTCGCCGCCTTGCATCAGCATGCGCGCGAACTTCAGGTAGTCGGACATGGTCGAGGCGAGCCCGCCGCCGCCCGACAGGAAGTTCGGCCGCTGTTCCATGCCATTGAGCTTGACGGCGACCCCGGTGACCGGGTCGGTATCGAAGGCTTGCGCGAGGCGCGGGAAGCGATCCGGCGTGACCCAGAAATCGGTATCGGTCATGCCGAGCGGGTCGAAGATCTCCTGCTTGAGCACCTCGTCCAGCGGCTTGCCATGCGCACGCTCCAGGATCACGCCAAGCACGTCCGTCGATACGCTGTACTCCCAGACCGTACCCGGCTGGTAGGCCAGAGGCAGGCCCGCCAAGGTGCGGATGAACTCGTCGTTGCTGGCGCGCATGCGGCCGACGCCGGCGTCTCGGTACGCCGTCTTCACCAGTGAATCGCCGAAGATGCCGTAGGTGAATCCCGAGGTGTGGCGCAGCAGGTCCTGGATGGTGACCGGACGGACCGCGGGTTCCAGTGCCAGCACGGTCTGCGCGCCCTGGCGCTTTTCCACGCCGACCGCCAGTTCGCCCAGCTCGGGCAGGAAGCGGCTGATCGGATCGCTGATCATCAGACGTCCCTGCTCTGCCAGCTTCATGATGGCCACGGAAACCACCGGCTTGGTCATGGAATAGATGCGGAAGATCGTGTCCTTGGCCAGGGGCTTGCCGCTCGCCGGATCCTGCACGCCGAGCGCCTCGTCGTACACGGTCCGTCCATGACGGTGGATCAGCATCGCGGCGCCGGGAATGCGTCCGGCGGCGATGTCTTCCTGGAAGCGCCGGGTCAGAAGGTCGAGTCGGGAGGCATCGAAGCCGGAGGCGAGAGTCATGGGAGGCAATTTGGAAACGAACGGGCGTTAGATTCTAAACCAATTTGCGGCGAGGCCAGGATCGGCCCTGATAGGCAGCCTGAATGAAAAGGCAGCCCAAATGAAAAAGGCGGCCCGCAGGCCGCCTTCTCGCCATCCGGCGCCGATCAGACCGTGCGGCGCTTCTTTGCAGGCTTGGCAGCCTTGCCCTTGACCAGCACGATGTGCGCGTGGCGCTGCGCATGGTGGCTGCGCATCTTGGCAGAAGCGTGCTTCCCGGCGGGCGCCGCCTGGGCCATGATCAGCGGCTGGCCGCTGACGTAGCGCTGGATGTTTTCCGCGTCGACCACGCGCGCGGCGGTCGCCTTGGCGTTCAGCAGCACGACGATCAGGTGCTTGCCGGCGGACTGCATGCGCATGATCAGGCAGCGCCCGGCTTCGCTGGTGAAGCCGGTCTTGGACAGCAGGATGTCCCAGCCCTGCTTGCCGACGAGGCGGTTGGTGTTGTGGTACTCGACCGGGCGGCCGTTCATGTCGAAGACTTCGCCCGTTTCGGTGGTGTAGTGCGTGATTTCCGGGTAATTCGAGGCGGCGGCTGCCATCTTCAGCAGGTCGGCGGCAGACGACCGGTTGTGCGGCGACAGGCCGGTGGGCTCCTCGATGGTGGTGCTGTGCATGCCGAGCACGGTCAGCTTCTCGCGCACCGCCGCGACGAAGGCGGCGCGACCGCCCGGATAGGTCCGGGCCAGCGCCGATGCGGCGCGGTTGTCGGAGGACATGAGGGCGAGGTGGAGAATGGCGCTGCGCGGGAGCATGGTGCCGACCGGAACGCGGGAGGAACTGAACTTGAGGGTATCGACGTCGCTTTCATCGATGGAAATGAGTTCGTTCATGTCCGGCTTGGCGTCGAGGACGACCATGGCGGTCATGAGCTTCGTCAGGGAAGCGATGGGCACGATGTCGTTGGCGTTTTTTTCCAGCAGCACCTGGCCCGACTCCTCTTCGAACACGAGGGCATGCTGGGAACTGAACGGAAGCGCCTGGACTGCCGCTGCGTAGCTCAGGAGCAGCGCGGCTAGCGTTTTTTTGAACATGGTGGGTCCGGGGAAAAGTTGTTCTGCGGAATTAATGATAGCGCGTTAGCCGAGAACAACGTTGCTCCTTGTCCATCCGATGACGAAATTTTTTCAAAATGTTGCAGCCGCGCCTTGAACAGTTTTCAAGCCGTCAAGCTGATCGTTCCCTCCGGGGCGACCGGGGGCACGGAATGAACCGTCAACCCGGCGACGCAGGGCGTGCGGACGGCAATACGTCCCCGCGTTCCCTCCCGAAGGCGGGAGTTGAAGGCTTTTTGTCCTCGCACAATGAACCCTGCCATGCCGCCGGAAGGGGCTGAACTTTTCACTGGCCCATCATCCAATCCTCATAAACACAGAGGCATGAATACGTCGTGCATGACGTCAAATCCGGGGGGACGAACATGGTGGGCCAGTTGAACGCGTCATTGCCATCGGCATTCAACACCGCGTCGGTGTCGGTGCGGCGCGACGCGCATCGGCCTTCCCCATCCGGCATGATCCTTGCGTTTTCAAGGCTTGCAAGCAGCCTTCGGCATGGCGCCGACCGCCTCACACCCCATCGTGACCGCGCGCATCGCCGCCCCGCCCATCCGGAAAAGCTTGTCCTCTATACGTTCAAGCCGCACGCCAGGCAATCGTTGCCTGGCTTGGCTGCCTCCGGCGCGCGCAGCCGCAGGGTTTGAACCAGACGAGGCGAACAAGGGTAAGAGGAACTCAAGAATGCGTGTTCAGAAGGTCGCCTTCGTGATGAACGAATTGCCGGCGCATCGCCTGCAATTCCTGGAAAGGCTGATGCGCGTGCCGGGATTCGAGATCCAGGCAGTCGTGTGCGGGCAGCGTGAGACGCGCGGCCGCCTGCTTCATCTGTCGTCAGCCGCGTTTCCCAGGCCGCGCGAGAAGATGCAAGCCTCGCCGGACGGGCAGCCGCCGGGTTCGCTGCTGCAGGTCAGCCTGCTGCCCGGCGGAGTGAATCGCTTCCTGCATTCGTTCCAGCCGGATGCCATCGTCACCAACGGCTTCCATCCCGTCCAGCTGATGGCGTTCGGGCAGGCTTGCCTCCGGCATATTCCCCATGTCGCGATGACCGAGGCGAACTATGCCACCGAACAGTCCTTGGGCCGCCTGCGGCATGGACTCCGCGAATTCGTCTATGCGCGCAGCGCCAGCTTCGTGGCGTCCAGCATGGGTGGGCAGCGCCTGTTCGAGAGCTTCGGCATCCCCGCGTCGAGGTGTTTCCGTTCTTGCATCGCGGTCGACAACGACGCTTATGCGCCGCGCTCCGGCGCCAGCGAAGAGCGCCCTTTCGACCTGATCTTCTGCGGCCAGATGAGCGAGGTCGAGAACCCCATGTTCGTGCTCAACGTGGCTGCCGAAACCGCGCGGCTGCTGCAGCGCAAGCTCAAGGTGCTGCTTGTCGGCGCCGGCGAACTCGAATCGCGGGTGCATGACGGCGTCGCCAGGCGCGACGAACTTGTGGAGGCGGAATTCGCCGACTTCCGGACCGCGCAGGACCGCGGCGCGATCTACCGCTCCGCGCGCCTGCTGCTGTATCCGGCGCTGCGCGACCAGTGGGGCGTGGTCGTGAACGAAGCCTGCGCTGCCGGGACGCCATCCATCCTCACTCCAGAGACCGGAGCGGCGGGCGAACTCGTGCGCTATGGGGAGAACGGGTATATCTGCCAGCTCAACGTGGCGACCTGGGCGAACCATGCCGCGCAGCTGCTCAGCGACCAGGCGAGCTGGTCAAACTTTTCCGCGCGCTGCCGCTGGCTCGTGGCGGAATACAACCATGACAACGCGGTGGGCGGATTCATCAGTGCCTGCCGCCAGGCGATGGCGGCTCATCACACCATGCAACTGAACAAGGCGGCCTGAGCGGCCTCCTCGATATCTACTCATTCGCCCTGGAGGGTCGTCAGGCGCGGGTCAGACGTAGGGCCGTTCCCGGACCCACTTGGTGGCGATGTACTTGACGCCGGAAACTACCGGCTCGCCGGCATGCAGCGTGTTTTCGTCCGGCGCGCCATAGCGGTCTACGTTGGCGAAGAACACCGCGCCGCCCTTCTTCGGCTGCACTTCCAGGCCCAGCTTGGGAAAGGATGTTCCTCCGCCCTTCTCCACGTCGCTCAGGTACATGACGATGGTGCCGAAGCGCTGGCCGCCGCGCTCGAGATGCTTGCGCGGTCCGGGCTGCTCGGTATTGAACCAGTCGTAATGCGGCCGGTACTCGTTGCCATGATCGTAACGCAGCACCTGCAATCCTTCGCCGCGCTCCACCGGCCACTGCATCAGCGCAGCAAGGCGGGCCTCGATCCTCGCCACGAGTTCGGTTTCTCCCCGCTGCAGCATGGCGCCGCGGCTGGTGCGGTGGGAATGCATGGCGCTGGATCCATCGGTGTCGCTGACTACGGGAGAGCGGACGAGTTTCTGCTCGGTGTAGGCAAGCATGGCATCGCATTCGTCGTCGCTGAGCAGGTTGCCGACGACCACGATGCGCGGGGACTTCAGGGAAAACACCACGTTGACCCTGCGGTCCGGCGTCTGTACGGTGTTGCTGCTGGTGTCGATGTCGGGGATGGCGACGGGCTCCGTGGACGGCGCGCCGAACCGGGCTTCCTCGACCGCGGCGCGGGCGAACTGGCGCTCGAAGCGGCCATCGCGCACCATGATGTCGATCATTCCCTCAGGCTCGCAGGAACGCTCCAGGTTGTGCATCACCCAGTCCTGCCACTCGCGTGGCAAGGTATGCAACGCCGATTGAAGTGTCATCTCGGTCTTTCCGCTCGTTAGAAGATAGAAGACTCTAGGATGATACACCCCGGAAAAAAGTTCCGTCGATCAAGCAGGCTTGCCCGGCGGGCTCAGCCCGGCAACGGTGCGAGCCTGCTCCAGGGCTGGGTGCCGCGCCAGGCGGAAATCCAGTCGTCGGGCAGCACGAGGCATAGCGCACCGAGGTCGGCGACGAGATTGCCGAGCTTCGTCATGCGAAGCTCCACGCCATCCGTCAGTGCCGGGAAGTGCCGCCGGATTTCCTCGCTCACCAAGGGCGCAAGCCATTCCCCGTGGTGCAGCCAGACGGAGCCGCCGATGACGAACTGGCGGGTATCCAGGCAGGTGGTGACGTCGTAGAGGGCACGTCCGAACCAGCGCGCCGCTTCGTGCACATGTGCCAATGCCGCCGCGTCGCCGGCGCGTGCCGCGGCGAACAGCTCCGCTGTCGGCATGCCCAACCGATCCCCGAGGTTGCGCCCGGCGATCAGCCCTTCCACGTCGCCGCGGTTGCCGCAGCCGCAGATCGCATCCTGCCGCTCGCTGATCAGCATGTGCCCGGCATGCCCGGCATTGCCGTTCTTGCCACGCAGGACATGGCCATCGACGCAGAAGCCGAAGCCGATGCCGGTGCTCCAGGTGACGTAGACGCAATCAGGCTCATCCACCACCGCGCCGAAGGTGCGTTCGGCAACGAGGGCGGCCACGCAATCGTTTTCGATGCGCACCGCCGGCAGGTGCCGCCGCAGGCCCGCCTCCAGCGGAATCACCTCCCAGTCGTTTGGCAGCCCGGGGGAATGCGCGCCGCAGATGTTGGGCGTGGCCAGGCCGATCAGGCCGCCGTCCTTCACGAAAGGCCCGCAGGAGCTGACGCCGACCATGCCGAGGTCGGATTCCGCCACCCCGGCATCCTGGCAAGCCTGCCTCAGCAGGGCGATCGCCTGCTCGGGAAGCGTGTCGATGGGGCCGCTCTTCGGCGTCGGCATGACCCGTCGCGCCAGCGGGCCCGATTCGCCCGCGACGATGGCGGCCACCTTGGTGCCGCCGATGTCGATGCCGCCGACATGGGAAGGCATCATGCTCTTTCCTTCGTCATGAGTTGTAGGCCTTGTCCCAGCGTATGCTCAGGCGCGCCGCGCACTGGATGAGTCCGACCATGCTGTAGGTCTGCGGAAAATTGCCCCATTGCTCGCCGGTGTCGGTGGCCACGTCTTCCGACAGCAACCCGAGGTGGTTGCACTTGGTAAGCACGTGGGCGAACTGCTCGCGCGCCCTCTCCTTGTGGCCCATCTGGGCCAACGCCAGTATCCACCACAGGGTGCAGACCAGGAAGGCCGTTTCCGGCCTGCCGAAATCGTCTTCCTCGTCGTAGCGCAGGAGGAACTCGCCGCGCCGCAGGTGCTTCTCGATAGTCTCGACAGTGGCGGCGAAGCGCGGATCGTTCGCGTCGAGGAACTGGAATTCCGCCATGAGCAGCAGGCTGGCATCGAGCTGGTCGCCGCCGAAGGTGGCGACGAAGCTGCCAAGTTCCGGATTCCAGGCCTTGTCGCAGATTTCGCGGTGAATCGTCTCGGCATGCCCGAACCAGTATTGCTCCCGGTCCGTCAGGCCGAGCTTGCGCGCGATGCAGCCCAGCCGGTGGCAGGCGGCCCAGCACATCATGCTTGAGAAGGTGTGCACGCGCTTGGTGCCGCGCAGCTCCCACAATCCGGCATCGGGCACGTTATAGCTCCGGATCGCCTGTTCGCCCAGCCGCTCGAGGTCAGCAAACATGTGCTTGCCGGCAGGACGTTCCAGCCGCGTGTCGAAGAAGGCCTGGGTGCTGGCGAGAATGGCTTCGCCGAACACGTCGTTCTGAACCTGGAAATACGCGAGGTTGCCGACGCGGACCGGTCCCATGCCGCGGTAGCCCGCGAGAGCGGGCGCCACGCTTTCATGGAGCTCGGCCTCGCGCCGGATGCCGTACACCGGCTGCAAGGGCGCGTCCCTCGTGTCGGCAATGATGTTGAGGATGTAGTCGAGATAATGCTCCATCGTCGTGGTCGCACCCAGGCTGTTGAGGGCGTTCACGACGAAGTAGGCATCGCGCAGCCAGCAGAAACGATAATCCCAGTTGCGCTGGCTGTTCGGCGCTTCCGGGATCGAGGTCGTGACCGCCGCCACGATGGCCCCGGTGTCTTCGAAGGCATTGAGCTTGAGGGTGATGGCCGCGCGGATGACCACGTCCTGCCACTCGAAGGGAATGTGCAGGTTGCGGACCCAGTGATGCCAATAGCTCAGGGTTTTTTCGTAGAAGGAGCGGCCGACGTCATGCGCGGAGCCATCCACCGTCTCGTCGGGCCCCATCAGCAGGGTGATGCTTTCGTGCAGGAAGAACGGGCGCTCGTCCATCACCGACGAGATGGAGGCATCGGTCGTCAGGCGCAGGGACTGGCCGGAGCCGTGATAAGAGATATGGTTGGCGCCGCAGCGGATCGATGCCCGCTCCGTGCCGTAGTCGATCGCCGGCCTGACCTTGAGCATGATGCGCGGCCGGCCGGACAGCCGGCGCACGATGCGCACCAGCATCGCTGGCGCGAAGGTCCGGCCATGCTGGTGGAAGCGCGGCGCGAAATCGAGTACCTCGATGCCGTTGCCAGCCTCGTCGCGGAAGCGAGTGACGAGAATGGCGGAATTGCGCTCGTAGTATTGCTCGGAACTGGTCGCCCCTTCGAGCTGGACAGCCACCTGCCCGTGACGCTGTGCCTGTTCTTCGTTCTGCAACAGGGAGCAGCAGATCGGATCGCCATCGAAATAGGGATAGCACCACCAGACGATGGACGCCTGGCGGTCAATCAATGCACAGGTACGGGAATTGCCGATCAGGCCTAACTCGAGTGAACTCATGAATGCTCCATCTTGATTGCGGTGCCGGCGCGGACGTGGTCAGGCGCAGATGCGGTCATGCGGCCGTAATCGGCGCCGGGGCCTGCACCCAGTTCGCCGCGCCCGCGGCGCGCATGCGCTCGATCAGCACGCCCAGCAACTGCGCCATGTCTTCCGGCTTGTCCAGGTAGCATTCGGCCGCGCTTTCCGTCGAATGCTCGATGCGTACCGACAGCACGTCGGGGCGCCGCAGCCGGAATACGTCTTCGTCGGTGATGTCGTCCCCCACGTAGATCGCATTGCTGGCGCCGGTGACCTTCATGAGCTGCGCCAGCGCCGTTCCCTTGTGCCCGGCATTGTCGGGCATCAGGTTGAATACCATCTTTCCCCAGACGATGCGCGGGATGGGATGCAGCCGGGTGAACAGGCGGTCGAGCGCCTGTTCCGCCGCGCCGGGATTGGCTGCCTGCCGGTAATGCACCGACAGGGAAAAGCGCTTGTCTTCGATCACGATGCCGGGATCGGCGCCCATGTCCGCGAATGCGGCCTCGAGTTCGGCTTTCCAGCGCTGGCAAGTCTCGGCATGCTGGGCGGCGGTGTTCTCCCAGCCGGGAACGCCTTCCAGTCCATGGTTGCCGACGATGAAATCCGGGTCGAATCCGAGGCGATGATGGATGTCGTCGATCGACCTTCCGGTAATGATCGCCACCGGCGCGTGCGCGGAAACCTGCACCAGCAGCGCACGCAATTCGGCGGGGAGCACCGCCAGGTGGGGTTGGGGCACGATAGGTGCGAGCGTGCCGTCGAAATCGAAGGCGCAGAGCAGGCCGGGCCGGATGATGCTCTCGAGTCGCCTGGATGCCTCGGGGGTATGGAGCAGATCGATCATCAGACCACCCGCCGCAAGGATTTCCTGCTGTGGGAACGGATCTTCGACGAGATGCGCTCGCGCTGGCGCAAGCGTGCCGCGTCGAGCAGCATCCGGCCCGCCCAGCGGTAGATGTTGAAGTCGCGCACCAGCGAACGCATGCTGCGCATGCGCTCGCGCTGCTCGATTTCCGGCATCGTCAGCGCACGGTACAGCGATTCCGCGCCCTGCTCGATATGGTACGGATTGATGATCAAAGCTTCGTGCAGTTCCCTCGCGGCGCCCGTGAACTGGCTGAGGATAAGCACGCCGCGTTCGTCGTCGCGGGAAGCGATGAACTCCTTGGCAACCAGGTTCATGCCGTCATGCAGGCTGGTGACGAGGCAGACGTCGGCCGCGCGGTAGTAGCGATCGACCTGTTCGGAACTATGGTGTTCCGCCTTCAGGATGACCGGCTGGTAGCTGCCGTTGCCGAAGCGGTTGTTGATGCGCTGGACGAGGCTGCGCACGCGCGCCTCGAAGTTCTGGTACTCATCCAGCGAAGAGCGGGTGGGCGCGGCGATCTGGACCATGGTGAAGCGTCCGACCAGGGCCGGGTACATCTCCAGCATGCGCTCCACGGCCTGGAAGCGTTCGACGATGCCCTTGGTATAGTCGAGCCGGTCGACGCCGATGCCGAGCAGGTGATCCGCGCTTAGTCCGAGTTCCTGCCGGATTTGCGCACGGCAGTCGGCCACGCTCGGGCGTTCGGGGCTGCTTTCCGGCCAGGCGATCGAGATCGGATAGCTTTCCACCTGGGTGAGCTTGCCGCCATAGGAGATCGTCGATGCCTCGTGCTCGATGCGCGTCTCGAGGTAACGATCCACCGTTTCCAGGAAGTTCTTGCAATGGAAAGGCGTGTGGAAGCCGAGGATGGTGCTGCCCAGCAAACCTTCGAGAAGCTCTTCCCGCCAGGGGCAGATGCCGAAGGACTCGGGGTTAGGCCAGGGGATGTGCCAGAAGGTAATGATCGTCGCCTTGGGCAGCACTTCCCGCACCATGCGAGGCAGCAAGGCGAAATGGTAGTCCTGCACCAGCACGACAGGGTCGTCGGTGCGCGCTTCCTTGATGACCGCGTCGGCGAAACGCTGGTTGACTTCCACGTACTGCTCCCAGTCGCTGGACCGGAACACCGGTCGCACATGGGCAATGTGGCACAGCGGCCACAAGCCTTCGTTGGCGAAACCGTAGTAGTAGCCCTGCTCTTCTTCCTTGGTCAGCCAGACGCGCCGCAAGGTATAGCTCGGATTGGTGGGCGGCACCGGCACGCGGTCGTTGCGGTCGACGGTGTCGCGGTCCGCCGAGCCGCTGCCATGCGCGACCCAGGTGCCGGAGCAGGCGCGCATCACCGGTTCGACCGCGGTGACCAGGCCGCTCGCAGGACGCTGCACCTCGATCCCCTTGCCGGTTCGGGCATGCATGTAGGGTTCGCGATTCGAGACCACGATGATTTCATCGCCCGCCAATTCTTCGTGCAGCAGGGTCCGCAGCTTTTCCGGCGTCCAGGAATACGTGGCGTCCTCGCGGGTGCGGCGCTCGAGCGTGATTTCATGCAGCAGCGCCCGCAGATCGCCTTCGAGCGGCATGACGTCCTGCGACGTATTCTTGTGCAGCGGCCTCGGCCCGAGCTCGCCGCGCAGCATCCCTTTCATCGCCTGCAGCCAGTTTCGCCAGCTCAAGTGCGCGACGAATACCGTGATGAGGGAAATGATGATGCCGAGCACCGCGAACATGGTGATGATGTAGCGCTTGGTGTCCGCGCTGCGGCGCTCGATGAAGCTCATGTCGTGCACGAGGATGAGGCGGCCGAAATACTGCGAATCCACTTCCACCGGGCTGTCCGTCACATGCACGGGGCCTTCCGGGAGATTGATCAGCGCCGGGCGTTTCGCCGCCTTGTCGACGCCGAGCCCGCAGCCGAGCGCATCGGAATACGTCCGCGTCTTGTAGAGAAGTTCGCCGGTCGGGCTGCAGAATGCCATCGCATAGAGGCGTTCGTCCTGCAGCGCCCTGTCGAACAGCTGCATGATCCGTCTTTCCGACTTTGCCGGGAGGTATTCCGCCATCGGCTCCTTCAGCGCGTTGGCGAGGGACTGCGAACGGGCGTCGAGGTCGCGCATGAACCAGCGCAGGGTAAGGTCATCCACGAGCGGAACGACGACAAAGGCGGAGAGCCCGAGTACGAGTGCCAGGGGCAGGATGAATCTGAGAGAGAGGCTGAGGAACCTGGACTGCATGCTTTCCTTTTAGTAATTTGCGTCGATTGCGGAAGAACTGGCGGGCGCGCGTCGCGTGCGCGCTCGCCGGCCGGTTCGCCGAAGTGCAATCGGTTCGCTTGCAAGAGTTGTATTTCTAGCCAAACAAAAAGATCGTGCGGATGGCGGATAGTTCCGGCGGGTCCGCAGCCTGTTGATTCTCCGTAGAAGAGAACGCTGCTGCCAGTGCGTAGCGCACTTTGCCGGCGCCATTGCGGCAGGCATCTGATGGTTGAAAATGTTGTCCGCGCGGGTTCTCGGTCAGTGCAGTGTAGGCAGGGAGAATACCGGATCCGTCAGTCTGGTTGCTTCCTGAAAATGATGGGAATCCGGTACTCTCGTTGAACGCTCCGGTCTACATCTTGTAGTGGTGGCGCAGAATGCGGTTGACCAACACTTCGGTTTCAAGTGTCTTGTCCATGCCGGCATCATGGTCGAACACGACGGTGTGGCGGGACTGTTCCCGCTGGCTCTGCTTCTCATCCGACACCGAGATGATTGCCATCAACTTGCCGGTTTCCAGTTCCTCCAGTTGCGCTTCGGCGCGCCATTGCCCTACTTTATAACTCAGGGTCTGCATGTAATTCTCCAATAGTGAAACGGTGGATCTCTCCCGTTGGTTGTGACCGGACGTGTCCGCTTGTGCGGACAGCATCCGATCCGCGCGTCGCGGGGATACCGGGACGCGCCTGCCGACGTCATGGGTGGCATTTCCGATACGTGCCCGCGGCCTAGGCCGCGCGTTCAGGTGCCGAGGAATAGATGGGGACGTTTATCAGACGGACAAGCATGACGCCGAAGAAAGCAGGCAATTTACATACCAGCCTGGCTCATGCTTATTTGACACGATGAATTCAGGAAACCTGCTGAGCAATGTCAAACAGGAAGGGAACTGTCATCGAGGAAAGACGGGCGCCTTCCCGGCGGGAAAGACCGGCAGGAAGGCGGTAGGGTGGGAGCTTACTTGTTCGTGGTAGAAGAACCCGATGAGCCGGTAGTGCCCGACGTCCCGGAAGAGCTGGGAGAGCCCATGGTGCTGGAAGAGCCGCTGCTGCCACCCATGCTCGACGACCCGGAGCCGCTGGCGCCACTTGATCCGCTGGAGCCGCTTGATCCGCTGGAGCCGCTTGATCCGCTGGAGCCGCTCGATCCACTTGATCCGCTGGAGCCGCTCGATCCACTTGAGCCGCTCATGCCCGACGATCCCGAGCTGCCGGCGCCGCTGGAGCTGCCCGAGCTGTCGCCAGAACCGGTCATGCCGGAAGAGCCTGAGGAGGATTCACGTCCGGAACTCGAGCTGCCTTTCGTGCCGCTGCTTCCGGAGGTGGTGTCCGAGTGGCTCTTCTTTGCCTTCTTCGCCTTCTTTTCAGTGGAGGTGCTCTTGTCCGCGCCGCTGGAGGACATGTCGGAGCTTGCGCCGGTACTGCCGCTGGTGCTGGAGCCGCTGCCCGCGCTTTGTGCAAGGGCTAGGCTGGATATGCCAAGCATTGCCACGATGACCGTCATGCGTAATGTCTTCATGCTTTCTCCTGATTGCTGATTGGTGAGTTGTCGCTCCAACAAATCGCTGAAGGTCGTGTTTAGACAGGAGGCGGATGATCGGTTCGGCATTCAGCCCGGACTTAACAAATGGTTACATGTACCTGTAAAACCTACACGCTTGCAAACCGAAAGGAAAAAACGACAAACCTGCGGCCCGGAAATCCGGCCGTCGTCAACGGCGGGTCTCAGTGCATGAGAAGCTTGCGGTCTTCCTGCAGCAGCAGCGCCAGTTCATGGATGGGCACGGCCTGGCTGAAGAGGAAGCCCTGCATTTCATCGCAGCCGTTTTCACGAAGGAAAGTCAGCTGCTCGGCGCTCGACACGCCCTCCGCGACGACGCTCAGCCCCAGGCTGTGCCCAAGCGAAATCACCGCCCTGGCAATGACTGCGTCGTTGGGATCGGCACCGATGTCGCGCACGAAGGATTGATCGATCTTCAGCCGGTCCACCGGCAGCCGCTGCAGGTAGCTCAGGCTGGAATAGCCGGTGCCGAAATCATCGATGGACAGGTTGAGGCCCATTTCCTTAAGGTCGAGCAGGATGCGGATGACCTCTTCCGGGTTCTGCATGATGAGGCTTTCCGTCAGCTCCAGTTCGAGCAAGCTGGCCTCGAGTCCTGACGTCATCAGGACATGGCTTACCAGGTCCACCAGCCGGCTGGATTCAAATTGACGCGCCGAAATATTGACGGCCACCTGCACCGGATCGATGCCGGATTCGCGCAGCGACCGGATATGGGAGCACGCGGTGTACAGCACCCATTCACCGATGGGAACGATGAGCCCCGTCTCTTCCGCCAAGGGGATGAACGTTCCCGGGGCGACCAGCCCGCCTTGCGGCGGATTCCAGCGCAGCAAGGCCTCGACGCCGACGATGCGGCCGCTGGCCAGTTCGACCTTGGGCTGGTAATGCAGCACGAACTCATCCGACGCGAGCGCCTGCCTGAGCTTGCTTTCCAGGGACAGGCGCTCGGTGACCCGCTGGTTCATCGCGGCCGTGTAGAACTGGAAATTGTTCCTTCCCTTGTCCTTGGCGCGGTACATCGCGGCATCGGCGTTCTTGAGCAGGGTGTCCACGTCCTCGCCATCGCGCGGATAGAAGCTGAGCCCGATGCTGCAGCTGATGAATAGCTTGTTGCCATCGATGTGGAATGGCCTGTCGAGAACCTTCAATATCCGGTCCATCAGCGCCCCGACGCTCTTTTCCTCGCTCTGCCCCGCCAGCACGAAGGCGAACTCGTCTCCGCCATAGCGGGCGATCGTATCCTGGCCGCGCAGGCAGGAGGCGAGGCGTTCGGCGACCCGCTTGAGCAGTTCGTCGCCGATGTTATGCCCGAGGCTGTCATTGATGAACTTGAAATTATCCAGGTCAATGAAACCGACCGCGATCATGCCGCGCTGCCTTTGGGCAGAGGTGATCGCATGATCGATTCGTTCCTTCAGCACGTTGCGGTTGGCAAGACCCGTCAGGGTATCGACGTTGGCGTGCATTTCGAGCTGTTCTTCGTAGGTCTTGATGCCGGTCACGTCATTGAGCACGCCGACGAAGTGCGTCACCTCGCCGTCGGCATTGGGAACCGGCGCGATATGGAGGTCGTTCCAGAACAGCGTGCCATCCTTGCGATAGTTGCGCAGCAACGCATTGCCCTCTTCCTGCATCCGGATCGCGCGCCGGATGCTGAGGATGCCCGGCTGCTCGCTGTCGTCGCCCTGCAGGAAGCGGCAGTTCCTGCCCATGGCTTCCTCGATTCCATAGCCCGTCATGCGTTCGAAGGCCGGATTGGCGTATTCCATCTTGCCTTCGAGATCGGTGATGATGATGGCATTGACGCTCGCGCGCACCGCCCTGTCGCGCAGCCGCAAGGCTTTCTCCGCGCGGCGGCGCTCGGTGATGTCGACCGCCATGCCGCAGACGCAAACCTTGCCTTGCATGTGGATCCGGGTTCCGGTGAAGAAATGCGGGATGCGTTTGCCATTGCCGGCCAGCAGATCGGCTTCCACCGTCGCCGAGCCATCCCGGATGACGTCTTCCATGCGGGATTTCAGCAGGGCATGCTGCGATGGCGCAATGAAATCGAGCGGACTTGCGCCGGCGATCTGGCGATGCGTCTTGCCGGTCACGCGCTCGAACTGCCTGTTCCAGTAGACGAAGCGCCAGTCCGTGTCGAAGACATAGAACAATCCCGGCAGGCTGTCCACCACCGCCCGCGTTTCCGTGGCCTGGCGGATGCGCTCCGCGATCTCGCGCTTGAATTCCCCGTGGATACGGTCGAAGGCTTCCGTCTTTTCCCGGACGCGTTCCTCCATGTCGCGATGCGACAGGAAAAGCTCGTCCTTGGAAGATCGCAATTCGTTGGCGAGCGATTCCAGCAGGTTCACATGCCGTCTCAGCTCGAGGCGTGCCATGACGCCCCGCGCCAAAACGTCCAGGTCTTCCCTTGCGGACTGCTCGAGCTCCCGCGGTTTGCTGTCCAAGACGGCGATGGTCCCAAGTGCATAGCCGTCGCGGCTGATCAAGGGCACGCCGGCATAGAACCGGATGTATGGCGGACCGGTCACCAGCGGACTGCCGGCATGCAGAGGGTCGCGGCTCGCGTCGGACACGACGTACAACTCGCGCCGGCTGATGGTTTCATTGCAGAATGCCCAGCTCCGGGCGGTCTCCTGCATCGCCAATCCTATCCTGGCCTTGAACCACTGGCGGCTGTCGTCCAGCAAGGCGATCATTGCCATCGGCGTGCCGCACAGGCGCCCCGCGAACCGGACGATATCGTCGAACTCCCCTTCCGGGGACGTGTCGAGTATGCCGTACTCGGCCAATGCAAAGAGACGGCGACTTTCGTCGCAACTTCCTTCTCGGTCCATAATCGATCGTCAGGCGGCGGCCCGCCATGTTGGGATCAGGAAAAAACATGCCGCTTCATGAATCGCGCGCCTTAATCTCGCCGGTCATGTCGTCGTTGCATCGCATGGAAGTTCGACGGTGCGTCGCCGCAATCGTTCGCACTGGTTGCCGCCCTTCGCGCGTTTGCGCCGATTCCTTGAGCTATGCCTGCTGGCATGGCGAAAAGCGCTTCCCGGCAATGCAGCCGGTGTACTATGCAACCATAAATACTCATTCAATGCACACTGCCTTATGGAACAACAACTGGTAGACGCCCTCATCTCTCCCGAAGGCCATCTCGAAATCCTGTCCAAGGCGGAAGTCGCGCGATTGCTGGATACCAGCCAGGGTGGCCTCTACAACATCTTCCGCAACTGCGCCCTGGCCGTGCTGAACAGCGGCAGCCCGCTTGATAACGGCAAAGAACTGCTCGAGCGCCACCGCTCCTTCCAGATCAGCATTATCCAACGCGAGCGCGGAATCAAGCTCGACATCAAGGGCGCGCCGTCGCGCGCCTTCGTCGACGGTGTCATGATCAAAGGCATCCACGAACACCTGTTCGCGGTGCTGCGGGACGTGATCTTCGTCAACGATGAAGTCATTGGCAATCCGCGCTTCAACCTGACCACTTCCGAAGGCATCACCGACGCGGTCTTTCACATCCTGCGCAATGCCGGCGTGCTGAGGCCGATGACCAACCCCAACCTCGTCGTCTGCTGGGGCGGCCACTCCATCTCCCGCGAGGAATACGATTACACGAAGGAAGTCGGCTACCAGATCGGCCTGCGCGGACTCGACATCTGCACAGGCTGCGGCCCGGGGGCGATGAAAGGCCCGATGAAGGGCGCGGCAATCGCGCATTCCAAGCAGCGCATCGCCAACGGCCGCTACCTCGGTTTTTCCGAACCCGGCATCATCGCCGCCGAATCCCCGAATCCCATCGTGAACGATCTCGTGATCCTTCCCGACATCGAAAAGCGGCTGGAAGCCTTCGTGCGCGCCGGCCATGGCATCGTCGTGTTTCCGGGGGGCGCGGGCACAGCGGAAGAAATCCTCTACATCCTCGGGATCCTCCTGCATCCGGAAAATGCCGGCATGCCCTTCCCGCTGGTGTTCACCGGGCCGGCCCACTCTGGAGAGTACTTCGAACGCATCGACGAATTCATTGGCGACACGCTGGGACAGGAAGCGCGCCAGCTCTACAAGATCATCATCAACGATCCGGCCGCGGTGGCGCGGGAGATGCAGGCCGGCGTGCGCGACGTCCGCCAGTTCCGCAAGGACCGGAGCGACGCCTATTACTTCAACTGGGCGCTGAAGATCGACCACGAGTTCCAGCAGCCCTTCCTGCCGACGCATGAGAACATGCGCAACCTGCACCTCGAACGGCACCAGCCCACGCACATGCTGGCGGCGAACCTGCGCCGCGCCTTCTCGGGAGTCGTTGCCGGGAACGTCAAGGACCAGGGCATCCGGGCGATAGAACGCCATGGCCGTTTCCAGATTCGCGGCGACCGTACCATCATGGAACGCATGGATGCCCTGCTCGCGTCCTTCGTGGCCCAGCACCGCATGAAACTGCCGGGCACCGTCTATCATCCGTGCTATGAAATCATCAAGTGACGCCGGCGAGGGAAGACAGGCCTGAACCGGCTAGAGAATCACGCCGTCCTTCACCTTGTCGGCGCGGAACAGCAGTGAATCCACCGCCCTCTCGAACACCGGCGCATATTCCACCGGCACGAGGCTGCCATCCCGCAGGGAATCGAGCAGCGAGGCATAGCTGTAGATGACCAGCTCGCCATCGCCGTCCCGCTTGAAGAGATACAGGGAACGGTGGGTGGAGATCCAGATGAGCTGGGCCTGCCTGCCCGATCCATCCGGCGCGCGCAGCTCGACGCGCGTGCCGAGCAGGTAGGTCTGCGCCAGGAATTCGCGATCCGCCGGCGACGCGCTCGCCATCGAGCCGCCGAAGCTGAGCACCGGGTTCAGCTGATACCGCGCCATCACCTCTTCCATGACGTCGTCGCGGATCGCGGGCGGATCGTCGTTACCCCACGACACGCGGTCCCAGTTGAAGACCATGCGCGAGAACATCAGCTGCAAGTCATCGAGCGAGGGCGGGACGTCGCCCTGCTTTCCGGTGTAGCGCAGCACCCGGGAATGCATTTCGATCAGCAGGTCCATGACCTCCCGCGATTCCGCTTCCTGCAGGCCGATGATTTCAAAGGCCTTGGCGATCTGCTTGACCAGGCTGGGCAGCATGCGGATCAGCGCGGCGCGGTCATCCGGGCTGGTCTTCAGCTGTATGCTCCAGATCAGCTTCGGCAGGATGGAACGGCAGGATCGGAAATAACTTTCCGCGTCGTCGGAAGCGACGCGGTTCTCGCCATCCTTCCACAAGGCGTGCGCCAGGACATGTGGCCAGACGTGGATGATGACATCAGAGATGCGCTTGTCGATGTTCAGCGGCAGGAGCACGTCGCACAGGGCCTTCATGATGTTGGCCCGCAATACGCTGATCTTTTCCGCGGCTTCGACGGCCTCCACGCCGCGCATGCTCCGGTCGTCGTCGCGCGTGGCGAAATCGAGCAGGAATTGCTCGAACTCTCCGAGCAGGCCGGTAAAGATGGACAGGTCGGCATCGAAGCCGGCGAGCACGGCGTCGGCGATCCTGTCGATTTCCTGGAGCAGCGCCTGGCCCTGCTCATTCTGCGGATCGGCACCGACCGCCGCCGAACTGACGCGGTTGAGCAGCTGGCGGACGGGGTGGTCTTCCTGCTGCAGCAAGCCCGGATCGATGATGGCGGCCTTCAGCACGGGAATCTGCAGTCGTCCGATCCGCCGGCGCAATTCAAGGGGTATCTGTTCGTCGTCGAGGATGAAGCTGAACAGCATGGCGACCACGTCGATGGTCATGCGATCCATCGGCGAAGCGACGTCGAGGTTCAGCTTCTCGCGGATGTTGAACAAGGCATTGGGCTGCCCGCTTCCGCCATCAAGGCCGTCGTCACCGCTGGCGGCCTGCTGCTGGAAGCGCTTGAGCTGGGCGGCTACCGGGTTCAGGGACGACGGCTTCCTCCCCGGGGCGCTTCCGTCCTCGCCCTGAATGCCGGAGCGTGACGGGGTGACCATGCGCCGGATGAATTCATGCACGTCCGTGGGCTCGTCTTCCAGGCCGGTGTCGGCGCCAAGCCCGCCCGGCTGCTGCAGGGCGTGCATCATGCGCTGCAGGCCCGGCACGATATGGCTGCGCAAGTGCAGCGGCAGGTTGACATGTTCCGGCGGCGCGCCGAAATAACGCTGGTAGTGGCTTGCGCGCGAAGGCTTGGGCGCGAACTTGCCGTTCAGTCCCGCCTGCTCGAAGACCTCCCGCAGCGAGTTGTAATAACCGGGCAGGTGCTGGGCGATGCCGTTGGCAAGGTGATCAAACAGGATGCGCGACTTCGCCTCGTCGGGCGAGAGCTCGCGCACGGCCTCGTAGATGCAGCGGGCAAGGAGGTAGGGCCGGAACGGATTTTCCCTTTCCTTCGCCTCGCGCTGGCCATTGAGCATGGCGATCATGACGTTGAGCCTGCCGATCACTTCTTCGTTGGCGTCACGCAGGCGGGTAGTCAGGCGGCCGACTTCGATCTGCTGGGTGACCGATTCATCGTCGATCAGGGAAAGCTCGTCGGCTGAAAGCTGGCGCATGCCGGCGCGCATGTCGACGTACATGGTCTGCAATGCCCGTTCGAGGTAGACCCGGAACAGGCTGTCCACCTTGCGCACGAAACGATTGCCATCCTGGCGGATGAAATGGCGCACCCCCATCAGGGCGCTCTGCCCGACGCCGGATGTGGCGGCGCCGAGGAGCTGGGCCACGTTCCGATCCGTGTCCTGCAACGCACGCTGCGAGAGGGCAAGGAAGCCGAAGACTGCGCGCTCCTTGGCGGTCTCGATGAGGCGTTTGTATTCAGTGTCGGCCATGAGACGAAGCGAACTATAGCAATGGCCTATAGTTTATTCGCAAATCTTGCCATAAAGAAGCATTCAAAACCGAAAGTCCCGCCGCGTCCCCCGACTGAGGCAAGGAAACCACGCCTGGCATGGACTAATTCGGTCTTTTGCAGTGTCGTGCGGCCTTGGGCGGCAATGATTGCCTATTCGGCAGCCAGCAACGCCAGGTGCTCTTCCTCGAGGAACATCCATTCCCCCTCTTCCAGCGCCAGGGCATCCAGCCCAAGCCCGCCGATCGCCGTGCGGCGCAGCGCGGCGCAATGGTTGCCCGCCGCCGCCAGCATGCGCTTCACCTGGTGGTACTTGCCCTGCTCGAGCACGATCTCGAGCAGGCTTTCCCCGACCTGCCGGCAGACCTGAGCCGCCAGCGGCGCGGGCTCGTCGTGCAACTGCACGCCTCGCAGCAAGGCGTCCACCAGCGCCCCGGTCACGGGCTCGGCGGTCGTGGCGAGATACAGCTTCGGAACGTGGCGCCGGGGCGAGGACTGGGCGTGGATGAAGGCGCCGTCGTCCGACAGCAGCAGCAGGCCGGTGGTGTCATGGTCGAGCCGCCCCACGGGCTGAACGTCGCGCCAGGTGAACTGCTCCGGCAGCAGGGTCAGCACGCCGGGATGATGGCTGGGCTTGCGGGAGCACTCGAAGCCGGGCGGCTTGTTCACGGCGAGATACACCTTTTCCCGGTAGCGCCAGTCCTCGCCGAACACGGAGAACTCGAGTCCATCGGTTTCGAATGCCGTCCGGAAATCATCGACTGCCTCGCCGCCTACCCTGACCTCGCCGTCGGCGATCAGCTGGCGGCACCATTTGCGCGAACCGAAACCCTGCGATTGGAGGATGCGGTCTAATGTCATTTTTCCCATCGGCGCACTGTACCAGAAACCGGCGCGCCAGCATCGTCATGGGGACCAAGGCGCGGACTCCGCAGGGGGCGGCCGCACCGCTTTTTCCCAGGGTGCCAGGGGACGTTTTCCAGTGGCGTGGGGGCACCTTCGGCGGTATCATTCCCTTGCAGCGAATTGCCAGCAAGGCAAAGGTCTTCCCTAGGTCCGTTTCCCTTTTTTCCAAACATGCAGCCGCCCATGTCTCCCAGCAGATCAACGGTTTCCCGGCTTGACGGCATCGATGCCGACTTCATGCAGGCCGGCGTGTCGCTCGTCGTCGGCGCCGCTTCCAATGACAAGTCTCCGGCCATCGTCAGGGCGACCGGATGCCGGCTGCTCGACGACTTGGGCGAGGTGAGCATCGTGGTCTCGGCAAGCCAGGGAGCGGAAGTGCTGCGCTGCATTCGTGAAAACGGCGCGGTGGCGGTCGTGTTCAGCCAGCCATCGACGCACCGGACCATCCAGCTCAAGGGCAAGGATGCGCGCGTGGTCGGCGCAACGGCGGAAGACCGCGAGTCTGCGGTCCGCTACCGCGACCTTTTCGCGACGGAGCTCGCGCCGCTCGGCTTCGAACCCCTACTGATCCGCACCCTGCTCGACTGTCCGCCGGCCGACCTCGTCGCCATCCGCTTCACGCCCGAGGATGCCTTCATCCAGACTCCGGGTCCCAACGCCGGGCAGCGACTGGCGGTGGCGCCATGATCAAGCTGGATTCGATCAGGGAATGCCTAGAAGGCGTGATTCCCGGCACCATGGCCACCTGCGACGCGAACGGCACCCCGAACGTCGCCTACCTGTCCCAGGTCCAGTTCATCGACAACGACCACCTGGCGCTGTCCTACCAGTTCTTCAACAAGACGCGCCAGAACATCATGGCCAATCCCCGGGCCGTGCTCGTGGTGATCAGTCCGGCCACCGCCGCGCAGTACCGGCTGACGATCGAATACCTGCGCACCGAGACCGCCGGGCCGCTGTTCGAAAGCATGAAGGCGAAGCTCGCGGGCATCGCCTCGCACACGGGGATGAGCGGCGTGTTCAAGCTGCTCGGCTCTGACATCTACCGCGTTCATCGCATTGAGCAGGTGGACGGCAAGTCGGTGCCGGCGCCCGCCAGCCGCAATACGCTGACCGCGCTGCGCGCCTGCACCGAAAAGCTCGCCCATAGCTGCGACCTCGAGCAACTGCTCGCGAACACCCTGACCTGCCTCGAGCGGCATTTCGACATCCGCCACGCGATGGTGCTGCTGTATGACCAGCCGAACGAGCGCCTGTACACGGTCGCCAGCCGGGGCTATGAAGCCTCGGGGGTCGGCTCGGAGATTCCGCTTGGACATGGCGTCATCGGCGTTGCCGCGCGCGAACGCACGGCCATCCGCATCGGCCACATGAATGCCGAATACTCCTACAGCCGGGCGATCCGCGAGAGCGCCGAGCACAGCGGCTGGGCCGGCGCGCTGGAGACCGAGATTCCCTTTCCCGGTCTCGCGGAGGCGCGCAGCCAGCTTGCGGTGCCGATGCTGGCCGCCGGCCGGCTGCTCGGCGTCATCTACGTCGAGAGTCCGCAAGACCTGCGCTTCACCTACGACGACGAGGACGCCCTCGTCACGCTCGCGACCCAGCTCGGCATGGCCATGCAGCTTCTTCACGGCGTGACGGAACACGCCGAGGAACCCGCGCCACCGGAGACGGTGAATGACAAGCCATCCGGCATGAACGGCGCGCCTGTCGTCGTGCGCCACTTCGCCGCGAACGACAGTGTCTTCCTCGGCGACGACTATCTCATCAAGGGCGTCGCCGGATCCATCTTCTGGACCTTGCTCAAGGATTACACCGACCGCCGCCGCTCCGAGTTCACCAACCGCGAACTCCGCCTCGATTCACGGATCCGATTGCCTGACGTGAGCGACAACCTCGAAGCCAGGCTGATCCTGCTGAGCAAGCGTCTCGTCGAGCGCGACTGCCCGGTCCGCATCGAAAAGACGGGACGCGGCCGGTTCCGCCTCTGCGTGCATCGCCCCGTCGAACTCAGCGAACACTGAACCCCGCGCTCGACTCAAACCCTTCACACTTCCGGACGGCGGGCGCTTGCAGCGATCCCGTCCCGCCGCCGGCTTTTCCCAGATTCCCTAAAACTTCATTCAAACCTTCGTAAAAAAACCTTAAGTATCCTGCGGTGCATTTTTTTCTCGTCGCGGCGGCGATAGACTTCGCCTCCATCACTTCACCACCGAACGACAACGAGGAAGACATGACACAGACCGCACGCCACGACAGCGCCGCGTCCATGCTCGAATGCATGATGCTGATCCGCGCCTATGAAGAAAAACTCGCCGCCATGCACGCGGCCGGAAATGCCGCCGGCACATGCACGTCGGTCGGCCAGGAGGCCGCGGCGGTCGGCGTCGTGCGCGCCCTGCGCCCCGAGGACCGCATCCTGACGAACCACCGCAGCGCCGGCCACCTGATTGCGCGCGGCGCGGATCCCGGCCGCATGATGGCCGAAGTCCTCGGCCGCAGCACCGGCTACTGCAAGGGCAAGAGCGGCTCGCTGCACATCTCGGCCAAGGAACTGGGCGTGGTCCTGACCTCGACCATCGTCGGCGGCGAACTGTCGCTGGCGACCGGGGTAGCCCTGTCCAAGAGCATGCTCGGCGAACGCGGCGTGGTGGTGTGCTTCTTCGGCGACGGCGCCGCATGCGAAGGCATCTTCCATGAATCCTTGAATCTTGCGGCGGTCTGGAAACTGCCCATTCTCTTCGTCTGCGAAAACAACCAGTGGCAGGCTTTCGTCCACCGCAACGAAACCATGCTGGGCGACCACATCAGCCCGCGCGCCGCGACTTATGGCATGCCGGCGAAGACGGTGGACGGCAACGACCCGCAAGCGGTGCATGCCGCCGCCATCGAGGCCATCGCTGCCATCGAATCGACCGGCATGCCCTACTTCCTCGAAGCCTTCACCTATCGCCTGCGGGGCCATTACGAGCCCGACGACCAGGACTACGTGGATGCCGCCGAGCTGGAATCCTGGCGCCAGCGCGATCCGATCGAACTGGCGCAGCGCAGGCTGACCGCCGATGGCACGCTGAGCGTCGCCGACATCACCGCCATGGAGGAAAGGGTTGCCGCCGCGATCGAGAAGGCCGCTGCCTTCGCGACCGCGTCGCCCTTCCCCGACGCATCCGAACTGCTGACCGACGTTTACGCCTGAAAATCGAGGAGACCGACATGACCATGATGACTTGCAACGAAGCGATTGGCGCGGCCCTGGCGGAAGAAATGCGGCGCGACGCGCGCGTGCTGATGTTCGGCGAGGGTGTCGCCACGAAGCGCCAGGACCTCGTGTCCGAATTCGGCGCGCAACGGGTGCGCAACACGCCGCTGGCAGAGGGAATCATCGCCGGCACCGCGGTGGGCGCGGCCGCGACCGGGCTCAGGCCGGTGGTGGACATGCTGTTCGCCCCCTTCCTTTGCTTTGCGATGGACGAGATCGTCAACAGCGCGGGCAAGCTGAGATACATGTCCGGCGGCCAGTTTTCCTTCCCCATGGTGGCCATCGCCATGACCGGAGGCGGCTGGACCGTCGGCGCGCAGCACAACCACAATCTCGAAGCCTGGTTCGTGCACAGCCCCGGCCTGAAGGTCGTGATGCCTTCTTGCGCCGCCGATTACAAGGGCTTGCTGAAGTCGGCCATCCGCGACGAGAACCCGGTGCTGTTCTTCGCCGACATGACCCTGGGCTATGTGCCGGGCGACGTGCCGGAAGGCGAGCACCTCGTCCCGATCGGCAAGGCCGCGATCCGCCGCGAGGGCCGGGACGTTACCCTGATTTCCTATTCCAAGGCGGTGAACACCTGCCTCGATGCCGCCGAGCGCCTGGCCGCGCAAGGCGTGTCGGCGGAAGTGATCGACCTGCGCAGCCTGAAGCCGCTCGATGAAGAGACCATCCTGCGCAGCGCGCGCAAGACGGGACGCGTGCTCATCGTGCACGAAGCCAGCCGGCTGTGCGCCGTCGGGTCGGAGGTTGCCGCGATCGTTGCGGAACATGCCTTCGACGCGCTCAAGGCGCCGGTGATGCGCCTGACCGGACCGGACGTGCCGGCGCCGTCGAGCTACGTGCTCGAACAGGCCTTCATGCCGCAGGCGGACGCCATCACCGCCAGCGCGCTCAAGCTGGCGGGCAAGGAAGCATTGCCCGCCGCCGCGATGGCGGAACCAGCCTGACCCACACACCTAAAACAATTGGAGAACAACATGCAAGCCACACAACAAACCATTCCCGTCCAGCTCACCACCCGGTTCTCGAGCACCGGCGCCATTTGGATCAAGCTCGGCGTGCTCTACCTTCTCGTCGGGGTCGGCCTCGGCATCATGATGGGCGCCAGCGAGGACTTCACCCTGCGTCCGGTGCACGCCCACATCAACCTGCTCGGCTGGGCCACCATGGCACTCGCCGGCCTGACCTATGCCGTCTTTCCGGAGGCCGGCCGCAGCAAGCTGGCCCAGATCCACTTCTGGCTGGCGAACGTGTCCCTGCCGGTAATGGCTGTCTCCCTGGCGCTCATCCTGACCGGAACCCGGCAGGCGCTGCCGGCGCTGGTGATCTCCGAAATGCTCGCAGCGCTCGGCATTATCACTTTTGCGATCAACCTGTTTCTGAATCTGGGAAATCGCCAGGCTTGACGGGACGCTTCGGCCCGTCCGCACGAGGCGCGACGGGCCAGCGGTGATTGAACATGGACTGGCACGGCGCTTGCATAATGGTTCGCAACATCAAGATTCCCTGCTGACCCAGAGACCACGCCATGAACCTGCAATACATCGACACCGCCATTCCCACGACGCCGCACCTGCAGGCATTCGAACCCGCCGCGCGCCAGGCCGACGCCGTCACGCGCGACGCCGCCGCGCGCTGCTCCGCCTGCAGCATGCATCAGCTTTGCCTGCCGATGGGATTGGGTGAGCTGGACATGGACAAGCTCGACAAGATCATCGGCCGCCGCCGCAAGGTGACAAAGGATTCCCACCTGTATCGCGTCGGCGATCCGTTCACCAACCTCTATGCGATCCGCCTGGGGCATTTCAAGACGCACCAGATCAACCCCAGCGGCGACCAGCAAGTGACCGGTTTCCAGATGGCGGGAGAACTGCTCGGCCTCGATGCCATCAGCACCGACCGCCACCATTGCAACGCCGTTGCGCTCGAGGACAGCGAGGTCTGCGAGATCCCGTTCTCGCGCCTGGAATCGCTGTTCGGCGAGATTCCCACTCTGCTGCATCATTTCCATCGCATGATGAGCCAGGAAATCACCCGTGAGCAAAGCGTCATGCTGTTGCTGGGCAACATGCGCGCAGAGCAGCGCTTCGCGGCCTTCCTGATCAACCTGTCATCCCGATATTCGGCACGCGGTTATTCCTCGACGGAATTCCAGCTACGCATGACCCGGGAAGAGATCGGCAACTACCTCGGCCTGACGATCGAAAGCATCAGCCGCCTGCTCTCCAAGTTCAAGAAACAGGGATGGATACGCGTGGCCAATCGCGAACTCGAACTGCTCGACCAGCCCACGCTGAAGGCGGTGGCGGCTGGCATGCAGACCTGCGCCTGATTTCCAGCTTGAATTTCCGGTTCCGGCTATCCGCCGGGCCCAGAAGACAACTTCTTTTCCCTTCTGCTTCTTCCTTTTCCGCCGCACCCGCACCGCGCGATGCCGTCCCGCCATATTCCCTCCCCTTCAAGGGGAGGGTTAGGGTGGGGATGGGTTTCCGGCGCAAACAAAGAACAGCGTCGAATATCGCCAGCGAACTAAGACTGTTCTTTGGTTGCGACCGAACCCCATCCCCACCCCAGCCCTCCCCTTGAAAGGGAGGGAGCTTTTCGGAGCGCACCGGCAGTCCACAGCCGTGTGCAACCCCGCCTAGAACGGCACCTTGCGTTCGTTAGGCACGCCCACCAGATAGCAAGTCAGCATGCTGGCCAGCGAGCAAAATACCCAGAAGCAAAAGAAGCCGACGGTATAGACCGCCAGCGCCGGCATGTCGAGATGCGAGCCGACCAATGCCAGGTCATTCGGATCAAACAGCGAAAAGAAGAAACCTTCCGCCACGATCGCCACCAAGAAAGACGGCCACAATACGACCATCATCAACCGCGCCATTCACTTATCCTCCTGTCCCTCGCGCACGACGTTGCCGCTTGCGGGAACACGCTCTCATTCACGGGAACGACCAGTTTCATCTTTTCCCTACACCGGGAATGGAACGATCCCATTTCCGGCAAGGCGGAGGCAAGCATCATTGCCCGCCTCCTGCCTGCTACGATAATGCAATTCCCCGGCGAATGACAATGGCCTTCGCCAATCTCGATCCGATCAATCCCACGATAGGTGTGATCATTCTGCGGGCGCGAGCACCGGCGCCAGCTTGGCGCTGAGCTGCTGCGGCCAGAGCCACTCACCCGTCAGGCGCCATCCGCCTTCGTCGTCTTCGACGATGATCTGCCAGCGTGCCTTCTCAAGCATCGGCAAGGCGATCGAGAACCGGCCGTCCTGTCCAAGGACCACGTCGGTCACGATGTCCTTCTGCGGCTGGGTCGAATGCACGAGGCGCATGACCATCTTGTTGTCGCCGCGCGGAACCGAACCGGCCAGCACGCCGTTCAGACGGCCCGCCGCCGGATCGTAGCGCAGCTCGGCATGCAGGCCCAGGGTGGCTGCCGCGCGATCGCGGCGCAGGTCCTGGTTGATGGCCTTGCCCTGCTTGTAGTAGTCGTCGACCACGAGCGCGTCCTGGCGGGTGTATGCCAGCCATGCGGTAAACAGGCCGGCGACCACGACCAGGAAGGGACCGAGCATGATGAACCAGGGCCAGCGGTGCCGGTACCAGGGCGCCTGGTCGTTGCCGGCGGAAGTCGGTTTCAGGGTTGCGGTATTCATGATGTTTCTCCATTGGCGACGCGCGCCAGCAATCGTTCACGTTCAGTCATCAGCGCGGGACGAAGAACACGGCTTTCTCGTGCACTTCCAGGTGGCGCTCATCCATCGATTCGATCTCGAAGACAATCTTGTTCGATCCCTTCTGGGCCTTGCCTTGCGGCACGCGGACCTGTACCGGAACGCCGCGCGAGGCGGTCGCGCCGAGTTCGACGATATCGGGCGAGGCAAGCGAGATCGCATCGACGCCCGACACCTTGATGCGGAAACGGTGTCCGGCTTCATCGGTGTTCATGATCTGCAGCCGGTACACGTTCTCGATAGAACCGTCGTCGAGCTCGCGTCCCATGGCCCCGCGATCGCGGATCACGTCGACCTTCAGCGGCGTGCGCGTCAACAGCGAGCCGAAGAAGGCGGCAAGGATGACGACCAGGATGCCCGAGTAGATCAGCACCCGCGGACGCATCGCGCGACGGCGGATCTGCGGCACGGTGAGCTTGTCCTTCATGCCGTTTTCGGTGGAGTACCGGATCAGTCCGCGCGGCGAACCGACCTTGTCCATCACGATGTTGCAGGCGTCAACGCACGCCGCGCAGCCGATGCAATCCGACTGCAAGCCGTCGCGGATGTCGATCCCGGTCGGGCAGACCTGGACGCACATGGAGCAATCGATGCAATCGCCGAGGTTGGCGCGGCCGCCGGACTTGCTGCCGGCGCCGCGCGGATCGCCGCGCTCCTTGTCATAGGTGATGATCAGCGTGTCCTTGTCGAACATCGAGCTCTGGAAACGCGCGTAGGGGCACATGTACTTGCATACCTGCTCGCGCATCCATCCGGCGTTGCCATAGGTGGCGAAGCCGTAGAACAGCACCCAGAACCATTCCCACGGCCCCAGGCCGAAGGAAGCAATCTCGCCCATCAGCTTGTGGATGGGAGTGAAGTAGCCGACGAAGGTGATGCCGGTCCACAGGGCGACCGCGCCCCAGGCTGCATGCTTCGCGGACTTCTTGAAAAACTTCTCAGCCGACATCGGCTGCTTGTCGAGGCGCATGCGCGCGCTGCGCGTGCCCTCGATCTTGCGCTCGATCCACATGAAGATCTCGGTGTAGACCGTTTGCGGACAAGCATAGCCGCACCAGAGCCGGCCGGCGATGGCGGTGAACAGGAACAGGGAGTACGCGCAGATGATCAGCAGCAGCGCGAGGTAGATGAAGTCCTGCGGCCACAACACCACGCCGAAGATATAGAACTTCCGTGCCTCCAGGTCGAACAAGACTGCCTGGCGGCCGTTCAGCGTCAGCCATGGAAGCCCGTAGAACACGAGCTGGGTCAGCCATACACACACCCAGCGCCAGCTCGCGTACCAGCCCTTGACTTCGCGCGGGTAGATTTCTTCCCGCGCGGCGTACATCTTCACTATCGCAACTTTTGGAGCGGCCTCAGTCATCAGTCTTGCTCTCTACCTTGTAATACAACCTTGTTACTGCCTTGCCATTACTTCTGCGCCGTCTGGCTTGCCTGGGACGAATCGTTCGACAGGCTCCAGACATAGGCCGCCAGCACATGTACCTTAGCCTCGCCCAGGAAGTCCTTGAACGCGGGCATGGTGTTGTTGCGGCCCTTGCGGATCGTTTCCATCACGGTGTCGATGCTGCCGCCATGGAGCCAGATCTTGTCGGTCAGGTTCGGCGCGCCGAGGGCCTGGTTGCCTTTGGCGTCAGCGCCGTGGCAGGCCATGCATGCACCGAACTTCTCCTTGCCGAACACCGCCTTGATCGGATCGTGCGCCGAGTCGGAGAGGCTCTTGACGTAGTGAGCCACGTTCTCGATGTCCTTGTCCGAGCCGACCGCCGCGCCCATCGGCGGCATGACGCCATTGCGGCCGTTCATGATCGTGGTCTTGATCGTGTCGGGCTCGCCGCCATAGAGCCAGTCCTTGTCCGTCAGGTTGGGGAAGCCCTTGTTGCCGCGTGCGTCCGAACCATGGCACTGCGCGCAGTAGGTCATGAACAGGCGCTCGCCGATGGCCCGTGCTTGCGGATCGGCAGCCACGGTCTTGATGTCCTGCTGCTGGTACTTGGCGAAGATCGGGCCGAATTCCTTGTCGGCCTGCTTCAGCTCAGCCTGGTATTCGCCGGTCGATTGCCAGTTCAGCTTGCCAGCGTAGGAACCGAGGCCGGGATACAGCACCAGGTAGCCCAGGCCGAAGACGATGGTGATGTAGAACAGCCACATCCACCAGCGCGGCATCGGATTGTTCAGCTCCGTCAGGTTCTCGTCCCACTGGTGGCCGGTGGTATCCACCTTGCCATCCGCAGGCACTTCGATCTTAACCTGGGCCTGTCCCCACAACAGCAGCGCGCAGCCGGCGATGCCGAGCAGGGTCAGCACCGCAACATAGATGCTCCAGAATTCGCTTGTAAAGTCAGCCATGGTGTTTCTCCGCACCTTCCATATCGATCTCGTCGGCGAAAGGCAGGTTGGCCGCCGCCGCAAACGCCGCCTCGCGGCGACCACTGTAGGCCCACAGGATGATGCCGACGAAGGTGAGGAAGCTCACGACGGTCAGCGCGATCCGGGCATCGGAAAAGAATTGTTCGAGCATCTTGGTTACCTCTTTGCCTTGATCAACGTTCCCATGCCTTGCAGGTAGGCCACCAGCGCATCCTGCTCGGACTTGCCTTCCAGCTCGGACGGCGCCTGCTTGATTTCCTCTTCCGAATAAGGATGGCCGAGCTTCTGCAGTGCGCGCATCTTCGGCACCACTTCCTGCGGATCCAGCTTGGACGATGCCAGCCATGGATAGCTCGGCATGTTCGACTCGGGAACCACGTCGCGCGGATTGTTCAGGTGGGTGCGGTGCCATTCATCGCTGTAGCGGCCGCCGACACGTGCAAGATCCGGGCCGGTGCGCTTGGAACCCCACTGGAACGGCCGGTCGTAGACGAATTCGCCCGCAACCGAATAGTGGCCGTAGCGCTCGGTCTCGGCGCGGAAGGGGCGGATCATCTGCGAATGGCAGTTGTAGCAGCCTTCGCGCACATAGATGTCGCGGCCCGTGAGGCGCAGCGCGGAGTAAGGCTTCAGGCCTGCCACCGGCTCGGTCGTCGACTTCTGGAAGAACAGCGGGACGATCTCTACCAGGCCGCCGACGCTCACCACGAGAACCACCAGCGCGATCAGCAGCCAAGGGTTTTTCTCGATCCACTCATGTGAAAACTTCATTGTTTGCTCCTAATGCTATGCGTGTGCGGCTGTGGCGGGAATGCGGGCATTCACCGGCTTCGGATCGCGGATGGTCATGATCGTGTTGTAGGCCATGAGGATCATGCCGCTGAGGTACAGCAGGCCGCCGCCGAAACGGATGACGTAGTACGGATAGGTCGCCTTCACGCCTTCGACGAAGGTGTAGGTCAGGGTGCCGTCCGCGTTCACCGCGCGCCACATCAGGCCTTGCATCACGCCGGCGATCCACATCGCGGCGATGTACAGCACGATGCCGATTGTGGCGATCCAGAAGTGGGTTTCGATCATGCGCTTGCTATACATCTCTGCCTTGCCGACGAGGCGCGGCAGCAGGTAGTAGATCGAGCCCATCGAGATGAAGCCGACCCAGCCCAGCGCACCGGCGTGCACGTGGCCGATGGTCCAGTCGGTGTAGTGCGACAAGGCATTGACCGTCTTGATGGACATCATCGGGCCTTCGAAGGTCGACATGCCGTAGAAGGACAGCGACACGATCAGGAACTTCAGGATGGGATCGGTGCGCAGCTTGTTCCATGCGCCGGACAGGGTCATCACGCCGTTGATCATGCCGCCCCAAGAAGGCGCCAGAAGGATCAGCGAGAACACCATGCCGAGCGACTGGGTCCAGTCGGGCAGCGCGGTGTAATGCAGGTGGTGCGGGCCCGCCCACATGTAGGTGAAGATCAGCGCCCAGAAGTGCACGATCGACAGGCGATACGAGAACACCGGCTTTTCCGCCTGCTTGGGAATGAAGTAGTACATCATGCCGAGGAAGCCTGCGGTCAGGAAGAAGCCCACCGCGTTATGGCCGTACCACCACTGGATCATCGCGTCCTGCACGCCGGCGTAGGCGGAGTAGGACTTGGTCAGCGTGACCGGGATCGCGGCGCTGTTGACGATGTGGAGCAGCGCCACGGCGAGGATGAAGCCGCCGTAGAACCAGTTCGCGACGTAGATGTGCGGGACCTTGCGCTTGACCAGCGTGCCGAAGAACACGATCGCGTAGGACACCCACACCACGGCGATCAGGATGTCGATCGGCCATTCGAGCTCGGCGTATTCCTTGCCGGAGGTGAAACCCATCGGCAGTGTGATCGCAGCCGCCACGATGACGAGCTGCCAGCCCCAGAAGGTGACTGCGGCAAGCGCGTCGGAGAAGAGCCGGACCTGGCAGGTGCGTTGAACGCAGTAGTACGACGTCGCGAACAGGGCGCAGCCGCCGAAGGCAAAGATCACCGCGTTGGTGTGCAGCGGACGCAGGCGTCCATAGCTCAGCCAGGCAATGTCGAAGTTGAGGGCGGGCCAGGCAAGCTGGGCGGCGATGAACACGCCGACCAGCATGCCGACCACACCCCACACTACAGTGGCGATCGCGAATTGCTTCACGACCTTGTAGTTGTAGTTAAGTGCAGTATCCACGTACGATCTCCTGTTGGTAAAACGATGGGGCGAGGTTACGTTTCGGGGGTTTGAATTTCCTTGATGTGAATCAAATTGGCCAGACTCAAGGAAACCGATGCGAAAGTGTTCACTCGTTGCGGGTAAAGCGTGATGCGCGCCTCGCCCTCTCCGCTTGCAATGCTCAATGCGATGACATGCCTAATGCAGGAACAATGCCTGGCCGCGCGGGCCAGTGTTCATGCGGGATTCGGGGAAAATGACTGCGGAGCGTTCCTGAATCAGAGAAGCGCGATGCGGGGCATTCGCATAATCAGGAACGGGGATCAGCTGTTATTCCCTCCCCTTCAAGGGGAGGGAACATGGCGGCGGCCCATTAGTGGAGGGATCGTCAGTCAGGCAGCCGCGACGCCGTCTTCTCGGGCGATGCCGGCTTGTCATCATCCTGGATGACGCGCAGCGCGGGTCCGACCATGTCGTCGAACTGGCCGCCTTCGGACATATTCAGGAACAGCCATATCGAAAAGAACACGACCACGACGCTGAAGGGAACGAGAAAGTAAAGGGCTTCCATGGCGGCCTTTCAAGCGGCTTGTTCGCGCAGCATGCCCGCGTGCGCGGGTGCTTGCGGCGAAGCTTGCCGGGGAACGCGGCGCAGGCGCAGCGCGTTGAGGATGACGAATGCCGAGCTGAGCGACATGCCGACGCCGGAGAGCCAGGGGTTGAGCAGTCCGAATGCCGCCGCGGGAATCGCGATGGCGTTGTACAGGGTGGCCCAGCCAAGGTTCTGGCGGATCACCGTCATGGTCTGCTTCGCGGCGATCGACACCGCGGCGACGGAAGCGATGCGCCCCGACAGCAGCACGGCATCCGCATGCGTCTGGGCCAGCGCGGCGCCGCCGCCCATGGCGAATGAGACATCCGCAGCGCGCAGCACGGCCGCATCGTTGATGCCGTCGCCCACCATCGCAACCACCCCGCCCCGCGCCTGCAGTTCCTGGACGAAAGCGAGCTTCCGTTCGGGCAGGCAATCGCCCCGCACTTCGCGGATGCCCAGTTGTGCGGCGACATGCGCGCAGACCTCCTGCCGGTCGCCGCTGAGCAAGATGACTTCCTTGCCCGCGTGCTGGAACAGGCGCACGGTTTCCCGCGCATCGTCGCGCAGGCTGTCTTCCAGCTCGAACCGCGCCACTGGCCCTGCTGCCGTGCCGAGGTAGATGGCGGTGACGCTGGCATCCGCCTGCGCCGCGACCGGCGGCCCGCCCAGGGCGGCGACGAAACCGACGCGTCCCAGCCGGTACAGCGTGCCCTCGATGCGCGCCTGCAAGCCTTCGCCCGCCGTATGGACGATCTCTTCCGCCTGCATGCCGGCGAGCGACCTGGCGCGCGCCGCGTCGACGATGGCGGCTGCCAGCGGGTGGCTGCTGGCCTGTTCCATCGCGGCGGCAATCTGCAGGCAGCGGTCCGCCAGCGCGGTATCAGGTGCCTTCGTGTCCGCGACCTCGATGCGCCGCAGCGTCGGCTTGCCGTTGGTCAGCGTGCCGGTCTTGTCGAAAACGATATGCGTGCAGCGGTGCAGGGTTTCGAGCACGTGCGGCTGGATCACGAGCACCCCTTGGCGAACGAGCCGGTCGATGGCGGCGGCCAGCGCCGTCGGCGTGGCAAGCGACAGCGCGCACGGACAGGACACGACCAGCACGGCGATGGCGATTGCCCAGGATCGCGCGGGATCGAGCCATTGCCAGGCGGCGAAGACCACGGCCGCGAACAGCAGCAGCGCGCCGACGAACCAAGCCGCGACGCGGTCCGCCCATTGCGCCAGCCTCGGCTTCTCCTGCCCTGCCCGCTCGATGAGTTTCACCAGGCTGGACAAGGTGCTTTCCGTGGTCGGCCGCAGCACACGCGCAATGAGCGGCTGGCTGGCATTGACCGCGCCGCCGGGCAGCGCATCGCCGCATCCCTTGCGCACCGGCACGCTTTCCCCGGTGAGCAGCGACAGATCGATTGCGCTTGCGCCCTCGACGATCACGCAATCCGCGGCCACCGATTCGCCGGGCCGGATCTGCAGCAGGTCGCCCTGCACGAGCCTGGCGGCCGGAACGGTTTCCGTATCCCGGCTTGCCGGATAATCAAGCAGGCGGCTCGCCGACGGCGGCAGGCCGCGCTGCAGCCTTTCGAGGGCCGATGCGGCCTTGCGGCGCGCAGCCGTTTCGAGATAACGGCTGCACAACAGCAGGAAGATGAACATCGTCACCGAATCGAAATAGACCTCGCCGCTGCCTTGCACGGTGTTGACCACGCTGCCTCCGAACGCGGCCGCAATGCCGATGGCCACGGGCACGTCCATGCCCAGCGCCCGCGTCTTGAGGTTCGCCCATGCGCCCCGGAAGAACGGCAATGCCGAATAGAACACGGCCGGCACCGTCAGCCAGAGACTGGCCCAGCGCATCAGCGCAGCCATGTCGGCATCCATCGTGCCATCGGTGGCGAGATAGGCGGGAACGGCGTACATCATCACCTGCATCATCGACAGGCCGGCGATGAAGACCTGCCTGAAGAGCCGCTTCGCCTGGCGGCGCACCAGTTCTTCATGCTTCACCGGGTCGTAGGGATAGGCGGTGTATCCGAGCGAGCGCAGCGCGGATAGGATGTCGCTCGGCTTGCACGCCGCGGGTTTCCAGCGGACATGCAATTGTTCGGTTGCCACGTTCAGGTTGGCGGCAAGCACGCCCGGCACCATGGACAGCCGGCGTTCGATCAGCCAGATGCAGGCGGCGCTGCGGATTCCCTCTATCGAGAACGTGGCGGACACCGTTTCCTGCGATTGGGATTCACTGCCATCCGGCTGCTCGTTTCCGGCGGCGCGGGCGAAGCCCTGCATGGCTTCCGGCGTGTCGTAGAGCCGCAGCGCTTCCGGCACCAGGTCATCGCCGGTGCGCGGCGAGAACGCCGTGCGCGAGGCGTAATAGTCCGACAATCCGCTCTCGACGATGGTTTTCGCCACGGCTTCGCAGCCCGGACAGCACATGGCCCGGGGCAGCCCCTGGATCTCGACAGACCAGGCAGCGCCGGCAGGCACCGGCAAGCCGCAGTGAAAGCAATCCTCCTGATGCGGGATTGGCGCGCTAGACATGAAGACTGCTCCTTAGTGCACGGCAGGACTGATGCACAATGCATCCAGCCCGCCGAGGGGCAATCCATGCACGACCCGTGCCAGGCCAAGGAGGCCGAATCCGAGAACGATGACGCCGGCAATGACCCGGACGCGACGCTGGCGCGTCCATTGCTGCAAGCGGTCGCCGAACAGGCCCATGGTGAGAAGCACCGGCAAGGTGCCCGCGCCGAAGGCAAGCATGGTCAGCGCGCCGCTGGCAGCGGAGCCGCTCATCATGGCCGTGAGCAGGACGCTGTACACCATCCCGCACGGTACCCATCCCCAGAGGGCGCCGAGGGCCAGCGCCTTGCCTGGCGTGTCCATCGGCAGGAAACGCCGGACCAGCGGCTGGATGCGGCGCCATGCGAACTGGCCGGCCGCTTCGAGGCGGGCCAGCCCGCGCCAGGCATCCATCAGGTACAGCCCGAGGGCAACCAGCATGATGTTGGCAAGCCAGTATCCGCCGATCTGCAGGGAGGACATGAAGGACAGCGCGCGCACGCCCTGGGCAACGCCGCCCGCGATGGCGCCGGCCGTGGCGTAACTCGCAATGCGTCCGGTGTTATAGGCGAGGACGCGCGCGAGGCCGCTCACGTCGGCCTGGCCTGCCATCAGGCTGGACGTTGCGGCGCCGGAGACCGGGATGATGGGAATGCGCTTCCTGTCGCCGGCGAGCGAGAGCGCGCCCACGATGCCGCCGCACATGCCGATGCAATGCACTCCACCCAGGAGGCCGACCAGGAAGACAGGAAGCAGGTGGATCTGGGACACGTCAGATCGTCTTGGAATATTTCATCCGCTCGAGCTTGATCTCTTGCGGCATGTTGAGATAGCGATCGAACACCATGCAGATGTTGCGGATCAGGAGCCGGCCCTTGGCGGTGACCGTCAGCCACTCGCTGTCGAGCTTGAGCAGGCCGAGTGCTTCGAGTTCCTTGAGCTTGGCCAGTTCCTGCTGGAAGTAAGTCGCGAAGCTGATCGGGTAGGCCAGTTCCAGCGAGCGGATGGAGAGCTCGAAATTGCACATCAGCATCTGGATGATGATGCGGCGGAGCACGTCGTCGAGGCTGAGCTTGGTGCCGCGCACGATGGGCAGCTCGCCCTGCTCGATGCGCTCGTAATAGCCTTCGAGCGTCTTGTCGTTCTGGCTATAGGTTGAACCCACGGCACTGATCGCCGACACGCCGACCGACACCATTTCCGCGTCCGCATGCGTGGAATAGCCCTGGAAGTTGCGGTGCAGGCGGCCATGGCGCTGGGCGATGGCGAGGTCGTCGTCCGGCTTGGCGAAGTGGTCCATCCCGATGTAGACGTAGCCCGCTTCGGTCAGGCGGCGAATGCACAGCGACAGCATGTCGAGCTTGGTCTCGCCGCTGGGGAGTTCATCTTCCGAGATCCGGCGCTGCGACTTGAACAAGGCCGGCATGTGCGCATAGTTGTAGATCGAGATGCGGTCGGGATTGGCGGCAATGACCTTGTTGAGGGTCTGGTTCATCGTGATCAGGTTCTGCTTCGGCAGGCCGTAGATCAGGTCGATGCTGATCGAGCGGAACCCGGCATCGCGCGCGGCCTGGATCACTTCCAGCGTCTTTTCTTCCGGCTGGATGCGGTTGACCGCCTTCTGCACGTCGGGATCGAAATCCTGCACGCCGAGGCTCACGCGATTGAAACCTTGCTCGCGCAATGTCCGGATGCGTGCCGCCGAGACGGTGCGCGGATCGATCTCGATCGAGTATTCGCCTGCGTCATCGGTCGCGAACTTGAACCATTTGCGGATGTGCGCGAGCAGGTCGCCCATCTGCGCATCGTTGAGGTAGGTCGGCGTGCCGCCGCCGAAATGCAGTTGCTCGACGGTGTTCATTCCCTCGAACAGCTTGCCCTGCATGTCGATCTCGCGCTTCAGGTAGGTCAGGTAGACCTCCGCCTTGCTGCGCACCTTGGTAACGATTTTGTTGCAGGCGCAGTAGTAGCAGAGGTGCTCGCAGAACGGGATGTGCACGTACAGCGACAAGGGGTTGCGCGCGCCCATGGCGCGCACCGAATTTACCGCCTGCAGGTAGTCGCCCACGCCGAAGTTGCCATTGAACCTGTCGGCGGTGGGATACGAGGTGTAGCGCGGGCCTTGCTGGGTCAGCTTGCGAATCAGTTCAGCGTCGAACTGGACTGCGGGGATGGCATTCATTGCCAGGTTGGGGACTGCCATGTGATGTGCTCCTGCGCTCGCGCCAGGCGAGACGGACGTTTTCCGGTGTGCTTGCAGTGTACGAAAGCGGGTCGATTCTCAACATTGATCTAGGTCAAAATAGCCGGACTCGCGATCGTCAGGCGCCAGCGCCGGAGACATCAACCTTCCCGCCCGTCGGTGCGCGGACGCATCAGGAAAGGTCCATACGACACGACGTAGAGCAGGAAGGCGGCGGACCAGCATGCGGCAGCCATGCCCAGCGCCGGCTCGCGCAGTTGCAGGGCGTCGATCGCCGCGACGAGGCGCGCCACCACGCCGGCCTGCAGCAGCAGGTACATGACCGGCTCGGCCCAGCCGGTTTCCAGCTTCCTGCCGGTATGCCCGAGCGCCGTACGGGTGATCATTCCGATAATCAGCCCGGCCATCGAGCCGATCACAAGGACGTGCACCGCCGCGCTCGCGCTGACGGCATGGATGCCGGCCAGCGCCAGCAGGAAGAAGCCCGCCGCGATCCAGGCATACGACAGGTGCAGGATCCACAACAGCGGCTTGCGCACGGTGCGGTGCGGCTTCCAGCCGATCAGGCGAAACAGTTGCGCGCAGCTTGCCGACAGTCCCAGTCCGAACATCAGCGGCCCGGACGCGCCGGCTACCCAGCCGATGCAGGCAGCCGCGGTGAAGCCCAGGCAGATGCGATCCAGCTTTTCGCTGACATGCGGCTTCACGCCAGGCAAGGCATTCGCGGTAAACCCGGGAATGACGCGACCGCCGATGACCGATTCGATGACGACGATGACGAACAGCGAGGCATGGATGGGCTTGATGGTGGAGATGTCGAGCCAGCCGATGCGCGCGCCGTGGAAGGCGAAGTTCAGCAGGGACAGCAGCGCCAGCAAGCCGATCAGGAACATGTTGCGCTTGTTGCCGGCACGCGCGAGCACCCGGTACAACGGCCAGGCGGCGAGCGGAAGGAAGGCGACATCGACCACGGCAGCGGGCAGCGGCGGCAGGAACAGCATGGCGCCCCGCCCTGCCAGCCAGAGTCCGGCCAGCGCCGCAAGATGCTTTCCTTTCGGCGTCCAGAGCCCTGTCCAGTTGCGGCCGGCGGTGTAGAGGAAGCCGATGATGACCGCGATGGCGAAGCCGTGCACCATCTCGTGCATGTGCCAGTTGATGTCGATGCGCAGGTGCGGCAAGGACACGCCCGAATACGCGGCGAGCCACAGCGGAATGCTGACCGCGGCGAACAGCGCGGCAAGCAGGTAGAAGGGACGGAAGCCGAGGCGGAACACGGGATGGTCGCCAAACGACTTTCCAGGGTTTCCCGTGACACGGGGTTCGTCGATGGTAATGAGAGCCATGATGGTGATCTTGATGTTGAGAGGAATTCGAGTCGAAGCTGAATCGTGCCTGTGCAATTTCTGGGACAAGGCTTAAACATGCATTTGCATTACATGTTATTCCGCGTCGCGTGAATCCGCAAACGCTTTTTTTCACTTGGATATTCTTGATCTGGATCATTCAGCGGCAACGCCTTTGCCGCTTACACTTCGCCGGTCACCCTCATGGTAGAGACGAATACGATGGAAACCGAGATCTTCAAACTGAGCGGTATCGCCTCAGAAACCACTGCCAATTTCGTGGCCCGCGTTCTGCAGGAAGTGTCGGGGGTCAGCCATGTGCAGATCGATATCGGTTGCCAGAAAGCCGTCGTCGCCTTCGATGGAAACAAGACCAGCCGTCAGGAACTTCTCGCCACGCTCAAGCGTGCCGGGTTCAGCGTGGCGGGCATGCGCAGCCTGGATCTTGGCGCCGGTGGTGGTTGTTGTGGCGGCGGGTGCCGGTAGGCCGGTCTAGCGCACCCCATGATTCCCGCGCAGGCGGAAATCATGAAGATGGCTGGGACGGCGAAAAACGCTGCAGGCGCTGGACGCCAATTTAGACCTCACCGGCAGGCGCCACCGACAGCAATCACCTCTTCCCCCCAAACCGCCCGAACACTCTGCCCAGCGCCGTCCTGCCAAGCTCGAAAACAGGAACCTCGATCGCATCCAGCGTATTTTTCACCAGCAGCCCAAGCTCGGTATCCCCTTCCATTCCAAGCCGCCGGCTGAAGAACAAGGTATCCGGATCTTCCTGCCGCCGCGCAAGGAGAAGGAAATCCTGCGCGCTCGCACTGATCGTCAGCTCGGGCATCGCTCCCGGTGCGCAAGCGCGAAACCCGCCGGCCCGCCACTCCACCGTGAAGCTGAGGTTCGCATCGGTCGCCGTGATTCGCAATCGCCGCCCTGTCAGCGCCTGCTTCACGTCATCCGGCAGATTGCGGCTGACGACCAGGTTCAGCGCGGACGCGAACAGCACCCACCCAGGATAGGCGGGAAGCAAGGCACACAGGCGGCCGACCGGCGCGGGAATGATGAATTGGTTGGGTGTCATCGTGTTCTTGATCAAGGGAATTCACGCCGCGATGCACAGCTCGAGGCCGGGCTTGCCATGCCAGTAGCCGTTGCATGCGGCCGCGGGCATGATGGACGCCATGGCAGCCAGCGCTTCCCCGCCATCGCGCTTGCCATCGCAGACGGCGCGGAAAATGTCGACGACCTGCACCGTGTCCGTCGCTTGCGGACTGATGCGGAGAATGTCGACGCCAAGCCGGCCGAGTTCTTCCGTTTCCTGCACGAGGTTATGCACCGAGGCCGATTGCGTCTGGATGCCGTTCAAGGTCAGGAAAGGCTGGCCTTCACGCGTCTTCAACGCAAGTCCATCGGGATAATCCATGCATTTGAACTGGCAGTCGTCCTTTGGCAGGTTGTAATGGCGGGCCGTGAAGCAGCGGGCCGAGAAAGCGAGCGGCATCCGTCCATACGCGAACACCTCGGTCTCCATGCCCAACGGCCTGGAGGTCTGCATCACGGCCAGCGCCTCGCCGGACATTTCCAGCGGCATGACCCATCGCGTCGCCCCGAGTTCATGCATCAGGGAGAGCGTCGGCGGGTTGTAGACGTTCAGATGGGGGCCGGCCACGAAGGGCAGCTTTCCGGCGAGGCGATGCGCGGCGCCCATGTCGTTCGCTTCCACCAGGTAGCGGCCATTCTCCGTCACGCGATGCAGGGTGTTGATGTCGCTCTTGGATTCGAGCAAGGCCTGTGTCGACAAGACGGCCTGCTTTCCGGAAGCCGTGACGAGATCGGCGATGTCGAGCCAGTCGCTCAGGCGAAGTTCGCGGCGCCGGGAACAGACCGCTTCGCCGAGATACACGATGTCGACCGCGGATTCGGCGATCTCCTGGTAGAACTCGAAGACGGTATGGCGGGGCCAAAAGTAGAGCAGCGGACCAAGCGCAAGTTTCAAATCGGGCCTCCTTGATTCATCGACGCCATGCGTCTTGTCATTTCCATGGACGGTGATAGGCGCCAAGCGTCTGCTGCTGCCCTTCCGCCACCTTGCCGAGATCCGCCATCCAGCCCGGCTTTACCGAATAGCGCTGGGCGCTGGCGAGGCATTGATCGATCGCCTCGCGCCATACCCGCGTCACCTGCGCCACGTAGGCCGGGCTGCGCTGGCGGCCTTCGATCTTCACCGCGCGCACACCCATTGCCATCAGCTTGGGCAAGAGCTCGAGCGTATTCAGGCTGGTCGGTTCCTCGATCGCGTAGTACTGCTCGTCATTGACCTCGAAGCGCCCCTTGCAGAGCGTCGGATAACCGGCGTTCTCATCGCTTGCATATTGATCGATCAGCACGCCGTTCAGGCGCGACTCCATTCCCTTCGGCGTCTTCTGCCAGCGCACCGACTTGGCGGGCGAGCAGACCCCATGCGTGTTCGGCGCCTCGCCGGTCACGTATGACGACAGGGCGCAGCGCCCTTCCACCATCACGCACAAGCTGCCGAAACCGAATACCTCGATTTCCACCGGCGTGTTTTCGGCCACGTACTTCACCTGTTCGAGGGATAGCACGCGCGGCAGCACGGCCCGCTGCACGCCGAAGCGCGCATGGTAGAAATTGATCGCTTCGAAATTCGTCGCGGAACCTTGCACCGAGAGATGCAGGCGCATGCCGGGGTAACGCTCTGCCGCATAGGCCATCAGCCCCGGATCGGCGAGGATGAGCGCATCGATGCCCGCCCCCGCGGCACGGTCCACCGCATTGCGCCAAGGCGTAACGTCATGCGCCTGCGGATAAGTGTTCAGCGCCAGCAAGACTTTCCGCTGCCGGTCGTGCGCATAGCGGATGCCGTCGGCGATGGCCTTGTCGTCGAAGTTCAATCCGGCGAAGTTGCGCGCATTCGTCGCATCCCGGAAGCCGAGGTACACGCAGTCCGCGCCATTGTCAATCGCGGACTTGAGTGCCGGCAGCGTCCCTGCGGGGCAGACAAGCTCGAACCCTCCGGCCGCGGTTGCCGCGCCGGCGTGGAGCGTTTCATTCATCGGTCGGTTTCCTATGCGGGTTGCGGCAGCGTTCCCGCATCCAGCTTGTTCGCCGCGGGACGCCTGCCTGTCAGCAGGTAATCGATCAGGTCGCGCACCGACCGGATCTCGTTGCCGAAGGGCAGCGGCTCGGAACCCCGGAAGAACAGCCCGCGCTTGACGTCGCCGTTCATGGCGAAGGCGAGCTGGGTATCGATGCAGAACTGGCCCGACTTGGGGATGCCGTCGCGCAGCCCGCACTGGTGGAGGCAGTCGAAGCCGACGGTGCACTGCTGCGGCTTCGCGCGCCGCTGCATCTTCTCTTCCTTGTCGAGATAATTCGCCAGCCAGGTGGTCTTGACCGCGCGCGCGGGAAGGCCGGCCACACTCATGAAGGTGACGATGTCTTCCGGCTTCGCGTCGACCAGCACGCGCTTGAAGTTGACATGGGCATCTCCCTCCTCGGTGACAGCGAATGGCGTGCCGAGCTGCACCGCATTCGCGCCAAGCGCCATCAATTCCTTCACCTGCTCGTGGCTGTGCACGCCGCCCGCGGCGATCAGGGGAATGTTCTCCTTTTCCAGGTCGAGCTGGCGCAGGAGTTCACGTGTGCCTTCCAGCACCGTGGGGAAGGCGAAGTGCGGATCGTTGACATCCTCCGGGCGCGCCGCGCCGAGGTGGCCGGCGGCATACTTCGGATTCTCGATGACGATCGCATCCGGCAAGCGGTTCTTGCGCATCCATTTCTTCAGGATCAGCGAGATGCCGCGCACGTCGGAAAGGATGGGAATGATGGCGACGTCGGGATGCTCGGCCGTGAGTTCAGGCAGGTCGAGCGGCAAGCCTGCGCCGCATACCACCGCGTCGGCGCCGCTCGCGCAGGCCTGGCGGACATAGTTTGCGTATTCGGAAACGGCGCGCATGATGTTGACGGCAACGACGCCAGCTCCGGCAGCGATGCCTTTTGCCGCCTTGATTTCACGGTCCAGCGCGACGAGATTGGCGCGGTCGATCAGCGCCTTGTCGCGCGACTTGCCGGTTTCCGCCATCAGGTCTGCATGATGGCGCCGCAGGTCGACGCTGGAAATCGTCCCCACGCCGCCCGCCTGGGCAACGTTGCCGGCGAGGCGGTGCGCGGAAATCCCCACGCCCATGCCGCCTTGCACGATGGGCAACAGGGTCTTTCCCTTGATGATGAGTGGTTTCAAGACGAGGTCCAGCACGTCGATCCTTCCTAGGCCGTTGAGAACGAGCGAATGTAGCAGTGCAGAATTTCAATTTGTTTGACCTGAATCAACTTTGCCGGACTTGCACATTACCCGGCATGGCAGCGAACTTTACCCGCTTCGCGATCCGTGAATCCTTAACCTGAGTCAAGGATTCGCGGCGGGCGCGGGTGGGAGAATGCATCGCAACAACAGGAGCAATGGGAACAACGTATGACGACGATCTCGCATTACCTCAGCGGCGACCATGGACGTTGCGACGATCTATTCGCGGAGTGTGAAATGCACGCCGCCAGGCAAAAATGGACGGAGGCCGTGGCCTCATGCGCGCGCTTCGGCGCTTTGCTCGAACGGCATTTCCAGATGGAAGAAGCGGTCTTGTTCCAGGCTTTCGAACTCGCGACCGGCAATGCGAGCGGCCCGACGCGGGTGATGCGCCTGGAGCATGAACAGATGCGCAACATGCTCGCGTCGATGCGCGCGGCGCTGGAGTCCCGGCACGCGGACAATTTCTTCGGCTGCGCCGATACCCTCAACACCCTCATGCAGCAGCACAACATGAAGGAAGAGAACATCCTCTATCCGATGGCCGACAATGTGCTGCGCCCCAGGGCGCAGGAAATCATCCAGGCAATGACAGCCCTGCAGGCGGCGGATGTTGCTTCGGGATCGGAACGGGCTGAGCCGCAGTCCAAGCACGAGACCGCGGCATGAGGGAACAGGAGAAGCCAATCATGGAAGCAAGGATCATCGAACTCAATGTATGCGGCCTCGAGCCGCCCGAACCGATGGAGCGCGTGCTGGATGCCTTGTCGCGCCTGGCGCCGCAGGACAGCCTGCGCATGCTGATCGACCGCGAGCCGGTGCCGCTCTACCGCATCCTGCGCCAGAACCGCTACCGCCACGACACGACGGCACGCGACGACGGCTTGTATGAAATCCTCATCCGGCTCGAGCAGGATTGAGCTTACGACGCCATGACGGCATGGCATCCTGACGCCGCGACCTCACGCCCGAACTGCGCATGCAACGCTCGCTGTCCCTCGATGAATCCCCCGCATTCTCGCTGCCGGCCCGCTTTTTCCTGGCGGCGCCGGTGTTTGCCGTGCTCGCGGGCAGCCTTGCGGCATGGGGCGGGCCGGACGTCTTCGTTTCGCGCTGGTCGCCCCTGACCTTGGGCATCGTGCACCTGCTGGTGCTCGGCTTCCTGTCCTCGGTCATGATCGGCGCCCTGTTCCAGATGCTGCCGGTCGTGGCCGGCGTTCCGATCGCGTTTTCGCGCGTGGCGTCGCGCCTAGTCCCGGTTGCGTTGTGGGCGGGCACGCTCCTGCTCGCCGGCGGACTCATTCTCTCGAACGGCACGCTGACCCTGTCGGCGATTCCCCTGCTGGTCGCCGCGCTCGGCGGCTTCGGGCTTCTCTGCCTGTGGAGCCTGCGCAATGCGGTGAGCAGCACCGCCATGCTGCGCGGCGTCCGGCTGGCAGTGACCGCCCTGGTGGCGGCAGCCGCGCTCGGCGCAGCCGCCGCAGCGCTGCTCGGGACCGGATCCGGGCTCGCCGGCCTGTCGTTCACTTCCCTCGTCAATGCGCACGCCGCATGGGGACTGGCCGGCTGGCTTGGCCTGCTTGTGATCGCCGTGGCCTACCAGGTGGTGCCGATGTTCCAGGTGACGCCGACCTATCCCGCATGGATGTCGGGCTGGCTCGCACCGGTATTGTTCGTCCTGCTGGCATTGACATCCGCAATGGGTGCGGCAGGATCCGGCGGGATGGCGCAAGTTGCGGCGGCGCTGGCACTGATGGGCTCGCTGGCATCGTTCGCCGTTACCACGCTAAGCCTGCTGCGCCGGCGGAAACGTCCGCAGGCCGATCCGACGACGCGCTTCTGGCACCTCAGCCTTGCCTCGCTCCTGGCTGCCGCCTGCCTGGGCGCCGCAGGAAGCATGATGCCCGGGCTCACCGACGCGCCCGCCTATTCCCTCGTGCTTGGCGTGCTTCTCATCGTCGGATTCGGCATGTCGGTCGTGTGCGGCATGCTGTACAAGATTCTTCCGTTCCTGGTCTGGTACCACCTCCAGAACGAACTTGCGGGCGGATGCCAGCGCGCGCCGAACGTGAAGCAGGTGATTTCCGACGCATGGGCACTCAGGCACCTGGGCGTGCACGCGGTGGCGCTGGGACTGCTTGCCTGCGCAGCCGGCATGGCGGGAACGATCACCGGCATGGAATGGAAATGGCTCAGCCATCTCGCCGGCCTCGCGCTGGCCGCTTCCGGCGCCTGCCTCGGCGCGAACCTGTATCGCGCCGCGCGGCTGTACTACCGGAGCAGGCCGCTCAATACTGCCTGAGCCTGTTCACGTCCAGTATCGTGATATCCCTCCGGTTCACCTCGATCACCTTCTCCTGCATCAATTCATGCAGGATGCGCGACAGGTGCTCGGGTGTGAGATTGAGACGGGAGGCGATCACGGTCTTGGGAACGTCCAGGGTGATGTGGTCGCCGTCGTTCAGCTTTTCCTGCTGCAGCAGGTAGCCGATGACCCGCTGCGTCGCCGAACGAAGCGAGTAGGCTTCCACGTCGCAGATGAGGCCGTGCAGCCGCCGGCTAAGGCCGGACAGCATGCGCCGCGCGAATCTCCCGTCCCGGTCGAGCATGGAAAATACGGTGTCCTTGGAGACGTGCAGCAGCATGGAATCGGCCAGCGCGTCCGCCGAGACGATGTAAGGCTTTTCCATGAACATCAGCGCTTCGCCGAAGCTGTGGCCGGGGCTGATGATCTCGACGACTTTTTCGCTGCCTCCGGGCGACGTGAAGTACAGCTTGACCTGCCCATAGACCACGCTGTGAAAGCCGCTGCACGGCTCGCCGCGGTTGAAGATGGTCCTTCCCTTGGGCACATGCAGTTCCTGGGTCGCGGCCGCGATATGGTCCAGCTCCACCTGGTCCAGTTCGCTGAACAAGGGAAGCCGGGCAAGGAATTCCTGCACCTTGATTTTGCTGATGCTCATGGGCATATCTCACATTACATGCGTGTCACTGGGAAGGAGAAGCGGAACGCCAACCCGCCAGCAGGCGTGACGCTGGATGCGTCGCACGCCTCCGGCGCTCCGGCAACGAGGAACCGTCGGGCGTTATCGGAATCTTCATGATGCACGCCCTGCAGGCACTTTTCCGCTCGGGTCAGGGTAGCCAGTTGAATCCGAAAAATATTTGATCTGAGTCAAGCGAGGTGGGAATGGCTTCGCGCCGGCAACGACTACCTTGATGGAATGGGGCCGGTCAAGTCGACAGGCAAGGATCAACCACAGGGCATGCCATCGCCACAAGGAAACACGCCAACATGAGCTCAGTTCCTGCTGCCAACCCGGCAAGCGCGCCGCATCGGATCGCCATCGTGGGAGGCGGCGCGGGCGGCCTCGAACTCGCGGTGCGCCTCGGCAAGAAGCTTGGCCGCCGGGGCAAGGCGGAGATCATGCTCATCGACGCGTCACGGACGCATCTCTGGAAGCCCTTGCTGCACCAGGTAGCGGCCGGCACCCTCGATAGCCATGCCGACGAACTCGAATACCTCGCGCTCGCGAAGGCCAACCACTTCACCTTCCGACTTGGCCGCATGGACGGCCTCGACCGCGCCCGCAAGGAAATCCTTCTCGCGCCGACGCATGATCCGGACGGCGAGGAGATCCTGCCGCGCCGCGCCATAGCCTACGACACCCTGGTCATTGCCATCGGCAGCCAGACCAATGATTTCGGCACGCCGGGCGCGCAGGAGAACGCCATCATGCTCGACTCTCCCGACGCGGCCGAGCTGTTCCATGACAAGCTCATCAATACCTGCCTGCGGGCGCAAGCCAGAAGCCGCCATCCGGGCGAAGGCCGGTTCACCGTGACCATCATCGGCGGCGGCGCCACCGGCGTCGAACTGTCCGCCGAACTGCACATGACGGCCCGCATTCTTTCCAGCTATGGCCTGGGCAACTTCGACGCGCAGCGCGACCTCAAGATCGCCATCGTCGAAGCCGCGCCCCGCCTGCTTCAAGTATTGCCGGAACGCCTGTCCGCCGCGGTCTCGCATGAATTGACCAACCTGGACATCGACGTGCACACGGGCGAACGCGTCGTCGAAGTGACCAGGGAAGGCGTCAAGATGGCAAGCGGCAAGTTCATCCCCAGCAGCATCGTCGTGTGGGCGGCGGGCGTGAAGGTGCCGGACTACGTGCGCCAGCTCGACGGCCTGGAAACCAACCGCATCAATCAGCTCGTGGTTCACAAGACCCTGCAAACCTCGCGTGACCCGGCGATCTTCGCGCTCGGCGACTGCGCCGCGATCCCGCAGGGCGAAGGACTGCCCGCCGTACCTCCCCGCGCGCAGTCCGCGCACCAGGAAGCCGGGATGCTTGCCAGATCGCTCATCCGCCAGCTGGACGGCAAGCCGCTGCTCGAATTCAAGTACCGCGACCGCGGTTCGCTGGTGTCGCTGGGAGACAGCAGCACCGTCGGCAGCCTGATGGGAGCGCTGGCGCGCGGCTCGGTCTTCATCGAGGGCACGATCGCGCGGTGGATGTACTGGGCGCTGCACAAGCAGCACCAGATCGCGGTGATCGGATGGTTCCGGACCTGGCTTGCGACCTGGGCGGAGACGCTGGACTGGGTAAGGAATCCGAGGATCAAGTTGCATTGAGCGGACAATCGGATCCCCCCTCGCGCGAACGACGAAGTCAGTTGGCAATCCCGGCTCCATAAAAAAACCCCGGCCATCGGGCCGGGGTTTTCAGCAAAGGCTTTCCAGCCTGGCTGCATGCTTAGTTGAAGCTCTTGCCTTCCGCAGCCAGACGCGCCAGCAAGGGCGCAGGCTTCCACGCCTCCCCATGGCGACCACGGGCGAAACGCTCCATCGTCATCACGACGTTCTGCAAGCCGACGATATCGGCATACAGCATCGGACCGCCGCGGAACAGCGGGAAGCCGTAACCCGTGAGGTAGACCATGTCGATGTCGGAAGCGCGCATCGCGATGCCCTCTTCCAGGATCTTCGCGCCTTCGTTGGTCAGCGCGAACACCAGGCGCTGCACGATCTCTTCGTCGCTGATCTTGCGGCGCTGGATGCCGAGGTCGGCCGAGTGCTTGACGATCATGTCGTTCACGACTTGCGAGGGATACGGCTTGCGGTCGCCCGGCTTGTAGTCGTACCAGCCTGCCGAGGTCTTTTGTCCATAGCGGCCCATCTCGCAGAGCAGGTCGGCGGTCTTGGAATAGGTGATGTCCGGCTTCTCGATATAACGGCGCTTGCGGATGGCCCAGCCGATGTCGTTGCCGGCGAGGTCGCCCATGCGGAACGGGCCCATGGCGAAACCGAATTTTTCGATCGCCTTGTCGACCTGCTCGGGCAATGCGCCCTCTTCCAGCAGGAAGCCAGCCTGGCGGCTGTACTGCTCGATCATGCGGTTGCCGATGAAGCCGTCGCACACGCCGGACACGACGCCGGTCTTCTTGATCTTCTTCGCCAGCTTGAGCGACGTTGCCAGCACGTCCTTGCCGGTCTTCTCGCCGCGCACGATTTCCAGCAGCTTCATGACGTTGGCGGGGCTGAAGAAGTGCAGGCCGATCACGTCCTGCGGACGGCTGGTGAAGCTGGCGATCTTGTCGACGTCGAGGGTCGAGGTGTTCGACGCCAGGATGGCGCCCTGCTTCATGACTTGGTCGAGCTTCTTGAACACCTGTTCCTTGACGCCCATCTCTTCGAACACGGCTTCCACGACGATGTCGGCCTGGCCGATTTCCTCGTAGGACAGCGTGCCCTTGATCAGGCCGACGCGCTGGTCGAACTTCTCTTGCGTGAGCTTGCCCTTCTTCAGGGTGTTCTCGTAGTTCTTGCGGATCGTCGCGAGACCCTTGTCGAGCGCTTCCTGCTTCATTTCCAGGATGGTGACGGGGATGCCGGCGTTCGCGAAGTTCATGGCAATGCCGCCGCCCATGGTGCCGGCGCCGATCACGGCCGCCGATTTGATCTCGCGGGTCGGGGTGTCCTCGGGGACGTCCGGCACCTTGCTGGCGGCGCGCTCGCCGAAGAAGGCGTGGCGCAGGGCCTTGGATTCCGGCGTCTGGACCAGCTCGGTGAACAGCTCGCGCTCATAGCGCAGGCCGTCGTCGAAGCGCTTGGTAACGGCTGCCTCGACGGCATCGATGCACTTGACAGGCGCGGGGAACGGGCCAGCCATCGCGCGCACGGTATTGCGCGAGAACTGCAGGAAACCCTCGTGGTTGGGGTAATCGATCTTGATGTCGCGGACCTTCGGCAGCGGGCGCGCATCGGCGACCTTGTTGGCGAAGGCGATCGCCGCTTCCATCAGGTCGCCGTCGGCGAGCTGGTCGAACAGCTTGGTCTTGGCCAGCTTCTCGGAAGGCACCGGGTTACCGGACACGATCATGTTGAGGGCCATTTCGAGGCCGAGAACGCGCGGCAGGCGCTGCGTGCCGCCGGCGCCCGGCAGGATGCCGAGCTTCACTTCGGGAAGCGCGATCTGCGCGCCTGGGGAAACGACGCGGTAATGGCAACCCAGCGCCAGTTCCAGTCCGCCGCCCATGCAGACGGTATGGATCGCGGCAACGACCGGCTTTTCGGAATTCTCGACGACGTTGATCACGGTGTGCAGCGTCGGCTCGGCGGATGCCTTGGGCGAATTGAATTCCTTGATGTCCGCCCCGCCGGAGAAGGCCTTGCCGGCTCCGGTGATGACGACCGCCTTCACAGCATCATCGTTCAAGGCCTTGCGCATGCCATCCACGATCGCGCTGCGGGTGGCGTGGCCAAGGCCATTGACGGGAGGATTATTGAGCGTGATGACGGCGACAGAGCCGTTGACCTTGTATTCGGCAGTCATATCTCTTCCTTTGAGTTGAAGTCTTGTTGGTGTGTCCAAGGCCGCCTGCGGCATCACGGGCCTTGGCGCTCTTGGAGTCGGTTTTTGTTGTGATGGTGCCTACTATAACCCAAAAAAGAACGATCGTATTATTTTAAGCGGAAAAAAATAATCGCCCGGCCAGGCGGGCGATCGCTCCCGGCGACATGCCGGCAAGTCCTTCGTTACTGGGACTTCATGCGCAGCAGGGCGCCGCGCTTCTGGTCGTCGGCATAGGCATAATCCACGCGGCCGTGCGAGACCACGCCCATCATGAGCATGTTTTGCGTGATGGCATCATGGTCCTGTGCGGAGAAGGGCTTGTTGTAGCTGGTGATCACGCCCTGGTAGCGGAACTTCAGGTTTTCCAGGGCTTCCTTCAGCTTCGGGCCGTCGGTGCCGTTCGCCTGGCGCAAGGCGAGGTAAAGAAGGTGCATGCCATCGTATCCCTGCGCCGCGCTCATCGGCGAGGGAATGCGGTCGGTGTTGAAGGCGCGCCTGTATGCCAGCAGGAAGCTGTTCTTGCTGCTGCTGCCGACGTCCTGGATGAAGGTCTGGGGCATGAGCGCGCCCTCGCCCGCCTTGCCCGAGCCGTCGATGAAGTTGCGCATCGAGAATGTCCAGCTTCCCAGCATGGGACCGCGCCAACCGGCGGCGTCCTTGTTGCGCGCGATTGCCGCCAGCTCCGGCCCGATGCCCCAGACCACGAGCGCCTGCGCGCCCGAAGCCTTGGCGCGCTTGACCTGCGCGCCCATGTCGGTATCTCCGATGTTGAAGCGTTCCCTCGATGCCACCTGCACGCCGAATGAAGCGGCCTGCTCCTCGACGGCTTTCAGGCCCGCCTCCCCATAGGCGGTCGTGTCCGCCAGGATGGCGGCGGAGTCGATACCCTTGCGCTTGAGGTCGGCGAGCACGACCTTGGCCTCGAGGTCGAGGGTGGGCGAAATGCGGAAGATATAGTTTTCCGGCGCGGCGGGCGGCGCGTATTTCTTCGTCAGCGAGGTGCCGGTGGAAACCGCGACGACCAGGGGAATCCTGGCCTTTTGGTAGGCGTCGATGGAGGCTAGGCCAACGCCGGTATTGACGATGCCGATGGCGGCAACGATCTTCTGCTGGGTAAATTCATTGGCGATCTTTGCGCCGACCTCGGGCTTGGCTTCGTCGTCGCGCTCGACCAGCTCGATTTTACGTCCGTTCAATCCGCCGATGCCGTTGATCTCCTCCACGGCCAGGCGGATGCCGTTGCGCATGCTTTCGCCCATGGGGGCGGAGCCGCCGGTGAAGGGGCCGGATACGCCGATGCGGATCGGTTCGGGGGATTGTTGTGCGTGCGATGTCCCTGCGAATGCGAGAATCAAGATTCCCGTTGCCAGCGCGCTGTTGAGGGCACTCTTATACATCGTCGTCTCCTGTTTTTCTAATGAGTGAGAAGAGTATAAGAGACGGTAGGAAAAAGTTTATCCGTAGAAACGCTGATGTTTTAGGACGAGCGTGCGGGCCGCCTGGTTTTCAAGCGCCTTCCACCTTGTCCCCTCCTGTTCAGGGGGAAGTACAGTAGTCAGGGCGCGGTTGTGAAAGCCGTGGCAGTCGATGTCGCTGGGATTCCGACCTCACTCCCCAACCAACCCCGACAAGCGCTGCATCTCCGCCATCAGTTCCGCCGGCATGTTCTCCTTCGCCCAATCGCGGAAATCGCCGCCGCGATAGGCAATCGCATTCCGAAAATACATGTAGGCATTGATCCGGTTACGCACGAAGTTGTTTTGCGTGCGCGTGACCTTGCCGGGCACGCCGGTCACAATGGAATTGGGGGGAATGATGGTGCCTTCCTTGAGGAAGGTATGACCGCCGATGATGCTGTTCTCGCCGATGACGCATCCATCCATGATGGTGGCGTTGATGCCGATGAGGCAGTTGTCGCCGATCGTGCAGCCATGGATGGTGCAGTGATGGGTGATCGAGCAGTGGCTGCCGATGATGGTCGGGGTCCGGTCGCCGATGTGCAGCATGGCGAAGTCCTGGATGTTGGAGTACGCGCCGATCACGATTTCCTGGTGCTCGGCGCGTGCCACGGCATTGATCCAGATGGATGCGCCCTCTTCCACCCTCACCTTGCCATAGAGCCAGGCCGACTCGTGCACGTAAGCCGGCTTGTTGAGGATGACGTCGGGACCGATTGCGCCCATCTCAGACCTCCAGCCACTCCTTGCGGATGGAAGCGTTGTTGCGCAGGTCCTGCGGCGTGCCTTCGAACACGATGGAGCCATGCCCCATCACGTACACCCGCTGCGAGATCTCCAGCGCAATCGCCAGCTTCTGCTCCACCAGCAGCACCGAGATCCCCCGGTTCTTCAGCTCCTTCAGG
>NZ_JAAIVB010000046.1 GCF_010974945.1 Noviherbaspirillum galbum | reverse complement strand
TGGCATTGCTGCCAGATCTTCCCTCCACCAGGTTGCCCCGGCAGACGTCCGATCGTCGCTCACTCAAAATACTGACTAGGCCAGTCCTTGCGAACTGTCCTGTATTCTGTGCAAGCACTTGATATATATTGTGAGACACCGGTTGCCCGGCGCGCACCGCCATCAAGCGCCCACATCTATCGACATTGTTTTGTTAAAGAACCTTGCTGCTCTTCCATCGCTGTAATTGCGTTGCGGTGGTCATTGTCAAAGCGTTTTGTTTGACCCTGTTTTGCCTCCGAACCGAGAAGAAAGCGCGGTTTGTTTCGCGTTTTTCTTTGCTGCGTTTCGTAGCGAGGGGCGAACTATAGCAAACGAAATTGGGGTGCGCAACGCCTTTTCGAAAAAAATTGCCGAGAGACCTGACTCTGGTAAAAAGTGAATGCAAAAATCACCAGAAAGGCAACGTGCACCGATGGGCCGTCTCTCGCACGACGGTACCATCGCTGCAGATGCCGGGAAGCCTCGTGGTCTTGTTCAACGATGCGCTGCAGTCAGGCTTCGCCCCGCACGTCGGCGAGATCGCCAAAGCGCCGCAAGCGCGAGACCGGATCCGACCAACATGGCGTTCACCGTCCTCGGATGCGTCGCCATGCTGGTATAGACGCTGTAGCGGCGCGCCTTTCCTTTGTGGGCGCCTTCGCTCTCCAGCAGATCAGTTGCCGGCGAATGAAGGTTGTTGTCCCTTCCCTGCCGCGCGGCCTCGTCGCTCTTCATCATGGGAATCATGAATCGCTCCATGATCCGGTCCAAAATCCTGGGAGCATAAAAGCCGCCGGCCCCCGAGAGACGGGATCGACTGCCCACGGGTAGGTCGCGCACCGGATTTTCCGCGGCGTACAGGAGAGCCCTGGCGACGACCTCGGGCGAATACACTGGAGGCGGAAGCAGCGGCTCCTTCTCCATGTAGTTCTTGGCGTGAGACACGAGCATCGTGTCGATGGACGCCGGCTTGACCAAGGTGACGGAAACCGGCACGCCCTGCTCCTCGAGTTCGACCCGGAACGACTCGGTGAAACCCTTGACTGCATGCTTGGACGCCGAATAGGCCCCGAGCAAGGGAACCGCGCGGTCAGATGCCTCGCTGCCCATGTTGATCAGCACACCGCCGTGTTGCCGCAAATGTTTGGCGGCAACGAGCGATCCGTGCACGACGCCCCAGAAGTTGACGTCGAACAGTCGCTGCATGTCTGCGACGGGTACGTCTTCGTTTCTGCCAAAGATGGCAACGCCTGCCAGATTCATCCAGGTATCGATCGTGCCAAAATGCTGCACGGCGGCGTCGCCGATCTTGATGACGTCTTCCTCGCGAGAAACGTCAGCCGTGACCGGTATCGCCTCGACGCCCTGAAAATTGAGGTCGTCGCAGATCAGGCGCAATGCGCTTTCATTGCGTGACGCGAGCACCAGCCTTGCACCGCAACGCCCAGCCATGCGAGCGGTTGCTAGGCCTATGCCGCTCGACGCACCGGTAATGACGATGACTTGTTGAGGCAATTTTTTCAATGCTGGACCCATGAGACACCTCCGACTGGAAAAGTCCGTGGGCGCTGCGAAAAACGTGCCACTCCGCAGCACTGTCAGATCATCAAGCTATCGCGGCGCAGATTCTCACTCGGTTCGGTCGGACTTTTGCAATAGAACCAATCGTTGCGCAGGGATCTCCCAGTCAACCCGGCCAATCAGGTACTCTCCCACTTCCTGGTAGCAGGTGAGGCTGAGTTCAGATTCCCGCCCGCTGAACATGCTGATCCACAGCGCATGACGGTGACGTTCATTCAACCAGCCGGGATTGCCATGTAAGAGATCATTCCCAAGTGCAAGCCAGTCGTTGGAAAAGACGAAGGCCCGCTTCCAGTTTTCCCGGGAGACGTAGCCTGCCTCGGCGCCCGCGGTAAACGCGTCAAGGAACAGATGCCACAGCGGAAGGAACAAGAAGCGTTTGTCGTCGTAATCGAACCTGTTCAGCTGCCGATAGTTGCGTACCGGATCGAAACGTTGCGACTCGACGTTCCACCCGCCGTTTTCAGGCGGGGTCATCTGCTCGTCGGCGACACGTCCCTCCACGAAAGCGCGCTCGTGCGTCAGCGGTGTGATGCGCGGCTCGTATCCCGACTCTGACTTTTCCATGTGAATTACCGATTGCATCTGGCCGCCATGCCATTGAGGCGATCTGCGACCATGAGAAAAAAGGCGCCCGGCGCCATGCGTCGAACGGCAAGGACTCCATGCCTACCCGGCAACCGCCGCACGCGTCACCTTGCCTGCGCTCAGCACCGAACGGAGGAAGGATGGCAGAATGATAGCAACTCCGCCACCCAAGCAAGCCAAACCACATCCCGACAACCACGCAAGGAGACCGATATGCCTGTCCCGCCAGCGAGCCCATCGTCCACGCACCAGCACACCCTGGGAGATGTCCTTCGGCGTACCGCCTCGAGAATGCCTCACAAGCCTGCCATCCTGTGCGGCAAGGTGCAATGGACGTACAGCGAGTTCGATGCCATCTGCACCCGGATCGCCAAGACCCTGCTCGCTTCGGGAATCGGGACCGGTGACCGGGTAGCGATACTGTCCCGGAATTCACATGCCTTTGCCGCCATGCGATTCGCCCTGGCGCGAATGGGGGCGGTCATGGTGCCCATCAATTTCATGCTGAATGCCGACGAAGTCGCTTTCATCCTGCGAAGCTCCGGAGCGAAGACTTTGCTGGTGGGATCGGGGTTCGAGCAGCTCGGTGCCGATGCGGCTTCGCGCCAGACCGACGTGACGCGCTTCATCTGGCTGCCGGGCGAAGAGGACGGCGCCGCGGCTCCGGCGGGCATGGAAAGCTTCGATGCGCTGCTGCAGGACGCGCCCCCGCATGTCGATCTGCCTGAACTCGACTCGCGTGCCTTGTTGCAGATCATCTACACCAGCGGCACCGAATCGTTGCCTAAGGGCGCCATGCTGACCCATGAAGCCGTGCTGTGGGAATACGTGAGTTGTGTCATCGAGGGCGACATAGCGGCAAGCGATGTGCTGCTGCACGCGCTGCCGCTCTACCATTGCGCGCAGCTGGACGTCTTCCTCGGTCCGGGCACCTATCTCGGCACCACGAACATCATCACGGGCCAGCCGCGCCCGGACGTCATCCTGCCCCTCCTCGCGCAACACCGCGTGAATTCTTTCTTTGCGCCGCCATCGGTCTGGATTGCCCTGCTGCGTTCCCCGCTCTTCGAGCAAACCGATCTTGCTTGCCTGGAAAAAGGGTACTACGGCGCATCCATCATGCCGGTCGAGGTCTTGAAGGAAATGCAGGTACGTATGCCGCGCGTGCGCCTCTGGAATTTCTATGGGCAGACGGAGATTGCGCCGCTGGCAACGGTTCTTTATCCGGAAGACCAGCTGCGCAAGGCCGGCTCCGCTGGAAAGCCGGTGCTCAACGTGGAAACCCGGGTGGTCGACGATGACCTGAATGACGTGGCACCCGGCGAAATCGGCGAGATCGTGCATCGCTCCCCGCAATTGCTGATCGGCTACTACAACGATCCGGAGAAAACGGCGGCGGCGTTCAGGGGCGGCTGGTTCCATAGCGGCGATCTCGCCATTCGCGACGAGGAAGGTTACATCACCGTCGTTGACCGCAAGAAAGACATGATCAAGACCGGAGGCGAAAACGTGGCCAGCCGGGAGGTCGAGGAAATGATCTTCCGGATTCCACAGGTGTCGGAAGTCGCGGTCGTCGGCTTGTCCGATCCATATTGGGTGGAAGCCGTGACGGCAGTGATCGTCGTGAAGGCGGGACAGAGCCTAGGCGAGGAAGACGTGATACGTTTTTGCAAGGAAAACATGGCGCATTTCAAGGTGCCCAAACAGGTCATCTTTACCGACGCGCTCCCCAAGAACCCGAGCGGCAAGCTGTTGAAGCGGGAACTCAGGAAACGTTACGAGAAATCTGCAATGCAGTAACATCGCGCATTGTGGAGGCGGCGCGGACGGGTCCCATGGCGCCCTGCGCCGCCCTCCTTTCTATTTCCACTTCTTTTCCGCGCTCCTGTCGCCATGCTGCTGCTCCGCCTGCAATCATTCATCCTGTTATACCTTCTCGAGATCACGATACTTCTCGTGGATGATGCAGCAATGCTGGCAATGATGTTCTGCTGAAAAAAGCAAAGAAGCCCTTGCAGGCGCGGGAGGCGGCAGCTTCCCGCGAACCGCATTCATCCTCCGGACCGCGCCCGCATTCGATATAATTTTGCCCTTCGCCTGTCTGGATGCGCCCATGTCACTCCCCGATCACCACCTCGAACTCCTCTCTCCCGCCAAGACCGCCGAGATCGGCCGCGAGGCCATCGTGCATGGCGCGGATGCCGTCTACATCGGCGGTCCGGCGTTCGGGGCGCGCCACAATGCAAGCAATTCCCTCGAGGACATCGCGGCTCTCGTCGAATTCGCCCATCGCTACCGCGCGCGCATCTTCGTGACGATGAATACCATTCTCCACGATGCCGAACTTGAAACCGCGCGCGACCAGATCTGGAAGCTCTACGATGCCGGCGTGGACGCGCTGATCGTCCAGGACATGGGGTTGCTGGAAACCGACTTGCCTCCGATTCAATTGCACGCAAGCACACAATGCGACATACGCACCGTGGAGAAGGCGAGCTTCCTGGGTGACGTCGGCTTTTCCCAACTGGTCCTGGCGCGCGAACTGACAATCGAGCAAATTCGCAAGATCCGTGATGCGGTGAATACGCCGCTGGAATATTTCGTGCACGGGGCGCTTTGCGTCGCGTTCTCGGGCCAGTGCTATATCTCCCATGCCGATACGGGCCGGAGCGCCAACCGGGGCGACTGCTCGCAAGCCTGCCGCCTGCCCTATACGCTGACGGATGGCGAGGGACGCGTGGTCGCCTACGAGAAGCATCTCTTGTCGATGAAGGACAACGACCAGAGCCGCAACCTGGAAGCCCTGATCGATGCCGGCATCCGGTCCTTCAAGATCGAGGGACGATATAAGGACATGGGCTATGTGAAGAACATCACCGGCCATTACCGGATGCTGCTCGATGAAATACTCGAGCGCCGCCCCGGGCTGCAGCGCGCCTCCAGCGGCCGCACGCGCCTGATGTTCACGCCCGACGTGGACAAGAATTTCCACCGCGGCCATACGGATTACTTCGCCCAGGGCAGGCAGGACGACATCGGCGCATTCGATTCGCCAAAGTACCTCGGCGTCGAACTCGGCGTGGTGACCCGCCTTGGAAGCGACCACTTCGATTTGGCAACGCAGACCCCGATGGCCAATGGCGACGGCCTCAATTACATGCACAAGCGCAACACGGCCGGCATCCAGGCCAACCGGGTGCAGAAGCTGGGCGAGAATGCCGAAGGCCAGCAATGGCGGGTGTATCCCAATGAAAGCATGCCGGACCTCGTCGGCCTCAAGGCCGGCAGCGTCATCCACCGCAATCGGGATCATCAGTGGGAAGCGGCATTGCAGAAAAAGTCGGCGGAGCGGCGCGTGAAGCTGGATCTCGCGCTGGAGGAGGATGACGGCGGACTAAGGCTCGTTCTCAATGACGAAGACGGGATTCGCACCGCCATCGAGGCGAGCATTCCCTTCCAGCCGGCGCAGCAGGCGGAACAGGCGGAGCAAGCGCTGCGCGCCAGCCTGGCCAAGCTCGGCAATACCATGTTCGAAACCGGTTCCGTCACCTTGAATCTGCGGCGGCCCTGGTTCGTGCCGGCAGCGGCGATCAATGCCCTGAGGCGGGATGCCATCGCCAGGCACGAAGCGGCGCGGCTGGCGGGCTGGACACGCCCTTCGCGAAAGGCGGCGAAGGAACCGCCGGCCATCTACCCTGAAACCTCGCTAAGCTACCTGGCGAACGTCTACAACGAGAAGGCGCGTGCCTTCTACCAGAAGCACGGCGTGCAACTCATTGCCGCGGCTTATGAAGCGCATGAAGAAGCGGGCGCGGTGTCGTTGATGATCACCAAGCATTGCTTGCGCTTTTCGTTCAACCTTTGCCCCAAGCAGGCGAAAGGCGTGCAAGGTGTGCAGGGCCAGGTGAAGGCCGAGCCCTTGACCCTGGTTAACGGGGACGACCGCTACACCCTGCGTTTCGACTGCAAGCCTTGCGAGATGCACATCATCGGCGCCATGAAGCCTGGCATCCTCAACTCCCCTCCGCCGTCGGCGATCCCTTACAGCCCCCTGGTCTTCCACCGGAAACGGCCGGCGCAGGCCTGACTTCCCTTGCCTGCCAAAAGGGAAGTCATTTCCGGCAAAGACGATCAGTAAGGCGCGCCTGCCGCGAGCGCCGGCGCGTCGGGACGGAACTGGAGGGATTTGTATTCGAGGAATTCCTCGAGGCCATAGGCTCCCATTTCCCGGCCATGGCCGGATTGCTTGTAACCACCGAAAGGCGCTCCGAGGTTGAACGCGCCGCCATTGATATCCACCTGGCCGGTGCGCAGGCGGCGCGCAACCTGCATCGCCCGCTCATCGCTGCTTGCCCAGACTCCGCCAGCCAGGCCATACAGCGTGCCATTGGCAATGCTCACTGCCTCGTCTTCGTCACGGTAGGTGATGATGGATAGCACCGGGCCGAAGATTTCCTCCTGGGCAATCGTGCTGTCCGGTTTCACCTTTCCGAAGATCGTCGGCTGAACGTAATAGCCCCTTTCCAAGCCTTGCGGGGCATCCGGTCCACCCGCGAGCAGTTCGGCGCCTTCCTCGATGCCCTTGCGGATGTACCCGCGCACGCGCTCGCGCTGCGCCTCCGAAATCAACGGTCCAAGCTTGGCCGAGCCGCCGAAAGGATCGCCGACGGTAAAGCCCTTTGCAACTTCCACCGCCACCTTCGCCGCCTCTTCATAACGCGATTCCGGCACCAGCATGCGGGTATGCGCGGAACAAGTCTGACCGCTGTTGAGGAAGCAGGCATTGACCGTGCCTTTCACCGCAGCCGCCAGATCGGCATCTTCCAGGATGACCGACGCCGACTTGCCGCCCAGTTCGAGTGCCACACGCTTGACCGTTGCCGCCGCAACTTCGGAAATGCGTTTTCCGGCGCGCGTCGAACCGGTGAACGACACCATGTCCACATCGGGGTGACGAACCAGTGCCTCGCCGATCACCGGGCCGGTGCCGGTCACCAGGTTGAAGACGCCTGCGGGCAATCCCGCGGCATCGATGACTTCCGCGAGCACGAAGGCGTTGAGCGGCGCCACCTCGGACGGCTTGAGCACGACGGTGCAGCCGGCGGCAAGCGCCGCGGCCACCTTGGCTGCGATCTGGTGCAGCGGATAATTCCAGGGCGTGATGCACGCCACCACCCCGACCGGCTCGCGCACGACCACCGAATTGCCCGTCTTTTCCTGCCACTGGAAAGCGGTGGCCAGCTTCGCATAGATGCCGAAGTTGGTGATGGGCGAACCAACCTGGATCATGGCCGACAGCTTCAGCGGCATGCCGACTTCGCCGGCGATGATGCGGGCAAGTTCATCGCTGCGGGCCTTCAATCCTTCCTGGATCTTCTTGAGAAAGCCTGCCCGATCCGCCGGCGCCGTCGCGCTCCAGCGATCGAAGGCGTTGCGCGCGGCGGCCACCGCGGCGGCGGCATCGTTCTCGTCGCCGTCCGGGATCGCGGCCATCACCTCTTCCGTGGAAGCATTGATGACGTCGATCTTGCCCTTGCCCGAAGGCGTTACCCATTGTCCGTTGATATACAGCTTGTCGCGGTTTTGCATGACATGATCTCCGTTAGTCGAATACGATGACGCCGCGGGCATTGCGGCCCGCCTGCATGTCGGCAAAGGCTTGCGGCGCTTCACCGATGGAATACGTCCGGGTGATGAGTTCGTCCAGCTTGAGGCGGTGCGCCCGGTACAGGCCGATCAGGCGCGGAAAATCCTCGCGCGGCCTGGCGGAACCGAAATAGCTGCCTGTCAGCGTCTTCTCGCCGAACGTCAGCGTTGCCGTCCTGATGGACGTGGTGTCCTTCGGACTGGCCACGCCGACCACGACCGCGGTTCCGCCCTTGCGCAGCACCCCGTAGGCTTGCGCCGCGATGTCGCCGAGGCCGACGCATTCGAAGGCGTAGTCCGCTCCGCCTTCGGTCAGCTTCAGGATCGCCTTCACGGCGTTTTCCTCGCTCTTGCTATTGACCACGTGCGTTGCGCCGAATTGCCGTGCCATCTCGAGCTTGGCATCGGAAGTATCGACGGCAACGATCATGCGTGCGCCCGCGATGGCGCAGCCCTGGATGGCGTTCAGTCCGACGCCGCCGCAGCCGAACACGACTGCGATTGAACCAGGATCCACCTTGGCGGTGTTGACCGCGGCTCCGACGCCGGTCATGACGCCGCAGCCGATGAGGGCTGCCTTGTCGAGCGGCATCTGCTGGTCGACCTTGACCACGTTATCCGTATGCAAGGTGGCATACTCGGCCATCACGCCGCAGCCCGAAAACACATTGAGCGGTGCGCCGTTCATGTCACGCGTGCGGAGGGTCCCGTCGGGCAGCGTGGTCATTGCCTTGTTCGCCTGGTCGCACAACTGCGGCCGGCCGGTCTGGCAGTAACGGCATTTGCCGCACATGCTGACGAAGGAACTGACCACATGATCGCCAACCTTGTAGTCGTTCACACCTTCCCCGACGGCGACCACCGTGCCGGCGCCTTCATGCCCGAGTATCAAGGGCACCGGAAACGGAATCGTGCCATTGGTGGCGGACAGGTCGCTGTGACAGACGCCGCATGCCGCCAACTTGATCATTACCTCGCCGCGGCGCGGCGCCTCCACGGTAATCTCTTCGACGACGACCGGCTGGTTGATCTCGCGGCAGATGACTGCCCTTGCTTTCTGTTCCATGTCGTGGCTTCCTCTTGCGGCGGACGCTGTCTGGTCCTTGGTTGTGGCTCTGGTGCTTGCAAATTTTCTGGTGCTTGCGAACTTATCAACGAGAGAAGCCACTGTCAAATTTTTCGGAACGTAGTTCTGCTATGCAAAACATTTTAGGCTAAACTGCCGAAATCACGATTGGCAACACTTGCCCGGCCACGGCTGGCCGACCCACACCAGGTCAAAACACGGCGCCAATCAAATATCCGGCGGCGGCCTGCCCTATACTTGTCGTCTTCGCATTTGCCGCGACATCCGCTTTCGCGCCCTCAAGCCCGACATTCTCTTTTCCACACCCTCTTTCATCGACTCACAAAAGGACTTACATCATGGCTCAACAGACAGACGTTGTCATTGCGGGCGCGGCCCGCACCGCCATCGGCACCTTCGGCGGCACGCTCAAGGACTTTTCCGGCTCCGACCTGGCAACAATCGCCGTGAAGGAAGCGTTCGCCCGCGCCGGCGTCGATCCGGCCGCCGCACAGCACATCGTGCTCGGCAACGTCATCCAGTGCGAACCGCGCGACATGTACATTTCCCGCGTGGCCGGCCTCAACGCCGGCATGGCCAAGGAATCGGCCGCCCTCACCCTCAACCGCCTCTGCGGCTCCGGCCTGCAGGCCATCGTCACCGCCGCCAACGCCATTCAGCTCGGCGATGCCGACATCGCCGTCGGTGGCGGCGTGGAAACCATGAGCCGCGCGCCCTATGTCATGCAGACCGCCCGCTGGGGCACGCGCATGGGCGACGCCAAGATGCTCGACATGATGCTCGGCGCGCTCAACGATCCCTTCGGCGCCGGCCACATGGGCATCACCGCCGAGAACGTCGCCGACCTGTACAAGATTTCCCGCGAGGAGCAGGACGCCTTCGCCGCCGACAGCCAGCGCAAGGCGCTTGCCGCCATCGAGGCCGGGCACTTCAAGTCGCAGATCGTGCCGGTGGAGATCAAGGCCCGCAACGGCGTCGTTGCCTTTGACACCGACGAGCATCCCAAGGCCGGCACCACGGCCGAGTCGCTGGCCAAGCTCAAGCCGGCGTTCCGCAAGGACAACGGCACGGTAACGGCGGGCAACGCCTCCGGCCTGAACGACGGCGCGGCGGCGGTGGTGCTGGCCAGCGCCGAGGCGGCCACGCGGCACGGCCTGACGCCGCTGGCGCGGCTGGTGTCGTACGCGGTGGCGGGGGTGGACCCGTCGGTCATGGGCACGGGACCGATCCCGGCGGTGAAGCTGGCGCTGCAGCGCGCGGGCCTGACGCTGGGCGAGATGGATGTGATCGAGTCCAACGAAGCGTTCGCGGCGCAGTCGCTGGGCGTGTGCCGGGGGCTGGACCTGGATCCGGCGCGCACGAATCCGAACGGTGGCGCGATTGCGCTGGGGCATCCGCTGGGTGCCAGCGGGGCGATCATTACCATCAAGTGCGTGTACGAGCTGATGCGCACGCAGAAGCGCTATGGCCTGGTGACGATGTGCATCGGCGGCGGCCAGGGCATCGCCGCCGTGTTCGAGCGGATGTAAGGCGGCATGGGCGGTCCGCATCTGAAACCGGATGCGGCATGAGCAATGATTCCCCAGCGTCGACCGCCTTTCAGCCGTTCATTCCCATGAGCAATCCGCTCGTCGGCATGAACTGTAACAACGCCGGTTTCGCATTGTGGCCAGCAATCCTGCTTGCTACAGTGACTACGTAGCGGTCATCGCCCAGGTCAAAGGCGGCAACGCCGGAGATCCTGATGCTCCTCTACTTCCCTGGCAGAAGTACTGCAGTTCCCCATTTGCCCCGCTTTGCAAGAAGCGGGGCTTTTCTTTTGAGCGCCCGTTCGCATGGGTTTGCGCTTTCCGTTCCGCCTGGAAAAATTTGCGCCGGAAATGGACGCCTGCCGCAAAGTTAATCGTTACCCGCGGAGCCCTCCCGCGATTTTATTGAAGTAGGACAAACCGTCCTGCCGAAAACTAATTATTGTCAATCGGGCAAGACGAAGCCGCTTCATCGCCCGCTGCCTTGCCGCGCACGCTACCCCCACACGTCGTCAAGAATCGCCACTAGGAGACACTCATGCCCGCATTGACAGGCCGAATGCTTTCGGCCGCGCTCGCCATCGCACTTCTGCCGCTTGCCGCCATGGCGGACGGCGTTACCGTGAAATTCGACCTGAGCGACCCGTCCGCCAGTCCATTTCCCAGCAACGGTTTCACCGTCGTCGACTGGAGTCAGAACACGTACCGGCGAGTCAGCCTTCCCAAGCCTGACTGCACGGCCCGGCCCAGCGACTGCGCCGACATCGACGTGCTGAATACGCTCGACGGCTTTTCCACCCAGCCTCGCATCACCGTTCCCTTTACCGGCGACATCGACATCGGCAGCGTCAACAGCAATACGATTTTCCTGGTGAACCTAGGCGATACCCAGTCTTTCGCCGGGGCGGGCCAGCGCATCGGCATCAACCAGGTCCTGTGGGATCCGGAAACGAAAACCCTGGTGTTCCAGCCAGACGTCCTGCTTAACGAGCATTCGCGCTATGCGCTGATCATTACCAGCGGCGTCCGGGACGCCAGCGGAAAGAGCATCAAGTCGGGCGGTTTCGGCGACATCTTCGGCGTGGGCCAGGATCGCGACACGAGCGAATACAGGCGTGAACTGCGCGATGCCCTGCGTGCCACCTTCGCCGGACAAGAGCGCGTCGTCGCCGGCAGCGTGTTCACCACGCAAAGCATCAGCGCCGACCTGTACAAGATCATGCGCCAGATCAAGCAAGCCACCCCCTCGCCGGCAAGCTTCGTGGCGGGGAACAGCGGCGGCGCAGCGGTGCGCACGGTCTTCCCAACCGCCACCGTGACGCGTATCGACTTCAAGCGGCAGGTCGGAACGGCGCCCAGCTTTACCACGGCGCCGCTGCCGCTGGCGGCCTTGCAGGTCAGCCCCGGCGCCATCGGCCAGATCGCCTACGGTACGTATTCTTCTCCCGAATACCAGAATCCGGCCAAGGTGATTCCCGCGACCGGCACCTTGAGCGGCCAGCCGCAGCCCAAGGGAAGCAAGCAGCTGACCTTCCAGCTCTTCGTGCCGCAAGGACCGAGGCCGCCGCAGGGCTGGCCGGTGGCGATCTTCGGCCACGGCTTTACCGACAGCATGTATGGCGCGCCATGGACCGTGGCATCCACCCTGGCCTCCATGGGCATCGCCACCGTTTCCATCAATGTCGTCGGCCACGGCGGCGGCGCGCTGGGGACGCTGACCGTCAGCCGGACCAATGGCGGACCGGTGGAGATCAATGCCGGAGGACGCGGCATCGACCAGGATGGGAATGGCACGATCGATTCCACGGAAGGCGTGAATGCCGTTCCGCCCTATACCGTGCTGGGCAACCGCGACGGCCTGCGCCAGACCACGATCGACATCATGCAACTGGTGCGTGAAATCGAAGTCGGCATGGATATCGATGGCGACGGCAGCACCGACCTGGACGCGCAGCGGATCTATTATTCCGGCCAGTCCTTCGGCGGCATCTACGGCACCATCCTTCTCGGCGTCGAGCCCAACCTGCGTGCCGGCGTGCCCAACGTTGCCGGCGGGTCGATCACGGAAGTGGCGCGCCTCGGCGTATTCCGTCCCTTGACCGGCATTGCCCTGGCATCGCGCGTGCCTTCCCTCATCAACGTGAAGGATCCCAGCGGCATCGCGTTCAATGAAAACATGCCGTTGCGCGACCTGCCGCCGGTCATCAACAACGTGCCCGGCGCGATGGAAATCGCCAAGGTGCTGGACTGGAACCAGTGGGCCCAGCAGGCCGGCAATCCGGTAGCGTATGCGCCGTTCATCCGCAAGCAGCCGCTGCCCGGCAATGCCGCCAAGCCGATCATCTTCCAGTTCGCCAAGGGTGACCAGACGGTGCCGAATCCCACCGCGACCGCAATCCTGAGAGCGGGTGACCTGGCGGCCAATGCCACCTACTATCGCAACGACCTGGCGTATGCCTTGAATCCGGCGGTGCCGAAGAACCCGCACACCTTCCTGACGAACATCGCCAGCGCGGCCGCGGCGCCTTATGCCATCGCCGCGCAGCGCCAGATCGCGACCTTCTTCGCGACGGGAGCAGTGATCGATCCGGATGGCGCGGGCCCCTTCTTCGAAGTGCCCATCAATCCTCCGTTGCCGGAAAGCCTGAATTACCTCCCCTGATTCAGGCTGACCGCGCAGGCACGACACCCGTGCCTGCGCGGGCGGTCCGGTACCCGGGCGCACGGGCCGGGCCGCAAGTCTTACTGCATTTGATGCAGATCCATAGTCCTGGCCCCTCCCGTGGACAAGCGCAGCATTGGCCCTTAGCCTGATTGATTCAAGGCAATCGCATTCCACATGAACGGAGACAATCACATGACATCCCCCAAACCGCTCCTGCCCAAGCGTTCCACTCTCGCACTCGGCATCGCCGCCACGCTGGCCGCTGCGCTGGCCGTGCCGGCATCGGCCCAGATTTCCGGAGACGTCGTTCGCATCGGATTGATCACCGACATGTCCGGCCTGTATGCGGACATCGACGGCGCAGGCGGCGCGGAAGCCGTCAAGATGGCGGTCGCCGATTTCGGCGGATCGCTCAATGGCAAGAAGATCGAGGTCATCGTCGCCGATCACCAGAACAAGGCCGACGTCGCGGCCAGCAAGGCGCGAGAATGGTTCGACCAGCAGGGCGTGGACTTGCTGATCGGCGGCGCGAATTCCGGCGCGGGCCTGGCCATGGCCAAGGTGGCAGCGGAGAAGAAGCGCGTCTACATCAACATCGGCGGCGCGACTTCGCGCCTGACCAACGAGGATTGCACGCCGTACACCGTCCACTATGCCTACGATACGGTCGCCCTGGCGAAGGGCACGGGCGGGGCCATCGTCAAGCAGGGCGGCAAGGATTGGTACTTCCTGACCGCCGACTATGCCTTCGGCGCCTCGCTCGAAAAGGATACGTCGGATGTGGTCAAGGCCAATGGCGGCCGCGTGCTCGGCAGCGTCAAGCATCCGCTGTCGGCTTCCGACTTTTCTTCCTTCCTGCTGCAGGCCCAGGCCTCCAAGGCGCAGATCCTTGGCCTCGCCAATGCCGGCGGAGACACGATCAATTCCATCAAGGCTGCCAACGAGTTTGGCATTACCAAGCAGATGAAGCTTGCCGGCCTGCTGGTATTCATCACCGACATCCATTCGCTGGGCTTGAACCTGACCCAGGGCATGTACCTCACCGATGGCTGGTACTGGGACCAGAATGACGATAGCCGCAAATGGGCCAAGCGCTTTTTCGACAAGATGAAGAAAATGCCCTCCATGCTGCATGCCGCGGATTATTCCGCCACCATGCAATACCTGAACGCGGTCAAGGCCATCGGTACGGATGATGCCGACAAGGTCATGGAGCAGCTGAAGAAAACCAAGATCAACGATTTCTTCGCCAAGGGCGGCACGATCCGGCCGGATGGCCGCATGGTGCACGACATGTACCTGATGGAAGTGAAGAAACCGTCCGAGTCCAAATATCCCTGGGACTACTACAAGGTCGTGCAGACGATTCCTGGAGACCAGGCTTTCACGAGCAAGGCCGACACGAAATGCCCGCTTTGGAAGTGATCATGTCCGCGCCGGGACCTGGTTTCTGACCTCGCCCCAGGCGCGCTGAGGTGTTGGCAAGTCGGCTTGCCGCATCCCCATGCGGATCGGCGTTACTGCCGGGAACCGTGTATATTCATCTCATGAAGTAATGTTGAGGTTCCGCCAAGACCACGGCCTTGGCGCAGTGCATCCTTGACCGCTGGCGCATGCGGTCATGCCAACAACCTTTCATTACCGCAGCTCCGTTCAACCCATAACCTGTTTGATACCTGTACCGCCAATGCGCTATCTGCTTGCGCTCGTCCTGTTTTTGCCTGCCCTTGCGTGGGGAGCCGACTGCGTGCTGCTTGCGCGCATGCAAAACGTGCAAGTGCGGGATTGCGGACGTCCCAAGCTGGAGTCCCTCGGTCCGGCCGGTGAAATACTGAGCGAGGAAGACTTTCCCGAAACGCCGACGGGCATTGAACACTTTCGGGCAAGGCAATGCCGCTGCGAACTATGGCAAGTGGTGGGCAGCGCAGGCTCGGGGTCGCGGATCGCGCGTTTCTACCGCGCAGGCGAGAACGGCGCCTTGCAGGCCTTGAACGGCGCCAGCTTCCGTTCGGATTCCGGCCTGATAGGAAGATACGAAACCCTCGATGGCCTGTTCATCGAAGTCCAGGAAGCCGATCCCAGCGGCCGCCACCTGGCCAGGAAGGTTTATGCGTTCGACGGCAACGGCTTCGTCCTGCTGCGACGCCCTCCCAGCGACGACAGGAGCCGCTAGGCACAACGGAAAACCGGATGTCCTGACGCGGATCAAATCCTGCCAGCGAAGATCGCGCAAACCTTTTGCAGCGCCGCGTGTTCCGATGCTTCCCCCTGAGTCAGAATGAGATGGCGCATTCCCGCCCGGTGAAACCTTGACGCTGGAGGATCCATTCATGCCGTACAGCACTCATGACTTGCGTAACGTGGCCCTGGTGGGCCATAGCGGATGTGGCAAGACGAGCCTGGTCGAAGCCTTGCTGCATGCCGCGGGCATGCAGGGTACGCCAGGCAGCGTGGATCGGGGCAATACCGTTTCTGATCACGATCCGCTCGAACGGAAATACCGCCATTCCCTGTCCAGCTCGGTGATCCATCTCGAACACCGGGATTCCCATGTGAATCTCATCGATACGCCCGGCTACCCCGACTTCATCGGCCACGCGATCAGCGCCTTGCCCGCCGCGGAGACCGCTGCAGTGGTCATCGATGCCCAGGCCGGCATCGAAATGGTCACGCTGCGCATGATGGAACTGGCGCGAGCGCGCGGCATGTGCCGGCTGATCATCGTGAACAAGATCGACCTTCCCGACGTCGACCTGCCCGGACTGGTGCTGCGCATCCAGGAGGCCTTCGGCAAGGAATGCCTGCCGATCAACCTGCCCGCCGGCCACGGGCAAGCCGTGGAAGACTGTTTCTTTCACGCGGACGGCGATGCCGACTTCTCGACCGTTGCCGCCGCGCACAGGGCGCTGATGGACCAGGTGGTGGAAGTCGATGCCGCCTTCATGGAAACCTACCTCGACCAGGGAGACATCGACCCGGAAGTCCTGCATGCGCCCTTCGAACAGGCGCTGCGCGAAGGCCACCTCATTCCCGTCTGCTTCGTGTCGGCGCAGAACGGGGCCGGGCTGCCCCAGCTGCTGGAGCTGCTGGTGCGCCTGATGCCCGACCCGACGGAGGGCAATCCGCAGCAGTTCTACCAGGATGCCGTCGGCAACGATGGGGACGACGGCACCGCCGGGCGCAAGCTGCTGCATGCCAGTCCCGACCCGTCCCTGCACGTGCTGGCCCATGTCTTCAAGATCGCGGTCGATCCCTACGTGGGAAAGATGGCGATATTCCGCGTTCACCAGGGCACAGTCCGGCGCGACAGCACGCTCTACATCGGCGACAACCGCAAGCCATTCCGCGTCGCCCATCTTTACCGGCTGCTCGGCAAGGAACAGATCGAAACACCCCAGGCTGTCCCCGGCGACATCTGCGCGGTGACGCGCATTGACGAGATCGGGTACGACGCGATCCTCCATGACGCGGTCGAAGACGCGCGCATCCACCTCGAGCCCAGCCCCCTGCCGCAACCGATCTATGGCCTGTCGATCGCGCCGCGCAAGCATGGCGACGAACAGCGCTTGTGGGACCTCCTGCAGAAGCTGTGCGCCGAAGACCCGTGCCTGCGCGTCGACCGGATGGGCAGCACCGGCGAAACCGTGCTGTCGGGTCTCGGCGAACTCCACCTGCGCAGCGTGCTCGACCGCATGACCGAGGTTTACAAGACCGAAGTGATCACCCATCCGCCCAAGATCGCCTATCGGGAAACGATCGCCGCAATGGCGGACGGGCATCACCGCCACAAGAAGCAGAGCGGAGGCGCCGGCCAGTTCGGCGAGGTCTTCCTGCGGATCGAACCCCTGCCCCGCGGCGCCGGCTTCGAGTTCGTCGATGCGGTCAAGGGGGGCGTGATCCCCCGGCAGTTCCTGCCTGCCGTGGAAAAGGGCGTGCGCCAGGCCATGGAAAGCGGACCCGTCTCGGGGCATCTCATGCAGGACGTGCGGGTGACGGTCTACGATGGCAAGAGCCATCCGGTGGATTCGAAGGAAGTCGCATTCGTCGTCGCTGCGCGAAAGGCGTTCCGGGACGCCGCGTCGAAGGCGCGGCCCATCCTGCTCGAACCCGTGGTCGCCTTCGAAGTTTCGCTGCCGGAGGACAGCACGGGCGACGTCACGGCAGACCTGTCCGGGCGCCGCGGCCAGATCAGCGGCATGCGGCGCGGGCATGGCAGCGTGGCCATCATCAGCGGCCACGTTCCGCTGTCCGAACTCAACGGCTACCAGTCGCGCCTGAATGCGATGACGGCGGCCAGGGGCAGCTATACCATCAGCTTCAGTCACTACGATGCCGTTCCTCCGCTGATGCAGCAGCGCATGGCGAGCCAGCACAAGGCAGTGGAGGACGATGCCTGACCGAACTTTCCGTGGCTTCCCCCGGCCTGCGGGGCAAGTCCTCCTTGGCAACCTGCCAAGCTTCGTCTCATCCTAGCCACTGTCCATCCGCTATCGGCCGACCCTGCGGTTTATGGTTAGGAAAGGTTGCAAACTTTCTGTTAAATTGCCTGATGCCCGTTACCTGGCGTCGCATGGGCGCGCCCGATGCAGGCGGAGTGTGCAGAGGTTTCCCTTGTCGATCACCGTTTCCATCGTCGAAGACAATTCCCAGTTCCTGGACCATTTCGCCGCAATCATCAAGCAGGCGCCCGGGATGTCGCTTGCCGGCACCGCGGGCACGGCCAGCGCCGCCATCGCCATGGCCAACGCCTGCAAGGCGGACGTCTACCTCGTCGACCTGGGCCTTCCCGATGCCAGCGGCATCGAGGTCATCCGACATATACGCGCATCCCAGCCCGGCAGCGAAGTGCTCGTGATCACCGTGTTCGGCGACGAACAGAACGTCGTCGCATGCATCGAGGCGGGAGCGACGGGCTATCTCCTCAAAGACAGTGCGCCATCCGAGATCGAGCACGCGATCCGTGAGATCCGCGATGGCGGCTCTTCGATCACGCCCGTCATCGCGCGCAAGCTGCTGCAGCGCCTGCAGGTGCGGCCCCGGCCCGCCGATCCGGCGAATGCCTTGACCGACCGCGAAAACATGATCCTCTCCGGATTGGCGAAAGGCATGACCTACAAGGAAATCGCTGACAAGTATTACATTGCCGTCGGTACAGTCAGCCATCACGTCAAGAACATCTACAGCAAGCTGGCGGTGCATTCGCGCAGCGAAGCCGTGTTCGAAGCCGCGCGCCGCGGCATCATCAGCATCTGAAGCCATGGCGGCCCGCTCTCTTGCCGCCCTGCCCTCGCGCCTGACGGCGATGCCCGTCATCCTGCTTCTCATCGCGCTGCTCGTTGCGCTATGCGCCGTCGTTCCCTCCGGCCTTGCCGCACCGGCCGGGAAAGTCCAGGCAGTCACCGAAGTGCGCGAAGCATTCTACGCAGTGTCCGATTCCGCCTCGATTCCCGCCGCTGATGCCGGCTGGCGGAAGACAGCCTTGCCGCACCGCGAGCCGCGGGCCGGCGACCACCTCCTGACGCCCTACTGGTACAGGTTTTCCATCGACACGGGCGAAAAAACGGACGACACCTGGCTTTACTTCCCCAAGCTGCGCAGCGGCGGCGCCGTCTTCGTCAATGGCGTGAAAATCCAACAGGTGCGCTCTGCCGATGCGACCCACCAGGTCAGGTGGTTCCGGCCGTTCCTGTTCTATGTACCGCCGTCGGCCCTGCACGCCGGCACGAACGAAATCGCGGTCAACTTCGCCATCCGAGAGCCGCTCACCAGTTTCGGCGAAGTCTACGCGGGGCCGGGCGCGCTGCTGTCGGTACGCTTCGACCAGGCCTTGTTCTGGGAACAGACCAGCAACAAGATCGCCGCCGTAGGCTGCATGCTTGCCAGCCTGTTCGTGCTCGCGCTTTGGATTCGGCGGCGCCAGGAAACCCTGTACGGCATGTTCGGCCTGTGCCTGCTCTTCTGGGGCGTGCGGACCTTCATTTTCCGGCTGCCGGTCGTGCCGGTCGACTGTTGGCTGGCATGGCGTTGCGCGTACTATCTGACCACCAACGGGTTCATCGTGTTCATCACGATCTTCCTGCTGCGATTTTCACGATCCGAATCACGGCATGTCACGCGCATCCTGCTGACGGCCTGGCTCGGCAGCCTGCTTGCCTTCGCGGTCATTGGCGCCAGCCTCAGGCCGGCGATGGACAGCATCGGCACCCTGTTCTACCTTCCCTTCACCTGCTACGCGGTGGCCAGGCTGATCCTGCATGCCATCCGCACACGGATGCCGTCGGCCATCGCGATGGTGGCATCGATCGGCGTCGCGCTGCTGCTGGCATTGCATGACTTCGCGGTGCAGCACGGCAAGCTCGGTTTTTCCGAAACCTACCTGCTGCATCTCGGCATTCCGCTTTACCTGCTAGTCATGGGCGTGGTACTGCTCGACCGCTTCATCGATTCGCTCAATGACATCGAGACGATGAACGCCACCCTGAGCCAGCGGGTCGCGGAGCGGGAGCGGGAATTGCTGGCGAGCCTCGAGGAAGTCAGGCGAATGGAAGATGCGCAATCCCGCGCGGATGAACGCCAGCGCATCATGCAGGACATCCATGACGGCGTCGGCTCCCAGCTCCTCACCACGCTCATGCTGGTGAAGCGCGGCGGCATGGAGACCGGCTCGGTGGCGGACATGCTGCAAGCCTGCCTGGACGACATGCGCCTGACCATCGACAGCCTCGCGTCCTCGACGCCGGACTTCGCGGCGGCGCTGGGAAACCTGCGCCTTCGCATGCAAGGCCGGCTGCAAGCGCTGGGCATCGCGCTCGACTGGCCGCACGTCGACTTCCCGGCCTGGTTCTGCCCGCCGCCGAGCACCACCATCAAGCTGCTGCGCATTTTGCAGGAGGCCCTGGCCAACGTGCTCAAGCATGCCGAGGCCAGCGCCGTACAGGTCGGCTTCGATTTCAGCGACGAGGCGCTGGTAATGCGCGTCCGCGACAATGGCCGCGGAATGCCTGGCGCCGTTTCGCCGGCCGGCCACGGCATGCGGAACATGCGCTCCCGCGCCGGGTCCATCGGTGCCACGCTGGACGTCGTTACCGGAAGCGAAGGAACCGAGGTGGCGGTGCGCGTTCCGCGGTCGAATCATGTTTCCGCCGCGGCATCGTCCGCGGCTTGAACTCATTTGCCGGGCGCAGGCGCAACCGGCCTTTGCTTCGCCTGCGCGATCAGTTGCCCGCATGGCACTTCCTCGCCCGGGCCGGGATTGATCAGCGCGATCACTGCGGCAAGGGGCGCCGCAAGCGTTCCGAGCGCGGTCGCCGCGCCGGCCTTCAGTGCCACGACGCCCTTGTCGATGCCGACGTCCGGTTTCTTGAAGGTGCCGTTGACGTACAAGGGCGAACGCAGGGAAATGATGCGGATGCCCTTGCTTTCCGGGTTGACCTTCAGCTTCATTTCCTCGGTGCGCAGGTTGATGCCGCCGTCGACGAAGATCGTCGCGTCCTGGGTATCGAGGAGGAAGACCTGGCTGCGCATGAGGCCGTCCTTGATGTCGAAGTCCGCCGCCATGCAATTGAGCTTCACCTGACGGTCGCCGAACAGCTTGGTCACCACCACGCTGCCCACGTTCAGGCCGGCAGCCTCGAGGATGAACTTGCTGATGCTGCCCTCGGTCACCAGCGACTTGAGTTCGCCATTGGAAGATCCCAGCAGCGCAGCGATGGAATTGCCGGCGCCAGTGAGCTTGGCGTTGCCATTGAGTTCGCCCAGGCTGGCGCGCATCGATTCGACGCCGGGGAACAGTTCCTTGAGCTTGAGTCCTCGCGCGGCGACCTGCATGCGCGCCTTCGCCGGATCGGCATGGCCGTCGATTTCCAGTTCAGTGGTCAAGCGGCCGCCGGCAACGCCGAAGTTGAGGGGCGACAGGCTCAGCACGCCATTCTTCATGCGCACGTTGGTCTGCAGGTTGTCGATCGGATATTTCTTGTCCTTGATGATCTTCTTGCCGGTGAAGCTGACCTGCACGTCCATCTTGTCCCAGCGGTCGGTCTTGAAGGGCGAGACCGGCAGCACCTTGTCGGGCGGCTGCTTGACCGCCGAGTTGTTTTTCTTTTCCCGCTCATCGCCGCCGACCAGGGCGCCGAGATCGCTCAGGTTGAGATAGTTCGACACCACCTCGCCGCTCAGCAAGGGACGCGGATCCTGCTGCTTGTAGTCGAGCGTGCCGCCGATGTCGCTGTCGCCGACCTTGCCCTTGAACTTCTCGTAACGCAATTCGAAGGCGCGCGGCTTGAGGCGGCCGATGACACGGCCTTCCGTCGAGAACTTCGGGGTGTTGGGCAGCAGCACCCCGCTGAGGGGAAACAGATCGGCCATGCTCGCGCCGAGGATCTTCAGGTTGACGTCGATTTCCTTGAGATTCGCCGGGTCGGTCAGCGCGCCATCTGCGGTGATCGTGGTCTGTCCGACCTTCAACTCGGCACTGACCGGGTAGCGCACGTTCTTCTCGCGCAGGCTCAGCACGGACCCGGCCTTGCCATGGCCGGTCAGCTTCTCGCCATTGAACTTCCCTTTCGCCTGCCAGACGACGCTGCCATCCTTTTCGGTGTCGACCATGGCGGTCGCGTCCGCCTTCTTCTCGGGATCGACGTAGCGCACGGCGGTCTGCTCCAGCGCCAGGCCATCGAAGGCGAATTGCCAGGGTGACTTCTCCGGCTTGTCCTTGCGGTCGAAAGTCCAGTTGTTGCGCTTCCCTTTCCCCTGTTCGAGATTGACCTGCGAGCCGCTGAAGGTGACGGAATCCAGGCTGATGGTCTTGTGCAGCAGGCCCAGGGGATTGAGGCGGAAGTCCGCGTCGGCGATCTGCGCCATCAGGGGACCCGACGTGGCCCATTCCGGATTGGAAAGCGTGATGTCCTTCGCATGGAAATGAGGCCATGGAACGAATCGTTGCCAGCCGGTGACGTGCTCCGGCCGTTCCCAGCGCAGGGAAAGGTCGCCGTTGATGGCAAATTGCCGCCCGATCGCCGTGCTGACCTTGTCGCCGATCCATGGCTTGAAGCGGTTCAGGTCGAGATTGGCAAGCAGGACCAGCGCCAGCACGATGATGGCGACCAGGGCGGCCAGGCTGGCCAGTGCGATCTTTATTCCACGTGACATAGCCATGTGATGTTTCCGTGGCATGACAGTTCACCCTCTTGACAAATCGCACTGCATCAGGCGGTCTTGGAGGAAAACCGTCAAGTGGCGAAGGTGCAACGCCGGTGTCTTGCCGCAAGCTTGCAAGACCGCTAGAGTGCAACAAGAAAACGTTGCCTCTTGCTCACATGATTGCGCCTCCCTTTCGCCTGCTTGCCCTGACCCTATCTGCTGCCGCATTGATTGCCGGCTGCGGCACGCCGCCCCCGGGCGCGCCGGCAAGCGATACCAGGGCATTGGCTTCGCAGCGCCCTGCCAGCCCGGAAGCGCAGGATATCGCGCTGACGGCACTCTCCCTTCTTCGCACCGGATACCGTTTCGGCGGAAAGAATCCGGAGGCCGGGCTTGATTGCTCGGGCTTCGTCACCTACGTCTACCAGCTTGCCCTAGGCCGCCAGCTGGCGGGCAACGCGGCTTCCCTGGCCCGCCAGGGCAAGGAGATCCCCCGCCAGCAGCTCCAGGCCGGCGACCTTGTCTTCTTCAATACCCTCGGCCGCCCCTACTCCCACGTCGGCATCTATCTCGGCAGCGACGAATTCATCCATGCCCCCAATTCCCGGGGAACCGTCAGGGTCGATAAACTGACCAATGCCTACTACGCCAGCCGATTCGAAACGGCACGCACGCTGCTTGACTGACGAAGCCCAAACCGCGTTCCTTCGCTGGCGATTATGCTTGACCAGGCTTGCCACAACTTGACTGCCACAACCGGAGGCGCCAGTAAAGTGCCATAAATGTCACAAGATGATTGATGCGTTCTCTCGAAGACCGGTATAATCCGCGTCCCTTTGCCAATTGGCAGAACGCGCTTTCCCCGCCAAATAATTTCCAACCATCAGAGACAACGGTCTGACGAAAAAACAGTCAGTCCATGGAGAGGTTTTGGCGTTTTTGAAAGTGGTCTGCATATCGCCTTGCCGGTGCCCGACAGAGTTTGCTGCACGAAGGCCAGCACGAAGAGAAATCCAGGCAGGTTTTACGTATTTCCAATGAACGAAAATTCGAAGACACTGACTTTGTCTGCGCGCGGGCCGCGCGCGACGACCGCTGTTCCCGCTGAATCGACCGAGACCTCTTCCGCCGCCGAAGCGCAGGAAAAGGCCACCCGCACCCCCATCGTCGTGGTGAGGCGCGCGCGGCGCGCGGTCGCCCCGCTCGACGCCCGGGCGGACAACGACGACCTGCCCGACAACCTGCCTCAAGCGCAAGAAGATGTGCACGACCTTGCGCAAGACGACACCGAAGTGCGCGACGTTCGCACCGCCTACACGCCGGAAGGCGGCATGACCGCCGCGAGCGCGCCGGTCATCATCCGCAAGCGGTCCCGGCTGGCGCCTGCCGTCGCTCCCGTGGTCCCCGCCGCCGTTCCGACAGCGACGCCCGCACAGGAACTTTCTCCGGAGGAGGCGTCGCAACCGGCGGAGCATGCTCCGCCAGCCCAGGCTGCGGCGCAAGCTGCCGATACCGGCGAGGCAACACCCGCTCCCGGCGTGCAGGACGCGTTGGATGCGGCAACTGTCGATGCAACAACCGCCGCGCCCGCTATCTTGCAAGACGCGGCAACCTCCGACGCCGCTGAAGCGCCTGCGATTACTGAAGCCGGTGATGTTGCCGAAGCCATTGACGCGACTGAGGCCACGGAGGCCACGGAGGCCACTGAAGCCACCGGCGAAGCCATGCCCTTTACCCCGCCCGCCCCTTCGGCCCCGCCAGTGGTGGTGGTGCGCAAGCGCTCGCGCGTGGCGGCCAAGGTCCCGGCGGAGCAGGCCGTGGAAGGCAGTCAGCCGCTCGCAACGGGTCTTGCAGCCGCTCCGGACGCCAACCCGGTCACGGCCTCCCCAGACATCCCATCCCCGGTCAAGGGCAAGACGCATGTGCTCGGCAAGCGCCCGGCCGCACAGGCGCAGCCGAAAGTGCAGCCGAGGGCGCAGGCAAAGGCAGCGCCCCAGCCAGCGCCGTCCGCGACGGCAAAACCAGCCGAGCCGACCCCGGTCGCAATGCCTGCCATGTCCGCCCCGGCCGAGCCGGAATCGCCCGCGGGCGACGCCGCTTCGGCCCGCGGCGGCCGAAAGCCTTCCGCATTCGTGTCCGACAGCGACGAGGTCGCCGAGTGGAACGCTGCCGAAAGCGCGGAAATGCGCGCGGCGCGCGCCCGCCGTTCCGGCGCGCGCGGCGGCAAGGCATCGTCGGAAAACCTCGACAACCGCCGCCGGCAGCTCGCGGCGCTGATCAAGATGGGCAAGGATCGCGGCTACCTCACCCATGCCGAGATCCATGACCAGCTTCCCGAAGACGCCCTCGAGGCGGAAGCGATCGCTGGCATCCTGCGCACCATCGAAGAGATGGGAATCTCCGTCTACGAGCAGGCGCCGGATGACGCCTTGCTGCTGCTGTCGGACCGCGTGGCCACCGGCACCAGCGACGACGACGTCGAAGCCATCGCCAACACCGCCATCGCCGCCGACGAAAGCGACTACGGCCGCAGCACCGACCCGGTGCGCATGTACATGCGCGAGATGTCCGACGCCGAACTGTTGACGCGCGAAGGCGAAATCGAGATTGCCAAGCGCATCGAGGACGGCCAGCGCGAAATGATCGGCGCGATTTCCGCCATTCCGTCCGCCATCGATGACATCCTTGCCTTCATACCGAAGATCGAGGCGGGTCAGGTTGCGGTCGACAGCATCGTCGACGGCTTGTCGAGCGGCGAGGATGACGTTTCCCTGTCCGGGGCCGCCGATGACGACGATGGCGCGGACGACGAGGACCTGCCGGCAGTGAGCGACGACGGGGCAATGTCCGACGAGCAGCTGCAGCAGCTGAAGTCGGCCGTGCTGCAGAAATTCACGCACATCGCGGAGCAGGCGCACGCCATGCGCGAGGATCCGGAAGGCTTGCTGGGCGCCCGCGCCCGGGCCGCGCAGGATGCCATCACCCAGACGCTGCTCGGCATCCGCTTCACGCCGAAGATCGTCGACAAGATCTGCTCCAGCGTGCGCAAGCACATGGAAGACGTCCGCGCCATCGAAAAGCGCCTGTCCACCATCGTCGATGTCTGCGGCATGCCGCGCGAGCGATTCATCAAGTCCTTTCCCGGCAACGAGACCGACCTGGATTGGGTCCAGCGCGAAGTGGACATGGCCTATCCCTACAGCGCCACGCTGGCGCGCCAGATCCCGGCCATCCGCGACCAGCAGGTCCGCCTTGCCGGCATCGAAGCGCAGGCCGGCTTGCCGCTGCCTCTCCTGCGCCAGGCCAGCAAGCGCATGCTTGCCGGCGAACGCCGGACCATGGAAGCAAAGCGCGAACTGACCCAGGCCAACCTGCGCCTCGTGATTTCTATCGCCAAGCGCTACGTTAACCGCGGCCTGCAGTTCCTCGACCTGATCCAGGAAGGGAACATCGGCCTGCTGCGCGCGGTGGACAAGTTCGAATACCGGCGCGGATTCAAGTTTTCCACCTACGCCACGTGGTGGGTGCGGCAGAACATTACCCGCGCGATCGCCGACCAGGCGCGCACCATCCGCGTGCCGGTGCACATGATCGAAACCATCAACAAGATGAACCGCATCATCCGCCAGACCGTCAGCGCCACCGGCCAGGAGCCCGATGTCGCGACGCTGGCGACGAAGATGAACATGACCGAGCAAAAGGTGCAGGAAGTGCTCAAGATCGCCAAGGAACCGGCTTCGCTCGACGCGCCGGCCGGAGACGACGGCGATGCGGTGCTGGGCGACTTCATCAGCGACGATCCCTCGCTTTCCCCGGAGGCCGCCGCGATGCGCGCCGGCTTGCAAAAGGCCATCGCCGAGGTGCTGGAAGATCTCGCGCCGAAGGAAAGAAAGGTCCTGCGCATGCGCTTCGGCCTGGACAATGTCGACGACCACACCCTGGAAGAAGTGGGCAAGCAGCTCGAGGTCACCCGCGAGCGCGTTCGCCAGATCGAAGCGAAGGCCATGGCCAAGCTGCGCCAGCAGACGCGCATGGACAAGCTCCGCGCCTTCATCGAAAGCGAATGACGCCGCATCTGGCCTGACCGTCCCGCAGGCCGTCCGGCCCGGGCTGGTCCCCCAAACATACTCACCCTGCCGGCGCGAGCCGCCAGGGTGTTTTTACATATTGCGGCGCCCGTTCAGCAAACCTGGTGGATGTCGAGATAGACCGTGCCGCCCTCACGCACGCCGCTGCTGACGAAGATGCTGTCATTGAGCCAGTGCAGCGCACCGGGCGGCGCGCTGAAGTGCAGCACGCCGCGGAAATAAGGCCCTCCATCCGGCGTGCCGCCTTCGGGTCTGGAGTCGTCACCGGCTCGCTTCTCGCGGCGCAGCCCGGTATTTTCGATCAGCAGTTTCCCCGCATCGCCAAAATCCGCGGCATAGCGTGCCGTCAGGCTGATCGTGCCATCCGCACGCACTTCCTGCAGGTCGCTGCCGCCGGGCAGGATCTGGCCGACCCTGCCAGCAACCTCGACGCTGCCGCCGAGGATGGAAATCAGCCGCCGCTCGGTCCCCGCCAGTTCGCCCAGCATCATCGGAGGCGCCACCTTGACCTCGATGCGTCCTGCCGGCTTCAGCACCGGCACGAAAGGTGACGTGGCTTCGTTCGGAGCGATCATGACTTCTTCCCCGCACCTACCGAGTCCTTGTCGAATCCCGCCAGGCGCTTGTAGCGCAACGAGATCGCTTCGAGCTGTTCGCGCGGAATCACATCATCGATGTTGCGGAACCCGTTCGGCGCACGCTCTTCCGCGAGCTGCATGACTTGCTCGGGTCCGTTCATGCGGTTGCGAAGCACGATGCCGGCCGTGCGCGGCAGGCGCTCTGCCTCGTATTCCCGCAACGCATAGGACGTGTTGGGATCGCTCGACAGGCAATCCGCCAGATAACGCGCGTCGAGAATGGCCTGCGCGCTGCCATTCGACCCGATCGGATACATCGGATGGGCCGCGTCGCCCAGCAGCGTTACCCGTTCGTAGGTCCAGCGCGGCAATGGGTCGCGGTCGACGAGCGGGAATTCGTACACCACCTCGGCGGCGTCGATGACGGCCGGAATGTCGATCCAGTCCCATTTCCAGCTTGCGAAGGGACCGGCGAACACCGATTTGTCCACCTTGCGGTTCCAGTCCGATTTCGGCAGTTCTCCATGCGGAACGCGCAGCTCGGCGATCCAGTTGATCAGCGAGGCGCCTTGGCGGCGCAAGGATTCCGAGATCGGGTAGCAGACAAACTTCTGGTCCTGGTGGCCGGCCATGAACATGCTCCTGCCATCCATGTAGGGCTCGGCCCGGGTAACGGCGCGCCACAGCATGCGTCCCGAAAAGCGCGGCTCGTCTCCCGTCGGATACAGGAACCGGCGCACCGCGGAGTGGATGCCATCCGCGCCCACCAGGACGTCCGACTCGACCTCGAACTCGGTATTGTCGGCGCGATTCGAAAAGGTAGAGACGACCTTGTCGGCTTCCTGCCTGAACGACAGGAAGGCATGCCCGGCATGGATGCGATCCGCGCCCAGACGTTCTCGCGCCTTTTCCAGCAAGGTCATCTGCAGCTCGCCGCGATGGATGGAAAACTGGGGATAATCGTATCCGGCGGCGCGGCCGCGGGGCTCGCGCCAGATCTCCTGGCCGAACTTGTTGAAATAGGCCAGTGTCGACGTCTCGATGCCTTTTTCGGCGAGACACTCCTCCAAGCCAAGGTCGCAGAGTTGCTTGCTTGCATGCGGCAACAGGTTGATGCCCACGCCCAACGGCTTGATCTCGCCGACCGCCTCGTGGATCTCGACGTCGATGCCCTTTTCGTGCAGCATCAATCCAAGCGTCAATCCGCCGATTCCTGCCCCGGCAATGACTACCTTCATGGATATCTCCTCGTTGTTCGGGCGCCATTCCGGAGCAAAATTACCGTCGGCGCGCGTGGTTGTTGGATCGGTTGTTATACTGTATAACAGTTAATCCGCATAACACAATACACAACAGGCGCTCGGCGAACGGGAATCCGCAAGGCGGTTCGCGCACCCGTCCGGACCGTGGCATCGGAGACAGGCATGGGACGGAACAAGGATCCGGAAACACCCAAGGAACTGGCGCACTTCAACGCCAGGATCGAAGGCATCGACTATGACGTGCTCGATGAACTCGTCGGCTATGCCGTGAGGCGCGCGCAACTCTCGATCTACGAAGACTTCGCCGCCTCGCTTGGCGAGGAAGACATCACGCCGCAACGCTTTTCTTCCCTGGTCATCATCGAGAACAATCCCGGCATTTCCCAGACCAGGTTGTCCGAAGTCATGGGCATCGCCCGTTCCGGCGTGGTCTCGATCATCGATCGTTTCGAGGCGCAGGGACTGGTGGAAAGGCAGGACGCCGGCGACCGGCGCTCCTACCAGCTCAGGCTCACCAGGGAAGGGCAGAAACAGCTGCGGCGCGTCAAGAAAATGGTGAAGGAGCACGACGAGCGCATTTCCGGAGCGCTTACCCCGGACGAACGGGTCCAGTTGTGCCGGCTGCTTCGGCAGCTCTGCAATTGACGGCCCCCAGCCAGCGGGGATCCAAGGCAAATCCCGGAACGGCAAGGTTTCCCACTATTGCATTAGGTACTCGACTTAATTATAGTGACTAACTGTTATGCGCCATAACAATCGACAACAGATTGGCGCTGACGCATGTTGGAGACGCGGGTGACGCGGCTACCTCGAATGGAAAGCCCGCATCCGACAGGTTGCCATGGCGGAAAACCGGCATGGCAGCCGATCTGGAGGAGCGATGGACTGGCAAATCATAGGAATCCTGACGCAGGATGGCGTGACATCGGGGGCAGTGTATGCCCTCCTCGCCCTCGCGCTCGTCCTGGTCTTTTCCGTTACGCGGGTCATTTTCATTCCGCAGGGCGAGTTCGTGTCGTTCGGCGCGCTGACCCTTGCCGGCATGCAGTCCGGCGCGATGCCGCAGATCACCTTGCTGCTCATGGCGATGGGGGCGGCAGTCTTCCTGCTCGAAGCGGCCGACGTCTTCCGGCGGGCAGCAAAAGGCGAGCGAGGCAATGAAGTGAACGGCGCCTCACCGGGAGCACGGACCTGGCTTCTTCTCGCATTGAAATACCTGGCGTTTCCTGCCGCGCTGCATGCCATCTGCCGCATCGTTCCCCTGGCCAGTTTGCCTGCGGCATTGCAGGCGGCGCTGGCAATCCTGATCGTCACCCCCATGGGTCCCATGCTGTATCGGATTGCCTATCAGCGCCTGTCCGAGGCAACCACCCTCGTGCTGCTGATCGTGTCAGTCGCCGCGCACTTGGTGCTGACCGGCGTGGGCCTGCTCGTGTTCGGCGCGGAAGGATCCCGCACCCGGCCATTCAGCGAATTGTCGCTGGACCTCGGCGGCGTTCCGGTCTCCGGCCAGGTGCTCAGCGTCATCGCGATTTCCCTATTGCTGATCGTTGCGCTCTACCTGTATTTCGATCGTTCCCTTTCCGGCAAGGCTTTGCGTGCCACAGCGGTGAACCGGGTCGGCGCGAGGCTCGTCGGCGTGGGAACGAACCAGGCCGGCAAGCTGGCATTCACGCTGGCGGCGGCGATCGGCGCCTTGTCGGGCGTGCTGATCGGCCCGATGACCACGGTTTTTTATGACTCAGGCTTCCTGATCGGACTGAAAGGCTTCGTCGGCGCGATCGTCGGCGGCCTGGTCAGCTACCCCCTGGCGGCGGCCGGTGCGGTGCTGGTCGGCTTGCTGGAATCCTATTCTTCGTTCTGGGCCAGCGCATTCAAGGAAGTCATCGTGTTCACCCTGATCATTCCAGTGCTGCTCTGGCGTTCGCTCACAAGCCGCCACGCGGACGACGAGCACTGAGGCGAAGGCATGACAAACATCCGCCATCAAGCGTTTTCGCTCCCGCTTCTGCTTCCCGTTGCGCTGCTCTGCATCGCCATCGCCTTGCCGCTGCTGCCGACGCCGGAATACTGGATCAACCTGCTGAACTACATCGGCCTGTACAGCCTGGTCGCCATCGGCCTGGTGCTCCTCACGGGCGTGGGCGGAATGACCTCGTTCGGCCAGGCTGCGTTCGTCGGCCTCGGGGCTTATGCAACGGCCTATCTGTCGACCAGGCATGGTGTGTCGCCCTGGCTCGGCCTGCTGGCGGGACTGGCGATCACCGTCATCTCGGCCTACCTCATCGGATTGATCACCATGCGCATGTCCGGGCATTACCTGCCGCTGGCGACGATCGCATGGGGAATTTCCCTTTACTTCATCTTCGGCAACGCCGAGATGCTCAACAAGTACGATGGCCTCAGCGGCATTCCGGCGATCAGCCTGTTCGGCATCAGCCTCGCCTCCCCGCGCGCCATCTATTTCCTGATCTGGGGTGCCGTCCTGCTGGCGATCCTGTGCCTTCGCAACCTGCTCGCCTCGCGGCCGGGACGGGCCATCCGCGCGCTCAAGGGCGGCAGCATGATGGCCGAGGCGATGGGTGTCGATACCCGGCGCATGAAAGTGACGATCTTCGTCATCTCCGCCATGCTGGCGAGCATTTCCGGCTGGTTGTATGCGCACTTCCAGCGTACGGTGAATCCCTCGCCCTTCGGCCTGGGCTACGGCATCGAGTATCTCTTCATGGCGGTGGTGGGCGGCGTCGGACACCTCTGGGGCGCGGTGCTTGGCGCCGGCCTGCTGACGCTGCTCAAGGACGGCCTGCAGAGCGTCCTGCCCCGCCTGCTCGGAAGCAGCGGCAATTTCGAGATCATCGTCTTCGGCGCCTTGATGATCTTCCTCCTGCAGTATGCGCAGGAGGGCATCTGGCCCCACCTGCGACGTCTTTTCCCCGACAAAGCCAACCCGGCGCCGCCCCCGCGCGCCGACGCGATCGCACGCTCCCCCAAGCCCCGCGCGGGCGAGCGCATCCTCGACGTGCAGCGCGCGAGGAAGCAGTTCGGCGGACTGGTGGCGGTGAACGATGTCAGCTTTGGCGTGGATGCCGGAGAAATCGTCGGCCTGATCGGGCCCAACGGCGCAGGCAAGTCGACCACGTTCAATCTGGTGACCGGGCTTCTTCCGCTGACCTCGGGCAGCATCGCTTACCGGGGCCAGGATATCAGCCGGTTTGCATCGCGCGACATCGTCCGCCTCGGCATCGGCCGGACCTTCCAGCACGTCCAACTGCTGCCGGGCATGAGCGTGCTCGAGAACGTCGCGCTTGGCGCACACCTGCGCGGCGATTACCGGCCGCAAGGCGGCGTGCTGGCCAGCGTGCTTCGCCTCAACCGCAGGGAGGAGGCCAAGCTGCTGCACGAGGCGGCATGCCAGCTCGAGCGGGTCGGGCTGAAGGAATGGATGTTCGCGGAGGCGGGAAGCCTCGCATTGGGCCAGCAGCGCATCCTGGAAATCGCGCGCGCCTTGTGCAGCGATCCGGCGCTGCTGTTGCTGGATGAACCCGCCGCTGGCCTGCGCTACCAGGAAAAGCAGGCGCTGGCGACCTTGCTCAGGCAACTGCGCGACGACGGCATGAGCATCCTTATCGTCGAACACGACATGGATTTCGTGATGAACCTCACCGACAAGCTCGTGGTGATGGAATTCGGCACCAAGATCGCGGAAGGAACGCCGGAGACCATCCAGCAGCATCCCGCGGTGCTCGAGGCTTACCTCGGCGGCATCGAATAAGGAAGGGGCATGGAGACCATACTCGAAGTCGACGACATGCATGTCAGCTACGGCAAGGTGGAGGCGGTACACGGGGTATCGCTGCGCGCCGGAGCCGGTCGCATCGTGTCGGTGATCGGTCCCAACGGGGCCGGCAAGTCCTCTACCCTCGCGGCGATCATGGGGATCCTTCCGGCCTCGGGAAACGCGCGCGGCAACGTTCACTTCCTTGGCGAGAACCTGGCAGGCGTGCCGGTGGAAGAGCGGGTGCAGCGGGGCATGTCGCTGGTGCCTGAAACGCGCGAGCTGTTTTCCACCATGAACGTGGAAGACAACCTGAGGCTTGGCGCCTACCCGCGCAAGCGGGCGGGAGAGAGGCATTACATGGACCAGCTCGACACCGTCTACCAGCTGTTCCCACGGCTGAAGGAAAGGGCATCGCAGGAAGCAGGAACGCTTTCCGGCGGCGAGCGCCAGATGCTGGCGCTGGGCCGCGCGCTGATGGCCAAGCCTAGGCTGCTGATGCTTGATGAGCCCAGCCTCGGCCTCGCACCGCTGATCGTCAAGGAAATCTTTCGCATCATCAACGGACTTCGCAGCACCGGCGTCGCCATCCTCCTGGTTGAGCAAAACGCGCGCGCGGCCTTGCAGGTCTCGGATTACGGCTATGTCATCGAAACCGGCGATCTCGCGCTCGAAGGCGAAGCGTCCGCGCTCGCGGCCAATCCGAGGGTCGTCGAAACCTATCTCGGACTCACGAAGAAGACAGCACCACAAGCCCCATGATCTACCGCATCGCAATTCATTCACCGACCAAGACACGAGGAGACATCATGAAACCCGCATTCCGACCGCTCATCGCTTCGTTCGCTCTCGCGTTCAGCTGCGCCGCCCAGGCCGACATCACCATCGGCGTCAGCTTACCTCTGACCGGCCCCGCCTCTGGCCTGGGCATTCCCACCAAGAACGGCATTTCCCTCTGGCCCGAGACCATCGGCGGCGAAAAGGTAAAGATCATCATGCTGGACGATGCTTCCGATACCACCCAGTCGGCCAAGAACGGGCGCCGTTTCATCACCGAAGACAAGGTGGACGTCATCGTCGGCTCGACAGCCACGCCGGCATCGGTGGCGCTGGCCGATGTCGCCTCGGAAGGAAAGACGGTGCAGATCTCGACCTCGCCGGTCGAACTGCCCGAAGGCAAGGGCACCTATACCTTCCGCGTGGCGCAGTCCACCGCCTTGATGGCGAGCGCGATCGTCGACCACATGAAGAAAGCCGGCGTCAACACCTATGCCTACCTCGGTTATTCGGACGCGTACGGCGAAACCTGGCTCAAGTCATTCAACGAGCTCGCCGCCAAGGCAGGCTTGAAGTCGGTGGCCACGGAGCGCTTCGCGCGCGCCGACACCAGCGTGACCGCGCAAGCCCTCAAGATCGTCTCTGCCAAGCCGGATGCGGTCCTCATCGGCGCCTCAGGCAGCGGCTCGGCAATGCCGCACAAGGCGATCGTGGAGCGCGGCTACAAGGGCAAGATCTACCAGACCCACGGTGCGGCGTCCCGCGACCTGATCCGCCTCGGCGGCAAGGACGTGGAAGGCTCCGTGGTCGTCGCCGGCCTCGCGGTCATGCCCGAAGCGCTGCCGGACAATCATCCGTCGAAAAAGGTCGCGGTCGATTTCGTCGACCGCTATGAAAAGCAGTTCGGCGCCGGGTCGCGCAACCAGTTCGCGGCGCATGGCTACGATGCGCAGCTGCTCTTGCAAGCAGTGGTCCCCGAGGCGCTCAAGAAAGGCAAGCCGGGCACCCAGGAGTTCCGGACGGCGATCAAGGACGCACTCGAAAGCGGCAAGAGCATCACCATCACCCAGGGCGTAGTCCGCTACACGCCCAAGGATCACTTTGGCCTGGAAGACAACGCGCGCGTGCTGCTTACCATCGATAACGGCAACTGGAAGCTGGCAAACTCTAAGTAATCAGCAACGCGGCGGAGGGCGCTCCCCTCCGCCGCGGCCGCGATGGCCTGGGCAGGGTTTTAAATGGCCGTTGCGATCGTCATTGCGCCTGCTGCGGTCCGCGCTGCCGATGTTGTCGGAAGGCATGGACGAGTAGCGCCCATTCCAATTCTTCCTGATAGAGGGTGGCGCTGCGTTCGACGTAGTGATAAACCCACGTGCATTCGCAACATTCCGGGCAATCCAGGTCCGGAATGGCGGCCGCCATGCGCGCCGCCAGCTCTTCCAGCTGCGCGAGGCTGAGTTCCTTCTCGTTCATCGTCTTTCCATTGGCAATGTTGTATTGACTGTTTGATACGTATGACGCGAATGAATTCCGTTGCGTGCGGTTTCGCCCGCCATGCAGGGATTCTTTGCCGGCCGCGCGCATCTATTCATGACAAGGAGGTGGTCATGAAAGATGAATTCAAGACGGGCGACAAGGTGCAATGGCATTCTTCGCAAGGCTTGGTCAAGGGAACGATCAAGAAAAAGCTGACGGCTCCCATGGAAATCAAGGGCCACCACGTGAACGCCTCTCCGGATGAACCGCAATACTTGGTCGAGAGCGACCAGACCGGCAGCGAAGCAGCGCACAAGCCCGATGCGTTGAAGAAACTACACTAGATCCATCATTCCAGTCCCTCGCCTTCGATATAGCGACGAAGGCCGGCGCTGCAAGGTCCTCGCGACCTTTCGGCGCTCAATCGTTCGACCCTCCTCCGGGCGGCGTCCTTGCGCCCGCGCCCTCCGTTGCCCCCTTCAATAACCGTGCGATGGGCTTCTCCCCGAATTTCCCAATCACCGGCCTAGCCCGCACTTAGGCCGCTACGTGCCGTACAGCGGGGCTATAATGGAATTTCCCCATGGCAGCATCGACCGGGAACAAACGGAAACGACTGGCGCTATTGCACCGAGCGGCATCCAGCCTGAGTGAAAGAGAAGCAATGATAGATTGGCCCTATCCGCCCCATTACGAGCGAATTCCCGAGCAGGATCCGATGATGAAGGATCTGTCCACCATCGCTACCGTGGTTCACCGGAACGGCAAGCGAACGGTGGGAAAGGTACTCCGCATCGACACCGGCGCCGAGATCATCGACTTTCGCGCGGCACGGGGCGACACCAATGCCCTCATTCCCTTCTCCCAGATCCACAGCCTGCATTTCAAGATGCCGATCGGCATGCGCCGGCTGGATCTTTCCGCCGAATCGGCACTCGAAGATTTTTCCAAGACGCAGGCGGTGCAGCGGTTCAGCGTCCGGTTCAAGGACCAGACCACGCTCGACGACGAAACGATGGGATATGTGGCAGAGGAATGCGGCCTGTTCCTGTTTCTGGTAAGCGCGCCGGAAAAGGTGCACCGCATGTTCATCCCGGCGGACGTCATCGATAGCTACCAGATCGGCGAACAGCTGGGCAAGCTGCTGGTGGAAAGGAATCTGCTGTCGATGGAGGAGGTCGAAGCCGGCCTCGCCGAACAGAACAAGCTGCGCGAACGCAAGCTGGGCGATTACCTGCAGATCAAGCAACTCGCCACCCAGGAACAAATCGAAAAGGCACTCGTCGCCCAGAAGAACCGTCCCCAGCTCCGCCTCGGCGAAGCGCTGCTGCAGGAAGAAGTCATCACCAAGGACCAGCTCGAGCTTGCCCTTCAGGCGCAGAGCAAGGACCGCACGAAGCCGCTCGGGGACATCCTCGTCAACATGGGCATGGTGTCGTTCGAAGCGATCAAGCGCGTCCTGGCGCAGAAGGTCGGCATTCCTTTCGTGGGCCTGGAAAACTATTCCTTCCAGTCCAGCATGACGCGCATCCTTCCGGGAGACCTGGTCAGGAAATACGTCGTCATGCCGCTCTACCATACCGAGACGCGGATCGTGGTGGCGATGGAAAACCCGCTGATGCCGGACGCGCTCAAGGAAATCTCCTTCGTCACCCGCCTCGCGGTCGATCCGGTCATGGCATCGGGAGAGGAAATCCGCACGGCGATCGACCGCATCTATGGTCCGGAGGCGAGCGGCACGGACATCTCCGAGCTTGTATCGCAGCTCGACGCGCAGCGCGACATCGACTTCGAACTCGAAAACCGCGCCCATGTCACCGAGTCGGACAACCTCCTGGTGCGGCTAGTCAACAAGATCATCATCGATGCCTATGTCGCCGGCGCGTCTGACATCCACATCGAGTCCATGCGCGACAACAAGCCGACCCGGGTGCGATTCCGCAAGGATGGCATCATGTCGGACTACTCCAACCTGCCGGCCAATTTTCGCAACGCCGTCGTCTCGCGCATCAAGATCATGAGCCGTCTCGACATTTCCGAGAAGCGCCACTCGCAGGACGGCAAGATCAATTTCGAGCAGTTCGGGCCGGTGAAGCTCGAACTGCGCGTGGTAACGATCCCCACTACGGATGGCGTCGAGGACGTCGTGATGCGTATCCTGGCGCCTCCCAAGGCGGTATCGCTCGGCGCGATCGGATTGGCAGAGGGCGTGCTGGACATGCTGCAGCAGGCGGTCACCAAGCCGCATGGCCTCCTGTTCGTCTGCGGACCCACCGGTTCCGGTAAGACCACGACCCTGCATGCCCTGCTCAGCTACATCAACACGCCGGAGCGCAAGATCTGGACGGTGGAAGACCCGATCGAAATCACCCAGGACGGCCTGCGCCAAGTGCAGGTCCAGCAAAAGGCCGAATGGACCTTTCCGCTGATCCTGCGCAGCTTCCTGCGCGCCGACCCGGACGTCATCATGGTCGGCGAAACCCGCGACAAAGAAACCGCCCACATCGTCATCGAAGCCTCCCTCACCGGGCACCTCGTGCTGTCGACCATGCACACCAACAGCGCGGTGGAGAGCGTGATCCGGCTGCTCGACTTCGGACTCGACCCGTACAACTTCGGCGACGCGCTCATCGGCGTGGTCGGCCAGCGGCTCGCGCGGCGCTTGTGCCAGTCATGCCGGCGTCCGGTGGCGGCCACCGAGGAACAGCTGGCCATGCTGGCCCACGAATATTGCGCCGACACCGATAGCAATCCTGCCGACGTGCTCTCCGATTGGCGCAGTCGTTACCAGCAGTCGGATGGCAGCATCACCATCTTCCAGGCGGTGGGCTGCAAGCTCTGCAATGAAACGGGGTACAAGGGACGCGTCGGCATCCATGAATTCCTGCGCAATACCAGCACCATCAAGCGGCTGATTCACACCAAGGCGAGCGTGCCGGACATCCAGGCGCTCGCGATGAAGGAAGGCATGCGCACGCTTCGCCAGGACGGCATCGAAAAGATCTTCAGCGGCGTCACGGACTGGGAACAGGTCAAGGTGATCTAGCGGGGATTTGTTTTACTGGCTTGGTCGAAGCCGCTCAGCGAACAGGTCCAGGATGTGCTCAAGCTCGCGGTCGGGCATCTGCAGCAGGGCATCGCCGACGTACCATTCGAAACTGCTTTCCCCGGCCAGCGGCGCATGGCGCGCCGCGCCGAACAGCCAGATGCCATGGGCGCCGGCGAGCTCGTCACGGATGGCTGTCAACCGCTCCCGCGAAGCGGCGCAGTACACATGCATCATGTTCACTTGCGGCTCGGATGGATTGACCCGCATTCCGGGACGGGCGGACACCACGCGCGCGACTTCCTTCGCGCGCTCCAGGTAGCGCGGCATCCTGGCGATGCGTTCGTCGAAGCGTGCCGCGGCAGCGGCCACATAAGGCGTCGCCCGCGCCACGTTGCCGCCGAAGCGCCTGAGCCAGACTTCGGCACGTGCAATGAAGTCGACGTCGCCGGCAAGCATCGCCCCGGCAAGCCCGCCGATTCCCTTGTACAGCGAGACATACACCGAATCGAATATGGCGGCGATGTCGGACGCCGGCTGGCCGTATCCTGCCGCGGCTTCCCAGAGGCGAGCGCCATCCATGTGGAAATGAATGCCGCGCTTCCGGCAGTGTTCCCCCAAGGCTTTCAGGCTTTCCCACGACGGCAGCTGGCCGCCGATTTCGCGCATCGGCAATTCATAGAACGCCGCGCTGACAGGGCCGGGCCACGCCTGCAGATCCTCGGCGCTCCAGGTCCGGAAGGGATCGCCCACGCGGACTGCACGGAACAGATCCAGGAACTGGTAATTCTCGCGCTCGTGCAGCAGGACATGCGCGGTCGGATGCAAGGCTACCGTATCGCCTCCCTTGGCCTCGCATGCGATCCGCAGCGCGATGGCTTGCGCCATCGTTCCGCTGATGCAGAAGAGCGCGCGCTCCTTGCCGAGAATTTTTGCGATGCGCCGCTCGAAACCCTGGATCAGGTTTCCGCTGCCATAGAGGTCATGGTCCGCCTCGTTGACTTCGCACCAGCGCGACAGCTCGGCAAAATCCTCCGCTGGCGTGGTCGGCAAGCTGCCCGAGATGAAGACACGGCATTGCGCACGCAATTCAGCTGTGGATGGCAAACGATTTCCCCTTGGCGGGCGATGGGCCGCATGGTTCCTGGCCGGCGTCCCCGCCGGGCTTATTCGACCTTGATTTTAAAGTATTCCGGATTCGGCGGCGGGTAGCTCAATTTCATGTCTTGCAGGACGTCGATCATGACGGACGCGATCGCGAGGTTGCGATGCGTCTTGCTGTCGGCGGGGATGACGTACCACGGCGCGGGATCGGTATCGGTCTCGCGGATCGCGCGTTCGTAACGCTCCTGGTAAGCATCCCAGTAACGACGCTCCTTCAGGTCATTCAAGTCCACTTTCCAATGCTTGTCGCCCTCCTGAAGCCGCGCTTCGAGACGCCGCTTTTGCTCATCCCTGGAGATGTGCAGGAAGAACTTGACCAGCACCGTGCCTGTCTCGCAAAGCATGCGCTCGAATTCGCGGATGTGCCGGTACCGCCGCTCGCATTCCGGTTCGTTGATGTCTCCATGAACGACCGGCACCAAGACATCCTCGTAGTGACTGCGGTTGAAGATGACGAGCTGCCCCATGGCGGGCACCTGCTCATGGACGCGCCAGAGAAAATCATGTTCCCGCTCATCGGTGCTGGGCGCCTTGAATGCGACGCTGCGAACGCCCAGGGGATCGAGCCTGCCGAATACGCCGCGCACCGTACCATCCTTGCCGCTGGTATCCATGCCCTGCAGGACTACCAGCAGCTTGCGGCGATGTTCCGCATAGAAAATGTCCTGGAACGCCGCGATCTGTTCAGCCAGTCCGGAAACACGCAGCTGATCGGCCGGCTTGTCGCCGCTCGACAGCGGCTTGTCGCCCGGATGGTGGTCGGCGATCCTGAATTCCGATCCGGCGCGAAACTGTTTTCTGACGTTCATGGCAGGCGATCGAAGTGTCATGCGATAAAACCCAGCATAACTCCTCGCCGAAAAGTCATGTTGAGCTGTATGGCAACCCGGCTTCCCGCCTTGTCATGCATCAAGGCATGCCTGCACGTGCGTTACCCTCCTGATTGGCACCAGCTTGCCCGCGGAAACATCGCGTGGACCTTTATTCCGCAATGCAGCATCAACATTGTTTTGGTTAAAAAACCGAACGGCTTTCCAAGAAAATCGAAATTCAGCCTGCAGGGACGCAGGTTTTTCGAGAAATTTGCATCTTATTTGTCAAATGAACACCACATATGCCAAAAAAAATGCAGACAAACTTTGTGCGTTGCACTAAGATGATCCCTGTCTCCTCCACCTCTCCTTGAGATGGATTCGCCCGCAAACCGCAAGGTCTGCGGGCTTTTTTTCGTCCATGGCAATCTGAACAAGGATGTAACCGGGGCGAGATGCCCGCGGCACCGACCGATCGGGAAGCAGACAGGGGGCGCGTTCAGGGGAGCGGGTCAAGCGGGGGAAGGTGGTCGGCATGCCGCCCTTTCGAAGAAGTTCTGACGGCATGCCTGCTTTCGCCATACATATCGGTTGCATGTGCAAAAGATGCCTGGATATTAGTCCCGGTTGATGACGGCATCATGACCGGGCACTCCGGCGATCCGCATGGATGCAATCAAGACGGTTGGCGCCGCCATTTCAAATCATGTTTCTTGATTTTCCCGCGCAGCGCTTTCAGCCGGGACTTGTCCGCGCCATCTTGCGCGCTCATCAGTCCGCGAAGATAAGCCACGGTTTCCAGGTCATGGGGGAACCGATCACGCGAATCCTTCAACAGGTTGCCACCGACGGCCGTGTCATTGTGGGCTCCGAGTTCCTCCTGCAAGGCGGTGAGCAGCTTGCCTTGGCGGCGCACGGATTTTCTCGAACACAAGGCTTGAAAGAATTCCGACGCATAGCGGGCTCGCTTGGTGGCGATGCGGATCCGGTGCAGCACATCGCTATCGGCCTGGGACAATGACTTGCTGCGCTTGAGGACCTGCGCCAGGGCGTGTGCCATCACCTGCCGGGCATGCCCCGACAATGGCGCGGCGAGCACCTCCTGGGTGGCTTCCGTGGCCGTGTGCCGCCATCCCTTGCCTTGCACCCAGCCGAAAGTTCCAAGCATCAGCCGGGCATAACGGGGCGATTGCAAGGCTTCCTGCACCGCATTGCGTTTTTCCTCCGCGAGTTGAAGCGACCTCTCCTGCACCACGGAGAGATTCGCTTCGCCTGCCGACCTGCGCCCGTATTCTGCCAGCGTCTCGTGAGACAGGACATCCCAGTCCCTTGCCTGGCCCAGCAAATCGTTCAGCCAGTCCATTTCTTCCGCAAGCCCGGAGGGAAACGCCGCCACCGCGCCGAACTGCTTCAGGGCGGAGCGAAAGCGCCGCAGTCCGACGCGCATCTGGTGCAATGGTTCCGGGCGGTTCCCGTCGAGAACGCCGGCCTCGTTCGCCGCCACCTGATCCAGGCAGTTTTCGAAGATGGCCTGCATCCCCTGTTCGACGTTCATCTTCGGTGACAGCGTGACCGCTGCCGCTTTCGACGCCTCATGCAGGACCGGGGAGATCATGGCATAGCCGCGCTCGGCCTTGCTTTCCCTCTGCAATCGCATGGGCACCAGCTCGATCAGCTTGAGCGACAGATCGTACAGCGCTTCCACGGTCCCGGACTTCAGCTCCAGCTCGACCTCGCTGACCGGCTCGCTCTTGTCCGACCGAGCGATGTTGCCCTCATCGATGGCGAGCTCGATTTCCGCGCCCTGGTGTTTCACGAGCCAGGTCGCCCGATGCACGCGCACGGTAAAGACATCCTGCAGGGCACCCTTGATCGATTCCAGGTCGGCCGCCCGGCAGAGTTCCGGATGGGATCGCATGACTTCGGTGAACAAGTCCAAGTCCGGCGTCCCTGAATGGATTTCCTTTTCCCACTCGTGGCGCTCATGCAGCCCTGCCCTTGCGCGCCCGCCTGCCTTGATGGTCTGCACCCAGTTGCCGTTGGCCTTGCGCACGCGAAGGCCGATGCGGCGCGCCTTCAATTGAAGATCAGGCGTATCGAAGTACTTGGCATTGAGGTCTTGCAGAGCCGGCTTGCCGAGGTCGGCCAGCAATGGATGCTTGTAGAGACGGGGACGGTCTTCGGCAGAGACCGCGAGCTTGAGTTCGATTTCCATGGAGGTCACCCGGATTTCACGCGGAAGGGGATTGGTTGGACAGGAAGAACGGCGAGACGAGTGCAGATTCCTCGCACCCATTTTCGCCGACACCCGGCCCACCCATATTGCGCTATGGCAGAGCACGCGACATGCAACCACCCTCTTCGTGCCGCAAGGCATCGCCTCCAATGCTGTCATTGCCACGTCACATCAGGCGGATATTCTTCGCGGCGCAATAGTTAGCCATGCATCGCATCAAGAACATTAGCGCTCCTGCTCAAGAGATGGCAGCACGCCATCGAGATCGTCAAACCCAACAAGGATAAGGCATCCATGCATAACATCGACGCTCCCCGCCGCCGGCTTCTGAAAATCCTGTCTGGCGCTCCCCTGCTTCCCCTTGCCAGCGGCAGCAGCGCCGCGCTGCTCGCCGCCTGCGGCGGTTCCTCCGCCGCCGTTCCGGCCGAAACCGCTCTGCCCGCGGTTAGCCTGAGTTCGATTTCCTTTTCCGGAATGGCCGCGCCGACGCTCGCCAATCCGGCGGCCATGGCGACCATGAGCATTGCATCGGGCATGACGGCTACCTACAGCGATGGCCGGAAACAGGCCTACACGCTGGGCTACGAGCCCTTCTTCATCACCGGCGCGCAGGTTCCCAACGGCTCCGGCGGTACGATCCTGGCCGGCGGATACTACGACATCAACAACCAGCCGATCCTAGACGCCAGTGCCGCCGGAAGTCCGCAGTTCTATTCCGACTCGCCCGATGGGTCGTCATTCATCACCCTGCCCAATGCGACTGTCGCCGGCGTCAAGGGAAACACCGTATTCGCGGTCGTGCAGTTCGAGTACACCACGCGAAATGCAGGCGGGACATCGATGTATGGCCTGTTGCCCTCGCCAATCGCCGTGCTGACCCTTGACCAGGACAAGGCGACCGGAAAGCTTACCTTGGTGAAGTACCACAACGTCGACACCAGCCCGGCGAAAGGCTTGTGGATCACGTGCGGCGCATCGCGCTCGCCATGGAACACGCATCTGTCCAGCGAGGAATATGAACCGGATGCGACTACGGCCGCAAGCAATGCGCAGTATCTTGGATTCGCGAAGAACACCTTCGGCGATGCAGGCAAGACCAGTCCATATCACTACGGCCATCTGCCGGAAGTGACGGTCAACCCGGACGGCACGGGCACCATCAGGAAACACTACTGCCTGGGACGCATCTCCCACGAGCTCGTGCAGGTCATGCCTGACGAACGCACCGTGCTGATGGGTGACGATGCCACCAATGGCGGCGCCTTCATGTTCATCGCCGACAGGGCGCGCGATCTTTCGAGCGGCGTGTTGTACGTCGGCAAGTGGAACCAGACCTCCGGAACCGGACCGGGCTCCGCCACTCTGGGCTGGATCAGGCTTGGCAGCGCGACCAGCGCGGAAATCAAGGCACTCGTCGATGGCGGAATCACCGCCGCCGACATCATGGACGTCAAGACGTCGGACCCGCAGGATGCCAGCTACAAGAAGATTCCCTTCGGCGGAAAATTCAACTGGATTAAAATCAAGCCAGGCATGGAGAAGGCGGCCGCCTTTCTCGAAACGCACCGGTACGCCGCGCTTGCCGGCGGTTCGATGGGCTTCACCAAATGGGAAGGCACGACGGTCAATGCGAAGGACAAGATCGCCTATGTGGCAATGTCGCGCATCGAGGCATCGATGCTGGATGGCTCCGGCGACGTCAAGGTCGAGGGCCCGTATTCAGGGGCGGTGTATCAGCAGAATCTCAAGGCCGGACAACGGGATACCGGCGGCGCTGTCATCGACTCGGAATGGGTGCCCGTCGACATGGCGGCGGTGCCCGCCCTCGTCTCCGAGGACCTGGGCGGCGGAAAGATGAAAGCGCAGGACGCGCTGGGCAACTATGCCAATCCGGACAAGATCGCCACGCCCGACAACCTCAAGTTTTCCGAGAAGCTGCGCACGCTTTTCATCGGCGAGGACAGCAATACCCACGTCAATAATTTCCTCTGGGCCTACAACGTCGATACGAGGCAACTCTCTCGCATCTTGTCCACGCCGGCGGGCGCGGAGTCGACCGGCTTGCATGCCGTGGACGACATCAACGGCTTTGCCTACATCATGAGCAACTTCCAGCATGCCGGCGACTGGGAATTGACCAAGGACGCAAGCGGCAACGTCACGGGCGGCCTGCATTCCAAGGTGTACCAGCAGCTCGATCCGCTGTTGAAGGCGAACTACCGCAACCTGTACGGCGCGGCGGTCGGATACATCACGGGCATGCCGACTTTGGCCTGATGAAGCCTAGCGTTCCGACGGCAGGCCTTGCAGCCTGCCGCGGACGCCAGCTTGCCTTGCGGATGCCTTCATTTATCCGACACATGGGCATCGGCATTTCCATTGATATTCCGGTCTCGACAGATGATGGCGGGGCGATTATGTTTACTTCCTGATTCCGGTTTTCCGGCCCTCAGCACTACCTGTTCTGGAAGGTCATGCCATGGCGTCACGCAATCACTCGGCACCCCTCGATCCCGATGACGACATCAACCCTCCCGGGATGGCGGACCGCCATGTGCACAGCATTCATGCGCTGGCCGAGGAAATAGGCATGCCGGTGGATGAAGTTGCCGCGGCGTATGAGGAAGTCCTCGACGAGCTTTCCGATCAGGCCGAAGTCACCGATTACCTTCCCATTCTGGTGTCGAAGCGCGTCAAGAGGTATTACCGCGCGAGTCGCTAACGGCGGAACAATCCCGCCTCCGGGAATGTATTACTCTATGGCAAGACCAGGAAGGCCGTCGGGCTCTGCCCGCCTGCGCGGCTAAATTGGGAGTTCCTGTTCTCCGTCACAAACTTGTCATATAAGCTAATTACACTCTGACGGATGACCACAGGAATCATCCGTTTCCATGAATAAAAAGACCTCGTCACCAAGCGAGCTGTCCTCCATCCCGAAACAGACAGGGACATTCCTCAACCGGGAACTGTCGCAGATCGAGTTCAACCGCCGGGTGCTGGCCCAGGCGGAAGATGCCTCCATCCCGCTGATGGAGCGCTTGCGTTATCTATGCATCGTCAGCAGCAACCTCGATGAATTCTTCGAAGTCCGCATCGCAAGCCAGCTGGCCCAGAACCGGCTGGGAGGCGACAGCACGGCGCTGCCGCCTTCGCTGGCAACCAATATCGACATGGCCATCGCGGAATGCAAGCAGATCGTCGCGCGCCAGTACCAGCTGCTGAACGACACCATCCTTCCCCAGCTGTCGGCGAACGGCATCCACCTCCTGCGGCATCAGGACCGGACCGAGGAGCAGCGTGCATGGGTGAAGGATTATTTCAACCGCGAAGTCCGCCCCCTGCTCACGCCGATCGGTCTCGATCCCGCGCACCCTTTCCCGCAGGTGGTGAACAAGAGCCTGAACTTCATCGTCGAGCTGTCCGGCAAGGACGCATTCGGCCGGGGCACCGGAATTGCGATCCTGAAGGCGCCGCGTGTGCTGCCGCGTGTCATCCGCCTTCCCGACGAGTTGTCGAAGAAGGGAACGTCCTTCTGCCTGCTGTCATCGGTGATCCATGCGCACATCGCCGATCTGTTCACCGGACGGGAAGTCATTGGATACTCCCAATTCCGCGTGACCCGCAACAGCGATCTCTGGGTCGACGAGGAAGAAGTGAAGAACCTGAGGCAGGCGCTGCAGAGCGAACTGCACAGCCGGCAATTCGGCTTTGCCGTCAGGCTCGAGGTTGCCGACAAGTGCCCTGAGCACCTGTCGCAATTCCTGCTCAACCAGTTCAACATCGACCGCACGCGTCTGTTCGCAGTTGATGGCCCCGTCAACATGGTGCGGCTTCTCGAACTGATCAATTCGGTGACGACGCCTTCGCTCTACTTTTCCCCGTTCACGCCCGGCCTGTCGCCCAAGGTACACAATACCGATCTGTTCGCCCGGCTGGACAAGGAAGACGTGCTGCTGCACCATCCCTTCGAGTCGTTCGAGCCCGTCGTGGAATTCATCCGCCGGGCCGCCCTGGATCCGGATGTCGTCGCCATCAAGCAGACCATCTACCGTACCGGCATGAACTCGGACCTGATGGAATCGCTGATCACTGCCGCGCTGCGCGGCAAGGAAGTGACAGTCATCGTGGAACTGATGGCGCGTTTCGACGAGGAAGCAAACATCAACTGGGCGGAGCGGCTGGAGCGCGTGGGCGCCCAGGTCGTCTACGGCGTGGTAGGCCTGAAGACGCACGCCAAGCTCGCCCTCGTCCTGCGGCGCAACGAGTCGGGCCTGAGGCGGTATGCGCATCTCGGCACGGGCAACTATCATCCCAGGACGACCAAGCTGTACACCGATTTCGGCCTGCTGACCGCGCACCCCGGACTCACTTCCGACGTCAACGAGGTGTTCATTCATCTCACGAGCCTCACCAAGCCGAAGAATCTGGAATACCTCTGGCTGGCGCCATTTTCGCTGCAGAAGGAAATCATCCAGGCAATCCGCCGCGAAGGCGCGATTGCCAAGCAGGGCAAGCCAGCCAGGATCATTGCCAAGATGAACGCCTTGCTCGATGAATCGGTGATACGCGCGCTGTATGCCGCGTCGGCGGACGGCGTGAAGATCGACCTGATCGTGCGCGGCGCCTGCGCGCTGCGGCCCGGCGTCCCCGGGCTGTCCGAGAACATCCGGGTCCGCTCCATCGTCGGGCGCTTCCTCGAACACAGCCGCATCTATTACTTCAAGAACGACAGGCGCCATGACGTCTACCTCGCGAGCGCGGACTGGATGAACCGCAATCTGTTCCGGCGGGTGGAAGTGGCGTTTCCCATCCTGGATTCCAGCCTGAAGAAGCGGGTCATCAACGAAGGCCTTACCCCCTACATGAGGGATACGGCGAATGCTTGGGAACTCAATGCCGACGGCAAGTATCGCCGACGCAAGCCAAGAAGCAAGGAAGGGACATTCAGCGCGCAACTGCATCTCGCCCGTTCGCTGGGCACGATCGGATCAAGCAATCCGCTGCCAGATAAATGATCTTGACCGGAGAAAGGAACTTGTGTGGAACTCATACTTTGGCGGCATGCGGATGCCGCACCGGGAGAGGATGACGCGGCGCGCCCGTTGACCGCGAAGGGCGTGAAACAGGCGGCCAAAATGGGAAAGTGGCTGGACCGGCACCTGCCGGGAAGCTGCCGCATCCTGGCGAGCCCCGCGGTCAGGTGCGTTTCAACCGCCGAGGCGCTCGGACGGAAATTCAAGACGCATGCCGCGCTGTCGGTCGATTCCACCCCGGAGCAGATCATTGCCGCCATCAACTGGCCCGACAGCCGGGAGACCGTCATGATCGTTGGCCACCAGCCGCTGCTCGGCGAACTCATGGCAATGCTGCTGTTCGGCGAAAAGAAAGACCTGGAGATACGTAAGGCGCATGCTGCCTGGCTCGCACATGACGCGGAGCACAAGGTCTACGTCAAGGCTTGGATGGGGCCGGGGTTCACGAAATAGCGGCCCGCGGCGCATTTCACATGAGTCGCGCCGCGAGCCTGCATCTGCTTCAATTGCTGCGGATGAGCATGTCGATGCCGATCTCATCCCACCACGACGCCTCTTTCTCAAGCCAGTAGACGAAGGTGGGATGCCTTGCGATCCATGATTTGCGGAACTCTACCTCGATCTTGTTCTTCATTCGCAGCCGGAGTTCGCTGACTTCGGCGTCCAGCTTCGCGTGCATGAGCATGGTCCCGAAGCGCAGCGAAAGCACGGCCTTGGCAAGATCGGATTCGGAGAGCGTGCCGGCAATCTTCCTCAGGTTGCCCTTCTGTCCAAGGATGAGCTGGCTCATCAGCTTTTGTTCGCGCGTGGTGAAGCCAGGCAGGTCGGCGTTTTCCACGAGATAGGCGGAATGCTTGTGGAAGCCGGTGTGGGACACGCACAGTCCGATCTCGTGCAGCATGCCGCTCCATTGCAGGTAACGCCCAAAAGCATCCGACGAGGGCTTGAGCTGGGCGTAGAGCGCCTGCGCGGATTGCACAGCGCGCCGCGCACGGTCCGGGTCGGCGTGGAAGCGGCGCATGCATTCCTTCACCGACAGCTCGCGCCGGTCCTGCTTCATCTCGCGCAACTGAAGGTCCCAGATCACGCCAACGCGCAGTCCGGCATTGATGGCCCGCATGCCGGCCATGCCGAGTTCCTGCATGATGCCGATGAGCACCGCAAGCCCGCCCACCATCACGATCACGCGCTCCTGCTTGATGCCGGCCAGGTCGACCTGGCTGACGTGGCCCAGGCTGACCAGGCGGTCGCGCAGCGCGAGCAGATTCTCGTAGGACATCGTTCCATCGCCGATGCCGTTTTTGGAAATGACGTCATTAATGGCGCGTATGGTGCCCGAGGAACCATACGCGCCGGTCCAGTGCTGGGGACTGTACAGGGTGGCGGCGTCCTCGAAATAAGAACGCGCTGACAAAATGGCGGCCTCGAAGGAAGGGGCGCTGATGCGGCCGTCCGGAAAGAAGGAGGCGCCCTGCTTGAAGGTGCCGATGCTGAATGATTCCACATGGACGATGTCCCTTCCCTTTCCGAGAATCAGTTCGGTCGATCCGCCGCCGATGTCGATCACCAGGCGTTTCTCCCCGGGGTCCGGCAACGTGCTCGCCACCCCCATGTAGATCAGGCGGCCTTCTTCCTCGCCCGAGATGATCTCGATGGGATACCCGATCGCGGCCTCGGCGCGGGGCAGGAATTCGGCGGCGTTCCTTGCCACCCGCAAGGTATTGGTTGCCACCACCCGGACCGCATCCAGCGGCTGTTCGAGCAGCACCTTGCGGAAGTTGGCGAGGCATTGCACCGCCGATTTCATGGCCGCTTCGGTCAGCTTGCTTTCGTCATCCAGCCCCGCCGCGAGACGGATAGGGTCGCGCGCGGTTTTCACGATGCGAAGCTGCTGGCCTTCGAACGCGCCGACATGTAGACGGAAACTGTTGGATCCCAGATCGACTGCTGCAAACATAAGTCTTCCCGAAAGATGAGGTGCTCAAGACGAGTTACCTGACAACGCGATTAAGCGGCGTTCAAAACCTGTCAGAATATACCAGCCGGCTGACATCCCGGTAACAGGCGATTTCCGCATTCCCGACCGACGACCGCATGGCTTTGACAGAATCGCTTCGCGCCTGAGCGCGCAAACTCAAACGCGACAGTGTTACCCTCTGGTTCGCAATGAAACATCCCGGCCTGCCCTAGCTTCCCAGGGCGATCTGCATGTCGGTCGTCTTCTATGCGCTCAGTCCCATCGACCTCATTCCAGATTTCATCCCGGTGCTCGGCTTCTTGGACGACATTATCCTGCTATGGAAAAATGCCGCGCGAAAGCGGCCTCCTGGATGGAGACCGAAGGGAAAAAACCGCGCAGCAACTGGGGCGTCGCGCTCGTGCTCGCCGCATGGGTATTCGCTGCCGGGATAGGCTGGCATTATCTCTCGCCGATGTTCTCTGGCTCCTGACCATTTGCCGCACGGCCTTTCAAGACGGCAATACCCTCTGATGGTTCGCACGTTGCATGATTTGACGCGCGAAGACCGATCGAGTTGCCGGTTAGAAGAGCGCGATGCCGCCCATCATGCATGCGCCCGACTCAACCCGAAATGATGAGCTTGATGGCATGCGCAAGGTTGGAAGTGTCAGGGCTGGGTGGACTTGGGCGGCTGCCAGTTGCGCAGGAAGTCTTCCAGGTCCGCGACCGGCATGGGCTTGGCAAGCAGGTAGCCCTGCGCTTCATCGCAATGCATGGCGTGCAGAAACGCCAGTGTTTCGGCGCGCTCCACGCCTTCCGCCACCACGCTCAACCCCAGCGAGTGCGCCATGTCGATGAAGGCCTTGATGACCTTGTGATTTTCTCCACCCGGCTGGTTGACGAAGCTTTTATCCAGCTTGAGGGTATCGAGGGGAAAGTGGCCAAGGTAGGCGAGGCCCGAGTAACCCGTGCCGAAGTCGTCGACCGCGATCCGGATTCCCTGCGACTTCAGCGACCGGAAGGTGGCGACGGTGGCATCCATGTCCTTCACCAGCGCCGATTCCGTGAGTTCAAGTTCAAGCAGGTCCGGCGGCAACGCCGACTGCGCCAGGATATGCCTGATGTCGGCGCCTAAGGTAGATTGATCGAGCTGGCGGGCGGACAGGTTCACCGAGACGCGCAGGGGCTTGCCTGACAGTTCGCCAAGGCGCCGCGCCTGAAGGCACGCCTCTTCCAGCACCCAGCGTCCGATGTCCTTGATATAGCCCCGCTCCTCGGCGAAGGGAATGAAATCGAGCGGCGAGATGCGCCCCATCCTCGGATGGTTCCAGCGAATGAGCGCTTCCATGCCCAGCACTTCCATGGTCCGCAGGTCGATCCGCGGCTGGTAGTGCAATTCGAACTCGCGGTTTTCCAGGGCACGCGGCATGGAGGTCTCGAATGCCATTCTCGTCTTCATCCGCACGCTCATTTCCGGTTCGAAAAACCTGAATGCATTGCGGCCTTCGGCCTTCGCCTGGTACATCGCGATATCTGCGTTCTGGAACAGCAATTCGCGCGTCGCGCCATCTTCGGGGCAGAGGCAGATGCCGATCGACGCGCGGATTCTCACCTCCTGGTCCTGGATGACGATCGGCTGCGCCATCGCGTCCAGCAGCTTCTGCGCCAGCGCCGCCAGGCCGGGGCGATCGACGCTTCCCCTCACGCAGACGACGAACTCGTCCCCGCCGAGCCTGGCAACGATCCCTGCATCGGCAAGTGTCTTTTCCAGGCGCCGCGCGACCTCGCGCAGCAGCAGGTCGCCGGGAACATGTCCCATGGCGTCATTGATTTCCTTGAACCGGTCGAGATCGATGAACAGCACGCCCACGGTATCGTCGCCGCGCGTGCTCAGCATGTTCTGCAGGCGCTCGAAAAGCGATGCGCGGTTGGGCAAGCCGGTCAGGACATCATGCATCGCAAGATACTCGAGCTGCCTGGCAACGTCGATCTCGCTGGTGATGTCCCGGCCCACGCCGCGGTAACCGAGGAAGACGCCGTCGGCGAACACCGGCTCTCCCGAGATCGCCGAATGGCGCACCCGCGTCTTCGAATCGCCATAAGAGGAATACAGGATGTCGCGGAACGGCAACCTCGCGGCACAGCGCTGCTCGTAGGCGGCCAGTCCCGGCTGGTTCGGATCGGCGGCGCGCTCACGCCTGGTCTTGCCGAGCACCTCGGACGGCAAGGCGCCTAACAGGCGGTACAAGCCGTCGGAAAAGTAGGTGAACCTGCCTTCGTGGTCGGTTTCCCAGTACCAGTCGGATGACAGATTCATCAGGCTGCGCAGCCGCGCTTCGCTCAGCATGAGCTCTTCGCGCGCCTGGCGCTCGCGGGTAACGTCACGGCTGATCACCACCGCGCCGAGCTTGGTGCCATTCAATGGGTCGATCAGCACGGTAATGCTGGAGCTGACCCAGATGTAGTCACCGCTGGCATGGCGGACGCGATGCTCTAGGACTTCCGGCGGGTTGCCGCGCATCTGGCGCTCGACCTCTTCGCGGATGTTGGGAATGTCTTCAGGATGGATGTACTGGTAGGCGCTCTTGCCCACCAGTTCATAAGGTTCGTAACCGAGCGACTTCTTGACCGAAGCGGAAGCGTACAGGTAATTGCCGCTGTCCGGAGCGTGGTGGGTGATGATGTCCGTACTGTTGGACGCGGCCAGCTGGTGGGCAAATTCGATGCGGGTGGAGCGGAAGGTGGTGGACTGGTCGGTCACATCGACGACCGAGCCGATGTAGCCCTCGAACTTGCCGTCTCCGCCGATGCGCGGCGTTGCCGCTCCCATCACCCAGCGATAGGCGCCGTCGCTTCGACGCAATCGGTATCTCACCTGGTAAGCTTCGCGCGCATCCCAGCATTTCTTGACCAGCGGGCCGAGCAGCACCCGGTCTTCCTCATGGATGAGATCGACCCAGTTTCTCATTACGAACTCGGCGCGCTGCTCGGGCGTGGCCGTCTTCACCTGGGTCAGGTAGATGCAGGTACCTTCCGCGTCCGTCATCCAGAACATGGTCGCGGACGAGTCGACGATCTGCTGGAGAAACAAGCCGGGTTTGTTTGATTGAAGGGTGGACGTCATTGCGTGAGGATCCGGTGTCCGCAGCTTGCTCGTGGCAATGCGCAACAAATTGCTTATGAACAATAATCATATCGGTTCGCGCCGGTTTGGACCAGTGGCAACGACGCAAATGTTGGCAAGCCGACCTTGCTTGTGCTACATCAGCAAGTGTCCGGGAGCATGCGGCGATCCATGCCATCGAACGACAATACTCTGATTTTTCAAACTCTTCAGGATCTGATATGGCCGGAGCCAGCCTTCTCGCGCTTCTCGATGACATTGCCACCCTGCTGGACGACGTGTCCCTGATGACCAAAGTCGCCGCCAAGAAGACGGCCGGCGTGCTTGGTGACGACCTCGCCCTGAATGCGCAGCAGGTCACCGGCGTGCAGGCCGACCGCGAGCTTCCGGTGGTGTGGGCGGTCGCGAAAGGGTCATTCCGGAACAAGCTGATCCTGGTTCCCGCAGCGCTTGCCATCAGCCTGATCGCTCCCTGGGCCATCACGCCCTTGCTGATGGTGGGCGGCACCTTCCTGTGCTTCGAAGGATTCGAAAAAATCGCGGAGCACTTCCTGCATGCGGAAGAAGACGCGGCCGACATGGACAAGCGCCGCAGCGCGCTGGCCGATGAACGGGTCGACATGGTAGCTTACGAAAAAGACAAGGTGAAGGGCGCGATCCGCACCGACTTCATCCTGTCCGCCGAAATCATCGTCATTGCCCTGGGCACCGTGGCGGACGCGCCTTTCGCGCAGCAGATCGCCGTGCTGGCGGGAGTTGGCGTCATCATGACGGTGGGCGTCTATGGCATCGTCGGCGCCATCGTGAAGATGGACGACGCCGGGCTTTACCTCAGCCGGCGCGCCGGGGCGCTGGCCCGGCAGGTGGGTCGGTTCCTCTTGTGGGCCGCGCCGGCATTGATGAAGTCACTGTCCTACATCGGCACCGCGGCCATGTTCATGGTCGGCGGCAGCATCCTGGCGCACGGCTTCCACGTGGTTGGGGAAGGCATCGAGCAGCTTGCGCTGCGGGCGGCCGCGGTTCCGGGAATCGGTACCCTGTTCGGCGGCGTGACCTCGGTGCTGCTGGACGCCCTGATCGGCCTGGCGGCCGGCGCCGTCGTCTTCGGCGTGATCACGGTGGCGGGCAAGCTGTTCCGGAACGTCAGGACTTAGGGCCGCGCCTCCTTCTGCTCGCGGGCGTAGATGTCGAGCAGCTGTTTCAATGCCTGCACCGTGGAAGCGTGGTCGCCCTTGTGCAGGATGCCATATCCGCCGGCCTCTATCCACTGCGCGATGTTTTCGGGGGTGTCGTCGATCAGTACCTTATGCGGGCCGCTGAACTCCCGCTTGCGCCGCTTCGGCACCACGTGCACCGTGAATTCGGGCCCGAAGATGCGGCTGACCCATTCCCGCTTTTGTTCCTGGAACACCTTGGAACTCGGGGCGCCGGTCAGGAAGACCGGTTCGAGGTCGCGCGTGGCTTCCCACAATTGCAGGCAGCCCTCGATGAGCTCGAGCTCGGCGAAGAAACGCGCGTCGCGGTTGATGATCTTCCATAGCCGCGCCCGGTCGATTTCATCCGGGTGCTTGCCGCACAGGCGCTTGACGCGCGCATCGAAATCGGCGAATACGCCATCCAGGTCAAGGTAGACTTGCAGTCTGGGTTGGGTCATCGGGAAAGGAAGGGGTACCGCCGGCGAATCGAAGGCCGGCGGCCGGGAGAGGCGTTGCCCGGGTTACTGGCGCATGCCGCGCTGCGCGCTCTGCTGTGCCTGTGCGTGCACAAGATTGGCTTCGAACGCCTGCATCTGCAATCCGATCGGCGTCATGTCGATGTTCGCCTGCTGCAGCTTCGGGAAGAAGTCGTTTTCCTCTTCCTGGATGTGGTGCATGGTCATGTCGATCAATTGCTGCAGCAGCTGCTCCGAACGCTGGTCGTCGAGCGAACCGTTCTTCAGGGCCTGCACCAGGTCGTCCGCCTTCTGATGTTCCTGCTCGAAGTGGCCGATCATCTGCGGATCGATATTGCGCACCGCCGGATAGAACACGCCCTCCTCAAGCTGCGAATGCATCTCCAGAAGCGTCAGGATCTGCTGCGCGGCCTGCATCTTGGCCTCCCTGCTGTGATCCTGCTGGTACGCCTCGACCAGGCGGCGCACGGTGTTGTGGTCGCGAATGAGTGCTTCGATCGGTTGATCGACGGGGAAGGCGCCACGGTTTTCCATCATGTCGTTGTCCATGTCATGCTCCATGCAAATTTTGGTTGAATGACATGCCGCGAGAGGCGCGTTTTGCCGCGCCGCGGCATTGCCCGGCCCGCGCTCGTGCTCCCGCTTCGTATCGCGGCCACGGCTGGCGAGCGCCTGACAGGCATGTTCGATGAAGGACGCGTACCGAAGTTCAAAAACGGCAACGACGGAGTGGCTGGCAAGAGCATGCCGATTTCCCCGCCCGGTTTCCCGGGAAGTTTAGACTCTCCCTGACACGGGAATGAGCGCTCCCGTCACGGCCTGGCTCAGGTCGGAGAGCAGGAATGCAATTACCTGTCCGATGTCTTCCGCCTTTACCCATCGGCTGAAGTCGGCATCCGGCATGTCCTTGCGGTTCTGCGGCGTATCGATGATGCTCGGCAAGACCGCGTTCACGGTGATTCCCTTGTCCTTCAGTTCTTCCGCGAGGCTTTCCGTCAGCCGCGCCACGCCCGCCTTCGATGCGGCATAGGCGCCCATGCCCAGGCCCGCCCGGTTGGCCGCCCCGGCCCCGATGCTGATGATGCGTCCGCCGGATGACGCGAGATGGGGAAGGACCGCCTTGCTGGCAACCAGCGCCGTGCGCACATTCACCTTGTAAAGGAAGTCCCAGGTTGCCGGATCGCCGTCGGCGACCGTTTCCCACCTGAACGTGCCGGCGATGTTGACGAGCCCATGAACTGGGCCGAGCGTGCTTGCCACGCGCTCCATGGCAGCGGCGGCCTGTCCCGGGTCGGAAAGGTCCACCCCACCCACCATCATGCAACGGGTTGCATCGAACTCCAGCGCGGGCGGCGGAGCGGCGTCCAGCATGGCGACCTTCGCGCCGAGGCCAAGGACTACGCGCGCCGTCGCCTGGCCGAGCTGCCCGAAGCCACCTGTCACCACCACTACCTTTTCGTCGAGACGCATGCTGTTCACCTTGTCTTATAAGTCATGTCGAAGCCAGCATCATATCGAAACTGCATCGACCCGCGCGACACCTGGGATCGCACGACGCCCCCTGCTTTGAGCGCAGCGTACTGGCCGGATGATGCTTTACCAATTTTTACGTTCCTGTTACGATAAATCGCAGGCCAGAATCAAGTTCTGCATCGCAGAACACAGGCCGACGACAAGTTGTACCTTCAAAGCGGAGGAAACATGCAGTGCGCCAGACGGATAGCCAGCCGGGCGGAACACGCCCTTCCCGTTTCGACCATGGTGCTGCCGGAGAAGCGGGAAGCGCCATTGCAGATCCTCGAGCAACCCGCGCTTTTGCTTCTGCGTCAGGGCAACGTCCGCATCCATGAGCGCAAGTCTTCGCCCAGGCAGTTGCCCAAGGGCTCGATCGGCTACTACCCTGCCGGTGCGGATTACGACGGCTGCACTTGGACCGCCGGCAATGACAGCCTCTATTGCGTGCTGGACCTTCCGGAAACTATCTGCGCCAGCCTGCTCGACAGGCAGCCGACCTGGCTGAGCGAAATCCGCCAGCCGCTGCGGTTTCTCGACCCCAAGCTGATGTGGTGGATCGACGAAATCGAGCAGCATTGCGTCGCCGGCGAGCCGAACGGGGCCTTGTACACCGAAGCGGTCAGCCTGGCCCTCTTGACCTACCTCGACGCCCGCCTGTGCCAGCGTGGGGACGCAGCGCCCGCACGCCATGAATCCTTGTCGCAGCAATCAGTGCGCAAGATGCAGGATTACATCGATGCGCACATTTCCGAGTCGCTCAGCATCCGGGAACTGGCGCTGGTATGCGGCTACAGTCCGACGCATTTCGCGCGCATTTTCAAGGAAGGATTCGGAATGCCGGTTCATCAGTTCGTCATGCAACGGCGCATCGCGCTGGCGAGGAACATGCTGCATTCGGACGATGCCTCGCTGGCGGAGGTCGCCGTCAGTTGCGGCTTCTCGAGCCAGGCGCATTTCAACGTCAGCTTCAAGCGGCGGGAAGGCATGACGCCGGGAGATTTCCGGGCGGCGCGCCTGCGATAGAGCGGCATGTCGCATGAGCGGTTTTCGCAAGCCGTGCCGCGTTTTTGAAATACCGCTTCCATTCCACGGTTCAGAATCAGGTTTCAACCAATAAAGAAAATGCCAGGCGGATCGCCCCAAGCCATGGCCGCCTGCATTCATCCATCAAGGAGACAACCGTTGAAGACCCGTTTAATTTCAGAATGCCGGCTGGGACTGGCCCTTGCCACCGCATCGCTTTGCGTCCTGACCGCCTGCGGCGGAGGCGGTGCCAAGGCGCCCGACACGGCAAACACCACGGGTGGCGCCGTCAAGGCGGTCGACCGTGGCGGCATGCGCAGCTACTTCGGCATTCCGTTTGCCGCGCCGCCGGTAGGCAACCTGCGCTGGGCACCTCCCGCGCCGGTGACGAAGTGGACCACGCCGCTGGCGAAGACGCAGTCGGCCAGCCCCTGCCTGCAGACCAGCGCCAGCCCCTTCCGCCTCGCCGGTGGCCAGGAAGACTGTCTTTACCTTGACGTGCACGCGCCGACTACCGAAGGGCCCTTCCCGGTCATGGTCTGGATCCATGGCGGCGCCTTCAACACCGGCGGCACGACGACCTATGCCGATCCTTCGCCGCTGGTCAGCAAGGGGGTGATCGTCGTCAACATCGCCTACCGCCTCGGCGCGCTCGGCTTTCTCGGCCACCCGGCCCTGCGCGCCTCCGACGGCAGCGTCGGCAACTACGGCATCATGGACCAGCAGGCCGCGCTGCGCTGGGTGCAAGACAACATCGACGGCTTCGGCGGCGACAAAGGAAACGTCACCATCTTTGGCGAATCCGCGGGCGGCTTCAGCGTCCTGACCCATCTCGCCTCGCCGCTGTCCAAGGGCCTGTTCTCGAAGGCAATCATCGAGAGCGGCGGCTACGCTTTCGACCGCCAGCCTACGCAGGCAGCGGTCGAGGCGCAAGGAACGACCATCGTGAACAACGCGCTTGCCGCCGCAGGGGTGGCCTGCGCGACCGTCGATGCGGCCTGCCTGCGGGGCCTGTCGACCGACGTGGTCAACAACCAGCTTGCGACCGCCTTCACCACGCTCAATTCCAGCCCGGTGCCCTCCATCGACGGCAAGGTCCTGCCAAAGTCCATCAAGGCTGCCTTTGCCGCCGGAGAGAACAACAAGGTGCCGCTCGTCAATGGTTCCAACCGCGATGAATGGGGCCTGTTCGTGGCGATCCGTGAACTGGCCGCGCCGCCGCTGACCAGCGCGGGTTATCCGACCTACCTCCAGACCGGCCTGGGTTTGCCGCAGACTACCGCAGCGGCCTACCCGCTGACCGACTACGGCACCAATACCGCGCAGCAAGCCAGCCTGGCGGCGACCGCCGTGGGGACGGACCTGCTGTTTTCCTGCCCGGCGCTCAACCTGTCGAAACGGGCAGCGGCACAGAACACGCCGATCTGGATGTACGAGTTCCGCGACCGCACCGCCGTCCCGAGCGTTGCCCGCACCACGGCAAGCTTCCCGCAAGGCGCGGCGCACTCGTACGAACTGCAGTACCTGTTCAACCTGCGCGACCTCGAGAACGCCGAACGGCGCGACCTGCAAGATTCCATGTCGCGTTACTGGACCAACTTCGCGCGCACCGGCAATCCGAACGGTGGCAATGCGGTCCCGGCCGAGTGGCCCGCATTCACGGCCCCCGACAAGGTCCTCGGACTCGACGTTGCATCGGGCGGCGGCGTCAAGGTGCTGAGCACCTTCGAGAAGGACCACAAGTGCAACACCGTGTGGTCGACCCTGACGTTCTGAGGACGCGATGCATCATCCCCATGCTTGACTGCTTTCTTGCCGTACTTTGGCCCGCCTCGGCGGGCCTTTTTTATGTTGGCGAACGTTATGCTGGCCGAAACCCGGCGACGACGGGGAAACCTTTTCTCAGCAAGGACGCTCCAATGCTGCCTGGTGACCTCATTTGCCAGACATCATGTCTTTTCCGCTTTCACGCTTCGCTCTCGCCGTCTCGCTTGCTTTGACCCTGCCGCCGTTCGCCCTGTCGCGGGCGCAGACCGATGCGCAACCTGATGACGGGCTTGAAGAGCCGGTTCGCCAGTTCATCGAAGGCTTCATCAATCCGGCCCAGACTCCGGAGCAGCAAGTCGCCTATTTCGCCGACGGCGTCCGGTATTACCGGTTCGGACCGACCAGCAAGGAAGAGATCGTCAAGGACATCCGCAGGACAGCGCGGCGCTGGCCTTCCCGCACTTATGTCCTGTCCCGCATCGAGTACATCCGCAAGGATCCTGATTCGGATGATGTGTTCGTCAGCTACGTACTCGACTACGAAGTCGCCAACGGGCCGCGGTCGGCGAGCGGCACGGCCAGTTATGGCGCCATCATTTCCGGCATCCACGACCAGCCGAAGATCACCATGATCATGGAGAAGCTGGGCAGCGCCTCCTCCGGGCAATGACAAGCTCAACGGCCCCGGCCGCTCCGCCTCTTGCGCGCCGCGGCATTCTGCGCCTGCAGCATGGCATCGACGCGTTCGGACGCCTCGCGGGCGAGTTCATGCCCGAACTCGCCGTCCGGGAAAAACTCCGGGATGCGAAAACCAAGCCATGCGTAGGCGGAATACATTCGGCAGGTATCCTCGACCTCCTGGAGATTCTTATGGAACAGGTCGTGCGGATCCCTGCTCAAGGTAACGACCTTCCTGCGGGCCAGGTTGCGCGCCCATCCTTCCCAGATCTGATGCAGCGACACGATGCGCGATGACAGCGGCACCAGAGACATCGTGAACTTCTCGGCGATCGACAACTGCAGGGTATCGAGCCAGATCGCGCGTTCCATCTGTTCTTCCGTGATGCGCGGATAGAAGAAGCCATCCGGCACATCGATGTTGTGCACGAAGCGCTTGAACAGGCGGGCCAGCGACTGCTCGCCGGTGACCGATGAAATCTTGTGGAGATGGTCGAGGGAGGGAGCGACCGCGAATCCCGTCGGAGGAATCGGCGGGATCTTTTCCTTGAGCAAGGCGCGCAGCACCTGGTGGGTCTCGTCGTCGTACCCGGCGACGAAACCTTCCTCGTGCACACCGAAGCGCCCCGCCCTGCCGGCGATCTGCTTGGCGAGGGCGACGGAAATCTCTTCTTCCTCCACGCCATTGAACTTGACCGAGGTGGTCAGGACGACGCGCTCGATGGGGAGGTTCAGCCCCATGGCAATGGCGTCGGTTCCCACCACGATGTCCGCGCTGCGGTCACGGAAGCGCGCCGCCTGCGCCTGGCGTACCTCGGGCGACAGATTGCCATAGATGGTGGACACCGAATGCCCCTGTTCGGCGATCATGTCCCGCCACATCAGCACGTCACGCCGCGAGAAGGCGATCACCGCATCGCCGCTGCGCAGGTTCTTGATCTTGCGCACCGCGCCCGGCTCCAGGTTCAGCGGGGCCTTGCGCTTGAGGACGTGGACTTCGACGGGACACTCGAGCCGCTCCGCAAGCGCTTCCACGGCCTGCCGCGCTTCCGGCGCGCCCACGAGATATACCACGCTGGCCGGCGCTCCGCAGACCGCCGCCGTCCACGCGGCGCCGCGGTCCCGGTCCGCCAGCATCTGGATTTCGTCGATGACGGCGACCTCGACGCGATTGCGCGGATCGAGCATCTCCACGGTGCTTGCCACGTGAGTGGCGCCGTCGACGATGCGCCGCTCTTCACCCGTAACGAGGTTCACTTTTAACGGTTCGCCATGCGGCCGGGCTTCCAGCAGGCGCTCGTAGTTTTCCAGGGCCAGCAGGCGCAGGGGCGCGAGATAGATGCCGCTCTTCGCCCTGGCAAGAGCTTCCATGGCGCGGTGGGTCTTGCCGGAATTGGTCGGCCCAAGCAGGGCGATGAAGCGGCGGGGCAAGCGGCTCGCGACGTCGAAGGATTGCGGATACTCGGCCAGGTTGATGCTCTCGCGAGTGAGGATCGCATGTCTTTCCTCGCGCCGCCGTTCGATGGCGTGTTCCAGCCGTTGCTCTATTCGCTCGAAGACTTCCTGGGCGATCATCGTTCCCGAACCTTGTGCCAGGCTGCCGAGAAACGCCATGGGGTCGAGATTGTCGTCTTCGGCGAGCGCCGCGACGCGGTGCACGAATGCACGGGTTGCGGCATGCAATTCCTGCCGCGCCCCGGGCTGCGCCCGCTCCCTGATCAATGCCAGCTGAGCCTCGGGCTCCATGCGCCGCCATTTCGACGGCTTCGCCAGCACGCCCTTGTTGGGCACGAGCGCATAAGGCACGTCCAGCCCGTCCGCCTGCACGGCGCCGGCAAAGCGGATGGCGACGCTGCCCTCGAGCTTCAGCAGCTCCGCGCCGCATTGCAGCGCGCACTCTTCCGCCGATGCTGCCGCGTCCGAAGGCGTGCCCGGGTCGGACCGGGGTTGTGTGTGAGCTTGTTCCTGGAGTGGTGACTCCGCCGGCGAGCCGGATTGATCATCGGATTCGGCGTGTCCTGTAGCCATCGGGGTGCCATAGAGGGAATATTTGCCGGTTCGACGGATGGAATTCCCACTTCGTTCCGGGCCTTGTCCTTGCGCGCGCCGGAGGCGAGGCATTGCCGGCAATCAAATGCGTAAACATTCCGATACAAATGTGCCGGTGACGGACAAGTTGAGGATACACGACTCTGCCAAACTTTTTCCCAAGCGATTGTCATACGAACATTGCGTCCGCGATATCCCGCCAACCGAAAATAAGAACCCTAGGAAAATCCTGTGACCATTCCCGAAGATACCGCTCCCGCCGCGCGTCCGCGCCGGCGATTTCCCCTCGGCGTGTTGATGACCCTGCTTGGCGTAGGGCTGCTGCTGGGACTGGCATGGTACCTGGTCAACCATCAGGGTAAGGAAGGAGCGGGACAGGCAGGAGGGCGGCGCAGTCCGCCCCCGACAACCGTGGGCATCGCGCAGGTTGCCCGCGCTGACTTGCCCGTGATCATCGAAGCGCTCGGGACGGTCAATGCATCGGCGGCGGCTACGGTGAGGCCGCAGGTCTCCGGGGTACTCAAGGAAATCCTCTTTTCGGAAGGCCAGCCGGTAAAGGCGGGACAGACTTTGGCCGTGATCGATCCGCGCCAGTTCGAAGCGACGCTGATGCAGGCAACCGGGCAGCGCCAGCGTGACGAAGCCCAGCTTTCCAATGCGCGCCAGATGCTGGATCGTTTCCAGACTTTGCTCGCGCAAGATTCAATCGCGCGCCAGGAGGTCGATACCCAGGCCGCCCTTGTCAAGCAGCTCGAGGGAACGGTGGCGGCCGACAAGGCGGCGGAGACCACAGCCAAGCTCAACCTCGGCTATTCACGCATCGTCGCGCCGATTTCCGGACGCGCGGGCTTGCGCAACGTCGACCTCGGCAATGTCGTCAGCCCGAACGACACCAACGGCATCACGGTCATTACCCAGACCACCCCGATCGATGTGCAGTTTGCCCTGCCTCAGGATCGCATTCCCGAGCTCACCGCGCGCCTGTCCGGCATGGCTGACGGAACTTCCCTTCCCGTGACCGCGCTCGACCAGGGAAGGCAGAATACCCTCGATACCGGCCGCTTCCTGGCGCTCGACAACCAGGTCGATCCCCAGACCGGCACGGTGCGCGCGAAGGCCCGCTTCGATAACAGCCGCGGCGCCTTGTATCCCAGCCAGTTCGTCAATGTGCAGTTGCTGCTGCGCATGGAACCGGGTGCGCTGGTCGTTCCGGTCAATGCGGTCCGGCATGGCGCCAACGGCGACTACGTGTACGTGGTCGACCCGGCGCAGCGAACGGCGATGCTGCGCAACGTGAAGCGCGGCCTGGCGACGGCCGACAAGGTGCAGATACTCTCCGGGCTGCAAGCCGGAGAGCAGGTCGTTACCGAGGGCGCGGACCGCCTCAAGGACGGCGCGAAGGTCAACCTGCCGGGCGAGCGGCCCGGCGCCGGAGCGCCCGGCGGCCAGGGTGGAAACCGCCGCAATGCCGGCAGCGGACAGCGCCGACCCACGCCCGCGGGCACGCCATGAGTCCGTCGCGTCCCTTCATCCAGCGACCCGTGGCGACGTCGCTGCTGATGCTGGCCATCGTCCTGGCGGGATTCCTCGGATTCCGCTTCCTTCCCCTGTCCGCCCTGCCCCAGGTCGACTTTCCGACCATCCAGGTGCAAACCCTGTATCCCGGCGGCAGTCCTGAAGTCATGAGCCAGAGCGTCACGGCGCCGCTGGAGCGCCAGTTCGGGCAGATGGCCGGGTTGCAGCGCATGAGCTCGACCAGCGCTGCCGGCGTGTCGATCATTACCTTGCAGTTCGGCCTCGGACTTGCGCTCGACGTCGCGGAGCAGGAAGTGCAGGCGGCCATCAATGCCGGCAGCTCCCTGCTGCCAGCCGACCTGCCCGCGCCGCCGGTCTACGCCAAGGTCAATCCGGCGGACGCCCCCGTGCTCACGCTGGCCATCACTTCCGATACCCTGCCGCTCACAGAGGTGCAGAACCTGGCCAATACGCGGCTTGCCTTGAAGATCAGCCAGGTCCCCGGCGTGGGCCTCGTGACCCTGTCCGGCGGCCAGCGTCCGGCCATGCGCATCCAGGCCGACACCCAGGCCCTTGCTTCCTTCGGGCTCGGGCTGGATACGGTGCGCACGGCGATCGCGGCGGCCAATGCCAACAGCGCGAAGGGGAACTTCGACGGGCCGACCCGGGCGTTCTCCATCAATGCCAATGACCAGTTGCTGACCGTCGACGATTACAAGAACCTCGTCATCGCCTACCGCAACGGCGCGCCGGTGCGCCTGTCGAACGTGGCGCGCGTGGTCGAAAGCGCGGAGAACGTCAAGCTCGCCGCCTGGGCAGGAACCAAGCCGGCCATCATCCTGAACGTGCAGCGCCAGCCCGGCGCCAACGTGATCGCCACCGTCGACGCCATCAAGGAACGCTTGCCCGAGCTGCAGGCGGGCCTGCCGGCTGCGCTGCAGGTCAACGTGCTCAGCGACCGCACGACGGGCATCCGCGCCTCGGTGGAGCACGTGGAGATCGAACTCGTGCTGGCCGTCCTCCTCGTCGTGCTGGTGATCTTCGCCTTTCTGCGCGACCTGCGGGCAACCGTCATCGCCAGCCTCGCCGTGCCGATTTCCCTGATCGGCACCTGCGGCGTCATGTACCTGCTCGGATACAGCCTCAACAACCTGAGCCTGATGGCCCTGACGATCGCGACCGGCTTCGTGGTGGACGACGCGATCGTGATGATCGAAAACATTTCGCGCTACATCGAGCAAGGGGAACGGCCGATGGAAGCCGCCCTCAAGGGCGCCACCCAGATCGGCTTTACCATCATATCGCTGACGGTATCGCTGATCGCCGTGCTGATTCCGCTGCTGTTCATGGGCGACGTCGTCGGGCGGCTGTTCCGGGAGTTCGCCGTGACCTTGTCGATCACCATCCTCATCTCGGCGGTCGTGTCGCTCACCCTGGTGCCGATGATGTCGGCGCGCTGGCGGTCGGCCTCCGGGCATGGCGGTTCTCCCGGCAGGATGCAGCGCCTGTTCGATCGGGTCATCCATCGCTACGATATCGCCCTGCAATGGATCCTCGCACGCCAGGCCCTCACGCTCATCGTTGCCGCCGGCACGCTGGCACTGACCGTCCTGCTGTACCTCTGGATACCCAAGGGCCTGTTCCCGCAGCAGGATACGGGGCAACTGCAGGCGCGCATCGAGGCGCCGCAGGCCGTGTCGTTCGAACGCATGAGCGCGCTGCAACAGGAAGTGGCGGCGTCCATCCTGGAAGACCCTGCCGTCGAAAGCCTCAGCTCGCTGGTCGGGGTGGATTGCGCATCCAATACCATGCTTCATACCGGGAGCATGCTCATCCATCTCAAGCGTGACCGTCCATCCCTGCAGGAAACGATGCAGCATCTGCGCGATCGCGTGGGCAGGATTCCCGGCGTCACCCTGTATCTCCAGCCCACGCAGGACCTGACCATCGATGCCGAAAACGGTCCGACGCAATTCCGGCTCTCGCTCGAAGGCGCCGACAGCGCGTCCGTGCAGAAATGGTCTTCCCTGCTGGCCGACCGGATGCGCGAGAGCGATGCCCTGCGCAACGTCACGTCGGATGCGGGCGCCAGCGCGCCGGCGGCATTCGTGCAGATCGACCGCGACACGGCGGCGCGCTTGTCGATCAGCGCCGCCTCGATCGACGACGCGTTGTACAGTGCTTTCGGCCAACGCATCGTGTCAACCATCTTCACGCAGAGCAACCAATATCGCGTGATTCTCGAGGCCAGCCCGGGACTGCTTTCCACGCCCGAATCGCTTGGCCTGCTGCCGTTGCGCACGAGTTCGGGCAAGACCGCGCCCCTGTCGGCAATCGCCCGCGTGGAGGAACGACAAGCGCCATTGCAGGTGACGCGGGTAGCGCAGTACCCCGCGACCACGCTGGGTTTCGATACGGCTTCCGGCGTCTCACTGGGCGAAGCCGTGCAAGCGATCCGTGCGGCCGCCAAGGACATCCAGCTTCCGCCCGCGGTATCGATCAGCTTTCTTGGAGCCGCCGGCGCGTACGAAGCCTCGCTGACCAACCAGCTCTGGCTGATCCTTGCCGCCGTGGTCTGTGTCTACATCGTGCTAGGCGTGCTCTATGAAAGCTACATCCATCCGCTGACCATCCTCTCGACCCTGCCTTCGGCAGGCGTCGGCGCCCTGCTGGCGCTGATGCTGACCGGGAACGATCTTGGCGTGATCGGGATCATCGGCATCATTCTGCTGATCGGCATCGTGAAGAAGAACGCCATCATGATGATCGACTTCGCCATCGATGCGGAGCGCAACGAAGGCAAGGCGCCGCGCGAAGCAATCCACCAGGCCGCTCTGCTGCGCTTCCGGCCCATCCTGATGACGACGCTGGCCGCCCTGTTCGCGGCCGTGCCGCTCATGTTCGGCTGGGGCGAAGGCGCGGAACTGCGGCGGCCGCTCGGCCTGGCGATCTTTGGCGGCCTGATCGTGAGCCAGTTGCTGACGCTGTTCACCACGCCTGTCATCTACCTGGCCTTCGATCGCCTGGGAAGGCGGTCTACTAAGTCCTCGGCGGCGAGGCCCGAGGAGAACCCGGCATGAACCTGTCCGCACCCTTCGTGCGCCGGCCGGTCGCGACCGTGCTCTTGACGATCGGACTCGCGCTGGCCGGCATCGCCGCGTTTTTCGTGTTGCCGGTATCCCCGCTGCCGCAGGTCGACTTCCCCGCGATTTCGGTGAGCGCGTCGCTTCCGGGCGCTAGCCCTGAAACCATGGCGACCAGCGTCGCCACGCCTCTTGAACGACGGCTGGGAACGATTGCCGGCGTCAACGAAATCACCTCGAGCAGCGGCACCGGATCGAGCCGGATCAACCTGCAGTTCGAACTGAATCGCAAGATCGATGCCGCGGCCCGTGAAGTCCAGGCGGCAATCAATGCCTCCAGGGCGGACCTTCCCGCGACCCTGCGTAGCAATCCAACCTATCGCAAGATCAATCCGTCTGATGCGCCGGTCATAATTCTCGCCCTGACGTCCCAGACACGGTCGCCCGGGCAAATCTACGAGGAAGTCGCAAACCTGGTCCAGCAGAAGCTTGCCCAGGTGCCTGGCGTGGGAGACGTCGAGATCGGCGGCGGATCGCTGCCAGCCGTCAGAGTGGAGCTGTTGCCGTTCGCCTTGAACCGGGAAGGCATCTCGACCGAGGACGTGCGCGCCGCGATCCAGGCTGCGACCGCCAACCGGCCCAAGGGCGCCATCGAAGGCGAAGGTCGCAGGTTGCAGATCTACAGCCAGGCCGGTCCCGGCCAGCGCCGGCTGATGGCCGCCGACTACCGCGGGCTGATCGTCGCCTGGCGCAACGATGCGCCGGTGCGTTTGCAGGATGTGGCAGAAGTCAGTGACGGCGTAGAGGACATCCGTACCTTGGGCCTATTCAACGGACAGCCCGCCATCGTGGTGCTGATCACGCGCCAGCCGGGGGCCAATGTCATCGAAACCGTGGACGGCGTGCGGGCTGCCTTGCCGACGCTGCAGGCCCAGCTGCCCCAGGACGTGAACTTGCAGGTAGCCTCGGACCGCACGATATCCGTTCGTTCCTCGCTGCATGAAATCGAGGTTACGCTGATCATTGCCGTCGTGCTCGTCGTTATCGTGGTTGGCCTCTTCCTGCGTTCCCTGCGGGCCACGATCATTCCCGCCGTAGCGACGATCGTTTCCCTGCTCGGCACCTTCGGCATCATGTACCTGTTGGGCTTCAGCCTGAACAACCTCAGCCTGATGGCCCTGACCGTGGCGACCGGATTCGTGGTCGACGATGCCATCGTGGTGCTGGAAAACACCAGCCGGCATATCGAGGCGGGAATGGACCGCTTCCAGGCGGCCCTGCTCGGCGCGCGCGAAGTGGGCTTTACCGTGGTTTCCATCAGCCTGTCACTGGTTGCCGTCTTCATTCCCTTGCTGTTCATGGGCGGACAGGTTGGCAGGCTGTTCCGGGAGTTTGCGGTGACGCTTTCCGCGGCGGTGCTGATTTCGATGATCATCTCCCTGACGACCACGCCGATGATGTGCGCGTGGCTGCTGAAGCCTGGAGCGGCACACCGCCGGCAAGGGCGGATTGCCAGGTTCCTGGAACGCGGTTTCGGCTCCGTGCAGCACGCCTACGAGCGAAGCCTGGACTGGGCCTTGCTGCACCGCTGGCTCATGCTGTTCGTGCTTGCCGTCGTGGTCGGCGTGAACGTCTACCTGTTCGCCGCCGCGCCCAAGGGATTCTTTCCCCAGCAGGATACCGGCCAGCTCAATGGCGGCCTGCGCGCGGACCAAAGCATCAGCTTCCAGGCGCTGCAAGGAAAACTCCGGCAACTGGTTGACATCATCCGTCGCGATCCCGCGGTGGACACGGTAGTCGGCTTCATCGGCGGGGGACGTGCGGGGGGCGGTTTTCTATTCGTCAACCTGAAGCCAGCCAGCCAAAGAACCGACACCGGCCAGGCGGTGATTGCGCGCCTGCGTCCCCAGTTTGCGCGCGTGACCGGCGTCAGCCTTTTCCTGAACCCTGTGCAGGACGTACGCATGGGTGGCCGGCAAAGCCTGTCCACCTACCAGTACACGCTGAAGAGCGACAACACCGCCGATCTCAAGCAGTGGTCGGCCCGCCTTGCCGACGCATTGAAACAGCGCCCGGAACTGACGGACATCGACACCGACCAGCAAGACAGCGGCGTGGAAACCTACGTGGATATCGACAAGGATGCTGCCGCGCGATTTGGCATTTCGGCGCGCGATATCGATAACGCTCTCTACAATGCCTTCGGCCAGCGCCAGGTGGCGACCATCTATGACGAGCTCAACCAGTACCGCGTGATCATGCAGGTGGCGCCACGCTTCGCAGCGGGGCCCCTTGCCTTGAACGACATCTACGTGCCGGCAAAGTCGTCCTCTACGGCAGCGGCGAGTGCGGCCTCGACTTCCGCCGCGCCGGCTGGCGCGAGCGGCGCCGCCGCGCTCGCAACGTCGGCATCGAGCGCAGGCAATGGCGCAGCGTCTACGTCGGCGTCCGGCGCAACTGTATCTGCGAATCCCGGGTCGCGTGATCAGGCAACGGGACAGACGGTCAGCACCACGCCCTCCACGATGATCCCCTTGTCGGCCTTCGCAAAGTATGCCGAGCGACCCACCGCCAGTTCGGTCAGCCACCAGGATGCCGAACTCGCCACGACCGTCTCGTTCAACCTGGCTGAAGGAAAATCGCTCAGCGATGCACAGGAAGCCATCCGGCAAACCGAAGCTGCGATCGCAATGCCCGGCAACGTCAGGGGCAGTTTCCAGGGGACGGCCCGGAGCTACCAGGAATCGCAGGGACAACAGCCCCTGCTCATCATGGCAGCGCTGATTGCCATCTATATCGTCCTTGGCATACTTTACGAAAGCCTGGTGCATCCTGTCACGGTGCTGTCGACCCTGCCTTCCGCCGGCGTCGGCGCAGTGCTGGCCCTGCTCATGTTCCGCATGGAGTTTTCCCTGATTGCCCTGATCGGGGTCTTCCTGCTTATCGGCATCGTCAAGAAGAACGCAATCCTGATCATCGACTTCGCGCTGGAAGCAGAACGTTCCCGCGGCCTATCTGCACTTGAGGCAGTGCGCGAAGCGTGCCTGCTGCGCTTTCGCCCAATTCTCATGACCACGCTTGCTGCTGCGTTTGGCGCATTGCCGCTCGCGATCGGATTCGGGGAAGGATCGGAGCTACGGCGGCCGCTCGGCGTAGCCATCATCGGAGGATTGATTGCAAGCCAGCTCCTGACCCTGCTCACTACCCCGGTCGTCTATTTGCTGCTGGATCGCCTGCGACGACGCGGCAGCGCGGAACACCAACTTAGCCGGAACCTGGATGCGCATTCCGCTTGAGCTCAATTCACCCTGGACCGCAATGATGGATATGCCAATTCTTCGAGATTTCCCTAGCCGCAGAGCGGGTCTGCTCATCCTGGCGGCAAGCTGCCTTGGCGGCTGCGCGCTTGCGCCGCAGTACGTCCGGCCGGACATCGAGGTGCCGGCCCAGTTCAAGGAGGCCCAAGGATGGGTTCAGGCTGCTCCGGCTGACGAAGCGTCGCGCGGGACATGGTGGACCGTGTTTGGAGATCGCTGGCTGGATGACACGCTTCCGCTTGTGTCGGTATCCAATCAAAACGTTGCGATTGCCACGGCCGCGTATGCGCAGGCGCGTGCCCTCGTGTCTCAGCAGAGAGCGGCGCTCTTCCCGTCATTGACGCTCGATGGCGGCGTCACGCGTTCCGGTGGGGGATCAGGGGCGGTGTCCGGGACCACGGCCGGCAGCACGACGTCAAGCTCGCGGACCGGAACGACCATGCGTCTCAGTCTTGGTGGAAGCTGGGAGCCGGACGTTTGGGGAAGACTGGGTGCGAGCGTCAATAATGCTCAAGCCAATGCAGCGGCCAGCGAAGCGGACCTTGCCGCGGCGACGCTGTCCGCGCAAGCGGAGTTGGTCACAGACTATTTCTCCGTGAGGTTCAGCGATCTCCAGGCTGCCTTGCTGGCGCAGTCGATTGACGGCTATCAACGTGTATTGCAGATTACCCAGAATCGGTATGCTGCCGGCATTGCCCCGAAAAGCGATGTCCTTCAGGCCCAAACGCAGCTGGCAAATGCACAAGCAGAGTTATCCGGGCTGGACCGGCAGCGAGCCCAGTTCGAGCACGCAATAGCCGTCCTGCTCGGCAAGGCTCCCGCGGCGTTCAGTCTTCCTCCTCTTCAGCAGTGGACGTCCGCGATTCCCGTCGTTCCTGCGGCACTTCCTTCGGGCTTGCTGCAGCGACGTCCTGATATCGCCGCATCCGAGCGGCGTGTCGCCGCAGCGAACGAGTCCATCGGAATTGCGCGCTCCGCGTATTTTCCCGCCCTCACTCTCAATGCCTCGTATGGTTCGAATGCGAGTCGTTTGCCGGAGTTGCTTACGGCATCATCCACGCTTTGGTCTTTAGGGATCGCAGCTGCGCAAACCTTGTTCGATGCGGGCGCCACGAAGGCAAGGGTGGAAGAAGCCAGGTCAGCTTACGATCAAACGGTCGCTCGCTATCGACAAACCGTCTTGGTGGCTTTCCAGGAGGTCGAGGATTACTTGGCCGCTTCGCAAGTCCTGGACCGGCAGCAGCAGCTGCGGCAAGACGCCGTTCGTGCCGCGTCGGAAGCGGAAGTGCAGATGCTCAATCGTTATAAGGCTGGTCAGGTCAGTTATTCCGAAGTCGTGACGGCGCAGGTGACTGCGCTGACCGCCAAACGTGCGTTGCTGCAGACCCAGGCAGACCGACAAACCGCGTCAGTGGGCCTTCTCCAGGCGTTGGGGGGAGGCTGGTCAAGTGATCAGATTGCTTCGAACGCTGCGCCTTGATCATGGCTGTTGAACTGGCATGCATGTGAGGAGCGGTTGGAAAAGGTGGCAATGATCTTTTGATCGATATCCATTCTGCGAATGAGGGGGAGCTTGCAGGTCGTCGTTGCGGGGTGAGTGGTTTTAAACGTTTGTTCGGAAAAGCTTTTGCCATACTTTCAGTTGTCGTTAAGACCGACAATGCTGGAGAAAGGGGTTTATAAGTGGAATATGCCCGCATGAGATGCGTCGGATGCAGCGGACAGTGTGAGCAGCGTATCGTAAGCATTGAGCGCGGTTGGCGGTAGGCGGTTGCCTGGTTGGGCGATACTCGGGGCTGGGATGGACGAGGCGGCACTCGTTGCGGACGGCGAGTCGCCGTCATCCCAGCGCCCTGCGGCTGCAGCACGCGCTGCGCATGGTCAGCATGGAACGTGCAACCAGCA
>NZ_JAAIVB010000045.1 GCF_010974945.1 Noviherbaspirillum galbum | reverse complement strand
GCTTCAAGCACAGTGAATCGACGCGCCGGGCGACATCGAGGAAGGGAACAAGGAAGGGAGATACAGGATCAGCGACCGAAGACTTATCCACAGCCGCGTAGCGATCTACGCATGAAATGGGTGGGTCAAAATTCGATGAAAATCGTGGGTCAGTTCTACGTGAACATCAACACTCCAGACGGAATATGGACGCACGCAGAGCAACGCGAATATGCTGTTTTCACGATCCTACGCTGTGCCGCAACCCGAGCCGATCCAAATGCAGTACCAGTGGCAGGCACGATACCGGTTCAGCCAGGTTGCGCAATTTGGTTTGCAAGGATTCGGTGAGTTCGGCAAATGGAATGATTGGAACCCAAAGCGCTTGCAGTCGCATCGCATCGGTCCGGCATTCGCGGGAGAGGCTTTAGTCGGAAAGCATGCTTGGAAATACGAGCTTTCGTATTTCATCGGCAAAGTGCGCGCGTCGCCGGCCAAGACCGTCAGCGTGCGGATACAGGCAACATCTTGACGTCACCTTACATCGTGGCCGTATCCACAAAAGTGATTAATAAATCATGCAGAGAGCGCATGTGAAAGTATCCATGCGCACTTGAGTAGCGACTTGGAAATATAGTACCGGCTCCAAACCGTGTGAAAACACTTAAATCAATCGGGCGTTTAGCGATGTGAAGGTGGGCGGCATCTACCGAGTTATGGCAACGGCAGCTTGGGGTTGTTAAGAGTCCCTTCGCTAGATGCAGTCCAAGGTCCGCAAGTCGGTTTATAGCTGCTGGCAACTGGCGCAGGCAAAAACCGAGTCCCGCCATAAGCCATCAGCCACGTCTATAGCTCAAAGGTAAAAAGAATTCTTCATTCGCAGATGACCTAACCCAGAAACGAATTAGGCCATCTCGAAATGAGACTTAGGCTTGACCAGGATCGATGGCTTTTAGTTGCCAGCGTATGCGCCGGAGCCAACCATGACATCCCCAACCATTTCGGCGTATCCCGTCTTCTTCTCAATTTGCTGGGTCGAAGGATTCAAGAACTTGAAAGTGTAAGTGCCACCTCCCGACATTGCGGCTTTCAGGAGGCCTTGGTTGAAGTAATTTCCGTCGGCGTCACGCATGTCGGACAGATTTTTGCCAATCAGCTTTTGATTGCCGCCGTGAGCAAGGTTTTTAAGCTCCTTGTCGTAGACGTAGATGTATAAGTCACGGTCGACGAAGGAGCCTTTCGGATCAGAGAACGCGGCGTAAGACTTTTCGGGACCGTTAGCCTTCAAATAAGCCTTGGCTTTTTGTACTAGCGCCTTGGCCTCGTCAAGGCTTCCGCGCTCTGCGGCGATACTGGTGAGAGGGATAGTTGCCAGCGCGAGGATGGCAGTAAATTTGGTCAAGCTGTGCATGGCATGCTCCCAGAATTTTATGAGTTGTTCATTGCTTTTTTAGGCTCAACCAGTCTTGATTCCTTTGGTTTGCTTGTCAACAAAAGAGATGTTTCGGGAAGAGACGTGTTGCATTTCTAATGATGTTGGTTGTGAAGATCGCCGCATATGTCATTGAAATACGCAGATTCGTCCAACATTTGCGCTATTTCGAAGAATATCCACATCTGGGAAACACCAAAGGTTCTTATGGGTCCAGTCCGTGTGAACACGCGCGATTGCCAGTACGCGATCTTGATTCTGATTGCTCAATTGCGCGCTTCCGAAAACGCACGAAAGTCAGCTTTCTGACAGCGGCTTTGGCAGCGCATGGTCGGACACGGATGTTCAGACCCCTGCGGACAAGGTCCGGAACCTGGCCTATAGCCGCCAACGGCACAATCACTGACAAGCTCCGCCTGGGGCCAGAAGCGGCCTGTGGCGAGAATTACGACTTCTTTATCCCGCTCTATTTGTTTTTTCTTCGGCTTATGCTTGGGCGCTCATTAGGTGAACAGGACCTGCGACACGGAGCCCGTCCTTGCGTGAGCTGAAGTAACGCATATTGATGTCTTCCGGTTCCAGGTCCTGAACAACCGAGAACCCCATGCTCCGGAGTTCATTCTTGACCGCAGGCGGCTCGAAGAAACCTATCCAGGGCTCGCCGATAGCTTTCAGGCGGCTTGCCAGCAGCAGCAACCGCACGCGCCGGATCAGGCTTTGCCCGGAAAAAGGCGTCATGTAGTCAAACACGATGCCACCACCGCCAACACAACGCGAACGCACGTAGCGCAGCGTCGACATGACGGTTTCCGGGGCAAGGTACATGGTCACCCCAAGCCATGAGAAGAAGGCTGGCGCCTCCATGCACAAGCCTGCCGATTGCAACTGGTCCGCCAGCGCCTGGGTTTCAAAATCGACAGGAACGAAATGTACCCCGTCCGGTATGCTAATCCCCGCTGCATGCAGGCGCTTGCGCTTGGACGCCTGCGTAGTCGGATGATCGACTTCGAACACTCGTAGTTGCCCAGGCGAATAAGGACTGCGATAGGCAAAAGTATCCAGCCCAGCACCGAGAATCACATATTGGCGCACTCCACGTTTGACCGCAGCAGCAAGTTCATCTTCAGCCAGTCGGCTGCGCGCAACCAACGCGGCGCGCAAAACGCGTGCCCGTTGCGATAGCAGCCCGCGTCCGCCAGCGAGAATCGCAGCGCTGTCTTTGGTGTCAATGAGACGTAGTGCCACGGGATCCTCAAATACGCGCGGACGGTCAAGAAGTTGATGCGCGGCCCGGCTAATTGCGACACGGTTGGCAGTAATGCTGGCGTAGTTTTCTTTCATGGCTCGCTCGTTTGGTGACTCGATCGGCATTGCTCTGCCGCATCGGGTTAATCGGTGGCAGAAGGTGATTTTCTGTGCTTGAATGGTGTTTGTAAATTGCAACCTTATAAATCCATAGTTGTGCGAGATGAGCCATACCTTCGCGCGGGTTCGCGAGATAGTGGGTGATCCACGCCTCGTACGTGCTGGTCGCAAGCTGGAGGTGACGCCCCGCGCACTCGAATTGAAGGAGCCCGTCAGTCAGTTGCTAGCGCAGGCAGGCGCCCTGTTCGACCGGTCGGAAGGGAGTATTGCGAACATCAGGCGCAGTTTCGATACCCATTCACCCGACGGCGTTTCAGTCGTCTTTGGCGCGCCGTTGTCATTGGCATCGCAGGAGCTGATGCCTGTTGCCAGCACCTGCTTCGTGTCTGCCACTGACAACGACAGCAGCGCCCTGCGCGAAGGCCGTATCTATCTCGATAACGGCACCTTCCGAAATATTGACCCGGAAATCCAGATTGCTCCTTTGGCCAAGCAGAGGATATTGGACGCCGTCAGAGCCGGACATACCTTGTTGAAAGGCAAGTTGACTGCCAAGCGCTATGCGGCCGAACGGGATGTCGCTGTTGCGCATAGCCGGGCGAAAGCTCAATGGTAGACGATGCGTTGGCGAAGATCGGACTGGTACGGTTCGTTGCACTGACTGTGCACAACTCGCATGGCGCACTGGTTGTCGCTGTGCACTCCCAGTTGATGGCAACCGTGCCAGAAGCCATGGCACTAGGTGCACAAGTAGTGTTTGACATCGAAAGGTTTGAACTGCCGCTTGACCTGCCCAAGGTGCCGCGACTGATAGCATGGCATCCGCGTTACACCGCCGACCTGGCGCATGTAGCGTTGCGCGCTTGCGTCATGCGGGTGATGAGCGAGAGGAACTGGACGGGACCGCCGCTCGACGGCATGGATTTCAGCCCAGTCCGGCGCCGCTAATATCGCGGCAGCAAGCAATGAATTTGCTCAGCGGCAAAGTACAGTCGGCTTAGAGTCGACAAGGACTGGCCGCCAACGTATAGCCAGGGTGCGGGAGGTGGGCTATCGCAGTCCGCGCCACTGCGGTGGGCAAACGGCCAATCAGGCTTGCAGCTGCAAAGCAAGTGTTTGCGTTTTGGACGATGGTGTGAACATAGATGCGGTAAACTTGTTCTCCATGCACTCTGGTTTCAATAGTCCAAAAAGGTACAATTGAATTCGCCCTCTGCAAATCAAACCATTGCTACAGTATCAGCCTTGGTTTGTCTATTACTACCCGGCATGGCCTTCATCGGTTGGAGCTTTGATCTCCGGATTCTGACGAGCTTCATTCCCGGGGGACCGAGCTTGTTTCTAAGCACTGGTATAGGGCTAGTCCTAGTTTCCGGCCTACTATTGTTCGGAGCGTCTCGACCGGTAGAGTTCGTGCTGATCAAGTCGGTTCTTGCCTTGGTTGTGCTGTTATTGGGCCTCGTTAGCCTTTCGTGTCATGCATTGGGCTACGCGCCTATGCCGTTTTCGCTTGCCACGGGAAAGGCTGCAACAGTGTGGAGTCTCCCCTCACCTGTGAGCGCCAGCTTCTTTATTGCAACAGGTCTCGGACTTTTTCTGATCAATTTCAGGAAGTACGTAGGGGTAGCTTAGGCCGTGGCGGTTGCGACGCTGCTTCTGTGTCTCCTGACACTGGCTGGCTACTCTTCCAACGGGACTGTGCTTTATCGTTCGCTACCTGGGAAAGGGACTTCGCTACCGACCACCCTCGGCTTTCTGCTGGCTGCAATTGGCGTCCTGGGCCTGCGCAGTCGGGAAGGGCTGATGGCATCACTCTCTGGTTCGGCTGCCGACAGCCGCTTGCTGCGAGAGCTGTTCATACCTGCCATTATCGCGCCGGTCTTGTTAGGGTTGGTTTTGGTTAGCGTTGTCCAGACAACTGGTGTCTTCAATGACGTAGGGACAACCATCTGGCTGTTCGGATGGGGACTTCTGATTGTTCTTATCATTGTCATGTGGCGATTCGCATACCATCTTCACCAGACTGAAAGTGCCCGGGAAGTGGTGGAGCACGAAAGAAACGAGGCAATGCAGGCATTGCAATTGGCCAATGAGCGCAAGAATGAATTCTTGGCAATGCTCGCGCATGAACTGAGAAACCCGCTGGCACCAATCAGCACAGCTGCTGAACTGTTGGGTACAGCATATGCGTCCGATCCGACTCAGGTACGGCTTGCCGGCGAAATCATCTCACGCCAAGTCAATCACATGGTGCATTTGGTTGACGATCTGTTGGATGTGTCTAGAGTCACCAGAGGAATGATTCCCCTGGACAAGCAAATCGTGGATGTCAGGCAGATTGTTGGCGACGCTATCGAGCAGGTTGAGCCCCTAATACAGATGAACGGACACAGTCTGACGATCGATATTCCCTCCTTTAGGGTTTTTGTGGATGGCGACCATAAGCGACTCGTGCAGGTCATGGCCAATCTACTTGCTAATGCTGCGAAATATACCCCTGAAAATGGTCAGCTTGCAATTTCAATGATGAGAACCGAGGGCAAGGTAACCATTAAGGTGCAAGACAATGGCCTAGGCATTGCGCCGGCTTTGGTTGACGAAATTTTTGGGCTTTTCATCCAAGCGAAACGGACGCCGGATCGATCCCAAGGCGGGCTAGGACTTGGCTTGGCATTGGTAAAGACTCTGATTGACCTGCACGGCGGCGAGGTATTCGCCGAAAGCGAAGGAGTCGGTAAGGGCAGTACCTTCACGATTGTGCTGCCAGAAGCTGTGGAACGACACCATTCGCCCGCTATCCAGAATAAGCAATTGAAACCTACCCATGTCTGTCGTGCTTTGAAGGTGCTGATCGTCGATGACAATGCGGACGCAGCCGACACGCTTGGGTCAATGCTGCGAGCAGAAGGCCTTCAGGTGTTCGTTACCTATGCGTCTAATCAGGCGTTGGAATGCGCATGTCATGAAAATCCGGATGCTTACATCATCGACATTGGGCTACCAGACATTGATGGCTATGAACTTGCAAGGCGCTTGCGGAAACGCCAGGACGGCTATTCGCCAATGCTGGTTGCATTGACTGGATACGGAAGTCAATTTGTTCGGGATAATGCAATAGATGCGGGGTTTGATCACTATTTTGTTAAGCCGGCGCCGGTGCAGAAACTCATCGCGGTTCTCGGTAAAGCTTGAGCCACAAGTTACTGACTGAACACGGTCAGGCCGAACAGACAACCTGTCTTTCCACCGCGGATGCACGCGGAATGTCTCTTTCAGGAATGCCTCTAGGACTGCTTTGGGTCGGCAAGGGTTTTTCGCCGCCAGTTAGCCAAGGTCCGGAAGGTGGCCCTTAACCGCCAGCGAGTTGGTTACGCCCAACAGCCGAGCGCGGCCACAACCAGACTGTCCTAGAACCCGTTCGACGCCAGCCTTTGTCGCTGTAGCTTCTGTTTAAGGTGCAAACTCGCACGCCATATCAGCTCGCCCAACAACATGACGAGGAAGACGGCAATGACGACCGATAGCGCGCTCTTCATCCTCGGATCCAGCGATCCAAGCGCCACGAACAAGGTCATGGCCTCGGCCGGGGATGTTTGAGCTTGCACAGTCGCTGAACCGACATCGACAGCAGTACCGCCAACGCGCCAGCGCCTGCCCGAAACACGTCCAGGCTGTTCACCGCCGTGACTGCGGGCGCACCGACGGCACCGGTGACATATCCCGCAGCAAACCCCGCTGACCGTCCGATCAGGTGCCCGCCAAGGACATTCTTTGGCTGTGCGCCTGGCTGACCCGGCGGGCCGGCTTGCAACGCGAACGTCTGTCCGAGACTGGGAAATAGCGACACCATATTGGTTCAGGCGCTTAGCATGCCAATAATTCCAAGCACGCTTGCGTAACCAACTGCCAGCAATATCCTGATCATGATGGAACAACGAGCGTCTGAGGCGCAGCCTGCCGCAGGCGGGTGCGCAGCCATGTGCGCTGGCGCTTGTTCTTGCTCCGGATTGCCTTGATCGTTTTCTCGAACTCCTTGTCGTGCTTGGCACGTGCCGCCTGTTCTAGTACGTCAAGCGAGATCATGCTTTCGTTGACCATCAGCCATAAGTCATGCAGGTCGCGCAGCATGTTGAAGGCGTTCGGGCTACGTTTCTCCAACAAGGCCTTGTCGAGTTTTTCAGGTTCGCCTTCCTTGCGTTCGCCGTAGCGTTGCACGAAGGGATCGAGCATGCGTGCAGATTCGTCTGACCATTGTGCAAAGACCCTGCAAAGCGAACTCATGTCGGGCTCTTCCTTATGGGTGTCACCAACTTGGTGGAAGCCCTCCACCAGGCGCCGCTCGGCTTCCTGCAGCAGGCCGATGTAATCGGCCATGTGCGCGCGTTCCGGCTTCATGTGCTTGACCGCCTGCACCGCGCTGTCCTTTAAGTCCTTCAGCGTTTCCGCCACCCCGTGTGCGGTATCTCCCGCCGCGCCGATGCCAATTTTCTCCGGTTGCGTACTCGACGGCTTCGGGATCTTTTCCAGCTTCACCGCAGCATATTTATAATGCGGCTGCTTGCTCACCGGATCCCATTCATACACCGTCAGTTCATTAGCTGCTCGGCTTCGGTCCGGGTCATCCCAGTAACCATAGTGGAAGGGGACGAAAATTTCCCCCGGACGGATATCGCCGATCTGCGCGGGTGCTTCCAGCATGCCGCGCCGGGAACGCAGCCGAATCCAGTCGCCTTCTGCGATGCGGAACTGTTTTGCATCCTGCTCCGAAATCTGCACGAAGGCATCAGGTGCTGCATCGACCAGCGGTTGCGAGCGTCCCGTCTTGGTACGGGTATGAAAGTGGTAGATCAGGCGCCCAGTCGTCAGGAATAAGGGATATTCTTCGTCCGGAGTTTCAAAAGGCTGCATGTAGTGTGCGGCCTTGAGCATGGCGCGACCGGCCGGATTGTTTGCCTTGTACTCGACGGGAGATACCATGCTGCCGGTAATGAGATCGTGCCCGTAGCTTTCGCATTTTTCAGGTTCTGTGGGAAATACCAATGACTTGTACAGGGACGGCTCACCGTCCGGATGTTCCTCGTTGCACGGCCACGGAATTCCGGACCCGGCAGAGAGCTTGGCGTAGGAGAGGCCGGTATAGTCACAAAGGCGGCCGCGAGTGCATTCTTTCCACGCCTCGAAAGCTTGTTCAGCCGTCGACCACTTGATCAGCGGGGCGCCATCCTTGTCACGCAAATCCATGCGCCGGGCAAAGTCGATGAAGATGTCGAGGTCCGAGCGCGCTTGTCCTGGCGGCTCGACCGCCTTGTGGCTGATATGCACGGTGCGGTCGACATTGGTGAAGCAGCCGGTCTTTTCCCCCCACAGCGCAGCCGGCAGCACCACGTCTGCCATCTGGGCTGTCTCGGTCAGGAACGCATCCTGCAGCACAACGAACAAATTCGAATGCCGCAGGATGCGGCGGATGCGATCGAGATTGGGCAGCGATACCGCCGGGTTGGTTGCTTGTATCCAAAGGAAGCGGATAGAACCCGTCTCGCAGTACCGGAAAATCTGCATCGCGTGGGTAGGCGGCGTCCAGTGCGGAATGATGGCTGCGTCGACGTTCCATAGCTTGGCCAGTTCCTGCACATCCTCGACGTTGTCCCAATTGCGAAATCCGGGCAGGTCGCCGTCGGCACCGCTCTCCCGCGTGTTCTGGGCTGTCGGCTGGCCGTTCATCTGCAGAATGCCGCATCCAGGGCGGCCGATTCTGCCGAGAATCAGATTTAAATTATTAATCTGAACTGCTGCCGCGGTGGCCTGATTGGACTGATACACGCCCTGCAGGCAGCTCGACAGCAACATTTGCGAACCCCCGATCATGTCTGCGGCAAGCCTAAGGTCAGCTGTCGGAATACCGGTGATACGCTCTACCTTTTCCGGAGGATACTCTGCAACCGTCTCCTTAAGCTTGGCGAAGCCGACCGTGTGCTGATCAATGAAGTCCTGGTTGGCATGCCCGCCTTCGATGATCAGGTGCAGTAGGCCGTTCATCACCGCAACATTGGTGCCGATGCGCGGCGCGAGATGAAGATCGGCTTCTCTTGCCGTCATGGTTCGGCGCGGGTCGATGATGATCAGCTTAGGCGGATTGGGTCCGCGCCGACGATCAAGCGTGCGCATCCACAATACCGTATCGGTGGCCGACATGTTATGTCCGACCATCAGAATGCAGTCGGTGGTGTCGACATCGAAATACGAACCCGGCTGGCCATCGCTGCCGAAGGTTTCCTTCAATGCCGCGGCAGCGGTGGCCGTACATAAGCGGGTGTTGCCATCCATATGCGGCGTGCCGAGGCCCGCCTTACCGATAACCGCCAATGTGTAATATTCCTCAAGAAAAAGCTGTCCGGTCGTGTAAAAGCCGATGGCGCCGGCGGAGTATTTCTCAAGTGCTTCTTTTGCCCTGGCGACAATCATTGCCATCGCTTCCTCCCAGGTACCGGGCTCCAGCTTGCCATTGCGCTTGATTAGTGGTTGCGTGAGCCGGTCAGGGCTATTGTTTGCCTCCCAGCCGTGTAGGCCTTTCGGGCCGAGGCGGCCACGATTAACGACATCTTCGGCGCGGCCACGGACACCGACAATGCGGCCATCCTTGACGCCGATGTCGCAGCCACAGCCATTCGAACAAAGGACGCAAGCCGATTGCACCCATCGATCCGGCTCTTCGGAAACACGCTGATCAACCCGTACCGGCCAACTCCCCTCACCATGAAAAGGCGTACGTTGGCCCCAAATGTCTGAAATACTGTCACGGGTCACTGGCATATTCACTCCTTTTGATCGATTGGGCTTGTTGTACGAGGTAATGCCGATGGGCTGCAGGAATGCAGAGCCTGCAGGGTCGCAAATGTAACAAATTTGACAAAGGCACTTACTAATAGTTTTGGCCAAATTTAGTTTCCGCCCCTATAAACGAGCCTGTATCAAACATGGGTAGACCAAACGCGATTGGAATGATCTGACTACCTGCCTTGCTGCTTCCAATGGGCTTTGGGCTGCTCGTACCGCCTCTGAATTACTGTGTCTAGCAGGAAAGCCTGGGCACCTGATATAAGGGCTTGCGATACGTTGACGCTTAGGTGATGCCCAGTTTTCTTGAAAACATATAAGCCTGTCAGCCAATTCTGCTGACTGCGCAAAAAGCGTATATGCCCATGGAGATGTCTGGGTTACTTCGATGTCTGCTGACGAGAATGCTGTATGGCAGCTTCGGGTCGATCTGAGTCCTTCGCCTCTATTTCACTAGTGACGGCTCTGCTCTGTTTAGCGGACATATAAATGTGAGCTTAACTGTGACGCTTCAGCTCCAAACGTAATTTCGCTCACACCCTGTAGCTTATTGATTCATAAGCATTTGAGAGTATGCGTAATCATGACAATGTGCGTTAGGCGCGCCTGCGATAGTTGCGCAAATGATGCAGTACGCGCACCAATCCTTCTGTGTTGCGGATCAGATCGGCCGGTTAGCCTCCCAGTGCTGAATGGTTAGACTGCAGCGATGCCCTCGCGCTCGCTGGTCGACAAATGATGGCATTGAGGTATCGATACATGCGTACAAACAGGACAGCAATCTCCCGTTACTTACCTTTGCCGAGATTAAGATGTATGTGCATGCGCCCATGCGCGATACTGTGGCGGACGATAATCCAAGGATCCGCTACAGGTACGGCTGCGATAGATCGAGTACTCGAGCCGCCCACTAAACCGCTTTGGTGAAAGAGGGCAAGCCAGCAGATTGGCTCACAGAAGCAAAACAACAATTAAATATCGTCAATATTCTGAATAAAGCGTCCTTTTTCAGCAACGCAAGCCACTTTGTTGCCTAAGAGAATTTCTTGGTTCTACAAAGAAAACGACTCAGCCATTTGTGGTTCGGTTAGCTTCATTATTGTTATAAGGCAATAACTGAAGTTGGTCATTGCACCAGCTTGCACCGGGTAGGCAATGCGGCTTGCCCATAACCATGGCGTAACGAGGAGCCATCTATGACCGAAACCACTGTTTCCACCACCGAGCTGCGACGAGAATTCCTGGCATTCAAGCTGGGACGCGAAGAGTACGGTATCGACATTCTTAAGGTGCAGGAGCTTCGCGGCCATGAACCATGTACCGTCATCGCTGGATCACCTGAATATATGAAAGGAGTGATCAACCTGCGGGGCATTATTGTGCCCATCATCGACCTGCGCATCCGCTTTTACTTGGGTGACGCCACCTACGACCAGTTCACGGTCGTCATCATTCTTCTGGTGCACGGACGAACCCTTGGCATGGTGGTGGACGGGGTGTCGGACGTAATCGGCTTGACGAAGCAACAGATTAAACCAGCCCCTGAAATTGGCAGCGCCATAAACACCGACTACCTGATCGGCATGGGAACCGTCGAGGAGCGGATGTTGATTCTGATGGACATCGACCGTCTCATGTCCAGTGCAGAGCTCGGGCTGGTCGAGCGCCTTGCTGCCTAAGAACCAAACGATCAATCAAATAAATAAACAAAGAACTGGGAGCCGCAAATATGAATCTTTCCAACCTCAAGATTGGCACACGCCTATATGGCGGATTCGGGGCCGTCGTCCTACTGATGATCGCCCTGCTGTCTACGGCCTACGTAAATTTTGCCCAGCTGGGCCAGGCCAACTACTTGAACGTCCACACCTACAAGGTGCTGGAAGAAGTCACTGGCATGCTCACCAGCCTGGTGAACATCGAAACTGGGCAGCGTGGCTTTTCCCTGACCGGCAAGGATGCGTCGCTCGAGCCGCTGAATGCTGGTAAGAATGATTTTAAGAAGCATTGGGAAGAGGCCAAACGCCTCACCTCTGACAATCCGAAGCAGCAGGAACGGTTGACACAATTGCAGGCATCGCAACAGAAATGGATGTCGGATGCCATCGAGCCCGCCATCACCCTGCGGCGGGACATTGAACGCGGCAAGTCACAAATGGACGCCGCTGTCGAAATGGAGCGGGCTGCAAAGGGCAAGCAGGCAATGGATGCGATGCGCGGGCTCCTCGGCGACCTCGACAAGGAAGAGCGTTCTCTGCTGGCGGTGCGTGCGCAGGACGCCGCATCGCTGCAGACGCAAACGAGTAGCAGCATCATTATCGGCGGCATCATCGGCGCAATGGGTGCGGCGTTCCTGTCGATCTGGTTGACGCGGAACATCACCAGACCGATGGCTGACGCCGTCGAGCTTGCCAAGCGCGTAGCCCAGGGCGACCTGACGGCGCGCATCGATACCAAGTCCACCGACGAGACCGGCCAACTGATCGCTGCGCTGCGTGACATGAATCAAAGCCTTGGCGGCATCGTATCGGAGGTGCGCAACGGCACGGACCAGATTTCCGCCGCATCGAGCCAGATCGCCGACGGCAACATGGACTTGTCTTCCCGCACCGAGCAGCAAGCCAGCTCGCTTGAAGAAACCGCCTCCTCGATGGAAGAACTGACTTCGACGGTACAGCAGAATGCCGAGAACGCGCGTCAAGCGAATTCGTTGGCCAATTCCGCTTCTGAAATCGCGCAGCGAGGCGGCGCGGTGGTGTCCGAAGTCGTCGGAACGATGGGCGCCATAAATGATTCCGCACGCAAGATCGTCGACATCATCACCGTCATCGACAGCATCGCTTTCCAGACCAACATCCTGGCCCTCAACGCGGCGGTCGAAGCGGCACGGGCAGGCGAACAGGGACGCGGCTTCGCCGTCGTTGCCAGTGAAGTGCGCACGCTGGCCCAGCGCTCCGCCAACGCTGCGAAGGAGATCAAGACGCTGATCAACGACTCTGTGGAGAAGGTCGATGCGGGAAGCAAGCTGGTCAACCACGCCGGCGCCACCATGGACGAAGTCGTTGCCAGCGTCAAGCGCGTGACCGACATCATCGCCGAGATTGCCGAGGCTAGCGAAGAACAGCGCAATGGCATTGAGCAGGTCAACCAGGCAATCACCCAGATGGACGCCGTGACGCAGCAAAACGCGGCTTTGGTGGAAGAAGCCGCGGCCGCGGCGAATGCGATGCAGGATCAGTCAGCAAATCTGTCCCGAATGGTCGCGGTATTCACAATTGACACCTCGATGCATCGGCAACAGTTGGCCAAACCCGCAGTGTCAGCTGTGAACGCAAAGATGCCAAGCAAGAAGACAACGAAAAGCTTGCCTGTTGCAAAGCCGCTAACACCAAAGAATGCTCATTTGGCAAAGGCGACCGCAACTGCGGGCAAGGACTGGGAAGAGTTCTGACAACTTTGTCGGGTTCGTGGTACTCGGTGTTAAAAGCTGAAGAGAAACCCTGCCTGTCGAAGACAGGCAGGTTAAAGGTTTTGTAAAAACACTTTTTTCTTGCACCACCCTAAGGATGGTCAGTGAACGGCAGCTAACGGGGAGCGGCAATGTCAGCTGTGGGTCGGCAAGGGCCTTTCACCGACGGTTTAGGAAGGTCAGCAAAGCGAACTATAGCGGCCCGCTGCACGACGTCAGCTCAGAGCTCATTCTAATCAGAAGCCATCCTTCGCGATACCCAAACAAGTTTTTTCTAGTCAATAGACATTTACGGCAATAATGCTGTTCTGAAGCAATAAAGAACGCACAATGACAACTGATTTCGTCCCATTTGATTCGTCGATTATTGCAGCACTTTCCCAAAGCCCGTTGCGACTTAATGAAATTGTGCGGTAGTTGCTGTCGGCAATCAGGCGCTGCGCCTCAACATACTACGGGCCGGCGCATCACCAAGTGAAAGTGCGGACACAACGATCAATGAGCGGTAGGATGCAGAGAATACGGGGGATGCAGCATGAAACACTAACAGTCTCCTTCTGATCTGCAACTGGCACCAGAGATGGCGCGCCTGGCGTCTGCGGAGGCCAAGGCTTTTTTTGCTTTCGATCATACGGCCAAGCGCGGAGATGGATAGATCCCGCCACGCGTTCGTGAAATGATTGCGCTCGCCGTCGCGAAGACCACGCATTGCATGCCGGCGGCACGCTGGGACATGGATTTCTGGCACTGTGCCTGTTCGACGAAGCGGCGTGAAAGTGCAGGGCGGCAAGGGATCCGGCGCGATATGCGGTGAAGCAAGTGCATGTCGCGTTCCAGCCTTGTCATGGGTTGTTGAGCAAGGTAATCGGCAGCATGGCTGACCGTGCAGGCCACTTACGCATGCCGCAAACGCAATGCGATACCATACCTGATCTTGCAGCAGTGCCATCACGACAATCAGGAGACCTCATGTCGGCGCACGACTCGTCCTTTGCTTCCGCAGCACCAACGCGCGACTTCACGCAGTTCACCGGGCCGAAGGGTATCCCGGTGCTTGGCAACATGCTGCAGCTGGATTCCCTCCGATTCCACCGCCAGCTGGAAGACTGGGCCGAGCAGTACGGCAACATCTATCGGCTGCGTCTGGCGTCACGGGAGGCCCTGGTTGTCTCCGACCCCGCCATGATCGCCACCATGCTCCATGACCGTCCGGATGCCTTCCGCCGGTCGAGCCGTACGGCCGCCGTGCTCGAAGAACTCGGCACGCGGGGACTCTTTACCGCCGAGGGAGAGGAATGGCGCAAGCAGCGCAAGCTGGTGATGCGCGCGCTGACGCCCGAAGTGATCCGCAACTTCTTTCCCACGATGGTGCTGCTGACGGAACGCCTGCGCCGACGTTGGGAAGAGAACATCCGCCGTGGCGAGCCGGTGGACATCCTGCGGGACCTGAAGGCCTATGCGCTGGACGTTACCGTCTGGCTGGCGATGGGGCATGATATCAATACCCTGGAGCATCCGGAAAATCCGCTGCAGCGCGATATCGAGTTCATGTTCAACCGTGTGGCGCGACGTGTGACCACCCCCTTGCCTTACTGGCGTTATTTCAAGCTTGACGTGGATCGCCAAGCCGATGCCGCGGCGCAGCGTATTTCCGCATCCGTCACAGGTTTCATCGAGCAAGCGCGGCGCGAACTGCACGATAGCCCGGCGTTACGCGACAAGCCGCGCAACATGCTGCAGGCGCTTCTGCTGGCGCGCGATGAACCGAACTCGGGTTTTGACGACAGCCACGTCATCGGTAACGCAGGCACCATGGTATTCGCCGGTGAGGACACGACATCGAACACCATCGGCTGGCTGGTCTATTTCCTCGCCCGTCATCCCGAGGCAGCCGAGCGCCTGCGGCAGGAGACTGATTCCGTGCTTACCGGGCCGGTGAACGACGATTTCGCCAGTCTCGAAAAATTTTCCTGGCTCGACGCCGCGGTCAATGAAGCAATGCGCCTGAAGCCGGTAGCGCCTTTCATGGCCGCAGAGGCGAACCACGATACCGTCGTCGGCGGTGTTACCATTCCCAAGGGAATAATTTCATTCCTTCTGCTGCGGCGTTCGAGCTTCATCGCAAACCAATGGGAGGCCGCCTCGTCCTTCCTGCCCGAGCGCTGGCTGGCGGATGGCCGCGGCAATCCCATGTCACCCGCCAGCGATGTGGCGCGCAAGATATCGCCCTTTGGCGGAGGTCCGCGATTCTGCCCCGGACGTTACCTCGCATTCGCAGAAATCCGCATGGTGAGCTCGATGCTCGCTCGTAATTTCAACCTGCATTACGACCAGGCGGCAAAGCCCGTGGACGAGATCTTTACCTTTACCATGACGCCTGATTCGATGCCGGTCAGGTTGACATTGCGTTAGGCGCCGCTGTCTTGGAATGTTGAAGGAACAGCGGTCCTGCTGCGGGCGACATTGCCAATGCAGATCGGATTTGGTCACAGGCAATGTTCGAGCCGAAGCAAAGCGCGTCATTAAATCGAAATGACAGGATCGCAAAAACAACCTGGTCATAGACAGTATCGAGGACGGGTCTGGTCTGAACGTTACTGACTGCGTTGACAAACGTGTCATGACGATAAGTTCGGAGTACTGGTCGTCCCTGTAAGTTAGTGCTTGAGGTCGCGTTTTGTACAGTGTAGGAGCGGCGCTTGTCGGCCGGTCGTAAAGGTATCAATGAACAGGTCGTAGATGCACATTCTTCCAAGACCCCGCTACCAGCAGAGAAAGTAGAAAGCCATATTCTGGGCCGTTGCATTATCCGGTGCAACTGTGAAGATCCGAACGTAGCGGCTTGGCGGCAAACCTCTCTTTCCAGATGCGCGGCGTCAGCTCATCCACCAGCGCCGCCAGATGCTGCCCAACCCGCTGCAACACATCCACGAAGTAGTCGTACGGATCGATGCCGTGCAGGCGGCATGTCACGGTCAAGCTTTGCCGGGTGGTTTCGATCGAACAGCTTGGGAATCTGATGGGGTGAGTCTCCATTCTTCCATCGTTCCCACATTAATGCCCGTTGGCTTTCTGAATAATAGATTCGACGTCTTTGCTTCATAGGTGGCATCCTGCGGCTAATTTAGCCGCTAGTATGTTGCATCTACCGGTTGAATCCGCCGGCCCCTAGATGCCAGACGGATCCATTCCAACTTACTGCCAAGCACGGCCCACGGCCCGAAGCAGCCATTGTTTGAACCCATAACCAATAAACATAAAATTCTGAAGCGGTGGCTTGAAATCTTGTGCTAGGCGCAAACCTTCGAATGACGATTCAATAATAAGAAGGTCAAACGTGTTTTTAAACGGAAACGGACATGGAGGCGACCGCTGTTCTATGTGTTGCTCCCTATCTTTTTTGTGATGGCCTTTCTTGGATTCCCGCTCCCTGTAGCACCCCCTCCTGCCATGAAAGCTAGACAGAAGGAATCCGCACCGGTCAAAAAAAGGAAACAGGTTGAACCATTCTTTGAGATCGACGATGCAAATCCACCTAGCACGCGTGATCATTCAACGTGATTTCTGAGCATCACCTGAAGGCGCAATGCGGCAGGCCGATCAGTAGCATTTAAGCGTACGTCCGCTAATGGAGACATTCACAGTTAGGTTAGGGTCGGCAAGGGTCTCTCGCCAGCGGTCAGCCAAGGTCTGCAAAGCGACCTGTAGCAGCCGGCAGGCGGTTCCATCCTACCGCCGAGTCCGGCCGGCAACGGACGGTCATGATAGCCGTCCAACATTTGAAATCCGATCGTGCTTTGATTACCATACCCCCAGCTTCCGCATCAGTTCGGAGAAATGCCAGTGAGAAGAGGCTTCTGACGCAAGCTTGGAAGAATTGTCCTCGGCACCGTGAATATATTCTTCTGCGAGGTTTTTCCAGCCTTTTGTCACCGCGAACTGGCCGAATTCTTCAGGCGCTTCGAATACCATTAGCATTTCATCCTGCATGCCGGGGTCGCCATAAGCAAAGTCGGGGCCTTTGTAACCCAGCGAACGCAGTCTCGAGAGAACCTGCCTGATGATCATCAGATCTTCGTAGAGGGGCGTACCGCCCATCGACGATGCCATTTCGACATAAACGTCAACGATCGCATAACTTTGATCAACGATATGGATTGACTTGACATCCCATTGTTGCCCGTGTGAATCAAAAATGCTGAACGGACCGCTGAGCATGATGTGGTGGTCTTTATCCATACCGGAAGAATACAGAAATGAGTCTCTTATGGCATGAGACGGAACGGTCGAAATGCAACACTCTTCACAATATCGCTCAGTTGCTGCCCAAGCCAAACCATGCCGCTTGCGGAAGGTCATAGGTCAGCAGTGCGATAATCAGCGTTGTCGGGGACGTATTTTTCATGTGGCCCCTGCATCGGATCCATTCTCTATCGATGGGTCGGTAAAAAGCTGAGACCCATCATGCCCAAACTCAACGGCCAAAATCTGGCCGCCCGCACTTTTGAATCGAACCTTTCCATCATGAGTAACAATCCCGATATCAAGCCCGGTCAGTCGGTCGAACTGCTTAAAGAGCTACATATTCTGACCAGCGATGGCAGGCTAAACCAAGATAGCCGCCGTAAGCTCAAACAGGTCTACCACCTCTACCAGTTTATCGAACCGCTGCTATTGGCTGTGCAGCAGATTCATGCCGATATCAGCCTCGTGGATCATGGCGCGGGCAAGTCCTATCTCGGTTTTATCCTTTATGACCTGTTTTTTAAAAAACTGCACGACAAGTCGCGCATCTACGGGATCGAAACCCGTGATGAATTGGTCAAGAAATCGCAGGAACTAGCGCAGAGATTGAAGTTTTCCGGAATGACGTTCCTGAATTTATCGGTAGCCGAATCAACCGATTCGACGCAGTTACCGGAAACAGTCGATGTCGTTACTGCGTTGCATGCGTGCAATACGGCAACCGATGACGCCATTCGTTTCGCACTGCAAAAACAGGCGAAGTTCATCGTGCTTGTGCCGTGCTGCCAGGCGGAAGTTGCCTCCATCTTAAAGGCGAACAAAGGCAAGGCACTGGGCCGGGACAACCTGACCGAATTGTGGCGTCATCCCATTCACACTCGTGAATTTGGCAGTCACGTCACCAATGTCCTGCGATGTTTGCAATTGGAAGCGCACGGCTACCAAGTCACTGCGACGGAACTGGTGGGGTGGGAGCATTCCATGAAAAATGAATTGATTATTGCCAGCTACAAGGGCTTGCCAACCAGAGGTCCTAGCAAGCGCTTGCAAGAGGTGATGCGGGAGCTAGGGCTGGAAGAAATGAGGGAGCGTTTTTTTACACCGCGACTTGCCACTGAATTGGTATCGCAAAAATAAATGCGCTGCGCTATCCGCCTGCGTTCTCATTTTATGGTGATTCCACTTATTGACAGGTAAGGAGTGAATCGCCTTCCGGATTTTGGGACAGTGAAGATCCCTCAATAAGTGTTTACACAGCGCTCTAACAATGCACGGACGTCAGTAAAGGTTCAGTCCGTGTGAGAACGCCTTGACCGCTAGCATGCCTATCCCGTTTTCATGTGAAAGTCGGGTATCGGGATGAAGCAATGGCAGCTTGGGGTCGATTTGCGGCGATGACACGCACAACTCACAGGGCAGATTTGCAGCGATAAACGGGCATTAAAAAACTCCATGCAAAACTATGCATGGAGGACTGCAAAACAATCGAACGCCAGTTGCAATTACTGCGGCGCCCGACGGCTCTCGCCATGCGCCTGCCAGTCTCCCGATCCCAGGGAGGCCCAGAGCACGGCGCCGCAGATGAGGCCGCCGCCTAGCAGGGTCCGAAGGCTCGGGATTTCGCCGATCAGCAGCCACGCCAGCAAGATGCCATATACCGGCTCCAGCCCGAACACGATGCTGGTCGTCTGGACGCGGAGATGGCGAAGGCTTGCAACGACCAGGCCTTGCCCCAACGCCGTGAACACGACACCCAGGACGGCAAGGTAGGCCATGTCATGCGCCGAAAGCGTCCCATGCCATCGCAATGCGAAAGGGAGGGTGCACAGGGCGGCGACTCCCTGCTGGTAGAAGGAGACGGTCACCGCGGGATACCTGCCTGCGTAGGTCCGGCTCAGCAGGCACAGCACCGCATACATGAACGCCGAGCCGATACCCCACAGCAGGCCTTGGGTCAGTCGGTTGCCTACGTCGAAGCTTGGCGTCACCAGCACCAGCCCGGCCATGACCACGAACGCGGTGACGATGTCCTGCCGCCGGAGCCGTTCTCCAAAGATCGCCGGCTCGAGGAAGGTCGTGAATAGCGGAAACGTCGAGAATGCCAGCAAGCCGATGGCCACCGTCGACACCTGGATGGAAAGGAAAAAGGTGAGCCAGTGCGCGGCCAGGATCACGCCCGACAGCACGACCATCGCCAGGTCGCGCGCGCCGCGAAGCCGCAGGCTCGCGCTCGTCGCCATGGCGAACAGGAAAAGCGCCACGCTGCCGAACGCCGTCCGTCCCGTCACCAGGATCTCGGGCGTGACCGTGAGCAGCTTGGCGAACAGGCCCGCGCCGCCCGCGAGCAAGACGGCGACATGGATCTGGGCGAGCCCGATCCGGTGCTTCTTTTCATCTTGCCGCATGTCAGCGTTTCAACATTTGCATGAGCCCATCGTCAACCGGCGCCTAGTGGCCGTCAAAGGATGCCGCGTTCCGGATAGGGCGCCTGCCTGATCACCCGCTCGTAGCCGAGGCGGCTGAGATCGATCGATTCGAAGCGCCCCTTGTCGATCAATTCCGCGATGCCGCGCCCGGCCGCCGGCGCGTGCATCATGCCGTGGCCGGAAAAGCCGGTGGCGACGTAGAAATTTTCGTGGTTGCCCGTCCAGTTGCCGATGATGGGATTGCCGTCGAGCTCGCACTGCTCGTAGAGCCCAGACCAGGTGCGATGGCATTTCACGCCCTCGAACGCCGTCGGAAAGCGATGCGCCAGGGCCGGCCAGACCACTTCGTCGAAGTAGTGATGGTCGACCTCGAAGTTGAAGCCTCTCGGCTCATCGGAATTGACCAGCCCGCCTGAAAACCCTTGTCCTTCGGAACGGAAGGCGAGCCGGTTCAGATCCTTCACATAGGGCAACGGTTCGATCTGGCGCTGGCCGGTAAAGTAATGCTCGAACCGGCGCAGCGGCGAGACCGGAAGATACATGCCTGCCATCGCGCTGACCTGGGCCGACCAGGCGCCTGCGGCGTTGACGAAGTGGTCGGCGGCCAGCGACGTGCCGCTGGCCAGCGCCGCCCCGTTGATCCGGCCGGACGACCAGGTGAAACCGCCGACCCGATCCTTGATGAATTCCACGCCGAGCGCCTTGCACTTCTTGCGCACGCCCTGCAGGAAACTGTTCGGGTCGCACCAGCCGTCCTTCGGCGAATAGGCGGCGCCATCGAGGTCGTCGACGTGCATCGAAGGAAGCAGTTGCTTGAGGCCTTGCCGGTCGAGCATCCGGATGTCCGCGCCCAGCGACCGCTGCACGTCCGCATTTTCTTCCAGCATCCGCAAGGCATTCGATCCGGTCACGATGAACAGGTAGCCTTGCTCGACCCAGTCGATCGGCGCGGGATTACCGTCCACGGCCATTTCTTCGGCGAAGTTCTTGATGCGGTCGATGCTGAAGTTGGACATCTCGATGTTTTCCGGACAGGAAAACAAGCGCCTCGCGCCGCCGGACGCGTGCACCGTCGACGCATATTCGTAGGTCGGATCGGGTTCGACGATGGCAACCTCCGTCCCCGGATTCCGCTGTTTCAGGAAATAGGCGACGTAACAGCCAACGATGCCGCCGCCGGCGATGAGGACGTCATATCTGCTTCGCAAGCCGTTCATGCCCTTGCCTTTCACCGTGATTGCGCAAGCAGGGATGATAACCCGACCCATGCCAGTCAGCCGGCAGGCCTCGCATCGTGGACGCTCCGGGACGGCCGCTCATACCCAAAGCCGGTACATCCAGAAGGACTCGTCTTCGAGAAAGCGGCTGGCAAATTCGGTCGGCGCGAACCCGGTGATGCGCTTGGACGCCCGGATCATGTGCGCCTGGTCGACGAAGCCTTCTTCCTGTGCCAGCGCCGCCCAGTCGAATGGCAGTCCCGCCTCGTGCCGGTCCCGTGCCGCGAAGAACAAGCCTTCCGTCCGGACGAGGGATTGCCATTCCCGCATCGACCTGCCGCTGAACGACTTGATGCGGCGTTCGACATGCCGCGGACTATGCACGCGCTGCCATTGCTGTGCTTGCCACGCCAGGCGCTCCACCCAGTGGCGTCCCAGCTGGCGCAGGGACGGCTGCGCCGAGTCGCGGCCCTGCACGCCTTGCCAGGGCCGCGCCAGGTGGCGTTCCAGCACCTGCATCAGGTCTGCGTCGGCGCTGGCAAGCAGTTCCTGCCACAGCGGCGCCCAACGGTCGCTCGTGACCTGGTCGGCAGGTACGAAGCGATCCTGGATTGCCGCGAGGTCGAGGTCGAACAGGGCTCGGGCAGCGTCCGCGCTGAAACACGCCATGTAGCCGCGTCCCGTCGAAGGCGCCCAGCTGGTGGTCGGACACGACTGGCTGCCCGAGATGACGACCCGTGCGCCAAAAGGCTGCCAAGACCCGCCATCCTTGCCGCGTTCCACCATGCCTGCCTCGACGTGGAACCACGAGATCGATACCAGCGGCGATGCCGGAAAGTGCGTCAGCCGTTGTGCGCTGCTCAGGGACAGTCCCGTCGTATTCCTGCCCACCAGCGCGACCAGCGCCCCTTGCAGCGCCGGCGGCGCCAGCTGCAGCCACTCGCTGGCCGCGCCCGCTTCCCTGGCGAGGCAGGGTGCCCGCTCCAACGGGTCGGGGTGAAGCGGCAGATCGTTCGGTTGTGCGACTTCCATGGTGAATCCAGGTGGCAAATCCATGGCGCCGATTTTACATGTCGTTTTCATACAATACCGTCATGCCCGCCTGGCGCACACTATGCCGCATGAAACCTACCTCGACATCCCAATCCTCCCAGTGCCCCTTCCATGCTCCGGCCGAAGACGCGTCATCGGCGCGCCAGGCCCACCCGCCCGGCGTCTGGCCGCCGGGGCCGCGATCCGGCCTGACCGGCTGGGGACTCCTGCGCCGCATGTCGCGCGATCCGCTGGGCACCTTCGCCGACCTGCGGCAACGCCATGGCGACATCATCCACTGCCGGATCTGGCCGGAACACCAGATCGTCCTGGCCGACCCGCAGCTGGTGCGTGAATTGCTGGTCAGCCAGCATGAGCCCTTGATTCGCTGGGAACGCGGCATCCAGGTGTTTTCGCAGCTGCACGGAAAAAGCGTGCTGACCGCCGAAGGCGAGGCATGGCGGTCGAAGCGGCATGCGCTGCAGCCGGGCTTTTCACCGAAGAACGTCCAGTCCTTCGTTCCCGTCATCGCGGCCGCGGCCGACAGTGCCTTCGCGCAGTGGCAGGCCGACGGCTCGCGGTGGCCGATCGAAAGCGCATTCACGTCGCTCGGAATGGACGTCATCATGCGGATGATGTTTTCCAGCGAGATCGATGAGGATGCGCGCGCCGCCGAGTGGGCCGTGCATGCCACTGCGGTGGCCGGCAATGCCGAGATGTACTGGCCGGCGAGCTGGCCCGACTGGATGCCATGGAAGCGGACCAAGCGGCGGGCGATCGCCGTGCTCAACCGCCTGGTCGACCGCCAGATCGATGCGCGGCTGGCGCTTGCGCGCGACGCCTGGCCGATGGATTTGCTGAGCCGGTTGCTGGCCCTGCATGATGAGGATCCCTCGGCATGGCCCTTGAAAGCGGTGCATGATGAATGCATGACGGCATTCCTGGCCGGACATGAAACGGCGGCGGCAACCCTGACCTGGTGGGCATGGTGCATGGCTGCCAACCCGGAGGCGCAAACGGCGGCGCGGCGCGAAGTCGAAACCATCCTGCAAGGCCGTGCGCCCGCCGCAAGCGACCTGCCTTCGCTGGTCTACCTGGGGCAGACGCTGCAGGAGACGCTGCGCCTGTATCCGGCCGCGCCCGTGCTCCTGTCCCGGCGCTCCGTCCGGCCGATCACGCTCGGCGCCTGGCAGTTTCCCGCCCGCACGATGTTCACGGTCCCGGTGCAGTTGATGCATCACGACCCGCGCTGGTTTCCGGATCCGCTGGCGTATCGTCCGGAACGTTTCGCGCCGGGCGCGCCAGCCATCCCGAGAGGCGCCTTCATGCCGTTCGGCACCGGCCCGCGGGTATGTCTCGGCCAGCACCTGGCCATGGCCGAGATGACGGTGATCGCGGCCATGTTCCTGCAGCGCTTCGCGGTGACGGCGCCCGCAGGGATGCCGGCGCCGCGGCCGGAATTCAACATCACCTTGCGGCCGGAGGTGCCGTTGCACCTGTCGCTCGCCAGCACGTCTGCGCCGGCGAGCGTCGATATCAGGCTGGCTGCGGCCGCTTCCTCGCTTTCAGGAAGAACGCCACGATCTGCCACAAGATGAACACGCCTATCATGCTCAGCAGGACGGCGCTGATGGGATGCTCCAGGAAGGAACCGATGCGTCCGCGGCTGAGCAGCATCTGCCGGCGGAAGTACTCCTCCAGCATGGGCCCGAGGATAAAGCCCAACATCAGCGGTGCGGCTTCCAGTCCCATGCGCATGAACAGATAACCGATCAGGCCGAAGGTGGCGGTGATGTAGATGTCGTCGATGTTATTGTTGATGCTGTAGGTGCCTATGCAGCAGAAGAACAAGATCGACGGGAACAGCACATCAAACGGGATCTTGAACACCGATAGCCAGTAACGCACCAGCGGCACATTCAAGATCACCAGGAAGCAGTTACCCACCCACATGCTGGCCACCAGGCCCCAGAACAGGTCGGGATGCTCGCCTATCATGTTCGGGCCGGGCTGCACGCCCTTGACGATAAAGGCTGCGAGCATCAGGGCCATGACGGCATTTTCCGGTATGCCTATGCTCATCAGCGGGATGAAACTGGTGCGGGCCGCGGCTTCGTCGGCGGCAGCCTGGCCGGCCACGCCTTCGATCGCGCCCTGGCCGATTTCATGTTTGTACTTGCTGAATTTTTTCTCTGCGCCGTACGCAGCGAATTGCGCGATCACCGGCCCGCCGCCGGGCAGGATGCCGAGCGCGGATCCGATCACGCTGCCGCGCAATGCACTGGGGATGATGCGCTTGAACTCGGGCCATGTCGGCATCAGCTTGATGGTGCCGTTGAATGGCGTATGGTCTTTGTGGCTGTCCAGGTTTTTGACGATTTCAGCGATGCCGAAGCAGCCCAGCGCAATGCTGATCAGCCCCACGCCGTCGGCCAGGAAACTCAGGTCCATGGTAAAGCGCTGGATACCGCTGTTGACGTCGGTGCCCACTTCACCCAGCAGCACGCCGACCAGGGTCATGGCCAGGCCATTCAAGAGGCTGCCGGTGGTGACGAAGCTGACGCACACGAAACCCACCAGCATCAGCGCGCAATAATCCGCCGGGCCAAACAGGAAGGCGACTTCGCCCAGCAGCGGCGAGAGCGTCGCCAGCACCACGATCGCGACCGTGCCGCCAATGAAGCTGGAGATGCCCGCCGTGAACAGGGCCAGGCCGGTCTTGCCGTTGAGCGTCATCTGGTAGCCGTCGATACAGGCCACGATGCTGCTGGCATGCGGGATCTTCATGGTGATCGCGCTGACGCTGTCGCCATACTGCGCGCCGTAGTAAATCCCGGCCAGCATGATCAGTGCGCCAGTGGTCGGGATCGAATAGGTCAGCGGCAGCAGCAGGCTGATGGTGGACAGCGGGCCAAGCCCGGGCAGCATGCCGATCAGGGTGCCGACCACGCAGCCGATCGCGCAATACAATAGGTTATTGAGCGTCAGCGCGTGCTCGAAGCCAAAGGCCAGGTTATGCAGCATTTCCATCAGAACAGGGGCAGCCCGAGGCCGAGTAAGTGTTTGAAGACCAGCGCGATGACGATCAGGCCGGCAGAGATTTTCACATTACGCAGGATCGAATAAGTCGAGGCCGCAAACGAGCTGCAAAACACCAGGAAGATGATCCCCAGCGTCATGTTCACATGCGCCGACAGCACCGCAAAGCCAATCAGCGCCAGCAGGACCACGACGATATTCTTGATCCGATAATCGATCGCGACGCGCTCCATATAGAAAGACTTTACGATGGAGAGCACGCCGATCAACAGCAGCAGGCTGCTGACGATCAGCGGGAACAGGCCGGGGCCGGTGCTGCGCAACTGGCCGATGTCGTATTTGAACGAGGCAAGGCCAAACAGCAGGGCGATACCCACCAGGAAAATTCCGCGCACCAGGTTCAGGTTATTCATCGCCTTACTGGACCTTACCGATGCGTTGCACCACCTTGGCCATGGTCGCGGCGTCCTGCTGGACGAACTTTTCGAATTCCGGGGTATCCAGGAACTGGATGTAAGTACCGGCCGACTCTAGCGCATGCACGGCGCTGGCATCGGCAGCGGCAAATTTCGAGGCTTCGCGCAACTTCGCGACCACGGCGTCAGGCGTGCCGGCCGGCGTGAAAATGCCGGTCCATTGCGTGTAGGTGACCGGGACGCCGAGTTCCTTCATGGTCGGCACGTTCGGCAGGGTCGGGATACGCTTTTCGCCCCACTGGGCCAGGGCGCGCAGTTTGCCGGCCTGGATATTGGTGGCGACGGTCGACGGGCCGGTCGCGACCATGTCGACCTGCCCGCCCATCAACGCGACCACGGCCGGACCTGCACCGGTATAGGGGATGTGCAGCATGTATGACTGGGTCGCGGCCTTGAACTGCTCGACAGGCACATGCATGGTGCCGTAATTACCCGAGGAGCCGAAGGTGTATTTGCCCGGATTGGCTTTGACCGCGGCTTCGAACTGCTTGAAGTCTTTCCATGGGCTGTTGGCCGGCACCACCAGCACCACCGGGTCGGCGGTGAAGCGGGCGATCGGCTTTAACTGGGACAGCTTGAACATGGGCGGGCGCTTGAGCACCACATCGGCCTCCGGCAGCACCACGACCGAGGACAGCGCCATCATGATGGTGTATCCGTCCGGCTTGGCCTTGGCGGCCGCCGCCATGCCGATGCCGCCGCCGGCGCCGGAGCGATTTTCAATCACGATGGGCTGCTTCAGGTAGCGGCCCATGGCTTCGGCGATCGGGCGCGCTGCAATATCGGCCACCCCGCCCGGCGGGAAAGGCACGATCATGGTGATCGGCCTGCTCGGATAGGCGTCTTGCGCCCACGCCGCACCGCCGGTCGCGGCCGCAGCCAGGCCTGACAAAGCTACAAACAATTTGGACCGAATCACGATTGTCTCCAGAAGGATTTATTTCTTTTTATGGATGATAAACAGGCTGCCGCACTGGCGGCAATCTCAGGCGGTACGAACCCGGTTATTCAATTCGCCCAAGCCGCTGACCGCGATGCGCACCAGGTCGCCGTTCTTCAGAAATTTGGGCGGCGTGAATCCGACGCCGACGCCGACCGGCGTGCCGGTGGCGATGATATCGCCCGGCAGCAAGGTCATGGCCTTCGACAGCGTGGCGATCAGGGTCGGCACATCGAAGATCAGGTCCGTCATTCGGCCAGTCTGGCGCAGTTCGCCGTTGATCCAGGTCTTCACCTCCAGCGTTGCCGGCGAGGCTTCATCGGCAGTCGCGATCCACGGGCCGAGCGGGCAGAAGCTGTCCAGCGACTTGCCGAGGTGCCACTGGGCGTGATTCTTTTGCAGGTCTCGCGCGGTGACGTCATTCAACGCGACATAGCCGAAGACCTTGCTCATCGCGTCCGCCGCGGCGACATTGCGGCACTCCGCGCCGATCACGAAGCCGATCTCACCTTCATAGTCCACGGAGCTGGTGTGTTCTGGATCGAACACGATATCGTCAGTCGGGCCCGCCAGCGAAGTGGTGGCCTTGGTGAACAGCTGGGGGAAGGCCGGCACGGCGGCAGCAGCGGTGGTGGCATTGAAGCCGCTCTTGTCGAATTCGCTCGCATGTTCCACATAATTTTTACCGACCGCCATGATGTTGCGCACAGGCGCGGAGATGGGCGCCAGGAACGTCACCTCGGAAAAGCCGGCTTCGCCCTCTTTCAAGGCTTCCAGTTCCGCGCGGCTGCTGCGGCGCTCGATCACGGCTTGCACCGGGTTCTGGTGATGCGCGAAGCTGCCGCCGACGAAGCTGACCTTGGCATTCGCCTCATCCACCAGCACCAGCCGCACCTTGGCATTATGGGAAACACGTCCTATTTTCATACCGTTCCTATTGGTTTAAAAAGCCGACCAAATTCGTCGTAATTGGTCCATTGTAGGGCAATAATGGCGCCGGCGGCAAAGCAAATTCGCTCACTCTCCCAGCGAAGCTGGTTGCGAAAGAAGTTGCATTGTATCGCGCCAAATTGGTTTATTTTGGTTTCAAGAAGCCTCAAGCTTGCTATCATGCGCTCAAACGAGGAAACCCTATGGACAATGCCGCAGTACTGAAAGAAGCGATCCTGGCCAAGCTCAATGCCGGCGAATGGCGCCCTGGCCATCGCATTGCGACCGAGCGCGCGCTGAGCGAGAGTTTCGGCATCGGCCGCTCCGCGGTGCGGCGTGTGCTGGCCGAACTCAAACAGGCCGGCATCATCACCCAGACGGTGGGCAGCGGCACTTTTGTCAGCGACAGCTTCACACCCTCCCCGGCAGCAGCCGGCGGTAGCAATGTCAGCCCGTATGAATTGATGGAGGCGCGGCTGGCCATCGAAATCGCCATCGTTGAAATGATCATCCGTAATGCCTCGCAGAGCGATTTTGCGCAGATGGCGCTGTGCTGCGACAAGGCCGAGGCTGCCACCAGCATGGAAGAGTTCGAACGCTGGGACGGCCAGCTTCACGAATGCATGGCGCGGGCCGCCCATAATGCCCTGGTCGACCAGGTATTCGCACTGATCAAGCAAGGCCGCGCGCAAGACGACTGGGGCGCCCTCAAGCGCGACAGCCTCACGCCGGAGCGGCGCCAGGCCTACCAGGTGGAACACCGGCAGATCGTCAACGCCCTGCGCGACCGCGACCTGGCGCGCGCTACCGAAGCCACGCGCGCCCACCTGCTGCGTGTGCGGCATAACTTGCTCGGCATTTGAGGCGCTGGTCAGCTCATCTGGCTGAATTCATCTGCGCTTCCCTGGCCGGAAAATCACTTGCCGGTATCACTTTCCATTCACGCGCAGACTCCACAGCTCCCAAGGGCGATTGATGGTCTTCTCAATGGTCTCCTGGGATTTCCTGGTTTCTTCGGGGGTCAGGTACTGTACCGTGCCCAATTTCATCGCTTCCAGCTGGATCGCCGCATTCTGGATCGCGTACACCGAGCGGAACACCACCTTGCGGATCGACTCGCCGGCCGCTGCGTAGCCGTGGCCGCGCATCAGCACGAAATTGTTTGCGCCCATGGTCTTGACCAGCGCTTCGCCGAGATCGGTGTTGCTGACGAACATGTCGGTGTCTGCACTGGGTTTTGCATGGTGACGGATTTCAAACAGCGGCGCGCCTTGCCCGAGGAAGGCGCTCATGTGGTACACCGGGCGCAAGGGCGTTTGTGTCAGGCCAAACGGCAAGACCGCCGACGCATGGCCATGCACCACCGAATTGACATCGGGACGGGCGCGCAGGATGCCGCTATGGATGAATCGCTCGCCATACGCGACGCGGGTATCCCCATTCAAGGCATTGCCGTTCATGTCGAATTCCATGATGTCGCTTGCCTGTACTACCGAAGGGGCGACGCTGCGGGCGAGGAAAAAGGTATTCGGGTTGGTCGGATTACGAATGCTGATGTGACCATAGCCGTCGACCGCGTTCTGGTCGTACAGGATGTGATTGGCCAGCACCAGTTCGTTGATCGCGGCTTTGACGGCCGGTGACTGTTCCATCTGTTCCTGTACGCTGGCAGCGTGCGCGCTGCAGGCTAAGCTGAAGGAAACGCCGGCCAAGGCCGCGCGGCTAAAAACTCTGTTCGCATGCATTCGTGAATCTCCCCTTGTTATCGCTGCCGCTCTTGTTTTATTGCTGTGACTGTCGATATTGCTGTCCATATGTCATGCTGTCATTCAGCCTTGCCGTCATGACGTATCGACAGCAGAAATTCTATCAGCGCACGGATCTCCGCGTAGGCGGACGCAAGAACTTGACTCTTGGCAGTTTTGCCTTGTTCAGCGCTGTCTCAATCAATCCAATCGTCCAACAGAGAGGACAACCTCGAAAGGCAAAAAGCGACCCCATGGCTGCCAGAATCGAGAGGACCGTTTCTCCTTGATGATGAATTGCCCAGTAGATGAGAAAAACTCCAACTCCTCCGCGAATGAGATGTCCCGTCAAACTCACGCTCGCAAATAGGCCCACCGGGTTTCGGCTAAACAAATTCATTCATCTTCTCCTGTCAGCAGATATTCCCTGATCAAAGTGCGTGCGCGATGAAGCCGGCTCTTTGCAGCTTCTTTGGAAATGCCGAGCGCAAGCGCAATTTCATGAATGGTCAATTCCTGCAAATCGCGCAGCACGATAATTTCACGGTACTGCGCCGGCAGAGACTCCAGGGCCCGCACGAGATCGATGCGTAATTCATCGGTCGGAACCCTGGAAAAATGCGCGGAATTTTCCAGTAGATGCACCTCATCCGTGCCGCGCAATAGCATCAGCGCCGGTAGAAGACACAGGCGAGCAATAACGCGCAGCAGCCATTTGCTCATGGCATAAACGCTTTTGATGCTGCCGACGCGCCGGTACAAGATCAAGAGCGTCTCTTGCACCACGTCGTCGATGGCGGAAAAGCGTCGGCATTGGTAGGCGGCGTAGCGGCGAATGTCGGGTTGCAGCTGTACGAGCAATTGCTCCAGCGCAGCTGGGTCTCCAGCCTGCGCTGCCGCAAAGGTTTGGGGATGGATGTTCATGCCAATTCCAATTAGCTGTCACACGTCTGTTTCCCGCCAATCGCACAAGCCGGGCAATAGCGGATTATCCCGGTCAGCATCGTGACTCCGCCTACCGCAGCGACAAAGATGCCCAGCGGCATCGCTTGGAGACCTACTATCCCGCAAAGCATCATTATCATTCCCGCGACTATACGGACGATTCTTTCCCGGCGGCCTACGTTTTTACGAATTGGCATCATCATAGTTCCTTAGTCATGAATTGGTTAAAACAGTGATCGCAATCGAAACTGCAAAGACAAGGAGGGAACGAGGCAGCAAAAGGATTCGCGCGGAGGAAAATATTTTTGTGGGTCGTTGGCGCTGCAGGCCGCTCCTGGTAGGGCGCCACAGTTATGCAACTGGATGCCATGGTTGATGCGACTGACCTACGGACGGCCGAGAGTGATGTCGCAATAAACCGAAATCGCGGTTGAAGCCGACGCGGCGGGACGGGGCCACCGGACCGTCCTCTGCCGGTCGACTTCACTCTAGGGACGGCGGCTTGGTGGTCCGAAGCTGCCTGCCAAAGGGAAATATTGACAAGAAGAAATCTGCCAAAAGTCTGCGAATTTATTCAGCCAGATGGGGAAAATCAGCGAGCAAGAATAGCGGTCTGATAACGTATCGATCGGGCCGAAGTGGTGAGCAGAAACTGCGCCTCACGAGCGGGGTCACAAGCGGCTTTGAAAGGCGAGTCGTCACCGGGCTGCCGGCGGACGACAGGCCTTCCTGAGCGATGTAACATCACCACACATCGGCGCCCCAGTTTGTGTATGGTCCGTCCATTGAAAATGGTCAGGCCGCACTTTATGCTTGTTTTAAACTATTCGACCCACCGGAGACGACCATGAAGCTGCCCCTCCCTAGACGCCATGTCGCGGCCACCGCCGCAGCGCTCGGCCTGATGGCCGCCGGAGCCGCGCACGCGGGCACTTGCGAGAACCTGACAGTGCTTAACGTCGGCTTGAGCGGCGGCACCATCACCGGTGCGGTAACCGTGCCGGGTCCGAACTTCACCGCGGCTGACGGCGTCACCTACACGAACCTGCCCTCGTTCTGCAAGGTAAGCGTCGTCATGACGCCGACGAGCGACTCCTTCATCAATGTGGAACTCTGGATGCCGGTCAGCAACTGGAACGGCAAGTTCCAAGGTGTTGGCAACGGCGGTTACGCCGGCACCATCCAGCAGGGCCTCTTCACCCTGGCCACCGGCGTGCAGCAGGGTTTCGCGGTGGCGACGACCGACATGGGCACGGCGCCGTCGACGGCCACCAACGGCGACGCGCTGATTGGCCACCCGCAGAAGTGGATCGACTGGGGCTCGCGTGCCACGCACGAGATGACGGTCGCATCCAAGCAGATCATCCAGAGCTACTACTCCGTCCCCCCGACGTATTCGTACTTCACGGGCTGCTCAACTGGCGGCGAGCAGGGCCACATGTCGGCGCAGCGCTATCCGGCCGACTACGACGGCATCCTCATCGGTGATGCTGCGAACAACCGCACCCACGACCACGCTGCTGCGCTCTGGGGCTACCAGTATGCGCACAAGACGCCGCTCGCGCTCTACTTCAGCACCGATCAGACCGGCGCGATGGCGAAGGCGAGCGCCAAGGCGTGCGCCGTCAAGAGCGGCGGCGTAGACGGCGACGGCTTCTTGACCGACCCGCGCGCCTGCGACTGGAATCCGGCGTCGATGCAGTGCACCGGCGCGCCCGACGGCATTTGCCTGACCGCCGACCAGGTCGCGACCGCACGCGCCAAGTACCAGGGCCCGCGCAACCCGGTGACCGGTCGCCAAATCTTCCCCGGCTTGCCTTACGGCAGCGAACCGCCTTCGACCGGCGGTTGGGCCAACCTCGACACGCAGGTTGAGACGCCGTTCGGATCCCTCTTCAAGTGGGTGTTCGGGCCGACGTTCACGTACCTGAACTTTAACTTCGACACCGACATGCAGACACTGGACTCCGTGCTCGCGCCAATCCTTAACGCCAACAGCACCGACCTGTCTGCGTTCAAGGGCCGCGGCGGCAAGATCCTTGCGTACCACGGCTGGTCGGATCCGCTCGCCTCGCCGCAGGACGGCATCAATTACTACGAGCGCCTCGTCGCCGCGCAGGGCGGCAGCACGACCAGCGCCACCAAAGCGGTGCAGGACTACTACCGGCTGTTCATGGTGCCCGGCATGTATCACTGCTCGGGCGGCCCCGGTCCGAACGCCTTCGGGCAGCCATACGGCACGTCCACGACGATCCCCAGGCCGCTTAGCCCCGACGCGGGCCATGACGTCTTCCGTGCGCTGCAGCAGTGGGTCGAAAAGGGCGTGGCTCCGCAGCGTGTCGTTGCCACCAAGTACACCAACGATGATGATACCCAGCCCGTGCTGATGACGCGCCCGCTGTGCGTGTATCCGAACGTCGCGCGCTACAAGGGCTCCGGCGATACGGCCAACGAGGCGAATTTCATATGCGCGCCCACCGTCGGCAAGACCGACCCAGCCCAGGTGCCTGCGCCCGAATACATCAACTGAAAGCGATGGTGGGAAGTCGGTATCCGCAGCCCGACCGAGGGAGCCGCCGCATTCCACGGCGGCTTCGTTGCATAGATACGTTCGTCCACCGCCGAGCGGCGGTTTCAATGCAAGGCAACGACGCACAGCGCGATGGCTTCCTGCCCTGAGGAGCTGTTCAAGTTGGCGTAGCGCATTTAGGGAGGGTCCGAACAAGTCTACCGAGCGCGCCGTGTGATCTTTGAGTGCCGGGAGGAGCGAGCGCGATGAGCCAGAAGAGTTTCTCGGATGCGGCTACGCCGGCAAGCGCAAGACGACGCGGCACGAGTGTGTTCTTCTAGAACCTGGTGAAGAATTGTCGTCCGAAAAGATGAATATGCCTTTCGAGTTCGGCCATGAGCTACAGAACAAGGGATGAGGCAATGATGCCGTAAACAAGCGCTCGCACGGGCACTAAACAGCGGTCGTGATCGGCGACATTTTCAGTTGCCGATCACGACCGCTTCATTGACCGTGCGAGCAATCGCTGATCAGGCGGAAATTTTTACTTCATGTTTGGGCGTGGTAGCAACATGCGCACTACCCTCGGTCAGCAGGGCTAATGCTGCATGCGCATGGTCCAGGGCGTTGCGCCCCAGACTAGTCAGATAGCCGCCATCTGGCTGCGTCACCAGCCCTTTGTCGTACAGACGCCGGGTGGCGGAAATCACTTTGACATCGGCCGTCTGGGTGTGAACCTTGAGGCCTTGCTGATTGGTCACCAAGTCGAAGCGAATCAGTATATTCAATTCTTCGAGCAGCTCAGGCGTGTAGGGCATAGTCAAACCTTTCAGTGGTTGGAGCGCTTTTGATTCTACAGCGATTTTTGGTTGCCGATTTGGATGCAGCCCGAAAGCGCCAGTCTTGGCCGTATAACGGATGGAAGCGGTCCTCGGAAGCCGTCAACGGCGTCAGTGTGGCGCCGAATTCAGCTTCCAGTAAAGCAACCAGTGTCAGAGCTGTGAGCATACCGAACGACCCTGCGCCTGATCTAGCAGGATAGCGCCGGTCGGACCAGCGCCGCAGTCCGTCAGCAATTTGCCGTTCCGGCACATGAATCCGACGGCGCTTGGGGGTGCCGCCAAACATACCTTTAGCGGCGCCGTGTCCCCCACTCGATAATAGATAAGCGCCTTGCTCGACGGAACCCTGCTTACTTCACCAACTTGAGATGCTTTTCATTTGCCGAGGAGGTCGGCGTTTCCATCCCATCTTCCAGGCGAGCACGGTAGACGGCCGTGACCAGGTCGGACTGCGTCAAGATACCAATGACACGGTTCTCCGGGTCGACGACTGGTAGATGCAGGAACCCGCGGGCGAGCGCCCGGGAAACGACTTCGGTGATTGGCTGATTCGGCAAGACAGTTTGTACCTGGCGTGTCATCACGTGGTCCAATGGTTTTTCGCGATGAAGACGCGGCAGGGATTTTCCTTGTGTCGTCGTGTATGTTTCGATCAGATCCTGCAAGGTGACGATACCCACCAAGACTTTCGATTCGTTCACCACGGGCAGCGCGTGAACCTGATGCTGGTCCAGAAGCTTCCATGCCGCGCCCACGGTATTCGATTGGTTAATGGTGATGACATCGCGTGACATCACGTCGGCGCATCGCAGTTCTCCAGAGCGACGCTGGAACGCGTGCAATTCCGCCTGCAGGAGAATCTCTTCAAGATCATCTTCGCTAATGTCGATTAATTCGTCGTGCGACTGTAGCGCCTTATCCATATCCTCTCGGGTAAAGCCGATGCGCCTGAGGGGTGTCCCGTCGGCTGGCTGATGCTTGTTGGAGGTAGTAACGACTGCATGAGGGTAGCGGCGACGCAGGACGTTATTGAATACCAATGCCACGACCAGCAAAAGCACCGAGTTCAAAGCGACCGGTTGCCATAAGAATTTGTAGCCTGCCGCCGTAACGGACGGTCCACCCAGGACGGCGGTCAGCGCGACCGCACCGCTTGGAGGATGCAAACAGCGCAGCGAGAACATGCCAGCAATGGCGATGCCTACCGCCAGCGCCGCTGCCAGTCCCGGGTCCGGCACTTCCTTGGCGACGGACACGCCAATGAAGGCGGACAACAGGTTTCCGCCAAGGAGAGACCATGGCTGGGCAAGCAAGCTGGAGGGGGCCGCGAAGAGCAGCACGGCCGACGCTCCCATCGGGGCAATAAACCAGGGGTTGATCGTTCCCAGCGCGGTGCGGCTGACCCACTCAGTCAAAAGCAAGCCGATGCAGGCGCCCATGCAGGAGTAAAGCCGTTCTCGCTTGCCCGCGTGGACCGGGGCGGGAAGGAAACCTTTAAGCCAAAGCAGCAGTGTTTCTCGGTTACGGTTGCTGGGATGCGCGGATTGAATGAACCTCGTGTGGCCGGGTCGATTGTGCATGCGTGACGACATTGTAGGGTTTATGAGCGAGCTGCGGCATCGCTTCGCTGGCGACGCGCCCCTTTTAACCACTTTATCAGCCGTTCCCGCTGGTGCTCTTCTTCATAGAAATGAAGCGAGGTCTTGATCAAGTCACTACGGGAAATCAATCCGGCGAGCCGGCGGTGCTGGTCGTCGTGGACCACGGCGATGCGCTCGATGCCATGCGCGGCAAGGTAAGTGGCGACGGTGCGGCAGGTGTGTTGAGGCAAGGCAACTAGAGCAAGCGTTCCAACCAAATCGCCGATCCTCGCATCCTTTGGATGGGTGTCGAGCAATTCCCGGACAATGGCTCGGTCCACGAAATTATGGAAAGCGCCTTCTGCAGTAATGAGCGGATAGCTGCGGAATTGCTGATGCTCTTCGAAGTAATGCGCAGCTACCTCGCCGAGCGTCGTGTCGGTGGGAACCGCGGTCACGCCGGTCGTCATGATGTCGGCGGCATGCACGCGTTCCATTGGATCGACGCTGTACTCACGATAAATATGGCGGCCGCGCCTTGCGATCTTCTCGGTCATGATGGATCGTTTCATCAGCAGCACGGTAAAGGCATGCGACACCCCGGTCGCCAACAGTAAGGGCAACAGCGCGTTGAAATCGCCTGTCAGGCCAAGCGCGAAGATAGCGGCGGTGAGAGGGGTGCCAAGTACGCCCGCAAGCACTGCAGCCATGCAGACCAGTGGCCAGAGGGAAGGGTCACTTCCTGGGAAAACCGCGGACAACGCCGTGCCAAGTCCGGCGCCAAGCATGAGGAGCGGCGCCAGGACGCCGCCGGAGGTCCCCGAACCTAGTGCGATCACCCAGATTACCGCCTTGACGACCAGCAGTGAAAACGCTGCCGAAGCAATAATCCGGTGATTCAGCAAATCGGAGATGACGTCGTAACCAACGCCAAGCGAGCGCGGTGCAAGGTAGCCACCGATACCCACTGCCAGCGCACCCAGGGCAGGCCACCACATCCAATGGACGGGCAGCTTGCCAAAAAGATCTTCGACCTTGTAAAGGGCAACGGACATGCCGGAGGACAGCGCGCCACACAGCAATCCTGCAAAAAGACATATTCCAAATGCCGTCAGGTTGACGGGCTGAGTATGCAGGGGAAACAAGGGGCCCGCTTCGAGAAGCAATGGACGGGTAAAGCCCGCCACCGCGCAAGCGAATATCACCGGGAGCAAGCTTCGCGGGCGCCATTCAAACAGCAGAAGTTCGACTGCAAGGAGAACCGCAGCCACCGGCGTACCAAAGACCGCTGTCATGCCGGCGGTAGCGCCCGCGACCAGCAAGGTCTTGCGTTCCGCGGCGGTGAGTGAAAAATGCTGCGCAATCAGGGAGCCGATAGCGCCCCCCGTCATGATGATGGGTCCCTCCGCGCCAAATGGACCGCCGCTGCCGATCACGATGCCGGATGATAAAGGCTTCAGCAGTGCTACCTTTGCCGACATCTTGCTTTTACCGAAAAGAATTGCCTCGATCGCCTCGGGAATTCCGTGACCACGAATTTTTTCTGTCCCGAACTTGGCGATCAAGCCCACAAGCAGTCCGCCTATGACCGGGACCGCAATGACCCAAATCCCGAGGTGATGTTCCGCAGGGGTGCGATCCGCAAAGGAAAACGTCTGGAAGAAAAAGAGATTCGTGCAAAGGTGGATCAGATGCAAGAGAACGAACGCTGCCACCGTCGATACGGCACCGATGCCGGCAGCAATTGCCGACAGCGTTACCAGGCGACCGTCACTTCCGAAATCACGCTTATATGCTTGCGATTGCATGACCACCTTTGACTCGAATTTGGATCGGCGTTAAGTCCGATCGTTAAACGCGGATATGTTTTCCACCCGGAATACATCGGACAGCGACTGCAGCACCTCGCGGTGCCTTTCGGCCAATCGATGGAGCTTCTCAGCGCCCAGGTCAGTGAGTGTCACATGAACCTGTCTCCGGTCGTCCGTGCCTTGGTGGCGCGCGAGAAATCCAGCGGATTCACAACGAGTCACCAGGGATACCACCCCATGGTGCTGCGCCTGCAATCGCTCGGCCAGCTCTCCGATAGTCGCGTACTCACGACCAGGAAATCCTTTGACATGCAGCAGAAGCAGGTACTGAAGCGGGGTCAATCCTTCCGATTCGGCGGCGTCCTCACTGAAGCGCAAAAACCGGCGGAGCTGGTAACGAAATTCCGATAAGGATTCGAAGTCACGCTTGGTTAGTTCTTTTGGGGGAGGCATCGCCGGTCGACTGACTGTTTAAAAATTGGCACAAGGAAAGCTCGCTATTATATCACAGCATGATATATATTGATGAGTAGCGAAACCCGTGGATTCGGACTGGGGCAGCGGTTGTCCCCGGAAAAACAAATCGTCCGCAATTCAACACAAAGCGGCCATAAATAATTTTAGGTGCCGTTCGAAAATCGACCCTGAGTCGACCCACAGCTTTCTCGAAACCGGACGCTTAACTTGCGCCGCCCATCTTCGCCCCATGTGACTCCAAGCCAGTTTGTCGGTTTTGTCATCACTGGCGTCGAACTGCAAGAATAGGATGATGCCCATTGCCGACGCGGATCCCCGGCCGCCCCGGGTATGCGACGTTAACTCGAAAGCTGCCGTGTAAAATTCGCGCCTTGCAAGTTCGCTTTTCAATTTAATATGCAGTTAATCCTCACAGGCGTGACATGGGCTATCAACAACTAGTACTTGCGGCGCTAACCGTAGTCGTATCAGCTTGCCATACGGCTGGAACAAAACCAGGTTCGCAGGAAGCAAATGGGGAAAGGACTGCCGAACGCTATACCCAGCCGTCCTCCGTCGCACCAGAAGGCCCTGCAACATACGCCTCATGTGTAAACGATCCCTCATGGATAGCTCCGCAGAAGCCGTTTCGAATTTATGGCAATACCTGGAATGTCGGGCCTCGTGGCCTCGGTGTGTTCCTTATAACAGCACCCACGGGCCACGTTCTGATTGACGGCGGCGTGCCGGGGCCGGGAGGCGCACCGCTGATTGAAGCGAATATCCGAAGTCTCGGGATAGATTTGCACGACATCAAATGGATTCTCAATTCGCACGAGCATTGCGATCATGCCGGCGGAATAACACAACTGGCAAAAGACACCGGCGCCCAAGTGATCGCGAGTACCGCGAGCATCCCAATGCTGGAGAGCGGCGGTCACAATGACCCGCAATACGGCGACAGCGGGCTATACACCCCAATGCGCGTGACGCGGACAGTGACTGACGGCGAGAGTCTGCGCTTGGGCGATCTATTGCTGACCGCGCACTTAACACCGGGCCATACCAGGGGCAACACAACATGGACGTGGCTGTCATGCGAGGGCGCTCGCTGCCTTAATATTGTCGATGTTGGCAGCCTGTCGGCGCCAGATTACAAGTTGGTCGACAATCCGAATAGCCCGGACATCGTCAAGGACTACGAATCCAGCTTCACATTGATCGCAGCATTGCCTTGCGACATTGCGCTCGCCCCACATCCTGGCATGGTGGATTTTTGGGATCGTGCAGGCAGGCGCGAGCAAGGCGCTACGGATGCATTTATAGATCCAACGCTATGCCGCGCTTACGCGACAAATGCACGTAAAAGCTTCGATAAAGAGTTAACGAAGCAACGCGATGCTGCGGCCTCGGTAAAGCGATAGCGACCGCCATCTCGGTTTGAAGAGGAGCGATGTAATAGCATTGAGCGCTCTTGGCCAAAGCAGGCGCATGGATGGCTGGACAAAAGTCAAAACGCCAGTTGCGGGAACCGTGGCGCGAAGTCAGTCAGGTCCAGTAACTATGCGAGGCCACTCGCGAAAGCGCATTCATGTCGAAGCCATCCTGGCGAAAATCTAAACGAATCCCAGCGTCCGGCTCGACAGGTTGTAATTGGCGAGGCTGGGCAGCACGGTAAGCAGGTCCGAATCGCTCATACCCATCCACTTGCCGAGCGTGGCGCCGTACTGGTCGACCGAGGTAGTGGGCAGCAGCCGGCCCTGTCCCACGTCGTCCGGTCCGTTGCTGGCGACGACCGGCGCCGTGCCGTAGTAACGGTTGCCGTTGACCGCGCCTCCCAGGACGAAATGCATGCTGCCCCAGCCGTGGTCGGAACCGTCGTTGTTGCCGCTGAGGGTGCGTCCGAAATCGGAAGCGGTGAAGGTCGTGACGTTGCCGGCCACGCCAAGCTCGACGGTGGCGTTGTAGAACGCCGTCATGGCTGAAGCCACCTTCGTCAGCAGCCCCGGGTGCACCGTCAGCAGGCCGTCATGCGTATCGAAGCCGTTGAGCGACACGAAGAAGACCTGCCGCTTGATGCCAAGCGAACCGGCGACCGAGATCATGCGCGCCACCATCTTGAGCTGGTCCGCCAGGGTGTTGGAAGCGGGAAAAGCGGTCGTGATGGCCGGTGCCGAGGCAAGGCTGCCGGACAGCACCTGGTTTGCATTGATAGAGCGCTGCATGACGCGGTTGTATTCGTTCTCGAGCAGATGCGCGCGCGGCTGGGTGGTGAGGTTGCGCAAGGCATCCGAACAGGCGGCGGAACCGAAGAGCGGCGTCTTGATGCCATTGAGCGGCACCGAGCCAGTCGTCGATACCTGGTATTGCACCGCGGTCTTTCCCGAAAGATATACCGCATTGCCCGACACGTTCACGCAGGTGAAGGTGGCATTGCCGTTGCCCGCCTCGAACAGGTCGCCCATGCGCCCGCCCCAACCCGAGGTCGCGCCTTCCGTCGCGGACGACTGCCAGAACGATTGCTGGTCATTGTGGGAAAACAGCTTGGGCGGCAAGGCGGCCGTCTTGTTGGTGTATTGCAGCTTGGTCGTCGGCTGCACCAGCGTGCCGACGTTCAGCAGCACGGCCATCTGTCCGCTGCCGAACAGCGGGAACAGGGGCGACAGTTCCGGCGCCAGGGCATACTGGTGCGCGAACCCGGCGGAGTCGCGCGGATCACTCGCGGGCTGCAGCGCCGTTGCCGCAAGGTCGGCGCGCGCATAGGCCAGCGTCGGACGCAGCTGCTGGTAACGGGTGTAGTTGTCGCTGTCGTAGGGAACCAGGGTGTTGGCGTAATCATTGCCGCCATACATGAAGACGCACACCAGCGCCTTGTAGTCGGTTGCCGTGGCAGCGCTGGCCTCGGCAATGGCGGCGAGATTCAAGGCCCAGGGCGCGGCGACGCCGGCGGCCGACAAGGTGGCGGCGCGGCGCAGGAAGGCGCGGCGCGACTGGTTAAACTTGGGTGATCGGTCCATGGCTGGCCCTCATTTCTGGATGATGAATTCCGGTGCGGCGAGCACCAGCACGATGGCGGCATAAATGCGGTTGGCGCGCGCGGCATCGGTCGTTCCGGTGATGGAATCAACCGCCGACCTGATCATGGACACGGTGGCCGCCGACAGCTGTCCGGCGGCCAGCACGGTGTTCAGTTCATCGACCAGGCCTTGCGCATTGTCGGCCAGCGGCAGCAATGATGAATAATCGGCCTTGAGGTCGCCGATCCCCTTGCTCACCGCCGACTGCATGAAGTTGATATAGCCGACGACAGTCGACTCATTGGTAAGCTGGAATTCCGGCGCCACGAGGCCGGCATTGCCGACCGCGCTGTTGGGCGGCACATAGCCCGGACGGAAGAAATTGAACACGGACGGGGAACGCAGCGGGCTCTGCCCGAGCCGCGTCGCCGGATCGCTGGCATTGCCGACGGCCCAGGCGTTGCTCGGGGAGTTTGCGTTAAAGGCGCGCGCCCATGCGGTGAACCGAAGGATGGGTTCGCGCTGCTTGCCGAACGAGGCATCGGCCAGTCCGGCATCGCCGCGCGCTTCGGCGTCGAGCAGGATGGCCTTGATGACGGCCTTCATGTTGCCCTTGACGCCGTTGCCGTCGTCGTTGAACACCGACGATACGCGGCTGACGTATGCCGGACTCGGATTGCTGCAGACCAGCCGCTGGATAAGCTGGCGGCTGATGAAGGGCGCGACGTTGGGATGGGCGAAGATCCAGTCGAGCGCCAGCTTCAGGCTGGTGGCGCCGTCGGTGCCTGCCGGGATGGTCGTTCCCAGGAAGGTCTTCTCGCCCGTCTCGTGGCGGGAAGGAATCTGGATCATGGCCCGCCGTTTGAAGTCCGGCGTGGAGGTGTCGCCGCCGGCGAGGTTGTAATCCCAGCCCGTAAAGACGCGCGCAAGGCCCGTGATGTCATCCAGCGTGTACGTCTCCTGCGCCTTGCCGCTGACCATCTTGGGCGTGCCGTCCGGGTTGAGCTGCAGCAGTCCGATGCTGAACAGCTGCATGACCTCGCGCGCGTAGTTTTCATCCGGCATGGCGCCGGTCGTCGCGTTGTATTTCACGTTTCCGCGGAAGGTCAGGTATTCGCCCATCGGGGCGCTGGTCGAGATCTGCTGCAGCAGCGTACGATAGTTGCCGAATGCATTGGCCAGCAGGATGTCGAAGTAGGCCGCCGCCGAGAACGCCCGCCAGCCTGCGCCGACGAAGCCGTCGATGGCCGCCACCGTGATTTCGGACAGGGCGAGCGCCACGCGTTGCCGCAGGGTGTCCGGGGCCGAAACCAGCATGCGCCACGCGGAAGCGTCGAAGCCTGCCTCGGTGTTCTTGTTGGTGGAAGCGTCGTAGCCCTGCGAAACCATCCAGTCCCAGTGCCCGGTGCCCGGCGACATGGCGAACTGTGCGTCGAGCCATCCCGCGAAACCGAGCGACTGCACGCGGGCGACTTCATCGCGTGTCGCCCCCATGGAGGCCTGCGAAAGGAAGCGCGAGGCCGCCGCTGCGGTAATTGCCTGGCTGGCCGAGCCGCCTGCGGCGGCCGGCCCATTCGCTGCGTTTGCAGCATTCGATGCCGGGGTGGGCGAACCGGAGGACTCGCCGGTCGAGGATCCGCCGCCGCCGCATGCGGACAGGGCCAGGGATGCGCCAGCCGAGACGAGCGCCGCCCGCCCGATGTCTCGCCGCGCCCGGTCAGTCGCGGCGATGCCGCCCTCTTCTTGATCGAGCGCGGCCTTGGTTACGGGTTCGCATGTCGACATGCTTGCTCCTATCAGCGGATGCCCGGCCCGTGCACGATTCCCATGACGCAGACGCGGGCTCGCCTCGATGGCCAAGCCATGTCTCCAAAGGCATCGAGATCGGGCCGGATGCTTGTTGAATGTTTTTTGTGCTTCCGGCTCAACGGCCGGTCGTGCGCGGCGTTGACGCGAAGGTGTAAGGCATTGTCACTGGCGCAGCTGAAGTTCGTCCGCCGTGCGCCATTCGATCACGTCGAATTCTTCGGGCCGGACGTAGAAGCGTTTGCCGCCTTCGAAGACGGCGGCGATGTCGCCCTCGGCATTCAATGCAGCCAGGAGCGTCATGCCGGCCATGGCGATGTAGGGTGCGTCGTCGTCGCTTGAGATCCGCGTCGCGCCGCTGGTCACCTTGCGTATCACGGTCTTCTTCATGCGGATGCGCCGCGGCACCCTGGGCTTGGACGAAGCAGAGGGTGCCTGCTTCATGGAAACGGGAACGACGGCAGGCGTGCCGGCGGAAGATGCGGCATCCGGCGCTGCGTATTTACCATAGGCGGCAATGCCCTTCGTGAATGCGGGACGGTGGCCATACCTGGCGACATGGCGCTCGAGGTCGTCCCTGCCGAGCCAGACTTCGATATCCCCGGCGCAATCCAGGATCAGCAGCCGTACTGCCTTCTCGTGGCGCGCGGCACGCTCGGCGCTGAATTGCATGAAACGAAAGTCGACCATGGCCCGTGTCCGTCAAGATGATTGGTGAGGGTGCCCGAAGGCACCGGCTTGGCAGGCCAAGAGTCCCATCTCAAGCTGACGGCGGGATGACACGATCCTGACAAATTGCTGACATCCTCCGGCGCAGCCCGAATAGATCAAAAAAGTCACAACTTCTGACAAAAAAGGGCGAACCCGCAGTCCTCCGTCAATTCGAAGAGTTACCAACTTTTAAATAGGAGATTGTCATGAAAAAAGCATTGATCGCCTTGTCGGTAGTGATGGCATTCGCCGCCGCGTCCCAGGAAGCGTCAGCCAAGGGTTGCCTGAAGGGAGCAGCAGTCGGCGGGGTTGCCGGTCATGTCGCGGGAAGCCATGGCGGCGTTGGCGCTGCGGCGGGTTGCGCCATCGGGCATCACAAGGCTGCCAAGAAGGAAAAGGCCGCCCAGCAGAACCAGAATGCGGGCGCAAACAACAGCGGGGCGAACAATGGCGCGACGACCGGTTCCAGCGCGGCCGGCGCCGGCAATGCGCAGGACAGCGGCCAAGCCAAGTAAGGAAAACCAGCCGCCACCAGGTGGCCGGGATGTCCTTTCCGCCCGGCCCTGCCTTTTCAACCTGATGAAAGCCTGCTTCAGGCTTTTGCCGCGGCCAGGTTGTTTTGTTCCAGCCTTCTCGCAATCAAGGCCGACAACGCCGATCTCCTGCGCTGCAGGAAATCCATCAAGAGGCTTCCGTAGTCCGCGCCCACGGCCATCCTGACCGATGGGCGCGATGCCAGCGCGGATCGCCATGCCTTCACCTTGGGCATGCCTGCAAGGCAGCCGAAATCCTCGATCCGGTCAAACACGTCCAGGTAGCGGAACACCGGCGCAAAGGCAGCGTCGACCACGGAAAACCGCTCGCCATCAAAGAACGGCGCCGGACCCAGCGCCGCTTCCAGCTGGCCGAACTTGCGCCTCAACTCGGATGCCGCTGCCTGCAGGGCCGTGTCGTCCGGCGCGGAATAGAACGTGCCGATGGCACTGAGCACGCTTGAGCCGAATTCAATCCAGCCACGGTGCCGCGCGCGTTGCAGCGGATCTTCGGGATGCATTCGCGGCGCGTACACATCCTCCAGGTATTCGCAGATCACCGCGGACTCGAAGATGGGCTCGCCGTCCGCGAGCAGGACCGGGGTCTTGCCCAGTGGCGAAACGGCAAGGAACCATGCGGGCTTGCTGGCCAGGTCGATATTGCGCCTGGTGAACGACACGCCGTCGGGCAAGCCCTTTTCATCCGATGCTCCGAGAAACCTCGGCCTGTAGGCCGGGGAGGAAAGGAGCCGACCGCGCGGCAGTCGTTGCCTTCCAGTTGTTAATATAACTGTATATAATTACAGTATGCTTTTGGTCTATCGTTACCGGGTGAAGTCGCTGAATGGCCTGCTTAATCGGCAGGCTCGGGCATGCAATTTTGTCTGGAATTACTGTAACGATCGCCAAAAGGACGCCTTGCGATTTGGCCGACCCTGGCTGACGGGGTTCGATCTCAACAACTTGACCAAAGGCGCGAGCAAGGAACTGGGACTGCACTCGGACACCATTAACGCCGTGTGCGAACAGTACGCCAAGTCGCGCTCGCAAAAAAAGCGCCCTCACCTGCGCTATCGCGGCAAGAAACATATTGGCTGGGTGCCGTTGAAAGGACGTGCTTTGAAACGCGAGGGCAATGCCTTTCGCTTTGCAGGCAACACCTTCCGCGTCTTTTACAGCCGCCCGCTTCCTGATGGGAAGATCAAGGATGGCACGAATTTTTCACAAGACGCTCGCGGCAACTGGTTCTTGAACATCGTAATTGAAATTGCCGTCGATGCCGAAGCGCGGCAACCGCTTCGTGGCGTCGGCATTGACCTGGGTCTTAAGGACTTCGCTACGTTCTCCACTGGCGAGAAGATCGAGGCGCAGAGCTTTTATCGTGGGATGGAGAAGGCGCTTGCCGTTGCCCAGCGCGCGAGAAAGAAAAACCGCGTGCAGGCAATCCATCGAAAGATTGCCAATCGCAGAAATGACTTTCACCACAAACTCTCGCATCGCATCGTGCGCGACTTTGACTATATTGCGGTGGGCAACGTAAATGCCGCAGGACTGGCCAAAACCAACCTGGCCAAGTCCGTTCTCGATGCGGGTTGGTCGTCCTTCCGTCATCAACTGGCGTACAAGGCTGTTAAGCATGGCGCATGGTTTGAGGAAGTGAACGAAAGCTTTACCACCCAGGTCTGTTCGAATTGCGGCGCCATGCCTGATTCGAGGCCGAAAGGTATCGCAGACCTTGGAATAAGAGAGTGGCAGTGTTGTGAGTGCGGGTGTGTACATGATCGTGACACCAATGCTGCGTTAAACATTCTCCGTCGCGGACGTGCGACGCTAGGTGTAGGAATCCTCATCCTTTAGGGCGAGGAGGACGTCAAGGAGGACGATAGCCGCGCGCTGCACGTAGGGACAGAGCGCATGGCTGACGAGGACAAGTTGGTTCGTCATCATTTGCTCCTCATGCGATGGTGAAGCGATTGCTGCGGCGAAGGGCAAGCGCGCCATCGCCCGCGAGCCAGACCGCGATCGAGGCAACGATCAGGAAGACGGGATATTCCCAGCCGCCGCCGGCGCTGGTATGCACCCAGCCATTGGGCAGGTGAACCCACGCCGCTACCGCCATTACCGGCACCAGCAGCAATGCCGCCTGGCGGGCATACACACCCATGACAAGGGCAAGGCCGCCGACAAGCTCGGCGAGGAAGACTGGGTAAGCCATCCAGCCCGCGAAGCCGACGCTTTCGAAATAGGCGGCGGTGCCGGGCAGCGTGAAGACGAACAGCTTGAGCAGCGCATGCGCGAGCCACATTACGCCGAGTGATAGGCGGAGCAGGCCGATGCCGAGCGCGGCCGGACCGGAGGAGGCATGGGTGGATGCATGGGCGCCGCCATCCGTGGCGCTTGAGGAAGCCGTGGCGGCGCGGGAGGAAGTCAGAGTATTCATGGAGCTCTCCTTGGAAGATGGGAGAGCCCAGTCTATGATTGCATCATTACAAGGTAAATAAGCACGAGTGCAAATCATGCCTGCAAAAATGCAATACCGTTTGACGCCGTCCGACTTGGAAACCGTGCTCGCCTTGGTCCGGGGCGGCACGCTTGCCGCCGCCGGTGAACGCCTCGGCGTGGACAGTTCCACCGTGTTCCGCAACCTGCAGCGCATCGAGCGCGGCACAGGCCAGGCGCTCTTCGAGCGCACGCGCACCGGCTACCTCGCGGGCGACATGGCGCTGGAGCTTGCCCGCCACGGCGAGCGCCTGGAAAGCGAGATCGAGGCGGCAAGGTCGCTGCTGCAGGTCGCGCCGGAGCAGGTGTCCGGCCAGGTCAGCATCACGACCACCGACACCATCCTGCATGGCCTGGTCGCGCCTGCCATGGGCTCGCTTCACGCGCTCCATCCGCAGCTTCAATTCGATCTGCATGCGGGCAACCAGCCTCTCAACCTCACCCGGCGCGACGCCGACATCGCGGTGCGCGCCACACGCAAGCCGCCCGGGCACCTGGTGGGACGCCATCTCGGGCCGATCCGGGTGGCGCTCTATGCGCCGCGCAAGAGCCGCATCCGCTCGCTCGACGAGGCAGGCGCGGGCAGCGTTCCGTGGATCGCGCCCGATGACGCGCTGCCGGATCATCCGTCGGTCGTGTGGCGGCGCAAGCATCTGCCGAAGATCGCGCCGACCTACCGGGTCGACAGCATCCTGTCCGCCACCGAGTGCGTTTCCCGCGGACTGGGCGTGGCGCTGCTGCCCATGTTCCTGGCCGATCCGCATCCCGGCCTCAAGCGGGTCTCGCCGGAAATCGCGGAGTGCACCACCGAACTGTGGCTGCTGGCGCATCCGGAGTCGCGCCACCTGCGCCGGATAGCCACGGTGCTGCATCATCTTGCCGAGCATGTCCGGCTGGAATGAGGGAAGGAAAAGGTCACTTCCGTGACAGCGGGCATTGCTGCCGCACGCGCTCGAGCAGTTCCTTCCTGAGGTCCTGCAGTTCCGCGATGCGCTTGTCGATCACGCCGAGTTTTTCTTCGAGGAGCCTGGCGACCGCCGCGTCGGGATCAGGCGCGTTCCACACCGCCGGCATGTTCGCGCCGATCTCGGCCAGCGTGAAGCCGAGCTTTTGCGCCGTGCGGATGTAGGCCACGAGCTGGGTGGTCTCCGGCGCGTAATGGCGATAGCCGTTGTCCGCGCGCGTGGACCGGATCAGGCCTTGCTTTTCATAGAAGCGCAGCGTGTCGCAGCTCACGCCGGCCGCCCGGGCAACCGTGCCTATTCTCATTGCTGCATTCTCCCGCATGTCATGCTTGACCTTGGAGTGTACTCCAGGGTTTATGCTGGCGTCTTCAATCGCAAGGGAGAACAGCATGATCGGCACATCCACCTATCTGCGCGTGGTGCGCGCCAGCGCCTGGTATGACCTCATGGTGACGATCGGCTTCGCCACGCCATGGACCTTCGCCGCCATCCTGGCCGGCCTGGAAACCATATCAAGCCTGTTCGGCATCACGGCGCGCTTCCCCGTCTTCGAACCGGCTCACATGCTCATGGCCAACCTGCTGGGCTCCATCGTGACGGTCTGGGCGATCCTGCGGCTGCGCGACACGCAGGTGCGGTACGGCCGGTATGACGCGGCCGGCCGCTTTCTTTTCGCGACCTGGCAGCTCTATGCCCTGCTTCATGGCGCCCATCCCATCGTATGGAGCTTCCTGGTGGTCGAAGTGGCGTTCGGCATCGCGCAGGTCTTGCCGATCGACGGCGTCCGCTGCCGCGGAAATGGCGCGCGAGCGAGCGTGGCGGGGTGAAGCGAAGGATGACGTGCCCGCGCGGGGAATTCGGGCGCGTCAGTCGGCCCGGCCGCCGCTGAACTCGCTCGGCGCGACAGTGCCAGCAACCGTCGCGCCTTCGGGCGGACGCGGATAAAGCCAGGAGAACACCAGCGTCGCTGCCGCCGCTCCCGCCAGCTGGGCGAGGATGAAGCCCGGCGCGTCGACGGGCCGGATGCCGGCGAAGGTGTTGCTGGCGGCGCGGGCCAGCGTCACGGCCGGATTCGCAAACGACGTGGAAGACGTGAACCAGTACGCAGACGTGATGTAGAGCGCGACCGCCATCGGCGTGACCGTCGGCCGGGTGCGCGAGCAACTGATGATCGTCGCCAGCAAGCCGAACGTGGCGACGCATTCGCTCCACCATTGTGCCGGCCCGGTGCGGGCATGGAGCGACATGGAAAAGACCGGCTCGCCGAACATCAGATGGGCCGCGGCCACGCCCGCGAAGGCGCCCAGCCCCTGGGCAAGGATGTAGGGCAGCGCCATGCGGCCCGGCAGGTTGCGTTGCCAGACTTCGGACAAGGTCACGACCGGATTGAAGTGCGCGCCCGATACCGTGCCGAACATCAGGATCAGCACCACCAGTCCTGCGCCCGTCGCAATCGCATTGGCCAGCAGGGCGATGGCGGTGTTTCCGCCCGCCAGCCGTTCACCCATGATGCCGGAACCGATGACGACGGCCAGCAGCATGGCCGTCCCCATTCCTTCGGCAACGAGACGCTTGGCCACCGTCATGCTGGCTCTCTTCCGATGCGATGCAGCCCGCCGCGGACCGGGTCGCGGGTGCAAGGGAAGAGGGCGGTGCGGGTCCTGGCGATCATGGCGTCAGCAGCAGGCGGAAGCCTTGCTTTCCGTCTTCGGGCCGCAGCAGGACTGCTTGCTTTGTGCCTTGGCGAGCGGGACGCAGCAGGCTCCGGCCTCAGTGACCCCCGCGGCCTCCGCAGGCTTGCCGGCGGAAGACGCATGTTCGCCATAGACCGGGATGCTGTCGAGCGTATGGAAGGTTTCCCAGGCGATGCCCGAGGGATCCTCGACCCAATGCTTGTCCGACTTGGCATAGCAGCAGGAAGCGTTTTCCTGGGTAACCAGCGGCGTTTGAAGTGCCTGCAGGCGGCCCTCCATTTCCTGCAATTCTTCGCCGGACTCGACCTGGATGCCCAGATGGTTGAGGCCGGCGTCGCGGTCGCGCCGGGAGATGGCGAAGTTCACCCGTGGATCGTCGAGCATCCACTTGGCGTAATCGGTCTTGACGACGGTCGGGGCGCTGGCGAACATGCCGGAATAGAAGCGGATGCTGTCGGCGAGATTGTCGACCGACACGTGGACATGCAAGCGTTTCATGAGCAAGCTCCTTCTTTGGAAGTGGAACAGGAAGAACGGGAGGAATTGCGGCCAGGAAGGCAGGCAGCCCCGCCGCAGCAGTTTTCCGTGAGAAAGGCGACCAGGGCGTTCATCGACGAAAAGTCGGCAGCGTAGATCAGGGAGCGGCCCGCCTTGGTCTGCGTGACCAGCCCGGCATGCGCAAGCTCCTTGAGGTGGAAGGACATCGAAGAGGGCGGAATGCTCAGTTCGTCGGCAATGCGGGTCGCGCCCATGCCCTCGGGACCGGCCTGGACGAGCAGCCGGAACACGGCAAGACGCGACGCATGGGCTAAGGCCGCGAGCGCGCTGACAGCAAGGTTTTCATCCATGATTCGATCATTCTCGAAATGTCATTGATTCGATAATAGTCGAATTGTCGAAGTAGGGCAAAGAGTTTTTTGCTTGTCACTTTCGCGCCCTGCAGCTCCCAACATTTCCGTCAAAAACGTCATTTCTAGTCAGAAGGCATAATGGCAACTTTTCAACCCGCTTTCGAAAGGACAAGCATGCACCTCGTTTCCCATGCCTCGCGCCGCCTGGCGGCATTTGCCTCCTGTCTCGCCATCGCCGGCGCGGTGCACGCCGCGGCGCCCATGGCGAAGATTTCCGCCCCGGGCTTTTACCGGATCATGGTCGGCGACATCGAAGTCACCGCCATCAGCGACGGCACGGTGCAGCTGCCGGTCGACAAGCTGCTGCAGGAACCGGCGGCCGATACCAAGCGGGCGCTGGCCCAATCCTTTCTCTCTACGCCGGTCGACACCTCGGTGACGGCGTATGTCGTCAACACCGGTGCGAAACTCGTGATGATCGACGCGGGCGCCGGAAAGCTGTTCGGGCCGACCTTGGGCAAGGTGGCTGCAAACCTCAAGGCGGCGGGCTACCAGCCGGAACAGGTCGACGAAATCTACATCACCCATCTACATCCCGACCACGTCGGCGGGCTCGCGCCCGGCGGCACCCCGGCATTTCCGAATGCGGTCGTGCGCGCCGACCGCCGCGACACCGAGTTCTGGCTGAGCCAGGCCAACCTCGACAAGGCGCCGGCCGACAACAAGCCGTTCTTCCAGGGCGCGATGGGCAGCCTGCAGCCCTATGCGAGCGCGCAGCGCCTGCGCACCTTCGACGGCGATAACGAACTCGTGCCCGGCGTGCGCGCCAGTTCCTCGTATGGCCACACGCCCGGACACACCACGTATGTCGTGGAAAGCAAGGGACAAAAACTGCTTCTCGTCGGCGACCTCATCCACGTCGGCGCCGTCCAGTTCGCGAAGCCCGGCGTGACGATCGCGTTCGACACGGACCAGAAGGCCGCCGCCGCCGCGCGCCGTGCGACCTTCACGCAAGCAGCGAAGAAGGGAGACATGATCGGCGCGTCGCACCTTCCCTTCCCCGGCCTCGGACACCTGCGCTCCGCGGGCCAGGGATTCCAGTGGGTACCGCTCAACTACGCGGAACTGCCCTGATCGAGCTGGCCTGACAAGCGCCGGCATTGCCCGGCGCAAACTTCTCACGCGGAGCAGGGCCGCCCGCCGGCTTCCCGCTCCGTACCATCCCAACTCGCCTGCCGCAATCACTCTCGCGGCCTGAACACTTCCCGGCGCGCGCCTCCTGTCTTCACCAACGACAGAGCCCCCCTTCCATAAATCTAGATTGTCAGTCGGCCATGAGTGTCCGACACTGATGGCACATAACGACAATCTGCTGGAGACGCGATGCCCTTCCCGATTCTTTCCCGCTATCCCGCCTCCGTCTTCGTCGTGTGACCGTAACAACGCGGAGCATCCAGCCGCGGCCGCAGCAGTCAGCTCCCGCCAGCCACGGCCAGCACCGGCCGGCGCCATCGCGGACGCCGCCCGGCAGCTGCGCTTGATTCCAACAATCAATAACACAATGGAGAAGAGATGTTCAACTTCAACCTGACCCGGCTTACCGCCCTGGCCGCTACGGCGCTTCTGACGGCCACGGTGCATGCGCAGACCGCCAAGCCCGCCGAACTCAAGATCGGCATTACCACCTTCCTGTCGGGCCCGGCCTCGGTGTTCGGCGTGCCGGCGAAGCAGGCGGCCGACCTCTACATCGAGCAGATGAACGCCGCGGGCGGCATCAACGGCGTGAAGATCGTGCCCACCTACATCGATGAAGGCGTGGGCACCGACAAGCTGCTGTCGGAATACCGCCGCGTGGTGCAGGAGCAGGGCGTGCGCGTGACGCTGGCCTCGATTTCCTCGGGAAACTGCAACACGCTCGCGCCGGTGGCCGAGGACCTGAAGGTCATGAACATCATGTGGGACTGCGGCACCGAAAAGCTGCTGGAAGACAAGCGCTACCGCTACGTGGTGCGGACCCAGGCCAACGCTACCACCGAAATGGTGGCCACGGTGCTGTATCTGCTGCGCACCAAGCCGGACTTCAAGAGCATCGCCGTGGTCAACCAGGACTACGCCTGGGGCCGCGATTCCTGGGAGCTGTTCTCCAACACACTGAAGGCGCTCAAGCCGGACGTGAAGGTGGTGGCCGAGCTGTTCCCGAAATTCGGCGCGCCGGACTTCTCGACCGAGATCAGCCGCCTGCAGGCGCTGCGTCCCGACGTCATCCTGTCCACCTCCTGGGGCGGCGACCTGGATACTTTCGTGCGCCAGGCGGCCCAGCGCGGCCTGATGAAGAATTCGCTGTTCGTGCTGCCGCTGGCCGAAAGCTCGCTGGAACGCCTCGGCGCGACGCTGCCGGAAGGCGTGATCGTCGGCGCGCGCGGCGACCATTACTTCCTGCATCCTGAGCTCAAGGACGATCCCAAGCTGAAGGGCTTCGTCCAGAAGTTCAAGGAAAAGACGGGCGCCTATCCGATCTATTCGGTCTACCACATGATCCAGGCGCTCGACGGCCTCGCCGCCGGCTATGACCGCGCGATCAAGGCCAACAAGGGCCAGTGGCCGAGCACCGAGCAGCTTGCCGACGCCATGCACGGCGCGGAATTCCGCGGCCTGACCCGCAGCGTCAAGATCCGCGAGGATGGCCAGGGCCTCGAAGACCAGCTTCTGGGCGTCACCAAGAAAGTATCGGCCTATCCGTTCCCGATCCTCGACAAGATGGCGATCTACCCGGGCGACCTCGTCACCACGCCGGTCGGCCAGAAATCGCCGGACTGGGTGAAGACCGTCAAGCCGGACCTCATCAACAGCCCGCGCATCAAGACCTACGCCGCCGGCAAATAAGCGCCTGAATCATGAATCAAGAACTGATCCTGCTCGCCATCCTCGACGGCTTGTCGTACGCGGCGCTGCTGTTCCTGGTGGCGCTGGGCATCACGCTGGTGTTCGGGGTGATGAACATCGTCAACATGGCGCACGGCAGCCTGTTCGCCATCGGCGGCTACGCGGCGGCAACCGTGGGCGCCTGGGCGCTCGCGAGCGGGATCTCGCCGCTGTGGTCGCTCATCATGCTGCCGCTGGTCGCCATCGTCGTCGGCGCCCTCTGCGGCGGCCTCATGGAGAAGTTCCTGCTGAGGCGCATCTACAGCAAGGACCCGGCGCTGCAATTGCTGGTCACCTTCGCTGCCTTCATGATCTTCGAGGACCTGCAGCGCATGATCTGGGGCACGCAGCCTTACTCCACGGCCGAGCTGGTGAATTACCTGGGCGTGTCCGAAGTCATGGGCATCACCTATACCAACTACCAGCTCGTGGTGCTGCCCGGCGTGGCGCTGGCGGTGTTCTTCGCGCTGCGCTACTTCCTGCGCCGCAGCCCGGTCGGGCGTCAGGTGGTGGCGGTCACGCATCACCGCGAAGTCGCGACCGCCATGGGCATCAACGTGACCCGGATCTGCTTCCTGACCTTCATCGCCGGCTCGGCGCTCGGCGCGCTTGGCGGGGTGATGGCGGTGCAGACCACCTCCTGGGTGGCCGGCACCGGCGCCGAGATGATCGTGCTGTCGTTCGCGGTGGTCGCCACCGCCGGCCTCGGCCAGATCGAAGGCGCGCTGGTCGCGGCAATCATGATCGGCCTGGCGCGGGCGTTCTCGGTGTACCTGATGCCCGAGCTGGAAGTGCTGGTGCCCTACCTGATCATGACGCTGGTGCTGCTGGTCCGTCCGCAGGGCTTGTTCTCGGTAGCCAAGGCACGGAGGGTGTGATGGCGAAACAAGAAAACATCATCAGCATGGCAAGCGGCCAGGGCACGTCCCGCCGGGCTGCGGCAAGGAAGGCAAGGCCTTACGCCACCGTGGCCGGGGCGATTCTCGCCGGACTCGCGCTGCTGCTGCCGCTGGCGCTGCCGTGGCTCAAGACGCCGGTGATCTTCGCCGCCTGCTTCGGCATCGCCGCGCTCGGCGTATCCATCCTCATCCGCGCCGGCCAGGTGTCGTTCGGCCACGCGATGTTCTCGTGCGCGGCCGGCTATGCCGTTGCCTTCGCCGCGCGCTGGTGGACCCAGCTCGACAGCGTCGCGCTGCTGGCCATCGGCACAATCTTCGCCACGCTGTTCGGGCTGGTGATCGGCCTCTTCGTGGTGCGCTACCGCGAGATCTTCTTCGGCATGCTCAACCTCGCGCTGTCGATGGTGCTGTTCGCGGTGCTGGGCAAGTTCTTCCACCTGACCGGCGGCACCGACGGCATGCGCCTGGTGCGCTCCACTTTCCTCGGCATGAACCTGGAACGCGACGGCTTCGAGACCGCGTTGCTGCTGACCGCGGTCGCGTCCGCCGTTGTCATCGGCCTGCTGGTGCAGCGTTACCTGAACTCGGTGGCGGGACAGGCGCTGGCCGCCATCAAGACCAATGAAACCCGCCTCGAATACGTGGGCCTGTCGACCTATCGCGTGCTGCTGACCGGCTACCTGCTGTCGGCCGCGCTGTGCGGCTTCTCGGGCGCGATGTTCGTGGTCGCGCAGGGCCTGGTGACGCCGGAGATGGGCTACTGGGTGCGCTCGGGCGAATTCCTGTTCATCGCCATTCTCGGCGGTGTAGCCCACCCGGTCGGCGCCTTCCTCGGCGCGACCCTGTTCGAGTTCGTCAAGCTGTTCGCCGCCGCCTACCTCACCGGCGCCTGGCAGATGGTGCTGGGCATCGTGCTGCTGGCCGTGGTGTTCCTCGCGCCGACGGGCATTTCCGGCGTCATCGTGCGCCTCCAGTCCGGCAACAAGGAAGGAGCGAAGCGATGAGCCAGGCGCTGCTGCAAACCAGGGACCTGAAGCTTTCCTTCGGCGCCATCGTGGTCGCCGACAACATCAGCTTCTCGCTGCACGAAGGCGAGCGCCTTGCGGTGATCGGCCAGAACGGCGCGGGCAAGACCACCTTCATCAACATCTGCACCGGCCTGATCCGTCCGCACAGCGGCACGGTGAGCTTCGACGGCAAGGACATCACCGGCATGGCGCCGCGCCTGATCGCCCGCCGCGGCATGGCGCGATCCTTCCAGCTACCCCAGCTCTTCCTCGAACATTCGGTGCGCGACTGCGTGCGCATCGCGGCGGCCGGCAAGGCAGGGCGGCTGGGCCTGTGGCGTTCGCTGGCCTCGGCGGTGCCGGCCAACGACGTGGAACACGTGCTGGAGCTGGTCGGCATGCGCGAGCGCGGCGACGAGCCCTGCGAATCCTTGCCGGAAGGCCACCGCAAGCTGCTCGACATCGCCATGGCGCTGGTGCTGCATCCGCGCCTGCTGGTGCTGGACGAGCCTACCTCGGGCGTGTCCACCGAGGACAAGCATGGCCTGATGGAAACCATCATGGCTGCGCTCGACGAGGCGCGCATCACCGCCATCTTCGTCGAGCACGACGTCGACATCGTGGCGAAGTATTCGACCCGGGTCGCGGCCTGGATCGCCGGGCGGGTCGCCGCCGACGGCACGCCGGAGCAGGTGCTCAACGATCCGGACATCCGCAAGAACGTGCTGGGAGAATGAGATGCTGAAACTGCAAAAGATCAGCACGAAGATCGCGGGCATCACCGTGCTGCGCCAGATAGAGACCGAGTTCAAGGCGGGCAGCCTGGTGGCGGTAGTGGGGCACAACGGCGCGGGCAAGACCACGCTGCTGCGCGCGATCATGGGCCTGATCCGGCTGGAGGAAGGCCGCATCGAGTTCAACGGACGCGACCTGGCGACGGTGCCCGACCACCGGCGCGCGTCGATGGGCATCGGCTACGCGCCGGAAGAGAGGGTGATGTTCCCCACCTTCACCGTGGAAGAAAACCTGCGCCTGCCTTGCGAGGTGCAGCGCATGCCGAAGCAGGAAACCGACCGCCGCCTCGAAATGACGCTGCAGGTGGTGCCGCAGCTCAAGGACATGCTGGCCCGCTCCGGCGCCGCGCTGTCGGGCGGGCAGGGCAAGATGGCGGCCCTGGGCCGGGCGCTCATGGCCGGGCGCAACCTGGTGCTGCTGGACGAGCCTTTCCAGGGCCTCGCGCCGGTGCTCGCCAACCAGTATGCCGAGTCGCTGCGCCGGCTGCGGGACCTCAACCCCGAGCTGTGCGTCATCGTCACCGAATCCAACGGCAGCCTTCTGCGCGACCTGCCGGACACCACACTGACGCTGGAGCGCGGCGAGCTCGCCGCCGCCCCGCATGGCGCCAGCCACCACTTATATTGAGACTGAGGAGCAATTCACATGGCAACCTTGTTGATCGACGGCCGCTGGACGGCCTCGCAAAGCGGGCAAACGATTGACGTGATCAACCCGTGCAACGGCGAGCCCTTCACGAAGATCGACCGCGGCAATGCCGCCGACATCGACCTCGCGGTGGCCGCCGCGCAGCGCGCGCTGGACGGCGCCTGGGGCAAGATGACGGCGGCCGAGCGCGGCCGCATCCTAATGCGCTTCGGCGACCTGATCATCAAGAACGCCGAGGAACTGGCGCAGATCGAGGCGCGCGACACCGGCAAGCCCATCACCGTTGCCCGCAATGACGTCACTGCCGTGGCGCGCTACTTCGAGTTCTATGGCGGCGCCGCCGACAAGGTCCACGGCCAGACCATTCCCTATCTCAACGGCTACAACGTGAGCGTGGTGCGCGTGCCGCACGGGATTACCGCGCACATCATCCCGTGGAACTATCCCGCGCAGATGTTCGGCCGCACGCTGGCGCCTGCGCTGGCGATGGGCAACGCCTGCGTGCTCAAGCCGTCGGAGGACGCCTGCCTGAGCGCGCTCAAGCTGGGCGAGCTCGCCATCGAGGCTGGATTCCCGCCGGGCGCGCTGAACATCGTCACCGGCTATGGCCATGAAGCCGGCGCCGCGCTGACCGCCCATCCCGGCATCAACTTCGCTACCTTCACCGGCTCGCCGGAAGTCGGCGTGATGGTGCAGGAAGCGACGGCGAAGAACCACGTGCCTTGCGTGCTCGAACTCGGCGGCAAGTCGCCGCAGGTGGTGTTCAACGACGCCGACCTCGAGAAGGCGGTGCCGGTGATCGTCAAGGCCATCGTGCAGAACGCCGGCCAGACCTGCTCGGCGGGCAGCCGCCTGCTGGTCCAGCAAGACATCTATGAAAAGTTCACGCGCATGGTGGCCGAGGCCTTCAACAAGGTGCGCGTCGGCGCGCCGGAAATGGATTGCGACTGCGGCCCCATCGTCAACGCCAAGCAGCATAAGCGCGTCTCGTCCTTCATCGAGGAAGCCAAGGCTTCCGGCGTGCCGGTGCTCGCCGAGGGCAGCCTCGCGGCCGGCCTGTCGGACGGTGGCTACTACGTGAAGCCGGTCCTGTTCGGCAGCGTGCCGCGCGACCACCGCCTGGCCTGCCAGGAAGTGTTCGGCCCAGTGCTGTCGGCGATGAGCTTTACCGACGAGGAAGACGCGGTGCGGCTCGCCAACGCCACCGAATACGGCCTCGCCGCCGGCGTATGGACCGAGAACGGCGGCCGGCAGTCCCGCATGGCCAAGCGCCTGCAAAGCGGCCAAGTGTTCATCAACTGCTATGGCGCGGGCGGCGGCGTCGAGCTGCCCTTCGGCGGCGTGAAGAAGAGCGGCCACGGGCGCGAGAAAGGCTTCCTCGCGCTGGAAGAAATGAGCACTACCAAGACCATCGTCCAGTTCCACGACTAAACCAATCCCCAGCAAGGAGACCCGCATGTCCCAGCTCAGCAACAAGATCGCCATCGTCACCGGCGGCGCCGGCGGCTTCGGCGCCGGCATCGTGCGCGCCTACGTCCGCGAAGGCGCAAAGGTCGTCATCGCCGACATCAACCCCGAGATGGCCCAGGGCCTGGCCCGGGAACTCGGTACCAACGCCAGCGCCATCGCCTGCGACGTCACCGACGGCGAACAGGTCCGCGCCGCGGTGCGCCATTGCGTCGAGACCTTCGGCGCGCCGGACGTGGTCGTCAACAATGCCGGCACCACCCACCGGAACCAGCCTTTCCTGAACGTCGACGAAAAGACCTTCGACCGCATGTTCGCGGTCAACGTCAAGTCGATCTACCACATGGCCCAGGCCGTCGTGCCGCTGATGCGCGAGCGCAAGTCAGGCGTCATCCTCAACATCGGTTCGGTGGCCGGCATCCGTCCGCGACCCGGCCTCACCTGGTACAACGGCTCCAAGGGCGCGGTGAATACCCTGTCCAAGGCGATGGCCGTCGAACTCGCGCCCGACCGCATCCGCGTGAACGCGATTTGCCCGGTGATGGGCGCCACCGCCTTGCTTTCCGATTTCATGGGCATGCCCGACACCCCGGAAAACCGCGCGCGCTTCATTTCGACGATCCCGCTCGGACGCATGGCGGAAGCCAGCGACGTGGCCGCGGCGGCGGTGTTCCTGGCGACCGATGCGGCGGAGTTCTTGACGGGGGTGGAATTGCCGGTGGATGGGGGCAGGACGATCTGAGTTGGCTCCTTCCCCTTGCAGGGGAAGGAGCAGGGCCCGCGCGTCTTGACGGGGAAGTAGCAGATCGCGTGCACCTAAACCTAAACCGTAACGAGGTATCCCATGAAGATCCAGGCCGCCGTGCTGCGCCAGGTGGGCGCCGAAGCGCCGTTTGATCAGAGCAAGCCGCTGCGCATCGAGGAACTCGACCTCGACCCGCCCGGCCCCGGGGAGGTGCTGATCAAGCTGCGCGCCGCCGGGCTTTGCCATTCCGATCTCTCGGTGCTGAACGGCGACCGGCCGCGTCCCGTGCCGATGGCGCTCGGGCACGAGGCGTCCGGCGAGGTGGTGGAAGCCGGCGCGGGCGTGCATGACCTGAAGCCTGGCGACCTGGTCGTATTGGTGTTCGTGCCGAGCTGCGGCCATTGCCTGCCTTGCATGGAAGGCAGGCCGGCCTTGTGCGAACCGGGCGCGGCCGCGAACACCGAAGGCACGCTGCTGTCCGGCGCGCGCCGGCTGCATAGCGGCGTGCATCATGTCCACCACCATGTCGGCGTCTCGGCATTTGCCACGCATGCGGTCGTATCCCGCCGTTCCTGCGTGAAGATCGAGGCCGACATCGACCCGGTCGAAGCCGCCCTGTTCGGCTGCGCCGTGCTGACCGGCGTGGGCGCGGCGATCAACACCGCGCAGATCCAGGCCGGCACCTCGGCGGCGGTGCTCGGACTGGGCGGCGTCGGCCTGTGCGCCATGCTGGGCGCGATCGCTTCCGGCGCGAGGCAGGTCATCGCCGTGGACATCAACGACAGCAAGCTGGAAGTCGCGCGTTCGCTCGGTGCGACCGCCGTCATCAATGCGCGCGATCCGGATGCCGTGGCCAAGGTCAAGGAACTGACGAAAGGCGGCGTGGACCATGCCCTTGAAATGGCCGGCTCGGTGCAGGCGATGGAGATGGCTTACCGCATGACGCGCCGCGGCGGCACCACCGTGACCGCCGGATTGCCGAATCCCGCCAGCACCTGGGCGCTGCAGCAGGTCAGCCTGGTGGCGGAGGAACGCACCGTCAAGGGAAGCTACATCGGCTCCTGCGTGCCGGCGCGTGACATCCCGCGCTACATCGGCCTTTACCAGGCGGGGAAGCTGCCCATCGACGCGCTGATGGGCGAGCGCCTCGCGCTGGCCGACATCAACCGTGGCTTCGACCGGCTTGCCGCCGGACAGAGCCTGCGAGACGTGGTCGTACTCTGAAACGCCATGCGTAGCGAGCGTATTCCCGCCTTCCTGGACGGCTACGGCGCGATCCATTCCTTCCGCTCGGCCGGCCTCGGCCGCGGCAAGAACCAGTCGCGCTCCAAGCTCATGCCGGGCCTGCGGGCGGCAATCGAGGCGGCGGGACTGAAGGACGGCGGCACGATCTCCTTTCATCATCACCTGCGCAACGGTGATTCGGTAGTCAACATGGTGCTCATGGAAATCGCCGCCATGGGCATCCGGGGAATCACCGTCGCGGCGAGCTCCATCTTCCCGGTGCACGCGCCGATGGTGGACCATATCCGCGAGGGCGTGGTGGGCGGCCTCCTCACCGCCTATGCCTCGGGCCCGGTCGCGCGCGCGATCTCGCGCGGCGAACTGGCCGCACCGGTGGTGCTGCAGACCCATGGCGGACGGGCGAGAGCCATCGCCTCGGGCGAACTCAAGATCGACGTCGCCTTCATCGCTGCACCAACGGCCGATGCCTTCGGCAACATCAACGGCACCGACGGGCCCGCCGCCTGCGGCACCCTGGGATATGCCATGGTGGACGCGGCCCACGCGCGCCGCGTCGTTGCGATCACCGACAACCTCGTTCCCTTTCCCGCTTCGCCCATCGACATCGCGCAGGACCAGGTGGACTACGTCGTCGAGGTCGAGGCGATCGGCAATCCCGCCGGCATCGTGTCGGGAACGACGCGCGCCACATCCGACCCGGTCGGCCTGGCGATCGCCGAAACCGCGGGCAAGGTCATCGCCGCGTCAGGGCTGCTGGAAGACGGGTTCTCGTTCCAGACCGGCGCCGGCGGCATTTCCCTCGCCGTGGCGGCGCAAGTGCGCAAGCTCATGCATGAACGCGCTGTGCGCGGCAGCTTCGCCTCCGGCGGCATCACCGGGTACATCGTGGACATGCTGGACGAGGGCCTGTTCGGCGCGCTGCTCGACGTGCAATGCTTCGATCTGAAGGCGGTGGCCTCATACCGCCGGCATCCGGCGCACCATTGCATGTCGGCGTCCATGTATGCCAATCCCCACCAGCGCGGCGCGGTCGTCGACCAGCTCGACGTGATGGTGCTCGGCGCGGCGGAAATCGACCTCGCCTTCAACGTGAACGTGACCACCGGCTCCGATGGCGTGATCATCGGCGGATCCGGCGGACATGCGGACGCGGCGAAAGGCGCCAGGCTGGCGCTCGTGACCACCCGCTTGCACGCCGCAGGCATCGCCAAGGTGGTGGACCGGGTGACGACCGTGACGACCCCGGGGGAAACGATCGACGTGCTGGTCACCGAGAAGGGCGTGGCGGTCAACCCGCGCAGGCCGGACCTGGCGGAGCGCTTCTTGTCGCACGGCATCGACGTGCTGCCCATCGAGCGTTTGCGCGATCTCGCGCGGGCAGGGGCGTCCGTCGCGATCGCGCCGCCATCAGCGGGGTCAGAAGGATCAGTGGGGCGCGTGGTGGCGGTGGTCGAGTACCGGGACGGTTCGGTCATCGACGTGGTGAGGCAGGCAGACCACCTGGCCTGAAAGCCATCCGGGAAATGATGGTTTCGCTGGCAGGCGCATCGCATAGAATGAAGCCTGCTGCGTCCGGCATCCCGCCGGCCGCGTTGCATTCGCCACGGAGGGCAGCGCCATGACAACGAAGGTTCATCGCCGTACCGTCGATCTTTCCGCCTATCCTGACCTGGTCGTGATCTACCTCGGCATGCGCGTCAATACGCTGGCCGGGCTGAAGACGCTGCTCGGCTTCGGTCCGAAAATCGCCAAGTCCGTCGATGCCATGCCCGACGGTTTGCTGCTGCACGAAAACCTGGTGTTCTCCCTGTTTCCGCCTCACGTCGGCATGCGGCAATACTGGCGCGACTTCGAGACGCTCGAGGCGTGGGCGCGCTCCGAACCGCATCGCGTCTGGTGGAAACAGTTCCTGCATGATTCCGGAGGAACGGGCTTCTGGCATGAGACTTACTTCATGCAGGGCGGCATGGAGGCCGTGTACGACGACATGACGCGCGATACCGGCTTGCTGTGCTTCGCGCCGAAGGTGGAGGCGCGCGGCAGCATGTATTCCGCGCGGGGCAGGGCGCGTCGGCCGGAAACGACGGCTTTTCCGGCGCCAGTCGGCGAAGACAATCTCTATCCTTGAACGCATGAGCGCCATGGCCGCAGTCATCGCCGTACCCGCCGGACACGCGCCCGGAATGAAGCTGTTATAGTTTTCGTCTCTCCGCCGGCGTGCCGCCCAGAAGCTTGCCGTCGTCCTGCCGAGAGCAAGCGCGGCGCCCGCGGGTTTTTCCGTGACGCAATCCAGAACCACATCGCGATTCATTGAGGCTCGAACCAACATGACCTATCCAAATACCCAGCTGTTCATCAATGGCCAGTGGCAGGATGCTGCCGACGGCCGCACGCTTGCCGTTCACAACCCCGCCACCGGCCAGGAAATCGGCCGCGTGGCGAGCGCTTCCCGCGCGGATCTCGATCGCGCCCTGGAAGCCGCGCAGAAGGGATTCGAGGTCTGGCGCGACATGCTGCCGGTCGAACGCAGCAAGATCATGCGCCGCGCCGCCGGCTTGATGCGCGAGCGCGCGGAAAACATCGGCCGCGTCCTGACGCAGGAACAGGGCAAGCCCTTCGTCGAAGCCAAGGGCGAGGCCCTGGCCGCCGCGGACATCATCGAATGGTTCGCCGAGGAAGGCTTCCGCCTCTATGGCCGCCTCGTGCCGTCCCGCACCAACCTGGCGGTGCGCCAGATGGTCATCAAGGACCCGGTCGGCCCCGTCGCCGCCTTCACGCCGTGGAATTTCCCGATCAACCAGGTGGTGCGCAAGGTGGGCGCGGCGCTCGCCTCCGGCTGCTCGATGCTGGTGAAGGCGCCCGAGGAAACGCCGGCAGGTCCGGCCGCGCTCATCCAGGCCTTCGCCGACGCGGGCTTGCCGCCCGGCGTGCTCGGGCTGGTCTATGGCAACCCGGCCGAGATTTCGAACTACCTCATTCCGCATCCCGTCATCCGCAAGATCACCTTCACCGGATCCACGCCCGTGGGCAAGATGCTTGCGGGTATCGCCGGCCAGCACATGAAGCGCGTCACCATGGAGCTGGGCGGCCACGCGCCGGTCATCGTCTGCGAGGATGCCGACATCGCGCTCGCCGTGAAGGCGGCCGGCGCCGCGAAATTCCGCAATGCCGGACAGGTCTGCATTTCGCCCACGCGCTTCCTGGTGCACGAGAGCGTGCGCGGCGACTTCGAGCGCGCCATGGTGCAGCATGCCCAGGCGCTGAAGGTGGGCGACGGCCTTGCCGAGGGCACGCAGATGGGTCCGCTGGCCAATCCCCGCCGGCTGGCGGCCATGGCTGAATTCACGAAGGATGCGGTTGACCGGGGCGCCAAGGTGCTCGCCGGCGGCGCGCGCATCGGCGAGGCCGGCAACTTCTGGCAACCCACCATCCTGTCCGACGTGCCCCTGGAAGCGAAGGTATTCAACGACGAGCCCTTCGGCCCGATGGCTGCGATCCGGAGCTTCAATACGCTGGACGAGGCGATTGCCGAAGCCAACCGCCTGTCCTACGGCCTGGCAGGCTATGCCTTCACCCGGTCGTTGAAGAACGCCGACCTGCTCACGCGCAGGGTGGAAGTCGGCATGCTGTGGATCAACATGCCGGCCATCCCGTCGGCCGAGATGCCCTTCGGCGGCATCAAGGATTCGGGCTATGGCTCCGAGGGTGGACCCGAAGCCATGGACGCCTACCTGAATGCGCGTTCCGTGGCGGTCATGAACGTCTGACGCGCTGAACGATACGGCACAGGTTCCGGCTTTTCGCCGGGGCCTGTGCCGAGCAGGACGGCCTGCACACATCTCTCCGGCACGCTGCTGCCCTGGGCGCTCCGCCTTCCGCCGAGCCGCCGATTCCTCCCTGATCGACTTTTTCTGAACACGCTCCGCTTCCGGCAGTCTTCGCGTACCCGTTGTGCCTGGTCTTTTGCGGGTCGAAACTCAAGGACCTCTCGAGTCGCAGGAAACTCAACTAATAAACAAGTCATCAGCAGTTGAAAAACAGCGCTCCGGACTCCTTTCCTGCCGAACTTTGGAATGGAAGAGGATTTTCCTTTTGAAAAGGATTTCCCTTTTAACTGGATTTACCTGCTAGAAGGAATGGCCTCTTGAAAGGCGGGCAGCCAGGCAGCAGCCTCATGCCGTTCGCCAAGGCCAAAGCCGGTCGCGCCCCTCTGTCTGTCCGGTAGCGTGTATATTAGTTGATTATATGACCACGACCGGCGATCTTGAGAAAGAGAGAACGATGACGAATCACCCAGCAGGAGATTTGTTCGACGTCCCCGAGGTGTGGCAGACCAATCCCCAGGCCGCCTTCGACGCATTCGTGTCCTCGATGGCCTTCGTGGAATTGTCGCTTCGCCGGCCGGGCGCGAATGCGGTGGGCAAGAACGGCAGGCCCAAGGGAACCTATCCGCTGCGCAAGTCCAGCGCGGACGTCTACCGCCACATGTGGAATCGTTTCCTCCGCTGGTCGGTTGGGATCGACGTGCCGTTCTGGCTGCTGAGCCGCGAGTGGATCGAGACCTTCCTCGAACAACGCGGACTGGATGGCGCGCGCATCATCCAGTCCGCGACGATACGGCGGCAATATCTCACCATGCTGGAACGGGTCTACAAGCATCTGCAGATCCATCCCAACCCCGCGGCTGGCATGAACGTCGCGATGGCCGGCTCCAGCAGGCTTCGTGGCCAGAACAAGAAAACCGTGGCCTTGACGCCCGAGCAGCAGCAAGCCTTCCTGGATGCGCTTCCCGACCCGCCGCGGCGCGATGGCGACCCGCTTGCCGGCTGGGAGGCGAGGCGCGATCGTGCCTTGCAAGCGATCATGCTCGGCGCGGGGTTGAAGGTCGCCGAGGTGACGGGGCTCTACACGATCAACGTGAAGCGCGACGAGCGTGACGAGCAGGGCTGCGTTCCCATCGAGGTGTCGCCGGCATCGGCCCATGGCACGGTCCAGTGGCACGTCGCGCTCCTGCGTCCGCCGGCCACGGCGATCGTGCTCGACTGGGTGGCCGAGCGGCAGGCGCTGCCCGTGGGCGGACCGTTGCTGTTTCCAAACAACCGCGGACGCCGCATGGACAAGACCTGGATTTACCGCAAGACCAGGGAAACCTATGAGCGCGCGGGGCTGGACGTGCCGCGCAAGGGCGGCAGGACGCTGCGCAACAGCTTCGCGGTCTCCCGGCTGGCTACCGGCGAAGTGCCGGAAACCGTTTCTGGCCAGCTTGGCCACCGGACCGCGCGAGCGATGGAAACCTATGCCACGGCATTGAGCCATCAGCGCGAACAGCACCGGTCCGGGGCGGGAACGAAGTCCCGCAAGGCATGATGCAATCGCCTGCCTACGAAGGCGATATCGACTTATCATTGAACATTCGCCCGCGCTGACGGCCAACCAGGTAAAGATTGAGAAAAGTAACATGACCCTCGCGATCCTGATGCATTACCACACCGTCGCCGGGATGCTCCTGCCAGTTGGCAACAGCGCGGTGGACGCCGCGTTGAAAAAGGCAGCGGGCGAGGTGGGCGAGAAGGCGTGGCGCTCCGGCTTTTCGGGATTTGCGAAGAACGGCGCGACCGAGGTGGTCCGCGCTCATCTCGCACTGCTTGGCCTCAAGCCGAAACCGGTATCGGGACGATGGTCATCCATCAAGCTGGCAACGACGCACGATGAGGCAGGCAACGACTATCACAAGGTCAGGATGGGCTTCGAGGGCGATGGCGAAAACGTGATCGTGTCGCTCGACCTCGCGTCCGAGATGGCCCAGCGCCTCTCGCATAAGCTGATCAACGCCCAGCCCGGCGAAATGCTTGCCTTCAATCCCTTCTCCACCCTGGTGAACAAGGGCGGACGCGCCTATGCCAACCATGCGGTCGGCTTGAAGCGCGGCGATGGCACGGAGGTCGCGGCGCCGCCCAACCTCTGGACGCAGGCGCAGGCCCTGGCCGACGACGCGGAACGCGCGCTGCGGGAACTCAGGATCAGCGACCGGCCGACGATCAACCGGGTCAAGGCCTTGAAGAAGATGGAGTTTCACCTGGCGATCTATCGTGACGTTCTCGTTCCGCGCTTTGCCGGCGCGACGCGCACCAGCGGGGATGCCAGCGCATGACGTCTCCGCCTGGCTTGCGCCTGACCGAAGAGCAGCAGGCAGTGATCGCCTGCAAGGCATCCGAGCTGGTCGTGAATGCCTTCGCCGGCACTGGCAAGACGACCACGCTGCGCGCCTATGCAGCGGCGCGTCCGCAGTCCCGCATTCTTTATCTCGCCTTCAACAAGGCGATCGCCGACGAGGCCGGGCAGTCCTTTTCGCCGCATGTCGAGTGCCGCACCATGCACAGCCTTGCGTACCAGGCCGTCGGCAAGCGCTTCCGGCACAAGCTCGGCGCATTGCGGCCTAGCGACCTGACGCGAGTCTACCGCGAGCTCGACGTGATCCTCGCCGGCTTCATCGTCAAGGCGCTGGAGGCGTTCATGTATGGAGACACCGACGCCGTGCAGGTGGAGCATGTGGCGCCGGAACTCGCGTGGTCCGACCGGGTCCAGATCGCGGCTGCAGCGCAGCGCATCTGGACCGACCTGTCCAATCCCAATACGCCGCTGCCGCTGCCGCATGACGGCTACCTGAAGCTGTACCAGCTTTCCCGGCCTCGCCTGGCGCGGCGCTATGACATCATCCTGCTCGACGAAGCGCAGGACACGAATCTCGTCACCGCGGCGATCGTGCTCGGCCAGCCCTGCACGAAGGTCCTGGTAGGCGACCGCCATCAATCGATCTATGCCTTCCGCGGCAGCGTGGATGCCATGCGCATGCTGCCTTCGGCCGACGTGCTCTACCTGACCCACTCCATGCGCTTCGGACGCTTCGTGGCGCAGGCGGCAACCAACCTCTTGCATTACTTCAAGGGCGAAACCCAGACCATCGTCGGCAGGGCGGCCGGCGCCGCGCCGGCGGAAGACATCGACCCCGGCAAACCTTACGCCATCATCAGCCGCACCAACGCCGGCGTGTTCAGCCGCGCGGTCGAAGCGCTGGGCAGCCGCAAGGTCTACTTCGTCGGCGGGGTGGAGAACTACCTGCTCGGCAAGCTCTATGACGTGCACAGCATATGGGCCGGAAAGCCGGAACTGGTGCAGGATCCCTTCTATCGCGAATTCACGGATTTTTCCGCGCTCTCCTCGTATGCGCGGGACGTCGAGGACAAGGAAATCATGGCCCTGGTCGGCATCGTGAAGGACTACAAGGCGAGCTTGCCGTCCCTGATCGACGAGGTGGTGCGTGCAGCATGCGAGACGATGCAGGAAGCGGATCTCTACCTGATGACGGCCCACCGTTCGAAGGGACTGGAATTCGACCAGGTGCTGCTCGATGATGACTTCTTCGAACTCGTCGACAAGGACGGACGCCCCAACCGCCATGAACTGGTGGACTTCGACCAGGAAGTGAACCTGCTTTACGTCGCGCTGACCCGGGCCAAGGTGAACCTGCGCTTCAACCGGCAATACCGCGCCTTCCATGCGGCTGCGGCGTCAGGCGCCTTGCAGCCGGCCGCGCCGCAAGACAGTCCGCCCGGCGCGCATGTTTATCTGGCTGAAGCGGCGCCGGCGAAGGCAACCATCGACCCAAGGGCAGCAACCGAATCAGGGCCAGGCAAGGAAATGGCGCCGGTAACGACGCCGGAGTTGGCAGCCAGGCTCATCGGCCGCGTCGAGCGCGCCATGTTGAGCCTCGCGCTGTTTTCCTCGGAAGGCATCGCCGGTGCGCTCGGCGAACCGGTCGACGCCGTGGCGGCGGCGATCGCCGCTGCCATCCGGGACAATGCCATCGCGCCGGCCTTGTTCGCGAACGATCCGCACGTCAGGGAGGCATCGAAGCGAGGCCTTTGACAGCGTATGCCAGCCGCCTTCTCAGCCGGACTTGGCGCCGGCGCCGCGCCGCATCGCTGCAGCCATGTCATGCTCGCCGTTTGCCTCGAGCGCCGCGGCCGCGCCTTCGATATCCCGCGCTTCCTTGTTCTGGCTCAGCTTGAGCTTGCCCTCGATGCGCGTGATCTCGATTTCCAGTCCGACGATGGACTGGAGCATCGTGTCGATATAGTCAGTCGCGCTGTCGGTCATCTTCCAAGGCTTAGGCTGGGATGCTTCGTGGGCGCGCGTGAGGCGCGCGACGATGCCGCGCACGAAGCGCTCGTCGTCGCGAATGGTGATGCGCCCGTGCGCGTGGACCACCATGTAGTTCCAGGTAGGAACCTGGCGGTGCAATTCATGTTTCGAGGGATACCAGTTCGGCGAGATGTAGGCGTCGCCCGCGCGAAAGACGACCAGCACCTCGTCGCCATCGGCCACGTCCTTCCACACCGGATTGGCGCGTGCCACGTGGGCGTTCAGCCTGCCGTGCTCGCCCTGCCGGGCATCGAGTTCGAAGGGAATGTGATTCGCATCCAGGCCGCCGGCCCCATGCGTCACCAGCATGCCCAGGGGATGCTGTCTGATGAGCTCGTGCAGGACCTCGGTGCGCGGCTCGTTGAAATGTGCGGGAATGTACATGGCGTCGCTCAGCGTGCCTGGAAGACAAGGCAGGTCGTCGTTCCGTGCGCATACAGGGTGCCGTCCGGACCGACGAGGCGCGCTTCCGCCGTCGCGAGTTGCCGGCCGCAATGGATCACGGTGCCGATGGCCCGCAGCGGGCCTGTTTTCTCAGTGGCCGCGCGCACGATGTTGACGCTCAGCTCCGCCGTGGTGTACGCCTGGCCTTGCGGCAGCATCGTCTGCACGGAGCAACCCAGCGCGGAATCGAGCAGGGTCGCATACCAGCCGCCGTGCACCGTCCCCATCGGGTTGTAATGCTTCAACTGCGGCGTCCCCTGGAACACCGCCTTTCCCTTGTCCGCTTCCACGAGCCAGAAGCCGAGGGTTTCGGAAATGTGAGGGAAGGGCAGCTCGCCCCGGATGATGCCCTCGATGATCTCCAGCCCGCTCTTTCCCGCGACCATGTCGCGGCTGGCCACGCCGGGCGTGGGATGGTTCGCCTGGATGCGTTCCTTGACTTCCTCAAGCCGGGCATTCCAGCTTGCCAGGGTCTCTTCCGTTGTCATTGCCAACTCTCTCATCGTTGCCGGCCCAGCGCCGGGATTGCACATGATTGTATATGCAAACAAAGTGCGTCCGCCTGCGGGCAAAAGCGGAAAAGGCGTGATGGCGGCTCGTCGGGGCGCTGATGTTTTTTCGGCATCACGAAAAACATTCGACATAAAAACGTTGATATTTTCTCGACGAAGTCTTACATTTTAATTGCGGTAAGGAAACATCGCTTCGGCCAAGCCTGCCGCCGGATCCATTTCAAGAACGGGAGAACCCATGAGGAAGATGAAGAGCTTGTTTGCAATGCTGGGATTGATGGCCGTGTTTTCGTGCGCGACGGCGGCCGACAGAGGATCGGCTGACGATGCGGTGGCCCTTGTCAAGAAAGGCATCTCGCTGATGCAGAAGAGCGGCAAGGACAACCTGATCCAGGAAGTGAACGGCAAGAACCCGCAGGTGCTCGACCGCGACCTCTACCTGAGCGTCTGGGACTTGAAGGCGAACGTGCTGGCGCACGGCGCCAACGCCAGGATGGTCGGCAAGGACATCATCGATCTCAAGGACGCCGACGGCAAGGCCTTCATGAAGGAGATCGTCACGAAGGCGGCGAGCAGCAACAGCGGCTGGGTGGACTACAAGTGGGTCGATCCGATCAGCAAGGAAATCCAGCCCAAGTCGGCCTATTTCGAAAAGGTCAACGACACCATCGTTTCCTCCGGCTACTACAAGGCCAAATAGTTAGTCGTTACCCCGCGGCCGGGCGTGCGCGCGTCCGGCATGCATTACAATGCACGCTCCCCGCCGGCGGTTCGCGGCGCGCCATTCACTGGAGCAAGCATGCGTTTTCCGCATCCGACTTTGCCTCGACCGTCTTTCCGCGATTGAGGCCGGAGATGGAAATTTCCAACGAACGAAACAGCGGCAGGCCGAATCTCGCTGCCATCAAGGATGTCCTTGCCTTGTCGGTGCGCGGCGCGCCCTTCGGCGAGCTGGCGGACAGCTTGCTGCAAGCCTGCCGGCGCCTGATCGGTGAAGACAGCCGGACTTCGCTGTACGTCGTCGACCCGGCGCAACAATTCCTGAGGCTGGCAGCATCGGCCGGTCTTGCGCCGGCGTTCATGGCGGCGGTGCAGCGGCTGGCGATCGGCGAGGGTGAGGCTTCATGCGGCCGTGCCGCCAGCCTCCGAGAAGTCGTCCTGGTGGAGGACGTCCTTGCCGAACCGCGGCTGGCGCCGTACCGCGACCTTGCACGCGCGCATGACATCCGTTCCTGCTGGTCCTTTCCCTTGAATGCGCCTGACGGCCGCATCGTCGGCACGCTGGCCTTCTACCATGCCGCGACTTCGCTCCCAGGCAAGGAAGTCGAGGAAGAGATCCGCTATTTCGCCGACCTTGCCGCCATCGTGATCGACCGCCACCTGCGCGGCGACGAAGAGCAGCGGCGCGACGAAGCGGCACGCCAGGAATTGCTCGCCGTCGCCGCCGAGTCCGAACGGCGCAAGCGTCTCTACGAAACCATCCTCGCCGCCACGCCGGACCTCGTCTACGTGTTCGACCTGAATCACCGTTTCACCTACGCCAACCGCGTCCTGCTGCAGATGTGGGGCCGTACCTGGGACGAGGCGATCGGCAAGAATTGCCTGGAGCTGGGATACGAACCCTGGCACGCGGAAATGCACGACCGCGAGATCGAGCAAGTCAAGGCCACCAAGCGCCCGATCCGGGGCGAGGTGCCTTTCAACGGAACGTTCGGACGCCGCATCTACGATTACATCTTCGTTCCCGTGTTCGGGCCGGACGGCGAGGTCGAGGCGGTCGCCGGCACGACGCGCGACGTCACCGAACGCAAGCAGTTCGAGGAAGAGCTGCGCATGAGCGAGCAGCGCGCCCTCGAGGCGGCGCGCCGGGCGGAACAGGAAAAGCGCCATCTCGATGCGCTGCTCGAAGCCGTCCCGGTAGGCATCGGCTACGCGGACAACAACGGCAGGCTGTTCCGCATCAATGCCGAAAACCGCCGGCTATGGGGCGGCATGCCCGAGGCCGAGGGCGTCAGCGACTACCAGAGGTGGACGGCAAGGTGGGTCGATGGATTGGACCGGCATGGCAAGCTGTTGCAACCGGAAGAATGGGGACTGGCGCGCGCCCTGAAAGGCGAGGATGTGCGCGGCGACCTGATCGAGATCGAGCGCTTCGACAAGGCCCGCACCCGCCGCACCGTGCTGCTGCGGGCCACGCCCGTGCGCGACACCGACGGCAGCATCCTGGGCGCGGTCGTGGCCCAGATGGACATGACCGATCAATTGCGCGTGGAAGCCGCGTTGCGCGAAAGCGAGCGCAAGTTCCGCACGATCACCAATGCCATGCCGCAGATGGTATGGACCGCCAGTCCGGATGGCATGGTGGACTATCACAACGAGCGCTTCTACGACTTCACCGGCGAGACGGCCGCCGCCCCGGACGCGAACATCTGGGCGCGGCGCCTGCATCCCGAGGACCACGATGCCGCGCAAACGCTCTGGCAACATTGCGTGGCGACGGGGGAATGGTACGAAACCACCTACCGGCTGCGCCACCATTCCGGTGAATACCGCTGGATCCTGGCGCGCGGCGTGCCCATCCTCGACGACGCCGGCACCATCCTGAAGTGGATGGGCACCGACACCGACATCCATGAAAGCAAGCAGGCGGAAGAAGCGTTGCAGGCCTCGCATCGCCGGAAGGATGAATTCCTCGCGATGCTGGCGCACGAGCTGCGCAATCCGCTTGCCCCGATCAGCGCCGCAGCGGACATCCTCCGCGCGGCGCCGAGCGACCCGGTGCGCGTCAGGCAGTACAGCGACATGATCGCGCGGCAGGTCGATCACATGACGGCGCTGGTGAACGACCTGCTCGACGTTTCGCGGGTCACCCGCGGCCTGGTCGACCTGGAGCGCGACGAGGTGGACCTGAAGAACGTGGTTGCCAGCGCCGTCGAGCAGGTGCGGCCCCTGATCGAGGCGCGCGGCCATGCCCTGACGCTGCGCATCGGCGCCGCCCACGCAGGCGTGCATGGCGACCGCACGCGCCTGATCCAGGTGATCAGCAATTTGCTGTCGAATGCCGCCAAATACACGCCGCAGGGTGGGCAGATCAGCCTGTCCATGGATGTGGACGGCGGCCGCGTCGACATCGCGGTGGAAGACAACGGCACCGGCATCGCCGACGACCTGCTGCCGCATGTGTTCGAACTCTTCGTGCAAGGCAAGCGCACGCCGGACCGCGCCCAGGGCGGCCTCGGCCTGGGGCTCGCCCTGGTCAAGAGCATCGTCGAGATGCATGGCGGAAAAGCGGAAGCGCGCAGCCGCGGCATCGACCAGGGAAGCACCTTCCTGGTGTCATTGCCCGTCGTGCCGCTGAACCTGTCGATTCCCCTCGACAGCGGACGCATGCGTGTTCACCGCACGGATCATCCGCTGCGTGTCCTGCTGGTCGACGACAACCAGGACGCGGCGCTGGCGATGGCCGGCCTGCTCGAATCGGCCGGCCATGCGATCACGGTGGCAAACGATCCGCAGCAAGCGCTGGCGCTGGCCGCGGCCCGCGAGTTCAATTGCTTCGTCCTCGACATCGGCCTGCCCGGCATGACGGGTTACGAGCTTGCGCAGCAGCTGCGCGCGAATGCCCGGTTTGCCGATGCGGTCTTCATTGCGGTGACCGGGTACGGGCAGTCGCATGACAAGGCCCAGTCGATGGCGGCGGGGTTCGCGCACCATCTGATCAAGCCGGTCGGATTGCGGCAGCTGACGGAAGCGATGGGGCGTCCAGCGCTGGATGCGGTTTGAAGAGGGAGCGGCATTGAAAACCGCCTTCGTCCTGCTCGCGGCCAGGTGATTACAGCGGAATCGCCTGCAACTCCGCTTCCTCTTCCTTGCGGGCCTTCGCCATGTGGATCGCATATTGTTCGAGGCGCTTGTCGAGCTCGGTTTCAGGCGTCCAGCGCGGCACCGGGACCGTGTCTCCGCCGTCGTCGACGGCCACGAAGACGATCAGGCACCGCGTCGTCAGCTTTTGCGTTCCCGTCCGCGGGTCGGTCGCGGACACTTCCACGGCGATGTGCATGCTGGACGTCCCGGTGTGCACGACCGTCGACTTCACCTCCACCAGTTGTCCGATGAAGATGGGCTTGTAGAAGCGTATGCCGCCGACGTAGACGGTCACGCAGTAGTAACCGCTCCAGCCGACCGCGCAGGCATAGCCGGCCTGGTCGATCCATTTCATGACCGCGCCGCCGTGCACCTTGCCGCCGAAGTTCACGTCAGTGGGCTCGGCAAGGAAGCGCAGCAGGACTTCGCGCTTGTTGGCCATCGATTTTTCCATCGCAACTTCTCCGTTTTGCAGGTTTGGCGGGCGCCCGGCGAGGCGCCCGCATGATTGGAGTATAGCTTGCGAAGTGGAAATGACCGACGATGGCAAGGCCGCGCGAGCACAGCCAATCCGCGGCTCAGGGGTTGAGGAAGGCCTGGCGGTAAGCGATTTCCTGCGCGGCCTGGATCTGCGAACCCGACAAACCCAGGTCACGGCCTGCCTTGGAGCCGTTCCCGAGCGCGCGCGGATCGAGGCCGGTGATGCGGCCGAACAGCACCAAGGCTTCCAGGTAACCTCCCCACACGCTCATGTGGTAGCCGTCGCTGTTCCAGAAGTTGAGCTTGCCCGCATCGATGCCGTCGTATGGATTGCGGTCGGCCACGCCGAGCTGGACGGCGAGCAGGGCGGCTTGCCCCACCTGGACCACGTCGACGATGCCCGGATCCTGGGCGCGGGCCGCGTTGTAGGCATTGCGCAAGTCGCCTTCCATCTGCTCGACGCCGCGCCCGTTCCATAGTCCGCCCGGCGTGTTGTAAACCTGGTCGGCACGTGCCCAGGTTTCCATCAGCATGACGCGCGCGCCGGCGTTCGCGCCGTGAACGACCTGCTCCAGCAGCCTGGAATAGGCGATGAGGTTCGATGCATTGCCGGGTTGCTGGGGGTCGATCAGGCTGTGTTCCTGCATGACCACCACGTCCCATTTCCTGCTGCCGATCTGCGGCAGCTTGTTCTGGTAATGGTATTTCAGCGTCTGGCTGTCCACGGCCTCGATGTACGCGCCGTAGCGCAGGCTGGCTTCCGACGCCAGCTGCTGGAAGATGCCCGGGATCCCGCCCACGCCCGAGCCGTTCAGGTCCACGACGCTGGCCGCGTTATAGTCCTTGATCGGCGCGGCGGTGCCAGACGTGAAGCTGTTGCCAATGAACAGGATCGCCTGCGTTCCCGTCGGTTGGGGCGGCAGCGTGCGGAACGAGGACGTCAGGTTGTCGAAGCTGTAGGCTGTCAGGTCGGGCGCGCTTGCGCGCAGCTGAACCAGGTTGCCGCCATATTGGGCATCCTGGTAGAGCGTCACCTGGCCGCCTGCAGGAATTCTGACCGATGAGATGGTGCCTACGATGTTGGCCGGGATCGTGCCTTCGCGGGACGAGGTGCACCATGCGCTGCCCGCGTAGTTGGCTTGCTGGTAGAAGCAGGCCTCGTTGAGTGCCGGTTCGGGAGCTGGCGCGGGTGCTGGTGCCGGCGCGGGCGCAGGAGTTGGTGATGGCACGGGCACAGGCGCCGGTGCGGGGCTTGGTGCCGGTGATGGTGCGGGTGTGGTGCTCGGTGCTGGCGCGAGCGTCGGTACTGGTGCGGGGGCTGATGCCGGAGCTGCGGTTGGAGCTGCGGTTGGAGCTGCGATTGGCAATGCGGTCGGCGTCAATCCGGATCCGGTCTGAAGGTTGCCGGTCGACGACGCGGCCACGCCGGTCGAACCGCCCGCTGCCGCGTCGGCATGATCGGCGCCGCCACCGCCGCCGCATCCCGCGATGATGGTCGAGACGAGCGTGACAACAAGCGGACTCTTGCTTTTAGACATTGCCATTCCCTCTGATTCGCGATGCTGAACCGCGACTTCCCCGTGCGTTCGCGTGTCGAACGTCCTTGCGCATCATGCGGTCCGGCCGGTCCCTCCAAGCCTGGAGGCACGGACATGCGCAACAACGCGAAGACGGAAGCAGCGACGCTTTTTCTTCTGGATAATTTGCAGTCAAGACTACCCCAAGCCGCTCGGCGCATGGGTCGCATTCGGATTGGCAAATGTCTTACATCAAGGCATGGCCGGCGGGTTTATTCAGGCTCGCACCCAAGCTGCCGGGACAGGCATGGCATGGGCATGATCCACCTCAGGTTGCCGTCTGTTCTGCATCGCAAAATCGAGTTCCGGACGCATTGACGAAAGACGCGCCTTCCGCTAGCGTTGACCGCAGGACAAGAACACGAACAAGGAGACACCATCATGCGTTGGAAGAACCGTCCCCCGGGGGCGAACTGGGGCGACTTCGGGCCCGATGACCAGCTTGGCCGGGTCAATCTGATCGGACGCGAACAGGTGCTCAAGGGGGCTGCCGAGGTTCGCGAAGGACGCAGCTTCTGCCTGTCCCTGCCCCTGGACCTGCCGGGCGGAAATGCCCTGAATCCGCGCCGCCATCCGCCGCGCCTCGAACCGACCTATCGCGATGACGGCCGTGCCATGCTGAACTTCCCGATGGCGCGCATCGACAAGGACAGCGTCGACGTGGTCTCGGACGACCAGGTGCGCATCACGCTGCAATACTCTACGCAATGGGATTCGCTCGCGCATGTCGGCGCCGCCTTCGATGCCGACGGCGATGGCGAAGAAGAGATCGTCTACTACAACGGCTACCGCGCCGGACACGACATCAAGGGCCCGACGCAATACGGCCTGCAGGGCGAGGAAAGCGCGTGCGGCTGCGACGGGCCGCACGTGTCCTCGGCAGAGGCGCTCGGCATCGAGAACATGGCGGTGCACGGCATGCAGGGGCGCGGTGTGCTGGTCGATCTCGCGCGGCACTTCGGCGAGGAACGCAAGCTCATCGGTCTCGACGAACTGCAGGCGGTGATGCGGGCGGATAACGTGCAGGTGGAACCCGGCGACGTGCTCGTGCTGCGGACCGGGTTTGCCGAAGCGGTGCTGCGCATGGGCGGGCGGCCCGATCCGCAGGTCCTGCACCATGCCTGCAGCGTCCTCAACGGCCGCGACGGGCGTTTGCTCGACTGGATCACGGCGTCGGGCATTGCCGCGCTCTGCGCCGACAACTACGCGGTGGAGGCGTATCCCGCGCCGGAGCAGCAGGGGCGCAAGTCCATTCTGCCTTTGCACCATCATTGCCTGTTCAAGCTGGGGATTCCGCTTGGCGAACTGTGGTATTTGCGGGAGCTTGCGGAGTGGTTACATGCGCATGGGCGGAGCCGGTTCATGCTGACGGCGCCGCCCTTGCGGTTGCCTGGGGCGGTGGGGTCGCCGGTTACGCCGGTTGCTACGGTTTGAGGGGGGTGGGGATCACTGCAGCGCGACTTTATCCCTGCGGCGCTCCGTCATTCCCGCGCAGGCGGGAAGCGTGGAAACTCGCCTGCGGCTCAGACAGCCGACGCTGCATCCACCTACAACAAGCCATGCAGAACCTGGTTCGCTACATTCATGTCGATCGGGATCCCGGCGATGATGTTGCCGTACACGTAGCTGTCGACCAGCCGCACCGCGGCCAGCGCGAGCAGGCGCGGCGCGATCCGCGGCTTGTAGCGGCCGGCTGCCTTTTCTTCGTCGAGGATGCGCACGAGGCGCGCAATGCTCGTGCCCTGCAACCCGCCTTCGCTGCTGTCGGTCAAGAGGCGCAGCCCGACGTCGGGTTCGTTCTTGAGCAACGCCCGCACGGGCTGCGACGCGACGAGCAGGCGCATCATCTCCTCGAACTCATACGCGATGCGTTCTTTCCCTTGCAGTTGCCGGCGCGCGGCGTGGCGGTCCAGGCGGGCGAAGGATTCATACAGGAACGATTCCAGCACCTCCCGCATCAGGATCTCGCGGCCGCCGGTCCAGCGGTAAAGCGTCGCGCGCCCTACGCCGAGTTCGGCGGCGAGCGCCACCATGTCGAGCTTGCGCCCGGCGATGAGGTGGTTTCTCGCGGCTGAGACCACCGTCTCGCGCGTGGCCGAGCGGGCGGTGGTTCCAGTCTTGTCGCCATCGTTTTCCATTTTGTTCATCATTCGATTGTAAGGCCGGAACCGATGCAGCGTGGCGCGTCGACCCGGGCAGGACTGATTTGCGGCCCGTGGCGTTGGGAGACTGGACTTTACACCCGGGGTCCATGCGGGCATATTGCAAGCGCGCACTGGCGCGCCGCCTGCACGAGGTCCTTGGCAAGACGCTCATCGAATACATCCAGGACTTGCGTGTCGAGCGCGTTGCGGAAGCCGGCCTTGTCGCGGCCATTTTTTCAAACCTCAATGGAATTGCCGAATGGCTGTCATGAGAACCATCGCTGCGTCGTGCTGTACGCTCGAGCCGCTCAACGTTACGCATGCCGAGGAAATGTTCCGCGTTCTCAGCGATGAAGCCATCTATGAGTTCGAGAACCAGGCCCCGCCATCGGCATCCTGGCTCGCCGAGCGCTACGCACGGCTGGAGCGCCGCACTTCCCCGGATGGATCGCAGACCTGGCTCAACTGGGTGCTGCGCCTGCCTGATGGAGAGCTGGCGGGCTATGTGCAGGCGACCTTGCTGGCCTCGGGAAAAGCGTTGATCGCATACGAACTTGCAAGCCGCCATTGGCGCAAGGGCATCGGCAGCGGCGCGGTGTCGGCCATGCTCGACGAACTCCAATCCAATTACGGTGTGAGTCGATTCGCCGCGGTGCTCAAGGCAGCGAACACCAGGTCGTCAGGCTTGCTGCATCGCCTCGGCTTTCAGACCGGGACGGCAAGCGAAGCCGCCGAGTTCGCCGTCGAAGCGGATGAATTGGTCATGGTCAAGCAGGCCGGCGGCGAAAGCGCGGCCCAGCGCACTACGTCTTCGGCGTGAGCAGCACGGCAAGCGCCTTCTCAGACCATTCTATCCACAGTTCTTCGTGCATGATGCCCGCGCTCAGCACCAGGTGCTGCAGTTCCTTTTCCCGTGACAGGGCGGTGTCGGCAAAGTCCCGCTTTTCCAGCTTGCGATAGAGCGCGAGCCGTTCGCGGTGCATGGCGAGGCGCCGCTCGATGTCTTCCTTCACCGCGGTCGGACCGATGATCGCCTCCGCCCGCAGGCGCAGCATCAATTCATCGCGCAGCGGCCGCGGGTCCTGGCTCTCGGCGGTCCATCGCTTGAGTTCCTTGCGGCCCGCGGGCAACACCCGATAGACCTTCTTGCGTCCGCGGCCCGACTCGGCGGGAAGCGACTCCACCCAACCGGCATCTTCCAGCCGGCCGAGTTCGCGGTAGATCTGCTGGTGCGTCGCGTGCCAGAAATAGCCGATCGAGCGGTCGAAGCGCCGGGCCAGCTCGAGTCCGGAACAGGGGTGTTCGATCAGTGCGGTCAACAGCGCGTGGGGGAGAGACATCGCGTCAGAGCTTGACCTTGTAGCCGGGAAGCTTGTGACCGAGGCGCTTGCCCATTTCTTCACCCAGCATCTGCAGGCTGATGAGCGGGCGGATCATCACTTCGAGGTCAAGGATTTTTCCTTCTTCATCGAAGCGCACGAAGTCCGCCCCCTTGAGCAGTTTGCCGCCGACGCTGGCGCTGAACTCGAGCACGACGTCGAGCCCGCCATCGGCGACAAACTGCCGGTGATAGGCGAAGTCTTCGAAGATGGTGATGACGGTCGTCAGCGCGAGCGTGACCGCGTCAGCGGACTTGTAGGGGTTGATCGCCATCGGGGATCGGAACATCGCGTCCGGATGAAGGATGGTGGCGAGCCGGCTCAAGTCTCGCGCGGCGATCATGTCATGCCAGGTAGCGAGCGATTCGGCGACGGCGGGATGGAGGTGATTCGGAAGCTGCATCATGTGCTCCTGGACAGGTTGCCTGAAGTGGCGATGCCGGTGACGCCGTACCCTTGGTCCGGGCCGATGCGCATGGCATCACGCATACGCGGTCGCGTGGCGGGTAGAAAGGCAGCGAGCAAGACATGCCGCACCCCGTTATGCAACCAGTTGCAAAATTATAGGCATGGCCTCGCTGTTTATGCAACTGGTTGCAAAATAAGGCCAAGCGTCATCGCGCATTGAACGATGAGCCATATCAGGCGCGCGTCCGAAATCGGCTTTACACTTGCAGCAGGGTGCGCACCAATCCGGGTGTGCAGGGAAAGCGATGGTCGGGCCGCCACGCTGCTTTTCCAATGGGAAAGACCATGCCGGCCATCCACACCCCTCTCTCACTGACCTTCAAGCGCTTCTTCGATTCGGAGAAGTCCGGCGGCATCCTCCTGATCCTCTGCACCCTCGTTTCGCCGGGCCTGGCCAATTCGGCCTTCGGCACTTCGTATCTTCACTTCTGGCACCGGCAAGTCGGTGGAATGAGCATCGAACACTGGGTCAATGACGGCTTGATGGCGATCTTCTTCCTGTTCATCGGCCTCGAACTCGAGCGCGAACTCTACAGCGGCGAATTGTCCGACCTCAGGAATGCCTTGCTGCCGATCTTTGCCGCGGCGGGAGGAATCGCGGTTCCGGCGCTGATCCACTTCAGCCTCAATGCCGGCACGCCGACCCAGCCAGGCATGGGCATCCCCATGGCCACGGACATCGCGTTCGCGCTCGGCGTTCTGGCGTTGCTCGGGAACCGCGTGCCGGCCTCGCTGAAGGTTTTCCTGACGGCGCTGGCGGTCATGGATGACCTGGGCGCGATCATCGTCATCGCGGTCTTCTATACCGCGGAATTGTCGGCGCCCTACCTGCTGGCGGCATTGGCCGTGTTCGGAATGCTGCTTGCCATGAACCGGCTGCTCCGCGTGATGGCCTTGCTTCCCTACCTCGCCGGGGGCGCGCTGATGTGGTACCTGATGCTCAAGTCGGGCGTGCATGCCACCATTGCCGGCGTGCTCCTGGCCTTTGCCATTCCCTATTCGTCCACGCAGGACGATGAAGCGTCGCCATCGCACAAGCTGGAGCATTTCCTGCACAAGCCGGCCGCCTTCCTGGTCCTGCCCGTTTTCGCGCTGGCCAATACCGGCATCGCGATCAGCCCGGACTGGGCGCAGGCGCTGGGCAGCACCAACAGCCTGGGCATCCTGGCGGGCCTGGTCGCCGGAAAGCCGCTGGGCATCACGCTGCTCGCCTTCGTCGCGGTGGCGCTCGGCATTTGCCGGCTTCCGCCCGACCTGGGATGGAAACATGTCCTGGGCGCGGGACTTTTGGGCGGCATCGGCTTCACGATGTCGATCTTCATCACCAACCTTGCTTTTGTCGGGGCAAACGCCGTGATCGATGCCTCCAAGATGGCGATCCTGCTGGCGTCCTTGTCGGCGGGAACGCTGGGTTTCACCTGGCTCAGGTTGACCGGCCAGCCCGGAGCAAGCCATCCGGACCCGGCGCCGCCCTCAAGCCGGTAGAACGCCACGCACGGACGCAAGCTGGCCCTGCGCCTTGCCAATCTGAAAACAAACGGCCGCGAACGCAGGCAATGCCGAGGTCCGTGCCTCGCAGCGCAAATGAGATACATCATTTGACATTGAGACACTTGCCCTATACTGTCTCATCAACGAGGGTACCCGCCTCGGGTCTTGCCAGCATCACCATGCGGCATCATCGTGCCGCCTCCCACGGACCTACCCGGTCCCGGCCTTGCCAAGGAGCCCTGCGCTCCTTTTCGTTGCGCATAACGACATTCATAACGGAGACACGCAAATGAACAAAGATTTCATCCGGCCGCGCCTTGCGCTCGCCGCCCTGCTGCTGGCGACCACGATGCACGAGGCCGGGGCGCAGACCACGTCCTTCGCCGCGACCTACAACGGCGCGAGCATTGCCGGCGGTTCCTGCGGCAGCACCTACAACATCTCTGGAGCCGAGCCTTCCACCAGCGGCACCTATCCCGTCTTCATCTACCTGGTCGGCACCTCGGAAACCTACAACAACGCGGCGGCAATGGCGGCGGTCAATGGCATGGCCGCCAAGGGCTATGTCGCGGCGACGGTGGATTACGCGACGTCGCAGTTCGGCACCTGTTCCGTGCTGTCGGCGAAATCGAGCTGCGTCTTCAACGCAAACAGCGCCACCAGCGCCGTCGCTGCCCTGTGCTCCCGCAGCAAGGCCGACTGCAGCAAGGGCATCGTGGTGTCCGGCTTCAGCCAGGGATCGGTGCTGGCCCTGCTGTCCAAGAATTACGACGCGCGGGTCCAGGCCGCCTATGGCATGGGCATGAGCAACGTGTATTCGACCTACAACCTGTCTTCCTGCGTCTCCAACGGCAACCGCACCCTGCAGAGCGACCGCCTGCGCGCGGTCGATGGCGAGCGCGACAACTTCGCGGGCGGCACGCAATCCGCGGTGCAGACCTCGCTGCAGAACGTGACGGGCTTGAACTGCGCCTCCGGGTCGTACGGCTGCACGAACAGCAATGGCAGCGGCTGGTTCATCGTCAAGAACAGCCAGGTGCAGGACGCCTCCGCCGATCACTGCTACATGCGCGGCAGCGGCGATTGCTTCGGCAGCCAGAATTCCCTGGACGCAGGCTGGAAGGGCGGAACCGCGAACTGGGAGCTCGGCGCCAACCTGCAATGGCTGACCAACTTCACGACGAAGTAAATGCTCGCCGCGTCATCCCCGCGCCCGGGGATGACGGTTCTTCCCCAAAGCCGTCAGCGCGCCTGGGTCAGCCGCGTTCCGAACCCGCCCACCGGATGGGTCTCGAATCGCTCACCGAAGCCGGAGATAAGCGGCCTGCCCGCCATGAGCGCGGCCTTGACTTCCGGCAGGCTGAGCGAGGCCTTGTGGCTCTCCGCACTGTCCCAGACCTCGGTAATCCATAATGCATCGCCATCGCCGGGATCAACCGCGATGACGTAGCTCAGGCACCCGGGCATCTGCTGCGTTGCCTCGAGGAGGATCGAAGCCAAGGCGTCGCGCTGGCCAGGCTTAGTCTTGATTTTCCCGATCAATCCATACATCGGCTTCTGCTCCTTCATCGACAGTGGCGTGGACTGGCATGCACTCAAGGCCGTCAGTGCAATCGCGGTAAGTAGTGTGCGGCGCTTCTTTTTCATCAAATGGGGAAAGTTTTTGTTACGGCACCGGCCGATGACACAGTTTCTGCATAGAATGGCGTACACGACAAATGGTTTGCGCAGTCGCCGCGGCCAAGTCCTTTCAGTCTCGTTCCCACTATATCCTTACTTGTCACATTCTCTTCCCATTATGACAAAGCATTTACTTGCCAGCTTGCTGGTGCTGACGACGCTCTCCGGTTGCGGTGTGCTTGCCGCGCCATGTCGCGTGGGCAGCGCGGTGATCAAGATGGTTCCGGTGGTTGGCCATGTCGCGGCGCTGCCCACGGATGCATGCGCTGCCGTGATCGATCCCTGACTGTACAAACCTATGCGCGGGAAGCGAAATGCGCGGATCAAGGATCTCGCTTTTCGGCTCGCGTCATTTGTGGCTGACCGCCACTCCCGCCATTACTTCAGACAGCCGCACCAAACAGGGTACCCACGGCAACCGTGATGCCCATCGCCAGCGCACTCCAGAACGTCACCCGCAGGGCGCCGGGCAAGAGCGCCGCGCCCCCGGCCTTGGCGGCCAGTGCACCCAGGCCGGCCAGCGACAATAGCGCGGTACCCGCGACGACGGGCATGACATGCGCCGCAGGGGCAATGGCGGTCACCGCCAGCGGCAGCGCCGCTCCGGTCGCAAAGCTGGCGGCCGATGCCGCGGCGGCTTGCAGCGGGCGCGCCGTGGACAGCTCCGAGATTCCCAGCTCGTCGCGCGCATGCGCACCCAGCGCGTCATGCGCCATGAGCTTGCTGGCGACCTGTGCGGCAAGCGGATGATCCAGGCCGCGGTTCATGTAGATGCCAGCGAGCTCGCGGTGCTCCGCGTGATAGTCGTTCTCCAGTTCGGATTGCTCTTGCGCGAGCGCCGCCTTCTCGGTGTCCGCCTGCGATGACACCGAAACATATTCACCGGTCGCCATGGACATCGATCCGGCGGCCAGGCCCGCCAGTCCGGTCAGCAGCAGGCTCTGGTGCGAGGCATGCGCCGCGGCCACCCCGAGAATCAGGCTGGCCGTCGATACGATGCCATCGTTGGCTCCCAGGACGGCGGCACGCAGCCAGCCGATTTGCGCGATGCTATGCGATTCGTGATGCTTCATTCACCTTCCTGTCACGTCGAAAAAGCAAGTGTCCACCAGTGGTTTGGAGGCCGGCGCGGTAAAAAGTTCGCACGCCCAAGGATCGGCGGTCTCCGCGTGGAAAAGGCGGCGGTACGGATTTTGCATGCCCGAATGGCATACGCTACTCCCGGAACATCGATATGCCCTCCGAACGACATCCTGCAGTCCAAAGCGCGACACGCATTGCCGCCGGCGACGATCGCACCTATTACGACACGTTCTCGATTTCGCTGCATTGGCTGACGGCGCTCCTGGTCATCATCCAGTTCATCCTGGCCGTGACGTGGGGCGCTTTCCCGCGACCGACCCGTCACCTGATGATCGTGGCCCACATGTCGCTGGGCATCATCTTGACGGCCGTCATCGCGATCCGGATCGTATGGCGCCTGACGCCCGGCCACGCGGTGGCGCCCGCCACCACAGGGTGGATTGAACTGGCTTCGAAGGCGGTCCACTACCTGATCTATGGCATGCTGGCCGCAGAGGCGGTGCTGGGATTCATCCTGCGCTGGTCGGGGAACGAATCGATGAGCTTCTTCGGATTGCTGATTCCTCCCCCTTTCGAACCGTTTTCGAAGCCTATGCATCACTTGATCGGCGAGATCCATGAATGGAATGGATGGGCAATCGTCATCCTTGCCGCAGGACATGCTGCCGCGGCGCTTTATCACCATTATGTGCTGCGGGACGCCGTCCTGGGCCGGATGCTGCCCCCTGCACGAAAGTAAGGCCCATTACCCACATTACCCAGGAAAAGTGGCAGAACCGGGCAGATGCTGTTTGGGCTCCCCCGTCGTCGACGACCGCGTCATTCGTCAGCTAAAAATTTCAAAAGCCAAAAAAATACGCGACGGCAGACACACGTCGCGTACAAACCTCCGCAGAGGGGGAGAGACATCCTTTTCACTTTGCGAGACGCGCAGGCCCGAGGTTCTCTGCGACTAACTTGCACCCGGCGAGACGAATCCCTCACATCGTCAGAATATTTTAAACTTCATTTAAACGAAACGTATACATTTCGTTGACAAAGTTTTGCAATAGAACTTAGACTCTGTCAAAACACAGCCGACCACGCATAGCGGCGCCGACCGATGAACCGTTCAAGCCGAGGGAGACATGAGTACAGTGATTCGCTGTTTGGTTATCCGATTTGCCGCCGCAGTGGTCGTTGCCCTCTCCGGCCAGGCATGGGCGCTGGAGCTTAAGTTTGCTACTGCCTATCCAGCGAATAACTTCCAGACGCAAAACCTGCAGCGTTACGCCGACGATGTGGCTGCGGCAACCGCCAACCGGCTTACCATCCGTCTGCACCCGGGCGGGAGCCTCCTGAAACCAACCGACATCTTTGCCGGCGTGCGCGCCGGAAAGGCCGAAGGCGGTGAAGCGATCATGTCTTCGCTGGCCCGGGAAATCCCCCTGCTTGAAATTGATTCGCTCCCTTTCATCGTCTCTGGCTACCAGGACGCGATGCGCATGTGGGAAACGTCCCGTAGCGCGGTGGAGCAGGCACTTGCTGCACGCGGGCTCAAGCTTCTCTATGCGGTGCCCTGGCCCCCGCAAAACCTGTATTCCTCACGTCCTCTCAAGAGCGTGGCTGACTTCAAGGGGCTCCGCATGCGGGTCTACAGTCCCGCTACCGAGCGCTTTTCGCAGTTGACGGGTGCTGTTCCGGTCACGATTCAGGTCGTCGACCTGCAAAAAGCAATCGCCGACGACCAGCTCGACCTGATGCTGACTTCAAGTTGGACAGGCGTGGAGACACAGGCATGGTCCCGCCTGAAGAACTATTACCGCGTTAACGCCTGGATTCCAAAGAACATGGTCTTCATGCGCCAAGACACCTTCGAACGCCTTGACCCGGAAACGCAGAAAAAGATGCTCGATCTGGCCAAGGTCGCCGAGCAGCGAGGATGGCAGGCCAGCCGGGAAAGCGACCAGGAATACGAAAACAAGCTGTCGGCAAACGGCGTGTCGATTCAACAGCTCGACCCGTTCATGCGACGCTCGCTGGACCGTATCGGCGAGACGCTGGCACGGGAGTGGCTGAAAAAAGCGGGAAGCGAAGAACTCAAGGTCCTGCTGAGATACACGACCGAGCGCTCGATGAACTAGGACAGCGGCCGGGTCCGGCAAACGCGGTTACCTCAGAACAAACACCTCAACTGGCAGGCAGCATGACTGATCACGCAGAAAGCGGGAGGATCCCGATCGTCCTGTCGTCCCATCCGGCCACTGGCCGGGGACCGGCACTGAGCGAGCTTGAGTTTGGACTCGTGATTGCAGGGCACGCATTCAAGCGATGGACCGAGCAATGCATGGCTGTCGCGGGAGCGGCCGCCGATCTCTCCGTGACGGACGCGATGGTGCTGCTTTACCTCATGCATGGTACGCGCGCGCGCCGGCTGATGGACATCGGATGCTTCTTGAATATCGAGGACATTCACGTCGTCAAATACGCCATCAGCAAGCTGTGCAAGCACGGCTTGGCCCGGGCGGACGAACGAGCCGAGGAGGCGGCTTACATGCCGACCAGGAAGGGACGGGCGCTCGGCCGACGGTATCGCCAGGTTCGCGAACAGGTCCTCGTTTCGGCCGTGGCGACACAAGGAACACAGGCATTCGAACTCGTGGAATTCGGGTTTGGCTTGCGAATGCTATCGACATTGTATGACCAGGCCGCACGAACCGCGACCGACATGTAGCCCCGGCATGACCGGCATAGCATTTGCCGGTCATCGCAAAGAGACAGCCAAGATAAAACGAATTCTGGAGAGTGATCATGACAAGAACCATCGCAGGGAAGATGTCGATGTCGCGGTATTTGCAGCTGGTCCGGCAGCGGACGTCGACGCTAGGGATCAGTCAATTGCTTGCCATTGGATTCGGCCTGGCCATTGTCCTGATGCTGACCGCATCAACCTATGCGGTCATCCAGATTGCGCTCATTGCGGACCAGGTGGACGACCTGATTCACAAGAATCATACCAAGTCGACGCTGGCCTATTCTGTCAAGGATTCACTCAACGCATCGGCGCGCAGCATGCGCAATGTGCTTTTCCTGACGGTTGCCAAGGAAATCAACCAGGAGCTTTTTGCCGTCTCCCGGGCCGAACAGACCGCGCAAGACATATTGGACCGGTTCAAGCAGATGGCCGGATCGGACCAGGAACGAAAGGCGTTTCAGGAAGTGATCAGCGCGCGCGATGAATACGCGCCCAAGCTTGCCGCTTATCTCAAGCTCATCCGCGATGGCGAAATCGAACAGGCAAGGGATCTTGCGCTTCCGGACATCGTTCCCGTACAACAGCGCTATCTCGATTCGCTTGACCGGCTGATCCAGCAAGAAGCGGGTGGCATGGAAAGCACCGGGCGCGCAGTGCTGGAGACCGCCGGCAGTACGCGTGTCATCGTTCTGGCATTGGCGATCGGCGCCACTTTCCTTGCCATACTGGTTGGCATCTTCGTGTCGAGGCGGATAACGCGGCCTCTCGTGCAGGCAATCGATGCCGCGAAGCGGATCGCGACTGGCGATCTCACTGTCCAGTTGCGGAAAACCACAGGCGGCGAAACCGGGGCCTTGACGCAGGCGTTGGCCGAAATGATCGATTCGCTTGTGCACATCGTTTCCGACGTGCGCCGTGCCAGCCAGAACATGTCCCGGTCTGCCGGTGAAATTGCGCAGGGCAATCAAGACTTGTCCACGCGAACCGAATCGCAGGCAAGTTCGCTCGAAGAGACGGCTGCGACCGTGGAAGAGCTGACGTCGACGGTCAAGCAGAACGCCGACAACGCGCGACAGGCCAACCAGCTTGCCTCATCCGCCTCGGATGTCGCCACGCGCGGCGGCACGGTCATGCAGCAAGTGGTGGAAACGATGGCGACGATCAATGAATCGGCCAAGCGCATCGCCGACATTACCAGCGTCATCGACGGCATCGCTTTCCAGACCAATATCCTCGCGCTCAATGCCGCGGTCGAAGCCGCCAGGGCGGGTGAACAGGGGAGAGGGTTCGCGGTGGTGGCATCCGAAGTGAGAGGGCTTGCCCAACGATCAGCCGATGCGGCAAAGCAGATCAAGGAACTGATCGCGGATTCGATCGAGAAGGCCAAGGCCGGTTCACGACTGGTGGACCAGGCGGGAGGCACGATCGAAGACGTCGTTGTGAGTGCCCGGCATGTGACTGACATCATTGGCGAAATTGCGGCGGCGGGCGAGGAACAGCGCACTGGCATCGAGCAGGTGAATCGCGCCGTCGCACAGATCGACCAGATCACGCAACAGAATGCAGCCCTGGTGGAGGAAGCGGCCGCAGCGGCTCAAACAATGCATGAACAGGCAAATGAGTTGATACAAGTCGTCAGCGTATTCCGGGTAAGCGAGCATGTGCCCGACGGTGCTGCCTACAGAAAACCAATGTTGCCAATGTTTGAATTTGAAAAAAGCGCGGCTTGATAGGTCAACCAGCCAGAATGCCTGGCAAAGTGCCTTTCTAACAACATAATGAGATTTTGCCCCTGATTCGTCCTACACTGCTCTCATAAAAAGGATTTCCATCAGGAGGCCGATTTGGAGCTGACAACGGGGAGCAAGCAGTTCGTACTGGGAGACGCTGCATCGATCCTGGAAAGCATCACCGATGCTTTCTACGGACTCAACCGCGACTGGGAATTCACTTATCTCAATCGGCAGGCCCAGCAACTGCTGGCCCGCACCGCCGCAGACCTGCTGGGCAAGAACGTCTGGGAAAAGTATCCATCCGCCGTGGGGTCGGAAATCGAAGCCATGTTCCGGCGGGCGGTGACGGAGAACGTCACGGTCAGCTTCACGACCTACTACGCCGACCATGACCGCTGGTACGAAGTCCATGCCTACCCGTCCGCGGACGGGCTATCGGTATATTTTCGGAATGCGAGCGAGCGCATCAAGGCAGAGCAGCGCCTGCGAGACAGCGAAACCCGCTTTCGCCTGATGGCCGACGCCATCCCGCAGATCGTCTGGATTACCGATGCCGTCGGCAACGCCGAGTTCTTCAACCAGAAATGGACCGACTATACGGGGACGCCGTACAACCCGGCGACGGCCGAAGACATTTCGTCCAGGTTCGTGCATCCCGATGACCACCTGCCGACGATGCGGGCCTGGGGCGAGGCGCAGCGCCAGGGCACCACGTTCACCATCGAACACCGCATCCGCTCGGCCGCTGGCGAATATCGCTGGTTCCTGGTGCGCGCCCAGCCCTATCGCGATCCACAAACAGGCGAGGTCGTGCGCTGGTTCGGCACCTCGACGGATGTGCACGACAACAAGCTGATGGAAGAGGCGCGACTGCGCAGCGAAGCAAAATACCGCACGCTCTTCAATTCGATCGACGAAGGCTTCTGCATCGTCGAGATGATCTTCGATGCCGCCGGCAAGCCGGCCGACTACCGCTTCCTCGAGGTCAACGACCTCTTCGAACAGCAGACCGGATTGTCCGACGTGATCGAAAAGACGGTGAGCGAAGTGATCCCGAACAACGAGACACGGTGGTTCGAGATCTACGGAAGGGTTGCCCAAACGGGCGAGCCGGTCCGGTTCGAGGACGAGTCAAAGGCATTGAATCGCTGGTACGACGTGTATGCGTTCCGCGCGGATGCCACGGCAAACAACCTGGTTGCCATCCTGTTCAAGGATGTCACCGAGCGCAAGCGGCATGAGCATGAAATGGTCAAGGCAGACCGGAACAAGGATGAATTCCTGGCCATGCTCGCGCACGAACTGCGCAATCCGCTGGCGCCCATCAGCGCTGCCGCCGACCTCCTGCGCCTGGCCAGGCTGGATGAGTCTCGGGTGCGCCAGACCAGCGAGGTCATCGCCCGCCAGGTCAAGCACATGACGAGCCTCGTCGACGACCTCCTGGATGTGTCACGCGTGACGCGCGGACTGGTAAAACTGGAAATGAACGTATTGGATGCCAAGCGCATCATCGCGGACGCCGCCGAACAGGTGCGCCCCTTGATGGAATCGCGCCGCCATCACCTCGCCGTGTTCCTGCCGCCGGACACCACCTTCGTCTACGGCGACGCGAAGCGGCTGGTCCAGGTCGCGGCCAACATGCTGAACAACGCCGCCAAGTACACGCCGGAGGGCGGCAGCATCGATATGCGCGTCGACGTGAGGGCGGAACATGTCCTGATCGAAGTGAAGGACAACGGCATCGGCATGACGCCGGATCTGCAAGGCTGCGTCTTCGACATGTTCACCCAGGGCACGCGGACCGCCGACCGTTCGCAAGGCGGCCTGGGCATCGGGCTTTCGCTGGTCAAGAGCCTAGTCGAGCTGCATCGCGGCGTCGTGACGGCGCAGAGCGCAGGCCTGGGCAAGGGCAGTGTCTTCAGCGTCTATCTTCCGCGCGTCTCCGCCGCGGAAGCGTTCCAGGGTGCCGCGGGCGGGGGCCCGCAAGGCGGGCCATTGGGCCGGCTGAAACTGATGCTGGTCGAGGACAACAACGATGCCGCCGCCATGCTGGCGATGTTTCTCAACGCCGCCGGACACGACGTGATCGTGGAGCACGACTCGAGGCGCGCGCTGGAACGCTCGCGGCATGAACAGCCGGACGTCTTCCTGCTGGATATCGGGTTGCCCGACATGGATGGAAACGATCTTGCGCGGCGCCTGCGCGGCCAGCCCGAGACGGTCGGGGCAACGCTGATCGCGGTGACGGGCTACGGACAGGAGAGCGATCGCCGTGCGACGGCGGAGGCCGGCTTCAACCACCATTTCGTCAAGCCGGTGGATACCGCAATGCTGTCGGCGCTGCTCTCGGAGCTTGCGGCGGCCAGGAGCGGCCGCCGCAAGACGGACATCACATCGTGATGATCGGCTTGCCCCTTGCGGGGCGCCGGCTCAATGCCCGAACTTGCCGTTCTTGGTCACGACGGTCATGTCGACGAAATTCGAGCCGTTGTGGTTTTTAGGGGAGAAATTGACGTCGAAGCCGAGATCGAAGTTCGACCGGTTGATGGTCTCGAGCGCGGCAATCAATTTGTCTCGGGTCAGCCCCGGCCCGGCCCGGCGCAAGCCTTCGACGAACACGCGCGCGGCGATGTAGCCTTCCAGGCTGGAGAAGTTCGGCGAGCCGATGTTCGCTGCCTTCAGCGCCTTGTTGTATTCGTTGACGAGGGGATTCGACAGGTCCCATGGAAAAGGCACGACCTGCGACACCACGACTCCCGGGCCCTGGGCGCCGAGCGCGTCGGCCAATGCCTGGCTGCCCACGAACGACACGTTGTAGAACTGTCCGGTATAACCCGCCTTGCGCATGCCATCGATGTACGCTGCGGCCGATGAGTAGGCCGTGATCTGGATGATCGCGTCCGGCCGCTTCGGCAGCAGGCGGGCGATGGCATCGGTCACGTTGACGCTGTTGCGTTCGACGGTGGCGGTGTCCAGCACCGCCAGGTTGCGCTTCTTCAGCGCGCGAACGACGCCGTCGAGTCCGGTCTGGCCGTAGGCATCGTTCTGGTAGAACACCGCGATCTTCGTCAGTCCGAGTCGCGTCAGCTGGTCGACTAAGTACTCGGTTTCATTGAAGTAGGAAGCCCGGATGTTGAACAACTGCTTGTTGAACGGCTCGCGCAGCGATTGCGCGCCGCTGAAGGGCGCGAAGAATGGCACGCCTTCCTTGCTGAAGATCGGGAGCGCGGCGTTGCTGGTCGGCGTTCCAACGTAGCCGAACAAGGCGAATACCCCGTCCTTTTCGATCAGCTGGTGGGTGTTCCTGGCTGCCAGGTCCGGCTCGTACTTGTCGTCGATCGTCAGGATCTCGATCTGCCTGCCATGGACGCCGCCCTGCTTGTTGACTATGTCGAAATAAGCCTTGGCGCCGGCATGCATCTGGATGCCGAGCTGGGCGGCCGGACCGGAAAACGCCGCGGACTGGCCGAGAAGGATTTTCCGGTCGGTGACGCCGACCTCGGCGCGCGCCGGTCCCGAAGCCATCGCCAGTGCAAGCGCGCATTGGCAGGCAAGAAGCAGGAAGGATTTACTGAAAAGTTTCATTGGCGTTCCAGAACAGGGCGTGGAATTGGATTTGCGGCATGCGACGTCCCGAATGGTCGGCCTTGGCGGCCTTGGCCGCTCTTGCCGTCGCTTGCGGCATCAAGTCTGTTTATGTAAGGAAAGTGGCACATTTTATGTGCATGCGGCCGTTCCTGCCAGAGCATTTATGCAACAGAGTGTCTATGCCGGGGCGGGAAGGAAGAAATTATTTGTCTGGCATTGCCTGTATGCTGAAGCGCTCCGACAAACTCCCCACCCTTGAAGGCGAGGGAGCTCATCGAAGCGGGCTGCCTGAAGACAGGGACGACGACCTAACGGGCAGGATCGGCAGTGCGGCCATCGCCCGCCGTCGCGCGCGCCAGGATCTGCCCGCCGCCATAGCTGCTCTGCTGCGGCGGAGTTCCACCCAGCGTCAGGCGCACCGCGCAGTACTTGAACTCGGGGATCTTTCCGAAGGGGTCCAGCGCCGGGTTGGTGAGCTTGTTGATCGCCGCCTCGTAATAGCAGAAGGGCACGAAGACCGCTCCGCGCGGCGAGCTCTCGTCGGCGCGCGCGTACAGCGCCACCTTGCCGCGCCTGGACTCGATCGTGATGATGTCGCCCGGAAGCGCCCCGAGTTCCTCGAGGTCGAGCGGATGCACCAGCGCCACCGGATCGGGTTCGATCGCATCGAGCACGCCGGCGCGGCGCGTCATGCTGCCGGTATGCCAGTGTTCGAGCTGGCGGCCGGTGATCAATACCTTCGGATACTCGGTATCGGGCCGCTCGGCTGCCGGGATGATATCCGCCGGAACGAAGCGGGCGCGGCCGCTGGCGGTGGGGAACTGGTCGATGAATACCACGGGATGCCCCGGATCGCCCTCCACCGGGCAGGGATAGGTGACGGCATGCTCGCGTTCCAGCCGCTCCCAGGTGATGCCGGCGATGCTGGCCATGCTCTTGCGCATTTCGTCGAACACTTCCGACACGTGGCCGTATTTCCAGCTCAGGCCGATGCGCCGGGCGATCTCCTGGATGATCCACAGGTCCTGCTTTGCCTGGCCGGGCGGCGGCACGGCCTGCCGGCCAAGCTGCACGAGGCGGTCGGTGTTGGTGAAGGTGCCGGTCTTCTCGGGGAATGCCGAGGCCGGCAGGATCACGTCGGCGAGGTAGGCGGTCTCGGTCAGGAAGATGTCCTGCACCACGAGATGGTCGAGCGCGGCCATCGCTTCGCGCGCATGGTTGGCGTCGGGGTCGGACATCGCCGGGTTTTCACCCATGATGTACATTCCCCGGATCTTGCCTTCCTTGGCCGCGTGCATCACTTCCACCACGGTCAGGCCGGGCTCGGTGTCCAGTGGCATGCCCCACAGCTTCTCGAACTTCTCCTGGGCGCCGGGGTGGTCGACCCGCTGGTAATCGGGATACATCATCGGGATCAGGCCGGCGTCGGACGCGCCCTGCACGTTGTTCTGGCCGCGCAGCGGATGCAGGCCGGTTCCCGGGCGGCCGATCTGGCCGGTCATCAGCGCCAGCGCGATCAGGCAGCGTGCGTTGTCGGTGCCATGCACGTGCTGCGACACGCCCATGCCCCACAGGATCATCGATCCCTTCGATGTCGCGTACAGCCGCGCGGTATCGCGCAGCGTCTCGGCGTCGATGCCGCAGATCGGCGCCATCGCTTCGGGGCTGTAGCCTTCCACGTTCCGCTTCAGGTCCTCGTAGCCGATGGTGCGGCTGTTGATGAAGTCCTCGTCGACCAGGCCTTCGTGCACGATCACATGCATCATCGCATTGAGCATGGCGACGTCGGTGTCGGGCTTGAATTGCAGGTGGCGATGCGCGAGGCGGACGAGATCGGAGCGGCGCGGATCGGCAACGATGAGCTTTGTGCCATTCTTCACCGCGTTCTTGATCCAGGTGGCGGCGACCGGGTGGTTCACCGTGGGGTTGGCGCCGATCACGATCACCACGTCCGCCTTGGTCACGTCCATGACCGGATTGGAGACCGCGCCCGAGCCGATCCCTTCCAGCAGCGCGGCGACCGATGACGCATGGCACAGCCGCGTGCAGTGGTCGACGTTGTTACTGCCGAAGCCGGTGCGAACCAGCTTCTGGAACAGGTAGGCTTCCTCGTTGCTGCCCTTGGCCGAGCCGAAGCCGGCCAGCGCCTTCTTGCCGTGGGTGTCGAGGATGGCCTTCAGCTTGCCGGCGGCGAAGTCCAGCGCCTCTTCCCAGCTCGCTTCGCGGAACACGTCCATGACGTTGTCGGGATTCATCACGAAGTCGCCGCGCTTGGGCGCGTCGGCACGGCGGATCAGCGGCACCGTCAGGCGCTGCGGGTGGTGCGCGTAGTCGAAGCCGTAACGGCCCTTCACGCACAGGCGCTTGTGGTTGGCCGGGCCGTCGCGTCCCTCGACGTAAAGGATCTTGTCGTCCTTGACGTTGTAGGTGAGCTGGCAGCCGACGCCGCAATACGGGCAGACCGAATCCACCTTGCGGTCGGGCACGTTGAGCGCGGCGTCGCGCGCCGGGGTGAGCGCGCCGGTCGGGCAGGCCTGCACGCATTCGCCGCAGGCGACGCAGGTGGACGCGCCCATCGGGTCGTCCATGTCGAACACGATCTTCGCCTGTTCGCCGCGGAACGCCAGGCCGATCACGTCATTGACTTGTTCGTCCCGGCAGGCGCGCAGGCAGCGCGTGCACTGGATGCAGGCGTCGAGGTTGACGGCGATTGCGGGATGCGAGAAGTCGGAGACCACCGGCTCGCGGGACGGGAAGCGCGGCTTGCCCACTTCCATCTTCAGCGACCACTGGTCGAGCTCGCTGTGGACGGTGAAGCTTTCCTCGGGCATGTCGGACTGCAGCAGCTCCAGCACCATCTTCTGCGCCTTCACGGCGCGCTCGCTGTCGGTAGTCACTTTCATGCCGTTGCTCGGATGGCGGCAGCAGGACGGCGCGAGCACGCGTTCGCCCTGGATTTCCACCACGCAGGCGCGGCAGTTGCCGGCGGTGTCCAGGCCATCCTTGTAGCAGAGGTGGGGAATCTCGACGCCTTCGCGGCGCGCGATCTGCAGCAAGGTCTCGTCGGCGCCGCCGCTGACCTCCCTGCCGTTCAGGGTGAAGCGCACCTCGGTGGCTTGCATGGCTTGTGCCAGTTCGGCACGGGTAATCGCGTTCATGTTGTCACTCTCTACCTAAACACACGGGACCGGCGCTTCAGGCCAGCTCGTGCGGGAAATACTTGATCACGCAGTCGACCGGATTGGGCGCCGCCTGGCCGAGGCCGCAGATCGAGGCGTCGCGCATCACCTGCGACAGGTCGCCGATCAGCGCGGCATCCCAGTGGTCATGCTGGATCAATTGCAAGGTCTTGGCGGTGCCGGCGCGGCAGGGCGTGCACTGACCGCAGGATTCGTCGCGGAAGAAGCGCATCAGGTTGCGCGCCGCGTCGGTGACCTTGTCCTGGTCGGACAGCACCACCACCGCCGCCGAGCCGATGAAGCAGCCGTAGGGTTGCAGCGTGTCGAAGTCCAGCGGAATGTCGTTCATCGTCGCCGGCAGGATGCCGCCGGACGCGCCGCCCGGCAGGTAGGCATAGAAGGCATGGCCGTCCTGCATGCCGCCGCAGAATTCGTCGATCAGTTCCTGGATCGTGATGCCCGCCGGCGCGAGGTGCACGCCGGGTTTCTTGACGCGGCCCGAGACGGAGAAGGAACGCAGGCCCTTGCGGCCATGGCGGCCGTGCGAGGAAAACCACGCGCCGCCTTTCTCGAGAATGTCGCGCACCCAGTAGAGCGTCTCGAAGTTGTGTTCCAGCGTCGGGCGGCCGAACAGGCCGACCTGCGCCACGTAGGGCGGGCGCAGGCGCGGCATGCCGCGCTTGCCTTCGATCGATTCGATCATCGCCGATTCCTCGCCGCAGATGTAGGCGCCGGCGCCGCGCCGCAGATGGATCCGCGGCATGTTCGCGATCGGCGGCCTCGCCTGCAGCATGGCGATTTCCCGCTCGAGGAAACCCCGGATGCCGTGGTATTCGTCGCGCAGGTAAACGTAGATGTCCGCGATGCCCACGGCCCATGCGGCGATCAGCATGCCTTCGAGGAAACGGTGCGGATCGCGCTCGAGATAGGTGCGGTCCTTGAAGGTGCCGGGCTCGCCTTCGTCGATGTTGACGGCCATCAGCCGCGGCCCGGGCTCGTTGCGCACGATGCGCCACTTGCGTCCCGCCGGGAAGCCTGCGCCGCCGAGGCCGCGCAGCTGCGAGTTTTCCATTTCGGCAATCACGGCGTCTGCCGTCCGTGCCCCGCTCGCGCATTCCTGCAGGAGCCGGTAGCCGCCGGCCGCGAGGTAGGCGTCGAACCCGGTCGCCGGTTCCTGTTCGTGCGTCGTCTGTCCGCTGGCCACTGCCTGCCGCACGCTGTCGGCGTTGGCGTTCGGGACGGGAAACTGCCCGACCACCGCCGCCGGCGCCTGTTCGCAACGGCCGATGCAGGGGGCGGGGATCACCTTCACGTCGCTGCCCAGGATGGCGGGAAGCTTCGCCAGCAGGTCTTGCGCGCCCGCCAGCTCGCAGGCGATGCCGTCGCATACCCGGACCGTCAGCGTATCCGGCAGCGCCTCGCCGTCGCGCACGATCTCGAAGTGGTGGTAAAAGCTCGCCACTTCGTACACTTCCGTCTGTGCCATGCGCATTTCCTGCGCCAGGGCCGCCATGTGGGCGGTCGACAGCGCGCCGTAGCGGTCGTTGATCAGGTGCAAGTGTTCGATCAGCAGATCGCGCCGGCGCGGCGCATCGCCCAGCAGGCGCTGCACCTCGGCCAATGCCGCCGGATCGACCCGGCGGCCCTTGGGCGCTTGCCGCTTGCGTTCGCGGCTGGGACCCTGGCTGGGTGCTTGTACGGCGATGGGAATGACACGTTGATTCATGATGAAGAAGGTGATGCGAAAAGGTAAGGTCCGGCGACGCCGGGCCGGCAATCCTGCCCGGCCCGGCGCTTGCCGCGGGTGCTAGCGGAACAGCACCAGCGCTTTCTCGAACGTGATCCACGCGCCCCAGGCCAGCGGCACCAGCACCACCAGCCAGGCCAGCGCGATCTTGGCCGGCGGCGTCACTTCGTTTGACCCGGGGTCGGCCGACAAGATTTCGGCGGCCGAGCGCTCGTGCGCCAGCTTTTTCTCGGCAGCCAGTTCGTCGTCGGTCATGAACCACTTATCGGCGACCGGACGGACCATCAGGTTGCAGAGGAAACCCAGCGCCAGCATGCCTGCCAGGATGTACATCGTGATGTTGTAAGCATCCGCCTTCGGCACGCCATGGGCAAGCTGGTATTCGCGGATATAGTTCACCACCACCGGGCCGACGATGCCGGCGGTCGCCCAGGCGGTCAGCAGGCGGCCGTGGATCGCGCCCACCATCTGGGTGCCGAACAGGTCGGCAAGGTAGGCCGGCACGGTGGAGAAACCGCCGCCATACATCGACAGGATCACGCAGAAGGCCGCCACGAACAGCGCCAGATGGCCGCCCTGGCTCAGGCTCGGGATCGAGCTGAACAGGACCATGCCGAGCAGCAGGAAGGTGTAGTACGTCATCTTCCGGCCGAGCTTGTCGGAGAAGGTTGCCCAGAAGAAGCGTCCGCCGATGTTGAACAGGCTCAGCAGGCCGGTGAAGCCGGCGGCGATGGCCGCGATCGCCTTCTTCTGGTCCGGGCTGAGTTCATTGAAGCCCAGGTTCACGCCGATCAGCTTGCCGGCGAACACTTCCTGCAGCAGCGGCGAGGCCATGCCGATGATGCCGATGCCTGCCGACACGTTCAGGGTCAGCACCGCCCACACCAGCCAGAATTGCGGGATGCCCCACACCTTGCTGACGTGCACGTGGCGCTGGGTGATCATGGTGTTGCCATTGTTGCTGGCCGGGGGTGTCCAGCCGGACGGCTTCCAGCCCGTTGGCGGCACGCGGTAGCCCAGGGCGCCGCCCATCATGAAGATGAAGTAGATGACGGCCATGACGACGAAGGTCTGCCACACGCCGACCGAGGTGGGGGTGGCGAACAGCTTCATCAGGCGGTCGGCGAGCGGCGCGCCGATCATGGCGCCGCCGCCGAAGCCCATGATGGCCATGCCGGTCGCCATGCCGCGGCGGTCGGGGAACCACTTGATCAGCGTCGAGACCGGCGAGATGTAGCCGAGGCCGAGGCCGACGCCGCCGATCAGGCCGGAGCCGACCCACATGATCCACAGCTGGTGGGTATAAATGCCGAAAGCCGAGATCAGCATGCCGCCGCACCAGCAGACGGCCGCGAGCACGCCTGCCTTGCGCGGACCGGCGCGTTCCAGCCATCCGCCCCAGATCGCGGCAGCGGAGCCGAGCACGACGAAGAACAGGGTGTACATCCAGCCGAGCGAGGAAATCTTCCAGTCGCAGCTGGTGGTGAACAGCTCGGTCAGCAGGCCGGCATCGGCGGGGCAGGCGAGCGATTCCTTGATGCCCAGCGCGCGCGACAGCGGCAGCCAGAACACGGAAAAGCCATAGGCCATGCCGATGCACAGGTGCAGCGCCAGCGCGGCGGGCGGCACCAGCCAGCGGTTGAATCCCGCTCCGGCGATGGTGCGCTCCTTGTCTAGCCAGCTCCCCGGTTTGGTAACGCCGGCGCCTTGAACGCCGGCCGTGGTTGTGGACATGGTGTCTCCTTTCAACGGTTATCTGCTCGATCTGAGCTTTTTATCCATCCGAGGGATCTCATGGCATCCGAAGGTGCCAGGCCCCAATTCTTAGAAATAAAAATCTTGCGTATCAAACCAGCTTCCTCGGTTTGGTGCAATATGATGTTTATCTCCAATGCGATATGCTTTCTCGGCATAACCGGTATGCATAAAGTCACCATTACGCCCACCTGGACGCTGACCGATGGCGAAGGCCGGCAGCTGCCGTACCGCGTCGTGGAATTGCTGACCCACGTGGAGGAGCACGGCAGCCTGCAGGAAGCCGCCCGGGTCATGGGCGTGTCGTACCGTCATAGCTGGGGCTTGCTGCACGAGGCCGAGCAAACCCTGGGAGCGTCCCTGCTCGACATGGCGCGCGGCCGCCATGCGCGCCTGACGCCGCTGGCCCAGCGCTTCGTCTGGGCGGACCGCCGCATCAAGGCGCGGCTCTCGCCCGCGCTCGACAGCCTGTCTTCCGAGATGGAGCAGGAGGTGCGCGCCATCCTCAGCAGCAGCGGCCGCGCGCTGCGCCTGCATGCCAGCCACGGGTTCGCCGTCGAGCAGCTGAACCTGTTCCTGACCAATGCCGGCTGCGCCCTCGACCTCAAGTACCGGCCGAGCTTCGACGCCGTCGCCGCGCTGGCGGCGGGGGGCTGCGACATGGCCGGATTCCACCTGCCGATCGGCCGCTTCGAACCGGCGATGGCGGCGCATTACCGGCGATGGCTGCGCCCGGAGCGGCAGCGCGTGATCCACGTCGCGCGCCGGCGGCAAGGGTTGATGGTGCAGCGAGGGAATCCGAAGAAGATCTATGCCATCGAGGACCTGGCCCGGCCCGACGTGCGCTTCATCAACCGGCAGATCGGGTCGGGTACCCGGCTGCTGATGGAGCTCATGCTGGAGTCGAGCGGCATTTCACCCGAACAGGTGACGGGCCACGACCAGAACGAATTGACCCACGCGGCGGTCGCGGCTTGCGTGGCGAGCGGCATGGCCGATGTTGCGTTCGGCGTGGAGACGCCGGCGCGGCGCTTCGACCTGGAGTTCCTTCCCTTGCAGTCGGAGCGCTACATGCTGCTGGCGGATGTGCAGCTGCTTGATCCCGCCGACCTGGAAAGGGTGGTGAATATCATGTCGGCCGATACGTATCGGCGGGTGGTCAGCGCGTTGCCCGGGTATGATGGGAGCGAGGCTGGGAGGTTGCAGAGGATCGAGGATATCTTTGGATGCGGTGATGGTGTGGAGTGAGGCGGGTAATGGCGGGGCAGGATGGTGGCCTCCGTCGTCCCTGCAACGCTCCGTCATCCGCGCGTCCAAAGAATGCCCGCGCATTCGAGACCCCTCTCAGTGCAAGGTATAAAAACACCTCTCGCACAACTCGACCAGCTTATCCAGGCTCGTCGGCTTCGCTACCGCATCCGTCACCCAGTCCGGCAGATGCACCTGACCCGCAAGCACGGACAGCACGACGATCGGCGTCGTGCCGATCAGGTGCGGAAACTCGTTTTCGAACGCATGCATGAACGCGACGCCATCCATGACCGGCATCATGATGTCCAGCAGGACCAGGCCGAACGACCCGCCCTTCCTCAGGACTTGCAAGGCCTCTTCGCCATTGCCGGCGGCGACGACGCTGAATCCCTCGATGACCAGAAGGTCGAGCAGGGATTCGCGCAAGTCCTTGTCGTCTTCCACGATCAGGATGCTGCGCGGCGTCATGGTGCCCCGCGCCGGAAGGTGTTCGCGATGTCTTGCACTGCCATCTCCTTGTGCCTCTTCGCACATGCGGCGAGCCAGTAAGGCCCCGCCGTTGCCATCGCGTGGGACGGCCTCGTTGCCACCCCTTGTGTGACACCATACTCCGGTTACAAGCGCAACGAAACAATCGGTAAAAGGGTTTAACTAAACTGCCTGCTGGGCGTGGCCGGGCGTGGACACTCCGGAATCAGGCCCTGCCGGGCCCTGACGCGCGAGTCCGCCGCGGAACATACCAGGAGGGGCGCTGGGAAAACTCGCGGTCCGAGGTGTCCTCGAGCAGATTCACCAGGAAATCGATGAATACGCGCACCCGCGTCACGCCACGCTGGCTAGGCGCGTACAGCACCTGCATGGGTGGATTGCCGGTCACATGCCATTCCGGAAGCACCGGCACCAGGCGACCGCTCTGCAGCACCGAACGGCTGGTCACCTCCGCCAAGCGGATGACGCCCTCTCCCGAAATCGCAGCATCGAGCACGACGTCCCTGTGATTGCTGCACAGCCAGCCTGTCACCGCAACGGCGACCTTGTCGTTGCCGTTCTCGAATTCCCAGAGGTCCAGCAGCGTTCCCATCGGATTGCGGAACAACAGGCAGGTATGGGTTGCGAGGTCTTCGGGACGCCGGGGCATGCCATGCCTCGACCAATAGTCGGGAGAGGCGCAAACCAGCATGCGGCTTGCTCCGAGCGGTTGCCGGACCATGTCCGGTTCCTCGTGCCAGCCCATCAGCACGAACAGGTCGATCGGACGTCCCTGCGCTTCCGCCACGCGGTTCGTGCAATGCAGGTCGATGTGAAGCCCGGGGTAGCGGTGGTGGAAAGCGGGAAGTGCCGGCAAGATCCAGTGCTGGCAGACCTGTGCGGGCGCGCCGACTGTCAGCGTTCCATGCACGCGCGCCCCGCTGCCATGCAATGCCTGTTCCGCGTCGATCATCTTGCCGAGCGCCTGTTCGCAGGCTTCGAGATATTGCGTGCCTTGCGAGGTCAGCGCCAACCCTTGCGCCCGGCGCTCGAACAGGGTCGTGCCCAGCTCCCGTTCCAGCGCCGAGATCAGCTTCGACACCGCGGGCACGCTGACTTCCAGCTGGCGGGCGGCGCGCGAAAGGCTTCCTTCGCGGGCAGCCATGATGAAATACTCGGCAGCACGAAACTTGTCCATCGCGTTACCTCCGGAGCATGGCGGGTTGGCCTGGGGTTTAACCTGATGTTAATAGTTGTCTTCGCCGGAAGTCTATTCCTCTCGCAGAAGCCTTGACCTAAGCTGCGTGCATCGGTCAATCACATGGAGGTCGCCATGAACAAGTTCATTGTCTCGCTGGTGATGGGTCTGTCGCTCGTTTCCGTAGTGCATGATTCGCCCGCCGCTTCCTACCCGGAGAAGCAGATTCGCCTCGTCGTCCCCTTTCCTGCCGGAGGTCCTTCCGACTTTGCGGCCAGGACCGTGGCAGACGGCCTGACGCGCCGGCTCGGGCAGCCAGTGATCGTGGAAAACCAGGGCGGGGCGGGCGGCGCGATCGCGGCGCAGACCGTGATGCGCTCGGCGCCCGACGGGTACACGCTTCTCTGGAGCACGGCCTCCATGGGGGCCATACCGTTGCTGCAAAGATCGCCGCCGTTCAAGTCGCTCAATGACTTCACGCCGGTCGGGCTGGTCGGGCGATTTGCCTTCGGTCTCTTCGTCCACCCCGCCACGCCGGCTGCCAGCGTTGCCGAGCTGACCGCGCATGCCAGATCCCAGCCCGGCAAGCTGACTTATGCGACCGGCGCATTGAGCGAATATCTGGTTGCCACCGACTACATGAACCGCACCGGCGCGGAGATGATGCGGGTTCCCTACAAGGGCGCCGCGCAGGCGATGCCCGACCTGCTGGCGGGCCGGGTCCAGGTCTTCTTCACGCCGCTCGGCGCAGGATTGCCCTATGCCCGCACCGGCCAGCTGCGCCTGCTGGCCACCCTGCAGGGCCAGCGCAGCCCGCTCGCGCCGGATGTTCCGACGCTGGAAGAGGCCGGCGTGCGCGGCATCGTCCTGCCGACGTGGCAGGCCGTGATGGCACCTCCCGGCACGCCGGCTTCCGTCGTGGAAGCGTTGGCCGCGAGGCTGCAGGAGGTCTTGCATGACGATGCCACGCGCAGCCGGCTGGAAGAGCGTGCGTTGTCGGTCGAAGCCGGCGATGGCAAGCGGTTGTCGCAAGAAATTGCGAAGGAAATGCCGATGTGGGAACGGTTCGTACGCGATAACGACATCCCCAGGGAGTGACCGCCATGCCAGGGTATTCGCACGACTTCCAGGAAAGCAAGGCCGCGCAGGCCGGCGGCGGATCGATTTCCCTGCTGGACATGGCCGGCGCGGCCTGGATGACCCAAGTCTTGTACGCCGCCTGCGAACTCGGCATTCCCGAGGCCCTGGCAGGCGGCGAGGCAACGACCGAGGCAGTGGCCCGCCGCTGCGGGTGCGATGCCGATGCGCTCGGCCGCTTGATGGGCGCCCTGGCGACATTGCGCATCTGCGGCAGGGACGAGCATGGCCAATGGTGGCTGGCGCCGCTGGGCAAGCCCTTGCTGGGCGACCATCCGGAAAGCGTCAGGGCCTGGGTGCTCTGGTGGGGACGCAATCTCTGGTCCTTGTGGGGTGAACTTGCCAGCTGCGTGAGAACGGGCAAGAGCGCGCGCCAGCTGCTGCAAGGCCGCACTGGATATGACCACCTAGACGGCAACGGCGAGGCGGCCCGGCTGTTTCACGAGGCGATGGCGGGGCTCACCCGGATCCAGTCCGCCGCGATCCTGCGGGCATACGATTTTTCGGGCGCCCGGCGCATCGTGGACATCGCGGGCGGCAATGGCGCGCTTCTGTTTGCCATCCTCGCCGCCTGGCCCGACGCGCAAGGCGTGCTGTACGACCTGCCGCATGCCATCCAGAGCGCCTGCCAGGGCCGCGGAGCGCGATCCCTGCATGGGCGCTGCACCTTCGCCAGCGGAAGCTTCTTCGATGCGATTCCCGCTGGTGCGGATCTCTACCTGCTCAAGAGCATCATTCACAACTGGGACGATGCCAGCAGCCGGCAAATCCTTGAAAACTGTGCGCGGGCAATGGATGGCGGGTCACGCTTGCTCGTGGTCGAGCGCGTTTTGTCCGAGGACGGCACGTCGCCCGCCGCGGCCGTGCGCTCCGACCTCAACATGTTGGTCAGCCTGGGCGGAAAGGAACGCAGCACGGCTACGATATGCGGCCTGCTGGAGCAGGCCGGCCTCGAGGTGGCGCGCATCCTGCCTACCAGTCTCGAATTCACCTTGTTCGAAGCGGTGCGATCCCATCGCCAATGAAGAGGCCGGGGACGGCCTTCCTCACTCGCGCACGTAGCGCAGGTGCGTCGCGCCCGAACCCGAAAGCACGCTGTCGATGCGGAACTGCGGCCCAGGCTCTTGCAGGTTCTCGAAGAGGCGCCGCCCCGAGCCGAACAGCACGGGCGCCAGGGCGATCTCGAGCTCGTCGACGGCGCCCAGGCTGAGGTACTGCTGGATCACGTCGGCGCCGCCCGAGATGCGGACGTCGCGTCCGCCTGCCGCCTTCCTGGCCTGCGCGAGTGCGCTCTCGGGGCCGTCGTTCACGAAGTAGAAGGTGGTCCCTCCCGGCCGGACCCAGGGCTCGCGCTTCACGTGCGTCAGGACGTAGACCGGCGTATGGAAAGGCGCTTCCTCGGGCCAGGCGACCTCGCCCTGGTCGAACATCCGCTTGCCCATGATGTTGGCCCCGGTGCGCTCCATCGTGCGGCGGACGAGGTCGTTGACCGGACCGGTCTCGCCTCCCTCGCCGAAGTTATGGGTTTCCCGGAACGCTTGCTGCCTGAGAAGCCAGCCCATCATCGCTCCCCACTTCGCGCCCCAGTTCTTATGGCCGGGATCATCCATGGTCATGCCTTCCGGCGCCATGTAGCCGTCGAGACTCAGTCCGATGTTCACGAATACCTTGCTCATGATGCTTCACTATCTCCTCTGGCTAAATTTGCGTCGCCGTGGACGAATTGCAGGAACCAGCCCACTGCGCATGTTCGGCCATCTCGCGTGACAAGTCAAAGACCTAACCGGCCAATGCCCAAGTATCCGAGCGGAGGCGGGGATCCCGTTTTCGCCTTTGCGCCAGGCTTTGGAAGTTAATCACACAAGTCCGCGCGATCGGATGTGGACTTCCCACGTTGGCTTGTTCCCCTCGTCAAGGCATTCTCGCAGGGTGCACTGCTTCAAGTTTGCGCATCCAAGGCACCGTGTCGAACCGGCAGCAAGTCCGGCGACCGCGGCGTAGCCATTCATCATCGAAGAAGAATCCCTGAGGAGACGGTCATGACATCGAAGTACCATGCGGGCGCGGCGTGCGCCTTGCTTTTCCTGTTGCAATTGTCGGGCTGCGGCGGCGGCGATTCGGCTGGCGTCACCCAGCGCAATACGCCATACGGCACCGTGGTCGGCGTCGATGAATCGACGACGAAGGGCGTGTATAGCTGGAAGGGCATTCCCTTCGCGAAGGCGCCGGCGGGCGAGTTGCGATGGAAGGCCCCGGTCGACCCGGTCGCATGGACTACCCCGAAGGCGACGGACAAGTTTGCCAATGCCTGTGCCCAGACCGGCCGCCTGTTCAGCCCGGGCCTGAACAACCGGCTGGACGACACCGTCAGCTCCACCCTGGGCCAGACCGTCGGCTCGGAGGATTGCCTGTACCTCAACGTATGGCAGCCGTCCGCCACCTCGTCGGCGCCGCGACCCGTCATCGTCTTCGTGCACGGCGGCAGCAACGTCAGCGGCTACACGGCGGATCCGCAATACGACGGCGCGGCGCTCGCGAAAGCGGCCGACGCAGTGGTCGTCACGGTGAACTACCGCGTCGGCATCTTCGGCTTCCTCAATGCCGCTTCGCTGAAGACCAGCGACCCCGCGGAAAGCTCGGGCAACTTCGCCTTGCTGGACATCATCAAGGCGCTCAAGTTCGTCAACGCCAGCATCGCCTCCTTCGGCGGCGATCCGCAGAACGTCACCCTGATGGGCCACTCCGCCGGCGCGGTCAACGTGCTGGCCCTGCTCACCTCGCCGCTGGCGCGAAACGCGAGCCCGGCGCTGTTCCAGCGCGCGATTCCCCTGAGCGGCGGCATTGCACTCGCGAGCAGCCTGCCGGCCGGCACCTCGGGCGTGCTGTCCCCGAATCCCACATCCCAGGCCCAGGGCGCGGCACTGCTGTCGAACCTGGTCATCGGAGACGGCCTCGCCGCCGACGCCGCCGGCGCGGATGCCTACATCGCGAGCCGCACCCCGGCCCAGCTTGCCGATTACCTGCGCGGCAAGTCGACGGATGCCGTGCTGAACGTCGTGAGGACGAAGCTCGCCGCAGCCGGGCTGTCTTCGTCGAATCCCATCCCGGAAGGCACCGTCCTGCCCACCGACCCGATCGCCGCCATCAAGGCCGGCCAGTACGTCAAGGTTCCCGTCCTGGCGGGCAATACCCGCGACGAGGGCACCCTGTTCGCCGCCTTCCTCGCGACGCCTTCGCTGGGTGGCCTGAGCGGACGCCTGATCGACGACAAGACCTTCTTCTCGATCGTCACCAAGAACAATCCGGAGGCGCCGCCGACCACCTCGGTCGAGCAGTGGATTCCCGCGGCTTACCTGCCGGTGAACACGCCCGTCACCGGCTTCAAGGCCCGCATCGACGTGCTGACGCAAAATCTGTTCTTCACCCAGCGCGACAGCGTGCTGAATGCCCTGAAGTCGCAGCAGTCCGCGGTCTGGGCCTACCAGTTCGACTGGGATGAAATGCCCAAGCCCTTCGATGCCATCTTCGGCGCGTCCCATGCCTTCGACCTGCCCTTCGTGTTCGGCAACTTCGACAACGTGCTGTTTTCCAACGTGATCAATACCTCGGCAAACCGTCCCGGCAGGCTTGCCCTGTCCGACGCGATGATGAAGAGCATCAGCGCCTTCGCGCGGAAAGGCGATCCGAACAACGACGCGCTGAAAACAACCTGGCCGGCCTGGCCGTCGAAGATCGTGTTCGACGGTACGCAGACGAGCGCGACGATCGCCGTCAAGTAACGGGCGAAGGGAAGCCGGTCAGTCGCTGTCCTCCGGTACCGGCCCGCGCACGGAGAAGGCAGGTGGCGCGAGCGTCACCGGCCTTCCTTCCCTTGCGGACTGGTAGATCGCCTCGATGACGCGCATGTCCTGCAGGCCTTCCTCGCCCGGCGTATGCGGACGGCGGTTGGCCTTGACGCATTGCGCCATGTGGTCCAGTTCCTTCACGAACTGGTCGTCGGATTCGAGGGCGATTTCCTGGACGCTGTCCTTGCCGTCGACCAGCCTGCCGACGCGCAGGCGGATGCCCGAGTAGGAGTAGGCCGGATCGAGTTCCACCCAGGCTTCGCTGCCGATGAGGCGCAGGAACTTGGCATTGTGGCCGCTGTAGCTGCTGGTGCAGGTCGCGGTGAAGCCGCTCGGGAAGCGCAGGATGAAATGCACCGCCTCTTCGATCTCGCGGAAGCGCGGGTCGTTGGGATTGGCCCAGGTGTGGCCGATGACCTCGACGGGTTCTTCGCCGGACAGGAAGCGCGCCGCGTTCAGGCAATAGATGCCCACGTCCGGCAGCGGTCCGCCGCCGGCTAGCGCCTTCTTGTGTCGCCATTGGTCCGGATCGCCCTGGTTCTGGCAGTTGCTCGAGATGAATTCGCGCAGCGTGCCGAGCCGCCTGGCGCGCACCATCTTGAGGATGGCGCGGTCGTTCGCTTCGTACTGGCTGCGGTAGGCGATCATCAGCAGGCGCTGGGCCTTGGCGCAGGCGTCGATCATCTGCTGGCATTCGGCCACGCTGTTGGCCATCGGCTTCTCGCAGAACACGTGCTTGCCGGCCTGCGCGGCGCGCACCGTGTATTCGGCGTGCATGCTGTTGGGCAGGGCGATGTAGACCGCCTGCGTGGCCTTGTGGTCGGCGAGGCGGTCGTGGTCGCGGTAGTCGAACACCGCCTGCTCCGGGATGCCGTATTGCCGCGCGATCTTGAGCGCCTTGTCGCGGTCGCCGCTCACGAGCGAGGTCACGCGCGCATGCTTCGAGCGGGCGAAGGCGGGCAGCATCTCGTTGACGGCGATGCGGCCGAGGCCGACGACCGCGAAGCCGACGCGTTCGCCGGGCGGATCGAACTGCTCGGTTTTTTCAGGTTTTTCCGTCGGCGCCTGGATGGGCGGAAAGTGCACCTCTCCCGATCCCGCCGCGTGCGCGCTCGCGATCCAGGGCGTGGCGAGCGCGCCCGTGCCGAGGCGCAGGAAACCGCGCCGTGTCAGGCCGCCCGGCAGCTTGCCGTCGGGCGTGCCATCCTGCTTCGATAAGCTCATGGTTTTTCCTCGATGTCCTTGGCCGGTTACAGCAGCTTGTCGAGCCGGATCGGGAGTTCTCGGATGCGCTTCCCGGTGGCGTGGTAAACCGCGTTCGCGATCGCGCCGGCGACGCCCGTCATGCCGACTTCCCCCAAGCCCTTGGCGCCGATCGCATTGACGTGCGGATCGGTTTCGGGAACGAAGGTGATGTCGATGTCGCCGATGTCGGCATTGACCGGGATGTGGTACTCCGCGAGGTTGGCGTTGACGAAGCGGCCGTAGCGTTCGTCGAGCAGGGATTCCTCGTGCAGCGCCTGGCTGATGCCCCAGACGATGCCGCCCATGATCTGGCTGTGCGCGGTCTTGGCATTGATGACCGTGCCGACGCCATAGGCCCCCACCACGCGCGGCACCCGCACGATGCCCAGCTCCGGATCGACATGCGCCTCGCAGAACACCGCGCCGAACGAATGCATGGAATAGCGCTCGGTCTCGTCGCCGGGCTTGCTGTCGGCGCTGGCTTCGATCGCAGCGCCGGGCGCGCGGGCGATGGCCGCGCTTGCGGGTTCGGCGCGCTTGCCGTCGGCGTGCCGCAGCCAGCCATCCTCCAGCCGGACGTCGGCCAGGCTCGCGCCCGATAGCGGCGACAGCGGATCGCGGCACGCCAGCCGGACCAGCTCATGGCGCGCGAGCTGGCAGGCGGCATGCACCGCCGAGCCGACGCTTTCCACCGTCATCGATCCCGCCGAGACCGGCGCTTCGGGGAAGTCGGTGTCGCCAAGCTCGAAGCGAACCTTGCCCGGCGCGTAGCCGAGCGCGTCGGCGGCGATCTGCGTCATGACGGTATAGGTGCCGGTGCCCAGGTCTTCGGTGCTGGAACGCACCACCGCCTGGCCGTCGGGCGTGAGCTTCACGCTGGCCGCCGCCGGGCTGCGTTTTGCCGGGCGGGTGGCGGTGCCCATGCCCATGCCGACCAGCCACTGTCCCTGCCGCATCGAGCGCGGACGGGGATCGCGGCGCGCCCAGCCGAAGCGTTCCGCGGCGGTCTCGTAGCAGGCGCGCAAGGCCTTGCTGGAATAGGGCAGTCGCTTCTCGAGATCGGTGTCCGCGTAGTTCAGCAGGCGCAGGCGCAAGGGGTCGATGCCTGCTTCCGCGGCAAGCTCGTCCATGGCCGACTCCAGCGCGAAGCTGCCGGTGGCCTCGCCCGGCGCGCGCTGGAAGGTCGGCGTGCCGACGTTGAGCTTGACAAGGCGATGCGAGGTCGCGACGTTCGGACAGGCGTAGAGCATGCGCGTGACCAGGGCGCACGATTCGGTCCAATCCTCGATTGCCGAGGTATTGCTGAACGCGCGGTGTTCGATCGCCGCCAGCCGGCCTTGCCCATCGGCGGCCAGCTTCACGACCTGCTCGGTGCGCGGCCGGCCGCCCACCGGACCGAACAGCTGCGGCCGCTGCAGCACGAGGCGCACCGGGCGCCCGGTATGCCGCGCGGCCATCGCGGCCAGCGCCACGTGCGACCAGGCCGAGCCCTTGCCGCCGAATCCGCCGCCCACGAAGAGATTGCGCACCCTCACTTGCGACGCTTGCATGCCGAAGGTCTTGGCAATGGTCTTCTGCACGCCGGCGACATGCTGGGTGGAATCGTACAAGGTGAGGTGGTCGCCATTCCACGTGGCCAGCGTGGCATGCGGCTCCATCGGATTGTGGTGCTCCATCGGCGTGGCGTAGTTCAGGTCCACGCGCTTCGCCGCCGCGGACGCGGCGCGCGACGCATCGCCGCGCGCGGTGTCGGCTTCGGATTCCTGGATCTTGCCGGGTGAATACGCATTGCCCTTCGCGGCGGCGAACGACAGGCTGGCGGATCGCCGCTCGTAGCGGATGCGCAATGCGGCCGCAGCGGCGGTTGCCTGTTCCAGCGTTTCCGCCACCACCACCGCGACCGGCTGGCCGGCATAGTGGACTGCATCATCCTGCAGCAGCGACAGCACGCGTCCCTGCGGCGGCTGCACCGCCGCCTTGCCGCCCTTGGGCAGCTTCATCGCGTTCTCGTGGGTAAGCACCGCCAGTACGCCGGGCATGGCAGCCACCGGCTTGCCGTCGATGGCAAGGATGCGCCCGCTGGCCACGGGACTTTGCACCATCACCGCATGCGCCAGGCGCGGCAACGTGAATTCCGCGGCATAGCGGGCGGTGCCGCATACCTTGTCTTCACCGTCCACGCGGTTCATCGGAAGGCCGGTCTGTTTCATGTCATGTCCCCAGGGTTGTGTCGGCCGCCGAACGCAGCGCCCGCACGATGGCGCGCCGGGCCAGAGGAACCTTGAAGCCGTTGTGCGAATGCGGCTGCGCGCCCTGCAACAGCAGGTCTGCCGCCGCCTGCATCGTCTCGGGCGCAAGCGGACGACCAATGAGCGCCGCCTCGGCCTGCGGGATGCGCCACGGCTTGTGGGCCACGCCGCCGAGCGCGAGCGCGGCGTCCTGCACCGTGCCGTCGCGGATGTCGAGCGCCGCCGCCACCGAGACCAGGGCGAAGGCATAGCTCGCGCGGTCGCGTATCTTCAGGTAATGGGCATGGCGCTCGAAGCCGGAGCGGGGCAGGTCGATGGCGGTGATCAGTTCTCCCGGTTCCAGCAGGGTGTCGCGCTGGGGCATGTCGCCGGGAAGGCGGTGAAAGTCCTGCATGCCGATGGCGCGCGCGCCGGCCGGCCCCAGCACCCGCACCGTGGCGCGCAGCGCGGCCAGCGCCACGCACATGTCCGAGGGATGGGTAGCAATGCAGGACGGGCTCGCGCCGAGCACCGCATGGATGCGGTTGATGCCCTGCAGCGCAGCGCAGCCGGAGCCGGGCACGCGCTTGTTGCATTGGTCGAAGGCCGTGTCGTAGAAGTAGTAGCAGCGCGTGCGCTGCAGCAGGTTGCCGCCCATCGTCGCCATGTTGCGCAGCTGGGGCGAGGCGCCGGCCAGCAGGGCCTGCGTCAACAGGGGATAACGCTGGCGGATCAGCGGATGATTCGCGGCGTCGCTGTTGAGCGCCATGGCGCCGATGCGCACGCCGCCGTCCGGCAATTCGGCAATGCCGTTGAGCGGCAGGCGGCTGACATCGACCAGCATGGTCGGCGCGGCGGCGCCGCCCTTCATCAGGTCGATCAGGTTGGTGCCGCCGCCGATGTAGGCGGCGCCGGGACTGGCCGCCATCCGCACCGCTTCGTCGACGCTCGCGGGGCGCTTGTAGGCAAAGAGGTTCATCCGCGTCCTCCCTTCCTGTCCACGTCCGCGATGGCGCTGACGATGTTTGCGTACGCGCCGCAGCGGCAGAGGTTGCCGCTCATGCGCTCGCGGATCTCGTCCGCGCCCAGCGCCGCGCCCGGCTTGCGCACGTCCGCCGTGACGGCGCTGGCATCGCCGCGCTTCGCCTCGTCGAGCATGGCTACGGCAGAGCATATCTGCCCCGGCGTGCAATAGCCGCACTGGAAGCCGTCGTGCTCGATGAATGCCGCCTGCATGGGATGCAGGTGGCCGGGCTGGCCGATGCCTTCGATGGTCGTGATGCGGTCGGCCTCGTGCATGATGGCGAGCGTGAGGCAGGAATTGATGCGCCGGCCATTGACGAGCACCGTGCAGGCCCCGCATTGGCCGCGGTCGCAGCCTTTCTTGGTCCCCATCAGGCCGAGATGTTCTCGCAGGGCATCGAGCAAGGTCACGCGCGGCTCGATCATGAGGGCATGGGCGGCGCCGTTGACCTGCAGCGTCACGCGTTCCAGCGACGGCGCTGGCGCCGCGTTGCCGACAGCAGGAGGAACAACGGCGGCCGCGCCCGCTTGCGCCGGCAGCACCGACGTGCCGACCATCGCGCCGGCCGACTGAAGGAAATGGCGCCGGCTCAGGCGCAACGCGTTTTTCTTGTTGGGATCATCGGACATGGCAACTTCCTCAGCGTTGGTGGCCGGCATGCCGCGCGGCAAGCGAAAACTCAAGAAGGCTTGAGGAGGCAATTAGCATGCCCAAGGATACGCAGGGAGCAAGGAGGAAACGGCGATGTGCGTTGTCGGTAAATTCGGCATTTCCTTGTAAAGTCGGCACGCCATGCCGCGCTTCCACCGGTCTCGCGCGAGGGACGGGGATTGCCCTTAGAATATTTCGTTCGCCATTTAATGCCATCGAGGAAAACGTCATGAAACGCCGCCACCTGGCTTCCTGTCTCTGCGCCGCCCTGTTCGGAACCGCCCTGCTTGCCCCGGCTGCCTGGGCGCAGCAAGTCATCAAGATGTCCACCACCACCAGCACCGAAAACTCGGGACTGCTGGCCTACCTGCTGCCGCTGTTCGAGAAGAAGGCCGACGCCAAGGTGCAGGTCATTGCCGTCGGCACCGGCAAGGCGCTCGAGCTTGCCAAGAACGGCGACGTCGACGTGACGCTGGTCCATGCCCGCCCCGCGGAAGACAAGTTCGTCGCCGAGGGCCACGGCGTCAACCGCCGCGACGTCATGTACAACGACTTCATCATCGTCGGCCCGGCGAAGGATCCGGCGGGCGTCAAGGGCAGCAAGGATGTGCTGGCCGCCATGAAGAAGATCGTCGACAGCAAGGCCACCTTCATCTCGCGCGGCGACAATTCCGGCACCGACCTGATGGAAAAGGCTTACTGGAAACAGGTCGGCGCGCAGCCGCAAGGCGCGGCCTATGTTTCGGCGGGGCTGGGGATGGGCGAGGTGCTCAACATGGCGGCGGAGAAGGATGCCTACACGCTGACCGACCGCGCGACCTACAGCGCCTACAAGGCCAAGACCGGCCTTGCGATCGAGGTGGAAGGGGATCCGCGGATGTTCAATCCCTACGGCATCATTGCCGTGAATCCGGCGAAGTATCCCGGGATCAATTACAAGGGCGCGATGCGCTTGATCGAGTGGATTACGTCCGATGAAGGGCAGAAGGCGATCGCTTCGTTCAAGGTCGATGGGCAGGAGGTGTTTTTTCCTTCTGCGAAGGGGGGCAAGTGAGGCGGGTGTTTGTCATCCACGCCAGCCTTCGTCACCTTTACAACGCGCCGTCATCCCCGCGCAGGCGCTAAACTGTGAAGCTCCCTCCCCTTGAAGGGGAGGGAATATGGCGGAAAATTAAACACGGGTTGCAACCAACCTCGCCCGCATCCAATCATGCCCCCCTTCCTCATCAAACCCGTAGAACCCGGTGACGTTGACACCCTGCGCGCCTGGATGCCGCGCATCGTGGACATCGCGGTCACTTCCAGCGACAGGCTGCTGGCGGAGATGACGGCCAACGTTCTCGGCAATCTCGACTGGTGGCAGGCGAACCCGGAGAAGTGCTGCCATCTCAAGTGCGTGATCGACGGCGAGCTTGCGGGGGTCGTCCTGGTGAAGAATTTCTGGAACCTGTGCAGCCTGTTCGTCGACCCGGAATATCACAGGCAGGGAATGGGCAGGGCGCTCGTGGATGCCGCGGCAGCGGCATGCCGGGGCAGGAGCGAGAAGAATGCCTTGTGGCTGAACGCGGCGCCGAAGGCGGTGGCTTTCTATGCCCGGCTCGGCTTCGTCGAACGGCCATCAAGCGCATCCTTGCCGCCGGGTTTCGTGGCAATGATGCGTGACTTGTAGGCCGCTGCCGGGTCAGGCCTCGGGCTTGCGCAGGTCAAGCGTCATGAACACGCTGAACGGATCGGGCCGGTAGTCGCCGAAGGGTCCGCATTCTTCGAAGCCGACGCTCTTGTAAAGCTGGTGCGCCGCGTGGAAGGCGTCTGCGGTTCCCGTTTCGAGGCTGAGGCGCGCGTAGCCGCGGCGGCGGGCTTCGGCGAGGATGTGCTGGAGCATGGCGCGGCCCGCTCCCCGGCGGCGCATGGCGGATGGCGTTCGCATCGACTTGATCTCGCCATGGCCGGGAGCGATTTCCTTGAGGGCGCCGCAGCCGAGGAGCACGTCGTCGTCGCGCACGGACCAGAAGGTGATGTCGGGATGCTTCAGCCCGCTCACGTCGAGGGCGTGGACGCTCTCGGGCGGCGACAGCGCGTGCATGTTGCGCAGGTGTTCGTCGAGCAGCGCGTAGACGTCGGCGCGGCCGGGATCGTCGGTTTCGATGTGCATCGGTGTCAGCTTGTGCGGGTTGTTGATCAAGTAGCTGATCAATCTAACACGGTTGTCGAAAATCCTCGCGATCCCGTCGAGCAACGCTACTTGCGGCGCGCGAGCAGTTCTGCCAGGGCCTCCTTGAGGATGGGATGCTGGAACTTGAATCCGCGCTTGATCGCCCGCATCGGCACCGCCCGCTGGCCGGTCAGCAAGAGCACGGACATTTCCCCCAGGGCCATGCGCAGCGCCCAGGCAGGCACGCGCAGCACGGCAGGGCGGTGCAGCGCGCGCGCCAGCGCGCGGGTGAATTCGGCGTTCGTTGCCGGAGCCGGCGAGCAGGCATTGAAGACGCCGCGGCAATCGTCGGATTGGAGCACGTGATCGATGAGGCGAGTGAGGTCGTCGATATGGATCCATGGCATCCATTGATTTCCGCTGCCGAGCCGTCCGCCGAGTCCGAGGCTGAACGGCAGGCGCAGCTTTTCCAGCATGCCGCCCTGCGGCGCGAGCACGGGCGCGGTACGCAGCAGCACGACGCGCATGCCCAGCGGTTCCGCCCGCAAAGCTTCGCGTTCCCATTCGCCGCACAGTTCGCTGCCGAAATCCGTGGTGCCCTGGCGGCTGGGTTCGTCGATCATGCGTTCGCCGCAATCGCCATACCAGCCAACCGCGGAACCCGAGATCAGCAAGCGGGGACGATGGGCTTGCCGGCCCAGCCAGTCGACCAGTTCCTTCGTCAAGGCCACTCTGCTCTTCCTGAGCAGGGTGCGCTGCGCCGACGTCCATGGCTTGTCCGCGATCGGCGCGCCGGCCAGGTTGACCACCGCATCCAGCGCGGACGCGCTGCCCGAATTTTCCAGTTCTTCCAGCCTTCCCACGCCGCGCGCGCCGCTGCACAGCGCGGGAACCTGTTCCGGTCGGCGGCTCCAGACGATCAGTTCATGGCCCTGGCTCTGCCAGAGGCCGCACAGCGCCCGGCCGATCAGGCCGGTGCCGCCGGTAAGCAGTATGCGCATCTTCATTCTCCTGTTTTTATGCCGCGCGGGAGCATGCCGCGCGATGTCGGATTGATGCCCGCGTTACCATGGCAGCCGCTCGCCGTCGTAGGCGTGGAAGCTGCCCGATTCTGCGGGGTCCAGCTTGTCGAGCACCGCCAGCAGGTCGGCCGCTGCCTGCGATGCGGGACGCTTGCCGTGCGCCGCATGAAAGGGCGCGGACAAACGCGAGTCCACCGTGCCCGGATGCAGCGCGGCCAGCACCGTGCGCGGATGGGTGCGCGCGAGTTCGATGGAGGCCGTTTTCACGATCATGTTCAATGCCGCCTTGGCGGCGCGGTAGCTGTACCATCCGCCGAGCCGGTTGTCGCCGATGCTGCCCACCTTCGCCGAGAGCACCGCGAACAGGCTGCGTTCCTCGCGCGCCAGCAGAGGGGTGAAATGCGTCAGTACGGCGGCCGGCCCGACCGCATTGATCGCGAAGCTGCGCAGCATGTCGTCGCAGCGAAGCTGGGCAAGGCGCTTTTCCGGCATCTGGCCGGGGCCGTGCAGCATGCCAGTCGCCACCACCACCAGGTGCCACGGACCGCTCGCGCGCAGCGCCGCGGCGGCCGCGGCGATGGTGGATTCGTCCTCGAGGTCAAGGCGGGGCGTGCTGCTCCTGCCCAGCCCCACGAGCTCGCCGCAGCGCGGGTCGGCCCGCAGGTGCGCGACCATGGCCGAGCCGATGGCGCCGGAAGACCCGATGACGAGGGCGCGATAATTTGTCGGCAACGATTGCATGGATGGCTTTCCCTATGTGTTCGTGATCGTTCGATGCGGCGATGCGGGTTCGGCGTCCACCGGGCTAGAGTTCGTCGAGGCGCGCGCGCACTTCGCCCGCCTGAGCCCGCAAGGCCTCGCGCTCCGCCTGCGGCATCTTCCTGAGCTGGCGGTAGGCCATTCCCAGCCGCATGTTGCTGCTCAACAGGTCTTCGTTCCGGTCGAAGAAGTCCCAGTACAGGGCATTGTAGGGGCAGGCCGTTTCGCCCATCCTCTGCTTGTGCTCGTAGCGGCATCCCTTGCAGTAGTCGCTCATGCGCTTGATGTAGGCGCCGCTGCTGACATACGGCTTGGTCGCGATGATGCCGCCGTCCGCCCATTGGCTCATGCCTAGGGTATTGGGCAGTTCCACCCATTCGAAGGCGTCAACGTACACGCCCAGGTACCAGTGATGCACGGCGCGCGGATCGAGGCCGGCGAGCAGCGCGAAATTGCCGATGACCATCAGCCGCTGGATGTGATGGGCATGGGCAGTGCGCAGCGACTGGCCGATCGCCATCTGCAGGCAGCGCATGCCCGTGTCGCCGGTCCAGAACCAGCGGGGCAGGGGAGCATGGTGCCCGAGCGCGTTGCGGTCATCGTAGCCCGGCATGTGCGCCCAGTAGATGCCGCGCACGTACTCGCGCCAGCCGACGATCTGCCGGATGAATCCCTCCGCCGCCGACAGCGGCGCATGGCCGCCGCGCCAGGCGTCTTCGGCGCGCCGCACCACCTCGAGCGGATGCAGCATCTTCACGTTCAGGGCGAACGACAGCAGCGAGTGGAACAGGCGCTGCCCCGTGCTGCTCATCGCATCCTCGAAATCGCCGAAGTGCGGCAGCGCGTTTTCGATGAAGGCATCGAGGCAGGCCAGCGCCTCGATGCGGTTCACCGGCCAGCGCACGCATTCCGCCTGCGCCTCGCCCATGCTCTTGACGCCGCAGCGCTGCAGCATGTCCCACAGCGCACGATGATCATGCATGGGGCGGGCGTCCGCCGGTTCCGGCGGCGTGCCCGGCCAGGGCTTGCGGTTGTCGTGGTCGAAGTTCCACTTGCCGCCTTCGGGCTCGCCGCGCGCCGTCATGAGCAGGCCATGGCGGCGGCGCATGCGGCGATAGAAATGTTCCATCAGCCATTGCTTGCGGCCCTCGAACAGCTCGGCCATTTCGCTACGGCTGGTCAGGAAATGCTCGCTGTCGGCTTCCGCCGTCTCGAACGGCTGTCCGCCGGCCCAGGCATGCAGCGCCTCGTCGAGCCGCCATTCATCGGGCGACTGCCACTCGACGCGCGCGGCCGTGTAGTGCCGCGCGAGGGCGGTAAGGTTGTCCGGAATGGATTGCCGGTTGCTGGGGTCATCCAGCGTCACGTAACGTACCCGGTGGCCGGCCTCGCGCAGGTGGCGGGCGAAGTCGCGCATGGCGGCGAAGATGGCAAGGATTTTCTGCGCGTGGTGCAGCACGTAGTCGGTTTCCGAGCGCACCTCCATGAGCACGTAGACAACTCCCGGGTCCGCCTCGCGGAACCATGAATGCTCCGGATTGAGCTGGTCGCCCAGGATCAGGCGCAGCACGCGGACGGGCTGGCGCACGCTCATGGCCGTCCCCGTTCCGGCGCGGCGCGCTTGCGTTCCGTGCGGCAGCGGTCCGAGCAATACTTCACCTCGTCCCACACCTTTTCCCATTTCTTGCGCCAGGTGAAGGGACGCCCGCAATGCAGGCAAATCTTTTGCGGCAGATGCTGCTTCCTGGTCATGATGGGCAATCGCACCTGTAAGCGGAGGTAGGAAAAGTGCTTTGACGAATCGTCAATTCCAGCAAATTCTACCGCCAGTCGGTGTGCCCGGTACAGTGGGTGATAATGTCGCCCATGAAAAACAGTCCGGAAAACGCGATGCGCATCGTCCGCCCGACGTTGGACCACCTCGACGGCTTCGTCGCTGCGCTCGAATCGGGATGGTCTCCACTCAGCACCGATCCCAAGGGCGGCGAGACCATCCTGGCCCAGCTCGCGGCGGATCCGCAGCGCTACCTCGACGGCCTCTTCGATCGCCACGGCAGCCGCGATCCCTGGCGCCTCGCCGACGGGACGCTGCAGCCGCCCATCCCGCAATGCCGCTACTGGATGTGGGACGGCGAGTTCTGCGGCGTGGCCGTGTTCCGCTGGCAGCACGGCACCGTGGCGCTGCCCGACACCTACCTCGGGCACATCGGCTACAACGTCGTTCCCTGGAAGCGCGGCAAGGGCTATGCGACGGCCGCGGTGGCGCAGATCCTGCCCGTCGCGCGGGCGGAGGGCCTGCCCTGGGTCGACCTGACCACGGATCCGGCGAACGCCGCGTCGCAGGCCGTCATCCTTGCCAATGGCGGCGTGCTGGTCGAGGAATTCACCAAGCCGGCCGCGTACGGGGGAGGCAAGGCGCTGCGTTTCCGCATCGCGCTCGGCTGAGACCCGCGAACCTGGCCGGCGCATCGCCATCAGTCCGGCTGCGGTGCTTCCAGGCCCAGGTCCTGCCAGCCGCCGCCGGCGCGCCGGAACAGCCGCGCGCCCTCACAGCGCCAGAGATGCAGCCAGCCATTTTCCAGCAGGTCGCGGACGGCCGCGTGCCGCGCGATGATGGCTTCTATCCTGTCGGCCGGCGCATCAATCACCACCGTCAGGCGCAGCGGCTCGTGCATCCAGCGCTTGCCGTCGTGCAGGGACTGGCGCGACAGGCCGATGCGCAGGTCGCCGCCATTGCCTTCGAACACGCCGATGCGTCCGCCGACGACGTTGTGCAGCACCTTGTTGCCGCTGCCCAGCCGCGCGGGATCGCAGGTCGACGCGTGGTATTGCCAGTTGATCCAGTTCGTCACCACCATGGGCGCGGTCATCAGCAGCTCCAGCACGCTGCCATCCGTGTCGCCGGCGGCATCGTAGTCGTGCAGGAAGCTGCGGCCGTCCAGCACCGCGCCCCGCGTGCGGCTGCGCGGCGCGATGATGAAGGACGCATTGCCGGCCAGTCCCCACTCGGGGCGCGTCTGGGCGCCGTCGTTGGCGCGCCGCCGGTAGGCATCGAGCAAGCGTTCATGGCCGGCGCGCGGATCCAGCCCGAGCCTGGCGGCGCGCTCGCGGCGCACCTGGTCGCATGACTGGGCGAAGGCGCGCTGCAGTTTTTCCCGGCGCGCGGCGGCGGCTGGCGGCAGCAGGTCGGCGTCGAACCATTCGATCTCGTCGGTCGTGGTGTTGTGCAAGGCTGCGGCGAACACCGTGCCATCGGGGATGACCGTGCCCGCCGAACGCAGGCCCTCGCGCACCGCCGGGTCGTTCAGCAGCTGCGCGAGCACCCGCGCATTCACTTCGCCCGTCTGGCCGCAGCAGGCGCCGCAATCCAGCGCGGCGGCATGGGCATTGTTCGCGCTCTGGCTGCCATGTCCCACCAGCAGCACGAGCGGCGCGAGGCAGCCGTCGAGGCCCATGGCGTGCAGTACGCGTCCCGCCACCGCCGTCTTGTCGCCGATGTCCATGCCGTCCAGCGCGGGGCGGCACAGTGCGCGATAGCGGTCCGGCAATCCGGCCAAGTCGCTTCGCACGCGCTGCCGCGCGGACGGCCTGAGCCACTGGCCGAGCTTGCCGAGATAGCCCATGCCCGCCGCCTCAACGGTGGAGAAGCCGGCGCCGGGCCAGCGGGTGGCGGCCAGCCATCGTTCCGACCAGGCGAAGCGGCGCGCGCGCGCCCGGCGGGCGCCGTCCTGACCTCGCTCGTCAGGGGCGGCGCCGTCCCGGCGGGTGATGCGGTCCGTCACCGTCAGCGCCGGCGCAAGCAGGCCGGGCAGCTGCGGCCGATGCATCGCCGTACCCAGCGGCGCATAGGCGATGGGAAGGCCGAAGAAACCGGCGAAGCCGATGGTCCGGACGGCCGGCCAGGACGTTTCGAGCGCACGGCGCAGCGGTTCGCTGCGCACGTCGATGCAGAACGCGGCCTGGACTTCGACGTCCGGCTGCCCAGCGTCGGTTGCCGCGGGCGTGGCGGCGGCCTGCAGCTTGCGGGCCAGTTGACGCTGGTATCCGGCTTCCAGCGCGACCTGCCAGACCTCGTCCATCAGCAGCAGGTCTTCGGCCTGCGCGAACAATGAGGGCGCGTGCCGCCATTCCGCCTGCAGCGCGGCGAAGGCGCGCCGTGCCGACGCATCCTCCTTGCAGTCGAGCAGGATCGCTCCCCATGCGAGGCGTATCGCCAGCAGGTCGCGCAGGTGCGCGTCGCCGCGTCCGGCCAGCCTGGCCTGCCAGCCAAGATAGGCGCACCACGATGCCCAGCCATTGACGGTCAGCAGCACCGCTTCGAGATAATCCGCCCACACTTCCCGGGGCAGTCCGAGCCGCTGCAAAACCCAGCGTTCCGCTTCCTGCCGCGTGGCCGGCAGCGCGCCGAGCCGGCGGCCCAGCGCAGGCAAGCCCATCAGCACGCCGATGCCATGGTCGTGCGTCAACGTGTCGCGCCAGAAGCCGTACAGGTCCTGTTCCCGTTCCGGCTGCCAGTCGGCCTGCTGCTCGTCGAAGTAGGCGGCGCAGGTCTGGCTGACCTGGTGGGTGATGGCTTGCCGCCAGGAGAGGCGCCGGTCGCGGGCCGGATCGTCGTCCAGCACGTCGATGAGCAGGGGCAGGCGAGGCAGGGGCGGCGAACCGCGCAAGGCTTCGATGCACTGCGTGGCCGTCAGTCCGGCTTGCCGGGCGGCCGGCAGCGTGGCCAGCGCATGCGCCAGGTCATCGGCGGCGATCCTGCCCTCCTCCCAGGCCTGGCGGAAATGCAGGCGCTCGGGAAACACCTTGATGTCGCCGAGCGCGGCCATGCGCGCAGCCACCGCGCGCACCGGCCGGCCGATGCGGGCCCAGTGCGGATTGACCGCGATCGCCTGGTCCAGCGGCCAGGCCGGAGCGATGGCCTCGCACGCCTGCTGGCAGGCGGCTTCGATGCGCTCGGCTTCCCAGGCCAGGGACGAGGCCGGATCCTGGGCGGCCAGGCCGGGGCCGGTCTCGGGGATGGTGAGTTCGGTTGCGTTCATGAGATTTTCCTTGAAGCGTCGGGCAAGTTCATTCGAGTCATTCAGATGCGGCGGCGACCATCGCGCCGCTCATGCCCGCGCCGCGCGCAGCGGGAGCGGCGGGCACCCAGCGCGCCGGCCACAGGCGCAGGGCCATGCGGGTGGCGAACTCGTCGACGTAAAAGCCGGCGTAGCTCCACCGGCGCCAGCCCGCCAGCCCTTGCGGCTGCACCTGCAGCCTGACCAGGCACAGGTACATCGCCGCCATCCCCAACAGGGACACGATGCCGGCCGGCCGGTCTGGCATGTCGGCCAGTCCGAGCGGCAGCCGATGCGCGATGCCGGCCAGCGCCGCCAGGCCCATCACCATGCCCAGGCCAGAGACCAGGCCAGAGACTACGCTTCCTGCGGCCTCCTTCATGTCCCGACCCTGCAGGATGGGCAGCCAAAGCAGGGGTGCCCAGGCCAGCGCCAGCACGCCGCTCCACCACCACGGCCAGGACGCCGGCGCGAGAACCGCCTGAGACAGCATTACCACCAGCAAGGCCAGCAGGGGCGCGGCCGCCAGGCTGGGACGGGAATGGCGGGTGACCGGGCGCATCATCCTGGCCCGGGTGTCATTGACCGCGTTGGAGGAAGAGAGGAAGGCATGCGCCTTGTACAGCGAGTGGCCGAGGAGATGCAGCATGGCCAGGGTGTACAGGCCGAGGCCGCATTCCAGGAGCATGAATCCCATCTGCGCCACGGTGGACCAGGCGAGCCGGACCTTGATGCTGACCCGGGTGAGCATCACCAGCCCGGCCAGCATCGCGGTGCCTAGGCCGACGCCGGCGACCAGCCAGCGCGCCGCTGGCGCCTGCTCCAGCAGCGGCGCGAAGCGCACCAGCACGTAGCCGCCCAGGTTGACCACGCCCGCATGCAGCAGGGCGCTCACCGGCGTCGGCGCTTCCATCACCTGGATCAGCCATCCATGCACCGGAAACAGGGCGGTGCGAAGAATGACCGCCAGCACGAGGCAAACCGCGCTGGCGTGCAAGGCAAGCGTGCCGCCCTGGTTCGCGAGGTGTTGCCACAGGTCGGAAAGCGCCAGGCTGCCCGTTTCCCGCCACGCCAGCGCGGCGGCGGCCAGCAGCAGCAGGTCGGCGAGGCGGTCGGCGATGCGCTTCTTGTGTGCCGCCAGCAAGGCGAAAGGCCGGTCTCCGTAGAAGCACAGCAGCCGCTGCAAGACCACGCCGGCGGCGGCCCAGGCGGCGATCAGGACCGCCCAGTGATCGGCCAGCAGCAGCACATGCACGGCGGCGAGCACGCCGGCGAGCGCGGCGGCATACCGCGCCTGTCCCGGTTCGCCCTGAAGATAGCGCGACGAAAAGACGGCGATGGTGGTGCCCAGCATCTGGACCAGCAGGGCGGCCCAGGCGCCCGGCAGGCTCACGGCCAGCCATCCCGGGCCGCCTGCGGCCGCGGCCTGCGGCTGGAGGCAAGCCAGCAGCAGGCTGGCGAAAGCGGCCAGCGCCGCTGCCGCCGCCAGGCCCTTGAAGCGTTTCCAGAGAATGTCTTCATCTCGGCCGGCGAAGGATGACAGCAGGGAAGACGCTAGCATCAATGCCGGAGGAATCAGGGCGCAGACGAACAGCGGCGACGCGGGTAAAACCATGGCGGACACTCCAATCGTGAATTTGCCGCTATGGTGATAGTTTGAAATGATTCTGTAAAATACATAGTTATGAACGTATTCATCCATAAAACAGAATGAATTCCCTCGACCAGCTTAACTTCCATCACCTTTTCTACTTCTGGCGCGTCGCCAGGACGGGCCATCTGACGCGTGCGGCGCAGGAACTTCATGTCTCGCAATCCGCGCTGTCGGCGCAGATACGCCAGCTCGAAGACCGCCTCGGCGAAGCGCTCTTCGAGCGCGAGGGACGGCGACTCCTGCTGACCGACACCGGCCAGCTCGTGCTGTCGTACGCGGAAAACATTTTCGGCCTCGGCCAGGAAATGCTGGGACGCCTCCAGGGCCGCAGCGAAGGCATGATCCGCTTGCGGGTGGGCAGCGTGGCCACCATGTCGCGCAATTACCAGGAGAACTGGATCCGCCCCGTGCTGGCCGATCCTTCGGTGGTGCTGACCCTGGAATCCGGCCTGCTCGAAGGCTTGCTCGAGCGCCTGCTGCAGCACCAGCTCGACGTGGTGCTCGCCAACGAGATCGTGGCGGCGGACCCGGACCGGCCCTTGCATTGCCGCTTCCTGGGAAGCCAGTCCATTTCCCTGGTGGGTCCGGCGGGCGAATGGCGGGGACGCACCCTGCGCATCCCGGACGACCTCGACGGCTGCGACATTGCCCTGCCCGGCCCGCGCCATGCGCTGCGCGGGCAGTTCGACGCGCTCTGCATGTCGGCGGGCGTGAAGCCGCGCCTACGGGCCGAGGTCGACGACATGGCCATGCTGCGCCTGATCGCCCGGGACAGCGGATGGCTGACCGTGCTGCCGGAAGTGGTGGTGCAGGACGAACTGCGCACCGGTGTCCTCGTGACGGTGGGGCAGTCGAGCCGCCTGCAGGAAAACTTCTATGCCATCACCACGCCCCACCGGCACCGCATCGAACGCCTGGAAAGCCTGCTTGCCGGATCGAGCGATGTCGCCGGGCAAGCCGCTGGCTGACTGCCGCCCGGACTTGCCGTGCCTTGGCGGCGAAACGGTCCTGCCCGCCGTTTTGATAAAATGGCCCGGTTGCCTTTCCGTTCCTTGCGCCAGTCATTCCAGCGACGCCTGCGTCCAACGCAAGCATCTACCCCTAAGGATTGCGTCATGCCGCAAAAATCATACGACGGCCTCGCGACCAGCGTGGGAGTGCTTGCCGCCTATGCCGCGACGGCGTGCATCATCCTGGTGGCGGGCGCCTCCGCCTACCTCAATTCGCGTTACCAGGAGAGTACGACGCAGGCGGTACTCGCCACCCAGCAGGTCGCCGACCTGCTCGACCAGGTGGAAAGCGCGATGACCGACGCCGAGACCGGGCAGCGCGGCTACCTGCTCACCGACCAGCGCGAATTCCTCGAACCCTACTGGTCCGCCATCGGCCAGGCGGTGCCCAAGCAGGGATTCGACCGGCCATCGCTGCATGAACTTCTCGACCGCCTCGACGCCCGCCTCGTGGCCGATGCCGAAGGCCGGGACGACGTCCGCCGCATCCAGCAGCTTGCCCAGGTCAAGCTGGACGAACTGCATGAAACCCTGGCGCTGCACGATGCCGGCAAGAGCAAGGAAGCGCTGGCCATCCTGCGCTCGGGACGCGGCAAGGCCACCATGGATGAATTGCGGGTCCATTTCGCGCGCCTGCATGCGCGCATCCGAGGCAACGTCGAGGCCCAGGAACAGGAGCGCCGCCGCGCCTTCCGGCAAGCCTATCTTTCCGCGGGCGTCATTTCCGTGCTTTCCCTCGGCACCCTGCTCGCGCTCATCCTGGCGACGCGCCACGCCGAGCGCCAGGTCGCGCTGGCGCAGCGGCGCCTGAACCGGCTTTCCGATTCCGATCTGATCGGCGTGGTCTTCGGCGACCTCGACGGCGGCATCGAGTACGCCAATGACGAATACCTGCGCATCATCGGCTACAAGCGCAAGGAATTCGAGAAGGGCAAGTTCCGCTGGGACCGGATCACCCCGCCCGAATGGCTGGAAGTCGATCGCCGGCATATCGAGGAAGCCCGCCGCACCGGATTCTCCGGGCGCTACGAGAAGGAATACGTGCGGCAGGATGGCAGCCGCATTCCCGTCATGGTCGGTTTCGCCTTCATGGACAACAGCCGCCGCGACGTCATCGCCTTCACGCTGGACCTGACAGAATTGAAGCGGCAGCAGGCCATCCTGCTCCAGCAGGAAGAGCAGCTCAAACTGGAAAGCCGGCAGAAGGACGAATTCATCGCGGTGCTCGCGCATGAACTGCGCAACCCGCTGGCGCCGATCCAGGCCGGCATCGACCTCATGAAGCTGATGCCGTCGCCGTCCGGCGCCTTCGACCACACGCGCGACGTGATGGACAGGCAGCTATCGCACCTCGTGCGGCTGATCGACGACCTGCTGGACATCTCGCGCATCAACGCGGGCAAGTTCGAGCTGAGGCTGGAGCGCGTCGACGCCGCCGACGTGGTCAGCGCGGCGCTCGAGGCAAGCGATGCCTACATCGTCGGCGCCGGCCACGCGCTTGACGTGGCCCTGCCCGACGAACCTGTCTACATCCGGGCCGACGCGGTGCGCATGGCCCAGGTGCTGACCAACCTCCTCAACAATGCCGCCAAGTACACGCCCAGCGGCGGCCACATCTGGCTGTCCGTCAGGCGGCAGGACGATACGGCCGTCTTCGAGGTGAAGGACGACGGCATCGGCATCGAAGCCGGCATGCAGGAACGGGTCTTCGACATGTTTTCGCAGGACGAGCATGGACGCAACCTGCGCAAGGGCGGCATCGGCATCGGGCTGCCGCTGACCAGGCGCCTGGTCGAACTGCACGACGGCCGCATCACGGTGAAGAGCGCAGCCGGCGCGGGCAGCAGCTTCTCGGTCATCCTGCCGCTGGACACGCAGCAACAACCGGCCGCCACTCTCGAACGGCCTTCGGCCGGCAGCGGGGATAGACAAAGCAAGCGCATCCTGATCGTCGATGACAACGTGGATGCCGCCCGCACCCTCGGCCACCTGATGCAGGCCAGCGGGCATGACGTCAGCTATGCGCATGACGGCGCGCAGGCCATCGTGCTGGCGGCGTCATGCCGCGCCGACGTGGTGTTCCTGGACATCGGGCTGCCGGACATGAGCGGCTACGACGTCGCGCGCGTGCTGCGCAGCAAGCCTGAACTCCAGCGGACCCGCCTGGTTGCCCTGACCGGATGGGGGGCCGACCAGGACCGGCAGAAGAGCAGGGAATGCGGGATCGATTTCCACCTGACCAAGCCGGCCAGGCTGGAGACGATCCGGGAGATGTTTCCTGGGTTGGTGTAAACGGCGTTTGTGCCGGCGGCGGTTCACACCTTTCTCCCACACTTCCTTTCCTTCAAGGAAGGGGACACCGGCTAGCCGTCAAGCTTCAACCCGCCCCAGTTCAAAACTCCCCACCGCCTCGCTCAGGTGCTCCGCCTGCGCCACCAGTTCGCTGGCCCCCGCACTCGTGGCCTTGACCAGTTCCACGTTCTCCGCCGTGCTCTTGCCCAGCGTGCCGAGTGACTCGTTGATATCGCTGATCTGCGCGCGCTGGCTGGTGGTGCGGGCCACGATGTCCTTCATCGATGCCCTGACCTCGTCGATGGTGCCGGTGATCGTCGCCATCGACGCGCCGGCCGTCGAGGCCAGCGCGGCGCCTTCGTTGATTTCCTTTACCGACGTTTCGATCAGCCCCCGGATTTCCTTCGCCGCCGCCGCGGAACGCGCGGCGAGGTTGCGCACCTCGCTCGCCACGACGGCGAAACCGCGGCCCTGTTCTCCGGCACGGCTGGCCTCGACGGCGGCGTTGAGCGCGAGGATGTTGGTCTGGAAGGAGATGGAATCGATGACCTGGGTGATGTCGGAAATGCTCTTCGAGCTTTCCTGGATGCGCTGCATCTTCCTGGTCACCTGGTCGACCACGGCGGTGCCTTCGTCCACGCCGGCGCAGGCCGATTGCGCGAGCCGTTCCGCTTCGCTCGCGGACTTCTCGGAGCCAGCGACTTCCTCGGCGATGTCCTGCATGCGCCGCGACATGTGCTGGATGCGCTGCGCCGCCATGCCCGTGCCGTGGGAAATCCGTTCATTGCTGTCGCTGATCCGGCGGCTGGCGTGCGCGACCGAGTCCGCGACCCGCGATACGTCCTCGATGGCGGAGCGCAGCGTGCCCAGGGCGCGCGTCAAGGCCGTCGCCTCGGGCGACGTGACGGCGAGGTGCCGCACGTCCAGGGAAATGCTCGTGCCGTCCGTCAGCCTGGAAACGATCGCATGGAGTTCCGCGCTCTGGATTGCCGCCCGGCGCAGGATGACCGCAACGAAGACCTCGATGGACGACTGGGCCACCACGTAGCCCGCGTGACCGACGATGCGCAGGAAATCGGGTTCGGTGGTGCAGTAGATGTCGTACCCGGCCAGCTGCAGGCGGTCGAAGAGGATGTGATGGACGGCGAAGAATGCGGCGGTCGCGATGATGGGACGCCAGTCGCGGTAAATCAGCACCAGCGCGAGCAGCGTGAACACGCCGAAATGGAATTCGATGATTCCCCGCCCGAGCTGGATGTGCAATGCCACCATGGCGGCATTGAGGACGGCCAGGCAGATCGCCGAGGCGAGCCCCCGGAAGAAGCCGAAGCTGGCGCATCCTGCGGCGAACAGCAAGCCGGCGGCGGCGATGGCGAGGCCGGGCCTGCCGTAGTGATTGCCGATCGCCGCGGCGAGAAGGGCGGAAACCGCGAGGGTTCCGAGCAGCACTTTGTCGCCCAGGCGCCCGATGGCGCCCATGTCTTCCTGGTGGTACACGATGTTTTCTCCCTGGGGCGATCGCCCCGGCCCGGCCTCGGCCTCAGAGAAGGAAACGGCGCAGCGGGATGCTGCCCGGCCGATATTGCCATGGACAAAATGTTTACTTACGGCATTATATCAGCCAAAAATGAGAAACGCACCGTGTTTGTCCAAGACAAAGTAAACGGGTGTTTACGGCTGGAAGGGGTAAGCGTGCTCGCCGGGAGATCCGGGATGGCGTATTTTTCCGGTCGAAGCGCTCAGGCGGCCGGCATACGCAGGTCGCCCTGCCTGCCGGTCGAGCCGAGCAGCAGCGGATCCTGGGTGGGCATGGCGCCGTGAGACTGCGCCCATTCGAAGGCCTCTTCCATCCGGTCGTCTCCCCAGAACACCTCTCCATTCCAGACGAAGCTGGGCGCGCCGATCACGCCGGCCTGCTTTGCCATCTCGGTGTTGGCGATGAACGCCTGCCTTGCATCCTGGGCATCCGCGCCGGCAATGATTGCCGCCGCGTTCTGCCCGAGGTCCTGGAGCAGGTCGTGGAGGATGGCAGGTTCCCAGATGTCCTGGTGTTGCAGGAACCAGGCACGGTAGGCGGCCTTGGTGAAATCCGCGCCCCAGCCATCGGCTTCCGCGAGGACGGCGATGCGTCCCGGCAGGGTGGACCGGTCGATCGGGTAGGGCGGGATTCCATTCCAGTCCAGGCCATGGCGCGCGGCACGGCGCTCGATGTCGCGCCACATGTACCGCGTCTTGGCGTCCTTGCCGAGGAAGGGATGCTCGGTCAGCACGGCGCCCACGTGGAATGGACGCCATTTCACCGTGATGCCTGTGCTCGCCTCGAACTGTTCGATGCGCATCACCGACAGGTAGGTGTACGTGCTGCCGAAGTAATAGAAAAAATCGAGTGAACCGGACATGTCGTCGCCCTCCGCGCAGCCGATGACGCAAGCGTCCAGTCTAGCCACCTTCCGCGGAGACGCGCAGCATGGCGCGCTTGAGCGGCATCAAGATGTTGAAGGGAGGATGCCGGCCGGCCTCAGGCGAGGTTCACCAGGTCGGCGTCGATCTTTTCGAGCGCCTCCGGAGTGATGAGGCCGCCGGAAAATTGCGCCACGGTCGCCAGCGGAAAGCCGCGGCCCATGGCGATCTGGGGGTGGGTGGAAATGCCGGGAAGATGCTTTTCGAGGACAGCCTTGCTCGCATCGTTGTCGAGAAGGTCGCCGAGCTTGGATTGGGTGGACAGCGCAGACATGGATGACTCCTGATTGAAATAGCAACGAGCATACTGTGCCCGCGCTGCCCCGGCCACCGATTAGTCGGCTTCCTCTAGAAAACTTTTTCTTCAGGCGGCGCGCTTCTTTTCGGGGCTGGAAACGGTCTTGGGCCGCAGCAGCACCGGCTCATCCTTGCGCAGCCACCAGAACAGCACCGCCATCATGAACGGGCCGACGAAGAGGCCGATGACGCCAAGCGTGGAGACCCCGCCCAGCAGGCCGAACAGCACCGCCAGAAACGGCAGCCGCACGCGCGCGCCGATGAGCTTCGGCCGCACGAACTTGTCCACCAGGAAGAGTTCGAATGCGCCCCAGGCAAACAGCCCGATGGCCGGGCCGACATTGCCCTGTCCTAGCAGCACGAGCGACACGAGCGAGAACGACAGCGGTGCGCCGCCGGGGATCAGCGCCATGTAGCCGGTAATGATGCCCAGCAGGGCAGGCGCGGGCGCGCCGGCGATCGCATAGGCGATGCCCAGCACCACGCCTTCGAGCAGCGCCACCGAGCACAAGCCGAGGGCGGTGCCGCGCACCGACAGCGGAAACAGGTCGCGCACGATGGCGTAGTGCTTCGGGCTGAGCCGCTCGCCGGCATGGTCCACGTAGCGGATCACGGCGGGCCCTTCAAGGTAAAGCACGCACAGGGTGAGCAGGGACAGGAAGAGATAGAGCGCATTCGCCAGCAGCGACGGGCCGAGGGTGCTGAGCGTTCTCGGCAAGTGCGGCAGCATGTCGCCGGCGGTGGTCTGGAGGAGCAGGTTCAGGCCGCCGGGCACGGCCAGGTGCTGCTGCCACCACGCCGTCGCGGGCTTGGCCAGCATGGGCAGCCGCGTCAGCCATTCGGGCGCCGGCACGCCGCTGCCGTTGACCTGGCTGACGAGGCGCTCGATGGTGGAAATTTCATTGGTGACGGTGTTGAGCAGCACCATCGAGGGCGCCGCGAACAGCACGACCAGGCCGCCCACCAGCACGGCCGCGGAAGCGCCGCGCGTCCATCCGCGCGCCATCAGGCGCTGGTGCAGGGGCCAGGTGATGACCGCCAGCAATCCGGCCCAGGCCAGTGACAGGAGGAAGTGATTCAGAAGGAGGCCCAGCGAAACAACAAACAGCAAGGGCAGGGCGAGGGCAAACATGTTCATAAAACCAGGCGAATTGGATGAGGGATGCCGTTCGGCGTGAAAGGACGGCTGGCGGTTGACGCTTCGAAGCGGTCGGGTGCACACGTTGGAAGCAACGGGCGGGCGCGGATCGCCACCGACCTGCGGTGTCCTTTCATGACAAGCATGGTACTCCCGTATCGACCGGAAATCGACGTTCTTGGCATTCGGGCAATGGCTGCCGCGTCGGCTTCCGGATACGGCACGCCCGATCAGGCAGGTTCCACTGGTGTTTCAGGCTGGGTCTTCTTTGCCGAGCGCGCCAGGTGCGCCAGATCCTCGCGTCCGACGCTGATCGCCCACGCCTCTGCCCAGAGGGACAGGGGGTGCATCGCGGCAAGAAGCTGCCGGCCCGATTCGGTCAGGCCGAACCCCCCGCCGTCCGCCAGGTCGATGACGCGTGCATGCCGCAGTTCCTTCAGCCGCGTGTTGAGCACGTTCGGGGAAGACATCTGGCAGACGTCCTGCAGGGTGCGGAACGATCGCCGCTGGCCGTCGCGCAGTTCCCACAGGATGCGCAGCGCCCAGCGCCGACCGAGAAGGTCGAGGACGGCCATGATCGGCTGCCCGGATTCGGAATTGCGAACGGGGCTGCCAGGTTCGATGAGCTTGCTTTTCTTCGTCATGACGGATTGACTGGGGTTTGGGAAATCGCTATCTTTTAAATAGCGCTATCATCTCGATAGCAAGACCGAAGCATACCCTCCCGGAGGACGTCTTGGAAAATTTTCTGGCAAGGACACGTGCGGCGCTGGACGCCCAACCCTTTACCCGCTTGCTGGGGGCATCGCTGGCAAGCATGGACGGCAAGTCGATCGAGCTGTCGCTGCCCTTGCGCGACGACCTGAAGCAGCAGCATGGCTTTGCGCATGGCGGCGTGCTGAGCTACCTCGCGGACAATGCCCTCACGATCGCCGGCGCCATGGGTTTGGGCAAGGGCGTGCTGACCAGCGAATTCAAGATCAATTTCCTGCGCCCGGCCACCGGTTCCAGCCTGCTCGCGCGCGCCAGCGTCGTGCATGCCGGCAAGCGCCAGGCGGTGTGCCGCTGCGACGTGTTCGCCCGCGACGGCGACGCGGAAAAACTGGTGGCTACCGCGCAAGGCACGATCGTGGCGGTCGATGACCTGCCGGATGCGAAGGCCTGACAGACCCATTGTTCGACTGCCGACGGCAGCGATTTTCATTTTGACAACCGGTCGCTCCTGGCCTAGCCTGTTGGGGTGGCCGGTAACATCATCCAGCTCCACTCACCGACCTTGCCGGAGATTGATCGTGATGAACATGAGCAACCTGCGAATCCGTCTAGCCCTCTGTCTCGCCCTCCTGGGTGGCCTGGCGGCCTTCCTTGCCCGGGAATTCGTTCCCGGAGTGCCGCTGGTCACCATCCTCGGCGTGGCAGTGCCCATCGCCCTGGCGATCGGTCTCCTTCTCGTGGCTGCCATCCTGGTCGAAGGCGCCTTCAACTCGTGGACATTCAGGCATGGCGGGATGGATGCTCAGTGGCTATGGTTCCGGCATGACCCGCCGGGCGCCGAGCGCTTGCGCCGGCAGATGCGCGGCACGCCACCGGCAAGAGGCGACGCGGGCGATTGATTGCCCGGCAGGCGAAAGCTTGCCCGACTTGCATGCCGACCTGGCATCACTGGCCGATGCCTCGTTCCGCAGTGTTGCATCCTCGCGCCAAACCGCGCTTCCTTGTGGAAGGATTCGAGCGATTCGACGAGAATTGGTAAGAAATTTTACGAATTCCTCCGGTCGTTTCCTTGCGTCACCCTCTCCGTCCACTGCTGTCTTCCTTGCGGACCGCGTCCGGCCATGCCGGACCGGACCGGCGGGCAATGGCCATCCGGCTCGCCCTGCTGATGGCAATCGTGCTGCCGCTGCTCTGGAGCGCGATCTTCTTCGAGCTGTCGCGCAAGCGCGAGCACCTCCTCGCGACGAGCGAAGCCCAGGCCGGCCACCTTGCGGAATTCTTTGCCGAACAGGTGCAGACGACGGTGCAGATCATCGATCTCGCGCTCGTCGATTTCCGCAACCAGTGGCGTGACCGGCGCGACGGATTCGACGCGGCCGTTGCCGAGCGCCAGCAGTTTCTCGAAAAGGATTTCGTATTCCAGGTCAGCATCCTGGACCGCGACGGCAAGCTGGTCTACAACAGCAACAATCCCCACCCGCAGCCCGCGGATTTCTCCGACCGGACGCATTTCCGCGTCCACCGCGACCTACCCGGCGACAAGCTCTACATCAGCGAGCCTCTGCTCGGGCGCATTTCCGCGCGCTGGGCGATCCAGTTCACCCGCCCGCTGCACGACAGCAAGGGGCGCTTCGACGGCGTCATCGTGCTGTCGGTCCCGCCGGAATACTTCACGCGCATTTCGCGCCGGGTCGTCGTCGGCAGCCAGGATTCGCTGTCGGTGCTGCGCAGGCAAGGCGACCTGCTGGCGCGCTGGCCATCCATCCGCTTCACGCCCGGCGAAACGTTCAAGGAAGTTCCGTTCCGGGATGCGCCGCCCGGAACCGGCGGCACCATGGAAAAGGCGGCGCAGCTCGATGGCGTGCGCCGGCGCTACGCCTGGCAATCATTGGCGAAGTATCCGCTGGCGGTCAGCTATGGACAGTCCACGGAAGAACTGCTCGCGCCGCATGCGCGCGAACGCCGGATCTACCTCGCCAGCGGAGCCGCGGTGTCGCTGGTGCTGGTGCTGGTCGGCTGGCTGGCGCTCAACGCCTTCCGGCTGCGCAGCCAGCGCCTGCAGGCCGAACACGTGCGCAAGCTGATCGAGACCGCGCCCGACGCCTTCATCAGCCTGGATGCCGGCGGCAAGGTCATGGAATGGAACACGCAGGCCGAGATCATGTTCGGCTGGCGCCACCAGGACACGATAGGCCGCCCGCTCCACGAACTCGTCCTGCCCGCCGAACTCGTCGACTGCCACTTGGCATGGCTGGCCGAGCGTCGGGACCGCCGCGGCCTCGAGGCCGGACCGCCGGCCGGCGAGCGGCTCGAAATGCCCGCGCTGCACCGCGACGGCCGCCGCCTGCTGCTGGAAATGACGGTCGGCACCCTGCGCGTCGGCAATGCCCTGCGCTTCAACGCCTTCATCCGCGAGATCAGCGAACGCAAGCGCGTGGAGCAGGAACTCCGGCATGCCAAGGAAACCGCCGAGACCGCCACCCGCACCAAGAGCGAATTCCTTGCCAACATGAGCCATGAAATCCGCACCCCGCTCAACGGCATCCTCGGCATGGCGCACGTGTCCCTCAATGCGGACATGCCGCCGGCGCAACGGCACTACGTCGAAACCATCCTGCGGGCCGGGCGCGGACTCATGCGCATCATTAACGACATCCTCGACGTGTCGAAGCTGGAAGCCGGCAAGCTGGAACTCGAGCATGCCGGCATCCACCTCGACAGCCTGCTGAGCGAGGTGACGGTGCCCTTCGAAACGGCGCTGCATGAGAAAGGCTTGTGGCTGAGGATCGACAAGGACCCGTCGCTGCCCGCATGGATCGTCGGCGACGGCTTGCGGATCCAGCAGATCCTCGGGAACTTCATCAGCAATGCCATCAAGTTCACCGCTGCCGGGGGCATCACCGTCCTCATGTCGCGCGTGGAGAACGATGCCCGCGGGCCGCTGCTGCGCCTGGCCGTGAGGGACACCGGCATCGGCCTGTCGCCGATCCAGAAGGCCACCTTGTTCCGTCCCTTCCAGCAGGGCGACGCCTCCATCACCCGCCAGTACGGCGGCACCGGGCTCGGCCTTGCGATCTGCCGACAGCTTGCCGAACTGATGGAAGGGGAAGTCGGCGTCGACAGCACGGAGGGCGCGGGCAGCACCTTCTGGTGCGTCCTGCCGCTGCAACCGTCTCCGCGCGCCGGCGAGGCCGGAGGAGAGGCCCGCCCGCATACCAGCCAAGCCGGCATGCTGTCCGGCGCCCGCATCCTGGTGGTCGAAGACAACGAGTTCAACCAGCAGGTAACGATGGAGTTGCTGGGCAGCCAGGGCGCGCAGGTCAGCGTCGCGGGCAACGGCAAGGATGCGCTCGACGCGTTGCACGCCCAAGCCTTCGACTGCGTGCTGATGGACGTGCAGATGCCGGTCATGGACGGCTATGCGGCAACGCACGCCATCCGGGCGGTGCCGGCATGGCGCGACCTGCCGGTGCTGGCGTTGACCGCCAACGTGTACAAGAGCGACCGCGACAAGGCTGCCGCCGCCGGGATGAACGACCTCGTCGCCAAACCCTTCGAACCGGAGTCGCTGTATTCGCAGCTGGCTTTCTGGCTGCGAGACGGTCGGCACGCAGCCCCTGCCAACACTGCCAACGCCACTCTGCAGCCAGCGGCGCCCGCGACCTTGCGCGAAGACGGCGTGGTCGATCTCGGCAGGCTGGCCGCGATGGTCGGGGACGATCCCGCCACCATCCGCCGCTTCGTCCTGCGCTTCATCGGCACCACGGAGCAGGCGATTGCCGAGATGCAGGCCGCGTTCGACGCGCGCGACCTCGCGGCATTGCATGCGCTCGGCCACCGCGTGAAGTCCGGTGCGCGCACGGTGGGAGCGGACGCCCTGGCGGCGAGCTGCGAACGGCTGGAAGCGCAGCCGGACCTGCCGCAGCCGTCGCAGCTTTCGGAGCTGCGCATGATGCTGGATGCGTTCCGCGATGCCTTGCAGTTGCCTCGCGCCGCCGGTCCGGTGCAGGGCGCCACGGCTGTGCGACGAGACATTAAAGTTGTTGCGACTGACCTGCATCGAGAATGATGGGGCGAAGCGCGAAGCACCGCAAAACCTTCCCGAGTCGGGGCATGGAACGTCAAGGCTTCGTCAAGCCTCTCGTCGGGCACCGCAGTAATTGCAACTGGCGAGGAAAAGAAGCAAGTAGTTGCCATGCTGCGCGACAAAGTGATGAGTTCATGTAGCCATAGTTACTGCAACTGGCGCTTCGATTGTTTTCCAGTCCTCCATGCATCGTTTTGCATGGAGGATTTTTTACGTCCGCTTATCGTTGCAGACCTGCCCTTCGAGTTGTGCAAGTCAACGCCTCATATCGACTCTTTGCTGCCATAGCTTAGTCCAGATACCTGCCGTTCAGGGGATGTAGATTAACTGTCTTGACGTGCCGTAGAAAAAGCACGCCTATTGCAACGCGATTTCAACATATCTAGGCAATGGTTAGAGCGTGACTCGAAGCGCTGTATGTCGCATTGGACAAGTCGTACAGCCCTGTGAGCTTGACAACCAAATCCGCGTTCGTCAATGCGGTACTCCCGCTCATGTCCTCCATCAGGTAAGTATCGCCTTGGTACTGAAACCACCTGATGTTCGCTGTATTGCTTCCGTCGGCTGATGCAGCAAGATCAAGGGCATTGACAACTCCGGAATACAGCGAGGTCGCATTACTGACGTCAACCTTTGCCGGGATGAAGGTTTCTGAAGCGCTGCCAGCGTGGAATATGATTCGTTCCTTGGAACTAATGTCCGTGATGGTCGTAATGACCGGACTTGCCACGTTACTGACGACGCTGGCATTCACGATGAAGTTGTCGGTGCCGCCGCCGCCGGTCAGCGTCGCGCTAAATGGACCGGTGATGATTGTGTCACTGTCAGACCCACCTAGAACTTTCAATCCAGCTGCCGAAGACGTCACATGGTTGAGATCGATCGTAATCTTTGCTAGGTACTGAGACGCGTCGATGAGTGAGACGCCGCCCGCAGCAGCAGTTCGCGAGCCGAAGCCGTCGGCAAAGGAAAGCGAAATATCAATATAGTTTCTCTCGATGGTCACAGTTTGTGCGGTTGAATCTGCACCCAATGTAATGACTTCCGAGGCTTTTGGCTCAATGATGTTCGGGTAGGTACTGATATAAAAGTGTTCGATGCCTTCCGCCGCAATCGTGCCCGCGTTAATTACCCCACCAGAGAATGACGGATATGGGATCTGCGGCTTGAAGGTGATCGTAAAATCGTCTGATGGCCCGCTTGCACTGGTCATTCGAAGTGTCGTAACCGCTCCATTGTTGTCGCCAAAATACGAAATCGAAAAGGCCATTTCCTTTGTGACGCCATCATAAGTCGCTGAGCTGGTGGCCGTCTTCATCACCAGATCCTTGATCGTACATTTGGACAATAACGACACGTCGCATCCTGTCTGGCTGTCCAAACTCAATACCTGGAAGTTCGCAAATTGCTCCGCATTCGCGGCGTTCACTAGTGCCGCCGACAGCGTATTTGTCCCGGCACCGCCGTCGATCAGCGTTTTTAAGCTCGACGACGACGGGGCGACACTTCCACCTTGCGACATCATTGAATCATCCGCGCTTCCGAAGGAAATCGACGACCCTGCGGCGACGTTGGCTTTGACATTCACGACGTGCATGCGTGTAAGTGCATAGGTGCCATCCGCTGTAATATCGGCTTCGAATGGGCGATAGCTGAAGCCTGAAAATGCGCTGATCAGTGTAGTGTCACTAGTGTTTTTTGAATAGGAAGTGGTGTCCACGATTTCCGATAGCCAACCCATGCCGTTGAAACGACCACTCATCGCGTAGTCGCCGACCAGTCGTGCTGTCTGGAGCGACCCCGTGAACAATTCCGCAGCCGATACTTTGTTGGCGAAATTATTGGCGTCTGTGCCTTGTGCGCTGTTTGCGAGTTTCAGCGCAAGGCTATCCATGAATTCCAGTCCTTGAAAAATCCGGTTTGCCCAGAACAGCAACTCATTAGTTGCGGGCGTGCGGCCAAACAGGTGTGCATAAAGGCTCGAGATTACCGTTCCGACTTCCAGATGCCCGTACATGGATTGATATTCAACGGATCCGACAAAGCAGGCGGCGATCTGCGCCTCGGTCAAGGTCTTTTGTTCAACTTTGTCGGCCCAAAAAGCCAAACCGGCTACATCGGCAGGCCTGCTGAAAAACGTGACATAGAGCTTTTGTACGGTATCGATTGTGACTTGTTGGAATGCCATATTGGAATACTGATTGACGCAGCGCGGCTTTCCACGACTGCTTAATGGGAATAAACGAAGAGAGGCGACGCATTCCGGGCCGACCGCCCGGTTCTCGCCTCTACAACCTGCCATGGTGCCATGGCAGTGTTGCGCAATCAACTAGCGGTCTCTAGTAAGCCTTACGTTTGGCAGGCGCATCGGGACAGGCGGCTATAAGCTGCTTTCCTGACCTAACTTGAATGTGGACGTCCTGCCGGACCCGACCCACAGCAGCCTTAGCTGCACCCCAATAGCTGCCGTTCGGTCACACTTTGTGACGGGCACACTCTAAAGTCTCTTCGACACGGATTAAACACTAAGCTGAAATGCCCCGAATGCTGTAGAAGCTCCATTTGGTGACGTTCAGTGATTTGGCGACCTCGACCACGCTTTTGCCACGGCCGCACTCAAGTATCGCCAGCGTGCGTCGGTACAGTCGCACATCATGCGTGTGGCGCGTGGTTTCCATGAGTTGACGTTGCTCTGCTTCATTCAACCGCAATTCGTCCATGGCAGCTTCCTCCTGCCGAAGTTCATGGTGCCAATATAAGGCAAACATCTTGGGATGGGCTGCTTAGAAGGGGACCCCCGAATCAAGCGCAAGAGGAGGCGAAGGAATGTGGCGCTAGCGCCCGCCCGTCACATCCAGGAAAGTGCCGGTCGTATAGGACGCTTCGTCCGACAGCAGCCACAGAATGGCTTGAGCGACCTCTTCGGGTTGGCCACCGCGCAGCATGGGTACCGATGCTTTCACGCGGTCGACGCGCCCCGGTTCTCCGCCGCTGGCATGGATGTCGGTGTAAATAACGCCGGGCCGCACGGCATTCACGCGAATGCCTTCCGGCGCCACTTCCTTGGCAAGGCCGGTGGTGAAGGTGTCGACGGCGCCCTTGGCCGCGGCATAATCCACGTATTCATTCGGTGAACCCAGCCGGGAGGCGATGGACGAGACGTTGACAATGGCGCCGCCCTGTCCGCCATGCCGGGTCGACATGCGCCGCACCGCTTCCCGCGCACAAAGGAAGCTCCCGATCACGTTGACGTTGAAAACCCGGCTGAGGCGGGCGGCATCCATTTGGTCGACACGCATCTGTGTTTCCAGCATTCCGGCATTGTTCACGAGCGCGGTGACCGGGCCCAGTGTGCGATCGACATGCTCGAACAGCCGCGTGACATCCGCTTCGACAGAAACGTCCGCCTGGAAGGCAATCGCTTCGGCTCCCGCCGCCGTCATCTCACGGACGATCTCGGCAGCGGCCGCTTCACTGTTGACGTAGCTGATGCAGACCGCATAACCGGCTTTCGCCGCGAGACGCGCGGTGGCGGCGCCGATGCCACGGCTTCCGCCGGTGACGATCATGACTTTTTTCATTCAGTTTCCTTCCCGGATCTCCGATTCGCCCTTGCTGAACCCTTGCGTACTCTACTGAACCACGATGCCCAAGCCAAATCGCCGCGAGGACGGCGATTCAGGGAAAGAGTGTATGAATCTTAAGTCGCATTGACAATATGCCGACGACTGGGAAGCGGTAGAAGCCGATCACTTATTGATCGCCAGCATGGCCTTGCTGATGATCGTGGCCATCAAGGCCCAGGTTCCAACGGTTAAAACAGCGCATGCTGCCGGTCGGTCAAGGAAGAGAAGTTGTCTCCCAGAAAAGGAAGAATCGCATCCGCCACGGGCTGCAATTGGCGCTCAAGATAGTGGTGGTAGTCGATCGGCGCCTGCAGGGTTTCCAGCGGCTCGGGGCCAGATATCGTCATCACATAGCGTATCCAGCCGCCATGCTGATATTGCAGTGCGCGTCCTTGACGCCGGTTGTAGTCGTCGGCGATGCGCGCCGCCCGCACATGGGGTGGTACGTTGCGCTCATAGTCCTCCAGGGCGCGCCGCAGCCGCTTCCGGTAGATCAGCAAGTCGTCGTGGTCGCCGTCGAGAGTGCGCCTGATATAGTCGCGCACATAGTCACGATAAGGCTCTCCTTTGAAAATGCGCAGATACAGTTCTTTCTGAAATTGTTGAGCCAACGGAGTCCAATCGGTACGTACGGATTCGAGTCCCTTGAATACGACCTCCTCGCTGCCCTCAGGCGTGGACACGAGACCCGCATAACGCTTCTTGCTGCCTTCCTCCGAACCGCGAACGGTCGGCATGAGGAAGCGGCGGTAGTGAATGTCGAATTCCAGTTCAAGCGCGCTGTCGAGGCCGTATTCGTCGCGCAGATGCCGATCCCACCAGGTGTTGACGTGGCTGACCAGGTGCTGTCCGATCTCCTGCGCCTGTTCCTCGCTGTGCGGGCGCCGGAGCCAGACAAAGGTGGAATCGGTGTCGCCATAGATCACCGGATAGCCTTGTTCCTCGATCAGTTCGCGCGTCCTGCGCATGATGTCATGGCCGCGCAAGGTGATCGACGACGCGAGACGAGGATCGAAGAAGCGGCAACCACTGGCGCCGAGCACGCCATAGAAGGCGTTCATGATGATCTTGAGGGCTTGCGACAGCGGCTGGTTGCCTTCGCGTTTCGCCGTGTCCCGGCCTTCCCACACTTGCGTGACGATCGCCGGCAGGCAGTGCTTGTGGCGAGAGAATCTGGCGCCGCGAAAGCCTGGCACGGTGGTGGCCTCGTCCTGAGTGGCGGCGCCTTCGGCCAGTCCCACGGGGTCGATCAGAAACGTGCGAATGATGGAGGGATACAGGCTTTTGAAATCGAGCACCAGCACCGAGTCATACAGGCCGGAGCGCGAATCCATCACGAATCCGCCCGGGCTGTTCTCGCCGTGGATTTCTCCGACGTTTGGGGCGACATAGCCGTGACGGTGCATGTGCGGGATGTACAGGTGTTCGAAGGCAGCGACCGATCCGCCGCTGCGGTCGACAGGCAAGCCGGTCACGCTGGCGCGCTCCAGCAGGAAGTTCATGAGGCCGGTTTTCGCGAAAATGCGCGTGACCAGTTCGCAGTCCTTTAAGTTGTAGCGGGCCAATGCCAGCTTGTCTTCGGCGAAGCGGCGATCGATTTCCGCCATGCGCTGGTAAGGATTGTCGATGGCTTTGCCTTCGCCCAGCAGGGTTTGCGCCACGTGTTCGAGACTGAACGAAGTGAAATTCCAGGTCGCGGAGCGAAGCGCCTCGATGCCGTCGATGAACAGGCGGCCGGCCGCCGCCGCGAAAAAGTGCTGGTGCCGCGGATGCTCACGCCATTCCAGCTTCCCGCCGTCGCGGCCGAAACGCAAGGGAACCTGCAGGCTTTCTGCGTGGCGATGCAGAATGCGCAGATCGAACTGCACGAGGTTCCAGCCGATGATCGCATCCGGATCGTGGCGGGCGAGCCAGTCGTTCAGCCGTTCCAGCATCTTCGCCGGGCTATCGCAATACTCGAGGGAAAAGTCGATGTCATCCGCCGGACCGGTCGGCTGTCCCAGCATGTAAACCTGACGCTGCCCGCAGCCTTCGATCGCGATGGAATACAGATCGCCATGGGCACTGGTCTCGATGTCCAGCGACGCCAGCCGAAGAGCCGGCCGATATCCTGGCGAAGGCTTCAACGGCACATTCATCACCGTACCGTTCTCCTGGTGGCCGGGAAGGTCGGAAAAACATACCGGCGCCGTGATGAACCGCTCCATGAGATAGCGTTCCGGTGGCCGGATATCCGCCTCGTACACATCGATGCCATGCTCGCGCAAGCGTTTTTCCAGTTTAAGAAGCTGGCGGTAATGACAACAATAGAGGCCGAACACGGGACGTCCGCGGAAATCCTTGAGCGTCAGCATGCGCAGATCGCAGTCGCGTTCGCCACGTAAGAGCGTGGCAGCCTGCTCACGCTGTTCGGCCGGAATAAAGGCGATCGACGGTTGGTTCGTCAGGCGGACGCGCTGAGGTCCCTGGTCGGTGGCGAGCCAGAAATCGATCTCCGTGCCCGCTGACGTGTCCCGCCAGTGGCGCGTAAGAAGAAAACCTTGTGTTGTTGCTGCCAAACTGCCACTCCCGAACCAGGCTTCCGCGCTGCATCTCCGCTAAATACTGATCCTAATGCAAATTGGAGGCGTGCGACAACCGGCTTCAGCGCAAGGGTGCCAGCAGATTGTCGAGATCTTCCTGGCTGAATTTCGGCGCCAGTGCCTGGTCGTTTCCCAGAATGCTGTCGGCCAGCGCCGCTTTGCGGGCTTGCAGCTCCAGTATGCGCTCTTCAATGCTGCCTTCCACGACCAGCTTGATCACGAAGACCGACTGGTCTTGTCCGATCCGATGGGCGCGGGCAGTGGCCTGTTCTTCCACGGCGGGATTCCACCACGGCTCCATGTGGATGACGGTATCGGCGGCGGTCAGGTTCAGGCCGACTCCACCTGCCTTCAGGGTGACCAAAAGGATCGGAACGGTTCGGGCCTGGAACTGGGCGACGATTGCTCCACGGTCGGCGGCACGGGTTTCACCGGTCAAGGCCAGCCACGGCAGGTTCAAGTCAGTCAAGGCGCCTTGCAGAATGGACAGCATTTCCCTGAACTGGGAAAACACCAGAATGCGCCGGCCTTCCGCGACCAGCGCCGGCAGCATGTCTTGCAGCAGTTCCAGTTTCGCGCGCTCGATGTCAGGCGCCGGCGTGATTTCTTTCAAAAGGTATGGATCGCAGCAGACCTGCCTGAGCTTCAGAAGCGCGTCGAGAATCGTGATCTGGGCTCCCGCGAAGCCCTTGCGCTTCAAGATGCGGCGCACCTGGTCGTCGGCCGCCACGCGCACGCTCTCGTAAAGATCGCGTTGCCTGCCTTGCAATTGCACCCGCCTGATCATGTCAGTCCTTGGCGGCAGTTCCGACGCGACCTCGTCCTTGCGCCGCCGCAGGATGAAAGGCCGCACGCGCCTGGCCAGCAGTTGCGCACGCAGCGTTTCACCGTTGACTTCGATCGGCCTCCGCCAGAGTCGCGTGAAACTGCGCGCGTCGCCAAGGAAGCCGGGCATCAGGAAATCGAATTGCGTCCACAGTTCGCCGAGGTTATTTTCCAGCGGGGTGCCGGTCAAGCTCAATCGATGACGCGCCTGCAACCGGCGTACCGCCTGCGCGCCGCGGCTGCCGGCGTTCTTGACTGTCTGGGCTTCATCCAGGATCAGAAAATGGTAGCGTTGCGTGCGAAGAGAATCGATATCCCGCCACAGCAAGGGATAGGTGGTCAGGACGAGGTCGACCTCCGCCATCCGGGCAAAATCCTCTGCGCGTTGAGGACCTTGCAGGGTCAGCACCCGCAGCGACGGCGCGATGCGTCCTGCCTCCGCCTGCCAGTTGAAGATCAGCGAAGTGGGCAGCACGACCAGCGCAGGAAGGTCGAGGCGTCCGGCCTGCTTTTCCAGCAGCACATGGGCCAGCGTCTGTGCGGTCTTCCCCAGCCCCATGTCGTCGGCGAGGATCCCGGCAAGCCGATGTTCTCTGAGATATTGCAGCCATGCCAGGCCATGCAGCTGGTATGGCCGAAGCACGATTTCTAGCCCGACCGGCGGCGCGACAGGCGTGGGTGCACCGGCGTCGAAAAGACGGCGCGCAAGGGACCGCAGCCCGGCATCCCCCTGCAACTGCCATGTGCCGTGCGCGCCGGCACGTTCGCGTGCGCTTTCTTCCAGGTCGATGAACAGGGCATCGACCCGCTGGGCGTCCCAGGAAGACAGCGGCAAGGGGCCTTCCTGGCGGTGTTGATCGCTCAGGAGATCAAGGAAATGACCGACGATCGGCTTGAGCGCACCTGCAGGCGCGTCGATGCGCTTGCCGCCCGGCGCCCGCAACCGGACCATTTCCTTGTCATCGATCCTGGCGAGCTGCTCTGCGTGGAGCCAGCGCCCGTCTCGCCTGATTAGCTGGGCCAGGAGCGGAACCAGATCCACTACCTGACCATGGATTTCCATGCCGAGGCTTAGCATCCAGGAGCCGCCGCGCGATGTCTGGTCCAGCGGCGACAGCGCAAGTTTCACGGCATGTTCGCTGCGGCGCATGCGAACGGCTTCCTTGCCAAGCACTTCGCCGGTCGCGTGGGAAACGATCACATGCCAGGCATCGACCGTCACGCTTTCATGCGTGAATCCCGGTCGGACCACAACGCTCCAGCCTTCCGACTGAAGCGAAGGGAGCTCGTCCGCCCAGAAATCATCGAACTGGTCTTCCTGGGTCAGCGTCCAAAGCGTGCCGGGTAGCTCGCAGAGATCTTCGGCGCGCCATTGCAGGTTCTCTGCCGGCAGGGGTTGCAGGCCAAGGTCCCATACGCGGTCCAGCGCGTCGGCTTCCGCGTCCAGATCGCGCAGGTAGACCGCCTGACCATCGACGTCGTTCAAGAACATTGTCGAAGCGGGCCTGCGATTCAAGAGGGTGGTCGGTGCGGGAATTTCCCAGCGCATGCCGTTGCCGGCGACATACATCCAGTCAATGAAGACGACAGTGACCTCTCCGCCGCGCGGACCCAGCCGGCCGGAGGGGCGCATGCCCAGCAATCCGTCGCCGCGCGTCAGGGTCTGCAAGGTCATGCGCGGCTGAAAACGGGCAACCAGACGCGACAAGTCGTTCATTGCCGCGAGAAATGCACCTTGAGCTCACCCAGCGACCCGAATCGTAGAGCGATGTCCTGCCCCGCTGGCACCGTAAAGCTGTTGACATAGGAACCCGTGATGATGACCTGGCCCGCTTGCAGGCCCTGACCGCGCGCCCTCAGGAACTCCGCCAGCCAATGCAGCGGTGCGCGTGGCGCCGCGGCCGGATGATGGCCATCCAGTACGGCTGTTTCACCGGCGCCGATCGTCAGGCTCAGGTTCAGCCTGTTGGCACTGGATGCCGCTTTACCGTCGGCCTCGGGGCCAAGGTAAAGACCCTGGTTGAGCAAGCCATCGGCCAGATGCTCTTCATAAGTCACTTCATCGGGGCTTTCGTAGCGGCTTCCGATCAATTCCAGGGCGAGATGCGTACGGCTGATCGCGGCATCGACTTCGTCGGGAATATAGGGGGTTTCGCGTGCGGGCAAATCATGGCCCAGAACAAATGCAAGTTCGGGTTCGATGCGGACCTCGGCTTGCAACGCATTCACGGCGTACGGGCTAGTGGTGCGGATCAGATTGCGATAGATTGGCGCCACAATGACCTTGTCTCCCGCCGGAAGGGCGCATTTCCATCCGGCGACCGGCAAGCCAAGCCGTGCGGTGACGGCGAACTGGATATCCAAAGCGGCCTCCATGCCCGGTGGACGGCATGCTTCCGGCAATCTTGGTCCCTGGTCGTTTCGCATGCGGCGCGTCGCAAGAATGCTTGCAGCCTGGGCGGTATCGGGAAAGGGTTCAGTCATGGCGTGGTCTCAGCGGCGGCGCGGCAAGATTGCAAAGTTGCATGTGCAAGGTGGCAGCAGCCTAGCATTTTACGGGCAGGAAGCCGGGATCGCCTGCGTTTTCACCTTTGGTAATGCCGGCAACATCTCAAAGATGACGATGGAAGCTGCGCAGGGGCGAAAAAAAACCCGCTGACCTTGCGGTGAGCGGGTAAATCCAATTCAAGGAGAGTTGGAGGAGACAAGTGTTATTTTACCCAGTATCGGCTCAGATTTCCGCTTTCGTGTTGTGATAAGAGTTATTCATCAAACATATATGGGGCGGCGCGTAGACTCCACCGCGCTCGTTATGGATGACTTTTCGTTCGTCGCCCCTACGGTGCAACGAGCTTACTTCAATCTCGGGAAATAAATCGAGAGTTGGCCTGCAAAATATCGCACAAAGCGATAGGTATTCGTTGCCTTGTCCAGGCCAAGGTAAGCCACCGGCGTCGGTATAGATCGACCTTGCAGGTATTACAATAGTTGTGTGCTACCTGAAAGATGCCCAGAATCTTCAAAACCATGGATGGGATAGGCGGTAATCTCATCCATGGTCGTCGGACGTTGTTTGAGGAAGCAATTGGCAGATCCAGCACATGAAGGCGGCGGCAGACCTTCGCGAGAAACACATTCACTGCATGCAAGCCGGCCGGCGGCTTTGGGTCAGCTTTCCGACCTTGGCGATCCGATAGTGACAGGCAACACGCGACCCAAAACGGACGGTCACCGTTCAACAAGCGTGAGGCTCATAACTTGGTCATCGTAATCCCGGCCGCCTACGTTAAACCGCCGCCGGGTAAAGTCGAGAAATCCCTGCTGGCGGTAAAAACCAATAGCGGATACGTTGCCGGCATACACCCCGAGCAGCAAGCGAGTGGCACCTAGCAACTTCGCATGTTCTATTGCGTGAATCAGCAAGCGCTTGCCGACACCAACGCCGTGATAACGGCCGAGCAAATAGATGCGCTTGAGTTCGACATCTCGCTCCAAGTCAGCCATTGGTAATTCCGGCCGCGCGACAACGATGTAGCCTACAGGCGAATGGCCTGGGCTGGCCTCGGCGAGCCAGATCGCGGCATCAGGATCATTGAGCCAGGCAAGGTAGCGAGCAGCGGAGTGGGCATGCCGGCAATGCTCAATAATTGCGCTACCATCCAGGACGCCCGAGAACGTCTCGAGGAATGTCGCTTGTCCGACAAGGGCTAGCGCGTCCTGATCATTTACTTTCGCGCGTCGGATCGAAACGTCGCTGGCCATGGAATCTCCTTCACTGACTACTTGGACGGTGGCTGAAGAATATTTCGACCGACTCACTGTCTGCCTTTGACGGCTGCTCGTGGCCGCATTCGACAGCAGGCCGGCCTGGTGCCGCTAGCGGCTATAGGATACCTTCCCGCCCTTGCTTGGTTAGTGGCGACCGGCCCTTGCCGACCCTGAGCGTACTTCGCTCCACAAGCGTTTCTGATCAAAGCCGCCGTGTTACGAGTCACATACTGCCCACTTTAGACGAGCTGTATGCCACCGTCGAGCTCAAGATCGATTCCATTCGCCGCACGGTTATCCATGAGAAAGAGCACGCCGTGAACGATGTCCTCCACATTGGCAAGTTTCTGGCTAGGTGTGCGCATCTTGAACGCTTCAACAGCTGCGCCAGCTCCGGCGGCAATGCGAGCTTGCCAGCGTGGTGAGTCCTCGACCAGACCGGGCGAGATGCAATTTACGCGGATCGGCGCGAGCTCTACCGCCAGGGTACGCACCATTCCGACGACGCCGCCGTTCGCGATGCTAACCATCGTAGATCCGGGATACGGGTTGGCCTTTGCCAAACCGCCGAATACCGTGATCGAAGACGTCGATTTCAGACGTGGAAGTGCGGCCTTCACCACCTGCGGAAATGCAACTAGCTTCAGACGGAGCGCCCGCATAGCCTCTTCCACATCAAATTCGCGCAGGCTTTGATTGCCTGGGTAAACAGGCGTCAGCACGAGGTGATCAATGCGTGTATTGCCTTCAAACGCACGCTTAATCGAATCAGATTCGAGCAGATCGATCTGCACGAAGCGTACGCTCCCACCGAGCCCTGCTGCTACTTGAAGCCCGCGATCCACATCGCGTCCCGATATAGTGACCGATGCGCCCAGCGCCGCACACGTTTTCGCAATCGAGAGCCCGATTCCCGACGCACCTCCAACAATTACGACATGACTTCCTTCTGCCGGCATGGGACCTCCTGTGGAATGTCGGAATTTTGCCCTACCTATCACCTGTGCGCAATCTATTACCCAATGGCATTCATTGATGTCGTAGTTCGTTCAGTTGACTTATGCTGGCCAGATAGTCGAAAGCTGCTCAACCCAGCCATCCTTCTCCCCGCTGTTGCTCATGCACAGGCCCTACGGCAATACCGTCAGCAACAATTGCTCGCCATACCGGAAGATTTGGAGGAAATTTATGGAGGCAATGTGTCATGAACAGGATTGATGGATATTTATTCAAAACCATAATTGGACTACATGGCTCTGGGCTTCTAGTCTAGCCCGCAGACGACGCTTGCCAACGTGCATGGCGCGTTTTCGCATCAAGCGCTTGCGCATGCGGTTCCTGCCGATGCGCTAACCTTGACCTCTTTCACCTTTATCAGACGAGGAATGACCACAAATGACCATTCATAACCGCGTGACTTCCTTGCTAGGCGTTGAACATCCGATCGTCCAGGCACCGATGGGATGGATAGCCCGGTCTCAGCTTGCGGCGGCAGTTTCCAATGCGGGCGGGATGGGCATCATTGAAACCTCCTCGGGCGAACTGGATACAATCCGGACCGAACTCCGCAAGATGCGGGAACTGACCGACAAGCCGTTTGGCGTCAACATCGCCTTGAGCTATGTGCGTGACCCAGGCATCGTGCAATTCGTAGTTGAGCAAGGCATCCGGTTCGTGACGACATCCGCCGGCGATCCGACGCGTTATTGTGCTGCGTTGAAAGAAGCAGGTCTGACGGTATTCCACGTCGTGCCTACATTGGCGGGGGCCCTCAAGGCAGTCGCTGCTGGCGTGGATGGCTTGATCGTGGAGGGAGGCGAGGGCGGCGGCTTCAAGAACCAGCGTGATGTCGCATCCATGGTCCTGTTGCCGCTGGTCTGTTCCAAGGTTGACGTACCAGTCATCGCGGCCGGTGGTTTCTGTGACGGCGCCAGCATGGCCGCTGCCTTTGCGCTCGGCGCAGAAGGTATCCAGATGGGCACGCGCATGTTGTCCGCGGTGGAGTCGCCGGTGCACGATAACTGGAAGCAAGCCATCGTCAACGCAGGCGAAACCGATACCGTCTTCCTGAATCGCGGCGGAAAAGGGCCTGCACTCAGAGCGTTGCGCACTGAACGCACCACGCGTCTCCAGGAACAATCGCCGGACAACATCATGGCGGAGTTCGCCGGAGTTCAGCAATTATATTTCGGCGGAAACATGGAAGCCGCAGTGCCTCTGACAGGACAGGTCTGCGGACGTATTGACTCTATCAAGCCAGTAAAAAGCATTATTGAAGAAACGATTCATGATTTTCATCGCATTGTCGACGGCATGGCGACCCGATACGGTATTAGGCGTTGACATGATGATTGGCTGAATTGTGTGAAACGTCGAAATAATGCTGCTTGATCTGCAGTTGAACGGTCGGCAGCTTTGCGCCAGCTTTCAGACCTTAGTCCTCTTTTGGCGGCGGACTCAAAACGACCCCAAGCTGCCACTGCCAGATTCCATAAGCTGCCATTCAGCGACACTTCGCGACGATAGCATGCGGCCAAAAAGTTTTAACGCGGCCAGCAACAGTTTCTGAAGATATACCGAATGCGCTAAACGCTCTTACTGCTTACCCTGTTATGGGCACTTCGTTTTTCAACTTCAGACTCAAGAAAGTTTTGAGGCGCATTGAAAAAGCATGCCAATTTTTCTCGCTTGCTAAAGGAATACAACCCTCGTTGTAGAGGTAAATGCATTCAGTATCTGAAGAGCCTATGCAAGAAAGCTGCGCTGCTATTTCCGGTGATATTTCTTTGAGGTGCTGAGCCTGCGGGTGAGTCTGCAAGTCACGCCACGCGATCGACGGTGCACCGAGTGGCTGATATCTGCGATCCAAAAGGATATACCGCCTGTCCTTCAAACGCATCAAACAGTAAGGAAGATAGATACCAGATTCTAGGTCCATCATTTTATGGCTTTAGAGTCCATTCGGTATGTTGACCCGCTAATTCGTCGGAGCAGAAAAACTGCAGATTCGGTGGAGTCATAAGGACGTCACCCCTGATGACAACGCTGTCCATGGGCAGAGGCGTCAGTCCGGCAAAGCGAAAACGCAAACCATTCCAGTCGACCCATTCGGGTACTGCATAGGGACCAGAACTGCCAATCTGCGGTCCCAACACATAGGGCAAACCAAGTAGAAGGCGTATGGGCACGGCGTTCCCTTCCGTTTGCGCTTTAGGCGCGAAATGACATCGAAGAAGAAAGCCCGGAGATGAGTCGGGCAAGCCCCAGCAGGGAGGACTAACCTGTGATGGGACGAAACCTGGCCAGGCTGCGCAGGTCACGACATGACCAAGAGGATAAGCAGGGCCGCACAGGGCGAGATGCGGGATTGAGCATGCTGTCTCCTCGATTGACGTATTCACGTTGACGATCGCAATAACGCGGAGGCGCCGTCATCTAGGCCAGCTCACACGTCTATTTGGCTTCGTCATTTTCGGTAAGTATTGCCTCAGAAACAGGTAAAGGCAAGAGTAAATGACGATACTGATCGCGCTTGGAGACGGCGATTTAGTTCATTAGTTTGGCGGGAAGTGTCCATGTCTAGTTCAAAACTAGGATCAATGCATGTTCAGTCCACTTTTAGAGTCTACGCGTCATGTTTGTCTAGGATTAAAAATGTGAAAATTTCAGATAAATTATTTTAGTTTTCATGATCTTATTAAGCGTTTTCAGGGAAGAGGCGGTCCCAGATGCGAGTTATCGTTCAACAGACGAGCGGTGGGGTGCAATTGACCTCATCAAAGGTTGCTTTCATCTAGTTTTTGGATAATGGCAGGTATCACAGTATCGACAACCGACGCAAAAGCCAGAAAGGAACTCGATTGGTGTACCTCAACATTTGCAATTGAACTACTGTACTCTGAGAGCTCGCCGACTGATCGCTTCTGGCCGGACTCTGCGGTAACCTGACAGTGGACTACCGGCAGCTATAGATTGCCTTGCAGACATTGCATGGCAGCCCGGGATAAGCCTGTGCCGACCCGTTGCAGACATTCAACAATCCCGAAAGCAGACGCTCTAGAGGAGCGCGAGTCAAGGCCAAGCGACGATTCACAGGCACGCACATTCCACTAATTTCAATTCGGCCATGTTCCACTCTTGAGCTGGCTAAGCACCGACGTCGTGAGATCGGTCAGCCATGAGTTTCATGAACACCACTTCAGTGTTAGATTCCGATGGGACCTCAACAAAGCCCGAACTGGAATACAGCCTCACGACCACAACGTTGTCCCTGTACACCCGGAGTGTGACTGTCGCCGCCGAGGTCGTCTCTAGCGCAGCGGCGACGAGCTGTTTGCACAACACCTTACCGACCGCGCACCCGCGAGCGTCTGGAGCCACGACGATCCGGCCCAAATGCACAGATCCGGGCTACAAAACCCAATGTTGGCCAAAACCGTAGAGACAGCCGGACTCATCTTTCAAGCAATAGCTTGATTCTCCGCCACCAGGCACGGCCAGCAGTTCCCGCAAGTCTGAAGCGACAAACGGAAAACGAAGCCGTGGGCCTGCCCAACGAAGACTGGGCGCAGCATCAGGAACCCATGCTGCGATTGCTGCGTAGTCACTCTCAATAGGTACATGGAGGGCGAGGCTCATAAGAACTGCTAAAGAACGTTACAAAATAGTCAAGAACTTTGCCCATTTGACTCTGCCAAAGTCGCAAGTACTAGATGACGCCCTGGCAGTCGCTGGATCAGGCCACGGCGAAGGAGACAGCATGGACGGGCATCGCACGGACGCAGAGATGCGGGCCGCCGGCGCGAGCGCGATTGAAGAAGTTGTGCGCCATCTCGCCGACGAAATTGGGCTGCATCTGACCAGTTGTGCGTGGAATTTGCATCAGGGACTGGAGAACACCACGAGCCACCGGCTGGATCTGTTCACGGAGTCGACCGCTTTCAAGGTTTATATCAAGGACGCGGATCTGATCAATGCCGGGCTGGAAAGGAAGAATGAGGTTCTGGTTGGCCAGCTGCGCATGCTGTTGGTCGAGCGGCACGACGAGGCAATACCTATCCCCTTGAAGGACGCATTGAGGCGGGAAACAAGAAATCCTTGAGCACTTCGTCTAGGCTGTCGCAGCGTATCTTTATCCAACATACAGCAAGCCGGCCACATGAGCGGGTTGGCCGCGGCGACAACAAGCGGCGAGCGCCCCGTTACTTCGCGGGCATGGGGGCCGAGTCGCTATTGAGTGGCGGCTGATTCGCCACCGCATGCCGCTCCAGCCAGGATGCCTGCTAGCGATCGATCTGCGCGTAGTAGCGCCGTGTCCCGCCCTCGATGTCCTGAATCGCCGGATTCTTGAATGCCAGAGCGGAAATGCGAGGGATGGCTGCCGGGTCTTCACCATCGAGGACAGACAAAGCCGTGCGAATGAAGAGGCTGCCGCGGTAACGCATCTCTTGTGCGCCGAACGCAGCGCTTGCGAGACGCGGCGAGCCGATGTAACCCTGCCCGCCGGGCGATCGTAACCGCCTCCGCGGGGCTGTTCGCCGTGTTGGGCGGGGCGGAGCCATAATTGGCGGCAACGAGGTCGGGACGGAGAAAAAGGATGCGGCTCGTCTCGGACATGCCGGCATGGACTTCGAACCGGCCCTCCTCGGCGAGCGTCGTCTCACTTCGCGCTGGCGCCGGTTCGGCGGTTCGCAGGGCGAGTCCCGGCAGGTTCAGCATCGTCCCGCCATAGGTATCGTGGAAATAATCGCCCGCCTGGTCCAGCATCAGGTTGTGAAGCGGCGAGCCATGGTGCACGTGAGCAGGCATGTCAAAACGATTGTCCAATCATTGACTGGACAGAAATTGAGATAATGCTGCCTGACGCTGGTATGCAACAGCCCCCATCCAGGAAAATTTATGCGGGAATCCCAAATGAATGGCCGAGACTTTCTGGCCATCGCAGCAATCGTTTTTATATGGGGAACTAATTTCGTCGCCATGAAAATTGGCCTGCGTAGTTTCACACCCTTTCAGCTTGGCGTCCTCCGTTATGTCTTTGCAGCGCTGCCATTACTTTTTGTGGTGCCCATGCCCAAGGTGAACTGGAAATGGATACTCCTCTACGGACTGTTTCAAGGCGTGGGTCAATTCGGGCTTTTATTTGTTTCGCTCAAGGTTGGCATGACCGCGTCCCTCGCATCAGTACTGATGCAGACTCAAATGTTTTTTACTGCCCTGCTAAGCTTCCTGCTTTTGGCACAAAGGCCGACATTGCCACTTTTTCTTGGCATGGCATTGGCGGCTGTCGGATTGTGCAGCTTTGGCATGAACTATCTAATCCCCGAGGCTAACGGGACCGGCGCCACGACCGTCATCGGCTTTATATTATGCTTGGGCGCTGCCTCGATGTGGGCAGCCTCGAATATCATTGTGCGATTTGCTCAGCAGGAGTCGCCCGACTTCAATGTGTTGAGTTTTCTTGTATGGTGCAGCGTGGTGCCGATACTTCCTTTTACCGTGCTGAGCCTGCTCGCCGATCCACCTGCGACTCACTTGCAATGGCTTAGGGCATCCTGGGAGAGCTGGTTGTCGGTCGCGTACTTGGGATGGATCGCCACCGTAGCTGCTTATAGCATGTGGACCGGGCTGATCAAGCGCCATGGCGCTAACAAGGTAGCGCCCTTCAGCTTAGGCGTCCCTGTCATCGGACTCTCCAGCGGCGTACTTCTTTTAGGAGAGCACATCAGTGCCTGGCAATGGATTGGCATTGTATTTACCGTGCTTGCGCTAGCATCCGTAACCTTGGGTCCAAAGTTGTTCACGTCGCGTCAACGGTGACTTCTTAAGTCAGTTATTGGATGCGGCTTGGGTAGAGTCGGCAGATCGCTAGGGCGAGACGCCCACGACCGCAGTGCTTTAATCAAACCAGCTTTGACACAAAGATACCGATCACGTTCTTACATGTGATGGGAATGCGGGAATGTCAATTCAATGATGCAGATCGCAAGGAAAGTTTTTTATAAAGTCCACGGCATGGAACAGTCGCATTACTGCGCATTCCGGTCCTCATCCGCATCACATCCGGCACCGCCTTCACTCGGAACGGTGAAGATATTCGCCGTCCCGGCGACGTGCTCACATGGACAGGGTCAAAGCAACTTGCAAGACGGGATAATCCAAGATTCAGCAAGAAGCGGCCACTGAGGATTTGAAGTTGACTGCCGGCAACCGACCCTGAGCTGCCACTGGACATTCTTGAAAGCAGACGCTCAAAGTGCTGGAAGCGTTCTTCGCACGGCTTCATGGACAGGTACCGTGCAATGTGTCGAAACCTATTCATAGATCTTTCCCATGTAGAGGATTTGTGCTGCTCTACACCAAGAATTATCTGGGTTTTTATAAGTCGATAAGCCGTTGATTGAAGCAGTCCTTGCCTCTTCCTGAAAGCGGACAAAGTCAATTGCCTACCTCGTCCGGCGGATCATCTCCGCAAGATACTGCTCGAACCCCAACGAGCGGTATAGCGCCTTAGACATTGGTGTCGAGTCGAGTCCGATGGCTTGGATGCCGATTATTTCTGCTCGGGCGAGCAAGCGTTTGACGAGGTCAGTGGCTACGCCACGTCGTCGCCAGTCTGGACGCGTCCAGACGTTTACGACACGTGCTCGAATTGGATTAGAATCGCCTCGCGTTGGTCCCCATTCAAGCAACAGCAAGCCGGCTCCAGCAATGATTTCGCATTGGGCCTCAGCAAAAAGACCGATATAGCTTCCACGCATGATCGCGCCTTTGAGCCACTGCGCATATGCTTCAAAGTCTTCCTGGGATGCACGTTCGTCATAACGGTGTTGGCTTACTGCCGCCTCATCACCGTCGAGCACAGCGCGGGTTGTCCAAAGATCGGGCGGCAAAGTCACGTCAGGGTTGAGTCGTATTATTTCGCAAAGGATAACATCAAGCGACAAAAATCAGACTGGCGGCTATCGAGCAAATACCCGCCGGACGTTCATTGAGTGCGACATGCCGAGCTCGACCCCAAGCGGGCGTTCAAAGGCAGCGGTTTCTTGCCGACAGCGGTTGGCTGTGTAGAATAGGTTGGAGGGACAACTACGCAGTTACCCCACGTCCTTGAACATGCAACCCATATTTCATGATGCGCGGGAAGCAGATGCCGCAGAAATCGCAAAGTGCAGAGATCGAATCCTATACTGTCGTTGCTGGCGTTGGCACTCCCTTGAATCCATCCATTTGCCTCTTATCACTTATGAAATAGATCTCTGACTGACTTCCTTTGGCCAATCCTTTTGAAAAAATCCTTAAGCAATATCAGTTTAGTTGGACTTCGAACCAGGACAACGCCCATATGGAGCTGGATACTGTGACGGTAGTACAGGATATAGGCGTTTTCACACGGCCTGGACCCAAAGCAGACGGTCGGTCGGACATGTCGATAGCTGGGTACCGCTATCGAGCGAATGTTGACCACATATGGTTCTTTGTCTTTCCGAGCGACTTGTCGAACGCCAAAATCAACACCGCCTCGCGGAGCGCGCCGTTCGCGACGGCGAACGGCAGAATCAGCAGCCAGAGGAGGAAGACTTGCAGCGTATCATCGGCTTGTCGGATCAGCACTCATTCCAGCGCAGCGGTCGAATGCACCTGCTGGCGCAGCGAAAATTTCTGGATCTTGCCGGTCGAGGTCTTGGGTATTTCGCCAAAGATCACGGCCTTCGGCACCTTGAATCCGGCAAGATGCGCCTTGCAATGGGCGATCAGTTCTTCAGTGCTGACGGTGCTGCCGGAGCGCGGCTCGATGAAGGCACAGGGCACTTCGCCCCATTTCGGGTCTGGTCGCGCGACGACTGCGGCAGCCAGCACCGCCGGATGCCGGTACAGCACGTCCTCGACCTCGATGCTCGAGATGTTCTCGCCGCCCGAGATGATGATGTCCTTGCTGCGGTCCTTGATCTTCACATAGCCGTCCGGATGCATCACCGCGAGATCTCCGGTATGGAACCAGCCGCCGGCGAACGCGGCTTCGGTTGCTTTCCGGTTCTTTAGGTAGCCCTTCATCGTGATGTTCCCGCGGAACATGATCTCGCCCATCGTCTCGCCGTCGGCCGGCACCGGCTGCATCGTAGCTGGGTCGAGTACCGCGACAGCTTCTTGCAAATGGTAGCGCATCCCTTGTCTCGCATTCAGGCGCGCGCGTTCCCCAATGTCGACAGCTTCCCATTCCGGATGCTTGACGCATACCGCGGCCGGGCCGTACACCTCGGTTAGCCCGTAGACATGGGTAAGGTCAAAGCCCATCTTCTCCATGCCCTCGATCATCGCCGCCGGCGGCGCGGCGCCGGCAACCATCGCACTGACGCGCTGGCTGATTCCGGCCTTCATCGCATCGGGCGCATTCAGCAGCAGGCTGTGCACGATCGGCGCGGCGCAGTAATGGGTGACGTGATGCTCGCGCACTAAGTCGAACACGACAGCAGCTTCGATCTTGCGCAAGCAGACATTGACGCCTGCGCGCGCGGCAACGGTCCACGGGAAGCACCAACCATTGCAGTGGAACATCGGTAGCGTCCACAGGTAGACCGGGTGCTTTGGCATGTCCCATTCAAGAATGTTTGACACCGCGTTCATGTACGCGCCGCGGTGATGGTAGACCACGCCTTTCGGATCACCGGTGGTGCCGGAGGTGTAGTTCAGGCAGATCGCCTGCCATTCGTCGGCAGGACCTTGCCAGGGGTAGCCGGGATCGCCGCAGGCGAGGAAATCTTCATATTCGACCGAGCCAATATGTTCGCCGGCGCCGGTGTATTCCGGATCGTCCACATCGATGACAAGCGGCGCGCGACCACACTTTGCGAGCGCTTCGCGCATCACGCCGGCATACTCGCGATCGACGATGACGACCTTCGCTTCGCCGTGCTCCAGCATGAAAGCGAGGGCGGCCGCATCAAGCCGCGTATTCAGCGTATTGAGCACCGCGCCGGACATTGGCACGCCGAAGTGCGCTTCGACCATTGGCGGCGTATTGGGCAGCATTACCGCCACCGTATCGCCGAGTCCGATTCCGTGCGCAGCCAGCGCGCTGGCCAGACGCCGGCAGCGCGCATAGGTGTCGAACCAGGTCCGGCGCAGCGCGCCATGCACGATCGCTGGCCTCCTGGGGTAGACTGCCGCGGCACGCTCAAGGAAGCTCAACGGGGTGACAGGTGTGTAGTTGGCGGGATTGGGGTCCAGCCCGGTATCGAAAATGTTGGCCATGGCGTTTCAGCTCCAGTAGGGGGACTTGTTTCATTCTAACTGACGCGCCTCTGGCCGGAAGGTCTGCTTGTGCATCAAAGATGAAACGACCGGTCTACAACACGTTCCGGCCTTTGACGGCGCCGCGTTCGAGGCCCGCATCCGACCCTGAGCTGCCTGTCGTCGTTTATTAAACCGGACGTCGGGTTTAATGTTCCGCCTGCTGAATCAGGCCTGGATTGTACGAGTTGTTCGGCACTTCACTTTCGGCTCGGCCTTGCGACAATTCCGCATGGAAAAACCATGCTGGAGGATGTTGTGAAGCGGACGAACCAGAATGCCAAGACGAAGCGCGGACGAGGCTTGAAAGTGGAACTTGGCGTCCTTTGTGTGTCGCTGGTGATTTTGGCAAGCTCCGTCATCGCGCGGCTAGACCGCGAATCAACTCATGATGACCTGACCGATGTCGACCAGATGAATGCGCTAGCGGTTGTGCGAGATGCCTACCTGGAAGCTGACCAGGCCGCCAGAAGCCTGGCACTGTCCACTACCGAAGAAGGGGCACGTCGCGAGTTGGAGACACTGGAACAGCAAACAGCGCTCTACAAGGGTGCCCTAACCAATCTTTCCACCCGTTTGAGTGGCGATCCGGCATTCATGCGCCTCCAAAGCAACCTGAGCCATCTAGCCGATCAGGTACGGCGCCTTCGCGACAAGGGAGAAGTTGACCGGATTGAGGGCATGGAGCAGTTTTTGGACGGTGAGCGACCTCTACTCCGCCAGCAGATCGTGGCCGATATCGACATGGTTTCACGGAATGACGAATCGAGGATCGAATGAACGAAGCGAGCATGAAACCGCCCTTCAAAGTCTGAACCGCATCGCGGCTAAGCAGAGCAGTCCAGACTTTCACCGGCAAAAGGTAACAGCGTGCTATCGACCCCAAGCTGCCATTGCTTCATCCCGATACCCGACTTTCACATGAAAACGGGATAGGCATGCTAGCGGTCAAGGCGTTCTCACACGGACTGAACCTTTACTGACGTCCGTGCATTGTTAGAG